>JANSXT010000010.1 GCA_024742765.1 Phyllobacteriaceae bacterium | reverse complement strand
GGGGCAGGTGCGGCGCCTTGCGCAGGCCCAGATCGAGCGCGATGAAATAGAAGGACGAGCCGATCCACGCGATCGCCGTGATGACGTGCAGCCAGCGCACGGCGAAGCCCACCCATTCCCACATGACGGCAAAATCGTACATTGCATGCCTCCCGCAAGCTCGAAATGGCGGCACACTATGCGGATCGGCATTGTTCTGGTATTGATGGCAAAAGCCAAGCTGCATCAAAAAATGCCGAACAATGTCCTATCTCGACACAATCCGGACCTTCGTGCGTGTCTATGAGTTAGGCAGCATGTCGGCGGCGGGCCGCGATCTGCGGATTTCGCCGGCGGTCACCTCGTCGCGCATCTCGCAGCTTGAAGACCATCTGAGCGTGCGCCTGTTCCAGCGCACCACGCGCAGCCTGACCCCGACCGAGCAGGGCAGGGCCTTTTATGGCGGTGCCTGTGCGATATTGGAGGCGGTGGAGAGCGCCGAGGCGCAGGTTGTCTCCATTACGGAAAACCCAAAGGGTTCGCTGTTCGTCGCCGCGCCGCTTGGCGTCGGGCGGCGATTGATCGCGCCGCAGGTGCCCGAGTTCCTGAAAGCCTATCCGGAGGTCAGCGTGCGCCTGCGCCTGACCGACCGAAAGGTCGACCTGACCACCGAAGGGCTGGACCTTGCCTTTTTCCTCGGTCAGCCGGAGGACAGCAATCTGCGCATCCGCAAGATCGCCGATGTGGAGCGCGTGCTGTGCGCGTCACCGGATTATATCGCGGCACGAGGGCTGCCGGCGCGCGGCGACCAGCTTGTCGCCGATGGCCATGAGTGCCTCAATCTGCGCTTTCCCGGTGCAACCGAGTTCCAGTGGCCGCTGGTGACGCCGGACGGCGTCAAACGGTTCCGCGTCGCCGGACGCTATGAATCGGACGATGGCGATGTGCTGACGGACTGGGCGCTGGCCGGCCACGGGATCGCGCTCAAGCCGATCTTCGAGGTTGCGGACCATCTCCGTGACGGGCGGCTGGTGCCGGTCGCCACCGAGACGCCGCCCGAACCGATCCAGATGGCGTGTCTTTTCACCCACCGTCGCCGGCAGGATCCCAAGACGCGGCTGTTCATGGAGTTCATCATCGAGCGGATCGGCGCGTCGGTGCGATAGATCAACTGCCGCGATAGGTAGAGTAGCCGAACGGCGAGAGCAGCAGCGGCACATGATAGTGCGCCGCTTCCGACATGCCGAAGCGCAGCGGCACGATGTCGAGAAAGCGCGGCTCTTCCGGCTGCGTGCCGGCCGCATTGAGATAGGCGCCGACGTGGAAGACCAGTTCGTAGACGCCGGTCGCGAACGCGCTTTCGGGCAGGATCTGTTCGTCCGTGCGCCCGTCATCGTTGGTCACGAGGGTTTTCAGATGGGTGCGGGTTTCGCCGTCGATCCTGTAAAGTTCGATGCGCAGCCCTTGCGCCGGGCAGCCGCGCGCCGTGTCCAGCACATGGGTTGTCAGATATCCGGCCATGATCGGTCCTCCGCGAACAAGGCGCCTTATAGCGCCAGCGGGTCGCAGGCCGTAACGCACCGTCCGGCAGAGGCAGTTTCAAGATTTTTTTGAATAATCGCGCGATTGTCTTGATGTATGCTCGGTCCGCTTGGGAGGGCCCATCATGCAGCGTTACCCGCGAGACATGACCGGTTATGGCGTAACGCCGCCAGCGGCGAACTGGCCGAACGGCGCGAAAATCGCCGTGCAGATCGTGCTCAATTATGAAGAGGGCGGCGAGAACTGCGTCCTGCATGGCGATCCGGCGTCCGAGGCTTTCCTGTCGGAGATCACGGGCGCCGAGCCCTGGCCCGGCCAGCGGCACTGGAACATGGAATCGCTCTATGAATATGGTGCCCGCGCCGGGTTCTGGCGCGTCCATCGGCTGCTGAAGGATGTGCCGGTGACCGTCTTCGGGGTGGCCAGCGCGCTGGCCCGTGCGCCCGAGCAGGTCGCGGCGATGAAGGAGGCCGGCTGGGAGATTGCCAGCCACGGGCTCAAATGGGTCGAGCACAAGGACATGCCGGCCGATGAGGAGCGCGCGCAGATCGGCGAGGCGATCCGCCTTCACACCGAGGTGACCGGTGAGCCGCCGCGCGGCTGGTATACGGGCCGCTGCTCCGCCGACACGGTCGAACTCGTCTCCAAGCAGGGCGATTTCGCCTATATCGCCGACAGTTATGCCGACGATCTCCCATATTGGGTCCGCATCGGCGACAAGGACCAGCTAATCGTGCCCTATACGATGGATTGCAACGACATGCGCTTTGCGATCCGGGCGGGCTTTGCCACCGGCGCCGATTTCGAGACGATGCTGAAAGACGCTTTCGACGTGCTCTATGCGGAGGGAGAGGCGGGCGCACCAAAAATGCTGTCGATCGGCCTGCACTGCCGCCTGATCGGCCGGCCGAGCCGTGCGGCAGCACTTCAGCGGGCGTTGGCTCATTTTCGTAGCCATGACGGTGTGTGGTTCGCAACGCGGCTGCAGATCGCGGAACATTGGGCGAAGACCCATCCGCCGGCATCGCTGGCCCGACCGTCGGAGATGGATCGCGATACGTTCGTGAGCGAGTTCGGCGGGGTCTTCGAGCATTCGCCCTGGATTGCCGAAGGCGCACACGCGCTTGAACTCGGCCCCACGCACGATACGGCCGCGGGCGTTCACGCGGCGCTGGCGCGCATCTTCCGCGCGGCGAACGAAGATGCCCGGCTGGGCGTTCTGACCGCGCACCCCGACCTTGCCGGCAAGCTGGCCCAGGCCAAGCGGCTGACGGCCGAATCGACGGCCGAGCAGGCTTCGGTCGGGCTCGACAGCCTGACCGATGCGGAGCGTGCTGCATTCACCGAACTCAACGATGCCTATACTGAGAGGTTCGGCTTTCCGTTCATCATCGCGGTCCGGGACAACAGCAAAGCATCGATCATGAACGCATTCCGCCGCAGGATCGGCAATGACCACCGAACCGAACTCGCCGAGGCGTGCCGCCAGGTGGAGCGGATCGCCGAACTGCGTCTTAAGGACAAGTTCGCCGCATGACGCGCATTGTGACCATCGAGCCGCTCTCCAAGGCGGCCTTTGCACCCTTCGGCGACGTGTTGGACACTGACGGCGCGCCGGACCGGATGATAAACCAGGGGCTTTGCGGCCGTTTTCATGACCGCGCGCGGCTCGATTTCGCCGACGGACGCGCCGGCATCAGCCTGTTTCAGGCCGAACCGCGATCGCTGCCGCTGATGCTCGACCTGGTGGAGCGGCATCCGCTGGGAAGCCAGGCCTTCGTCCCGATGAGCCTTGATCCGTTCCTCGTCATCGTCGCGCCGGACGAAACAGGACAACCGGGACCGCCACGCGCCTTCCTGACGGCAGCGGGACAGGGGATCAATTTTCACCGGGGCACATGGCACGGCGTTCTTACGCCGCTGTCTGAACCGGGCCTTTTCGCCGTCATCGACCGGATCGGCGAGGGCGCCAATCTGGAGGAACACAGGTTCGAAACGCCCTATCGGGTGGTGTCCGGGTAGCCGCACAGCAAGCCGCGGGACCTGGTCTGGAGGAGGGAGAGGACCCAAATGGCAGACACAACGATCGGGACGCCGGAACAATTGCGCGATCCCAACTACACACCGGCGCTGCATCGCGCCATTCCGCTCGGAATCCAGCATGTGCTGGCGATGTTCGTTTCCAACGTGACGCCGGCCATCATTGTCGCGGGCGCGGCGGGCTTTGGTTTCGGCTCCAACAGCCCGGACTTTCCGGAACTGCTTTATCTCATCCAGATGTCGATGCTGTTCGCCGGCCTTGCGACGCTGTTGCAGACGATCACCGTCGGTCCGGTGGGTGCCGCCCTGCCGATCGTTCAGGGCACGTCATTTGCCTTTCTGCCGATCATGATCCCGCTGGTCGCCGGGCAGGGCGTCGATGCCCTGGCCGCGCTCTTTACCGGGGTGATCGTCGGCGGACTTTTCCACGCGGTTCTGGGCTTGTTCATCGGCAAGATCCGTTTCGCGCTGCCGCCGCTCGTCACCGGTCTCGTCGTGACCATGATCGGATTGGCGCTCGTGCGGGTCGGTATTCAATATGCCGCGGGCGGCGTTCCGGCGATCGGCACGCCGGAATATGGCAGCCTGGGCAACTGGATCGTTGCGCTGATCGTCATCGTGGTGACGCTGGCGCTGAAATTCTTCGCGCGCGGCATGCTGTCGGTTTCCGCCGTCCTGCTCGGCCTGATCGCCGGCTATGTGTATGCTTTGCTGTTCACCGACATGCTGAGCCTTGCCGCGATCTCCAATTCCTGGTCGAGCGCCGCCGCGTTCGCCCTGCCGCAGCCGTTCAAATACGGTTTCGAGTTCTCGGTTGCCGCGATCGTCGGCTTTTGCCTGATGGCGTTCGTTTCGGCCGTTGAGACGGTCGGCGATGTCTCGGGGATCACCAAGGGTGGTGCGGGCCGCGAAGCGACCGACGAAGAAATTCAGGGCGCGACCTATGCGGACGGTTTCGGCACCGCGATCGCCGGCATCTTCGGCGGGTTTCCGAACACGTCGTTCAGCCAGAATGTGGGCCTCATCGCGATGACCGGCGTGATGAGCCGCCATGTCGTGACGTGCGGTGCGCTTTTCTTGATCGTCTGCGGCCTGGTCCCGAAGGTGGGCGGTTTGATCCGCACCATCCCGATCGAGGTTCTGGGCGGCGGCGTGATCGTGATGTTCGGCATGGTCGTGGCCGCCGGTATCTCGATGCTGTCCGATGTGAACTGGAACCGCCGCAACATGGTGATCTTCGCCGTGGCGCTGTCGATCGGCCTTGGCCTACAGCTCGAGCCGGGCGCCGTTCAATATCTACCCGACTGGCTGCGGGTGCTGATGGTCTCAGGCCTCCTGCCGGCCGCCTCGATCGCCATTATCCTGAACCTGGTTCTGCCCGAGGAACTGTCGAACGAGGCAACCGAGGAAGTGTCCGGGGGCCTGTCCGGTCACGGTCATGGTTCGTTGGGGCAGGACGGTCACTGACCAGACCGAAGCGAGGTCACGCCAAACCGGCTCAAACAAAAGCGCTCCCCGGAAGTCCGGGGAGCGCTTCTTTTTTGCGATCGCGGCAGGAGCGATATGAGCGGCGCGACCTAGAAATCGACCTTGATCGCGATGCCTTTTTCGACCGCCAGGTCGACCACCGTGGCGGCCACGGCGAGATCCTGAAGTCCGACGCCCGTGCCGTCAAACAGGGTGATCTGGTCGTCCGACGTGCGGCCGGGATCGGTGCCGTTGATGACCGCGCCGATCTGGCCGACATCGCTCTCGCTGATCAGTCCTTCGGCCACCGCATGTTGCGCCTCGCCAATCGACACCGATTGCGCAACCTCGTCGGTGTAGACGCTGGCGCGTTTGAGAAGCTGCGGCTCGATCTCTTTCTTGCCCTTCGTGTCGGTGCCCATGCAGGCGAGATGACAGCCGGGCGACACCTGATCGGCCTTCAGAATCGCATCGAAGGACGAGGTGATCGAGATGATCACGTCGGCCTCGCGCATGCCGTCCAGTTCGACAGCCTCGAACGGCAGGCCAGCCTCGTCGGCGACCTTTTCGATGTTGGGCAGCATGTCAGGATGGAAGTTCCAGCCGATCACCTTCTCGAAGCCGCGCTGCTCCAGTGCCGCCCGAAGCTGGAAGGTCGCCTGATGGCCGGCGCCGATCATGCCGATCACCTTGGCATCCTTGCGGGCCAGATGCTTGATCGACACGGACGAGGCGGCCGCCGTGCGCAGCGCGGTGAGAAGATTGCCGCCGACCATCGCCGAGGCGCGGCCCGTATCGGGATCGAACAGGAACACCGTCGATTGGTGGTTGATGATGCCGTGGCGCTCAAGGTTCTGCGGCCAGTAGCCGCCGGCCTTCAGGCCCAGCGTCATGCCGGCCCGGTCGAACCCGCCCTTGAAGCCGTAGAGCGCATCGACATGGCCGATGGCTTCGCGTACGACGGGAAAATTATAGGCATCGCCCGCCGCCATGGCCGCGAACACCTTTTCGACCGCGTCGAAAGCGGCTTGGCGCGTCATCAGGTCGGCGATCTGGCGTTCAGGGACGATCAGCATGGGTTCTCCTTGTCGATGCTGGATACGCCCGTGCGCCACGGCCTTGAAGCGGCGCGCGCACGGGCGTTGAAACCGGCCCTCCTCCAGGCCGGACGGTGTTTATTTGATCGGCGGTCAGTAGGCCTTGCCGCGCGCCGAGACCGGCCACAGCGTTTCGACCTTGCCGTTGCGCACGCCCACATACCAGTCATGGACATTGGCGGTCGGATCGCAATGGCCCGGCACCAGCCGCAGCTTCTCGCCGACCTTCAGAACGCCGTCCGGGTCGGCGATGACGCCGTGCTCGTCGGAGCATTTGACATATTCGACGTCTGTGCGGCCGTAGATGACCGGCAGGCCGCTGTCGACCGACTGGGCCTTGAGGCCGGCATCGCAGATCGCCTTGTCGGCTTTGGCGTGGCTCATCACCTGGGTGAGGATGAAGAAGGCGTTCTCCCATTCGCCCTGGTCGATGCGGTTGCCGTCCTTGTCGAGGATGCGGCCATAATCGGCATCCATGAAGGCGTAGGAACCGCATTGCAGTTCGTTGTAAACGCCGGAATTGCTTTCGAAATAATAGGAACCCGTGCCGCCGCCGGATACCAGTTCGGGCTCCAGCCCGGCAGCCTTCAGCGCATCGACCGCGTCCTTGACCATGGCGATGGCGATATCGAGCTTGGCCTTGCGGTCGTCATAGCTGTCCATGTGCTGCATGGCGCCCTGATAGGCCTGGATGCCCGTGAATTTGAGGTTGGGCGCGGCGTCGGCGGCCTTGGCGATGGCAACCACATCCTCGCTTGTCGTCACGCCGCAGCGGCCCGCGCCGCAATCGATTTCCACGAAGATTTCAAGTTCGGTTCCGTGGCGCTGCGCGGCCTCGGACAGTTCGGCGATGTTGGCGATGTCGTCGACGCAGACGATTGTCCGCGCGCCCAGGTTGGGCAGTTGTGCGAGGCGGTCGATCTTCTTTGGATCGCGCACCTGGTTGGAGACCAGCACATCCTTGATGCCGCCGCGCGCGAAGACTTCGGCCTCCGACACCTTCTGGCAGCAAACGCCCACGGCGCCGCCGAGTTTTTCCTGCAGCTTCGCCACATCGACCGACTTGTGCATCTTGCCATGCACGCGATGGCGCATGCCGTGCGCCTTGGCGTAGTCGCCCATTTTCGTGATGTTGCGTTCCAGCGCATCAAGGTCGAGGACCAAGCACGGCGTCTGGATGTCGGCTGCGTCCATGCCGGGAAGGGCGGGAACGTCGAACCCCACATCGAGATCGTTGAATTTCGCAGGCGCATTCATGACAAATTCTCCCTTCAGTTGATCCAGGGCAGCGTGTCGAGATCGACATTGCCGCCAGTGATGATGATGCCGACCCGCTTGCCGGCGAAGCGATCGCGGTTCTTGAGGATGGTGGCGAGCGGCACGGCGGAACTGGGTTCCATGACGATCCGCACATGCTTCCAGGTGATCTTCATCGCGTCGATGATCTCCTGTTCCGATGCCGTCAGAATACCCGAGACATGGTTGGAGACGAAGTGCCAGGTCAGGTCCTTGAGCGGCACTTTAAGGCCGTCGGCGACGGTCACCGGCGCGTCGTCGGCGATGATGTGGCCTGCCTTGAAGCTGCGATAGGCATCGTCGGCCTGTTCGGGTTCGGCGGCGATGATCTGCGTTTCAGGCGCCAGCGTCGACAATGTCAGACAGGTGCCCGAAACCATGCCGCCGCCGCCGATCGGCGCGACGACGATGTCGAGCCCGTCGGTCTGTTCCATGAATTCCTTGGAGCAGGTGCCCTGACCGGCGATCACGCGCGGGTCGTTGTAGGGATGGACAAAGTCGCCGCCGGTTTCGGCCTGCACCTCGGCGAAGGTCGCCTCGCGCGATGTGGTGGACGGCTCGCATTCGGTGATCTTGCCGCCATAGCGGCGCACCGTGTCCTTTTTTGCCTGCGGCGCGGTGCGCGGCATGACGACATTGCAGGGAATGCCGCGCAGCATCGCCGCATAGCTCAGGCACGATGCATGATTGCCCGACGAATGGGTGGCCACGCCCTTTTTCGCCTGTTCGTCATCGAGGCCGAAGACTGCATTGGTGGCGCCGCGCACCTTGAAGGCGCCCGGCTCCTGGAAGTTTTCGCATTTGAAGAACAGTTCGGCGCCGGTCAGTTCGTTCAGATAGTCCGACATGCGCACCGGCGTGCGCCGGATATGCGGCTTGATCCGTTCATGGGCGGCCAGCATGTCGTCATAGGCCGGAACCTTCATATGTTCGTCTCCTCCCATCAGGCGGCGGCCTTGTGCGTGACGGCCGGGTGCGCACGATAATAGTCCTGCGCGGCGGCGACGCCAGATCCCAGTTCGATATCGAGACCCAGATCGGCCATGCACATTTCGGCTGTGGCGATCCCCGAAAGCGTCATCACGTCGGTCAGGCTGCCCAGGTGCCCGATGCGGAACGCCTTGCCGGCAACTTCGCCCAGTCCGATGCCGAAGGCGACGCCATAGGTCTGCGCGGCATGGGTGACGATATCGGTCGCGTTAAAGCCCTCGGGCGTGCGGATCGCCGAGACGGTGTCCGAATAGACGTCAGGCGAGACGGCGCACAGTTTCAGCCCCCAGGCGGCGATTGCGGCGCGGACGCCTTCGGCGATCCGGTGGTGGCGGGCAAAGACATTGTCCAGTCCTTCCTCAAGCAGCATGCCGCATGCCTGGTTCAGGCCGTTCATCAGCCCGACGGCGGGCGTATAGGGGTAGGCGTTGTTGGCATAGCCGTTGGCCATGTCGTGCACGTCAAAGAAGGTGCGCGGCAGCGTGGCCGTCTTTGTTGCGGCCCTGGCCTTCTCGCTGAAACCGACAATGGCGAGGCCGGCGGGCAGCATGAAGCCTTTTTGCGAACCGGTGACGGCAACATCGACGCCCCATGCGTCGAAACGGAAGTCCATCGAGGCGATCGAGCTGACACCGTCGACGAACAGCATTGCGGGATGATCGGCGTCATCAAGCGCGCGGCGGACGGCGGCGATGTCCGACCGGACACCGGTAGCGGTCTCATTGTGCGTTGCCAGAACCGCCTTGATGGTCCGGTTCCGGTCGCGCTTGAGGATATCCGCGTAGCGGTCGGCGGGCAGGCCTTCGCCCCATGCCGTCTCAACGATCTCGACGTTCAGCCCGTGGCGCTGGCACATGTCGATCCAGCGGTGGCTGAACATGCCGTTGCGGGCGGCCAGCACCGTGTCGCCGGGGCTCAGCGTGTTGGTCAGCGCCGTCTCCCAGCCGCCGGTCCCGGTCGACGGGAAGATGAAGATCTCGGCGCTGTCCGATTTCAGCACCTTCTGCACTTTGGCACGGGCGGGATGCAGGATCTCGCCGAACAGCGGCGACCGGTGGTCGATCGTCGGCATGTCGCACGCCTTGCGCAGGCTTTCGGGGATGTTTGTCGGCCCCGGAATGAAAACCGGATTTTGAAAGCTCATCGCGGCCTCCTTGAAACAGTGGGGCCACATTAGCGGAGGCGAAAGGCGAAGGAAATTTTTTTGAAAATTGATTTCAGAAATGGCTGGTGAAGAATTATGACGCCTTGTCAGTGGTTTACGTTTTTCATATGATGAATTCGTTATTCGGGAAAAGACAGAGACATTATATGAAAACGCCAAACAATGCCGTTGCCGCCCCGCCGCGGCGGGCGCGGGGGCGTCCACGGGACTGGGACGACAAGACCGCCCAGAACACGATCAAGTCGCTGGACCGGGCGATGGAGGTGTTCGAGTTTCTCAGCGAGAACCAGGGTCTGTCGCTGACGCAGCTGGCCGCCGAGACCGGGCAATCGCCGGCCACCGTCTATCGCGTGCTCGTAACGCTGGAAGGGCGGGGGCTTGCCGAATTCGACCCCGGCGACCAGTCATGGCATGTGGGCGCGCGGGCGTTCGTGATCGGCGCGCGCTTCCTGCGGCGGACGCAACTGGTCGACCGGGCGCGGCCGATCCTGCGCCGCCTGATGGAAGCGACCGGTGAGACGGCCAATCTGGGCATCGTGCAGAACCGGTCGGTGCTGTTCGTCAGCCAAGTGGAAACCCATGCCAGCATCCGGGCCTTCTTTCCGCCCGGCACGTTGTCGCCGTTGCATGCGTCCGGCATCGGCAAGGCGCTGCTGGCGGAGATGGCGCCCGAGCGCCTTGATGCCGTGCTCGACGGCGCTCTTGAAACCTTTACGCCCAAAACGCTGTCGTCGCCCGATGCGTTGCGCACAGACCTCGCCCGGATAGCCGAGCGCGGCTATTCCTTCGACGATGAGGAAAAGAACCCCGGCATGCGGTGCATCGCAGCGCCGGTGTTCGACATACATGGCGAAGCGGTCGCGGGCCTGTCCGTGTCTGGCCCGACGGCGCGGATTGGCGCCGACGATGTGGAGCGGTTCGCCGCGCCCGTGATCGCGGCGGCGGAAGAGCTGACACTGGCGATCGGCGGGACTGTTCGGCCGCATTCGTGAGGAGCACGCCAACGGTCGCCGGTTCGGTTTGGCCGCCTCATGTCCGGCTTGCTTGCTTGCGGGACAGGTCCGTTGGACGCCGTCACGGATCGGTCGCGGCTGGTTGAGCGCGGCGTTTCCGACATTCTCCCCGTTTCCCCGGCCGGACTGGTGCGGCCTCTCTGACCGGCCTTGATCCGTGCTCAGGCCATGCCTGCCGCCTTGCGCTGCAGCATCAGCGGCAGGATCGGCAGCAGCGGCGGTCCCAGAAGGCTCGGTTCGTGCAGGGCCACGGTCAACGACATCTGCCTGGCGTCGGCGGAGACCGACACCTTGCCGCCTGTGCCGCGCAACGTGCAGTCCTGCAAAATCATGTCCTCGGCGTCGGCGTGCCGGGGAATGGCGAGCGCGAAGATGCTGTAGCGGCCGGCCGGAGGCATGCGCATCCTGACCGGGCCGAGACCTTCGCGCAGGCCGCAGGCCGCCGGTGCAAGGGTGGGCACATTGGCCGGAAACAGTCCCACGAATGTGAGGAAGTCGTCATGGGTCTGGTCCGGCGCGGTGACCGTCACCTCAACGCCGTGGCTGCCGGCGGGCCAGTCGCTGGCATTCCGGAACAGCGCCCGAAACGCCTGCGGGTCGAAATCCGCCGCCGCCGCGCGCACCTGGCGGGGCGACAGGCCAACCATCTTGGTGAACCTTTTGCCGAAACTGCCGAGGCTGTTGTAGCCGACCTCGTAGCAGATATCGATGATCCGCGTGTCGGAGGTCACCAGAAGGCGCTTTGCCGCCTCGATGCGCGAGGCCGACAGAAAATTCATCGGCGACAGATTGGTGACGCGGTGAAACACGCGGTCGAAATGCCAGATGCTGCATCCGGCAATGTCGGCGAATTCGTCCAGCGTGTGTTTCCGGTTGAGGTTGGCGTTGATGTGCCGGACGACCTGCGCGACCGATGTCTTCGGGCATTTGGGCCCGGCCGGCTTGGCGCCGTTGCGGGCGGTCCGGGCCGCGGTTCCATCAAGTGCGGTTTCCAGCATCATCATTCTCCTCCACCTGTGTTCACTTTGCGCCGGCGGCGCTCGCTATCCCGGCGACCGGCCGCACCGGGCGAAACCGGTTCAAGGCATCGAGAAGCGCGTCGGGCGGCCTGACCGGGTTGGCGCCATTCTTGCCGACCCGCAGGCATCCGGTTTCCTGAAAGCCCGATGCGGCGAGCCGCCGGGGGCCGCCCTCGCGGACCAGCCAATATTCGAAGTCCAGTCCGATCCGGTGCTGTTCCTGATGGGCAAGGCGCATTTCGATCTCGACATCGTCGAAGGCGAGAAACTCCTCGAAATAGTCGCAGGCGACCCGCAGCGTGACGAGACGCAGATCGCGGCGCAGTTCGTCGAGAATTTGGGGTGCATGTTCGCGCAGGAACATTTCGCGGCAGCGGCCCTGCCAGGAGACATGGCGCGCATAGTAGACATTGCCGACCAGATTGGTTTCCTCGAACGTGACGGTGTGGCGGTGGAGGAAAGCGGGACGCGCATCGCGCGGCGAGCGCAGATCGGCCGGTGGAGCATGATGGTTCATGACGTGGGCTCCTTCATGGCGCGGCCACCGCGCGGCCGGCGGCGGCCGAGGGCACGACTTCCGCCTGTTTGGCAGGTGCATGCGGTTGATTGCTGATGTCCGGACCGAGCGCGACGGCGACGGCCGTGCCGTCGCGCCAGCGGCGGGCGATCACCGCATGGCCGGCAATCGTGTCGACGTCCGCAAGGCGGGCCTTATTGGCGTCATCGCCGGCTTCCGATCCGCCGGCAAGCCGGGGTGGTGCGGCGACCCCGCATTTGCGCAGGGCCTCGCGGATGCACCAATGCCGGATGTCGCCATCGGGCGATCCGTTCGGCTCGACCGGCGAACCCTCCAGGTCGCAGCCCACCGCTCCGTGCGCGGCGACGACCAGCGTCGTGTCACCATGATGCGAGACGGACAGGCCGTAGCCATCGGGGCCATCGACAATGAGCGGCCGGCCGTCTGACCTGTGCAGGATCGTCGGCAAGCCGCATGCGGTCGCCGCCGTCATGCGCCGCACGTCGCGGTCGGGACCATGGGCGCGTGCGACGCGGACATCGCTCCGTCCGGTCGCAAAGGCCAGTTCGCGTTCCAGCCACGGGACGAACAGCGCATCGGAAAGCGCGGCATCGTCGATGGCTGCGATCGCCTTAAAGCTGGCGCCGCGCCAGACTTCGAGGCAGCGGCCGTCTTCGGCGCAAAATTCGATGTCGAAGACGAAGGTCGTCTCGGTCGCGCGCACTTGTTTGGCATTGACCGAGCAGCGCGGCGTATCCGGATCGTGGATTGCGATATGGTCCACCGATGCGGGAACCACGCGGCGCTGCGGCACGGCAGCCTGCAGCGCGTGCAAGCCGCCATCGCGGCAGCCCGGATCGCCCAGCATTAGCGACTGCGGCAGGAAACTGCCGAACCAGGGCGCGGATGCGCCCGCGTCGAGGTCGGCCGTGATCTCGAAGGCGGTCAGGCGGCGATAGGAGTGGACCGTCTCGAACCGACCGCCATTGAAGAAAAGCGATCCGTAGAACCCGTCGGCCGTGACCGGCGGGTGCTCCGGCCGCGCGGGATCGAAGGTGACCCGCGCGTCTTCAAGGCCGGAAAAGCGGATGTCGGCGCTGGCGTGGACCGCAGCGAAACCATCGGCAGAGGTTTTGAGCACGCAAGATATGGTTCCGTCGTCGCGCCGAAGCGCCGCGACACGGACGCTCAGGTCGCCATGGTCGGGCAGGACGACGGGCCGGTCGAACCGGACGGCTTCGAACCCGATAGTCGGGCCTTTGCCGTTCCCCTGTGCGGTCGCGGTGAGGGCATGCGCGGCCGTTGCCATGGCTTCGAGCATCATCACGCCGGGCAGAACCGTCTGTCCGTCGATCATGTGATCGAGGAGATAGGGATCGTTGCCCGTCGAGATCCGGGTGTCGACGACCAGTTCGATCCCCGGATAGTGCAGGCGCACGGTTTCCAGGAACCGGCGCAAGGGCAGCGTCGGCCGGTCCAGGTCCACCGTTCGGGGCGGGCCGAAGCGGCTGGTGATCACGCAAGGGCCATCGGCGGGCAGGGTGCCGGCCGTTGCAAGCTCTTCGAACAGGTCAAGCGCGGTGTCGAGTGACAGCGCCTCGACACCCTCTTCGGCCAGCCGTTCCAACGTGCCGAGCCGCTGGCCCATGCCCGCGCCGGCCCAGACCGACCATTCGGGCGCCATGACGGCGATGTCGGGGTTTGCCGATGCGAGTTCAGCGAGAAGCGCGGTTTGGGCGGCGTTGGCCAGCGCATAATGCGTTTCGCCCGCCAGACCGAGGCGTCCGATGATCGAGCCGAACCCGATCACCGCCTTGAGTTCGCCAAGGTCGGCCGCACCGAGCAATGCCTGAAGGCCGGCGACCTTGACGTCCAGCGTGGCACGCAGCGTGTCCTGCGCGATATCGGCGAACCGCTGGGGATGGTTGAGCCCGGCCGCATGCATGATGCCGCTGACGGGATGGGCGAAGCGGCCGGCCGCATCGGCGAACGCGGCGACGACCTCGTCCGGTTCGGTCACATCGACGCTGCGATAGATGGCGTCGATCCCCATCGCCCGCGATCGGGCCAGCGTGGCGGCGACTTCGTCGTGGCCGGCGGGGCTGCGGCCCAGAAGCAGCAGCCGGACGCCGGTTTTTTCCGCCAGCCTGAGCGCGCATTCGGCGCCGATGCCGCGCGCCCCGCCGGTGACGGCCACCACATCGTCGCCTCGCCAAGGGATCGGCGCGCGATCGCCGGGTGGCGCAAAGGGCCTGAAGACCGGCGCCAGAAGCGTTCCGTTGGCGGCGATGCGCCATTCGCCAAAACCCGGCCCGACCCGGTCGAGCAGCGCGCCCGCCGCTTGCGCATCAGCCGTTTCGACGACGGCGATCGTGTCGAACACGCCGTCTTCATAAAGCGACCGGGCGAAGGCCGACACGGGCGCGCCATCATGGACCAGCGCGACATGTCGCAGGCCGGCCCCGTGGATGTCGCGCACCGTGTTCCAGATGCGCTGGAGGGCGCCGGGCGTGCGCCACTCGCCGATGCGGACCAGCGCACCAGCGGGGTCGCCATCGGCGATCGCGCCGATCCGACCGGCCCCTTCGGCGTCCACAGTTCGCCATGCGATCGTCTGGTTGCCGCGCGGCGGCGATGTCGTCTTCCATTCGAACCCGAACCGCCTGACCCATGGCGCGACACCTTCGACATGGTCGCGCTCAGCCGGCCCGGTCTTGCCGAGTGTTTCCAGTTCGCCAAGGGCATCGGCCAGATCACAGAGCCTTGCATTGGCAAAATCGCTCAAGGCGGCGGGCGTCGCCAGCCCGGACTGGCGGGCCACCTCGGCGACGATGCGTCCGACCGCCAGCGAATTGAGGTGCAGATCGTCGGCAAAGCGCAGGTCCGGGGACAGGCTTTCGGGCGGCAGCGCCAGTTCGGTTGCGACAAGACCCAGAACCGTTTCCAGCATCGGCCGGTCGGGATCGGATGGCGGCAAGGGCATTGTGTCGGCAGTGCCCGGCGCGTCGGGCACAGTGGCAGGCGCTTTGACCGGAACGGGCGCATCCATGGTGGCCCGGCCGCACGGGTTGGCCAAAAGGATCGGCCGGTAGGCCGGATCGAAGGGGCGCAGGCGCCGGTCCTCGAAAAGCGCGTCCGGCGCGATCGCTGCCCCCGACAGGAAGTAAAAGGCCACGGTTTCCAACAGTCCCTTGATCGAGGGGCCGTGCGCGTCGACGGAGACGGCGCTGTGTCCCGCCTTGCGCGCAAGCCGTGTCAGGCCGGCGCCCGGTCCGACCTCGATGAAGACATCGCAGTGGCGCGCGGCCAACGCCAGCGCACCGGCAAAGC
The DNA here is from genome assembly GCA_024742765.1 of Phyllobacteriaceae bacterium. Lineage (GTDB taxonomy): Bacteria > Pseudomonadota > Alphaproteobacteria > Rhizobiales > Rhizobiaceae > Roseitalea. The sequence continues at coordinate 147,256 of JANSXT010000010.1, read as the reverse complement.
GCACCGGCGAAATGAGTTGATCGAGCAGCAGGGCCCTGAGGTCATGGGCCGGGTCGAGCCGGTCACCGGTCACCGTCGAGATGACCGGTGCATTGAGGGCCGAAAAGCGGCTCGCGTTCAGAACATCGGCAAGTCCGGCCGCTGCCGGCTCCATGTCGGCGGTGTGAAAGGCGTGCGAGACGGCCAGCGTGCCGGCATCGGTTCCGGCGTCGCGCACATGGTCGACGCAGCGCCCGATCGCATCGGCGTCGCCGGCGATCACCGTCTCGTCGTCGGCGTTCTCGCAGGCGACGGTCAGATCGAACCGGGCCGCGATCATCGCCGCCCGCTCTGCGCCTTCGGCGATCCGCGCCATGGATCCGCCGCGCGTGCCGGCGTCGGCCATCGCCCGGCCGCGGGCGCGCGCGAGGCGCACGGCGTCGGTGCCCGACAGCGCGCCGGCCCAGCAAAGGGCGGCGATCTCGCCAAGGCTGTGGCCAACCGCCACTTCGGCGCGCAGGCCGATCCGCGACAATTGGTCAAGGGCGGCGCATGAGGCGGCCATGATGGCCGGCTGGGCGATGTCTGTGGCGACGTCATTGTCGGTCGCCATTGGCGGCAGTTCGGCAAGATAGGTGCCGCTGGCCGCGAAGCGGCGCCGCCAGATGCCGCCCCCGGTGCGGACCGGCGCCGCCTGACCCGGAAACAGAAATCCGATGCGCGGCGGTTTTCGGGTTCGCGCGATGCCGAGATCGAAATCGGGTTCGTCGGCGAGCTCGCCGCCGGCGAGACGCCCGATCGCCGCGCCGAGCTTGCGCACCAGTTCGTCCGGACGCGCGGCGAGAATTGCGGCGCGGAACGGCGCGGAAACATCGCACTGCGCCGCGCAATGGGCGGCGGCATCGGCCATCGCACTCCATGACAGCGTCTCCGCCGCGTCGCGCAGCCCGGACAGCGTGTCGGAAAGCGCCGACTGGGTGGCGGCCGAGAACAGGAACAGTTCGGCATCCTGCGGCGTCGGCGGGGCGGGGCGCGCGCGACCCGTCGGAGCGGGCCCGGCGTCGGAGACCACCATATGGGCGTTGACGCCGCCAAAGCCGAAGCCGCTGACACCCGCATGGCGGCGCCTGCCTGCCCGCCAGGACCCCGGCTCCAGCGACGGCGCCAGCCGCGCGCCGGTCTCGGCGAAGACCGGGTGCGGGTCGTCGCAGCTCACATGCGGCGGCACGATGCCGTCCCGGACGGCGCTCACGGCCTTGATCAGGCCGGCAATGCCGGCCGCGGCCTTGGTGTGGCCGATATTGGCCTTGATCGAGCCGACCGGCACCGGCCGGCCCGGGGTTCCGACCAGATCGGCAAGCGCGCGAATCTCGACCGGATCGCCAACGGCGGTGCCGGTGCCATGCGCTTCGACATAGCCCAAATCGGCCGGATTAACGCCGGCGCGGCTATAGGCCTGACACAGGGCCGCGCCCTGGCCCGTCTCGGTCGGTCGGGTCAGGCCGCCGGCGCCGTCCGTCGACACGCCCCAGCCGGACAGATAGGCCAGCGGTTCGGCATCGAGTTGGGCAACGGCTTTGGCGTTGGCCAGGATCACGATGCCACAGCCTTCGCCGGGCCAGAAGCCGGCGGACCGGCGGTCGAAGACGCGCATCTGGTCGGCGGCGAGGGCGCCGTTGCGCGAAAAGCCGACCAGTTCGAACGGGTCGAGGCTCAGATCGACGCCGCCGGCAATCGCGACATCGATCGAGCCTTCGGCAAGGCGCGTACACGCATCGCCCACGGCAAGCAGCGAGGAGGCACACGCGCCGTCGACCGTCCAGGCGCCGCCATGCAGGTCGAAATGGTTGGCGATCCTGCCGGCGATGGTGTTGGCAAGCCCGCCGGCCAGGGTTTCCTCGTTCGGCGTCGGGAAATCGGCGAGGATGTGGTCGCGCAGGCGCCCCAGCATTGTCTCGATGACGTCCTGCGGCAGGTCATCGCCGTCCATGGCCGCGCGGGCCTTGGACAGAAGATAGGGCAGGCGCAGCGGTATCTGTTCCGTCCGCGTGAATTCGCCGGTCAGCGTGTTGCCGACGATGACGGCGGTCTTCAGGGAACCCAACCGGCCTGCACCGCCGACCCGTTCAAGCGCGACCTCGGCGGTGTCGAGCGCCAGCCAGTGCGCCAGATCGGCGGCGTCGAACCCCGATCGGGAGACGCGGAAACGCGACCGGTCGAAGTGCCAGTCGGTCAAAAGGCCGGCCAGAACCGGCGTGATCGACAGCGCTCCGCCGACCGTTGCCGCGTCATAGTCGGCCAGTGCCAGGCGCTCGGGCGGGATGGCACGGAACGAACGGCGGCCATCGAGCACGTTGCGCCAAAGCGCCTCCGGCGACGCCGCATCGGGAAACCGGCATGCCATCGACACAATGGCGATGGACGTGTCGGCGCTCATTTTGGTCCCTCGGCCGGCACGCGGGCAAGCGGAACGGCGGGCGCCGCACGCGATCGCATGTAATGGCGCACATAAAGGCCGGCGCCGCGCAGCGCGGTCACCAACGTCAGCGCGTAGAACAGGCCGAAGACGACATGCAGTTCCATGAACAGCGCATAGCCGGCGGCCACGGCGACCGCGAAGAGCACCTGGTTCCAGCGCCCGACGGGTGAGGTCGCCGGGTCGGTGATCATGTAGAAGGAGAACAGAACGAAGGCGAAGCCGGTCATCGGCGCAAGGCCGGCGACGATCGGCGTGTCATGGATGAGCGCGCGGATGACGGCCTGTGCCGCGAACGCGGCGACCCAGGCGCCGATCAGCGTCATGCGCCCGGTCAGTTTGGTGTTCAACAGGCTGCCCGTGGTGATGACGACCAGCGGCAACAGCCAGTCGAGCGCGCCGCTGGTGTTCTCGGAGAACTGGTAGGGCGGCGCGATGCCGACGCTCGGATAGAGCAGCAGCGTGACCGTGATGCCGAAATTGGAGGGATTGAGGAAATGGCGCGAGGCGGTTCGCCCGTCCGGCATGGCCACCGGAACGCGGATCAGCCATTTGGAGGCCACCGCGACCGATGAGGCGAACGCGACCAGCCAAAGCTGCTCGGCGGCAAACAGCAACATGCCGACGGCAAGGCCGCTGATATGGGCCGACAGGAAAAAGGCCACGACCGCACCCGGCCTGCCGATGTAGCGCGGCCGTCGGCCCTCGGCGAGCGACTGGCTGGTCTCGGCCGCAAACTCGGTGAAATAGGCGGCGCCCAGGGCCACAAAGGGTGTGATCCAGGATTGCTCGAACCCCAGCCACAGATGGCCCAGAACGTTCAGAAACGTGATCGCGAATGCAAACCGGGCGAGCCCCTTGAGCCGCTTGTCGATGTACCAGCGCTCGGCGATCGTCAGCCGCCAGTCGGGCACCGCGCGCCCGGTGCGGGCTGTCAGGGTCGTGTCGTCGCTCAGAAGCGTCATCTGGTTCCTCCCGCCAAAGCCGTTACCGGAAAGTGTCGGGCGAGCGGGTTGTGGCCCGTGCGCTCGCCTGCTCGTTCAAGACGATTTCGTGCGCGCCGGGCGCGAGAAAATAGCGCCGGTCATGGCGCGTGCCGTCCTCGCGCCACGACACGGTCACCTCGATCCGGTCGCGATCGGCAAGCGCGCCAAGGCCGAAATGAATGTGGTGTGAGCGCCGCCCGCTATGGCCGTTGCCGCCGTCGGCGAAACCGGTCAGCGGGTGCCCGTCCGGCAGGACGGCGCGCGCGACGGCTCCGACCGCCGGGCGCAGAGCGCCCTGCGGCGATTGCAACCGCAGATCGAGGTTCAGCGACCGGCCGGCCTGCACTGCGGTGTTTTCGTAGAAGGTCGATGCCTGCCACTGGCGGGCGATGGCCATGTCGAGATCGCCGTCGCCATCGACATCGGCGGTGGCGATCGCCCGCGACACCGAAGCGCCGCCGAGCCCGATCAGCGGCGCGATGTCGCGATAGGTTCCGTCACCGTCGGACACGAAGAAGCGGTCATGATGATCGCCGGACAGGTCATCGCCATCCTTGAAGACGGGCCAGACACCGGCGTGGCGCAGCAATTCGTCATTGGCCATGGCCAGTTCATGCAGCTCGGGCCAGCGATCGGTCGCTCCTTCGACGAAGCCGGTCGTCTGGACGGCCTCGACGCGGCCGTCATTGTCGAAATCGGCCAGCTTGACGTCCCAGCTCCACGCGCTGCGGGCAAGGCCGAGCGGGCCGCTGGCGTTGCGGTAGGGTGCGCGGCCGCGCTGCCACGCCGCATCGTCACCGGTGTGGAGAAACAGGAAATGGTTCTCCATCAGCGCATATTCCTCGGCGATGTTGCTGACATAAATGTCCAGCCGGCCATCGCCATCGATGTCGGCGAAGTCGACGCCCATGCCCTTGAAACTGTCGCGACCGAGAACGGTGGAGCGGCTGTCGGTGAAACCGCGCCGGCCCTTGACCTGTGACAGCTCCACCTGACCGGGCCGCGAACTGTTCAACAACAGGCGATCGGGGCCGAAATCGTTGGCGACGTAGATTTCCGGCAGGAGATCGCCGTTCAGGTCGGCGGCGCCCAGAGCCAGGGTCCAGCCATTTGCCATTGTCGCCGACAGAGCGGCGCTGTGGTCCTCGAACCGGGTTTCTCCTGACGCTGCGCCGGCGTTGAGAAAGAGGCGATTGGTGCCGCCATTATAGGCGCGCGACATGGAATGCTGCATGTTGGCCGGCATCCGGCCGCTTTGATCGAGAATGCCGCTGCCGTCGGCGAAATAATTGCCGAACAGCAGGTCGCCATGGCCATCGCCATCAATGTCGGCGAAGATGGCCGCGTTGGTGAACCAGGGCACCGTCTCGTCGGTCAGGGTCTGAAGCCGGTATGATTGCGCGGCCGGTGGGCCGGACCGGGCCTCGAAGACGACCGGGCCGCGACCCCAATAATAGACCACGAGATCCATGCGGCCGTCGCCAGTGACGTCGGCGGGCAGGCAGCCCATCGGCGCCAGCGTGGCCGGATCGAAGCCCTCGGTGGGCGTTGCGAGCACAAACGGTTCGAACCGCGTCTGCGCGGATGCCGAGACCGGGGCGACGGTGACCGTGTCGGTGCGCGGATCGACCAGACAATAATCGTTGGGCAGGCCGTCTCCGTCCAGATCGGCGAGGGCGACGGAGGCGCCGACGGACGAAATCCAGCCGGCGATGTGAGAGAGCGCGGGATGGACATCGCGCCCGGTGCGCTCGTTTAGGTTGCCCGCCGCCGGCATGGCCGACGCCTCGAATGCGAAAGGCGCTGCCAGTTCTTCAAGCGCGGTTTGGTCCGGTGCCGGCGAATGGGCGGCGGTGGCAAAAGCGACCACCGGGATGATCGCGACAAGTCCGCCGGCGCGGCGGGCAAGGCTTGTCATGGCTGGGGTCATGATCATGAACTTGGCTCCCGTGCGCTGATTGAGCCTTGCGCCGACCCGGCAGTGGCGGGCTTGGCAAGAGTGGGCTTGGTGAGTGCTGCCTGGACCCGCTGACGCCAGACCTCGTATGCGGCGGTCCCGGTCTCGGCCTCGATCGCGACCACGTCCGACGTTGCCGGCCGGTGGGCGCGCACGATGCCAAGAACGGCGTCGGGCGCCCGGTCGCACAGCGCCGAACAGATGGCGTCGCCCTGCGGGAGCCGGAGACCGGCCAGCGCGCGGGCCTCAAGCGCAAAGGCCGCGCCCTGGGCGACGGCGGCACGGCCGTCCGGCATCGTCTGATCCGCATGGCCGGCGAGCTTTGCGACATCGCCGGGCTCCGCCAGCGCGGTGTAGGTCATCGCCAGCGCGAGCCCCGACAGAAGATCGCAGCGGCGATCGGGCCGCTGGGCGGTGATCAGCGCCAGCGCGCGATCGATGTCGCCGCCGGCGACAAACCACAGCGCGCGACCGGCACCCTGGTCGAAGGCGCGCCGGTGGTCGCGGCCGCCACCCCTGGCGCCGGCACCGAGGCGGGCGGGCGAAAAATAGATGTCATGAAAGCCCCATCCGTCGATGGCCAGCGGAGCCAGCAGCGGATCGAGCACGCGTAGGATCGCCCGGCGACGCCAGGGCAGGCGGGCCATGGCCCAGCCCGCGCCGACATGGATCAGATAGGCGTGCCGGTCTCCGGCGGTGCCCAGAAACCGGGCCAGATTGCCATTGCGCGCCCAGGGCAGCGCGTCGGAGATGCCCAGCCCCATGGCGGCGCCTTCATGGGCAAAGCCGCGCAAGGCTGGCGCGATCGTCTCCAGTTCGGCGGTGAGCGGCTGCAAGGGCACCGATGCGGGCAGGTTCGCCCGGACCAGCGCCAGATTGTAGCCGGCGATGAAGGCGCGGCCGACCCCTTCGAGCCGGTCGCGGCGCTGTGGGTCGGAAACGGCAAAGCCGCGCTTTGAGAACGAGGCTTCGTCGTCGGACAGCCCGGCCAGCCTGACCGACAGCGACCCGCGCCAGTTTTCCAGCGCGGCGCGACCGGTCCTGCCGCTGGATGCCTGATGGGCCTGACCGGTCGCCGACATGACGCTCCCTCACACGGTTGTGCGTTGTGCGGACAATGATGCCGTTCCGTGCGCCCGCCGCGCGGGCACGGTTCGAAGCGCCATCATCGGACGCAGATGTGATGAATGCCGGCCGGTGGTCGCGGGTCGCCCAAACCTGCAGGCGAGACGGCGGCCATTGCGCCGACCTGGCCCCGGAAATCGGGCGGCACACTCTGGCGCAACGCACGCAAACACGACTGCCGGTCCTCCACGATCACTGCCGCACATCTTGTTTGTCAGAGGCTAGCAGTGTGGGGTCCGGCGGCTCTCACAGCGATCCTGCCGGATGGGCTCCGGTTGATGTCATGGACAGCACTGGAAGCGCATACAAAGCGCGATCAAGTGTCGATCTGTCAGCACGATGTTCTCACACTGATCGCACTGAACCAGCACCAAAGACCCACCATTGGCGATCCATCTCAAAAAGCCTGTTTGAAATCAGAAGGTTACTGCCGCGTGCTGAAACGCGTTGTGTCGCACGCTAGGGGCGCGCGGGATCGCCCGGAGCGCGGGACGGGCAACCGGTTTTCGGGGCGCGGGCGGGATTTCCGGGCCATCAATTTTCTTATAGATTGCCCTGCAGACCGATGGCGCCGGCACGGGCGCGATCGCCGACAGCAATGACGGGACCGGGCGTTCCCGCACCTCGCAGACGGGGCGCTCGACGGCGCGTTGCGATGGGGAAAAAGTCCGGTCGATGACCGATGATGATCGGTCAATGCGCCGCCGGCCGCGGCCGTTCGGACGGTGATGTCAGACGTTGGCGTCCATGACCGGCGCGCCGTTCCGGACCGCCTTCATCAGGCTGATCGTTTCGGGCAGCGGCTCGATGCTGCACTCATCCTTCAGGAGTGTGCGGCAGGTCTGGAACTGGCGCAGCGCCAGCGCGCGCTGACCGCTGGCGGCGTAGCAGCGTATCATCTCGCGATGCACATATTCGCGCAGCGGGTCGATGCGCAGGATGCGGCGGCCATAATCGAGCGCGTCCTCGAACTTCTCCTCGGCGGCGAAGCTCGACATCATCTCGTTGAGGCCCTGAACATAAAGACAGTGCAGGCGTTCGCGCTCGTAGAGGATCCACTCGTCGCTTTCCCCGTCCATGAACGGGCCCTGATATTCGGCGAGCGCGGTCCGCACCGCCGCGCGCTGGTCGGACCTCAGGACATTGTTGTCCTGAAAGCTGCAGCGCGCGAGGCCCGCCTCAAAGCGGCTGACATCCATGAAGCCCGTGTCCGACCCGATCATGATAACGTCACGCCGGTTTGCGATCATCTCGATGGAACTGTCGGCGAGATGGTCCTTGATCCACCGCTTGATGCGCCAGACATTTGTGCTGAGCGCGTTGAGCGCGTGAGTCATGTCAAGGCCAGAATAAAATATGTCCGCCAGCTTCTCTCTTCTTTGCGGAATGTTATTGTTAATCAAAAGGTAGACAAGAATCTTGCTACAGCAAGAAATAATTTTTGAAGAAGAATATAGCCCCTTATGACGAACATGAAAGCCGCCGAGCGTTCTGATATCTACCATCATAACCTCCGCGATTTCAGGGTGATACGTGAAAGTAGGGTTCAAATTAAAAGGAGTCAATTGACAAGAAATACACTGTGAAGTGCTATTGTGATGACAATTGCCGCAATGCCATTGTGAACAAGGCTTTTCAAGGCGATGGCCGGCGCTCCATCCAAAGACCGAAGTTGTTCGCGGGCGCTCGCCGGCCTTTGCGGGCAATATGGGAGAAGCTTCACGACACACCGCCTTTCATAATGGACGCTCAATGCGAGTTGACGTTCTGAGGGGTGCGCGATGCACGGAACCACCGCAGCCGCCGCAATCGAAACCAGGGATGTTCCGGGACCGCTCGGCCGCGCCGGCGAGGCGCGTTACGGCGGCGTCCTGCGCTTCCGGGGCCCCGGCGGGCCCGATCATCTGGACACGTCCAGCGCCTACTACGCCACGTCGGGGCAGATCCTGCGCGCCCTGACGCGCCAGCTCTTTGCCTATCCGGCATCGCACGACCTGTCCGACCCGTTCGAGAGCTTCACGCCGGCGCCCGATGTCGCCGCCGAGGTGCCCACCATCGACAATGGCGGGCTGAGCGCCGATGGCCTCACCTACACGATCCGGCTGCGGGACGGCGTGTTCTGGGACACCGAACCGCCGCGCGAGGTGGTGGCTTCGGATTTCGTGCGCGGGCTCAAGCGGCTGGCCAACCCGGTTTGCGGCGCCGGAGCCCGGCACTACTTCACCAGCACGATCGCGGGGATGGACGAATATTGCACCGCCTATGAAAAGGCGTTCGAAACGGCGGACATTTCCGCTGCGGCACTGGCGCAGTTCCAGAACGACAACATGATTTCCGGGCTGGAGACGCCCGACGACAAGACCCTCGTCATCCGGCTCAAGCAACCCGCCAACGATTTCCTGAACATCCTGGCCATGGGCTTTGCGTCGGCCGTGCCGCACGAATATGACGCCTATCTGCCCGACAGCGACGAGATGCGGGCCAACTTCATCTCCAACGGGCCCTACAGGTTCGCCGCGCCGCCGGACGTACGCGCCGAACTGAAGCTGGAGCGCAATCCGGCCTGGCAACAGGACAGCGATCCGATCCGGCATCAATATCTGGACGGCATCGAGATCACCGTGGCGCGCGAAGCGCCCGATGCGCTGCGTGACAGGATCGATGCCGGCGAGGTCGATCTCGCCTGGTCCTTCACCGTCGTGTCCTGGGCCAAGCCGGCGCCCGAGCGCGAGCAGTTTCCGCGCAGCTATCCCGGCTTTACGCTCAATCCCTATCTCGTCTTCAACCTGCAAAGCCCCAATGCGGGCGGCGCGCTGCAAAACCTCAAGGTGCGACAGGCGATCGCCTATGCGGTGGACAAGACTGCGATCAGCGAGGTGCTGAACATCATGCAGGGCGTGCCCAACCGTCCGCTGCATTCGGCGATACCGCCGGGCAGCACGGGCCATCGGGATTTCAACCTTTATCCGACGCCCGGCGATCGCGGCGACCGCGCCAAGGCCCAGCAACTGCTGCAAGAAGCCGGCTTCGGCGACGGGTTCGAACTGGTGGCTGCCGTGCGCGAGGCGCGCCTTCATCTCGACGTGATGGAGTCGGTCGCCGCAAACCTTGCCGAGATCGGGATCAAGCTGAAGTTCGAGACCTTCAGCCAGGCCGACTATTACGGTTCGGTGCTGGGCGATCCCGACAGCGCGCGGGCCGGCGCCTGGGACATTGCCGAACCGGGCTGGACGCCCGACTGGTTCGGCAACAATGGACGCTGCATCGTCCAGCCGCTGTTCCAGACCAATTTCGAGCCCGGCACGACCAATTATGGCGGCTACAGCAATCCCGATGTCGACCGCATGATCGACGAGGCCCTGCAGGAACAGGACCCCAGTCGCGCCGAGCAATTGTGGCACGAGATCGACGTGACGGTGATGCGCGACGTGCCGATCGTGCCGCTGCTGGCCTTTGCGGCCATGACATCCCGCTATCACAGCAAGCGCGTGAAGAACGCGATCCATGTGCCGCAGATCGAGTTCTTCGACATCACCAATTTGTGGCTCGACCCGCCGGATTGACCGTCCGGCTCATGGCAGCGGCCGCCGCGCGGCGCAGTCCCCGTTCGTCCGGACCCGACCGCTGCCCCTTATCTGCACCGAGGAGAAAATTCGATGTCCCATACCAGCGATAGCAACCAAGGCAACGGAAACGGCAATGGCGAACGCCGGCCCAATTATGACGAGCACAACCGCGAAAATGGCGGTGGGCTGGTCGGGGCGCATGGCGGGGAAACCTATGAATCCCTGAACATCGAGCCCAAGCCGCTGCGCCCGCACATTCTGGCCGCCGCCACCGTCGTCTTCGGCGATGATTATTACAGCGGCAAGCGCGAAACGATCAGCCTTTCGGGCTTCGTGCAGCTCAACAAATGGCCGATGGAGGGGTTTCACCACCGGGTCGACGAGAACGGCTATGCCGAATTCGATCTGGAACTGATCAGCGCGCCGGAAGTCGGCATCAAGGGCTATAGCCATGTGCTGAATGACCGCATCCAGGTGCTGTCGAACCCCTATCTGCCGAACACCGGCCATGTGCGGCAGATCGTGCCCGGGCAGAATTTTCCCGCCCAGTTCTTCATTCGCCGGTTCGGGGTCCTGGAGACCAGCACGATGCGGCTGGCGCACCGCGACGTGATCGCCATTGACGGCGTGGTCGACGGCATTCCGCCCTACAAGAAGCCGCTTACCGCCCCGGTTCTGGGCGCGCCGCTGGGCGACGGGCCGGGCACGGTGATCCCAGCGCCGAACGTCGTTCGCGGCGTCAACCTGCCGGAGGCCTGGTATCCGGCCGACCGCATGAACCGGGCAACCGGCATCACGCCGACCGTGTTCTTCGCCGAGAGCTTCGGCCCCTGCATTTCGATGCTGGTCGATCCGTCGCTGATCATCCAGAGTTCGGCGGAAGGCCAGGTCAGCCTGGAAATCGACGGCCAGACCGAGACGGTGCAGATCCATGGCGACCACGGACTTGCTGCGGGCACCGAGATCCTGCTGTTCGACGATGAGAAGCACCATGAGGGACCGGGCGTCCGGTCGCAGCTCGCGCGCGTCGCCATGGTCGGTGAATCCAAGCTGCTCGGCGGACGGATCATGCTGCGCGTGAGCTTCTTCAAGCCCTCCACCGGCACGTTCGGCGAAGGTTCGGAGATGGCGCTCGAAACGGTCAAATATCCAAACGACATGAACTTCGACACCAATTTCGAAGTGGCGACCGTCGATGGCCCGCTCTATGGCGTCTCGTCGGTCGTGGTCCAGGGCGAGATGAAGAGCGCCGAGGTGACCGGCACAGAATTCGCCACGGTGGGCTCGGATACCGCGCTGATCGATTCCGACCGGCAGGTGCGTGGCCGTTTGAAGGATGTGCGGCTGGTGCTTGGCGAGTCGATCGTCGGACGCGAAGCGCTGATGACCGAATCCGGGTTCGAGCCGGATGTCGGATACAAGGGCGATCTGGACGTCGGCCATCGGCTGCCGGCCGAATGAACCAGCCGGCCAAGGCGGACACGTCCTGTCCGGCCCCGCTGCGCGCTGTCGCGGCGGGGCCGGACCGTTCCGTCCTCGATCCGCGTCAACTGATGATGCATCAGGTCATGCTGGGCGACCGGCGGCGGCTGGACGCCTATCGGCGCGCGATCGCCGCCTCTGTCAGGCCCGGCGACGTGGTGATCGATGTGGGCGCGGGAACGCTGGCGCTGTCGCTGCTCGCGCTTGATGCCGGCGCCGGCCATGTGCATGCGATCGAGGCCGATCCGGCGATGGCCGCGGTCGCCCTTGAGGTGGCGGCCGAAAACGGTCTGACGGACCGGGTCTCGGTCATCTGCGGCGATGCGCGCTCGGTGCAATTGCCGTCGGCCGCCGACGTCATCGTCAGTGAAATGATGGGCAATCTGGGGCCCGAGGAGGAGATGGCGCAGATCGTCAAGGGCGTCGCCGAACGGTGCCTGAAACCGGGCGGTCGCGTCGTGCCCGGGCGGCTGGTCACGGCGATCCAGGCAATTGGTCTCGATGGCGAGGGCTGGGGTGTCTGGGCCGAACCGGTCCCCGGCTATTCGATGCGATCGGTGCTGGGCCATGCCCCGAAGGGAGGCCAGTTTCATTTCTTTGCCCGGCCGCCGGCGCTTTTCAGCGATGCGCTTCCGGTCGCCGACAGCACGCTGGGCCAAAATGCGCAGATGCCGGCGGGCCGGCACCGGCTGGCGACTACCCGGGACGGCGATCTGCACGCGATCGCGATGCATTTCACCGCGCATCTGGCGCCCGATGTCACCTTATCGAATTTTCCGAGCTATCCGGGCAGCAACTGGGCCGTCTGGCTCTGGCCGCTGCGACACACAAGGGTCGAGGCGGGCGATGCGCTGCATATCGACATTCAACCGCCGGCCGATGTGCGCCAGGCCGACGATTGGACGCTGGATTGCCAGATCGAACGCATATCCGGCCGTGCATAGGGCCTTGGCCCTGATGTCCGGATCTTGGTCCTGCGCGCCGGTGCCGTGAACCGGCCCATGATCGACGGGCCGGCACCATCGGGGCGCCGGCATCACCTGGAGGAACCGTCTTGACCGATCAAGCCGTTTCGCAGTGGAGCGCCGGGGAGGGATCGGTGTCGCCGGAGCCGGCCGCAGCGGAAGGAGCGCCGGGGCCGGACGTCGTGCGATCGGGCCAAAAGACGGTCGGCACGGCGCGGCTCTTGTGGCGCGGCGCGGCGATCGGGGCGCTGGCGGGCTGGTATCTGGTCTCGACGGCGGCGACAACGGCGATCCTGGCCCTGCGCCGGTCGCCCGAAGCGCGGGACTATCCGGCCCGGCGTCTGGTCGCCCTTCTGGAACGGCTTGGTCCGGCCTTCATCAAGGCCGGGCAGATTCTGGGTACGCGCCGGGACGAGGTGCCCCGGCGGCTGTGCGATCACCTGTCGCGGCTGCAGGACGATGTGGCCCCCATGGCGCCCGAGCGGGCACGGCGGGAGTTGGCGGCGATCTATGGCGTACGCCTGGAAGCGCTTTTCCCCCGCATCGACTACCAGCCGGTGGCCAGCGGCAGCGTGGCCTGCGTGCTCGCCGCGCAAGATGCGGACGGACGCAAGGTGGCCATCAAGCTGCAGCGGCCGGACATCCACCGGATCATGGAGACCGATCTGGCGATCATGACCGGCATGGGCCGGCTGATGGCGCGGCTGCCCTATTTCCGGGGCGTTCCGGTTCAGGACGTGCTCGACCATCTGTGCGCGGCGGTGCGAGTCCAACTCGATTTTGCCCACGAGGCCGACTGCCTGGAGCGGTTGCGGACCAATATGGAAGCGGTTCCACGGGTCTGGGTGCCCGATCTTCATCGCGCACCGACACGGCCGCGCGCGATCGTCATGGAATATATTGACGGCCTCGATGTCGATGCGATGGCAAAGCTGCGCCCGGCGCTGCGCAAGCGTGTGGCCGAAACGACGCTCAACGCCGTCTATCACATGCTGTTCGTGGACGGGTTCGTCCATTGCGACCTGCATCCCGGCAATCTCTATTTTCTGCCGAACGGCCAGATCGTCGTGCTCGATGCGGGGTTTTCCATCGTGATGAGCGAGCGCATGCGGCGGCTGTTCACCGAGTTCTTCCTGGAAATGTCGCTGGGGCGGGGCAAGCGGTGCGCCGAGATCGTCATCGAAAGTGCCTCGGGCCAGCGCCCCGATGCCGATCTGGCCGCTTTCCGCCATCACATGGCCGATCTCGTGCACCGCAATCACGGCCTGCCGGCCCGTGCGTTCAGCCTGATCGCCTTCGCCACGGAAATGTTCGAACTGCAGCGCCGCTACGGGCTGCATGCGGCGACCGAACTGGTGTTCCCGCTCCTGTCTCTGCTGGTCATCGAGGGCACCATCCGCGAACTCGATCCGGACATCGACTTTCAGGAAACGGCCAAACCCATCCTCACGCGGGGCGCGTTTGGCGCCCTTTGATTAAGTGCCTTTTTGGCGAACGCGATCCGGGAAAACGGCAGGAGACTGACATGACGATGCGACCCGATGCCCTCCGTCTGGTGCGTGACACGCAACATGAGGGCGACGTGCCCGTCGATCCGTCGCGGCAGGCGGTCGACGGGCTGGCGTTCTTTTCCGATGCGCAGATCGTTGCGCGCTACCGGACGCTGCGTTCGGGGCTTGAACATGACCCTGCCGAGACGATCGAACAGCCGATCGTGCGGTCTTTTCTGGGCGATGTCGGCGGCAGGGCCGTTCTGGATCTGGGCTGCGGGGAAGCGTTTCTGGGCCGCCAGCTTCTGGCCGCCGGCGCCGCGCACTATCTGGGTATCGATGGCAGCCCGCTGATGGTCGCCAAGGCCCGCCAGACGCTGGCCGGAACGGGCGGCATTGTCGAGCAGCATGACCTCGAGCGCTGGTGCGGCGGGCTGATCGGCCGGTTCGACATGGTCGTGTCATGCCTGACATTTCAATATGTCGCCGATCTGCCAAGACTGTTCGAGATCATCCGTCATCATCTCAAGCCCGGCGGCGTGCTGGTCTTTTCGGTCGAACATCCCGTCATGACCTCCAGCTATCATGCCCTGGCACCGGCGGACGGCCGCTCGGGCTGGGCGGTCTATGACTATTTTCGCCACGGTTCGCGCGACGATCACTGGCTGGATGCGGTCGTGCGCAAGCATCACCGCACCATCGCGCAACTGATCGACATCGTCCGCGGCCACGGTTTCGATCTGGACCGGCTGTCGGAAGGCGAGCCCGACCGCGCCAATTTCGAAACCGTGCAAGGCTATGAGGCCCGGCTGGACGTTCCGATTTGCTGTGTCCTGCGCTGCATCAGGCGCGCCTGATGCCATGGGCCGGCGTTGCGCATGGCTGACCGAGGCGGCGCCGGGTCGCCGTGCGCGCCTTGCCGACCCACGACATTCCGGCGCCCAAGCGGGTCCGGTCACGAACGGACCGCCCTAGATGCGCGACTTGTTTGCCTTCGATGGCGATCTTCTCTACGCGGACACGGGAACCGAGGCGCCGGTCCTGAGCGGTCTCCCCGAAGCGACCGTCGCTGAATCCACCTTCGAAACCGTGCGGCGCGCCATTGCGCCCGGTTTCGGGTGCGATGCGGACGAACTGGTCGTCACCCACAATACGACCGACGGGCTGTGCAAGGTGCTGGCCGGGCTGGACCTTGCCGCCGGCGACGAGATCGTCACGACGACGCACGAGCATTTTTCGCCCAATGCCGCGCTCGCCCTTGCGCGCGACCGTTATGGCGTCGTCATCCGCCGGGTCGCGCTGCCGGTCGGTGATGACCAGCACGCCGAGGACTATCCGGATCTGTTCGACGCGCAGGTCACCGAACGAACCAGGCTTTTCGTCTTTTCCTCGCCGACCTTTACGACCGGCACGCTATTGCCCATCAAGGCGCTTGCGCAACTGGCGCAGCGTCGCGGCATTCACACGATCGTCGACGGTGCCCATCTTCCGGGCATGATCGACATTGATTGCCACGATCTGGGCGTCGACTTCTTGGTGGGTTCGGGCCGCAAATGGCAGTTCGGGCCGCCGGACACCGGGCTCCTTTACATCCGCAACAAGGTGCTGGCGGCGCACAATCCGCTGCCGCTGCCTCGGTTCTGGCCGGTGGTGACGCTGTGGTATCCGTCCGACGGCGGACTGCCGGCGCGCACGGAGGGCACCACGGCGAGCTATGACATTGCCGAATATCTCCAGACGACCGGCAGCGCCAGCCAGACGCGGCTTGAGGGTCTGCAACATGCCTGCGCCATCTGGGACCGGATCGGCCGACCGGCGATCGAAGCCCGGCTTTTGGAGATGAGCGCCCATTTCAAGCGGCGCATCCGGGAACGGTTCGGGCACGCCGCGCTCTATTCGCCCTATAGCGACGAGCGGCTCCATTCGGCGCTCAACACATTCACCATTTTCCGCCGTCCGGACATCGGGGCAGGGGGCGAGCGCACCGCCGAGGCGGTCAGGCGGCTTGAGGCCGGGTACGGCATCCGTCTGCGGCATATGAGCTTCGACGTCGCCGGCGCGGGCGCCCCGCATCACGCGCTGCGATGCTCGGTGCAGCTCTTTCACGATCATGCCGACATTGACCGCCTGATCGAGGCGGCCGCCCGCGTCGGCGCCGAGCTTGACGGGGTTTAGATCCCGGTCGCAGCTTAGGCGTTTTCGGCCTCCACCAGTTTCTTCAAGGCGAAAGGCGCGCCTTCCATCCGGTGCGTCCGTTCGACCAGCCATGCCGCCGTGTCGCTCCCTTCGGCGCCCAGCGTCCGGCAATGGCCGGCGACATCGAGAACGGTTGCAAACCAGAACAGCGGTTCGCTTTGGCGACCGGCGGCGAGGATCGTGGTTGCTTCCGCGAGAAACGGTCCGGGATTGCCGGCGAGCGCCAGCGTCTTGCAGGCGAGCCAGGCACGCGCCTCGCCGCAATGGGCGGATATTGCGTTGCCCTGCCGGTTCGCATGCGGCGCCAGCCGCGTGAACATTGACCGGGCATCGGCATCGAAGCGGCCCGCCAGAACCATTGCGGCCTCCGAGCACAGGCGATCGAAATAGTGCCCCACGACAGACGGAGGCACCGCGTCAAGCTGGCGGCGGGGCGAGGCCAGATCGACGGGAAGCACATCATCTTCCCAGTCCAGATAGGCCATGAAGTCGGCCGCCAGATCCACCGCCTCGCGCTGGCGGCCGCGCCGGGCGTCGATGCGCATCAGATTGTGGCCCAGTTGCAACCGGTGGGCGCTCATCAGCGATAGGCCATGGCGGTCAATAAGGACCTGATCCAGCAGCGAAGCGTGCCGGATCAGCCGCTCCGCCGCGCCATAGTCGGCCCGCCGGTACATCAGATAGGCTTCGGCCGCGCCGATGAAAATCTCGCCGAGCGCCTCGAACAGCGGCGAGGCCGACCGGCCCGCATGGTCCGTGCGCAACGCTGCAAAACCGATCGCCGCCTGATCGAGACGGCCGGCCTGCGCGGCTTTGAGCGCCCGGTCCTGCCCGTCGAGCAACCCGGTGAAGGCGGTCCATTCGCCATCGGAAAGTTGAGCGCGCACCGCCCGGCCGAACGGTTCGGCGAAGGCCCGGCCGGATGATGCCGCGGTGGGCGTGGGTGGCAGCGTTTGGCCGTCGAGGACCGCCTGCCTGATCCCCGCCAGCAGGGTCGAAAAGCCGGTCACTGCCTGACGGCGTTCATGCCGGCACCGCTTCGGCATAGTTCAGGCTTGGATACCAGTCCGCGCCGCGCCCTTCCGGCGTCATGTCCAGCACGTTCCACAGCGGCCACATCATGTCGAGGTGCCTGGGGTTCTGGCCGGGATCGGCATCCATGTAGCCCAACTCGGTCGAATAGGTGTGATGGATGCCGTTTGCCGAGCGCGTGAACACGCTGAGCACCGGCAGTTGCCGCTCCTCGCCGCGCTCGGCATTGTAGTCGGTGTTGAACTGCGTCCCGGCGGCCGAAACGAGGCGGATGCCCGACCAGTCGCGGCTGCGCGCAAATGCAAGCAGCCGCTCGATGGGCGCCTTGGCCACCACGGCCAGATTGACCCGCTGATGAAGATGCGGCGCGGCGCCGACCAGGCTGTCGACGAAAGCGGTGCACATGGGGCAGGGGGCCTTGGCACCCGGCGCGAACATGAACTGATAGATCACCAGCGTGTCCTTGCCGGGCGCAAAAAGCTCGGAAAAGCCGATCGTCTCGACCGCGTCGTCGCCACGCTCGGCAAAACCCGACGCGAACCGGTATTCGTCGTGCACCAGGCCGCCGGGCGGCAGCGCCCGCCTGAGTTCGGCAACCGTCTCGACCTGCCGTCTCAACTCCCTTTCGGCGTCCAGCAGCCGGTCGCGAGCCTCCCGATAAGCGGCGCTTTCGCCCGGAAACTCCATATCATGAAACGCGCTCATCGATATTGCCCTCATACATGTTGTTGGCGTGTCACAGTTGGCGGACACGCCAATGGTGGCCGCAGGCAATCACCCGATCGCGGCCACCTTGGGGCGTAGGTCCCGGCCTTTACTGCAGCGCCTGGCTGTACTTGTTCTGCAGGTCGGTAAAGCGTCCCCAGGCCCAGGTTTCGCCGGCCTTGGCGGAAAAGCGCGTCGACATGGCCTGGTTCAGCCCGTCGAGATGGTTTTGCCACGCCGCCAGCACGACCGGAAGATTGACCGCCGAACGTCCCTTGCCGGTCACCGCCGCCTGGGGCAGGACGTGGGACAGGGTAAGCTGCGTGCCGTCGCCCTGTTCGTTGAGCTGGATGCGGACCAGCGTCGCCAGAAGCTCCTGAATGCACTGGCCGTCGCCGGCGAGAAGACGCGAGGCGTCGATCGCGTCCGGCGGCAGTTCGTCCGGCTCCGGTGCCTTCTGGTCGTCCCAGCTATATTCGAGCAGATAGGGCGCATCGATCGCGGTGATCGTGGCGACGACGTCGGAATTGGTGTTCTCGAAATGCAGGTGCATGCGGCCGCCCTGTTTGAGTTCGAGGTCCGCCTTGGCCAGCCAGTGGCTCATCCTTTCGGGTTCGGTCAGCGCCTGCCACACCTCCTTGAGGGGCTGTTTGAAGAAACGTTCAACGACCAGTTCTCGACCGTCGCGCAGGACGGCCACTCGTTCCAGTGTTCCATTCATGGGTCATGTCTCCATATTGGTGGTTGTTTGGTCCGGGTCGTGAACTCATCAGCACGATGCATGTGGCGGCCAAAACGGTGAGCCGCCGCCGGGGCATGTTTGGGGCATTTTCTCGCGGGCAGGCCGAAACTTCTTCTCCCAGATTGTTCAAACCCGGCGGGCACGGCGCCGTCGACCAGCACTTATCGGGCCGCATCAGGGGCCCGCGCCGGGTGCTGAATCCCAGGTCAGCCAGCCATTGGCGCCGGTTCGGGCGGCGCAACACTGACAGGCAAACGCCAGGATCGGCACGACCGGAAGATCGGCCATCACCAGCCGGTTCGCGGCATGCCAGAAGTCGGAAGCCGTCGACAGGTCCTCGGCACCGAGCGCACGGTCGATCAGTTCGTCGACCGTGGGATTGGAGTAGCAGCCGAAATTCATCGTTCCCTTGCGCCGGTCGGTGCGGAAGAGCTGCCGGAAAACGGCGCGGCCATTGTTGCCGAACCAGTCGGGTGTCCATCCGGCGACGGCGATGTCCCAGTCGCCAGCCGCCGCCCGGTCCGGGTTGAGAAGCAGTTCGCCGTAGTATTGTCTTTGCGTATAGGTCTGCCGTTCTATTTCGATGCCGCAGGCTGCCAGATTGCCGGAGATGATGTCCATCACCGTCTGATGCAGGTCGATGTCGCGCACGGCCGCCTTCAAGGTCAGCCCGTTGGGGTAGCCGGCCTGTTTGAGGCACTGGCCCGCCAGAACACGATCGCCGCGGCTGTGCGGGGTCGGATAGGGGTTGAAGCTGCGATGACCAAGGCTGCTGGGCGGCAGCACGGAATGGAGCGGCTCGACGGCGACGCCGTGCAGGGTGGAAAAGAGCTCGCCCAGCGCGGCCTTGTCTATGGCATAGGCGAGGGCCTGGCGAACCTTGCGTTTTCGCATCGCCGCGTCCGCATTGGGGCTCAGCATGTTGATGACGACGTAAGGGTTCAGCGTGTAGCCGGGGTAGGTCTCCGGAAAGGCGTCATCGGGCAGTTCCGATCCGTCCCATGAGACGATGCCGAACGGCCAGGCCGCATCGACCTGGCCGTGGGCGATCGCATCGCGCATCGCCTCCGAGCCGTCGGCGCCCGCTGCCGCATGGATGGCGCCAACGGTCTGGCTGCGGATCGGGTCACTGTCCTGGCGCCACACGGGATTTGGCGTCAGCACGGTCGCCTGACCCTTTGCGCCGTCACCGTCCGCCTCCATGTCCGCTTCGGTCATCCTGTAGGGGCCGCTGGAGACGTAGCGCCGCCGGAACTCAGCACTGCCGACGGGCGCGTCGCCGACCTCCTGCGGCAGCGCGGCCGCATAGCCGAGCGCGAGCAGGTGCAGCATGTCGTTGGCCGGTTCGACCAGGTCGATGACGAGCGTCCGGTCGTCCTGTGCGTCAAGCCCGGATATCCGGTGTTGGGCACGGAACGCCGACAGTTCGGGCTGAGAAGGCGCCGTCCTTGCAAAAGCCTGCGCATAAGCGTCGCAATAGGCCCGCATGCCGACAATGGTCTGCATGAAATAGTCGCGAATATCGCCCGGCGTGACCGGTTCGGCGATGCGCTCCAGACCGCGGATGAAGTCCTGGGCCACGATGGAACGCGGCTCCCTGCTATCCCAGCAAACATCGGGCCGCAGCCTGATGCGCAGGGTGCGCCTGTCCGCGCTCAGCCCGCCATTTGCGCGGGTCGGAAGGACCTCGGCGACATCGGGAACGGGATCGAAGACGGCCGACGGATCGGCCAGCGCATCGGACGGCGGATAGCAGAACAATTGCCGCGAAATGGCGCGCACGATCTGTCCCGAACGAATGTGATAAGCGCTTTCAAGGTGCAGATGGTCCGGATCGGCCGGGCCGAAAAAGCGTAACGCGGGTCGCGATGCCGCTTGCGGCCGCGCAGCATGGCCGCCATCTTCCGGACAATGACAATGATCGGAGAGATGCGGCCCTTCCGGCCTGCCTTGACTGTTCGACATAGCAAGCTTTGCCCTTTCGCAGGGGCGCCATTATTGCGTGCGCGCCCGCGGCCGCCGTCCATCGACCGTCGCTTGTGCCGGGTCGCTTCTGCCGAGTCGCCCTTGCCAGAACGCTCTTGCCAAGTCGCCCTTGCCATCTCGCCGGCCCGGCCCGTCCAAACGGCCGTTCGGGGTCGATCCTTGGCCCGTTTGGCCGGCCGGTCTTCTCCCCGATTGCCGGGGGCAGCGCCAAAACCGGCGCGGGTGCGGGATCGGCGTTCCCGGTCTATGCCGGGTCGACCGACGCCAGTTCGGCTTCAAAGTCGGGCAGGGCCGCTTCGAATGTTTCGAGAAACGGTCGCGGCGACCGTCCGGCGAGGTGGTCGCTCAGGATGGCCAGATGGGTATGCCATCCGGCGCCGCATCGGGCGACGAAGTCGACCGGCAGGGCGCTGTGCGTCACCGTCAGCCTGGTGCCTTCGCCTGAGGGTTCGAGATCGAAGACGACGCGCGAATCCACCGACGGGTCGGTCCATGAATAGGCCAGACGGCGCGGCGGCACGAACTCCGAAACGGTTCCGTCGATGACCGCGCCGGCCTTTTCCCGTTCGGGCACTTCCTCGACATCGAACAGAAGTTCGACCTCACCGCCGTCGCGGATGCCGGTCTTGCTGACCGCGAGCCATTTCGCCAGCGCTTCGGGCGCGGTCAGATGGTGCCATGTCTCGTCGACCGTTGCGGCCAGTTCGCAAACGACCTGCACCGTGTGCGTGTCGATGACCTTGCCATTGCTCATCATCGCCCTCCATGCGGATTGATCGCGTGACCGGCCACTATCATGGCACCGGAACAAGGCAGATTGATGGGCGTCGTTCAAGACGGGCGCCGGCCCTCCCAGGCATTCCGCAAAAGGCTCCGAAGTGTGTCGGCCTCAAGCGGGCGCGGATTGAAGTAGGGATTTTCGAGCGTGATCTCGACGGCACGGTCGATGCCGTCTTCGGGCATGCTCAGTTGCTTGAGCGCCATCTCCGCACCGCCGTCCCTGGCCAGATCGTAGAGCGCGGCCGCGGGTGTCTTCGAACCGGTCGCACGCTCGAGCGCGGCCATGGCATCGGGGATCGCCGGTGCGTTGTAGGCCAAAGCATGCGGCAGGACGATGGTGTGGGTTTCGGCATGGGGCAGATCGAACGAACCGCCCAGCACATGGCACAGCTTGTGGTGCAGCGCGACGCCGCCCGAGCCAAGACAGACGGCACAAAGCCAGGCGCCATAAAGCGCGTCCGAGCGCGTGCCAAGATCATCCGGCGTTTGCCGGACCCGCGCCAGAGCGTTGCTCATCTTGGCAATGCCGTCCTCGGCCATCAGGGAAAGGACCGGGTTGGCCTCTTCGGCATAGAGCGCTTCGACCGCATGGGCGATGGCGTTCATGCCCGACGTGACCGTCATCAGGGGTGGCAAGGTCAGCGTGTGGTCGACATCGTAGATCACCGTTTCGGGCAGAACTTTCAGCGTGCGCTGCGTCGTCTTCCGGCCGTCCTCGGTCTGGCCGATGATCGGCGTCATCTCCGAGCCGGCATAGCTGGTCGGCAGGACAATCTGCGGGCAATCGGTTCGGAGCGCGATCGCCTTGCCGAGACCGATGGTCGAGCCGCCGCCGATCGCGACGACGCCGTCCGCGCCACTGTCCTCGTAGACCTGCAATGCCGCCTCGGTCACATCGACCGGCGTGTGCATGGCGGCTTGGCTGAAGACGCCGGCGGCCCTGTCGCCCAGAAGTGCGGCCAGTGTCTCACCCTGCTGCGCCTGCGGCGGTGTCGTCAGCACGAGCGCCTTTGTTATGCCAAGGCGTTCGGTTTCGGCGGCCAACTGGTTGGTCGTCCCGCTGCCGAAGATCACGCGCGCGGGCAGGCCGGTATAGATGAATGCGTCCATCACCGCAGTCCTTTCATCGCGTCAGACGCGCTCGATTGCGATTGCGATGCCCTGTCCGACGCCGATGCACATGGTGGCGAGGGCGCGGGTTGCACCGCGGTCGATGAGTTCAAGGGCTGCGGTGCCGGTGATCCGGGCGCCCGACATGCCGAGCGGGTGACCGAGCGCGATCGCCCCGCCATTGGGGTTCACATGGTCGGCGTCATCGGCAAGGCCTAATTCGCGCAGAACCGCAAGCCCCTGAGCGGCAAACGCCTCGTTCAGTTCGATCACGTCGAAGTCGGACGGGCTCATGCCGAGTCGGGCGCACAGTTTTTTGGTCGCCGGTGCCGGGCCGACGCCCATGATGCGCGGGGCAACGCCCGCCGTTGCTCCGCCCAGAACGCGGGCGATCGGCGTCAGGCCGTTGCGTTTGGCTGCGTCTTCCGAGGCGATGATCAGCGCCGCAGCCCCGTCATTGACGCCCGAGGCATTGCCGGCGGTGACCGAGCCGCCCCCGCGGAACGGCGTTTTCAGCGCGCCGAGCTTTTCGAGCGTGGTGGCGCGGGGATGCTCGTCCGTGTCGACCACGACCGGATCGCCCTTGCGCTGCGGGATGGTGACCGGCGTGATCTCCTTGGCCAGCCGGCCCGATTTGATGGCATTGGCGGCACGCTCCTGGCTTTGAAGCGCGAATGCGTCCTGGTCGGCGCGGCTGACGCCGAACTCCTCGGCGACGTTCTCGGCGGTTTCGGGCATGGAATCGATGCCATACTGCGCCTTCATCACCGGGTTGACGAAGCGCCAGCCGATGGTCGTGTCGTAAACCGCATTGGCACGCGAATAGGCGGCATCGGCCTTGGGCATGACAAAGGGCGCGCGCGACATCGATTCAACGCCGCCGGCGATGAAAAGCTCGCCTTCGCCGGCGCGGATGGCACGGGCGGCGGTGATCACCGCATCCATGCCCGAGCCGCACAGACGGTTCATCGTCGTGCCGGGCACGGTGTCGGGCAGGCCGGCCAGCAGCGATGCCATGCGGGCGACGTTGCGGTTGTCCTCGCCGGCCTGGTTGGCACAGCCATAGATGACATCGTCGACGGCGCCCCAATCGACCGCCTCATGGCGTGCCATCAGTGCGGCAATCGGCACTGCGCCCAGATCGTCGGCACGGACGGACGAAAGCGCGCCGCCATAGCGGCCGATCGGCGTGCGCACATAGCTACAAATAAAGGCGTCGGTCATGCTGCGTCCTTTTTCTGGTGGGCGGCGGCGGTCCGGGCTTTGAGATCGCGCAGGACTTCAAGTTCCTCTTGCGTCGGCGCCGGCGTCTCTTCGACGGTGGCCGCATAGCGCACCGGCCAGCCGACGGTCTCCTGCATTTGCTCGCGTGTCACGCCCGGATGCAGCGCCGTCACGGTGAATTCCCTGGTTTCAGGGTCGGGTTTCCAAATGCCCAGATCGGTGACCAGCAGGGTCGGCCCCCTGGTGGTCATGCCGAGCCGCTGGCGGTGATCGCCGCCTTCGCCATGGCCGAAGGAGGTGAAGAAATCGATCGTGTCGACGAAACCGCGCGCCGACTGTTTCATCGTGATGTAGACCTGCTGGCTCAGTGCTGCGATCTCCGGAGCGCCGCCACCGCCGGGCAGACGGACCTTGGGCTTGTCATAGTCGCCAATGACGGTCGTGTTGATGTTGCCGAACCGGTCGAGTTGGGCCGCGCCGAGAAAACCGACCGTGATCCAGCCGCCCTGCAGCCAATAGCGGAACATTTCCGGCACGGGCACGGTCGTCACGGCGGTGTCGCACAGTTCGCCGTCGCCGATCGACAAGGGAAGGACATCGGGCGCTGTTCCGATCGTGCCGCTTTCATAGATCAGCGTGATGTCGGGCGCATGGGTGAGGCGCGCCACATTGCAGGCGGCCGACGGCGCGCCGATGCCGACAAAGCACACATCGTCATTGCGCAGCACGCGGGCCGCGGCGATCGTCATCATCTCGTCGGGCGTGAAACCGGTCATGATGCGACCCCCAGATCGGCGATGCGTTCGGCGAAGACCTCGGGTCGGGCTTCGAGCACATTATCCTTCATCCAGGCGCGGAACGTATCGCGGTCGGCGGCGATCTTGTCCCAGGCCAGATAGCTGGCATTGTCGCGGGCATAGTGGCCATGCGCATAGGAGGGATGCGCGCCGCCCGGCACCGTGCAGATCGCATCGATGGTCCAGTGCGGCAAGACGCAGGCATTGGGATGGGCGTTCAGATCGTCGACCACCTCTTCGACGGTCACGATCGCCTTGTCGGCGGCGAGCACGGCTTCCTTCTGCACGCCGACAATGCCCTCGACCAGCACATTGCCTTTCCGGTCGGCCTTTTGCGCATGGATGAAAGTGACATCGGGCCGGATCGCCGGCACGGCGGCCAGTTCCTCGCCGGTGAACGGGCAGGTGACCGAGCGGATATTGGGGTTCACGTCTTTCAGTTCGGCGCCCAGATAGCCGCGTAAGATCGCGCAGGGCAGGCCGGCCGCGCCCGCCTCGTAGGCGTTGGCCATCGCCGCGTGGGAATGTTCCTCGATTTCCAGCGGTCGCGGCCAGCCATTCTCGACCGCATCGCGCAGCCGCCGCAGCAGGCCGACGCCGGGATTGCCGGCGTAAGAGAAGATCAGCTTCTTGACCAGGCCCATGCCTATCAGCTGGTCATAGATCAGATCCGGCGTCATGCGCACCAGCGTCAGGTCACCGATCTGCTGGCGGATCACCTCATGGGCGGCGGCGTGGGGGATCAGATGGGTGAAACCCTCAAAGGCGGCGGTTGCGCCGGGCTTGAGGAAGGTGCTGACGGCTTCGGCGAGCGGAATATGGCGGGCCATGGGCTCCTCTGCGGTTTGGTTCGGCATTACCATGACAATAATTCCGTGATAAGTGAGATTGCCCTCCTTATCGATGAGAAAAAATCATGGTTCAGCCCGCCAATGTGACCTTGAAGCAGTTGCGCTGTTTCACCCAGGCCCATCATTTGCGCAGCCTCGCCGAGGCGGCCGGCGCCCTGGGGATCACGCAATCGGCGGCCAGCCGGCGCCTTGGGGACCTTGAAGAGGCGCTGGGGACAAGGCTGTTCGAGCGCGTCGGCCGGCGCCTCGTCCCGACGCCGCCGGCTGATCTGCTGCTGCGCTATGCGGAAGCGGCGATGCTGCAACTGAACACCGGGCTTGATCTTGTCACCGACGATGCGCCGGCTGCCGCCACGCTGGCGATCGGGGCCTTGCCCACGGTCGCATCCACGCTGGTGCCGGCGGCGGTGCTGCGGCTGCGGGCCAAGGCGCCGCGCTTTGTCGTTCGCATCGAGACCGGCGCCGGCGACCAGCTCCTGCCGCGCCTGCGGGCCGGCCATCTGGACGTGGTGATCGGCCGCATGGCGCCGGTTGCCGCGCTCGACGGGCTGGAGTTCGAGCCGCTTTATGCCGACCGGCTGGCCTTTGTCGTGCGGGCCGGCCATCCGCTGCTCGGCCGACCGGTCGAGATAGCGCAGTTCGGCCGCTACCCGATGATCGTGCCGCCCGCCAATGCCGTCATCAGGCCGGCGGTCGAAACCCATCTGATGGCACGCGGCATCGGCCTTCCTGACGACCGGATCGAGACGACTGATGCGTCGGTGGCAGAACCGCTGCTTCTGGCGAGCGATGCGATCTGGGCGATCTCGCGCGGCGTGGCGGCTCCCGCCGTCAATGCCGGCCGGCTGGCGTTTTTGCCGGTCGACACCGCCGATACGGTCGGGCCCATCGGCCTGACCACCCGCGCCGACGATGCGGGCAGGACCGAGATCGCGCTTTTGCGCGACGCCTTGCCGGACCGGGCCGGCGCCGACTGAGACGAAGGCCGGTTGCGTCATCGGCCCGGCGTTATCAGAGCTTTTTCATCACGAAGTCGAATTCGGCCGCCCAGGGCGTTTCGGCATTGGCGGTTCGTCGATAGTCGACGATCAGCGAGTCCTTGACGCCGAAGACGACGTCCGATTGCAGATAGTCGTCGCCGGCGACGAAGATGTGGGTGACGATCTGCTCATGGCCGTCCGCGCTGACGAGAAAATGCATGTGCGCGGGGCGCCATGGGTGGCGCTCCACCTTTTCCAGCATCTGTCCGACCGGCCCGTCGTTCGGGATCGGATAGGAGACCGGTTTGATGCCGACGAACCGGTAGGCGCCGTCCGCGCCGGTCGTGAACACGCCGCGATTGTTCCATTCGGGCTGCTCGCCGGGCTGTTGCACATCGTAATATCCATCCGCATTGTCCGACCACACATCCACCGTTGCGCCGGCAATCGGCTGACCGTCCAAATCGAGCACGCGGCCGGTGTAGAGACACAGTTCGCCCTTGCCGTCGAGGGAGATGCTGTCGCCCATGGCGCGACGCGGCGCGCCATCTACATGGAAGGGGCCGAACACGGTATTCTCCGTCGCCCCGTCGGGCCGGCGGTGGTTGATCGCATCGACAAGCATCGAAACGCCGAGCACATCGGACAGGAGGATGTATTCCTGCCGCCGATCGTCCGAAATCTGTCCGGTCCGGGTCAGAAAGTCGATTGCGACCTCCCATTCCTCCTGCGTCGGCTCGACATCCTTGATGAACGCATGCAGATGCTCGACCATGGAGTGCATCACCTGGCGCAGGCGCGGGTTGGTGCTCTTGCCCATGCGGGCATTGACCGTTTCGGCGGAATTGTCCTCGGTGAGATAGTCTGACATGCCGCAACCTCCCGTTTTTGCGATCGATGGGTTCTGACGCTAGGCGATTTCGAGCGTCACCTTGACGGCTTCGGCAGGCTTGGCGCCAAGCTCGAAGCCCTTGTCGGCATCGCTCAACGGGAAACTGTGCGTCTGGATCGGCGACAGGTCGAGCCCCGTTCGCTCCAGAAAGCGAATGGCGGCCGGCCAGATGCCCGGCGAGCCGATGCAGCCCTTGACCGTCAGATCCTTGATCTGGATCTTGCCCAGTTCAACCGGGAACTTCTGGCCAATATTGATGCCGACCATCGAAACGCGGCCTTCGGGCCTTGCATAGTCGAAGACGTTGGCCAGCGAGGCGGCGTGACCAGCCGCCTCAATGACCAGGTCGGCGCCGCCCGATGTCAGTTCCTGCACGGCTTCGATCGGATCGCCATCCGATGGGTCGACCACCGCATCGGCGCCGAGTTTTTGAGCGATCTGGCGGCGGAGTGGGACCGGATCGACGACGATGACGCGCGCGCCCATGCCGATCGCGGCGGCCGCCGAGACGAGACCGATCGTGCCGCCGCCGGAAACCACGACCGTTTCGGACGCGTTGGTTCCGCCGCCGCGCTCGACCGCATAATAGCCACAGGTGAAGGGTTCGATCAGCGCGCCCTTGTCGTCGTCGACCGCGTCGGGCAGCTTGTGCAGCCATTCGGGCCGGGCGGCGAAATATTCGCGATCGGCGCCATCCATCGAAAATCCGAAATGGTGGATGCGTTCGGGCGTGTTGATCACGCATTCGCCGACCACGCGATCGCCCGGCTCAAGACCGGTCACGTTCGCACCGACCTCGACGACTTCACCGACCCATTCATGGCCGGGCGTCACCGGATAGGAAATCGGGATGATGTACTGGCCCGCAAGCAGCTCATAGTCGGAATGGCAGATGCCGACCTTCCGGGACCGGATCAGAACCTCGTTGGGGCCGATACCGGGCATCTTCACATCAGTGACGGTGAGATGTTCGGGGTTTTCGAAAATCAGGGCTTTCATGGTTTGTCCTCCAAGTCAGGGAACGCGTTCGGTGCGTCCGCTCTTGGCCGATGCAAAGACCGCCTCGAGCAGCGCGATGTTGTTGACCAGATGATCGGACGTGATTGGGTAGGGCGCTTCGCCCCGCACGGCGCGTGCGAACGCCACCAGATTGTCCTTGACCGGCTCGGCCGGCGGCACGTCCTCGACGGTGATCGGGCCGCCCTTCATGGCGCTGGTGACGATCCAGCCGTCCGGCGCCTCGACATGCGCCTTGTCGCGGATGTCGATCCAGCCATCGGAGCCGAACACGGCAAAGCGCGAAAAGAACGGGTTGGCAAGCGATGCCGACACATAGCTCGTCCCGCCGCCTGAAAAGCGCGTGAAGGCCGCGACGGTGTCGCCCTGCGGCAGGTCCGACGACAGGTTCTCGCAGATGCAGTGCACGCTTTCAGCAGCGCCCAGAAGGCGTACGGACAGGTCAAGAAGATGGATGCCCGTCGCCGTCATGCCACCCGCCGGTGCCTGATCGCCTTTCAGGCGCCAGTTCCCCCGGTCGAGCGAAAGGAACTTGTCGTGGCTGAAATTGGCTTCGATCTGCTGGATGCGGCCGAGTGCACCATCGTCGGCGAGCTGCAACAGGCGCGCGATCGGCGGTTCGAACCGCCGCTCATGGCCCATGCCCAGTTGCAGCCCCGCGTCACGGCACAGCGCAACCGCGCGCTCGGCGCCCGCCTTGGTCAGGGACAGCGGCTTTTCGCAGAAGACATGCTTTCCCGCCGCGACCGCTGCCTCAATCTGCGCTTCGTGCAGCGTGTGGGGCGTTGCGAGGATCACTGCATCGACATCAGGGTCGGCGAGCGCCTCGTCGTAATCCGCGCCGAGCGGCAGGTTCTTTTCGCGGCAAAGCGCCTCCACGCCATCCATGTTCGGCTCGACGGCGCGAACCACTTCGATCTCGTCGGGCGCGGCCTCGAGAACGGAGAGCATCTTCTGCCCCCACCAGCCAAGGCCGACCATTGCCATGCGTACCGGTTTGGTCATTGCCGATTGTCCACGCGCTTGCTGAACGGACGGATCGACACCTGGCCCCAAAGCTCGGCGGCATGGAACGGATCGGCGCGGTTGAAGGCCTCGACCTCGGCCAGCGTGCCGGCTTCGACCACGAAGCATGAGCCAATCATCGTTTCCTCGTCGTCGGCCAGCAGCGGTCCGGAGATCACGGTCTTGACCGGCGCCTCGGCGAGATACGCCTTGTGCGCGTCATAGTGGTCGAGACGCTTTTGCACCGAGTTGGGCTTATCCAGACAATGGATCACATAGTGCACGGGATCAGTTCTCCTTGCGTTTGGGATCGGGGATGATGTTCTCGGCGATGAGCCGGTCGAACACGTCAAAGAAGCTCTGGCGCGAACTGCGATAGCCATCGAAACCGCGCAGGCGGCTCTCGGCCATGTCGGTCACGCATTCGATCTCGCGACCGAGATCGGCATCGGTGTGCCACCAGGATGCCAGCCGCTCGACGGGTAGGTCCTTAAGACCGTTGGCGGCGACCAGATCGGACCAGACCGCCGATGCGTCGGCCATCTGATCCTCCAGCGGCTGCGGCGTTGGTGGGCAGCCGGCCGAATCCAGACCGAAATAGCCGGCGATTTCGCCCCACATCCAGCTCCACCGGAAAATGTCGCCATTGACGATGTTGTAGGCGCGGTCCTGCGCGCCGTCCGCCGTTGCGGCCCAGAGGATCTGGTCGGCCAAGATCCGCGCATCGGTGATGTCGGTGAGGCCGTGATACTGGGCTTGCGACCCGGGATAGAGGAAGGGCTTTCCGGTGTGGCGGCAGATTGTTGCGTAGACCGCCAGCGTGACGCCCATATTCATGGCGTTGCCCAGCGCGTAGCCGATCATCGTGTGCGGCCGGTGGACCGACCAGGTCAGGCCGCGCCGCGCTGCGGCTTCAAACAGCACGTCTTCCTGCTCGTAGTAGAAGTTCGGGCCGGGCAGGCGGGGCTGGCTTTCCAGAAACGGCGTTTGCGGCGCGCTAGTCGCATAATCCTCGAACGGGCCGAGATAGTGTTTGAGGCCCGTCACAAGACCCGCATGGCGCAGCGGCGCCTGTTCGAGCCCCGCGAACAGGTTGCGGATCATCGCGCCGTTGACGCGGACATTGGCGTCTTCGGTGTCCTGGCGCGACCATGTGCAGTAAAAGACATGGCTGACATCGCCTGCATCGGCAAGCGCTGCGCGGCTGGCATCGGCGTCTTCGAGATCGGCGGCGATATGGCGGTCGGACCAGGGGGCGTCGAACGCGCCACGCGACAGCGTCACGACGGTCCAGCCCTCGTTCTTGAGGCGTTCTGCGAGGTGGCCTCCGGACAGGCCGGTGGCGCCGACAACAAGTGCAACGGGATTGTCAGTCATGGTCATCGCTCACGTCCGGACCAGGATTTTGAGATGTTCGCCGGACGGGTCGAGAAGCGCCTCAAAACCCTTTTCGACGGTGTCATCCGCATCAATGCGCGCGGTGACGATCTTCTCGACGGGAAAGGTGCCGCCGACGATCATCCGGGCGATCCGCGGCCATATCTGCACCGGGTAGCACCAGGTCGCCTCGATGGTGATGTCTTTCAGCGCCCAGAGCATCGCATCGATACTGGCCGGCTTCATGTGCAGGCCGACCTGAACCACGCGGCCCTGACGGCGCACGGCTTCCGCGCAGGCATTGAGCGACACTTCAAGGCCGACGCATTCAAGGGCGACATCGACGCCGACGCATTCCTCGGTCAGATCGCCGACCACCTGCTGCAGATCGTCGCGCGCGGGATCGACGACGGTCGCATAGGGCGCGATCTCCGCGATGATGCGGCGGCGGTTGGGATTGGGCTCGGACACGATGATCAGCGACGCGCCGGCGGCGCGCGCGGCCAACACGGTCAGGGCACCGATCGGGCCGGCGCCGGAGACGAGCACCGTCGATCCGGCCGTTACGCCGCCACGGTCGACACCGTAAAGCGCGACCGCCGCCGGTTCGATCATCGCCGCCTGATCGTCGGTCAGCGCGTCCGGGATCGGCTGCGCGCTATAGTCCTTGATGACGGCCTTTTCGGCCATGCCGCCCCATGCCCAGCTCAGCCCGACACAGCCCATCGATGGCGACAGGTGATAAAGGCCGCGTTTTCCGTAATAGTCGTCACGCGGCGAGACGAGCGGCTGGCAGGAAATCCGGTCGCCGGCCGCGACATGCGAGACGGCATCGCCCACCGCCAGCACCTTGGCGGAGAATTCGTGGCCGAGGATCTGTGGATTGGTCGCGCCGGTGAAGACGTGCGGCTCCTGCGGCGTCACGATCGGGCCGGCCAGATATTCGTGCAGGTCGGTCCCGCAAATGCCGGTGACCGCCGGAGCGACCAGCACATCGTCCGGTGCGAGCCGGCCGGCATCCGGCTCCCGCACGTCCTCGACCCGGATGTCCTTTGCCGCGTGGAAACGGACCGCGCGCATCGCATCTCTCCTTATTGTGCCGTGTAGCCGCCATCGGCGACCAGGCTTGCGCCGGTGACGAAATCGGCCTCGTCGGACGCCAGAAACAGGACGCAATTGGCGATATCGACCGGCTCACCCAGCTTCAGCGGGTGCTTCTTGCTCATCTCGGCGATGTAGCCGTCGCGGCCGAGCGGATGGGATTCAGCGGCTGCAAGGAAGATCTCGGTCTTGACCGATCCCGGATGCACCGCGTTGACGCGAATGCCATCGGGCGCGTAGCAGATCGCGTCCGTCTTGGTCATCATCAGCACCGCGCCCTTGGTGGCGTGGTAGGAGGGCAGATCGTCATTGCCGATCAGGCCGTAAATCGACGAGAAGTTGACGATCGATCCCTTCTTGCGCGCCTTCATGTGCGGGACCGTGTGCTTGGTGCACAAAAAGGGTCCCTTCACATTGACGGCAAAGACCTTTTCCCAGTCTGCGACGGACAGTTCGTGGGCGAACAGGTTCGCGCCGACGATGGCGGCGTTGTTGACGAGAATGTCGAGCCCGCCCCATTTGTCGGCGACGCCATCGATGGCGGTTTTGACATTGTCCTCGTCGGTCACGTCGACATGCTCGTAGACGACGTCATGACCGTCTGCGGCGAGTTCGGCGGCCAGCGCTTCGCCCTCCTTGTCGAGGACGTCGAAGATGGCCACGCGTGCGCCTTCTTCCACGAAACGGCGCACGGTCGCAGCGCCGATCCCGCGCGATCCGCCGGTGACGATGGCAATCTTGTTTTCCAGTCTCATTGTCATTCCCCTTCGGCTCAGATCAGAACCATGCCGCCATCGACCATCACGGTCTGGCCGGTGATGTAGTCGCTGGCCGGCGAAGCCAGGAACGACGTCACGCCAACAATGTCCTCGGGCGTCGAATAGCGGCCCAGCAGGATGTTCTCGGAAAAGCCGTCGATCGCCTCGTCGGGCTTTTCGGTGACGCCGCGCTCGATGAACTCGCGGTCGAGCTGTTCCCAAAGCTCCGTGCGGACAACGCCCGGGCCGAAGCAGTTGACCGTGATCTTATGCTCGGCGAGCGCTCGCGCGGCGGCCTGCGTCAGGGCCGCAACGGCGAATTTCGATGCGCAATAATGGGCAAACAGGGGATAGCCCTGCTTGGCGGCGATCGAGGCGGTGTTGATGATCTTGCCGCCGGTGCCCTGGGCGATCATCTGCCGGGCCGCTTCCTGCGTGCCGATCAGCACGCCGCGTCCGTTGACCGCCATGATCCGGTCGAAATCCTCGTCGGTGACGTCCATGAAGGGGCAGGTCTGGCTGATGCCGGCATTGTTGAAGATGACATCGAGCCCGCCGAAGGCGTCGACGGTGGCGTCGATCATCGCCCTGGTGCTGGTCCGATCGGATACATCGACAGCGCAGGCGGCGGCGTTTTCGATGCCGCCGGCCACCTTTTCTGCGGCGTCGGCATTCAGATCGGCGACCATGACGCGAGCACCGCGGCGGGACAGATCGCGTGCGATCTCGGCTCCGATTCCGCGTCCCGCGCCGGTGACGATTGCGCGTTTGCCCTTGAGTTCGTCGGCCATCGGCTCCTCCTTACGATTTGGATTTCTTGACGTAGAAGGCGGCGGCCAGAACGATGACCGCGCCTTTGATGATGATCTGGAACTGGACCGGCGCACCGATCAGCAGCACCAGGTTGAAGATCGCGATCAGGATCGCGGCGCCGACGACGGCGCCGGCGATGCCACCCCGGCCGCCGGACAGCGCCACGCCGCCGATCACGGCTGCGACGATCGAATCCAGTTCAAAGCCGCGGCCGACGAAATTGTCGACGACGCCGGCGAACCCGGCCAGGATGAGCCCCGCCGTCGCAGCCAGCGTCGAGGAGATCATGTAGGCGACGATGATCACCCGGTCCGAAGACAGGCCGACCAGCCGCCCGGCGATAGGATTTCCGCCGACGATGTAAAGCGCGCGGCCATAGGCGCTGCGGTGCAGGACGACCCAGAAGACGACCGCGATGACAAGGAAGATGACAAGCGAGATCGGCACGCCGCCCAGGCTTCCCGCGCCGATCTGCTTGAAAAGCGGCGGAATGTTGCCAGACGGCGCGCCGGACGTCAGCCAGAAGCGGATGCCCTGCAGCATGATCGCGGTTGCGAGTGTTGCCAGGAACGGCGAGACGTTGCGTTTGGTGACCAAAAGGCCGTTGACGAGACCGGTTGCGAGCGCGACCGCGAGCGCGCTTGCGACGATCAGCGGCGCCGAGGAATTGTCCGACGTATAGAGGCTCGTCATCACCGCGGCCGTCGCCATCACCGAGGCGACGCTCAGATCGAGACCGCGGCTGATGATCACGAATGCCTGGCCGATGACGACGATGCCCAGCGGCGCGAGCTGCACCAGCATGTTGTTGATGTTGCCGGCGCTGACGAAACTCGGCGAGATCAGTCCGCCGCCGGCGATCAGCAGCGCCAGGAACAGATAGATGCCGTAGCGGGCGAAGAATTCGCCGCCGAATGCGGGTGCGCCGGTTTGCGTGGCTCCACTCATGCCAGCCCCCGCTTTCTCTCGATGTAGATCGACACGGCCGCAATGATGATCAGGCCCTGGACGACAAGCTGCAGATGGGTCGACACCTGAAGGAAGTTCAGAAGATTGTTCAGAAGCGACACCAGAAGGACGCCAAACAGCGTGCCGATGACCCCGCCGCGGCCGCCGGTCAGCATGGTGCCGCCAACGACGACCGGCGTGATCGAGGCGAGGGTATAGTTCTGGCCCTGATAGGGATCGCCGATGCCGAAGCGGATCGACAGGTAAAGGCCGGCGAGACCGGCGAAGAAGCCGGACATCGCATAGACGAAGATCAGCACCTTTCGCTGGCTGATGCCCATCAGGCGCGCGGCCTCGGGATCATCGCCATAGGCATAGACATCGCGCCCGATCGTCGTGTAGCGCAGCATCAGTGCGACCAGCACGAACAGCAGGACGGTGATCGTCGCGCCGATCGGCAGACCCAGGAACCGGTCGTAGGCGATCCATTCCAGTTCGAACGGCATCGCGCCGGTGGGCGTGAGGCTATAGAGCAGCACGACGCCCTGCATAACGGTTCCGGTGCCCAGCGTAACAATCAACGGGTGGACGCCGAGCCAGTGGATCAGCAGGCCGTTGCCGCCGCCAATGGCCGCGGCCAACACGAGCAGCGCCGGGATCACCCAGGCCGCGCGCGCAAGATCGCCGTCGATCAGTCCCGACGCCAGGGTCGAGATCAGGCTCATCATCGAGCCGACCGACAGGTCGATGCCGGCGGTCAGCACGGTCAGCGTCTGGCCAAGGCTCACCAGGCCAAGGCCGGCCGATTGTTCAAAGACATTGGTCAGGTTCGAGACGGTGGCGAACCGGTCGTTCAGACCGGCGCCGACCAGAACCAGAAGGATCAGCAGCGCGATCACCGCGAGCAGCGCGCCATTGGACGACAGCGCACGACGCAGGTTGGAGCGGCCGGGCAGGGCGGGGTTAGACATCACGCGGCCTCCCGGTCGGTCTGGGCGGCCAGATGCATGATGTTCTCTTCGCTGATCTCCGGCCCTTCGAGCAGGCCGCTCAGCGCGCCTTCGCGCATCACCGCCACGCGATCGGACATGCCGACCACTTCCTGAAGCTCCGACGAGATCATCAGAATGCCGATGCCCTCATTGGCCAGGCTCCGCATGATCTTGTAGATTTCCGCCTTGGCGCCGACATCGACACCGCGGGTCGGCTCGTCGAGCACGAGCGCGGCATGGCATGCGCGCGTCCAGCGCCCGAAAATGATCTTCTGCTGATTGCCGCCGGACAGTTTGTCGACGTCGCCGAGAGGCCCACGGCACCGGATGGCGAAATTGTCGATCTCGGTCTCGGCCGCCCTGATCTCCTGGCGCCCTGAGATCATCCAGCCGGAGACGAACTCGCCGAGCGACGCGCCGGTGACATTGCGGGCGACATCAAGGTTCATGAACAGGCCCTGACCCTTGCGGTCCTCGGTGACGTAGCCGACGCCGGCCCTGATCATCGCGCGGGGCGTGACGGGATCGATTTTCTGGCCGTGGACGAAGACCTCGCCGCCATCATGCTCGATCACGCCGAACGCCGCCTGGGCGAGTTCGGTCCGTCCGGCGCCGATCAGCCCCGCGAGCCCGAGAATTTCACCGGGCTGGACGTTCAGCGTCACGTTGCTGACGCGGCCGGGCACGGAAATGTTGCGCAGGTGCAGGACCGGCGGTGCGGCCATGTCGATCGCCGTCGCCTTGGGCGGGAAATAGTTCTCGATCTCCCGGCCAACCATCAGCGACACCAGTTCATCGTGGTCGGTGTCGCCGATCGGGCGGGTGGCGATATTCTGGCCGTCCTTGAGCACCGTGACGCGATCACACAGTTCGAAAATCTCGTCGAGCCGGTGGGAGATGTAGATGACGCCGACACCCTCGCTCCGGAGCGTGCGGACGAGATCGAACAGCAATTCGACCTCCGGCTCGGACAGAACCGCTGTCGGTTCGTCGAGGATGAGCAGCTTGACGTCGTGGATCAGCGCCTTGGCGATCTCGACCATCTGCTGGTCGGCGACCGACAGGGCACCCGCGCGTTCGTCGACATCGATGCGCACACCGAGGCGCGCGATGATCTCTTCGGCTGCCTTGCGGGTCGCGCGATGGTCGATCAGGCCGAATGCTGTCTTCTTCTCGTTGCCTTTGAAAATGTTCTCGGCCACGCTGAGATGCGGGAAGAGCACGAACTCCTGGTAGATGATGTGGATGCCCGCCGCCTTGGCTGCCGCCGGGTCACCCCATCGGCGCGCGGCCCCGTCATAGGTGATGGTTCCGCCGTCGGGCGTATAGGCACCGCCGATGATCTTGGTCAGGGTAGACTTGCCGGCGCCGTTTTCGCCGACCAGCGCATGGACCTCGCCGGCGCGCACTTCGAAATCGACGTCGCTGAGCGCCTTGACGCCGGGAAACGATTTTTGAATGCCGGTGAGCGTGAGCATTGGATTGTCCCTTCGAAAAAGCCGGGGAGCGCATCGCGCGCCCCCCGCAGTGCAGGGAGGATCAGTTCGGGTAATCGACCGAGTAGGTGGTCGGGTCGTAGTCCGGACCCATGCCGCCGGTGATCAGAAGATCGGCGGCACCATCGGCAACGACCATGTCCCGCACCCACAGGTCGGCCTTGACCGAAGCGGTCTCGTCGCCCTCGGTCACCGCGATCTGCGCGTTGATCTCGTAGATGCACGGCACCGGGTTGCCCTGGAGCACGTCGAGCGCGACACCCAGGCTGACGCCGCCCATGGCCGGCGGATAGCCGACTTCGAGCATCGGAATGCCGTGTTCGAGGGCAAGCTGCAGCCCGCCATTGACGTCTGAATTGGTGTGGATCGGAATGTCGTCGGAGGCATAGCCCGCTTCAAGGAACGCCTCGATCGAGCCGGGCGTCTGAAGACCGTGCGCCGACCAGACCGCGTCGATGTCTTCGCCATATTTGGCGATCATGGCCTGCATGACCTGCTTGCCCTTGACCGGCGACCAGTCCGAATAGACGGTCTCCAGCACGTTGATGCCGGGATATTGGGCAAAGACCTGGCGCGCCGGGCCCTCGCGGTTTTCCGACGGGCTGGAGCCGGCCTGACCGGCGAGCATGATCACATTGCCTTCACCATCCAGCTTTTCGACGATCCATTGCGCGAACATCCGGCCCATCATCGCATCGGATGCGGTCACGAAGGTCACGAAATTGTCCGAGGCGATGCGGCGGTCGACCATGACGACCGGAATCCCGCGCCGCATGACACGGCTGATGGCGGGATCGAGCGCCTGCTGGGTGTTGGCCGACACGAGCAGAAGGTCGATCTCCTGCGACACCAGATCCTGGATGTCGGCGACCTGCTTTGCATCGTCATGGCCGGCATCGGTGATGATCAGGCGTTCGATCTGGTCCGAGTTCTCGGCAGCCGCCCGCATGACCGAGTGCTGCATGACAACGCGCCAGCTATCGCCCAGCCCGGCATTGGAAAAACCGATCGTGTAGGGGCCTTCCTTGGCGAACTCCGCCGTGTCCTTGAAGCAGACTTCGACGTCCGGGTTCCAAAGATAGGTGCGCGGAACACCCTCATACCCTTGGGCAAATGCGGTGCTGCTGGCCAGCGTTGCGAAAGCAACGCCCAATGCGAGTGTTCTGGCTGACATGGAACTTCCTCCCGTTTGATCCGAAGCCGCCGGCAATCTGTCGGACCCGCTGTCCGGTGGGCCGGCATCGATTGGACGATAACAAACCCGATCTGGAAGAATGTGATATAATTTATCCAATATGGATTAATCACTGACCCATGATTGCCCGCACGCACGTAAGATCGGCCACATGTCCACAGGCGGGAGAGGCCCAGATGACGGCGCAATCAAAAACCGAAGACGAGGTCCATGGCGGGCCAGTGGGTTGGATCGGCGTTGGCAAGATGGGCGCACCCATGGCCGGCAATTTGCTCAAGTCCGGGGTCGACATCATCGTGTCCGACACGGCGGCGGCCAATCGCGCTTCCATGAAAGCGCAAGGCGCGCAAACCGCCGACGAACCGGCTTCCTTCCAGGGGTGCCGGACCGTTTTTTCCACGCTGCCCAACGATGCCGCCCTATTGAGCGTTGTCCTTGGCGACGGGGAGAAAAGCCCCGGCCTTGCGGACATTTTGGCGCCGGGATCGGCGCTGGTGGAGATGAGCACCGTCTCACCCCATTGTTCAACGCGGATCGCAGAGGCGCTGGCGGCCAGGGACATTGACTATCTGCGCGCGCCGATTTCGGGCAGCACCGCGCTGGCTGAAGCGGCGACGGTGACGATCCTGGCGTCCGGCGAACGGGCTGCCTGGGACCGGGTGTTGCCCTGGCTGAAAGTGATGTCGGCGCGCCAGTTCTACCTTGGCGATGGAGACGAAGCGCGGTTCATGAAGCTCGTTTTGAACACGATGGTGGGTGCGACCTCGTCGGTTCTCAGCGAGGCGCTGGTGCTCGGCGAGGCCGGCGGGCTCGACCGCCGCGCCATGATGGAAGTGATCTGCGAAAGTGCGGTGGTCTCGCCCTTGATCAAGTACAAGGTCGACGCCATCGAAACCAACGATTTCGCACCGGCCTTCTCGGTCGGGCAGATGATCAAGGACTTCTCTCTGATCACCGAGGCAGGTCAGAGCAATGGCGTGCCAATGTTCAATGCCAACCTGATTTTGCAGCAATATATCGCCGCCGCGAACTCCGGTCTGGAAAAATCGGACTTCTTTGCACTGGTCCAATGGTTGAGAGACATGAGCAGGCCCGGTATCTACAAATAGAAGTTCGCATCGCGTAAAGCACAATCGATCCATGACGAAGCAAGCGCACAAGGCGGAAGACAAAGCGGGTCTCAACGGACCGCCGCCGATCGGTCCCGACGAGACCGGCAAGGATATCGGCAAGCTGACCGAACATGAACTGTCGCGGATCGTCACCTTTCTCAAGGCGATGCGCTCGCCGTTCGACCAGATCGTGCCCGGTGCGCGCCAGGATGCCTATTGGAACATCGTCTTGGAACTGGCCGAGAGCTATGTCTCGCAAAGACCGCTCGACCAGTCGTCCTTGATCGCGGCCTCCGGCGCCAGCTACGGCACCGGCAACCGGCTGGTCCTGCGCATGATCGAGGATGGCCTCATCCGCAAGGTTCCGCGCGGGCCGCGGCACAAGACTGCCTTTCTGGAGCCCAGCGACGAGTTGCTCGACGAGTTCGTGCGCTATGCGGTCGAGGTCAAATCGCTGCTGGCGCGCACCTTCGGCCTCCGTTCGGGCGGGGAGACCGAGGAATATTATTTCGGCGGTTCTTATTTTGCCTCCCACATCATCGCCCCGCTCAGCGGCGGCGATATCGACGTCGACGCGTTGCGCAATATCCGCTTCCTTCTCAATGACGACAATTACTTCGCCTCGATGCGCGACATGTGGTCCGATTTCCGCACTGATTTCGGGCGGCGGAGCAGTTTCGACCTTCGCCGGCTTCCCGACTTGTACGATCAGGCACGGGCCGCCTTTCACCAGCCGGACGCCGGCTATGATGTCGTTGCGGTCAACATGCCCTGGCTGGGCCGTTTCGCGTCCGAAGGGCTTTTGGCGGATCTGGGCGAGGTTCTGGAAGGCGCGGCCATCAACCCGCTCGATTTCCACCCCTCGGTCTGGGGCACGGGCCGGTGGAACGGCCGCCAATATGGCATACCGATCTATTGCACGATCGAAATCCTGACCGCCCGGCGCGACCTGTTCGAGGATGCGGGCCTGC
The DNA here is from genome assembly GCA_024742765.1 of Phyllobacteriaceae bacterium. GTDB lineage: Bacteria > Pseudomonadota > Alphaproteobacteria > Rhizobiales > Rhizobiaceae > Roseitalea. The sequence goes on along the minus strand of JANSXT010000010.1, from coordinate 107,150 downwards.
GGTTCCCGGCGACCTGCGATCAGCTCATCGACGCCGCCGAGGTCCTGCATCGCCCGGACAAGGGCCAATATGGCATTGTCTGGAACGGCGCGCGCGGCATGCCGATCGCGCATTCCTTCATGTTCATGCTCGCCTCGCACGGTTCGTCGGTCATCGACATTCCGCGGCGCGGCGAGAACTGGACCGATACCTATGATGCGTCCAGCCTCGTTCTGAACGTCAATTCGGAGGCGGGTCTGGAAGTCGTCGACTATATGCAAAGGCTCGTTGCCTATTCGCCGCCCGACATCGCCGAAATCGACTGGAACCGGCGGATCGACTATTTTATCTCCGGGCATGCCGCGATGGCCTATTGCTGGACGATGCGCGCGGCGCGCTACGAACATGAACTTGCCTCCAAGGTGAAGCGCAAGGTGGAATATCTGCCGCCGCCGGCGCGCAGCGAACGCGCGTCGACCGCGCCGGTGGGAGGCTTTCTTCTGACCATTCCGGCGACCCACACGCTTGAGCGGCAAAAGCAGATCATTGACGCGATTGCCTGGATGGCCTCGCCCGAGGCGATGAAGGCCCATGTCAAGAACGGCTTTCCGGTGGCGCCGCGCTTTTCGGTCTGCGCCGATCCCGAGGCGCTGTCGTCATCGCCCATCGTGCGCTTTGTCGACCGCCTTGCGCGTCACCAGAAGCTCAACACATGGTCGCGGCCGCCCGTGCCCGGCTACATGGAGATCGAGCGCGTTCTGGGCGAGGAAATCCACAATGCGGTGTTCCAGGGCAAAAAGGCCCGAACGGCGCTTGCCGATGCCGAGGCGCGAATCCTCGGCGACCTTCGGGGCGCGGCGGATTTGCACGGCGAGGCGGGTGCGACCCGTCGCCGGGCCTGACCATCGCGCAAGGGGCTCCGGCGGATATCGGGGCCAACCGGACATTGCAACATCACATCAAGGAGGAGCGGGTCATGCAGACCGCAAACACAGCATTTTCGTTGGAAGGCAAGGTGGCCGTCGTCACGGGCGCATCGCGCGGCATCGGCGAGGCCATCAGCCGGCAGTTGGGCCAAATGGGCGCCCATGTGGTGTTGGCCGATCTCCTCGACGAGGTGGAGGAAACGGCAAAGGCCCTTTCGGCGGATGGCTTGTCGACGGAGGCCGAACGCGTCGACGTCACATCGACCGCGTCGGTCGACGAATTGGCGCAGCGCATCGCCGACAAGCATGGTCGCGTCGACATTGCCGTCGCCAATGCGGGCATTTCCTATGAAGCCGATACGGCAACGCATTCCGACGAGGAGTGGAGCCGTGTGATGGCCGTCAATCTCGACGGGGTGTTCAGGACCGTGCGCGCGTTCGGCAACAAGATGCTGTCACAGGGCGGCGGGTCGATCGTCGCGATCTCGTCCATCGCCGGCGTCAAGGCGGTGCGCCCCGAACTGCATGCCGGTTATGATGTCGCCAAGGCGGGTGTTGCCCATCTGTGCAAGGTCGTCGGCGTCGAGTGGGCCAAACGCAATGTGCGCGTCAACGCGGTCGGACCCGGCTACACCAACACGCCGATGCTGCAGCAGGTCGGCATCGAACGGCCGGAGGTCATGGAACGCTGGATCGACGACATTCCGATGGGGCGTCTGCTTGAGCCTTCCGAGATCGCGACGACCGTCGCGTTCTTGGCGTCCGATGCCGCAAGCGGGATCACGGCCCAATTGCTGATGGCCGATGCCGGTTATTCATCGGCCTGATCAATCTCAGATGGCGCGATCGGACCACGCCGGCGATCGCGCCCCGTTCGGCGGGGTTGATCGTTCGTCAAGCACGGTCCGAGGCTGACGCCTCGGTCAGCGCAGGCGGCCGCTCGCATGGGCGAGCATGGTGTAGACCTTGCCCGTGTCTGACGTCAGGTAGGTCTGCGTCATCACGCCGTCGCGGTCGTTGCGCGACACATCGCTGAGCAGGCGCTCGAAGTCGCGCACATAGCGGTCGACGGACGAGCGGAACGCAGGATCGCGGCCATAGCGTCCCTTGATGTCCTCGAAGGTGCGCTGTCCGGCGAGCGTGTAGAGGCGGCGCGTGAAGATGTCGCGTTCGCCGCGCCGGTAGCGGTCCCACAATTGCGCCGCCGCCTCGTGATCGATCGCCCGGGCGATGTCGACCGACAGCGAATTGAGCGATTCGACCGTCTGCGCCGGCTGACGGGCGGGGGCAGGCTGGTCATCGCTTGAAGCGCGCTTGAGCAGATCGCTGACCCAGCCGCCGCCTTCGGACGGTGCGGACTGGTCACGTGCCGGTGCGGCTTCGGCCGCACGCGGTGGTGCCATGGGCGGCGTCTCGTCGAAGCCGCCGCGCAGTTCCGGCTGGGCGGCGGCAACGGGCGCTGCATGCCCGGCCGGGGCGCGGTTGTCCGCGCTATCCGACCGGGCCTGCGGCTTTTTTGAGCGGGCTGCGCCTCCCACATCGAACGCACGTCCAGATTCTTCGACAATGCGTGACAGATCCTTGAGCGCGTTGATCTGCTCGCTGACGGCGCGCCGCATCGCATTGGCGCTTTCGCGCGTTTCCTCGGGCAGTTCGAGCACGCCGCGCCGCACCTCGTCGCGCGCGCTTTCCAGTTCGGTCCGGATGTCGGAGGAAACCTGACGCATCTGTGCGGTGGCCTCGTCGAACCGGCCCATGGCCTCGTCGGCGGTCTGGCGGATGCTGCTCGCCAGCGTGTCGGTCGAACTGAGCGCCCGGTCCTCGACCTGGCGCAGCGTGTCGCCGATTACCGTCTCGAAGGACCGCATGATGCGTTGGATCTCCTCGGACTTGGCGACCAGCCCGGTCGACAGCGCATCGAGTGCATCGCGCCGGTCGCCGAGTGTCGTTTCAAGGCTCGACTGGGCCTTTTCGAACAGGTCGGACGCCGAGGCGAGCACCTTGCCATGATCGTCGAAGCGGGCGGCGATCGCGGCAACGTCGTTGAGCGTCTTTTGCGACACGCTGTCGAGTTTTTCGGCATTGTTGCCGAGCAGCGACACCGATGTGCTCAGGTTCTGCGCGATCGTGCCGGTGCGGCTGGCAAAGCCCTCGGTGGTTTCGGCCAGTTTGCCTTCGATGGCGCCCAGATTGCCGGTCGCCATCTCGATCAGTTCGCCGAGCTTGGCGTTGGAGGCCGACAGGCGGTCCAAAAGGCTGCCCACATCGCCGCCAAGGCTGTTCTGCACGGTCTCGACGGTCTCGCGGGTCCGGTCCAGCAGTCCGCCGACGGCACCGGACAGATTGTTCTGCATGGATTCGACCGCGGTGATCGTCTCGGCGGTGCGGTTGGCGAGCGCGTTGATCAGCGCGTCGTTTTCGGCGCGCAAGCGCTCGGTGGCCGCGCGTGTGGCGCTCTCCAGTTGGGCGGCAATCTCCGCGCCATCCTGTCCGAGCCGCTCGATCAGCGGGACGGCCGTGGTCTCCAGCGTCTGCGCCAGCGCGCCGGTGCGATCGCCGATGCGGCGGTCATAGGCTGCGATCTCCTCGCTCAGCGTCGTCTGGTGCGTTTTCAGCACGTCGCTGAGCCTTGCGGTCAGCACATCGCTCTGGTCGGCGCCCAGTTGCGCAACGCGCTCGGTTTCCGCGTCGATCGCGGCCCGTGTTTCGGCGACGCGGTCGCGCAGCGTGCCGGCAAGGGTCGCCGCGCTGTCTTCCAGCACCCGGCGCACATTGTCGACACCCACCGAAAGGGCGCGCTGCATGGTGCTGGTGCGCTCGTCGACGATGCCCGACTGGCTGGCGAACGCCTCGTTGACGGATTCGGTCGCCTCGCGCAGCGCAACGACGGCGGCGTTGGAGCGGACCTCGACGGAGGAGGCGATCTCGTCGGCCATGGCCGACAGGCGCTGGGTCAGCGCGTCGGTCTTGGCCTCGATGTCGGCGCTTGGCGCATCGAGTGCCTCTGCCAGGCTCTGGGCGGTGCGTTCGGTCGCGCCGAACAGGGCTGCCGTCTTTTCCTCAAGCCGTTCGAGAAATGCGCCGGTGCTTTCGGAGACCCTGGCCAAGGTCGCATCGCCCGTCGCGTTGAGGCGTCCGATCGTCTCTTCGCCGACCGCGGTGAGACCGGACACCGTCCGGTCGCCGGTAGCGGCCAGCTTGGCGGTGACCTCGTCGCCGGCGCTTTGCAGGCGCGCGAGGGTCTCTTCGGTGGCACCGCTGAGGCCCGACACCGTGTTTTCACGCAGCGCGGCGATCGAGGCGACAAGCCGCTGATTGGCGGCGTCGAGTTCGCCGACCAAGCCTTCGGCGCTCTGGCTGATCTGGGCGGCGGCGTCCATGCCGGTGCCCATCAGGCGGCCGATCAGTTCGTCGCCGACGCCGGCAAGGCTGGAGACCGTATTGTCCTGCAGCGAGGCGATGGACGCCACCAGACGCTGATTGGCGGCATCGAGTTCGGTGACCGAACTGTCGGCGCTCTGGGTGATCTGGGCGGCGGCATCCATGCTGGTGCCCATCAGGCGGCCGACAAGGTCCTCGCCGGCGCCGGTGAGCTTGGCGGTCGCCTCGTTGCCGAGGCCGGCAATGCCGGTGGTGATGCGCTGGTGCGCGTCCTCCATGCCATCCATCGTGCTCTTGGCGGAGGCGGCGATGGCATCGGCGGCCGTGGTTCCCGCTTCGATGAAGCGTGCCGCGTTCTGTTCGACGCTGGCACTGACATGATCGCCGAGCGCGGCGGCGCGGCGTTCCATCGCCGCGGTCTGTTCTTCGAGCGCGCTGGTGATGCGCTGGGTGCCGTGATGGGCGGCCGAGAAGGCGGCCTGGGTCTTTTCATCAAGCCGCCGGGTTGCCTGATCGACCGTCTCGGTCAGGCGTGCAACGCCTTCATCGGTCGCCGAGACGAACCGTTCGGCCAGTTCGCCAGCCTTTCCGTCAAGCCGCGCGGACTGTCTGTCCATGGTCGATGTCAGCGTTTCGGCCGACTGCAACACCGCGTCGGTCATGGCCTGGGACCGGGCTTCCGCCTTGGCGAGGAAATCGGCCGTCCGTTCCTCGATGGCACCGGTCATGCGCGCCGAGGCGCCGTCGAGCGTTTCGGCGATGGCCGCGGTGCGCGCCTTCAGCGTCTCGCCGAGCGATCGCTGCACGGCGCCGGTCTGTTCCTCCACCGATTTGAGCGCACCTTCGGTGGTCTCGGTGATCGATTGTGCGCCGTCGGTGAGCGTGTCGGCGATCGCGCGGGTGCGGTCGAGAAGGGTCTCGTTGAGCTGGCGCGCGCGGGCGTCGAGCGCCACATTGAGACGCTCCGTGCTGGCATCGACGGCCGAGATGCGCGTTTCGAACTCCTCGACCAGGTTCTGGCCGCGTTCGGCCAGCATGCTCTTGAGGTTTTCCGCCTGGCCCTCGATCGTGCTGCCCAGTTCGCGGCCGGCCGTCTCGGTGACGACGTTCAGGTTGGCGATGCGGGTTTCGATCAAGCTTGCGAGCGCATCGCCCGAGGCGGTGAACCGTTCGGAGATCTCGTCCATCTGGCTGGCAAGGCCGGCATTGACGGTCGAGCCGGTCTCGTTGAGCCGGTCGAGCAGGCTGTCGCCGGCCTTGTTGATGTTGCCGGTCAGATGGGTCGAAGCGGTGACCATCTTCTCGCCGAGCGTCTCGGTGGCCGCCGTCAGTTCCTCGCGCAACTGCTCGTGCGCGCCGGAGATCGATGCACGCAGGCGTTCGGCATGGGTGACGACGCCCTCGCGCTGATTGCCCAGTTCGCTCAGAAGCGAGCGCACGCGCACTTCATTGTCCGTATAGGCGCGTTCGAGCTCGGTGACTTCGTTCTGCATCAGCGCTTCAAGTTCGCTGGCGCGGGCGATGGTCCGTTCGATGCCTTCGCCCATCGCGGCGACTTCGCGCCGGACGGCCTGGCCGACCATGGCGACGCGCTCCTGCGCCAGATTTTCCGGCGCGGCAAGGCGGAAGGCAATTTCGCTCATCGAGCGGGCCGTGTTGCGCATCTCCTGGGCACGGCGGACGAGCACCGCAAAACCGAAGAACATGATGACCGGCACGACGACGCCGATCATGATCGCGATCACGCCGGGCAGGGCGCGCAACTGCTCGACCGTCCTGATCTGCCAGACGTCGGGTGAATAGAGAATGTGTGCCAGCGCGGCACCGGCGCCGATCCAGATGAGGCTGATAAAGGTCGCCCAGACGAAGGAACGCCCGCCGGGCCGCGCGCTGATCCGTTCCAGCAGTTGGGCATATTCACGCTCGGCGCTGTCGTCATTGGCGGCGCGATAGGGTGCCGACGCGGTTGCGGCGACGGTGCCGGCCGCAGCGCCTGCGGCAATGGCAGGTTCGACGGGATGGTTTGCTTCGCTCAGTTCGTCGGCCGCCTTGCTGACCTGCGCCTCGAAATCGTCCAGCGACAATTCGGTGTCCAGATCGATGTCGGTCGGCTCGGATTCATCGCCGGACGTCAGATCGTTTTCCAGCGCTTCCTGAAGCGCCAGTTCCATATCCGCATCCAGGTCCGGTGCATTCTTGTTCTGAGCCATGAAAGCCTCACCTGCTACTCATACCGGACATCCGCCCGGACTTACGCTTACCCGCCATCGCGCACACGCGCCGGGATTGCAGACGCAATTGTGGCGTTGCGATGGTTGCGCTTTATCGTAGAGCGACGGGTGCCAGAATGGAACACGATATCGGGGCACCCGCAAAAACTTTAAAGATAAAGTTAACGCTCTGTGAGATCGCAGGAAATCCGTGGACGGAGCGGGCGCCGGAAAGCCGTTTTCGATTTCCCGATCTTCGCCGCATTTCCGCCCGCAGCCCAAATTAACCGCTTGCCCATCAGTTTATGACAGCCTTTGCAAAGGGACAGTGCGTACGGGTGATGCTTATGGATGCTCAGTGTAACAAACATCCGGTGTTTGAAACGCCGGACATGGCCGGTCAGATGATCGCGCGCGAACGGCCGGTGGATCTGGTGCGGCTGGCGCGGCAGACAGGCGGCGACAGGGCGCTGGAGGAAGAGGTGCTGCACCTGTTTCTCAAGCAGGCCAAGTCGATCGGCAAGGCGATGCGCGACGGCGCCGATGCCGGCCAGTGCAAGCGCCATGCGCATACGCTCAAGGGCGCGGCGCGTTCTGTGGGGGCGGGTGCCATTGCCGACACCGCAAAGGCGGTCGAAGACACGCCCGGCGAACGAAGCTGCGTTCGGGCGCTTTTGACCGAAATCGACCGGACCTGCGACTATATCAACTCGCTTTTGCGCTGAATGGTGCTGTCGGGCTGCCGCTCTGCGGGGTTTGCTTGACAATCGGGGGCGAAAGGCTAAGTCGCGCTTCGACGATCCGTGCCGCAGGTGCGCGCGGACCTGCCGGAGTGAACGATGCCCAAGCTGAAAATCATCGCCTTTGACGGAACCGAGTTCGATCTTGACGCCGAATCCGGGTCGACGGTGATGGAGAACGCGATCAGGAACGCGGTTCCGGGCATCGAGGCCGAGTGCGGGGGCGCATGCGCCTGCGCAACCTGTCACGTCTATGTCGACGAAGCGTGGACCGAAAAGGTCGGCCAGCCCGACGTCATGGAAGAGGACATGCTGGATTTCGCGTTTGAAACCAAGCCGAATTCGCGTCTGTCCTGCCAGATCAAGATGACCGACGAATTCGACGGGCTCATCGTTCGCGTGCCCGAGCAGCAGGCCTGACCGCCGTTTTCCCGGCCTTGCGGGGTCCTGTCCTTTGACCGACCCGTTTGAATCGCGATCATGGCGCGTCGGCCCCGGCGCAACGCTCGATCTGGGGCCGCGCGGGCTGGTGATGGGCATTTTGAACGTCACGCCGGACAGTTTTTCCGATGGCGGACGGCACACCGACCTTGATGCCGCGGTCGAAGCGGCGAGCGCGATGGCCGATGCCGGCGCGGCCATCATCGATATCGGTGCCGAGAGCACGCGGCCGGGCGCCGAGGCCATCGACGGCGAAACGGAACGCCGGCGTCTGCTGCCGCTGATCGCGGCGGTCAGGGCGGCGCTTCCCAACATGCCGATCTCGGCGGACACCTATCGATCCGAAACCGCCCGCGCGGCGACTAATGCCGGCGCACAAATCATCAATGATGTCTGGGGCTTGCAGCGCGATCTTAAGATGGCGAATCTGGCGGCGGCGACGGGCATTGGCCTGGTGATCATGCACACGGGCCGCGATCGTGAACTGCTGCCCGATCCCATCGAGGATCAGCGCGTTTATCTGTCCCGCTCGATCGATATCGCGCTCAAGGCCGGCGTCGCGGAGGCGCAGATCGTTCTCGATCCGGGGTTCGGCTTTGCCAAGGACGCGGATCACAATGCGGCGTTGATGGCCCGGTTCGGCGAACTGCACGCGCTCGGCTTTCCGCTTCTGGCCGGGACGAGCCGCAAGCGGTTTCTGGGCCATGTCACCGGCCGGCCGGTCGAAGCGCGCGATGTGGCGACGGCGGCGACATCGGCATTGCTGCGGGTGGCCGGCGCGGCGGTTTTGCGGGTACATGATGTCGCAATGAACGTGGATGCGGTGTCGGTCGCCGATGCTATGATCGCCGCCGGGCGCCAGAAGGCTGGTGCCGGAACGGAGCCGGCCTGACGTGTATGAAATCCGCATGATCAATTGCGCGTTCTTCGCGCGCCACGGCCTTTTCGACCAAGAGGAGTTTCTGGGGCAGCGCTTTTATGTCGATGCGCGGTTGTTGGTGGAGCCGGGCCGGGCGCTGGAAGACGATGATATTTCCAACACGGTCGACTATGGCATTGCGTTTCAGGAGATCGAGCGAATCGTCACCGGCAAACGGCGCTATCTGATCGAGGCGCTGGCCAGCGAAATCGCCAAGGCCTTGTGCGCGCGCTGGCCGCAGATCCGGCGCGCCGAGATCACCTTGCGCAAGCCCAATGCGCCGGTTCCGGGCGTGCTCGACCATGTCGAGGTTCATGTGTGCCACGATGCCTAAGAATGTGAGCGCGCTCATCGCCCTTGGCGGCAATATTGGCGATGTTGCTGGCGCGATGCAGGCCGCGCTTGGCCGGCTGCATGGCGAGCCTGGCACCTCGGTCGTCTCCGTGTCGCCGATCTATTCGACGCCGCCCTGGGGCATCACCGAGCAGCCGCGCTTCCTCAATGCCTGCGCCGAACTTGAGACGTCGATCCCGCCGCATGTGTTGCTGCAGCGGGTGCTGGCCGCCGAGCGCGGGGCCGGGCGCAAGCGCCTGCGGCGCTGGGGACCGCGCACGCTCGACATCGACATTCTGGCCTATGGCGATCGGGTGATCGAAACACCGACGCTGACCGTGCCGCATCCGCGCATGTTCGAGCGCGCCTTCGTGCTTGTGCCGCTGGCCGATATTGCAGGCGACAGGTTGATAGGCGGGCGCCGCGTGTCGGACGTGATCGAGAGGCTCGATCGGAGCGGCATCATCCGCACGGACGACCTATTGTCGCTGCCGCGTGCCGCCTGACGAATTGTTTAAGGCGTGGTTTCCTAGCGGACCGAACCGACCTGGACCGGGTCGAGCCGGTCAAGGCTCATGCCGATCACCGGCACCAGTTCTCCGCCGACGCGCACCGACACCGTCACATTGAGCGTGTTGTCGTCGGCAAGGCGCGCCAGCATCGCGCCGTCGAGCTGCTTGCGGTTGAGCGTCAGGGCAACGCGGTCGCGGCTGACATTGCCGGCGGTCACATCAAGGCCCTCGCCGCCGGCGCCATCAAGAAACGTGCCCGAATAGCTCCGGCCGTTGCGCTGCACGGTGGCGCTCATCTTCTGGGTGAACAGACCGACGCGGCAATCGCCGTCGAGCGACATGCCCAGCCGGCTGTCGGGGACCGAGCCGTCGAACTGGCAGATGAACTTCGTGCCGCGATATTTGCCGGCGACAATCTCGCCGGGACCGCGCCACTGGCCCTCGATCTTCTGGAAGAAGCGGGCATCGCGCGCCTGATCGGCATGCGCGGGAACGGCGGCGCCGGCAATCGTGCCGGAAATCAGAACGGACATGGCCAGGCGGTTGAGCATGGGGCGCACTCTTTTTGCGATGATTGCCCGCGATCATTGGCCTGCAATGGTTAAGGCATGGTTGTGATCGCGGTCACGATGGCTCGTTTTTGTCGTCACGATCGGTTTCACCCTGCTGGGCGGCGGTGAACCGGGTCAGTGTGCGCGCCATCTCGCCGACACGTGGCGCGGGCAGGGCTTCAAACGGCGCCGGGCGGCAGACGCCGATGGCCGATATGCCGACGCGGGCGGTCATCAGCCCGTTGACGACGCCTTCGCCGAGCCGCGCGGAGAGGCGGGCGGCGACGCCATGGCCGACAAGCTGCTGGATCAGGCTGTCGCCGATGGCGATCGTGCCGGTGACCGCCAGATGGCTGACGACCCGGCCCACCAGTGCGATCGTGCCAAACGTGCCGGCGCGGCCGCCATAATGCTCGGCGATCGTCCGAATGAGGCGGACGTTTTCAAACAGCACATAGCCCAGATCGACAAAAGCGCGGGGCGACACGGCGGTGACGATCGACACGCGCTTGGCCGCGTTCATGACGATGGTGCGCGCTTCCGCATCGAGCCCGGCGAGAAGCGCGCGCTCGGCGATCGCATGGCGGTCGGCGGCGTCGATCACCTCGCCCTTGAGGTCGGCAAGGTGCGCGCGGCCCGTTGCGGTTTTCGGGTGCGAAGCGAAATGCGCTTCCAGCCGTTCGGTCGCCTTGGCGATGTCGCGCGCGTTGCCCTCGGCGAGCGCCTTTTCTGTCTCGGCCCGAAGACCGGCGATGGAGTGCTGGCTGGCAATGGCCCAGATTTCGCGGGCGACAAAGGCGATCAGCGCGAGCGCCAGGAGCCCGATGGCGACAAGACCGGCCTGACCAAGCACGGGATGCCGCTCGAACAGGTCGCGCACGAGCTGTTCGAGCCAGAGCCCCATCGCCAGGGTGACGATGATGCCGAGAGCCGAAAGCCCGATGCCGGCAAGGCCAAACCGGCGCGACCGACGCTTGAGCGGCGGGGGCGGTTCGGTGGCCGCGGGCAGGTGCTCGGTGGCGAAGAAATCGTCCTCGGCCATTTCGATCCGCGCGGCATCATCGATGGCGCGGGGTTTGCGCGCGGTCGATCGCGTTTCAGCCTTGGCCTGCTTTTTCGGCTTGGCCGGGGCCTCGTCCTCGACGGAAAAGGCGCGAGGCTCGCGCGGGGTCTCGCTCATTGCAGACGGTCTCCCAACAGGAACTGCAACGCCTTGTCGAGGCGGATGTGCGGCAGCGACAGCGTCACGCCCTCGGCGGTCTTTTCAAGCCGTGGCGGGCGCATGCGCACGAAGCGCTGGTTGCCGGCATCGGTCGGCTCGAACAGGGATGAGGGTTCGGCGGGCAAATCGCCGGGGAAGACGGCCGTTTCGCGGATGCCGTCGAACGTGTCGGCCCCGATCGTCTCGCCCTTGATCGGCGTGCCGACGACGACGGGTAGGGTTTCGCCGCTTTCGGTGACGGTCGCCTCTCGCGTCGCGCGCACCGCGGCCAGCGCGACGGTGTTGACCGAAGCCCCTGAAAGGCTTGCCTTTTTCACAGCATTGCCGACGATGCGCTCGATGATCGCTTCGAGCCTTGCATGGCTTTCATGGTGCAGGTGATCGGCCTTGGTGGCGGCGATCAGAATGCGGTCGATGCGCCGTTGGATCAGAGCGGAGAAGGGGTTGTTCGTGCCGGGGCGGAAGCAGGTCAGGATTTCGGTCAGCGCGCGTTCGAGGTCGGCCACCGCGGCATGGCCCGCATTGATCGCCGACAGCGCATCGACAAGCACGATCTGCCGGTCGAGCCGGGTGATGTGGGCGCGAAAGAAGGGTTTGACGACCAGCGATTTGTAGGCCTCGTAGCGGCGCTCCATCATCGCCTGCATGCTGCCGGGCCGCGTTCGTTCGCTGCGCTTGGTCAGCGGCGCAAAGGTCAGGGCGGGCGAGCCGTCCATGTCGCCGGGCATCAGGAACCGGCCGGGCGGCAGGGTCGACAACGCCAGATTGGCGGCGCGGCATTCGGTCAGATAGGCGCGGAAGGTTTCGGCCAGCTTTCCGGCCAGCACTTCGTCGGCGTCCGCATCGGGGTCGACACCGTCGGCGATCGCCAGCCAGTCGGCGGCGACCGCCTGGCGCGCCGGGCTGCGGGCCGCGCTTTCGGCTTCTTCCGAAAAGACCGCAAAATCCTTGCCCAGAAGCGGCAGGTCGAGCAGCCATTCGCCCGGATAGTCGATAATGTCGACATGCAGCCGGCCGCGGCCGAAGAGCCGGTTCCAGGCCAAGGCGCTCTCATAGTCGATTGTCAGCCGCAACTGGCTGATCGACCGGGTCGAATCGGGCCAGATGCGCTCGTCGACCAGCGTCCGCACATGGTCCTCATAGGCAAAGCGCGGCACGCCGTCATCGGGTTGCGGTTCGAGGAAGGCGCGCGCCAGGCGGTTCGAATGGGCCACATCGAAGAGCGGCAACCGCCCGCCATGGATCAGATTGTGGACGAGCGCCGTGATGAACACGGTCTTGCCGGCTCGCGACAGCCCGGTCACGCCCAGACGCACATTGGGGTTGAACAGGCCGGCCGCCCGGCCGGCTGCCGTATCGAGAGCAATCAGGGCTTCGTCGCCCAGCGAGGTCAGTCGGTTCAAATGTGATGTGCCCCCGCGTCCCGGATCAATGCGCTACCGCGATATAGGCGCTTGCGCCGCGCGGTGGAAGGGACGGGACTGCCGGGCTCACGATCCGGCGGGCGTCAGATAGGCTTCGAGCCGTCCGGCGAGCTTTTCGATATCGGCCAGCGGCCCGTCCAGCGCGATCACCGCAAGGCCGGACGTGCGGAACCCCATCTGCAGATCGTCGACCAGCGCCTCGTCGCCGCCCGATGCGAGCGCGATCGCCACGTCTTCGAGCATCGGATTGTGGCCGACCAGCATCAGATCGCCGTCAAATCCGGCATTTGCCGCCACTTCCAGATAGCCGGGCGCATCGGTGGCATAAAGGTTCTGGTCGTAGCTGGTCAGCGCGGAAAAGTCGTGCACCGTGTTGATCGCGTCCAGCGTCTGCCGCGCCCGGACCGCCGAGGAACAGATCACCTTTTCGGGCAGCAGGTCCTGCTCGACCATGGCGGCGGCGAGCGCCTTGGCATCCTCGACACCCGATGCGGCCAGAACCCGGTCGAAATCGCGCTGGCCGGGACCGGCCCATTCGGCCTTGGCATGGCGCAACAAAAAAAGCCTGCTCATCGCGTTCTCCCGCTTCGGCGCCTTGCCGCCACCCAAGGCCATATCGCGCGCGGCACGTCGGCGCAATCGTTCAAAAGGCTCAAGAAATGCTGCTTCGCAGAGGCTTTCCGTGGAGGCGAAAAACCACTGGCATTTCACGGAATTGCAACTTGTGGCAGGGGCGGGGTGAGATTATACAGCGGCCAATCTTCATTCAGGGATCACGCAATGGCTGACGAGATCACGATCAAGGGATACGAGCCCAGCGAAGACGAACCGTTCATGAATGACAGGATGCGGGCCTATTTCCGCGACAAGCTGACCGGCTGGAAAAACGATCTGTTGCGCGAATCGCGTGAAACGCTCGAGAACCTCCAGCGCGACAGCGCCAACCATCCGGACATTGCCGACCGCGCCACCTCGGAGACCGACCGGGCCATCGAACTGCGCGCGCGCGACCGCCAGCGCAAGCTGATCAACAAGATCGACATGGCGATCAAGCGGATCGATGACGGGACCTATGGTTTTTGCGAGGAGACCGGCGATCCGATCGGCGTCAAGCGTCTGGATGCACGGCCGATCGCCACCCTGTCACTGGAAGCCCAGGAACGGCACGAGCGACGCGAAAAGGTCTATCGCGACGACTGAAGAACGCCATCGACGTCATAGCGTCCGCGTTTTCCAGGGTGGCTGACCGCGACGGCGGTCAGCGCTGGTCGGCTGGCGTGTCCAGCAGACCCTCCAGGAGCTTGTCCATTTCGTCGTCAAGCGTATCGTCGGCATTGGCGCCGGCTGTCGCTGGAGCCGGACGCGCGGCACTTGACTGTGCGACGCCTGGCTGTGCGGCGGGTTGCACCGGCGGAGCGGCCTGCGGCCTTTCCGGCGAACGGGGTTGCGGGTCAAGACGCGGTTCGGCGCGTATCGCCGCCTGGGTGGGCGCCTGAGGTGGCTGGTCAAGCCGTGGTTCGACGCGCGGCTCGCTCTTTGGTTCAATGCGTCGCTCGGGATGCGGCGACGGCTCGCGCCTGATTTCAGAAGATTGCGGCGGGCGCACCGGTTCGGCCGCTGCGACACGCGGCGCGGGTGCTTGGGTTTCCGGTGCGACCGGTTTGGCCGATGCCGGCCGGCTCGGCTCGGTCCTGGCCGCGGGCCGTGCCAAAGCCGGGAGCTGCTCGACCGGCTTTGCCGGCGCGGTCGCGTTCTGCCGCTGTTCCGAAGACGCTGCCTCGTCATTGTCCGCGGCCCCGGCAAATCCGGTCTCGACGACCACGTCATTGCTGCCGCCGATCAGCAGCAGATGTTCGACATCGTCGCGGCGCACCAAAACGAGGCGCCTGCGATTGTCGATCGCGGTCGCGTCGAGGACGGCGAGCCGATGTTTGCGTCCGCCGGCGATGAACATGCCGCGGCGCATATGGCGCATGCGGGTGAACGCAAAGACCAGCGCCAGCAGCAACACCAGCCCGACCAGGCCATAGGCGGCCGTCGCCGTGTCGGGGTCACTGAACAATCCGGTCAACCAGTCCATGGGCGGTCCTCACTGCTGCGTCGTTTGCTAACAAGTCCCGAGCACTGTGACAAATTTTTGCCCTCGGGGCTTTTCCGCGCAGATGGATTGTGATTCAACCGGTCGCGCATGGTTCAGGACACAAGCGGCGGACATACGTGATGGCCAAGGCAACGCACGGCGCCGGTGGCCGCGCACGGAACGCGCGGAAGGAAGGCGGGCCTTCGGCCACGGGCCGGCTGATCGCAGTGGGCCTGGTGTCTGTGGCCATGACGATCGTGCTCTATTTCTATCGCGACGCCATCGACGAGGGCTTCCTTCTGGCCCTGCTCGGCATTCTGGCGATGGTCGGCGTCTTTTACCTGTTTGCATCGGTGATCGGACTGGTCGGCTTTTCGAGCGGGCGGCGGGAGGGCGCAATCGTCGACGAGTTCGTTGAAAGCCTGCATGAGGGAATTTGCATCACGGACGCGTCCGACGCGGTGATTTTCGCCAATGGTGCCTATCGGACGCTGGTGGGTGCGGATGATGATGTCGAAATACAGGCGCCTGAGGCGGTCCTGTCGCGCCATGACGATGCGGCCAACGCGCTCTACAGGCTCGCCAACAGCGCCGCGCGCGGCCTTGATGCTGAGGAAGAGTTCCGTCTTCTGAACGGGCTGGGCAAGGCCCGGGGCGAACCGCGATGGTATCGTGCGAGCGTGCATGTGATGCCCGGCGGCTCGGGCAAGGCGATGAAATCGTGGCGTATTGCCGACATTTCCGCCGAGCGCCTGCAGCAGGAGCAATATTTTCTCGAACTGCAGAAGGCGATCGATCATCTGGACCGCGCGCCGGCCGGCTTTTTCGCCGCCGATCCGGGCGGGCACATCCAGTATGTCAACGCAACGCTCGCCGAATGGCTCGGCATCGACCTGACCGGGTTCGTGCCCGGCGAGATGATGCTGTCGGACATTGTGGTCAGCGCCAGCGTGCAGTTGCTGACCGCGATCAAGGCCGAACCGGGCAAGGTGCGCAGCGCCATCGTCGATGTCGAACTGGCCAAGTCGAACGGCGAGAGCCTGCCGGTGCAACTGATCCATCGCGTGCAGACCGCCAGCAATGGCGATCCGGGTCCGATGCGTACGATCGTGCTGAACCGTGCGCAGGGCGCCGACAGCGCACAGGATCTCCGCAGCGCCGAGGTGCGGTTCAGCCGTTTCTTCAATTCGACACCGATGGCGATCGCCGCGCTCGATGCCGACGGCCGCATCTTGCGCACCAACGCCTCGTTTGCGGGCCTGTTCGGCGCGGTCGTCGACCACGACGCGCTGGCGCGGCGCGTCAAGTTCGACACCATCATTCATGAGCGCGATCTCGAGCGGTTCGAAAAGGCGTTCGATGCCGCGAAGGGAAACCGGGCGAACATCGAGCCGTTCGACACGGTGCTTCCGGGCGAGGGCGCCGAGCGCCATGTCCGCATTTTCGTCAATGCGGTCGCCAATCCGATCGAGGGATCGGATGCCGATGCGGGCCTTGAGGAAGCGGCGATCGTCCACGCGATGGACACGACCGAACAAAAGGCGCTCGAAGCGCAGATGGCGCAAAGCCAGAAGATGCAGGCGGTCGGCCAGCTTGCCGGCGGCATCGCGCATGATTTCAACAATGTGCTGACCGCCATCATCATGGCGTCTGACCTGCTGCTCAGCAATCACCGCCCCTCCGATCCGTCCTTTCCGGACATCATGAACATCAAGCAGAATGCCAATCGTGCCGCGTCGCTCGTGCGGCAGTTGCTGGCGTTTTCGCGGCGCCAGACGCTGCGGCCCGAAGTGCTGTCGCTCACCGACGTGCTGGCCGATCTGCGCATGCTGCTGAGCCGGCTGATCGGCAACGACATCAGACTGACCATCGAACACGGGCGCGATCTCTGGCCGGTCAAGGCGGATCTAGGCCAGTTCGAGCAGGTGATCGTCAACCTGACGGTCAATGCGCGCGATGCGATGGCTGGCGGGGGCGAATTGTCGATCGCCACGCGCAACCTCCCCGCCGACGAGGTTGCCGGCATGGAAACGCCCGGCATCGAGCCGGGCGACTATGTGGCAATCGAGGTGGCCGATACGGGCACCGGCATTCCCGCCGATGTCCTCGAGAAGATCTTTGAGCCATTCTTCACCACCAAGGAAGTGGGCAAGGGTACGGGGCTTGGCCTGTCGATGGTCTACGGCATCATCAAGCAGACCGGCGGCGGCATCTATGCCTCATCGGTGGAAGGCGAGGGGACGACCTTCACCATTCTGCTGCCGCGCCATGAGGCCGAGGCGGATGCCGGCGAAGAGGCAGCGCCGGCGCGCAAGGAGCCGGCGGCAGACACGGAAAAGCGCGATCTTTCGGGTTCGGCTACGGTTCTTCTGGTCGAAGATGAGGATGCGGTGCGCATGGGCGGTGTCCGGGCCCTGACCTCGCGTGGATACACGGTTTTGGAGGCGGGTGACGGGATGGAGGCGCTGGATGTGATGGCCGAGGCCGACGGTCCGGTCGATCTGGTGGTCTCGGACGTGGTGATGCCGGAGATGGACGGGCCGACGCTGCTGCGCGAATTGCGCAAGGACCATCCCGACATCAAATTCATCTTCGTGTCGGGCTATGCCGAGGATGCGTTCGCGAAAAACCTGCCGGAAGGCGCCCAGTTCGGTTTTCTGCCCAAGCCATTTTCGCTCAAGCAATTGGCCACAAAGGTCAAGGAAACGCTGGAAGAGCAATAGACCGGACGAAGCGCCCGGTCCGTCGAACGGCGCGATCAGCGGCGGCGGTCGGCGATCCGAACGGGCTGGACCTGCAGGCGCAGGCTTTCGTGACCCAGCGTGTTGATCGCAATGGCGCGCTTGGCGAGATCAGTGGCTTCGGCGATCAGGCCGGCGCCCTTGAGCAGCTTGGCCTGCTTGATCATCATCCGGGCCATGTCGAGGGCCTTGTTGGTGCGGGCAGTCATCACGAATTCTCCCTTTGCGGAATTGCGTCGCTTGTCAGATGGGATGCGGGAACGCGGAATGCCAGTGCGCCGACCGTGGACGGACTGTTCACGCGTGCCGATGGCGTGCGGGGATACGACGTGGCGGGCGGATCCGTCCGCCGGATACCGGCGGCGTCTCGTAGGCGGGCAAAGATTTTCAGTGTTTTGGCCATGCCGTTCGCTCTCCTGCCTCTGTTACGGCACAGGAGAGCGGCCGGATCACATCGCCTTACTGACCCAGCGCGATGCCCTCGCGGCGCGGATCGGCACCGCCCTCAAGCCCGTCGCCGATGGCGATGGCGTGGAGGCCGGAATTAAGATCGCGCAGATTGGTCTCGAAACCCATGACGGCAAGCGGTTCGGCCAGACCCGTCGCATCGGTCCCGTCTTCGAGATCGTAGGTGCCGAACCGGTTGACCAGATGCGGCATCGCGACCGCCTCCTGCACATTCATACCCCAGTCGATATGGGCGATGATCGATTTGGCGACATAGCCGATGATGCGGCTTCCGCCGGGCGAGCCGATAACGAGGACAGGCGCGCCATCGCGCATGACGATGGTTGGCGCCATGGAAGAGCGCGGACGTTTTCCCGGTTCGACCCGGTTGGCGATCGGCACGCCGTCGCGGTGAGTGCGGAAGGAAAAATCGGTCAGCTCGTTGTTGAGCAGGAAGCCGCGCGCCATCAGCCGCGAGCCGAAGGCATTTTCGATGGTCGTCGTCATGGACAGCGCATTGCCGGCCGCATCGACGATCGAGATATGGCTGGTCGAGGGCAGTTCGAGCGCTTCGTCATCGGCCCAAAGAAGGGCGTGATCGAAGGTCGGTTCGCCGGGTGCGACGTCCGTAAGTGCGGCATCGGTCTCAAGCTGCGCGGCGCGTTCGGCCAGATAGTCCGGATCGACAAGGCCGGTGACGGGAACAGGCACGAAGTCGCTGTCGGCCATGTAGCGGCCACGATCGGCGAAGGCGAGGCGCGAAGCATCGCCGATCAGCCGCCAGCTTTCTGGATCGTCCGGACCGAGTGCACCCAGATCGAAATTGTCGAGCATGCCGAGGATCTGGCCGACCGTCAGCGCACCGGAGGAGGGTGGTCCCATGCCGCACACATCATGCCCGCGATAGGGCACGCAGACCGCGTCTCGCTCCTTGACCGCGTAAAGGTCGAGATCGTCGAGCGACAGAACGCCGGGATTGCCGGGCGCGTTGCGCACGGTATCGACAATCGCTTCGGCGATCGGGCCCTCATAGATGGCGCGGGCGCCTTCGCGGGCCATCGCGCGGAGCGTCTGGGCATATTCGGGATTTTGCAGCATGGCACCTTCGGCAAGCGGCTCGCCGCCGGGCAGGAAGTAGGCCGCCGTCGTCTCGAATCGCGACAGGCGCTCGGCATCGCGGGCGATCAGCGATGCCAGCCGAGGCGAGACGGAAAAGCCGTCTTCGGCGAGGGCGATCGCATCGTCAAACAGGCTGCCCCAATTGGCGGTGCCCCAACGCCTATGCGCTTCTTCCATCAGCGCTGGCGTTCCGGGCGTACCGACCGAGCGTCCGCCGACGACGGCATCGAAGAACTGCAGCGGTTCGCCGGCCTCGTCCTGGAACAAGCGCGGCGTTGCGGCGAGCGGCGCGGTTTCGCGTCCGTCCAGCGTCGTCACGGTTTCGCTTTCTGCATCGTACCAGACCAGAAACGCTCCGCCGCCGATCCCGGACGATTGCGGTTCGACCAGACCCAGCACCGCCTGGACGGCGACCATCGCATCGGCCGCCGAACCTCCGGCCTCCAGCACGCGCGCACCCGCTTCGACGGCCAGCGGGTTGGCGGCGGCGACCATCCAGTCCTGCGCGATGATCGCCTGACCGGACTGTTTGGCATCCAATGCGGCTTGCACGGCCGGCGAAGTGCCGGCAAACGCGGTCTCGGTCGTCGCTTCCGGCGCGACGGCATCGGCCGCTTCCTGAGCATGGGCGGCCAGCGGAAGGGCGATGAGGGTAAGGGTTGCAAGAAGCGTTCGGTTGATCATGGCGCGGCTCCATTGACGGTGCATCGAGCGTGACATGGCGCCGACGGGCCGTAAAGCGGCATGGGCCATGAGAAAATGCGCCCGGGCATCACGCTTTGTGACGATTCGGCAACACTTACCGGCAAAGATTTCCGCTAAGGAGCGTACGGGGGAGGACGCCCCTTTTCCGTCATAAACCGCGCGCAACCCGGATGCGCGCTGCCCGGCGGGTGACTTCGCGTTGCCCCAAGGGACAAGCGACAAGGATCGGACCACAATGGACAAGCCTGTATTCGACAAATCCAAACTGCCCAGCCGTTACACGACGGTCGGGCCGGCGCGTGCGCCGCACCGCTCCTATCTTTATGCGATGGGTTTGTCGTCCGAGGAGATCGCGCAGCCGCTGGTCGGCGTCGCCTCATGCTGGAACGAGGCCGCGCCCTGCAACATTGCGCTGATGCGGCAGGCACAGGTGGTCAAAAAGGGCGTTGCCGCGGCCAATGGCACGCCGCGCGAATTCTGCACGATCACCGTCACCGACGGCATTGCCATGGGCCATCAGGGCATGAAGGCCTCGCTCGTCTCGCGCGACGTGATCGCCGATTCGGTCGAACTGACGATGCGCGGCCATTGCTATGACGCGCTTGTCGGTCTTGCGGGCTGCGACAAGTCGCTTCCGGGCATGATGATGTCCATGGTGCGGCTGAACGTGCCGTCCGTCTTCATCTATGGCGGCTCGATCCTGCCCGGCACCTTCAAGGGCCGGCAGGTGACGGTGCAGGATGTTTTCGAGGCTGTGGGCCAGCATTCGGTCGGCAATCTGAGCGATGACGATCTGGCCGAGCTCGAGCAGGTGGCCTGCCCGTCGGCAGGCTCGTGCGGGGCGCAGTTCACCGCCAACACGATGGCCACCGTTGCCGAGGCGATCGGCCTTTCGCTGCCCTATTCGTGCGGCGCGCCGGCGCCTTACGAAATTCGCGACCGGTTCGGCTTCGCCGCCGGCGAAAAGGTGATGGAACTGATCGCCCGCAACATCCGCCCGCGCGACATCGTCACGCGCAAGGCGCTGGAAAATGCCGCAGCGGTCGTTGCCGCATCGGGCGGGTCGACCAATGCGGCCCTGCACCTGCCGGCGATCGCCCATGAATGCGGCATTGAATTCGATCTGTTCGACGTCGCCGAGATCTTCAAGAAGACGCCCTATGTGGCGGACCTCAAGCCGGGCGGCAAATATGTCGCCAAGGATATGTTCGAGGCCGGCGGCATTCCGCTCCTGATGAAGGCGCTTTTCGACGGTGGCTTCCTGCATGGCGATTGCATGACCGTGACTGGCCGCACTTTGGCCGAAAACATGGAGCATGTGCGCTGGAACGACGAGCAGGACGTTGTCTATCCGGTCGACAAGGCGATCACCAAGACAGGTGGCGTTGTCGGGCTGAAGGGCAATCTGGCGCCGGACGGGGCGATCGTGAAGGTCGCCGGCATGCAGCGGCTGAAATTCACCGGCCCGGCGCGCTGTTTCGACAGTGAGGAAGCGTGCTTTGAGGCCGTCCGCGACGGCAAGTATGAGGCCGGTGAGGTGCTGGTGATCCGTTTTGAGGGTCCGAAGGGGGGACCCGGCATGCGGGAGATGCTGTCGACGACGGCGGCGATCTATGGCCAGGGCATGGGCGACAAGGTGGCGCTGATCACCGATGGCCGCTTTTCGGGGGCGACGCGCGGCTTCTGCATTGGCCATGTCGGGCCGGAAGCGGCGGTCGGTGGGCCGATCGGGCTGTTGCGCGATGGCGACGAGATCACCATCGATGCCGTCGAGGGGATACTGGATGTGGCGCTGAGCGAGGACGAACTGGCGGCGCGCCGCAAGGAATGGAAACCGCGTGAGACGGACTACACGTCCGGCACGCTATGGAAATATGCCCAGACGGTTGGCGATGCGCGCCATGGCGCGGTGACCCATCCGGGCGGGGCGAAGGAAAAACAGTGTTACGCGGACATTTGATGTCGCAGTTTGCGTTCAAGGACTGGTTCGGGGGCGTTCTCGCCCTCGGCCTTGCGGCGTGTGTTGCCGCAGCCGCCGTCCCGGCGGCCCATGCGTTCGACGAGCAGGGCGGGGTGTCGTCGGCACCCGCCCATAACAGCATTCGGTCGCTGTTCCGGTTCGGCTTTACCGCCTATCAGAGCGGCAACAAGGACGAGGCCTTCCGCGCCTATCGCGATGCCGCAGAACAGGGCCATTCCGGCGCCCGCTGGAAGCTGGCGCACATGTATGCCGCCGGCGACGGCGTTGCCGAAAACGATTACGAAGCCTTCAAGCTGTTTCAGGGCATCGTGCGCGAGGGCGCAGCGCCCGGCTCGCAGGAATCCACGTTCGTCGCCAATGCGCTGGTCTCGCTTGCCAGCTATGTGCAGCGCGGCATTCCCAATTCGCCCGTGGTGGCCAATCCGGCGCAGGCGCGCGAACTCTACTGGCAGGCGGCGGCCAATTTTGGCGAGCCCAACGCCCAGTTCGAACTAGGCCGCATGCTGCTCTACGGCGAGGGCGGCCATGCCGATCCGCGTCAAGCCGCGCGCTGGTTCAACCTTTCGGCCGGCAAGGGCCATGTCGGCGCGCAAGCCATGCTCGGCCAGATGCTGTTCGAGCGCGGCCAGACCGTGCGCGGCCTGTCGATGCTGACGGCCGCCCTCAACCGGGCCGGGCCGCAGGACCGGGCCTGGATCCGGCCCGTCCACGAGGAAGCATTCGCGCTGTCGTCGGAGGCCGACCGCCGCACCGCGATGGTGCTGGCCGAGGAAATGGCGAGCCGCTGAGGCCGTTGTTTCACGGAGCCGAATGGCTGGCTCCGGCGGCGGCTAGTCCTGCGTCAAAAACAGTATTACCAGCCCCATCAGTACCGAACCGATAGGGATGATGCTGGCAGCGATCAGGAATTCAACGTCTGTCATCGCATTCTGCCCAATGATCTGCGGACAATATAGTGCAAAAAGCTGCTCGTGATAAGACAGCCAACGCTCACCGTGGCAATGATCTCGACGGGATCGCTACGTGTGTTCGTGGCATAGGACACCACCGGGGCAAACCCGCCAATTGCCAGAATCGCTATCGCGGTGCCGTTCAGATAATTGGCTGTGAGCTTGATCCGCTCGTTGTGAACCGCTTCCTGACTACTCATGCATAGCTCGAGCGGGCGGCGGTCATGACAGGCCCGGAACCGGGCAGCCCTGCTGCAAGGGTTTCCACGCGGTGTTGTTGAGCACGCGTCCACATGTCGCCAGCACGTCGCCGGACGGCAGGTCGAGGCACATGGTCTGACCGACCGGGACGTCCTGTCCCTTGAAGCGGCAGGTGCAGGGCACGTCCGGTCCAGACATTTTCTGGGCAAGAACGGGCGTGGACAGGGCGATAACCCCGGTCGCCAAAAAGACTGCGAGACAGCGTTTCATCACGACGCACCTCCGGCCCGCAGAGTGTTTCACACAATCGGCGATCACACAATTGCCGGTTGTCGAGCCGAGGTGGTGCCCGGACATAGCGACAGGAGCGCTTTACGCGTCGGCCAGTTTGACCTCCTCACGGATCGCATCGTTGCGCCGCTTGCGCGCAACCGCATCCTCGCCGCCGGCGGTCGCGTGATAGAGATCGAGCGCATCGAACTCGTCCGCTTCCGGAGGCTCGATGGCAAGGTCCGTGTAGGCGTAGCGATCGGGTGACTTGAGCACCTCATCGAGAATGGCCTTGCACGCCCGATACTCGGTCAGGTAGCGCCAGCCCTTCACGACGCTCCCGACCCAGTATTTGGGATAGAAGACCAGCGGGTTCTCGCGCGGCAGCCCATGCCGCCGGTCGCGGCGATGCTTGATCCTCAGGGCGCCGCCTTCGAGCGGATGAACGCCTTCATGTGCGCTGACCAGCTTGAACCACAGCAGCGTCGTCAGCGTTGTGCTCGGCCGGCCGACGGGATTGGCGGCCACCCTTTGCAGCACCGTCCGGATATGCTCGCGGGAGTAGAACGCCTCCCAGGCTGCCTGATAGGCCTCCTCCCATTCGGCGTCGGACATGTGCGGATGGTGCGTGACGCGGTTGAACAGGTCGTATTTGTTCATGTCCGGGTCCATCCACACGCCGTCCAGCAGCAGGTTCTTGTGGTCCTCGGAGCCGGGCAGCGGCGTCAGGTAGAAGAATTCGAGAATATCGAGCGGCAGTTCGCGCTTGATGATCTCCACGTCCCTGAGGATGGTTTCCTTCGTGTCACCGTCAAAGCCAAGAATGTACCCTGCCGCCGTGATCGCGCCATGGTCGCGCCATTTCTGAAGCATCTCCCGGTAGTCGGTGATCTTGTTCTGCATCTTCTTGGCGGCGATAAGGTTGGTTGGGTTGATGTTCTCAAGCCCGATGAACACGCGCCGGACGCCGGCTTGCGATGCCTTTTCGATGAAATTCGGGATTTTGTGGCAGAGCGTGTCGACTTGAATGGTGAACCCGATGTTCGGGCAGTCGCCCTCGCGCAACGCGATCAGCCGGTCAAACAACGCCTCCCAATCGCGGTTGCGGGCGAAATTGTCGTCGGTGATGAAGAACCGGCGAATGTCCTGTGCATAGTTCTCGCGGATGATGCGCTCCAGATCATCGGGCGAGCGAAACCGGCTCTTGCGGCCCTGGACATTGATGATCGTGCAGAACGAGCACTGATAGGGGCAGCCGCGCCCCAGATCGAAACTCGACAGGGACCCGGCGGTCCGGCTCAGATGCTTTTGCGGCAGGATGGGCGCCGGCTCGCCCTGCAGGTTCGGCAGATCGTTCATGTGGTTGTAGAGCGGCGCCAATTGACCGGCCATGGCGTCGCGCAGGACTGCATCGAAACGGCCTTCCTCGGCTTCGCCGGCGAAGAAGGAGATGCCCATTTCCTGTGCCTGGCGGATGTCGGCCGGCAGTTCTGGCAGCATCGCGATGCAGCCGGAGATGTGAAATCCGCCGATACAGACAGGAAGGCCAGCCGCCACAAAGGGGCGGGCCAGGTCGACGGCGCGGGGAAACTGGTTGGACTGCACGCCGACCAGCGCAATCAGGCACTGTCCGCCGGATTTGCGGATCATCCGGATGATCCGCCTGGTGTCGACCCGGCGGTTCGTCTCGTCATAGGTATGCAGCCGAAGCTCGGTCTGCGGGCCCAGAACGTTACGGGCGCGGGCGTCCTCGGCCAGCCCGTTCAGCGATGCGAGCGTGTTGGAGGGAATGGCCGATCTCAGCCATTGGATGGGGTAGCCATCGCGGTCATAGTGTGTCGGCTTGATCATCACCAGGTCGAAGATCTGGTTCTGCGCTGTGGCGGCGGGGCCAACTTCTCGTGATCCAGTCATCGGGCCTCTCCCCCTGTCCCTGATGCGGCAAGACGACCATAGCGCGAACCGGCCGTTCGAACCAGTTCGGTCGGCACATCGACGAATCAGCGGCATTTATCGCCGCCGCGATGGAGCAGCTTTTGAGGGGTAGGGGCTTGGCCAGCCGTGACTGTGGGCCGCGCGCCCGATCCTGGCAGCGACGCGCTAGAAAGCCATCTGCGCGACAACCGGAACATGGTCGGACGGTTTTTCCCAGCCGCGCACATGCTTTTCGACATCGACCGCTTCAAGCCGGTTTGCCGCTTCGGGCGACAGCATCAGATGGTCGATCCGGATGCCGTTGTTCTTCTGCCAGGCGCCGGCCTGATAGTCCCAGAATGTATAGGTTTCCGGCGCATCGGAGACAGAGCGCAGCGCGTCGGTGAAGCCGGCATTGGCGAGCCGGCGGAACGCGCCGCGGCTTTCGGGCCGGTAGAGCGCATCGCCCTCCCACACATCCGGATCATGACAGTCCTCGGGCATCGGGATTACGTTATAGTCGCCGGCCAGCACCAAGGGTTCCTCAAGCGCCAAACGGTCGCGCGCCCAGGCATCGAGACGCTCCATCCAGCCGAGCTTATAGGGAAATTTCTCCGAATCGACCGGATTGCCGTTGGGCAGATAAAGCGAGACAACGCGCAAAACGCCCTCGTCGGTCGAGAAGACGCCCTCGATGAAGCGGGCCTGTTCGTCGCCATCATCGCCCGGCAGGCCGCGATTGACCTCGTCAAACGGCAGGCGCGAGAAGATCGCAACGCCGTTGAACCCCTTCTGGCCGTGGGTTTCGACATTGTAGCCGAGCGCCTCGAAGGCCTCGCGCGGGAAATTCTCGTCGACCGACTTGATTTCTTGCAGGCACGCAATGTCGGGCTTGGACTGTTCCAGCCAACTCAGCACCGTGTCGATGCGCGCCTTGACGCCGTTGATGTTCCATGTGGCGATCTTCACGGCGGGCGGGTCCGGGCGAGGGGTGTCGGGTCAGATGGTGAACGAGGTGCCGCAGCCGCAACTGGCGACCGCGTTCGGGTTCTTGATCTGGAAGGACTGGCCGATCAGATCGTCGACGAAATCGATCACCGAGCCGCCCATGTAAACCAGAGAAAGCTCGTCAACCAAGATGGTTGCGCCGTCTTTTTCAAGCACCACATCATCGTCGTTGCGGCCCGAGACGAGATCGAACTTGTAGGAAAAGCCCGAGCAGCCGCCGCCTTCGACGGACACGCGCAGCGCGTCCTTGTCCGGCTCGCCCTCCAGCACCTTGGCGACGCGCGCGAAGGCGGCGTCGGTCACCGAGACGTGCTTGTCCGTCATCGTCTGGTCGTGTGCGGTCATCATGGTTCCTTTCGGCGTGCGCGCCGGTTCGGATTTGTTGACCGGAAGGTATGGACGGGCGGGGCCGGCGTCAATATGCGTTGGCGCAGGGGAAAGGCAGCGACGCGCCATGGCAGGGCGGTTCGGCGATATCGGTTTCGGCTTCGGCGGACGGGCGGCCTATGCCACCGATCCGGCGAAAAGCCGTGGCCGGCTGATCGAAGAGCCCGAAAGCCCGACGCGGACGCCGTTTCAGCGCGACCGTGACCGGATCATCCATTCGACCGCGTTCCGGCGGCTCAAACACAAGACGCAGGTCTTTTTCAGCCATGAGGGCGACCATTACCGCACGCGGCTGACCCACACGATCGAGGTGGCGCAGATCGCCCGGGCGCTGGCGCGTGCCTTCCGGCTGGACGACGATCTGGCCGAGGCGGTGGCGCTGGTCCACGATTTCGGCCACACGCCGTTCGGCCATACCGGCGAGGATGTGCTCGATGCGCTGATGGCCGGCCATGGCGGGTTCGACCACAACGCCCAGGCGCTGCGCGTCGTCACACGGCTGGAGCGGCGCTATGCGGCGTTCGATGGTCTCAACCTGACCTGGGAGACGCTGGAGGGCCTGGTCAAGCACAATGGCCCTTTGACCGATGCCGCATCGGAAACGCCTTCCGGCGGCAAGCCGCTGCCGCGTGCCATCGCCGACTATCTTGAGGGCCACGATCTGGAGGTCGGGCGCCATGCCGGCCTTGAAGCGCAGGCGGCGGCGATCGCCGACGATATAGCCTACAACACGCACGATCTCGATGACGGGCTGCGGGCCGGCCTTTTGACCTTCGACATGTTGCGCGGCGTACCGCTGGCAGGCGATGCATTGGCCATGGTTGACGATCTTTTTCCCGGTCTTGATGACGGTCGGCGCGCGCACGAGATGACGCGCCGGGTGATGACGGCGATGGTCGAGGATGTGATCACCGCGACGGCGGCCAATATCGACCGGCTCGCACCGACATCGGTCGCCGACATTCACGATGCGGGCGAGACGCTGGCGCGCTTTTCGGCCGCCACGGCGGCGCGTGAGGCGGGCCTCAAACGCTTCCTGTTCGATCATCTCTACCGCCATGAGGAGGTGATGCGCGTGCGTGTCCAGGCCGAGGCGGTGGTGGAAGATTTGTTCGGCCGTTTCATGCGATCGCCGAAGCTGATGGGCGGCGAATGGGCCGATGCGGTGACCGCGCTGGACGAGGACCAATTGGCGATCCGGGTGGCGGACTACATTGCCGGCATGACCGACACGTTCGCGCTTTCAGAGCATCGGCGCCTGTTTGACCGGACACCTGATTTGCGTTAGCGAGCCGCGCAAACGCCAGCGCTGTGACGCCGGCCAAGAGCCCTTCAGGATCGTTTGATGAACATTTTCGCCCTGTTTCGCGACCGCATCACCGATGCCGTCCAGCGGATGGACCTGACCGCCGCCGACGGGTCGGCGCTGGACCTGTCGCGCATTCAGGTCGAGCCGCCGCGCGATCCCGACTATGGCGATCTGGCGACCAATGCCGCCATGGTGCTGGCCAAGAAGGCTGGTCTGAATCCGCGCGATCTGGCGCAGCGCATTGCCGATGCGATCATGAACGACGCCGATGTCAGCGAAGCGTCCGTGGCCGGGCCGGGTTTTGTTAATCTGCGCTTGTCGGACGGTTTCTGGACCGCGCAACTGGCCGAAATTCTCGACAAGGGCACCGCCTATGGCCGCAGCGCGGTGGGGCAGGGCGTCAACATCAATGTCGAATATGTCTCGGCCAATCCGACCGGGCCGATGCATGTGGGCCATTGCCGCGGCGCGGTGGTCGGCGACACGCTCGCCAACCTTTTAGCCTTTGCCGGCCACGATGTGGTCAAGGAGTATTACATCAACGATGCCGGCGTGCAGGTGACCGCGCTCGGCCGCTCCGTGCTGCTGCGCTATCGCGAGGCGCTGGGCGAGGATATCGGCGCGATTCCCGAGGGGCTTTATCCGGGCGACTATCTCAAGCCCGTGGGCGCGGCGCTGGCCGAGGCCCATGGCGAGACGCTTCTGACGATGCCGCAGGATGAGGCGCTGCGCATCGCAACGGATGTTGCCATCGACGCGATGATGGAGATGATCAAGGCCGATCTGGCGGCGCTCAACGTCCATCACGACGTCTTCTTCTCCGAACGGCAGTTGCATGCCGATGGCGCCCGGAAAATCCGCGGCGCGATCAACGATCTGACCATGAAGGGCCATGTCTACAAGGGCACGCTGCCGCCGCCCAAGGGCCAGTTGCCGGACGATTGGGAAGATCGCGAACAGACGCTGTTCAAGTCGACCGATGTCGGCGACGATCTCGACCGGCCGCTCGTCAAATCTGACGGGCAGTACACCTATTTCGCCGCCGATGTGGCCTATTTCGTTGACAAGTTCGAGCGCGGCTTCGACGAGATGATCTTCGTCCTTGGCGCCGACCATGGC
Source organism: Phyllobacteriaceae bacterium (assembly GCA_024742765.1). Taxonomy (GTDB): domain Bacteria; phylum Pseudomonadota; class Alphaproteobacteria; order Rhizobiales; family Rhizobiaceae; genus Roseitalea. The sequence goes on along the minus strand of JANSXT010000010.1, from coordinate 78,281 downwards.
GGCTATGTCAAGCGCATGGAGGCGTTGGCGCGCGCGGTCTCGGGCGGCAAGGCGACGCTGACCGTGCTGCTGACCCAACTCGTCAAGCTCTACAAGGGTGGGGAGCCGGTGAAGATGTCCAAACGCTCCGGCCAGTTCGTGACCTTGCGCGAGGTGGTCGACGAGGTGGGCCGCGATGCGGTGCGGTTCATGATGATCTATCGCAAGAGCTCCGAGCCGCTCGATTTTGATTTCGCCAAGGTCACCGAGCAGTCAAAGGACAATCCGGTCTTTTACGTCCAATACGCGTCGGCGCGCTGCCACTCGGTGCTGCGGCAGGCGAACGAGCAGATGGGTGCGATCGCGCCCGATCCGGCCGCGCTCGACCGGCTGACCGATCCGGGCGAAATCGCGCTGGTGCGCAAGCTGACCGAATATCCGCGCCTGATCGAGGCGGCGGCGTCCGCGCGTGAGCCGCACCGGCTTGCCTTTTACCTGCATGACGTCGCCAGCGCCCTGCATGCGCATTGGAACCGGGGTACGTCGGATGACGCCTTACGCTTTGTTAAGGTTAACGACCGACAATTGACGCAAGCCAGACTGGGGCTCGTGCAGGGCGTCTTGAACGTGTTGCGCTCCGGGCTTGCGATCCTGGGCGTGGATGCGCCGACCGAGATGCGGTGATCGCGGGTCACGTTTTGCCCATATTGCGCTGGCAGTAGCGTCAATGCGGGGCGGGGTGCGACCCGGCCTGCCGGGTAAGAGTTCAGGACCGCTATCATGGCCGACACAGCCGACCGCAAGCCCTTCATTTCCGACGACGACCTGCCGAGCGACGATCGAGGCGGGGTCGATCCGCTGCTGGAACTGTCCCAGATTGCCGGCTTCGAACCCGAAAGCCGCGCCCAACCGGACGAACAGCAGATCGATCTCGAAGATGCGCTTCTTGCCGAACTTGCGCCGCAGGAAGCGCCCACCGACGATATTGCCTCCGAGGGTGCCGAGCCGGTGGACCTGCCGCCCTTTATCGGAGGCGAGCCCGATTTCCATGTCCGATCGCCGATGGACGCGCCATCCACGCCGGCGATGGAGGCGGAGCTTTCACAGCCCATGCCGGAACCGGCGCCTGTGATGGAGGCATGGCCGCCCGTGCCGGCCGAGGCGGAGACCGTGCCGCCGGCCGATGCCGTCGAGGACGTGCCCGCATTCCTTTCGACGCCGGCTCCGGAGCCGGAAGCAGCACCTGAAGCTGCGTCACTGGAAGACGAATTGGCCGCGATGCTGGCCGGCGACACGTCGCCCGCGCCCGCCGACGATATGCCTGTGGCCGATGCGGAGCCTGCCATGGCCGCCCCATTGGCGAACGATATGGCACCGCTTCCGGACGATGCCGGCCTTGCGCCCGTCACCGAATCGCCTGCCGCACACGATATCGACCCCACACCGGACGAGACGCCCGCCGAAGCGGTCGAGACGCTGCCGACCGAGGCGTTTGATCCGGCGCCGGCGGAGACGGCTTTGTTCGAGGCAGCGCCGGCTGAGCCGACGCCTGCCGATGACTTAGCAGCGGATCAGGCGGACATTCCGGCCCCGATATGGGATGAACCGTCCGCGCCGGACACCCACGCTGCCGACTGGCCCGATCAAGCCGACGCCGTGCCGGAGCCCGACATGGCCGTTGCGGCGCCGGAAGCGCCGAGCTTCGACGATGATTTCGCCGCCGCGTTCGATGAGGAATTGTCGGCCGTTGACGGCGCCGACACCGTCGCCGACGACCCGTTCGCGCCGCCCGCATCCGCCGATACCACGCCGGCCGACGATCTGCTGGCCGAACCCGAGCCGCTGGATCCGGTCGACGAACTGGCCGCGATCATGGGCTATGAACCGGCGACGCCCGACAGCCAGCCCGATGCGGTCACCAACGACGACCCGGCAGGCGATGTCGAACGGACGCTCGACGAACTGGACGCTGATTTCCAGTCCGCCCTCGATGCGGACTTGTCCGGTGACCTCGCGTTTGATGACAATGCGGGCGCCATGACCGCGCCGGCGACGGGCATCGCAGCGGCGAACGGGGCGGCCGCGCCGGTGCTCGATACGGTCGACATGACCGCGTTCGAAGAGGTGCCGGCCAGCGATTTCGACGTCCCGGAATTTGACCAGGGCAATGAACAATCGGCCGCGACGGCCACAGACCCCGACGCCATGTTCGCCGACGATCAGGACCATCAGCCGTTCGATGCCGGACAGCCGGACGATCACGGTGCCGATGGCGCGATGGGCGCGGCGACCGCCGCCGCCATGACCAACGCGTTCGATTCGGCCCAGTTTGAAGCCGAACTGGCCCGCGACATGGAGTTTGTCAGCCATGATCTGAACGCCGAGCGGAGCGCCGACGGCCTTGATCTTGCCGCCGAGGCCGACAGCGCCGCTCCGGCCCAGGCCGAACGGTCCGGTCGCCGCGGCATGATGATCGGCCTTGTGGTCGCTGCGCTGGCGGTCGTCGGTGTCGGCGGCGTGCTGGCACTGTCGGGCGGTGGCGACACCGTCGATGAAGGCCCGGTTCTGGTCGAGGCGGACGACACGCCGGTCAAGATCGAGCCGGACGATCCGGGCGGCACCACCGTGCCGAACCAGGATCGCGCCGTGTTCGCCGATGGCGACACCGCGGCGCCGGCGCAGCAGAATCTCGTTTCGACCGCCGAGGAACCGGTGGATATCGCCACCGCGCCGGCTGACGGCCTTCCCGCTGCGGTTGCGGTTGGCGAAAAGTCCGAAGACCGACTGACCGAAGGCGGCACCGAAAGCGCGACGTCCGACGCCGTCACACCGATCACGCCACGGCGCGTGCGCACGTTGATCGTTCGCCCGGACGGCACGCTCGAAGAGCGGGCGCCTGCGCCGGTGGAAACCGCCGCAGCGAACCCGGCCTCACAGCAGCCGGCCGCCACCGGTCCGGTCGTGGCGCAAGAAGTGCCCGCTGCCGCCGCGCCGCAGACTGTGGCCGGCGTTCCGGTGTCCGATGCCGCCGAACCCGACGCGCCACAGGCATCGGTGGCCGCTGCTGAAGCGACCAATGATACACCAGCGCAGACAGCGCCGTCGCAGACATCTGCCTCTGCGCCCGCTGAGACGGCTCCGGTCGTCGTTCGCCGTGTCCAGACCACTACGGCGACGCCGCCTGTCATTCGCGACCGTCCGTCGGACCAGCCGGTCAATGTGGTCAACCGCCAGCAGGTCGCTTCGGCGCCGGCTGCCGCACCCGCGCCGGCCCCGCAGGCGGCTGCGCCAGCGCAACAGGACACGGCTCCCGTGACAACGACCAGCGGCTCGACCGGCTTTGCGGTCCAACTGGCGGCCCTGCCGTCCGAGGCCGCCGCGCGGGCAACGGCAACCCGCCTGTCGCAGCAATATGGCAATCTGATCGCCGGACGGGGGCTGAGCATCCAGCGCGCGGTGATCGACGGGCGCGGCACCTTCTATCGCGTCCGTGTCGCCGCCAACGGATCGGGCGATGCCAACGCGCTGTGCAACTCCATCAAGGCGTCCGGCGGAAACTGCTTCGTCGCCCGCTAGGCGCCAAGCGCGATCTCTGACACACATGCGGGCCGCCTGGCCGCCCGTTTCGTTTTGCCGGCAAGCGGTTATGCTGGGCCATGACCGAATCAAAGGCGATCATCTTCGGCTGTTCCGGCACCCGTCTGACCGACGAGGAGGCGGCGTTCTTTGCCGGTGAACGGCCCTGGGGCCTGATCCTTTTTGCGCGCAACATCGGCGAAGCGGCTGAGATCGCCGACATGACCGCGCAATTTCGCGACATTGTCGGCCGTGCCGACGCGCCCGTCTTCATCGACCAGGAAGGCGGGCGGGTGCAGCGCATCCGCCAGCCGATCGCGCCCGATTATCCATCTGGTGCCGTGCTCGGTGCGCTCTACCGGAAAGACCGGGCGCAGGGCCTTGAGACGGCGCGGCTGATGAGCCGGCTGCACGCGGCCGATCTGCTGCCGCTCGGCATCGACGCGGACTGCCTGCCGGTCCTCGATGTGCCTGTTGCCGGCGCCCACGATGTGATCGGCGATCGCGCCTATGGCCATGATGCGCAAAGCGTCGCCGAGATGGGCCGCGCGGCGGCCGAAGGGCTGCTCGAGGGCGGCGTACTGCCGGTGATCAAGCACATTCCCGGCCATGGCCGGTCTCTGGTCGACAGCCACAAGACGCTGCCACTGGTCGACGCGGATATCGATACGCTGACCGCGGTCGACTTCGAGCCGTTCCGGCAGTTGGCGGACATGCCGATGGCGATGACCGCCCATCTGGTCTACACGGCACTCGATGCCGAAAACCCCGCGACCACATCATCGCGCGTGATCGGCGAAGTGATCCGCGCACAGATCGGTTTTGACGGGCTGCTGATGACCGACGATCTGTCCATGCATGCCCTTTCTGGGGATTTCTCGCAGCGGACCAAGGCTTCGCTTTCGGCGGGCTGCGACGTCGTTCTACACTGCAACGGCCTACTCGATGAAATGCGACCGGTTGCCGAGGCGGCGCCGCAATTGTCGGGCAAGGCGCTGGAGCGCGCGGACAGGGCGACGGCCATGGCCCGCCGGTCCGGCGGCGCGGCGGCCGAAACGGCGGCGCTGCGCGATGAATTTGAGCGGTTGGTCGCAACGGTCGCCTAGGCGGCGCGTGCCGGCCACCATGGAGCGACGGCACGATGGCAGGGGCACAGCCCAAAAGTGCGGAGACATCGAATGCGCAGCGGCCTCAAAGGCCGGTGCCGATGGAGGCCGTCTGGCAGGACAACGGCCCGGAGCGGACGACGGGCGAACCCTCGCTCGTCGTCGACGTGCACGGTTTTGAAGGTCCGCTCGACCTGCTTTTGCACCTTGCGCGCGACCAGAAGGTCGATCTGACGCAGATTTCGGTGCTCGATCTGGCGCGGCAATATCTGGCGTTCATCGAGGGCGCCAAGGCGCTGCGGATCGAGCTTGCCGCCGATTATCTGGTGATGGCGGCGTGGCTGGCCTATCTGAAATCGCGCCTTCTGGTGCCGCAGCAGCGCGAAACCGACGAGCCTTCGGGCGAGGAAATGGCGGCCATCCTGCAGTTTCGCCTGCGGCGTCTGGAAGCGATGCGCGATGCGGCGGCGCGGCTGATCAACGGCAACCGGCTGGGTCGCGACATGTTCGCGCGCGGCATGCCTGAAACGGTGGTGATCGAGCGCAAGTCCGCCTTCCAGGCCAATCTCTATGATCTGTTGGCGGCCTATGGCGGCAGCCGCCAGCGCAACACCAACACCGAAGTGCGCATGGAAAAGCGCACCGTCTGGTCGCTCAAGGATGCGCGCGACATTCTCGCCCGGCTGATCGGCACGATGACCGACTGGACGCCGCTCGACGCATTCCTTCTGGCCTATGTGCCGTCGCCGCGCGAACGCACGACGGCAATTGCAAGCGCATTTGCGGCGAGCCTTGAAATGGTGCGCGAGGGCGTGATCGACATCAGACAGGACCGGCCGTTCGCACCGCTGATGATGCGCGATGCCGACCGGGCACCGGCCGGGGCGGACAATGACGAAGAGAGGGCGCAGTGACCGATCAAATCGAAGAGGGTGGCGACGCGCTCGGCATCGACGATCTCAACCAGGTGCTGGACGAGGCGTTCGATGCGCCCGAACGGCGCGACACGGTCGATGACAATCCGGCAACGCGCATGGCGCTGGCGGAAGCCGCGCGCATGGCCGAGGCGCTTGTCTTTGCGTCCGCCGAGCCGGTCACGGAAAAAGCGCTGGCCGAGCGGTTGCCGGACGGCATTGATGTGTCATTGGTGATGGCGCAGCTTCAACAGACCTATGAGACGCGCGGCGTCAATCTGGTGCGCATCGACAATGCCTGGGCGTTCCGGACGGCGTCCGACCTGTCCTTCCTTTTGAGCCGCGAACAGATCCAGCAGCGCAAATTGTCGCGGGCCGCGCTCGAAGTGCTGGCCATCATCGCCTATCACCAGCCGGTCACGCGCGCCGAAATGGAAGACATCCGCGGCGTCGAAACCTCCAAGGGCACGCTCGACGTTCTTCTTGAAAGCGGCTGGGTGAAACATCGCGGGCGCCGCAAGACCCCAGGCCGGCCGGTGACCTATGGGACGACGCTGGCGTTTCTGGACCATTTCGGCCTGTCGGAACTGCGCGACCTGCCGGGCATGGACGAACTCAAGGCCGCCGGGCTTCTGTCGGCCCGCCTGCCATCGGGCTTTGCAATGCCCAATCCGACCGGCGATCCGGACACGCTGACCGATGATGAAGACCCGCTGACCGACATCGATCTTGAAGAACTGGGTCTGTTGACACCGAAAGCGTGCAATGATTGACAGCCCTGCCGGCTGAACTCGCGGTTCTGCCGGGCGAGCAAAGAAATGCTCGCGGTCACACGGGTTTAACGGGCACGCATATGGCTTCAGCGCCGGCCAAGACGCCGCCGCGCACGGGCGTCACCTTCGCCGCCGAACTGACCTTTGAGGGTATCCACCTGCATTACGGGCCGGTGCACACGCTCAAGGGCATTTCGCTGACGGTCGAAGCGGGCGAAATCCTGTGCCTGCTCGGACCATCCGGCTCGGGCAAGACGTCGCTCCTGCGCGTTGCGGCCGGCCTTGAACGTCAGACATCGGGCCGCGTCCTGATGAACGGGCGCGAAGTGGCGGGGCCTTCGCTTTTCGAGCCACCGGAAAAACGCTCGGTCGGCCTGATGTTCCAGGATTTTGCGCTGTTTCCGCATATGACGGTGGCGCAGAATGTGCGCTTCGGCCTGACCGACATGGCGGCACGGATCGCCGCCGGGGAGGCGCAGGTGGCGATCGACCGGGTCGGGCTCGGCCATCATGTCAATTCCTATCCGGACGTTCTGTCGGGCGGCGAGCAGCAGCGTGTCGCACTGGCCCGCGCGCTGGCCCCGCGTCCGTCGGTCATGCTGATGGACGAGCCGTTTTCGGGCCTCGATACACGTTTGAAGGATTCAGTGCGTGCCGAGACGCTGGCGATCCTGCGCGAGATGCGGGCGACGACAATCGTCGTCACTCATGATGCCGAGGAGGCGATGCGGCTTGGTGACCGGATCGCGCTGCTCGACAGGGGGCAGGTCGTTCAGGCGGGCACGGCCGACGAAATCTATCATGATCCGGCCAATCTGTTCGTCGCCGGTTTCTTCAGCGAACTCAACACGTTCGATGCGCGCGTCGATGGCAATGGGGTCGAGACGCCGCTGGGCCGATTTGGTGCCGGCCACCATGCGCCCGGAACCGCGCTGACGGTCGCGATCCGCACGGCGGGCCTGGATGTGGCGGCTCACGCCGGCGGCCCTCTGCCGCCGGGAACGGTGCCGGGCCGCATCACGGCGCGCCGCTTTCTTGGCGTTTCCGAGCAATTGCTGATCGCGGTCAATGGCGCCGACAAGCCGGTGAGCGCGCGCATCCGCGCCGACGAACTCGCGCGCGATGCGCGCGATGTCACCATATCGGTACGCAACGGCGACATATTGCTGTTTGAAAGCGCGGACGAAAGCGCTTAAGTGAAGCCAAAGGATTTTAGGGAGAGCTATCCATGGGCGCCTTCAGCATCTGGCAGTGGATCATCGTCTTGGTCATCGTGCTGCTCCTGTTCGGACGCGGCAAGATCCCCGAACTGATGGGCGATGTGGCCAAGGGCATCCGGAATTTCCGCAAGGGCATGAAGGACGAAATCGCCGAGGGCGACGAGACGCCGGACGAACCGGCCCGCACCGTCGAACATCGCACCGACGAGAGCGTCAAGGATGTCAAGGACGCCGTCAACAAGGGTTGACGGCCGGGCGGCGGGCGCTGCGCGCGCAAGGTACATGATCGATGCTGCCTGATTTCGGCTGGACCGAGCTTCTGGTCATTTCCATCGTTCTGATCGTCGTGATCGGGCCGAAGGATTTGCCGCGAATCCTGCGCGGTTTCGGCAACACGATGAGTTCGGTCCGCCGGATGGCTGGCGATTTCCGCAAGCAGTTCGACGAGGCATTGAAAGAGGCCGAACTGGACGATGTGCGCAAGCTGGCCGACGATGTGCGGTCGCTCGATCCGCGTCGGCAGATCAAGGATGCGCTTAATCCGCTGTCCGAACCGCTCGAAGAGATTGGTCGCGACATCGACGCGGACATGAAGCGCGCCATGGGCGACAGCAAACTGCCCGAACTGCCCAAGAGCGCGCCCCAGATGGGGCTGGAACAGGCCGGCGCCAAGGCGCGTGCGGCACAGGCTGCCAAGTCGACCAGCGCCAAGGCGGCGAGCGGCAAAGCCACAAGCGGTAAGGCGGCAAAGCCGGCCGCAAAGGCGAGCTCTGGCGCCGGCGACACAACGCCTGCCGCGTCCGCCACCGCCGCAAAGGCGCCGGCCACGGCGCGGGCGCGCAGCAAGACCGCAAAGGGCGGCGCTTCGGAGAAGCCCGCCAAGGGCGCCAAGCCGTCTTCCAAGGGCTCTGCGAACGGAACGGCCGCAAAGCCTGCGGCGCGCAAGACGCCCGCACGGAAGACGGCGGCCAAGCCGGCTTCGACCAAGCCACGCAAACGCGCGACCGCGAAGGCGCCGGCTGACGAGGGAACCGGCGGGAGCACGCCATCGTGAGCCGGGTCGATGAAGAGGCCCAGATGGAGGCGACCGCCGCGCCGCTGATGGAGCATCTGGTCGAATTGCGGCGGCGCCTGATCTGGTGCGTCGGCGGGTTTCTGGCCGGCTTTGTCCTGTCGTTTGCCTTTGCCACGCCGATCTTCAACGCGCTCGTCGTGCCGTTTCAATGGGCGGTCGACTGGCACGGCATGACGGCGGACGATGTGCAGTTCATCTACACAGCGCCGCAGGAATTCTTCTTCACGCAGATCAAGATCGGCGCCTTCGGCGGGCTGGTGCTCGCCTTTCCGCTGATCGCGACGCAGCTGTACCTGTTCATCGCGCCGGGCCTTTATGCCAACGAGCGCGGCGCGTTCCTGCCGTTCCTTCTGGCGACGCCGATCCTGTTCCTGATCGGCGCGGCGCTCGTCTATTTCATGATCATTCCGATGGCGATGTGGTTCTTCCTGTCGCTCGAGCAGACCGGCGGGGAGGGGGTCGCATCGATCCAGCACCTGCCGCGCGTTTCGGAATATCTGTCGCTGATCATGACGCTGATCTTCGCATTCGGGCTGGTGTTCCAGCTTCCCGTGGCGCTGACGCTTTTGTCGCGCGCCGGGCTCGTCACGCCGGAGGGGCTCGCCAGCAAGCGCAAATATGCGATCGTCATCGCGTTCATCGCCGCCGCCATCCTGACGCCGCCGGACCCGATGACGCAGCTTGGCCTCGCCCTGCCGACGATCGCCCTTTATGAATTGTCGATCTTCATGGCGCGCCGCTTCCAGCCGCCGGCGTCCGAATATGACGATGAGGACGAGGACGGCGACGAAGCCGAGCCCGACGACGCGGCCAAGCCAGCCGCATCCTGATCATCCAAGGAAAACCGTGGGCGCGGCTCAGAGCGCGCCCTGCAAGCGCTTGATCAGCGCGCGCCGCTCGGCATCGTTTTCGGCGGTGTTCAGTTGCTGCGTCAGCGCGACGATGAACGCCGCATAATCATTGTTCCAGTCGGTCAGCAACTCGTCGTTCGGGATGCGCGTCGCCACGCGGCCCTTGGAGCGCGCATCGCCGGCGATCAGATCGAAACTCTCGTCGAATTGCGGCATGTGGATCTGGCCGGCATCGATGCCCCGGTCGGCCAAAAGGCGCGCCAGTTCCTCGCGCGCATCGTCGTCGCCATGGTTGAGGAAGATGCCGCCGGAGACCGGCGCACGCTCCATGATCCAGTCGATCAGTTCGCCCTGGTCGGCATGGGCCGAATAATTGCCCAGGCGGCGGATGTCGGCATTGACGACATATTCCTTGCCATGGATGCGCACCATGTCGGCGCCCGACGTGATCACATGGCCCAGCGTGCCGGGCGCCTGATAGCCGACGAACAGGATGGTCGCGTTGCGCTTCCAGATATTGTTCTTGATGTGATGCTGGATGCGGCCGGCATCGGCCATGCCCGAGGCGGAGATGATCACCGCGCCGCCATTGATGCGGTTGATGGCTTTCGATTCCTCGACATTCTGGACAAGACGGAATTGCGGGTCGCGGAACAGCTGGCCGTTGTCGATCGCCACGTCAGACAGCGTGCCTGCGTGCTTGATGAAGACTTCGGTGACGTTCTTGGCGAGCGGCGAATCGAGGAAAACGGTCGCGTTGGGCATATCGCCATTGGCAAGCAGCACGCCGATATCGTGCAGCAGTTCCTGACTGCGCTCGACGGCAAAGGCGGGAATGACGACGTTGCCACCGGCCGACAACCCGCGCACCAGTTCCTTGCGCAGCATGTCGCGGCGCTTTTCGAGCGTGTAGTCGTCGCGGTCGCGGTCGCCATAGGTGGACTCGCAAACGATATAGTCAAAGCCGGTTTCGGCCTCGGGCTCGGGGTGGAACACCTTTTCCTCCGGGCCGATATCGCCGGAGAAGAGCAGCCGCATCATGTTGCCGCTGTCGGCATCGGGGAACTTCACCTCCGCTGAGGCCGACCCCAGAATGTGGCCGGCGTTCCAGAAACGGACGTTTATGCCCGGTGCCGGTTCGAACCATTCCTCATAGCCGCCGACAGGCCGCAGCAGTTTGAGCGTGTTTTCGGCATCGACATCGGTGTAGAGCGGCTCTTCCGGCTCCAGCCCCTTGCGCTGGCGCTTGCGGTTCCAGCGCTCAGTGTTGGACATCTGGATCTTTGCGGAATCGCGCAACATGAAGTCCAAAAGATCGCATGTCGGTTCGGTGGCATAGATCGGTCCGGAAAAGCCGTGCTTGACGAGTTTCGGCAGCAGGCCCGAATGGTCGATATGGGCGTGTGTCAGGACCAGGAACTCGGCATCGGCCGGGTTGAATGGGAAGTCGCCATCATTGAGCTTGCGGATCGTCTTGTTGCCCTGGAACAGGCCGCAATCGACCAGAAAACGCGTGGTTCCCGTGTCGAGCATCGAGCACGAGCCGGTCACCGTGCCCGCGGCGCCGTAAAAGGTCAGCGTAGCCATGAATGTCTCCCCATCTTCGGCGAAATGTGTGGCAGATTTGCCGGGCCGGGGGAAGGGCGGATGCGATCAGAGCCGCGCGGTCGCGACCTCGCTCCTGAAGGCGATGGCCAGATCACCGTCGCACAATTGCGTGCCCGGCGTGAGGACCGCCGAAGCCGCCGCGGCCGTGCCGTGGACGAGGGCGGTCGCGAAATCCTCGCCGTTGGCGATGGCAAGCGCATAGGCGCCGACGAAACTGTCGCCCGCACCCACTGCGCTCAGCGGTTTTTCGACCGGCCGGCTGGTGAGGATCTGTTCGTCCGCCGAAACGCCCACGGAGCCGCCCGCGCCAAGGCCGATGACCAGATGTCGGGCGATGCCGGCTTCCACCAGCGTGGCGCCATAGGCGGCAAAAGCTTCGGGCGTATCGAGCGGGCGGGCCGATGCGGTCAGCGCTTCGTCCCTGTCCATGCGTAGTGTGTGCAGCGGTGTGCCGGTGCGGGCGCACAATGCCTGCAGGACCGGGCCAGACGTGTCGGCGATCAGCGATGCGCCGCTTTCCGATGCCGTCTCGTGCATGCGCTCGATCAGCGCGGGCGCCGCGCCGGGGGGCAGGCTGCCGGAGACGACGACGATGGCGCCGGGCTGGCAGCGTTCCTCCAGCATTGTCAGAAGCGCCTTTTCCGTATCGGGATTCCAGTCCGGCCCCGGCAGCACGAAGCGGTAAAGCCGGCCAGTGCTGCTTTCCCGTGCGGTGAAGGATTGGCGGGTCTGGCCGTCCGCTGGGATCGTCTCTGTGTCGATGGCTTCCTTGGCCAGCATCGCGGCGAGCATCTCGCCGGTTGCGCCACCGGACGCAACAAGCGCGGTCGAATGTCCGCCGAGCTTGGCGATGGCGCGCGAGACATTGATGCCGCCGCCGCCGGGATCGAACTGGGCCGGCCCGCAGCGCAGCTTGACATCGGGCCGGACGGTTTGAACATCGGCGGCGATATCGACCGCCGGGTTGAGCGTGACGGTGACGACGGGCTTCTGGTTCATGTCAGGCGGGCGTTCCCTGGCGCGAAAGAGGGCTTGCGGGGGTATGTCGGCGCGAACCGGTTTGTTGTAGCAGGGAGCGGGCGGCAGGCAAGCCGCCGACCGTTCATCACAGGAGTTTGCCGTATGCCATGGCTGTATCTGGCGATCGCGATTACCGGGGAAGTGATCGCCACATCGGCGCTGAAAGCGTCCGACGGGTTTTCACGGCTGATGCCATCGACGATCACCGTGATCGGCTATGCGGTCGCCTTCTATTTTCTGGCGCTGACGCTCAAGACCATCCCGGTCGGCGTTGCCTATGCGATCTGGGCCGGCGCGGGAATTGTCATCATCTCGCTGATCGGCCTGTTCCTGTTTGGCCAGAAACTCGATGCCGCGGCAATCGTCGGCATCGGGCTGATCGTCGCCGGCGTGATCGTCATCAACACGCTGTCGAACAGCGTCTCGCACTGACCAGCCGGCATCTCAATCGCGGGCCAGGGCCTCTTTCAAGGCATGCCAGCTCGCCTTGGGCGTGCGCTTCAGCGTCCAGTAATCGACATGGACGATGCCGAAACGCTTGCCATAGCCGAGCGCCCATTCGTAATTGTCGAGCAGCGACCAGACCGTATAGCCCTTGATCGGAACGCCCTTGTCGATGGCGCGGCGCATCGCATCGACATGGGCCTGCAGATAGGCGATGCGCGGGCCGTCATCGACCGCGCCGTTCACCGGTTCGTCGGGCGCGGCCATGCCGTTTTCGCTGACGATCAGCGGCAGGTCGCCCGTATGGCTCTCGGCGATCCAGCCCAGGAGCCACTCGAAACTGTCGGGCGTGATCTCCCAGCCCATATCGGTCTTTGGCAGGGGGCCGGGCTCCTCCCGGACCGAGGGCCAGGCGGCGGCGGGATCGTGGCCGATCAGTTTGCGGGTGTAGAAATTGACGCCGAGCCAGTCGAGCGGCCGGGCGATCTGGTCCATGTCGTCCTGCCACCGGTCCGGCAGATGCGGCCGCAGCCCTTCGAGCGCGCGCCGCGGATAGTCCTTCTTGAACAGCGCGCATAGGAACCACTCATTGTAGATCGCATGATAGGTCAGCGCCGCTTCGGCATGGGCGTTACCGGGGCCGGCCGGCTCGGCGGGCTCGAAATTGAGATAGATGCCGACATTGTCCTGACCGGCTGCGCGCAGCACATCGACCGCCTTTCCATGAGCAAGAAGCACATGGTGCATGGCGCGCGCGGCTGCGCGTATGTCGCGCAGGCCCGGCGCGTGGTGGCCGAGGAAATGGCTGAGCCAGGCGACGCACCAGGGCTCGTTGATCGTGCCGGTCGCGTCCATCCGGTCGCCGATGCGTTCGATCACATGATCGGTGAAATCGGCGAAACGGTCTGCAATCTCGCGGTTGCGCCAGCCGCCCTCGTCGGCGAGCGTCGCCGGCATGTCCCAATGGTGCAGCGTCAGCATCGGCTTGATGCCGCGCGCCAGCATCGCATCGGTCAGCCGGTCATAGAAGTCGAGGCCTTCGCCATTGACCGTGCGTCCGTCCGGCATCACGCGGGCCCATGATACCGAAAAGCGATAGGCGTCCAGATTGGCGCCGGCGATCAGGTCCAGATCGTCTTCGTATCGGTGATAGTGATCGCAGGCGATGGCGCCGTCTTCGGCATTGCTCGTGTTGCCCGGCGTCGCCGCGAACGTATCCCAATGGGACGCGCCGGCGCCGCCGAACGACGAGCCTTCGATCTGATAGGCGGACGTTGCGACGCCGAACAGGAAGTCGTCGGCGAAATCGACGCGTCGGAAGTTCAGCGCGCTGGCCATCGGCCCCCCTTTCCAGCATCACGAACAGGTGTGCCAAAATACGCCAAAGCGCTTTGACCACCAGATGCAATTTCTTGGGGTATTTTCGGCGAGAATGGTGGCGGAGTTGCAAAGCAAAAAAGGCCGCCCGGAGGCGGCCTTTTCGGAAGTACGGTCCGGTCAGACCGAATAGTACATGTCGAACTCGACCGGATGCGGCGTGTGCTCGTAGCGGATGTTCTCTTCCTCCTTGAGCTCCAGATAAGCGGTGATCTGGTCGTCGTCGAAGACGCCGCCTGCCTTCAGGAACTCATTGTCCGCTTCGAGCGCGGCAATGGCTTCACGCAGCGAGCCGCACACAGTCGGGATTTCCGACAGTTCCTCGGGCGGCAGGTCGTAAAGGTCCTTGTCCATCGGATCGCCCGGGTGGATCTTGTTCTTCACGCCGTCGAGGCCGGCCATCAGCATGGCGGCGAAGGCCAGATAGGGGTTGGCCATCGGATCGGGGAAGCGGATTTCGACGCGCTTGCCCTTGGGCGAACCCGAGAAGGGGATGCGGCACGATGCCGACCGGTTGCGCGCCGAATAGGCCAGCAGGACCGGTGCCTCGAAGCCCGGGACCAGACGTTTGTAGGAGTTGGTCGACGGGTTGGTGAAGGCGTTGAGCGCCTTGGCGTGCTTGATGATGCCGCCGATATAGTAGAGCGCTGTTTCCGACAGGCCGGCATAGTCGTCGCCCGCCATCAGCGGCTTGCCGTCACCCCAGATCGACTGGTGCACATGCATGCCGGTGCCGTTGTCGCCATAAACGGGCTTGGGCATGAAGGTTGCCGTCTTGCCGTATGCATGGGCGACATTGTGCACGACATATTTGTAGAGCTGCACTTCGTCGGCCTTGCGGGTCAGCGTGTTGAACAGCATGGACAGTTCGTGCTGGGCGGCCGCCACCTCATGGTGGTGCTTTTCGGTGGCAACCCCCATTTCCGCCAGAACGGTCAGCATTTCCGAGCGGATGTCCTGGGCGCTGTCGACCGGATTGACCGGGAAATAGCCGCCCTTTGTGCGCGGACGGTGGCCCAGATTGCCGGTCTCATATTCGGCATTGGTGTTGGTGGGCAGTTCGACCGAGTCGAGCTGGAAGCCGGTGTCGTAGGGATCGGCGTTGAACTTGACGTCGTCGAAGATGAAGAACTCCGGCTCCGGTCCGAAATAGGCGGTGTCGCCGAAGCCGCCGGACTTGATGTAGGCCTCGGCGCGCTTGGCGGTCATGCGCGGATCGCGATTGTAGCCTTCGCCCGAAACCGGATCGAGAATGTCGCAGAAGATCGCCATCGTCGATTGCGCATAGAACGGGTCCATGTGCGCTGTCTCTGTGTCGGGCATCAGCGTCATGTCGGATTCGTTGATCGCCTTCCAGCCGGCAATGGACGAGCCGTCGAACATCACGCCGTCGGCGAACATATCCTCGTCGACGACGTTGCAGTCGATGGTGACGTGCTGCAGCTTGCCGCGCGGATCGCTGAACCGCAGATCGACGAACTTCACATCGTTGTCTTTGATCTGCTTGAGAATGTCACTTGCACTCATTGTGTTCCCTTTGTTCCCTTTCAAGTGGCAGTGTTGAGTGTTGGTTTGCGGCGGGCGGTCAGACCGCGTCTGCGCCGGTTTCGCCGGTGCGGATGCGCACGACTTCCTCGATCGGCGAGACGAAAATCTTGCCGTCGCCGATACGGCCCGTCTGGGCCGCATTGCGGATGGCCTCCATCGCACTGTCGACGGTCTCGTCGGAGACGACGATCTCGATCTTCACCTTGGGCAGGAAGTCGACGACATATTCGGCACCGCGATAAAGCTCGGTATGGCCCTTCTGGCGGCCGAACCCCTTGGCTTCGGTCACCGTGATGCCCTGCAGGCCCACCTCCTGCAGCGCTTCCTTGACCTCATCAAGCTTGAAGGGCTTGATGATCGCCTCAATCTTTTTCATCCTCGCGACGCCTCCGACCAGTTGAGTTGCCCACCCACATGCAGATGCCATGCCAAGTCGTGCTTCGCGCGTTGTGGCGCCGAAAACGCCGAAAAAGCGCGCAGACGGGGCGCATCACGCGGGCAGTTTTGGGCCGCCGGCGTCAAAACAGGCGCAAAAATGATGAAATATTGGGCATCGTGCACAATAAGGCGGCATCAAAGGTCGCATGGCGGGGGCAGAGCGCTTGCGTGAAATCGACCCATTGATGCTGCTGACCAACGCCGAGATGGCAGCGGCGGACCTCGCCACCATCGAAAGTGGTGCATTTAGCGGCATCGCGCTGATGGAGCGGGCGGGCGGCGCGGTGGCTGACGCGACGCTGGCGCGGTTTGCCAAGGCTGAGCGGGTGCATGTGCTGTGCGGGCCGGGCAACAATGGCGGCGATGGCTATGTCGCCGCGCGCATCCTTGCGCGGCGCGGTCTTCCTGTCCTCTTATATGCGCTGGTACCGCCCAAGTCCGGCACGGACGCTGCGCTGGCCGCCAAAACGTGGGACGGTCCGGTCGACGGTTTCGACGCATTCACGCCCGATCCGGCCGATCTGGTGATTGATGCGGTGTTCGGCGCCGGTTTCTCCGGTGCCTTGCCCGCCCCGGTTCAATCGGCGTTCGCGCGCGCCGCCGATAGAAAATGCCCGGTGCTGGCCGTCGATCTGCCTTCGGGCGTTAATGGCGATACGGGGCAGGGAGCCGATGCGGTCGGTTGCGCGGTGACCGTCACCTTCTACCGCCGCAAGCCGGCCCACCTGATCTATCCCGGTCGCGCGCTGTGCTGCGAAACGATCGTCGCCGATATCGGCGTTCGGGCGGCTCGGCCAACGGCGACCTTTGAGAACGCGCCGGCATTGTGGCGCCATGCTCTGCCGCGCCCCGGCGCCGACACGCACAAATATGCGCGCGGTGCGGTGGCGGTGTTTTCCGGTCCTCGACACGGCACCGGCGCGTCGCGCCTTGCGGCGATGGCGGCGCAGCGTGCCGGCGCCGGCGCGGTGACGATCCTCGGCCATCCCAACGCGCTGGATGTGCACGCGGCCCATGTCACCTCGATCATGTTGCGCAGATGGGGTGATGATCCGCCGGCAACGCTGGAAAGCCTCAAGGGCATCGGCGCGGTGATGCTCGGGCCGGGGTTCGGTGACCTGCCGCTGGCACGGTCGCTGGCCACGTCCATTGTCAAGGGCAGGGGGCCGGCGCTGGTTCTGGATGCGGACGGCATCACCGCCTTTGCCGACGATGCCAGCTCCCTGTTCGAGGCGGCGAAGGCGCGCGACGAGCCAGCCCTTGTCCTGACGCCGCATGCCGGCGAATTCGCCCGGCTGTTTCCCGACGTCGCCGCCGATGCTTCGGCCGGCAAGCTGGCCATGGCGCGCGCAGCCGCCGAACGGTCCGGCGCGATCATCGTCTTCAAGGGCCCCGACACGGTGATTGCCGCGCCGGACGGCCGTGCCGCGATCAACGCCAATGCCACGCCGGCACTGGCGACCGCCGGTTCGGGCGATGTTCTGGCCGGGGCGATTTCCGGACTTGCCGCACAGGGCATGCCCGTTTTTGAGGCGGCGTGCGCGGCGGTCTGGCTGCATGGCGAGGCGGGCCGCATTGCGGGTCCGGTGGCGATTGCCGAGGATCTGGTGGCGGCGCTGCCGAAGGTGTTTCCGCTGGCTGGATAAGTCCGGTGCCGTTTGCGCGGGTTGAAAGATGTGGTTAACCATGGCCCCGCTATGGTGGCGCCCATGTTGGACGGCACGGGATCGGAAGTGGGCCGGCGATGAGATCAGCGGAAACCGGCACGGCGCAGGGGCCGGGCAGCTTGGCTGTCCGCCTGTTTGCGTGCCTGCTGCTTGCGCTGGCATCGAGCCTTGGTCTTTCCGTCTCCGCGCAGGCGGCATTCGATGCGCCGGTGGCGGTCGATGTGCGCGCTGCGGGCGATGCCGATGCAACCCGTATCATCGTCAGTTTCGACCGCCCGGTCAGCGCCGATCACAAGCTGCTCGATCATCCCTACCGGCTGGTGCTCGATTTCGAGCGCATCGGCTACGGCTTCGAGGTGGGCGACGATACGCTCAAGGGCATGGTCGGCGCGATGCGCTATGGCGACATGAGCGAGACCGGATCACGGATCATCTTCGAAATCGGCGCGCCGTTTGAGGTCGTCGAGGTGTCGAGCGGAGCGGCGGAGAATTTCTATCGCCTGATCATCGACTTGCGCCGAACCGATGAGACCGTCTTTCAACAGGCGCTGCTCGACACGATGGCGACCAGTTCGATCGTCGCGCGCGGCACCAAGGCCGACCGGCTGGGATCGGAGCCGCTGGCGCCGGCGCCGGGGGGCGGTGCCTTCACGGTCGTGCTCGATCCCGGTCATGGCGGCATCGACAGCGGTGCGGTCGGGGTCGGCGGCACCCGCGAAAAGGATGTCGTGCTTGCATTCGCCAAGACCATGCGCGACGAACTTGAAGCGATCGGCGGCGTCGAAGTGGTGATGACGCGCGAGGATGATGTCTTCGTCCCGCTCGACGAGCGCGTCCGTTTCGCGCGCCAGCACGGTGCGGCGCTGTTCGTGTCGCTGCATGCGGATTCGGTGCGCCAATCCTATGTGCGCGGCGCGACGGTCTACACAATCTCCGACAAGGCATCCGATTCGGTCGCCGCTGAAATCGCCCGCTCGGAGAACCTGTCCGATTCGATCGCCGGCATCGTCTATGAGGACGAAAGCGGCCCGGTGGCCGACATTCTGGTCGATCTGGCGCGGCAGGAAACGCTGGGCTTTTCGGTGCAGTTCGCGCGGCTCGCCATTTCCCACATCTCGCGCGCTTCGCGCATCATCAACAATCCACACCGCTATGCCGGCTTCCGGGTTCTGAAGGCGCCGGACGTGCCGTCGGTCCTTGTCGAACTGGGCTATCTGTCGAACCGGGAAGACGAAAAACTGCTCAACAAGCCCGAATGGCGGGCGGAACTGGCCGCCGAACTGGCCGCGGCCGTTGCCGAATTCGGGACCTTGTCGGGCCGACAGCTTGCGGGCGGTGCTCGCGCGGCGGCGGGCAATTGAGGCACGAAATCCGGGCCGGACGCGGCGCGGGGCGGTAACCGTTACAGGGCGAAATCGCGCTGCCGTAACGTCAAACCCCGGATAATTCTGTTATAGTCGGCATTGCCATGATGCCGTCTTATTGTGGCCGCAGCGCTTGGCTCAAACATATAGACATGGCGCGCCGGTTCGGACGGCAACCGTGTGGACGGGATAGGCGAATAACATGATACGCTTGTTGGGCTACTTCTTCGGCATCGGCATGGCGGCGTTCCTTCTGGTGGCGGCCGCGGTGGTGATCTATATCGGCAATCTCGCCGACGAACTGCCCGACTATGAGGTGCTGGCGCGCTACGAGCCGCCCGTGACCACGCGCATGTATTCGGTCGACGGCCAGTTGATGGGCGAGTTCGCCCGCCAGCGGCGGCTGTTCCTGCCCATCCAGGCGGTGCCCGACCGGGTCAAGGCGGCATTCCTGTCGGCGGAAGACAAGAATTTCTACAACCATCCGGGCGTTGATTTCTTCGCGTTGGCACGGGCGATGGTGACCAATGCGGAAATCGTCTTCGGCGGCGCCAACCGGCGGCTGGTGGGCGGTTCGACCATCACCCAGCAGGTGGCCAAGAACTTCCTTTTGACCAGCGACCGCACCATCGACCGCAAGGTCAAGGAGGCGCTGCTCGCCTTCCGGATCGAGCAGGCCTACTCGAAGGACCGCATTCTCGAACTCTATCTCAACGAGATTTTCTTCGGCGCCGGCTCTTACGGCATCGCCGGGGCGGCGCTGACCTATTTCGGCAAGGCGGTGAACGAACTCGACCTGCACGAGGCGGCCTATCTGGCGGCCCTGCCCAAGGCGCCGTCCAACTATCATCCGTTCGACGACACCGAGGCCGCTCTGTCGCGCCGCAACTGGATCATCGATCGCATGGTCGAGAACGGCTATGTGACCCAGGAAGCCGGCGAGATCGCCAAGGACGAGCCGCTCGACGTCAATTTCCGCCGCTCGGGCGACTTCGTGTTCGCCTCGGAATATTTCACCGAGGAAGTGCGCCAGCAGATCATCGAACGCTACGGCAATGACGCGCTTTACGAGGGCGGATTGTCGGTGCGCACGACGCTGGACCCGGTCATGCAGGACCAGGCGCGCACCGCCCTTCAGGAGGGTCTGATCGATTTCGACCGGAACTGGGGCTGGCGTGGCGCGATCGGCCAGGTCGACATCACCGGCGACTGGGGACCGGCGCTTGGCGAATTCGACCTGTTGCGCGATGTGCCCGAATGGACGCTGGCCGTGGTGCTTGCCACCGGCGAGGAAGGCATCCGCATCGGGCTGCGTCCGGACCGCAAGCTGGGCGGCGGCGTGGTCGACACCCGCGCGCAGAGCCTTGTTCCGGCCGGCAGTTTCGACTGGGCGTTCCGGCTGCGCGACGAGGACGGCACGCGCCGGGCCGAAGGCATTGGCGATGTCGTCTCCGCTGGCGATGTCATCTATGTCAGCCCGCGTCAGGGCGAGGAGGCCGCCGAAGGCACCTATACGCTCCAGCAAGTGCCGGACGTGTCCGGCGCGCTGGTCGCCATGGACCCGGTGACCGGACGCGTGCTTGCCATGGCCGGCGGATTTTCCTTCCACGAAAGCCAGTTCAACCGGGCGACGCAGGCCTATCGCCAGCCCGGCTCATCGTTCAAGCCGTTCGTCTATGCCGCCGCGCTCGACAATGGCTATACGCCCGCCTCAGTGATCATGGACGCGCCGATTTCGCTCGTTTCGGGCGGCGAGGTCTGGGAGCCGAAAAACTATGACGGTTCGGTCTCCGGCCCGTCGACGCTGCGGCTCGGCATCGAGCGTTCGCGCAACCTGATGACGGTGCGCCTGGCCCAGGACATGGGCATGCAGCTCGTCTCCGAATATGCCGAGCAGTTCGGCGTCTATGACGATCTGTCGCCGGTTCTGGCGATGTCTCTGGGCGCCGGTGAGACGACCGTCCTGCGGATGGTCACCGCCTATGCGGTGCTCGCCAATGGCGGCCGTCAGATCCAGCCTTCGATGATCGACCGCATTCAGGACCGCTACGGCAAGACCGTCTACCGCCAGGACAGCCGCCAGTGTGACGCGTGCGACGCCGGCCAGTGGCTGGGCCAGGACGAACCGCAATTGGTCGATACGCGCGACATCGTGCTCGATCCGATGACCGCCTACCAGATGACCTCGATGATGGAAGGCGTCGTGCAGCGCGGCACGGCCACGACCCTGCGCGATCTGGGCCGGCCGATCGCCGGCAAGACCGGTACCACCAACGACTACAAGGATGCCTGGTTCATCGGCTACACGCCGAACCTTGTGACCGGCGTCTATATCGGCTTCGACAAGCCGACCCCGATGGGCCGCGGCGCCACCGGCGGCCAGCTTGCCGCACCGGTCTTCAAGCAGTTCATGGTCTCGGTGCTCGAAGACCGGCCGATGACGGATTTCGCCATTCCCGACGGCATGACGCAGATCCAGATCAACCGGAAAACCGGCATGCGCGCCAGCGAAGGCGGCGACATCATCGTCGAGGCGTTCAAACCCGGTACGGGGCCTGCCGACAGCTATTTCGTGATCGGTGCCGACCAAGTGGCGATCCAGGCCCAGCAGGCCGAGCGGCAGCGGCAGATTTCGCCGAACGCCCAGCAGGCCGTGCAGAGCGGCTCGGGCGGCCTATTCTGATCTGACGCGGGCTTTACAGGTCCGATCATCGCGCCTAATTGAGCGGTCTGCGTCGCCTCTGGTGGCGCTTGCATCATCCACCCATCGGCACGAGGCACACCGCATCCCATGCGCGCAGAAATCGCCACCCTCACCGACAGCATCAGGCAGGCCATAGCCCTGCTGAGGAGGCATCTTTGACTGGGATGCATCCGTAAAGCGGCTCGACTATCTCAATTCCCGGGCCGAAGACCCCGACCTTTGGAACGACCCGGCTGAAGCGCAAAAGCTGATGCAGGAGCGCCAGCGGCTCGAAGACATGATCGGCGCGATCAAGGGGTTCGACCAGGCGCTCGATGACAATGTCGAACTGATCGAGCTGGGCGAGGCCGAAGACGACGCCGAAACCGTTGCCGAGGCCGAGCAGGCGATCCGCGATCTCGAGACACAGATCGAAAAGCGCCAGATCGACGCTTTGCTGTCGGGCGATATGGACCCCAACGACACCTATGTCGAAGTGCATTCAGGCGCCGGCGGCACGGAAAGCCAGGACTGGGCCAACATGCTCTTGCGCATGTATACGCGCTGGGCCGAGCGCCGCGGCTTTAAGGTCGAACTGCAGGAATATTCATCCGGCGAGGAAGCGGGCATCAAGTCGGCGACGATCCTCGTCAAGGGCCACAACGCCCATGGCTGGCTGAAGACCGAGACGGGCGTCCACCGGCTCGTGCGCATCAGTCCCTATGATTCCAACGCGCGGCGCCACACCTCGTTCTCCTCGGTCGGCGTCTATCCAGTGATCGACGACAATATCGAGATCGACATCCAGGACAAGGACATCCGCGTCGACACCTACCGCTCGTCCGGAGCGGGCGGCCAGCACGTCAACACGACCGATTCGGCAGTCCGCATCACGCATATTCCGACCGGCATCGTCGTCACCTCGTCGGAGAAGTCGCAGCACCAGAACCGGGCCAACGCGATGAAGGCCCTTCGGGCGCGCCTTTATGATCTGGAGATGAAAAAGCGCGAGGAAGCGGCGCAGTCCGAGTTCGATGCCAAGACCGACATTGGCTGGGGCCACCAGATCCGCTCCTATGTGCTGCAGCCCTATCAGCTTGTGAAGGATCTGCGCACCGGCACCGAATCCACGGCGCCGTCCGATGTGCTGGATGGTGCGCTTGACCCGTTCATGGAAGCCGCGCTCGCCCAGAAGGTCTCGGGCGAGGAAGTGGACGTGGAGGACGTCGAGTAGGGCAGGGCGCGTTACCTTCTCCCCGCTTGCGGAGAGAAGGTGGGCCTGAGCGCAGCGAGGGGTCGGATGAGGGGCCATCGCAAACCTCTATCCCACGCCTGCCGGAGAAACCGGATGGAGGCTTTGCTTCGTCTTTCATCGGGCTGAAGATGAGCCGATAGCTGCAATCCGTCGCCCCTCACCCAACTGCGACCAGCGCGCGCTTCACACGCGCGGTCTCGTATCCCTCTCCCCGCCAGCGGGGAGAGGGAGAGTTGGATTGCGGCCTACCGATATCCCGCCTTGCGCATCATCTGGATGTGCGCCACGGCAGCCATCAGTGCCAGCCGCATGGAGCGGGCATTGCCGATCCCGACGATCTGGTCGTCATCCTGGCCGCGCGTCTCTTTGAGCGTGCAGCGCCAGATCGTGTTCTGTTGCGTGCTGGCGTGGCCATCGAACGACAGCGCCCATCCGGGAAAGGCCTTGGCCGTCACGGCCAAAGCGCTATCCACACCCTCCATGAGCATGGTCCTGGCGGTCGTGGCCTCGATGCCGCTGCCATCGATGCCGGCCAGCATGGCGGCGCCGGCTTCGGCCTCGGTCGCGCCAAAGCTCTCGGCCGCCTCGAAGCTCTCATGCAGCGCCTTCAGTGCCGCTTCGTCCATCGTGACCTCCCTGACTGTCAACTGCGCTTAACATAAGCATCGCAGATTGCGGGCCCTTGACACCAATCAAGGAAAGTCGGCCGGCGCCGCGCAAGGTTGCCGGCAGCCATCAACACGACCCAGCGGAGGAACTCCCAGTGCCGAGCGCAACGCAAAATGTCATCTTTTTCGAGGAACTGGCGCGCGGAGACGTCGCCAAGGTCGGCGGCAAGAATTCCTCGCTCGGCGAGATGGTTCAGCAGTTGGGGGGCAAGGGCGTTGCGGTGCCCGGCGGGTTTGCCACCACGTCCGACGCCTTCCGCGCCTATCTGGCGCACAATGATCTGAACGCCTTTATCAAGGACCAGGTCGAACGGTTCGACGACGGCCGGCTGACGCTGCAACAGGCGGGCGAGGCGGTCCGCGGCGCGATCTTCAAGGGCGAATGGCCCGACGACATCCGCGCCGACATTCTCACCGCCTATGAGGAACTGTCGAAACGGGCCGGCACCGAAAACCTGTCGGTCGCGGTGCGCTCGTCTGCGACCGCCGAGGATCTTCCCGAGGCGAGCTTTGCCGGCCAGCAGGAGACCTTTTTGAACGTGAGAGGCGAGGTGGCGCTCCTAGAAACCTGCCGGCGCTGCTATGCCTCGCTCTTCACCGACCGGGCGATCACCTATCGCCGGCTGCAGGGCTTCGATCACACGCAGGTGGCCCTGTCGGTGGGCGTCCAGCAGATGGTGCGTTCGGACATTTCCGGCTCGGGCGTGATGTTCTCGATCGACACCGAGTCCGGCTTTGACAAGGCGGTGCTGATCAACGCCGCCTGGGGGCTTGGCGAAAATGTCGTCCAAGGCGCGGTGAACCCGGACGAATATGAAGTTTACAAGCCGTTCCTGTCGAACCCGAAGCTCAAGCCGATCATCGAAAAGGCGCGCGGATCGAAGGATATCAAGATGATCTATGCGCGCGAGGATGGCGCGATGACCCGCAACGTGCCGACCTCGAAGGCCGAGCGCGCCGCGTTCGTCCTCAATGATGACGAAATCCTCGATCTGGCCCGTATGGCCTGCACGATCGAGGAGCATTACGGCCAGCCCATGGACATGGAGTGGGCCAAAGACGGCGAGACCGGCAAGCTCTATATCGTCCAGGCGCGGCCCGAGACGGTGCAGTCGCGCGCCAACCAGGGCACGATCAAGAGCTATACGATCGACAATAAGGGCAAGACGCTGCTCACCGGTCTTTCCGTCGGTGCCGCTGTCGTCGCCGCGCCCGTCTGCCTGATCGAGCACGCCAAAGACATCGACAAGTTCATCGACGGGTCGATCCTGGTCACCTCGATCACTGATCCGGACTGGGTGCCGATCATGAAGCGGGCGGCGGCGATCGTCACCGACCATGGCGGGCGCACCTCGCACGCCGCCATCGTCAGCCGCGAACTGGGCCTGCCGGCGATCGTCGGCACGGGCGATGCGACCCACGTCCTGCACGATCATCAGGAGGTGACCGTCTCCTGCGCCGAGGGCGACGAAGGCTATGTCTATGAGGGCTTTGCCGACTATTCGGCCGAGGACATCTCGCTGACCGACGTGCCGGACACGAAAACGAAGATCATGCTCAACATGGCCAGCCCGTCGGCGGCGTTCCGCTGGTGGCGGCTGCCGTCCGAGGGTGTCGGGCTGGCGCGCATGGAGTTCGTCGTCAACAATGTCATCAAGGTCCACCCGATGGCGCTGATCAATTTCGATACGCTCAAGGACGAGGACGCCAAGGCCGAGATCGCGGAAATCACGCGCGGTTATGAGAACAAGGCCGACTTTTTCGTCGACGAGCTGGCGCGCGGCCTGTCGCGCATCGCCGCGGTCGCCTATCCGAACCGTGTCATCGTGCGCATGAGCGACTTCAAGACCAACGAATATGCCGAACTTCTGGGCGGGCACGATTTCGAGCCCAAGGAAGAAAACCCGATGATCGGCTGGCGCGGTGCGTCGCGCTATTATGCAGACGGTTACCGGCCGGGGTTCGAGCTCGAATGCAAGGCGATTCTGAAGCTGCGCGAGGAGATGGGGTTCGACAATGTGATCGTCATGATCCCCTTCTGCCGCACGCTGACCGAGGCCGACAGGGTGCTCGACGTGATGGCGGGCTGCGGGTTGAAACGCGGCGAGAACGGGCTCGAAATCTACGTCATGTGCGAGATCCCCGCCAATGTGATCCTGGCCGAGCAGTTTGCCGAACGGTTCGACGGTTTTTCGATCGGCTCAAACGATCTGACGCAGCTGACGCTCGGCGTCGACCGCGATTCGGGCGATCTGGCGGACGTGTTCGACGAGCGCGATCCGGCAGTGCTCTGGATGATCAAGTCGATCGTCGAGCGGGCCCACAAGGTTGGCGCCAAGGTCGGCTTTTGCGGCCAGGCGCCGTCCAACTCGCCGTCTTATGCGAAGCTCTTGGTCGAAGCGGGCATCGACACGATCTCCGTGACGCCGGACTCGTTCCTTGACGTGAAGGGCCATGTGAAGGACGCCGAGGGGTAGGGGCGGTCTCACGTGCCCCCTTGAGGGGGTGAGCCTGCGAACGGCGATTGACGCGCAGCGCGACAGAGCTGGGTGGGGTGCGTGGTCAGTCACCCCCCGCATTCAGCGCGGCGAGGTAGGCTTGTTTCTTCTTGTCGCCCTTCCGTTCATACCATCCAAGGACGGGGTTGCAGAGGCTCGGAAAAACCATCAGGAAGCTGGCGATGAAACCGTCGCTGGCCGGCAGCCACGTTTCCAGCTTGCCGCGTTTGAGCGCGCGCAGAGTTTGGCCGGCGACCTCCTCCGGCGTGAGCGGGCGGTCATTGCCCGCAAAGTTCAGGGGTGAGCCGTCGGGGTTCGCCAATTCGTTGGCCAGCATGGGCGTATCGATGGCGCTCGGAAAGACGCCGCAGACCTTGACCCCGTGTGGCCGCAACTCAAGCGCCAGCGATGCCATGAACCCGCGCAGACCGAACTTGGACGCGGCATAAGGCGCGCTGTTCCTCATCGGGCCGATCCCGGCCAAGGAGATAATCGATACGATCGCGCCTGAGCCCCGTGCCGTCATCGCGCGTGCTGCGGCGGCGCAGAGCAGCATGGGCGCGGTCTGGTTGATTTCGACATGGGCGCGCACCGCATCATCGGCGAGCTTGCCGACAGGACCGGGCAGAATGATCCCGGCATTGTTGATCAACAGATCGATCGGGGAGGAAGCGTCCTCGATCCGGTCGCAGAGACGCTTCAGATCGTCCACATGGCGAAGATCAGCGATGATGGTCTCCGCTGGCTTCGGCAGACGCGCTGATACCGCCGAGAGTTCGGCTGCGTTTCTGTCGGTCAGGACCAGATCGAAACCTTCCTCGCAGAGGGCCCGTGCCAGCGCCTCTCCGACCGCGCCAGCCCCGCCGGTGACGAGAGCCTTGGGCATCATGCTGCCTCCATCCGTAGCGGTGCGCGGGGCGTGTCCGGACGTTCGAAGCAGCCAGGCGACAGTTCCTCCCAGCCCATGAACTTCCTGAGCGCGCGATATTCCCGCTTCAGCGCGTCGATATTGGCGTAGGTCGCGTGGCGGTCACTTGCGACATAGCGGACGCCGCCGCTCAGATCGGGCACATGCTCTTCGATCCGCCTACGCAGCTTCGCCCAGGCATCGTCATCGTCCCGCTGGGCCAGGATGTTGCGGCCGATCAGGTCCGCCATGCTGTCGAACAGCTTGTAGATGCCGCCATTCGTCTCGGTGAATCCCAGTCCGAAAAGTTGCGGGTTCACACGCGAAAACATGTGCAGATAGTTGTCAGGGCGGTCGCCGTTCCAACTGAACTGATCCCGCGCGACATAGGGCACCTGCCATTCGTAGCCTGTGGCGCAGACGACCAGATCGATCTCCTCCCTGCTACCGTCGCGGAAAACGACGTGCCGCCCCTCTAGCCGCTCCACGTCGCCCTTGGCGGCGATATCGCCATGCGACAGGTAGTGCAGAAGCTGGGAATTGATGATCGGATGGCTTTCGAAGACCCGGTGATCGGGCTTTGGCAGGCCGTAGCGGGTGATGTCCCCGTTCAACACGCGAAGCATCGCACCGAAGATGCGCTGTGCCAGCCACATTGGCATGTTCGGCCCCTCGGCGGCGAAGGCGTCCGCCGGTTTGCCGAAAATGTGCTTGGGAACGAAGTGATAGCCGCGGCGAACGGAAATATAGGCCGCGTCCGCAGCCTGGGCGGCGTCACAGGCGATGTCGCAGCCCGAGTTGCCGGCACCGATGATCAAGACCTTGCGGCCCAGAAACATGTCGGAACGACGGTAGGCGTTGGCATGGATGACCTCTCCCTCGAACCCGTCGGTCTTGGTGGCCCAGGCGGGCAGTTTCGGATGCCACGTCGTGCCCGAAACGCAGACGAGCCAGCGGTAGACCCGTGTCTCTCCCGTCGACAGGGTGATGTGCCAGAGATCGTCCTTGAACTCCGTCGTCGTCACTTCGGTGTTGAAGGTGATGTGCCGATAGAGATCGAAGGTCCGGGCGAAGGATTTCATATAGTCGAAAATCTGCCGGTTCGACGGATAGTCCGGATAATGCTCCGGCATCGGGAAGTCGGCGAAATGGGACTGTGTCTTGGACGATATGAAGTGCGCGGATTCGTACATTGGCGTGCCTGGATTTTCGACATCCCAGATGCCGCCGACTTCGCTGTGACGTTCAAAGACGTCAAACGCGATCCCAAGGCGCCTGAAAGACCGTGCCAGAGCAAGGCCGCCGGGCCCCGCGCCGACGATACAGGCCGTGTTGGTATGATCTTTGGCGTCCACAGGCTTGCTCCCCTAAACATGAGTGATTATCATATTTTGATATTGTGAGGAACTCTCATGTTTGTCAATGCATGAATTTGGAGGCCCGTAAACCGTGGAACGCATGGTGGAAATTCGGAAACGGCCGGTTCAGGCCCGCAGTCAGGCGCGATTCGCGCAGATACTGGATGCGGCCAAGGCGCTGATAGCCCGATATGGCAGTGACGGTCTAAAGATGAGCGACATCGCCAAGGATGCGGGCGTGCCCATAGGCACCGTCTATCAGTTCTTCCCGAACAAGAGCGCGGTGATCGAGACGCTGGTCAGGGATTGCATGGCAGACATACGCGCAGGTCTGGCAGCGCAGTTCGACCGGATTGCAGCCAAGGAGGATGTTCCCGGCATTATCGAGGCGGCGCTTCGGCAATATCGCGCCGTCCTGAAAGCCGATCCGGTGATGCGCGACGTGCTGACCGCCACGCAGGGCGACAAGAAGCTCAAGGCGCTGGACGTTGCCGACAGCCGCGAGAACGGCGACCTGTTGGTCGGGAGGCTCGCCCCCTTGGTTGCGGAAGACCGACGCGAGGACGCAAGGGCGGTGTGTTTCCTCAACATGCACCTTGCCGGCGCGCTGGTCCGCCTTATCGCCGACTTGGACGATGCGACCGCGGAGCGGATGATCGAACAGTTCATGGTCGGTGTGCGACAGCAGTTGCGGGTTCTGATGGGAGACGTGGCATAACCCGCATCGCACTTGCCTTCGGCGCCGGTGGCGCGCGTCCCAATCATCCCCGGACCTTTGATCCGAGAGGGACGGCGATCGCCCCACGCTCCGTCATCCTCGGGCTTGTCCCGAGGATCCGCATAGCATGCACCCTTCGGCAGATCCTCGGGACAAGCCCGAGGATGACGGCGTGCGGGTTTGTCTCCGCGCTTCACTGTCCGTAGCGAATGAAGTCTGCAAGGTGCTGGCACCTCAGGATGAGGGGGATTGGCGGCAAGCCTCGAAGGGCGGGGCAGCGGGCATGGTGTTTCATTGCTTTCTGCGTCATTCCGGAACTTGATTCCGGAATCCAGTCGCGCCGAGCCGAACCATGGATCCCGGAATCAAGTGCCGGGATGACGGCGTGTGAAGTGGCGGGCGCCTCGGCTCTGGATCCTCGGGTCCAGCCCGAGGATGACGGAGGAAAGGTGAGCGTGGGCGCCTCATTCTGCGGCCTTGCTCCAAGTGTCCAAACCAGTGCCGTCATCCCTGTGCTTGTCACAGGGATCCATTCCTGAGACCTTCGCGAGTATGCGCAAAGGCTACGTCTACATGCTCGCATCCAAGAAAGGCGGCACGCTCTATGTGGGCGTGACATCCGATCTCGCTCAACGCGTGTGGGAGCATGAAAACGGGATCGGCTCGCAGTTCACGGCCAAGTACAGTTGCAAGCGTCTGGTCTGGTTCGAGGAGCACGATCTGGTGACGCGCGCGATCACCCGCGAAAAGACGATCAAGAAATGGCCGCGCCAGTGGAAGATCAATGCGATCGAGGCGATCAATCCCGACTGGAACGACCTTCGGCCGTGGCTGTTGTAGCGCCTACGCGGGAAGGAGACGCGGCGACTCCTCTGCCGTCATTCCGGGGCTCGTCCCCGGAAACCGTTCCTGAGACCTTTCCATCCGTGACGAGGCCGGAAGCCGGTCTCGGGATGCCAGATCATAACGGGTTCGCGCCGTGTTTCAGGCCATCGTCTGCCTGTCGACGCCTCAGGAATGAACCCTCGGCTCGGCGGCCGAGGGTGACTGAGGAGAGGTGAGCGTCGGTGCTTTGTTCTGCGGTATCGAGCCAAGCGTCTAAACCAGTGCCGTCATTCCTGTGACAAGCACAGGGGTGACGGAGGATGGCATTGCCGGGGAACCGGTTTGCAGCCTGCGGCTTGTATGCAAAGCGCCCCACCATCTGAGTGCTTGCGAGCACGATGACTCACTGCGATCGCAGTAGAACATGCGCATGTTGAGTCGCTAAGGGTCCTTGTCGCCCCGGTCATCGTCGCTTGAAAAGCACTTGTGCGCATGACCGTTTCCGCGATGCAAACGCGAACTTTTGGCAGAAGGTTGCGCTCAAACCGGCCAAAGGGCCCAAGCTCTTGAGGGTTCTATGCTATTGCCAGGCACCGCAAACGGTAGTTCCAGTTGGAGCCTCGAAGCAACACCACCCCGTCAAGTCCGGCTTTATGTAGCAGCTCGAATCAAGGTCGACCGCGGCAGTCGACGAGCAGTACTTCGGGTCGGCCACACATGCCATAGACGGTGTACCCGACTCACAAACTTGCATTGCGCGGCCCTTGCCTCCCGCACTGCAGAATGTGTCGTCCATGGAAAAGCGGGTTTGGCTTTCGCCCTCTCCTTCGGATTTTATGATGCCGTCACATCTGTCTGTAGAGCTGCAAAGGTCCAAGACAACCGTCATTCGCTCAATCATTGTTTCTTGAGCCAAAGATGGGCCGACCCAAAGAAACATCGCGATAAACGGAAATGCAAAAAACAGCCTCATAACAATCTCTATATCAGTGATGATTTATTGATCATAGCGGAAACCTGAAATTGATAAATAAAAATTCAAAACCCCATCGCAAAATAAATCGCAAATGGATTGACCCAAACGACCATCCCTTGGGCAATTCTATCGTGCACTCTTCTAGCTTGCCGATTTGCTGCAAGCATCTCCAAGAGCTAGATGCATATGGGTGCTGCTCGCGTGCGGTTTTAGGGTCGAGGTAGTGACGAATCGCCTTGTCACAATCTTGACAACCCCACATACCCTCGCCCAATCCGCTGCCCGTTTTACACGTTTTTGACAACGCAGATGCAGCATTCGCGTGTGTTGTCAGAACGATTCTCGTAAATTCGGCCATAGGAACCGCGTCGCAGCCATGCTGCGCTGCCGATGAGCGTCGAAACCGCTGCATCTGTGACACGGTTTGACAAAATTGTCATATGCCTCGCCGGTGCGGGGTGAGAGCCAAGGAGCCGACCATGAGCTACCAGACAGAAATTAAGACCGCGTCCGACCTGATCTCCGCGCAAGGGGCGCCGTGGGACGGCATCAACGCCGAATATGTCGCCCGCATGCGGCTGCAGAACCGGTTCAAGACCGGTCTCGACATCGCCAAATACACGGCGAAGATCATGCGCGAGGACATGGCCGCCTATGATGCGGACCCGGCAAACTACACCCAGTCGCTGGGCTGCTGGCACGGCTTCATCGGCCAGCAGAAGATGATCTCCATCAAGAAGCATTTCGGCTCGACCAAGCGCCGCTATCTGTACCTTTCGGGCTGGATGGTCGCCGCGCTGCGCTCCGAATTCGGCCCGCTGCCCGACCAGTCCATGCATGAGAAGACCTCCGTTCCAGCGCTGATCGAGGAGCTTTATACCTTCCTGCGCCAGGCCGATGCGCGCGAGATGGGCGGGCTTTTCCGCGAACTGGATAAGGCGCGCGATGCGGGCGACGAGGTCACCGCCGCCGCCATCCAGAAGAAGATCGACGGCTACGAGACCCATGTCGTGCCGATCATCGCCGACATCGATGCAGGCTTCGGCAATGAGGAGGCGACCTATCTTCTCGCCAAGAAGATGATCGAGGCGGGCGCCTGCGCGCTGCAGATCGAAAACCAGGTGTCGGACGAAAAGCAGTGCGGCCACCAGGACGGCAAGGTCACCGTCCCGCATGACGATTTCATCGCCAAGGTGCGCGCCTGCCGCTACGCCTTCCTCGAACTGGGCGTCGATGACGGCATCATCGTCACCCGCACGGACTCGCTGGGCGCGGGCCTCACCAAACAGATCGCGGTTTCCAACGAACCGGGCGACATTGGCGACCAGTACAATTCGTTCCTGGATTGCGAGGAAGTTTCGGAAGACGAGATCGGCAATGGCGACGTGCTGATCCGCCAGAACGGCAAGCTGGTGCGGCCCAAGCGCCTGCCGAGCGGGCTGTTCCAGTTCCGCGCCGGCACGGGCGAAGCGCGCTGCGTGCTCGACTCGGTCACCTCGCTGCAGAACGGCGCCGACCTTTTGTGGATCGAAACCGAAAAGCCGCATATCGGCCAGATCGGCGGCATGGTGTCGGACATTCGCAAGACGATCCCGAACGCCAAGCTGGTCTACAACAATTCGCCGTCCTTCAACTGGACGCTGAATTTCCGCCAGCAGGTCTATGACGCCTGGGTCGAGGCCGGAAAGGACGTGTCGAGCTATGACCGCGACCGGCTTATGAGCGTCGATTATGACGGGTCGGATCTGGCGGCCGAAGCCGACGAGCGCATCCGCACCTTCCAGGCGGACGCCGCGCGCGAGGCGGGCATCTTCCACCATCTGATCACGCTGCCGACATACCACACGGCCGCGCTGTCGACCGACAATCTGGCGCGTGAATATTTCGGCGAAGCCGGCATGCTGGGCTATGTCAAGAACGTCCAGCGCGAGGAAATCCGCCAGGGCATCGCCTGCGTCAAGCACCAGAACATGGCCGGCTCGGACATGGGTGACGACCACAAGGAGTATTTCTCGGGCGACGCTGCGCTGAAGGCCGCCGGCGAAGACAATACGATGAACCAGTTCGCCATGCCGGCGGAATAGCCGCCATATGGCCGTCATTCCGGGGCTTGACCCCGGAATCCAGCGCTCGGGCGGACATCATGGATCCCGGAATCAAGTTCCGGGATGACGAGCAGAGTTGAGAGCGCCCGTTCTCCTTGAGCGGGCGCTTTTCGGTTGCAACACGGAATGGATCCTCGGCTCACGGCCGAGGATGACGGGAGGCGATCGCAACCCTCATCCTGAGGTGCGCAACAATCATCGCCCGCCCTTCGAGGCTCGCTGCGCTCGCACCTCAGGATGGGGGCGATGATGGCCATTCCCCTCTCTTGTGATTTCCAAGGACTTGGCAGGCCAAGCCCGGGAAATCACTTTCTCTCCCTCAAGGGGAGAGAAGCCTAACCCTCCAATCTCTTCCCCAACCGCCCGGCCAGGTCGGTGATGAACTGCCAGGCGACGCGGCCCGACCGCGCGCCGCGCGTGGTCGCCCATTCCAGCGCATCGCGGCGCAGATCGTCCGGGTCCACCTCAAACCCGTAATGGGCGACATAGCCGTCGATCATTTCGAGATACTCGTCCTGCGAACATTTGTGGAAGCCCAGCCACAGGCCGAACCGGTCCGACAGTGACACCTTCTCCTCGACCGCTTCGGACGGGTTGATCGCCGTCGAGCGTTCATTCTCGATCATGTCGCGCGGCAGAAGGTGGCGCCGGTTCGATGTCGCATAGAAGATGACATTGTCCGGCCGGCCCTCGACGCCGCCGTCGAGCGCGGCCTTGAGCGACTTGTAGGAGGTATCGTCCTGATCGAACGACAGATCGTCGCAAAAGACGATAAAGGCGAAGGGCGCATCCTTCAGTGAGCCCAAAAGGCGGGGCAGGGTGTCGATGTCCTCGCGGTGGATCTCGATCAGCTTGAGCGGCGGGGTGGCGCCGCCCGCATTGATCGCCGCATGCGCCGCCTTGACCAGCGAAGATTTGCCCATGCCGCGCGCGCCCCACAAAAGCACATTGTTGGCGGGCAGGCCCTTGGCGAAGCGCTCGGTGTTGTCGATCAGAATGTCGCGCACCCGGTCGACGCCCCTGATCAGGGCGATGTCGACGCGGTTGACGCGGACCACAGGCGCCAGCGCACCGCGCTCCCACACGAAACAGTCAGATGCGTCAAAGTCAGGCACCTGCGGCGCGGGCGGGGCGATCCGTTCGAGCGCTTCGGCGAGCCGGTCGAGCTTGCCGTGAAGCGCCGCAAGCGTGTCGTCAGCCGATTGGGTCATGGCGGTCCCCCGCGCCGGCGGGAACACTGAGGGCGAACTGGCGCCGATTGTCCCTGGTTTCGGTTGCATCGGGGCTTTGCCTGACTATATTCGCCGCAAATTTCAAGGTCCCCGAAGGGGCCATCCGTTCTGGGGAGTATCATATGTTTGTCACACCGGCTTTCGCTCAGGCGGGCGGCGCGGCTGCGGGCCCGAGCCTGATCATGAGCCTTTTGCCGTTCATCCTGATCTTCGTGATCATGTACTTCCTGATCATCCGGCCGCAGCGCCAGCAGGTCAAAAAGCGCGAGGAAATGCTCGCCGCGATCCGCCGCAACGACACGATCATCACCGGCGGCGGTGTGGTCGGCAAGGTGACCAAGGTGCATGAGGACGAGGGCGAGCTGGAAGTCGAGATCGCCCAGGGCACCAAGGTGCGCGTGATGCGCGCCATGGTGGCCGACGTGCGGGTGAAGGGCGAGCCGGTGGCCGCCAACGACGCCAAGAAAGCCTGACGGTTTTCGCCCTGCCATCGGGGATGGCGCCCCAATTTCGCCAGGCCGGCCCGGCAGGCCAGCCTTGGCTGACGCTCTGTTTCGGGACATGATCTGACATGCTCTATTTTGCGCCCTGGAAGACGGTTCTGATCTGGCTGACGGTTGCGGTCGGCGTCGCGTTCGCGCTGCCCAACCTTTATCCGCAATCGGTGCGCGACAGTCTGCCCGACGTGGTGCCCAGCGACACGCTGGCGCTCGGGCTCGACCTTCAGGGCGGCGTGCACCTGCAACTCAGGCTCGATCGCGACGATCTGGTCGAACAAAGGCTCGAAGCGACGCGCGACGAGGTTCGCCGCCTCCTGCGGGCCGAGGGCATCGGCTATACCGGCCTTTCCGGCCAGGGACAGACGGTCGGCTTTACCCTTCGCGATCCCAGTGATGCCGATGCGGCGCGCGAAGCGCTCTCCGACTTGACGACGCCTGTCACCACCGGCCTTCTGACCGGCGGCACGGTGCGCGAAATTGTCCTTTCCGGGCCCGATGCCAACGACCGGTACGAACTGGAGATCACCGACCAGGGGCTCGACTACCGCATGAGCGGCGCGCTGACCCAGACCGTCGAAGTGATCCGCGGCCGCATCGACGAACTGGGCACCACGGAACCTGTGATCCAGCGCCAGGGCGCCGACCGCATCATCGTTCAGGTGCCCGGTCTTGACGATCCCGAGCGCCTCAAGGATTTGATCGGCACGACGGCGCGTCTGGCCTTCCGCATGGTCGATGTGACGACGCCGGTCGAGGATGCGCTCGGCAGCCGGCCGCCGGTTGGCACGGAGATCCTTTATTCGACCGACGACCCGCCGATCCCCTACGTGATCGAGACACGCGAGATCGTCACCGGCGAAAACCTTGAAGACGCGCAGGCGGGTTTCGATCAGCGCACGAATGAACCCATTGTGACCTTCCGCTTCGACGGCACGGGCGCGCAGCGCTTCGGCCGCGCGACCCAGGAAAATGTCGGCCGCCCGTTCGCGATCGTGCTCGATGAGCAGGTGATTTCCGCGCCGGTGATCCGCGAGCCGATCCTTGGCGGCACCGGCCAGATTTCCGGCAATTTCACCGTCGATGGTGCCAACGATCTGGCGATCCTGCTGCGCGCCGGCGCGCTGCCGCTCAAGCCGACCTTTGTCGAGGAACGCACGGTCGGCCCGTCTCTGGGCGCCGATTCGATTGCCGCCGGCGAGATCGCTGGCATCATCGGCGCGATCCTCGTCGTCGGCTTCATGTTCGTCGCCTACGGCTTTCTGGGCGTCATCGCCAATCTGGCGCTGATCATCAACATCACGCTGGTCATCGCGGCGCTCTCGGCGCTCGGTGCGACGCTGACGCTGCCGGGCATTGCCGGCATCGTCCTGACCGTCGGCATGGCGGTCGACTCCAACGTTCTGATCTTCGAGCGCATTCGCGAGGAGCGGCTTGGCGGGCGAAGTCTCATCCAGGCGATCGATGCGGGCTTCCAGCGCGCCTTTACCACCATTGTCGACGCCAACGTGACGACGCTGATCGCCGCGATCATCCTTTTTTATCTCGGTTCGGGCCCGATCCGCGGCTTTGCCGTCACGCTCGCCATCGGCATCATCACCACCGTCTTCACAGCGTTCGTGCTGACGCGCTGGATGATGGCCTTCTGGCTGAAGCGCCGCAAACCCAAGGAACTGCCGCTCGGTCTCGGCCGCCATCTGCGCCCGGACACTAAGATCAAGTTCATGTGGCTGCGCCGCTATTCCTTCACCCTGTCCTCGCTGGTCGTCGTTGCCTCCATGGCGCTGTTCGCCACGGTGAACATGAATTTGGGCATCGACTTCAAGGGCGGTTCGCTGATCGAGGTGCAGGCGCTCGAGGGCGAGGCCGATATTGGCGGTATCCGCAACGGGCTGTCGGACCTCAATCTGGGCGATGTGCAGGTGCAGGGCTTTGGCGCGCCGACAGACGCGCTGATCCGCATCGAAAGCCAGGGCGGCGGCGACAATGCCGAGCAGAGCGCCATCACCAAGGTGCGTGCGGTGCTGGAGGAAGACTACAACATCCGCCGTGTGGAAGTGGTCGGGCCGACCGTTTCGGGCGAGTTGGCGACCGCAGGCACGATCGCGGTTCTGGCGGCGCTGGCGGCGATCCTGATCTATATCTGGCTGCGGTTCGAGTGGCAGTTCGCGCTCGGCGCGATCATCGCGACGACGCACGACGTGCTGCTCACCATCGGCATGTTCGTCATCACCGGGCTTGAATTCAACCTGTCGAGTATCGCCGCGATCCTGACCATTGTCGGCTATTCGCTCAACGATACGGTCGTCGTCTATGACCGGGTGCGCGAGAATCTGCGGCGCTACAAGAAGATGGCGATCCCGGACCTTCTCGACATGTCGATGAACCAGACGCTGCCGCGCACCATCCTGACCTCGGTGACGACGCTGCTCGCGCTTCTCGCGCTGTTCTTCTTTGGCGGCGAGGTGCTGCAATCGTTCGTCGCCGCGATGATCTTCGGCGTGGTGATCGGCACCTATTCGTCGATCTTCATTGCAGCGCCCATCCTCATCATGTTCCGCTTGCGGCCGGGCGCGCTGTCGCAGGAGGGCGACGACGCGCAGAAGGAAAAGGCGGCCACCGCCAACACCGCGCCCATCGACATCGAAAGCTGAGGGCAGGGCGGTGACAGGCCCTATCCGCGCCGGCATCGAGATCCGCGACGCGCATTTTCCCGGACGCGCGCCGATCGACGCCTATGGCAGCGGCGGTTTTCGTTTTGCCGAGATGAGCCATCGCGGCTCGATCCTGGCGCTGCCGTCGGGCATCCATGGCTGGGACGTGCAGCGCTTTGAGGACATGGACCTTCAGAGCCTTGCAAAAGTCACTGCCGACGCCGCCGAGATCGAGGTGCTATTGGTCGGCTGTGGCCCGGACTTGCGCGTTCTGCCCAAGCCCTTGCGCGACACCCTGCGCGAGGAGCATGGCATCGTCACCGAAGCGATGGCCACCGGCGCCGCCGTGCGCACCTTCAACGTGCTGCTCGCCGAAGAGCGGGCCGTGGCGGCCGCGCTGATTGCCGTGGAGGATGCACGCTAATCGTCCCGAGGCTCCGGCAGATGCCTGAAGCTGATCGCGAGCCGGTTCCAGGCGTTCATTTGCGCGATGATCAGCGTCAGATCGACAATCTGCTGTTCGGAGAAGTGATCGGACAAGGCTGTGTAGAGGGGCTCGGGCGCACCATTGCCGGCGATCTTGGTGATGACCTCGGCCCATGCCAGCGCCGCTTTCTCTGCGTCATCGAAGAAGGGCACTTCGCGCCAAACCGTCAGGCAATCAAGCCGTTGCGACGTTTCGCCCGCCTTCTTCGCTTCGACGGTGTGAAGATCGACGCAATAGGCGCAGCCATTTAGCTGCGACACCCGGAGTTCAACAAGCGCCCTGAGCTTGGTGTCGATTGAGGGCATCTTGGCACTGGCTTTTGCCATGGCTGCGATCGCGTCCGCGTTCAGGGAAGCATAGTCGAGCCGTTCAATCATCGTCTGCTCCAAATGCGTTTGGATCAACATGGCAGCAGGCGCGTTGCATTGCCATATCGGGCTCGCCGCATGTCTGTGACATCACCGACATAAATCGGTGTTCGGCATCGGCCCAGGTTTTCTGCCCCACTGGCCAATCTCCCACGCCAGTGCCATATCGGCCCATATGGGCGACACTTCCGGCGATCTTCTGAACCAGTTGCGCGAGGCGGATCGCGAGCGGTACCTGTCGGTGCTGTTTGCGCCCGAGGACAGGCGCGCGGCGCTGGCGACACTGTTCCTGTTCAATGCCGAAACGGCGCGGCTGCGCGATCTCGTCTCCGAGCCGCTACCGGGCGAAATCCGGCTGCAATGGTGGCGCGACCTGATCGCCGGCGACCGGGCCGAAGAGGCGCGGCAGAACCCGCTCGCCGCGGCGCTGCTCGATGTGATCGCCGCGCACGATCTTCCGGCTGCGGCGTTCGACAATCTGCTCGAAGCGCGCATTTTCGACCTTTACGACGACCCGGTGCCGTCGCGGACGGACCTTGAGGGCTATCTGGGCGAGACGGCGTCCATGCTGATCCAGATGGCCTGCCAGATCCTCAATGGCGGGCAGACGCCGCCCACGGCGGATGCGGCCGGACATGCGGGGGTCGCCTACGGGATCGCGACGCTGATCCGGCAGATGCCGCAGCACCGGGCGCGCGGGCAAATGTTCCTGCCGGCCGATCTTCTGGCGGCGGCCGGGACGGATGCCAACCGTTGGCTCGCCGAGGGTGACGATCCGGCCTTTGCGACCGCGATCAGCGCCTTTGTCGCGCTCGGGCGCGAGCATCTGGCCAAGGCGCGCGCAGCGCTTATAGACGTGCCCAAGGGCCTGCGCGCCCCGTTCGCCGTGCTGGGCGTTGCCGACGCGGTGTTCACCAAGGCCAACAAGGCCGGCGCGGCCGCGCGCACCACACCCGTGCGCCTCTCGCCGGTGACCGTGCAATGGCGCATGACGCGACAGGCGCTCGGCTTCTGATCCGTCAAACTTCCTTTGACGTTTACGTCAAAAACGCTAATCTGAAGCCTTTGATGGGGGGAGCGCCCGTGAGCCTGTCGCTTCTGGTCGCCATTGTCGGGTTCGGCATCGGTCTGGTCGTGCTGCTCGTTCATCTGAGCGGCGGGTCGGCGCGCGTGCCGCTGGGCGATGAAGAACAGGTCGCCGAGCGGTTCCGCATCGACTTTCCCGATGCGGAGATTGCGCACTGCTTTGAATCGGCGGATGGCTGTGAAGCGCTGCTTGTGCTGGCGGACGGAAGCCTCGGGCTGGTGCATACGGTCGGCTCCAAGTCGCTGACACGGCATTACAAGAGGGACGAGTTCGCGACCATGATCAGCGTGAAGGATGAGACATCGCTGGCCTTCGACGCCCATGAGATGACGCTGCCGCGCATTACCATCACGTTCGACAGCCCGCAGACCCGTGCCGACGTCATGGCGGCGCTCGGCCTTGCCACCTTGCCGGTTTCGGAGGCCGCGTGATGAATCTCGACCAGCTCATTCCGAACTATCCCGATGTGACACAGGTGGCGATCCCGTTCTTCATCATCGCGATCATCGTCGAACTCTGGCTGATCAAGCGCTTCCGCGATCAGCGCAAGGCCGGGTTCGAGACGCGCGACACGCTCACATCGCTTCTGATGGGCACCGGCAATGTCGTCGCCGGGCTCCTGTTCGGCTTTATCGCGTTTGGCGTCCTGATGTGGGCCTGGCAGTTCCGGGTTTACGATTTCGGCTTTTCCTGGTGGGCGGTGCTGCTCTGCTTCATCCTCGATGATCTGCGCTATTACTGGTATCACCGCATCGCGCACCGCTCGCGCTGGGTCTGGGCCGAGCATGTCAACCATCATTCCTCCCAGCATTACAATCTGACGACCGCGCTGCGGCAGAGCTGGACCGGCACGTTCACGGGCATGTTCATCCTGCGCGTGCCGCTGGTGCTGATCGGCTTTCACCCGGTGATGATCGCCTTCGTCGGCGGGCTGAATCTCGTCTACCAGTTCTGGATCCACACCGAGGCGATCGGAAGGATGTGGAAGCCGATCGAAGCGATCTTCAACACGCCGTCGCACCACCGCGTCCACCATGCCACGAACCCGCGCTATCTCGATGCGAACTATGCCGGCACGCTGATCATCTGGGACCGCATGTTCGGCACATTCGTTCCCGAGCTGGACGAGGACATGCCGCGCTACGGCCTTGTGAAAAACATCGGCACGTTCAACCCGATCAAGGTTGCGTTCCACGAATGGTGGGCGATGTTCGCCGATGCGGGGCGACCCGGCCTGACGCTGAAGCAACGCTTTTTCTATCTCGTCATGCCGCCGGGGTGGAGCCATGACGGAAGCCGCGACGACACGGCGAAGATCAAGGCGGACTATGTGCGCCGCCATCCCGACCAGGCCGGCATGCCGGGCCTGCCGGCGGTGCCGGGCGAGGCGCCGGCCCGGACGGCATCGGGCCTCGGAACGCCGGCCGAGTAGGACAGGGGTCATGGATGAGACGCATGCCTTTGCCGCAAGCATTTTCGCGGCCCAGCCCTTCACACAACTGATCGGCGCCGAACTTGTCGCGGCGGGCAAGGGCCATGCGGAGATCGCCGTCGACATGCGCGACGCGTTGCGCCAGCAGCACGGGTTCGCCCATGGCGGGCTGATCAGCTACCTTGCGGACAATGCGATCACGTTTGCCGGCGGATTGGGCCTTGGCACAGACGCGCTGACATCGGAGTTCAAGATCAACTATGTGCGGCCGGCCAAGGGCACGCGCCTGATTGCCCGGGCCACGGCGAGGGGCGTTGGCCGCCGCCAGGCGGTGTGCAGTTGCGAGATATTTTCCGTCGACGAAAGAGGCGAGCGGCTGTGCGCGCTGGCGCAGGGCACGGTCGTTGCCGTCACCGGTTGAGGTGCGGACACATGGACTGGCTGATCTGCGCATGACTTTGACGCGTTAACCGTGTTGCACCATCTGGTTGTGGTTAATCTTTCGTTACTTTGCCCGTTCATGTAGATTGCGGCCTGTTTCCGGTACGGGTGACCCTGATGGCGCAATCGACTGTTCTCGCTCAACCGCTGATGCTGCCATGCGGCGCGGTGCTGAAAAACCGCATCGCCAAGGCGGCCATGACCGAAGGGCTGGCCGATGGCACCAACCGCGCCAATGAGCGTTTCACCACGCTCTACCGGCGCTGGGGCGAGGGCGGCGCGGGGCTTTTGATCACCGGCAATGTGCTGATCGACCGCTGGCATCTGGAGCGCGGCGGCAATCTGGCCATCGATGGCGAGCAGGGCAATGAGGCGCTGGCGGCGCTGGCCGACATGGCGTCGGCCGCCAAGGCGCACGGGTCTCACATCTGGATGCAGCTTAACCATGCCGGGCGCCAGACGCAGAAGATGATCAACCCCAAGCCGAACGCACCATCAGACGTGGGCCTGAAGATGGGCAATGGCCGGTTCGGCACGCCGACGCCATTGTCCGCCGAGCAGATCGAGACGATCATTGCCGGCTTTGCCCATGCGGCGAAGACTGCCGAACAATGCGGCTTTGACGGTGTGCAGGTGCATGCGGCGCATGGCTATCTGATGAGCCAGTTCCTGTCGCCGCTCTCCAACCGGCGTGACGATGAGTGGGGCGGGAGCCTCGAAAACCGGGCGCGCGTCCTTTTGTCGATCATTGCGCGCATCCGCGAGACGGTGACGCCGGGCTTTGCCGTCGCGGTCAAGCTCAACTCCGCCGACTTTCAGCGCGGCGGCTTTTCCGAGGATGACAGCGTGACGGTGGCCGGCTGGCTGGCCGATGCGGGCGTCGACATGATTGAGGTGTCGGGCGGCAATTACGAGCAGCCGCGCATGATCGACTTCAACCGCAAGGACCCGCTGGCGGCGCAAAAGCGCGCCTCGACGCGCCGGCGCGAGGCGTACTTCCTTGAATTCGTGCCCAGGCTGCGCGCGGCGGTGTCCATTCCGGTGATGGTCACCGGTGGGTTCCGGTCGAAGGAGGCGATGGAGACGGCGATCAGTGATGACGGCGTCGACATGATCGGGCTTGGTCGCCCGCTGGTGCTCGATCCCGACGGCGCTGCCCATCTTCTGGAAGGCATGGCCGAGCGGCTGGAAAGCCGGGACGACGACCTGGTCATTGGCGGCGGGCTTTTGGGGCCGCGTTCGCCGATCAGCTTCTTGCGCGACCTTAATGCGTGGGCCGCGCTCGGCTGGTATTATGAGCACATCTATGCGCTGGCCGATGGCAAGGAGCCGGACACGTCGCTCAGCGCGTTCCGTGCGCTTTTGGCCTATGACCGCACCGAGGGCGCGGCCGCCAAGCGGCTCCTGCGGAACTGATTCCCGTCAGTCCTCGTCGCTGAACGCCGCGTCCATATCCCGGCCGCGATAGAACACGTTGGTGATCGCGACACGGTCGTCTTCGATCCGGTAAGCGATCAGGGCAGTGCGCTCGAACGGCACGGTCCGAAGGCCCGGCGCAAGGTCATCGCGTGCCGTGCCGCCATGGGGAACGTCGCCGACCTTCATGCATCGCGCCTCGATGCGATCGACGAAACCATCGGCCACCTTGGCCGACCGGGTCTTGTCGAAGACGAAGAAGAAGATGGTTTCCAGATCGGCGATTGCTTCTTCCGAAAGCTCGACCTCAAGCCGCCTCATCGGAATTCTCGGCCTTGTACTCCTCGGCACGCTTGCGGATGCGTTCAAAAGCTTCCTTGATCGGCACCCTTGGTCTCGGGTCCTCGATGGACGCCTTGACGCGAGCACGCAGCAGGTCGAGTTCCTGCTGCTGCTTCTCCCACAGGCGCAGCGCCTCGCGGATCACCTCGCTGGTCGAGCCGTAATGACCGGCCTCGACTTCGGCGCGGATGCGCTCGGCCATCGGCGCGGTGATGGTGACGGAGAGCTTTTCGGCAGGCTTGGACATCGGATAGTCTCCCGGCAACGGTGGGATTTTATCCTACCACATGCCAGACTGGCGTCCAACCGCGCGGCTTGTCCGACTCAGTTCGGCAGTTCGCCCGTATATTCGCCGCGCGCCGGATAGTTCTTCTCGATGGCAAAATCGAGCGCTGCGACCAGTTCACGGAAATGCGGGCGCACGAAGGGCATGGTCTGGACCGAGCCGTAATAGAGCGTCTGTTCGGGGGTCACCAGAAACAGACCAGGCTCGGCAAACAGCGCCGGCTCCTCGATGCCGATCGAGGTCTTGCCGCGCGATGTGGAGATGTAAAGGCCCCACTCGCGCGCCTTTGAGAGCGGCAGATCATGGCCGAAGCGCAGGTTCGTGTTTCCGATCTTGTCGGCCATGGCGCGGGTGCGTTCTTCGCCGTCGCTGCTCAGCGCCAGAACGCCGACGCCGCGCTTGGCGAATTCGGGCGCCTGCCTGTCGAATTCGGTCAGATAGTTGGCGCAGATCGGGCAGTGCAGGCCCCGGTAGAAGCAGATCACCGTGCCGCGCTCGCTTTTCTCGGCGGAAAGATCGAACGTGCCGTGATCGAGCGTCGGTACCTTCAGTTCAGGCACCTTCTGGCGTGGAATGAGCATGGATGTCCCCTTGGCTGGAAGTTGGTTGCGCGCAGCAAGCATGGCGCTGTCACCGCGCGCAAGTCACGGATCGGTGAAAGGCGTTCAGCCCTCCGGATCGGGGATGGTCAGTGTGTCGACCGGCTCATTGTTCTGGGTGATGACCGACGGGTTGGCGCCGCCAAACTCATGAATCACCCGCCAGGGAAAACGCGTTTCCGCATCGACCCAGTATTGGCTCTTGGCCGGAATGCCCGAGCCGGCCAGCGCATAATTCAGTGCGAAACGGTTCACGGTCTTGCCATCGAGATCGACGCCATAGTCGCAGGTGATGTTGGTGGCCTCGTCCGCCTGTCTCTGGCGGCCGGCGGCCTGGGCGTCGCGCTGGTCTTGGGTCTGTTCCGACACGAGGGTCCAGCTCTCGCCGCCATCGGCGCTCGAATAAAAGCGCCCGCCGATCCAAAGGCTGACCGGGGTCTCGTTGGCATCGAGCGCCATACCGCGCCCGTGGGGGGTTGAAAGGGCAAAGCTCTGGATCGTGTTGCCGGCCATCTCGGTGGTCACGTTCTGGCGCATCGGCACCGGATGGGCGACGTCGAGCATGGCGGCGCGCGCATCGGCCTCGCAATCGGCCAATGCAGATGGGGCGGACAGGAGCAGGATCGCGACGGCGGGCAGGGCGGCTCGTTTCATTCGGCGGCCTCCACCTGCACCGAGCCGGCGCCGAGCCAGCTTTCCGCATCACTGATCGCGCGACCGGTCATGGCGCGCTTCTTGGCCATCGCCTTGTCCTTGCCGCGGAACCGGCCCTGCCAGCCCTCGGGCTTTTTGATCGCGCCCGGTTCGAGCGGCGGGAACAGACCGAAATTGATGTTCATCGGCTGGAAGGAGCGCTTGCCCGGCTCGTCGTCGCTGACCAGATGTCCGTCCGTGATGTGGCCGAGGAGCGAGCCGAAGGCGGTGGTCTGCGGCGGCAAATCCGGTTGCCTGCCGAGCCGTTCGGCGGCAGCGAAGCGGCCGGCCAGAAGGCCGATGGCGGCCGATTCCACATAGCCCTCGCAGCCTGTGATCTGACCGGCAAAGCGCAGGCCGGGCCGCGACTTCAGCGTCAGATCGTGTCCGAGCAGGATCGGCGAATTGAGATAGGTGTTGCGGTGAATGCCGCCCAAGCGCGCGAACTCGGCCTTTTCGAGGCCGGGGATCATGCGGAACACGTCGCCCTGCGCGC
The DNA here is from genome assembly GCA_024742765.1 of Phyllobacteriaceae bacterium. Taxonomy (GTDB): domain Bacteria; phylum Pseudomonadota; class Alphaproteobacteria; order Rhizobiales; family Rhizobiaceae; genus Roseitalea. The sequence goes on along the minus strand of JANSXT010000010.1, from coordinate 33,298 downwards.
CATAGCGCAGCTTGGTCTGGAAGCCGACCATGTTGTAGAGCGTGCCGAGCGCATTGTCCTGACGCAACTGGACGACCGCATAGGGCTTAACGTCGGGCCTGTGCGCGTTGGTCAGCCCCATCGGCTTCATCGGACCGTGCCGCAGCGTCTCGCGGCCGCGCGCGGCCATCACCTCGATCGGCAGGCAGCCGTCGAAATAGGGCGTGCCTTCCCATTGCTTGAACTCGGTCGTGTCTCCGGCGAGCAGCGCGTCGATGAAGCCATTGTACTGCGCCTCATCCATCGGACAGTTGATATAGTCCTTGCCCGTGCCGCCCGGTCCGACCTTGTCGTAACGCGACTGGAACCAGGCGACGTCCATGTCGATCGTGTCGGTGTGCACGATCGGCGCGATCGCATCGAAGAAGGCCAGCGCATCCTGACCGGTCTCGGCGGCGATGGCCTCGGCCAGCGCCGGCGCGGTCAGTGGGCCGGTGGCGATGATCGCCTGATCCCATTCGGCGGGCGGCAGCCCGGTGATTTCTTCACGAACGACGGTTATCAGCGGATGGGCGTCGATCTTTGCGGTCACGGCTTGCGCGAACCCGTCGCGGTCGACCGCCAGAGCCGAGCCGGCCGGCACCTGATGGGCGTCGCCGCAGGCCATGATCAGCGAGCCGGCGAGCCGCATCTCGGCATGCAGGAGGCCAACGGCGTTCAGTTCGGCATCGTCGGAGCGGAAGGAGTTGGAGCAGACAAGCTCGGCCAGATGGTCGGTCTTGTGGGCGTCGGTGCCGCGCAGGCCGCGCATTTCGTGCAGCACGACCGGCACGCCGACCTCGGCCGCCTGCCAGGCGGCTTCCGAACCGGCAAGGCCGCCGCCGACGATATGGATGGGAGTATCGGTCATGGCACCGGGTTAGCGCATGGGCGGCGCGTCATCAATGTGCCGACTGCCATGGTGACGTCGCCGGCGCAACGAAAAACCCGCCGAGTAGCGCTCGGCGGGTTTCCGGGAGGTCAGTAAATGCGGTCGAGCCGCGTCAGGCGGGGCGGCCGCCGCGGGCGACGGCGGGAATATCACCACGGGCGAAACCGATATCTTCCAGCTCACGTTCCGAAAGCCGGCGGAGCTGCTGTTCGGTGTCGCGGACCGAACGCCAGGTCTTGAGCGTGTGCGCGAAATTCATCATCGTTCTGTCCTTTCGTGGTTGGGAACGTCTGTCTCTCGTCAGCCGAAAGATGGGCATTCAAAGCGCTTTGGAGAAGCGCGATTTCGGAATAAGTGCCATGCATTTTTGCGGTGCATCATGGTGCCGATGGCGGACAAATGAAAACACCCGCCGGGGGAGGACCGGCGGGTGCTCTTCACATGAAGACGCGGCCAGGGAGGAGATGCCGTGCGTCTTCACTGCCCAACCGGTCCGGGAGGAGGAGAGACCGGCGAGGCGAAACTGATAAGATCAGGCGCGGACCGACTTGCGTGCGATCTCTGCGATGTCGCCGCGGGCGATACCCAGATCGTCCAGTTCGCGCGTCGACAGGCGGCTGAGTTCGTTGTAGGTCCGGCGGGCCTTGCGCCATTCGTTGAAGGAGCGAGCGATGTTCATGACTTTTCCTTTCCGTTGACTCGCGGTTTTATCCGTTTTGTCGTTTCTGTTACGAGCGGCATATAGGCGGCGTTTTTGGAGGTGATAAGCCCGTTTTGTGCATAGCACATATGCGTTTTTGCATTGCACAAAAATGCCATGAATCTTACCGAAAGGTTACCGGAAAAATTTCTCCAACTGTCTGAATTAACAGCCAAAAAAGTAGGCGATGGCGAGCTATCTGGAAAACCAGATCAAAGATTGGCACAATCGTGGCGTCATTGCCGACGATGTTGCCGACGCGCTTTTGGCCGATATCGGACAAAGCGGCGCCACAACGCGTGATGAGCGCGCCAAGCCGTTCTCCTTTTTCCGAATCGTTGCCATTTTCGCGGCCATTTCGTTTGCCGCAGCCATCGTCATGTTCATCTCCGCCAATTGGGAGGCGATCCCGCGCCTTGTGAAGGTCGGCGGCATTATGGTGCTGATCGCCGGCGGGCTGATCGGCGGGGCGGTGACCGGTGCGCGCGGCGGCCGATATGGTCGCAAGCTGGAGGAGGCGGCCTATCTCGTGGCGGGCGCGGCCTATGTGGGCGGCGTGGCGCTGGTCGGCCAGATGTATCATCTGCCCGGCGACATAGGTCAGGCCATGTTCGGTTTTGCGCTGGGGCTCGGCGCAGCCGGCCTTGCCGTGCGCAGCCATGTGCTGGCGGCCGGCGCGCTGGGCGCCATCGCCTGGTGGTATGTGGACACGCCCGCGCCGGAAGAGCTGATCGATGTGAACTTCGCCATTTTTGCCGCCTTCTGCACGGCGGGCTACGCGCTTGCGCGGTTCGGCGGCATGCCGCGGCTGCGCTGGGTGGCGGCAGCGGCCTTCGTCATCGGTCTCGTCCCATTCCTCTTCTCGGTCCTTGAAGCGATCGCCGATTTCTATGAGGGATTGCCGGATGGGGTTCGGCTGGCGCTCTGGCTGGTCCTGTTTGCGGCGAGCCTTGTCGGGCTCTGGCTCGCGCGGCGCGCCGACGAGCCGGCGCCTTCATTTTGGCGAAGGCCGGCAACGGCGTTCGGCGCCGGGTTGATCGCGCTGCTCGCGCTGCATGTTGAAAGCGATGATCTGCTGCCGCTGCTGGTTGTCGGCCCGATGACGCTCGGCTTTGCGCTTTATGCTCTGTTCACCCATGGCGCCCGCTCGCAGGCGATCCGCTATGTCTCCTATGCGGTCTTTGTCGGCGAGATCCTGTTCCTTTATGCCGAAACGGTCGCGACGCTTCTGGGCACGGCGGGCTTCTTCCTCGTCGTCGGCGTGATTCTGACGCTGCTCGCCGGCGGCATCTATTGGGCTGAGCGCCGTTTCAAACGTCGCGCTGCGAACAGGGGCCAGGCCGATGGCTGAACCGGTGCGCAAAAAGCCCTTCGTCATCCCCGCCGCCATCGCAGCGACCGCTGTCCTGTGCGCGATTCTCGCCTGGATGATCGAAAGCCGCGCGCAAATCCTGCGCGATGGCGCGGAGATCGTTCTGAAGAGTGAGCCGATCGACCCGCGTGACCTGCTGCGCGGACGTTATGTGGTGTTGACCTATCCGGCCCAGCAGATCACCGGCGACGTGCTGGCCGGGCTGACGGCGGAAGCTGGGACGCGCGAGCCGGGCCGAGACGTGCCGGTCTATGTCACCTTCGAACCCGGGCCGGACGGCCATCACAGGCCCGTCGCCGCTTCGCTGACCAGGCTATCCGACGGCGTCGTGCTGCGCGGCACCGCGCCCTATCTCGACGGCAGAACCGTGACGCTCTTCCTCGATTACGGCATCGGCCGGTTTTACACCAACGAACATCGCGCGCCGGAACTAGAAGCGCGGATGCGCGCCGGTGCTCTGACCGAGATCGTCGTCGCCGTCGGCCCCGACGGGACCGGCCAGATCAAGGCGTTCCGGCAGGCCGGCGAGACGATCGTCACCGAACCGCTCTATTGACCTGCAAGACGCCGGCAAGTGGCGGCGTTTTTCATTTGATGCGCCGGGCCATGATGCTATAGGGGCCGCCACTGGCGTCATGCTGCGGCTTGGCGCGCTGCGGATATGGCGGAACTGGTAGACGCGCTGGATTTAGGTTCCAGTGCCGCAAGGCGTGGGGGTTCGACTCCCTCTATCCGCACCACCAATTCGCCACCGGGCAGTTTGAACATCGACAAGGGCGCGCCGAACCAGGCCGACTGGCAGCGCGCCGGCAGAAACGAAGGTTAGAAGATGCAGGTCACCGAAACCGTCAATGAAGGGCTCAAGCGCGAGATCAAGATCGTGGTGCCCAAGTCCGATCTCCAGGCCAAGCTCACCGACAAGCTGCACGACGCCAAAGGCCGGGTGCGCCTGAACGGCTTTCGTCCGGGCAAGGTGCCGGTCAGCCATCTGCGCAAGATGTACGGCAAATCCTTCATGGCCGAGATCGTCAACGAGATTTTGAGCGAGACGCCGCGCTCGATCCTCGCCGACCGGGGCGAAAAATCCGCGACGCCGCCCGATGTCGACATGACCGAGGATGAGGGCGAAGCGGAAAAGGTGCTCACCGGCGAGAGTGATTTCGAGTTCTCGGTCAGCTATGAGGTGATCCCGCCGATCGAGACCAAGGATTTCTCGGCCATCAAGATCAACCGCCCGGTGGTCGACATCGCCGAAGACGAGGTCGAGGAGCAGGTCAAGCGGATCGCCCAGTCGGCCGCAGAATATTCGGAAAAGAAGGGCAAGGCCGCCGATACCGACCGGGTGACGATCGACTATGTCGGCAAGATCAATGACGAAGCCTTCGAGGGCGGTACCGACGACGACACCAAGCTGGTGCTCGGTTCGGGCACGTTCATTCCCGGTTTTGAGGAGCAGTTGATCGGCGCCAAGGCCGGCGACGAGACAAAGGTGACCGTGACGTTCCCCGAGGATTATCAGGCCGCCCATCTGGCCGGCAAGGAAGCGGTGTTCGACGTCACCGTGTCGCTGGTCGAAAAGGCCGAGCCGGTCGAGATCAACGATGAACTGGCCGAAAAGCTCGGCATCGAAAGCGCCGAGCGGCTGCGCGCGGTCGTGCGTGAGCAGATCGAGGGCCAGTATGGCGGCATGACGCGCCAGAAGGTCAAGCGCCAGCTTCTCGATGCGCTGGACGAGATGTACCAGATCGAAAGCCCGCAAAAGCTCGTCGAGACCGAGTTCAACAATATCTGGAACCAGATCACCAACGAACTGGAGCAGGCCGGCCGGACCTTCGAGGACGAGGAAACGACCGAGGACGAAGCCAAGGCGGAATATGAAAAGCTCGCCGAGCGCCGCGTGCGCCTGGGGCTGGTCCTGTCGCAGATCGGCGAGGATGCCGGCGTCGAGGTGACCGACACCGAACTGCAGCAGGCGGTGATGCGCCATGTGCAGCAATATCCCGGCCAGGAAAAGCAGGTCTACGAGTTCTTCCAGAAGAACCCTGATGCGGTGGCCAATCTGCGCGCCCCGATCTTCGAGGAAAAGACCGTCGATCATCTGATGACGGTGGTGTCCGTCACCGACCAGACCGTCAGCAAGGAAGAGCTGATGGCCGAGGACGAGGAAGACGAGGCCGCGCCCAAGAAAGAGACCAAGAAGGCGGCACCGAAGAAGTAGGCGCCCGCCAAGAAAAAGGCGCCGGCCAAGAAGAAGGCCGAGGCGGCCGACGCCAAGGATGGCGACGCCGCCGAATAAATGGCGCCACAGCGTTTCGATCAAGGCCGGCATCGATGCCGGCCTTTTTCGTGGCCGGCACCGTGCATTCCAACGTCAAAAAAGCATGCGCACCAGCGCCAGGCCGATCAGGGCGGTCACGGCGAAGATCGCCAGGAATTTCAGGTCGGGCAGACGCCGTTCGCGCCAATAGGTCACAGCGGCGTAGATCGCCACCGCGACGGCGATCATGCCCAGATCATTCAGGTCGAGCGGCATTGGCGTCCTGCCCTCAAAATTCGAGCTTCAACTGCCGCGGCTGGTCTTGCGCCGCGATCGGCCGGTCCTGCCGGGGAAAGGCGCGATTGCCCTTCCGGCTGCCATGCTTTTCAAGGATGCGCAACTGCTCCTCTCGGAAGCCCGGCATGGCGCGGATCTCGGTCAGCCGGCGGCGGGCGATGCGTGCCGCTTGCTCGTGATCTGTGATCGGCGCGGGATAGTGGGTGCCGATCTGAACGCCAATGGAACGCTGCATCGAGGCGGGCATCGTCCACGGCGTGTGGATGAAATCGTCCGGCACCGGCGCCAGTTCCGGCATCCATTTGCGGATGAAGATGCCGTCCGGATCCTGATCGCGGCTCTGCTTGACGGGATTATAGATGCGCGGCGTGTTGATCGCGGTCGTGCCCGATTGCATCTGCACCTGAGCCCAGTGAATGCCCGGCTCGTAGTCGACAAAGCGCCGTGCCAGCACCAGGCCCGTTTTCCGCCAGTCGAGCCACAGATGGTAGCTCGCCACCGCGACCAGCATGGCGCGCATGCGGAAATTGATCCAGCCGGTTTGGTCCAGCGCGCGCATGCAGGCATCGACGAACGGCCAGCCCGTCTGTCCTTCGCTCCATGCCAGAAGGCGAGGATCGTCGTCGGGCGTCGGCCGGGCAGCGGCGAAGGCCGAATGGAACGGATGATCTTCGATCTGTGGTTCGTCCTCGAGCTTCTGGATGAAGTGGCAATGCCAGTGCAGCCGGGCGATGAAAGCGTCGATCGCCCGCGGCGAAACCGGTCGCATGGCTGGCGGCATGTCGGAAAGCCGGGACCGCTCCGCATAGGCGCGCTGGACGATGGAGCGCAGGGATAGTGTGCCCCATGCGATGTGCGGCGACAGGCGCGAGCAGGCGTCCGCCGCCGTCAGCGGGGAGGACATCTGTGCGTAATAGGCGCGCCCGCGCCCGGCCAAAAAACTCTCGAGCAGATCGCGGGCGGCACGGGTGCCGCCGGCTTGTCGGCCGGGGCAGGGGTCGGGCGAAATGCCAAGGGATGCGGCATCGGGCATGTCGCCAGCCGGTCCCGTGTCGGCCATCGCGATCTGCGAGGGCACGACGGCCCGCGGTTCGGCCATCAAGCGTTCCCATCGGGCGGCCCAGCGGTTGCGGTCATTGCCCGGACGGACGACGCCGAACTGCCGGTGTTCGTGCCACGGCACGCTTTGATCACGGCACCAGGCCCGCACGGTGCGGTCGCGCACAAACGTCCAGCCATTGCCGGTCTCCTCATGGCTCCAAAGGCCTAAGATCGGCGTGCGCGCATGGATTTCGGCCAGCACGTCGACCGCGTCGCCCCGGCGCACGATCAGATCGGCACCCAGGTCTTGCAGCGACCGGCGCAGCGCCACCGCGCTTTCGGCCATGAAGGCATGGTGCCGACCCGCCATGTCCGGCTGTCGCCACAGGCCGGGTTCGATGATCAGCAGCGGCAGCACCGGCCCGGCCCGTGCTGCCTCGGCCAGCGGCGCATGATCATCGACGCGCAGATCTCTTTTGAACCAGACGACTTGAACCATCCAGATGCCCTCTAGGTTGAACGGAGACATAGGGCACGGGCGCGGTGCGTCGCCGGGGCCACGCAAAGAAACGGAGCGGAAATGGGCACTTATCTGATCTATGGCGGCAATGGCGGCATCGGCTCGGCCATCGCGCGGACGCTTGCAGAAGACGGGCATGCACTGCATCTGGTCGGCCGCGATGCGGACACGCTGGCCGAGGTGGCGGGCGAACTGGGCGCCTCGTCCAGCGTGGCCGATGTCACCGATCCGGACCAGATCGCCCGCGCGGCCGCCGATGCCGGCGATGATCTGGCCGGGCTGGTCTATGCGGTGGGCACGATCAATCTCAAGCCGCTCGGCCGCATGACGGGCGACGATTTCCTGACCGATTTCCGCGTCAATGCGGCGGGCGCGGCGCTGGCAGTGCAGGCGTCTCTCGATGCGCTGAAGGCCGGCGAGGGCGGCTCGGTGCTACTGTTCTCCTCGGTCGCCGTGGAGCAGGGGTTTGCCGCCCACGCCTCGGTCTCGATGGCCAAGGGCGCCGTCGAGGGTCTGACGCGGGCGCTGGCCGCAGAACTGGCGCCCAAGGTGCGCGTCAACGCGATCGCGCCAAGCCTGACATCGACGCCGCTTGCCGCCTCGATGACAGCGTCCGAGCAGATGGCCAAGGCGATCGCCGGCATGCATGCGATCCCCCGGCTCGGCAGCGCCGACGATCATGCCGCGCTGGCGCGTGTCCTGCTCACCGATGCGGGCGGCTGGATCACCGGGCAGGTGATCGGCGTCGATGGCGGCCGGTCCAGCCTGCGCACCAAGGGCTGAACACTCCATGTCGAAAACGCTGCGCATGGTGCTGGGCGACCAGCTTTCGCGCGATCTGTCGGCGCTGCGCGATGCGGACCCCGCACGAGATGTCATCGTGATGGCAGAGGTCTGGGACGAGGCGACCTATGTGCGCCATCACCCCAAGAAGATCGCCTTCATCTTCGCGGCCATGCGCCATTTCGCGGCGGATCTGGTAGCCGACGGCTTCACCGTCGATTATCGCCGGCTCGATGCGGACGATGACGGGATCACCTCGTTCACCGACGGGCTGAAGGCGGCCATCGCGCGGCACGGTGCCGAGCGGATCGTCACCACCGAAGCATCGGAATGGCGCGTTCTGGCGATGCAGCAGGGTTGGGCGGACCTGTTCGGCATCGACGTCGATATCCGCGACGATGACCGCTTCATCGCCAGCCATGCCGATTTTGCGCGCTGGGCCGATGGCCGCAAGGCGCTGCGCATGGAGTATTTCTACCGCGAGATGCGCAAAGCCACCGGCTATCTGATGGGGGATGGCGAACCGGCGGGCGGGCAGTGGAACTTTGATGCGGAAAACCGGGCGCCGCCGAAGGACGGGCTCGATTTCCCGGGCCGGCCCGACTGGACGGTGGACGGGACGACGCAAGAGGTGCTCGATCTGGTCGCAGACCGGTTCAGCGATCATTTCGGCGATCTCGAACCGTTCGCCTATCCGGTCAGCCGCCGGCAGGCGATCCATTATCTGAACTGGTTCATCGACCATGCGCTGCCCGATTTCGGCACCTATCAGGACGCGATGGTTTCGGGCGAAGCGCTGATGTTCCATTCGCACCTGTCGGCGCTGATCAATGTGGGGCTGCTCGATGCGCGCGAATGCTGCGAGCGGGCCGAAGCGGCCTGGCGCGACGGTGCGGTGCCGCTCAACGCCGCCGAAGGCTTCATTCGCCAGATCATCGGCTGGCGGGAGTTCATCCGCGGCATCTATTGGCGCAACATGCCCGACTATGGCGACAGCAACGCGCTGGGCGCGACGCGCGATCTGCCCGACTGGTTCTGGACCGGCAACACGCACATGAACTGTCTGCGCCAAGCCATTACGGAGACAAAGGAAAATGCCTACGCGCATCACATCCAGCGGCTGATGGTGATCGGCAATTTCGCGCTCCTGGCCGGGCTCGATCCCAAACAGGTGCAGGAATGGTTCCTGATCGTCTATCACGACGCCTATGAGTGGGTGGAGATGCCGAATGTGGTCGGCATGGCGCTTTATGCGGACAATGGCCTGTTCGCTTCCAAGCCCTACGCGTCCTCGGGCGCCTATATCGACAAGATGTCGGATTATTGCGGGTCGTGCCGGTATCGGGTGAAGGTCAAGAACGGGCCAAAGGCCTGCCCGTTCAACTATCTCTACTGGAATTTTTTGATCAAGAACCGCGAGATGCTGGCCGGCAACCAGCGGATGGGCATGATGTATGGCACGCTTGACCGGATGAGCGACGAGAAGGTCGACGCGGTGCGCGACGATGCCGCGAGGTTCTTCAAGGGCATCGACGAAGCGTGACGCCGCAATGCCGTCAATGCGGCACTTGATCCCGGAATCAAGTTCCGGGATGACGCCGGCGTTTGAGACGGTGTTCGGGCAGAAACGCCTCCGGCAGACCCTCTGGCCGGCCGCCAAGCGCAAAGCCGACGGCGGCGTCGGCCATCAGATGGGCGATGGCGAACGAGATCTTGAAGCCGCCGGTGGCGAGCACGACGCTCGACGCGCCGGGCAGGGGCCCGACCAGCGGTTCGCGGCCCTCGGCGCGCGGGCGGATGCCGGCCCAGCGTTCGACAAGTGTGGCGCCTTCGAGCGCCGGGCACAGCGCCGTCGCTTGCGCGATGATCGCTTCGAGCTTTTCGTCGGTCGTGTCGGGCGCATCGAACGCGTCCTCGGACGTCGAGCCGACGGCGATGCGGCCGCTTTCATGGGCGATGACGTAGACGCCCTTGTCGTAGAGGATCGGCGACAAGGGATCGATGGGGTGCGCGGGCTGCAAAAGGGCGCCCTGACCCTTGACGCCACGCCCGATGCGCGCCGGGTTTTCCGGGTCGATGAGCGGGAAAGAGCCAATGCCGGCCGCGATGATCGTCACGCCGGGGTTGATCGTATCGTCGTCTTCCAGCGTGAGTGTGCCATCGGCGTCGATCCCTGCGACTTCGGTGTTTTCGCGGATCGTCACATGATCATCGGTTTCCAGCGCCGCCCGAAGCGCCGCCGTCAGCCGGCGCGGGTCGATGCGCGCCGACAGCGTGTCGCGATTGACGCCGTGGGTCAGGGCGGCGTCCGTCAGCCAGCCCGGCGCGGGATTGGCATCCTCGACCGTCCAGGCGCACCCGTCCGGCCAGTGAACGGTCGCGCCATCGGCCCATTGCGCGCTCTGGCGGCGCTTTTCGGCATGGCCGATCGGCATCAGCCGGCCGGTGCGTCCATAGCCGCAGGAAAGGCCGGTTTCGGCTTCCAGCGCCTCAACGCGCCCGGGAAGCGACAGGAGCCCGTCGAGCTGGAACTGTTTCTTGGCGTTCCAGCCGGTCGGCTGGTGCGGCATCAGCGCGCCGAGCATGCCGCCGCTTGCGCCCGAGGCGATTGTGCGCTTTTCGATCAGCAGCACACGGGCGCCGTGCTGGGCGGCCACACGGGCGTACCACAGGCCGACAATGCCGCCACCGATGACGGCGATGTCGGGCGCGGACGGATTGGGAGCAGCGATCATTGGCGGACGATCTTGAGCGCGACGAACTGGAGTGGACGGACGGCGATATGCCGTTTTCGACCCGGTTTGGCGACCATTTTTACGCCCGCGAGGATGGAAGGGCGGAGACCGCCCATGTCTTCATCGGCCAGAACCGGCTGGTCGAGCGCTGGGGCGACGGCGCGGATGTCACGATCGCGGAACTGGGCTTCGGCACGGGCCTCAACTTCCTCGAAACTTGGCGGCAATGGCAGCGCCACCGCCTGCCGGGCGCGCGGCTCGATTTCGTTTCGTTCGAAGCGCTGCCGATGACGGCGGACGCGATCACGACCGCCATCGGCCGCTGGCCGGACCTTGAACCGCTCTGCGCGCGCCTAATCGATCGTTGGCCGGAACTTTCGGTCATGCCGGCGTCCTGGATGCTCGATCACCAGACGCGGCTGACCGTCGTTGTCGGCGATGCGCTGGACGGCGTCACGCGCTGGGCTGGGCCGGCCGACGCCTGGTATCTGGACGGGTTCGCGCCGGCGAAAAACCCGGACATGTGGTCCGAGCCGCTGATGCAGGCGGTGTTCGACCGGACGCAGCCGGGCGGCACGTTCGCCACCTACACGGCGGCGGGCTGGGTGCGACGCAATCTGCAATCGGCGGGGTTCGATGTCGAAAAACTGCCGGGCTTCGGGGGAAAACGCGAGATGATGCGCGGCCGGCGACCGGATTAGCCGCGTGCCGCGACGACCAGAAAGCCCGGGATCGGCGCGCCCTGTTCGAGCCGGACGGTGATCGGTTCGAACAGTTCGATTGTCGTAAAACCCGCGCGAGCGCACATGGCTTCGAGATAGGCGGCGGAATGGGCAAAGCGCTGATGCGGTGTCACCATCCAGTCTTTCGGCCCATCAGCGAGGGCCGGCAGGGTCTCGGCGGAGACGACGAGCCGCGCCTTGCCGGCCGCGTTGGCCGCAATGCCGTCAAAGAACGATTCCAGCGCGCCGATATAGGGCAAGACGTCGGTGGCCACGATCAGATCGAACGGCGCATGCTCCGGAGCGTCGCTCCTGGCCCATTCGCCGAGAAAATGCACCGCTTCGTTGACGTAAAGCGCGTCATAGGCGGCCCGTTCGTCGGCCTTTTCGACCATCTGTTCGGCGATGTCGACGCCGGTCGCATGCTCGCACAGTTCCATCAGCATCATGCCGGCAAGGCCGGTGCCGCAGCCCAGATCGAGCAGGCGCGCATAGGGGCCGGGCCGGTTGGCGGTCAGCCATTGGGCGGCCTGCATCGGCACGGCATAGCCGAGCGCGCCGGTGAGGATGTCGTCGAAATCCTCGGCATGCTGGTCGAACAGGGTCGCGACATAGGCATCGGCCGCCTTGTCCGGGGCGTCGCCCATGCCTATCGAGGCCAGGCGCATCGCCGCGCCGCATCGGTCGGCGGGGTCGAGCGCAAGGCATTGCCGGTAAAGTTCGGCAGCCTCGGCGGTTTCGCCGGCCTTTTCGTGGGCCAGCGCGGCGTTATAGGCGTCGGCCAGCGCGTCGGTCGTCTCGTTCATCGGGCGGCTCCGCGTTGCAAGCTTGGCTTAACCACGCCGCTTAGCCGAAATTCAAGCGATCCGTGCCAGTCTCGCCGGGGTTTTTTCATGGGCGCGGCGCGCCCGCCAAGCGGGGTATTGAGATGGGTGAACTGGTTTTGCAGGGGCCTGTGGCCGAAATTGTCGCAAGGAACGCCGTGACGGCCGACGATGTCGCGCGCCTTCGACGCGAGGTTTTCCGCGACGGCGTGGTATGCCGGCCGGAAGCCGAAGCGCTGTTTGCCATCGATACGTCCTGCCGCTCGCGTGTGCCGGAATGGGACGATTTCTTCGTCGAAGCGGTGGCGGATTACCTCGTCGACCGCGAGGCACCCAAGGGTTACATCTCGGAAGCCAATGCCGACTGGCTGATGCGCGCCATCGCGCGCGACGGCGTCGTGTGCACCCGCACCGAGGTCGAATTGCTGATCAAGGTCATGGAGCGGGCCACCGCCATGCCTGCCACGTTGAGCGCGTTCGCACTGCGCCAGGTGGCCCATGCGGTCACCGATGGCGACGGGCCGCTGGCGCGGGGCCGCGTGGCCCGGCCGGGCATCGTCACCGCCGATGACGTGGCCATGCTCAGGCGCATCCTTTACGCCTATGGGGGCGGCGGCAATGCGGGCATCACCCGCAACGAGGCCGAGGTGCTGTTCGACATCAACGACCGCACCGCCGAGGCGGACAATGATCCGACCTGGTCGGACCTGTTCGTCAAGGCGATCGGCTTTTCGCTGATGGCTGCAACCCGCCATCAGGCCGCAACCCGCGAGACGGCGCTGGCGCGCGAAGCCTGGCTTGCCGATGACGGCGTCGATGTGGCGGGCTTTTTCTCGCGCGTCTTCGCCGGCGGCCTGAAGGGCTACACGGACGCGGTCATGGCCAAGACCGGTGTCGAGAACGCATGGCGCGAGACGAACCAGGCGTTTGCCGAGGCCAACGCTTCGGCCGAGGCGATCGATGCGGAAGAGGCGGGCTGGATCGCCCAGCGCATCGGGCGGGACGGGCTGCTGCATGAGAACGAAAAGGCGCTGCTGCGCTTCATCCGAGACGAATCGCCCGATGTGCACCCTTCGCTGGCCCCGCTGATGGATCGGGTCGCCTGACCATCACCGTCCTGCCAATCGGGACCTTTGGGCTTCGATAAGGGCTTTCCCGGCGGCGCGTGCCGTGCCACGTCTGGGCGATGGTTCAGGCGCTGCCGTCAAAACCTTCTTTCGGTGCCGACATGCCGGTGCGCGGCATGGCGCTGGCGGTTGGCGGCGCATTGCTGCTGCCGGCGATGGACGCGGTCGCCAAGCTGCTCGGCCAGACAGGCGCCATGTCGCCCGGCCAGGTCACATTTTTCCGCTTTGCCATTCAGACGGCGTTCTGCCTTGCCTGGCTTTTGGCCGTTGGCGGCATCGCGGCGCTGCGTTCGAACCGGTTCGGCATCAATTTCGTGCGTGGCATGGTGCTCGGCGCGGCGAGCCTGTTCTTCTTCACGGCGGTCAAATACATGCCGCTGGCCGATGCGATCGCGGTCTTCTTCGTCGAGCCGCTCATCCTGACGCTTTTGTCGTTCATCGTCTTGCGCGAACCGGTGGGCTGGCGCCGGGTCGCCGCCGTCATTGTCGGTTTCGGCGGCGCGCTGATCGTCATCCAGCCCTCCTATGCGGTGTTCGGGCCGGTGTCGCTGCTGCCGCTAGGCGCGGCCACCTTGTTTGCCACCTATCTGATGCTGAACCGCATTGCCGGCCGCAATGACGGCGCGATGGTGATGCAGTTCGTCTCGGGCCTCGGCGGCATGGCGATCGTGGCTGCCGCCATGGCCGTCGGCACGCTGGCGGGCATCGGCGATCTGGCCGTCACGCCGACCACTGATCTGACGGTCTGGGCGCTGGTGCTGCTGATGGGCGTTATCGGCCTTTTGGGGCACTATCTGTTCGTACGCGCCTTCCAGATGGCGCCGGCCTCGCTGCTTGCCCCGTTCCAATATATCGAGATCATTTCGGCTGCGCTTTTCGGCCTTCTGTTGTTCAACGAATTCCCGACACCGGCCAAATGGCTCGGCATCGGCATCATCGTTGCTTCGGGGCTTTACGTGTTCTGGCGCGAGCGCGCCCATGACGCTAAGACAAACAGATGATTGCCCGGATGGGCGATTTCGGTATCAAGGCCGGACAAAACAAAGACAAGAACGGGACGACGATCGGGCATGTTCGACAAGATATTGATCGCCAATCGCGGCGAGATCGCCTGCCGCGTGATCAAGACGGCGCGGCGGATGGGCATCGCCACGGTCGCCGTTTACTCGGATGCGGACGCCGATGCGCTGCATGTCGAAATGGCGGACGAAGCGGTGCATATCGGCCCGCCGCCCGCCGCCGAAAGCTATCTGATCGCCGACAGGATCATTGAAGCGGCCAAAAAGACCGGCGCGCAGGCGGTGCATCCCGGCTACGGCTTTTTGTCCGAACGCGCTTCGTTCTGTCAGGCGCTTGAGGCCGAGGGCATCACCTTCATCGGTCCTAAGCCCAAGGCCATCGAGGCGATGGGCGACAAGATCACCTCCAAGAAGATCGCGGCCGAAGCGGGCGTCTCCACTGTTCCGGGCCATATGGACCTGATCGCCGATGCCGATGAGGCGGCGGCGATTTCGGCGCAGATCGGCTATCCGGTGATGATCAAGGCGTCGGCCGGCGGCGGCGGCAAGGGCATGCGCATTGCCTGGAACGATGATGAGGCGCGCGACGGGTTCGAGCGGTCGAAATCGGAGGCGGCGTCGAGCTTTGGTGATGACCGCATCTTCATCGAAAAGTTCGTCGAGGAGCCGCGCCATATCGAGATCCAGGTGCTTGCCGACGGCCATGGCAACGCCATCCATCTGGGCGAGCGCGAATGCTCGATCCAGCGGCGCAACCAAAAGGTGATCGAGGAAGCGCCGTCGCCGTTCCTCGATGAAGAAACGCGCGCGGCGATGGGCGCGCAGGCTGTCGCGCTGGCCCAGGCCGTCGACTATCAGAGCGCCGGCACGGTGGAATTTATCGTCGACAAGGACCGCAATTTCTATTTCCTTGAAATGAACACGCGGCTTCAGGTGGAGCACCCGGTCACCGAACTGATCACCGGGCTTGATCTCGTCGAACAGATGATCCGCGTGGCCGCCGGCGAAAAGTTGGCCATTGAACAAGACGATGTGGCGCTGAACGGTTGGGCGATCGAAAGCCGCGTCTATGCGGAAGATCCGGTGCGCGGCTTCCTGCCCTCGATCGGCCGGCTGACCCGTTACCAGCCGCCGGCGGAGCGGTGTAGCGATGATCTGGTCGTGCGCAACGATACCGGCGTCTTCGCGGGCGCCGAGATCTCGATGTTCTACGACCCGATGATCGCCAAATTGTGCACCTGGGCGCCGACGCGCGAGGCGGCAACCGATGCGATGCGCGACGCGCTGGACGGGTTCGTCATTGACGGGATCGCCCACAACATGCCGTTCCTCGCCTCGCTGATGGCGCATCCCAGATGGCGGGCAGGGCGGCTGACGACCAATTTCATCGCCGAGGAATATCCGGACGGGTTCATGCCGCCCGAGCCGGACGCGGAGGCGCGGCATGTACTGGCCGCGATCGCGCTGTCGGTGGAGATCATCCGCAAGGTCCGGCTCGACCGCCATGCCGGCCGCATCGCGCCGCATTCGGGCCGGATCGGCGCGGACTGGGTGGTGCGAATCGGCGATGAACGACAGGCGATGACGGCCGAAGCGCCCAATCTCAACCAGCGGACTTCTTTCACCGTTTCCGCCGATGGCAAGGCGCCGGTGGCGCTGGAAACCGGTTACCGGTTCGGCGATCCGCTATGGACCGGAACCGTCGGCGACACGCCGGTCATCGCGCAGATCCGGCCCGCTGCCAACGGGATGGTGATCGACTGGCGCGGCTATTCGGTGAAAGCGCAGGTGATGAGCCCGCATGTCGCCGCGCTTGAGGCGCTGATGCCCGAAAAGGCCGTCGCCGACACGTCAAAGCAGCTTTTGTGCCCGATGCCCGGGCTGGTCGTGTCGCTGCATGTGACCGCAGGACAGGCCGTGCAGGCGGGCGAGACGCTGGCGGTGATCGAGGCGATGAAGATGGAGAACGTGCTGCGCGCCGAGCGCGATGCCACCGTCTCCGTCATTCATGCGGCGGCGGGCGACAGTCTGGCCGTCGATGCGGTGATCATGGAGTTCGAGTAGAGCGGCCTATTCCACGGGGCCGAATACCGTCTCGAACTCGCCCTTCAGCGCGACATCCAGATCGGCCATGGTCACCGGCAGGCCGAGATCGACCAGGCTGGTGACGCCATGCTCGGTCACGCCACAGGGCACGATCCCTTCATAGTGGGACAGGTCCGGCTCGACATTGATCGAGACGCCGTGAAACGAGACCCATTTGCGCAGCCGGATGCCGATGGCGGCGATCTTGTCTTCGGCGACCGTGCCGGGCACCGGCGAGGGGCGTTCGGGACGCTGCACCCAGACGCCAACGCGATCCTCACGCCGTTCGCCCTTCACATTGAACCGCTCCAGCGTGCCGATCACCCAGGCTTCGAGCGCGGCGACGAAGGCACGCACATCCTGCCGGCGGCGCTTGAGGTCGAGCATCACATAGGCGACCCGCTGGCCGGGGCCATGATAGGTGTATTGGCCGCCGCGGCCCGTCTCGAACACCGGAAACCGGTCCGGCTCGGTCAGATCAGCCGGGTCGGCGGACGTGCCGGCGGTGTAAAGCGGTGGATGCTCGACCAGCCAGACCATTTCGGGCGCGATGCCCGCATGGATAGCGGCGACGCGGTCCTCCATGAAGGCAAGCGCCGCCTCATAGTCGACGAGCCCGTCGGCGATGCACCACTCGACGGGCGGCGAGCCCGGTGCCGGGTGAAACAGGCCGGTCAGATCGTCGCGCGCGGGCGGTGATGGCAGAGGCTTTGTGTCGCTCATCGCCGTCAGATGGCGCAGCGCGGGCCCCGATGCAAGCCGCGCGGCGTTTCAGGGCGCGCGGTAGCACACCGCCTGCAGCTTGTTGCCGTCCGGGTCGCGCACATAGGCCGCATAATAATCGTCGCCATAATGCGGGCGCGGGCCGGGTGCGCCTTCATCGCTGCCGCCATGGTCGAGCGCCAGCCGGTGGAACGCGTCGACCGCATCGGTCGTGTCCGCGATGAATGCCACATGGGTGCCGTTGCCCCAGGTGGCGGGCCGGCCGTCGGCAGGTGGATAAAGGTAGATGGTCGGCATCTGGCCGTTCTTTTCATAGGCGGGCGGCTTGCCCGGCGGCTTGGGCAGGCGCGCAAATCCGAGAGCGGCGAGAACGGCATCGTAGAACCGCGCCGCGCGGCCGGTGTCGTTGGTGCTGGTATAGCGTCTGAAGCCTTTGCGACCGGCAATCGCGGAGCCACGGTTCATTGACAGCGGAGTGCAATTTTTCCGCGATCGTATTCATGTTGGTCGACTTGCAGTAGCTTCATCAACGCTGAACAATCCAAGCTAATGAGGTCTTCTGATTACAAGTCCGATGGATGTGGAAACATACAGACCAAGAGCCAAGCGAAGGTGCGGCGGAGAATGGGGCGGATAGTCGATATGTCGGTCCAGCGGTTCGGTGCCCATGAAGTAGTTGATCGGCATCAACTCGTAGCCGGCCTCCCTCACTCGACTAGCGAACGCATCAATGTCACGCCGGCGATAAATGCAGGTGGGAAAACCTTCAAAAGTCTCTTCATTGGAGGACAGGTTGAGTTCCGTGGTGTGCACGGCCATCCCGCCGGGCTTCAAGTGTTCCAGAGAGTTGAGTACGAACTGAAATCCAGCTTCAAGGCTGCCCAGATGCTCCAAAGAGCATGAGGACCAAAGAAAATCAAACGTACCTAAATCGGTCGGGATGTGATTCATGTCGACAGTGCGAAATTCGACGCTTTTTCGGAAAACCGGTTCCTCGACAATTTCAGAATAAAACAAACCATCGACGTTTGTGGTGTATTGGTCAGAAGTGCTCCAATCGTCCACGACATCTTGAGGGCCGTCTGTTGCAAGCACTTTCACGCCATTCGAAGCAAAATATGCGGGCAACCGTTCGCGACCGACGGCGAACACCAACGCACTAGCGCCGGACTTTATCAATCCAGCAGCTTCAAAGACCCGGCAAATGTACACCCATTCCCAGTGCTTCCGGTGGGCGACGGTGGGATCGAGTCCTATGGCACCGCAGATGCGTGTGTAATGACCCTCCTGCATTTGCGAGTGGGTGCACATCTGGGATGTCGGATCGTTGAGGGTCGGGACATCTATAACGATCTGACCATCGGTTGGCTTGGGCAAAAGGAATGGCGGAACGAAAGCCTCTGTCTGAAGCTGCGTCAGCATCTTGAATTCAAGAGAGGCAGAGAACTCGTTTCGAATTTGGGAAACGTTCTCATAAGCTTGCATCTGAGCGTTGACGATTTGCTCATCTCCTGGGTCTCGCCCCAGAAACATGCGGTACGCCCAAATCACCTCGTCCCGAGTCAGCGCCATCTAGCTCTCCAATTGCTGTATCGCAGCCGTGATTTAGATGCCGCAGCGGAGAATACGCAAGCACAAACCTTCGGACGGTTTTGGAGACCGAACATGGACCGCCCAGCAGTTTTTTTACGCCGCACACGCCAATAGCTGCGTCTTCGACAGTTCACTTACATCATCGGAAGTCGCTGGCATAAACATCAGTCTCGATGAGGGCAGCGGTGCGGCTTGAGCATGGAGCACATGGCGTACCTCAGACCGATCATCGCAACACCGGCGGGCGAACAAACCCGTCTTCAAACGCCTCAACCACTTGGTATCTGGGTCGCTCAATTCCTTCAATCGCCATCGTGTTTCGGAGGGGACGCGCTGCGGCTCGCGCGCGCGGGCGGGGAGGGCAATGGCTGCGTATCGCTCATCGCCGTCAGATGGCGCAGCGCGGCCGGCGATGCAAGCGGGGCGGCGTTTCAAGGCGCGCGGTAGCACACCGCCTGCAGCTTGTTGCCGTCCGGGTCGCGCACATAGGCCGCATAATAATCGTCGCCATAATGGGGGCGCGGGCCGGGCGGACCTTCATCGCTGCCGCCATGGTCGAGCGCCAGCCGGTGGAACGCGTCGACCGCGTCGGTGGTATCCGCGATGAATGCCACATGGGTGCCATTGCCCCAGGTGGCGGGCCGACCGTCGGCAGGCGGATAAAGATAGATGGTCGGCATCTGGCCGTTCTTTTCATAGGCGGGCGGCTTGCCCGGCGGCTTGGGCAGACGCGCAAACCCGAGCGCGCCGAGAACGGCATCATAGAACCATGCCGCGCGGCCGGTGTCGTTGGTGCCAAGCGTGATGTGGCTCAGAACGCTCATCGCTGATTCCTCGTTTTTGTGGCGGAGGTTAACCGATCGCTGCTGACAGGATGCGTCAGGAGACGGGCCCGATGCGCGCCGGGAGGGACTGGCCGGCCGACCATCGCTCTTAGCGTTTGCTTCGCGATCGCCTGCCGCTCGTGAGTACACTGGTGGAGACGTCCCGCATTTCGCTGCGCGAATTTGCGGCTGGTGCAGGTGAGAGGAGCAGCCTCGAACCCAAACCAGCAGGTTGGGTTGGCGGGCGGCAACCTGCCAACAAAGAATCCAAAATCGAAGATTTTGGTGCCCCCTGCCGGGCTCGAACCGGCACGGCCGAAGGCCGAGGGATTTTAAGTCCCTTGCGTCTACCAGTTCCGCCAAGGGGGCACGGCCCATGACCTAGACGGTTTTCGCAGTGGATGGAACGGGGCGTGGACACCGGGTGAGGGCGACCGCCAACGAAAACGGGCCGCGCAGTGCGCGGCCCGTTCCAATCATCGCGTATTGCGATCCGGTCAGCTCAGCGGCACGAGCTGGATTTCCACACGCCGGTTCTGCGCCCGGCCCGCTTCGGTCGCATTGTCGGCAACAGGGCGCGTCTCGCCAAAGCCTGTCACCACCATGCGCTGGCCGTTGACGCCCCGTCCGGTCAGATAGTTGGCGACCGACTGGGCGCGGCGTTGCGAAAGGCCCAGATTGTAGCTCTCGTCGCCGGTCGAGTCCGTGTGGCCGTAAACGTCGATCAGCGTCTGGTTGAAGCGGTTCAGGACGATCGCCACCGAATCGAGCGTCGCAAAGAAGGCCGGGATCACCTGGTCCTGGTCGACCGCAAACGTGATGTTGGACGGCATGTTGAGGATGATGTTGTTGCCGACGCGCGTCACGGATACGCCGGTGCCCTGAAGCTGGGCGGCCAGTTCCGCCTGCTGGCGGTCCATATAATTGCCCACCGCGCCGCCGGCCAAAGCGCCGATGCCCGCGCCGATCAGCGCGTTGCGGCGGTCGTCGCCGCCGGCCAGAACGCCAAGGCCCGCGCCCGCAAGCGCGCCGGCGCCCGCGCCAATGGCGGTGCGGCTCGTCTGCTGCTGACCCGTGAACGGATCGGTGGTCGTGCAGGCGGCGGTGAACATCAAAGTCGCCGCCAGCGCGGCCAATGTCTTGGTCTTCATGGAAACCCGTCCTTTCCGGTCAATCCCGTCCCGCAAGGCGCATGGCGGCAAAAAACGGCCAAAATGCGTTGCGGGCCCCGTGTGTGGCCTCACTATGGCAAAGCGGGCTTTAAGGGCAAGCCATGCCTCAGCTCACGCCGGCGCGCCCAGATGCCGCCGGGCGACATAAAGCGCCAGCACGGCGGCGTTGGAGACGTTGAGCGAGCGGATCGCCCCGGGCATGTCGAGCCGCGCCAGATCGCTCACCGTGGCGCGCGTCTTTTCCCGCAATCCCTTGCCTTCGGCGCCGAGAACCAGCGCGATCTTTTCGCCCGCCACTGTGTCTTCGAGCGGTTTCGGACCTTCTGAATCGAGGCCGATTGTCTGAAAGCCGCGATTGTTGATCTCGCCGATCGCATTGGCGAGGTTGCGCGCATGGATGATCGGCAGATGTTCGAGCGCGCCGGAGGCGGCCTTGGCCAGAACGCCCGATTCGGCCGGGCTGTGGCGCGCCGTCGTCACCAGCGCATCGGCTGCCATAGCGACGCCCGAGCGCATCAGCGCGCCGACATTGTGCGGATCGGTCACCTGATCGAGCACGATGACGAGCTTGGCATCGCCCAGATCCTCGAGCGTTTTCGGCTTCAGCGCGTCCGCCTCGATGGCCACGCCCTGATGGACGGTATCCGGCCCGGTCAGCGCGTCGATCGCCGGCGGCCGGACGATCTCGACAGGTAAGGGCAGGGCGGCCGCATCGCCGATCTCCAGGCGCGCCAGTGCGTTTTCGGTCGCCAGCATGCGATGGACGTTGCGGTCGGGATTGTCGAGCGCCGCGCGCACCGTGTGCAGCCCGTAGAGCGCCACGCGCCCCTCGGGCAGGGAGGCCGGATCGCCGGCTTCACCGCGCGCCCGCTTGCGGTCGCGATGGTCGCGCCTCAGGCGGGCGTAATGGGCATCCTTGCGGGAGGGGGTTTTGGGCCGGTCGTTCATGGCGCACATATAGCGGGGTGCGCCGCCGATGCGAACGCCCAATTGTCCGGGCGACGAATTTGCGTTCCTTGTGGCCGTTCGGCGCTCGGCGCGTGTTGACAGCGCCGGTGGTGCGCATCATAAGGCGCGTCGTCGCGATGCTGTCGC
Source organism: Phyllobacteriaceae bacterium (assembly GCA_024742765.1). Lineage (GTDB taxonomy): Bacteria > Pseudomonadota > Alphaproteobacteria > Rhizobiales > Rhizobiaceae > Roseitalea. The sequence continues at coordinate 11,499 of JANSXT010000010.1, read as the reverse complement.
GGCGATGCCCGGCACCCGCCGCCATGGAGGAGTGTCCGAGTGGTTAAAGGAGACGGACTGTAAATCCGTTGGCTATGCCTACGCTGGTTCGAATCCAGCCTCCTCCACCATCGGCGTGCCGGAAGGGCGGATTTGTGCCGCCCCGTGCGGGTATAGCTCAATGGTAGAGCAGCAGCCTTCCAAGCTGAATATGCGGGTTCGATTCCCGCTACCCGCTCCAGCCTTTTTTGATTTCGCCGGCCTTGGTTCGTGACGCGGCAAGCGCGCGCCGTTTCAGACCAGATCGTCGATCGTCACCTCGAGCGCATCGGCCAGCCTCTTCAGCGTGGCGACCGAGCCCGTGCTGCGGCCCGCTTCGATGTCGGCGATCTGCACCCGATTGACGCCGGAGGTTCTGGCCAACGAGGACTGGTTGAACCCGCGCCATTGCCGGTAGACGCCGAGCGGGCTCTCACCGTCGATGAGCTTTTTCATCAGATCGTGCGGCAAGCCTTCTTGCGGGTTGGCCAGATAATCGGCCACGGCCTGCATGTCCTCGTGATCCTCGCGCGCGGCGATCAGCGCCTCATACTCGGCGCGGGGGATCGTGACGGTATCGTGCATATCATCCATAGCGGTCCTCATCGGTAGGCCGATCCGCGCGGCGCGATCCTGATCACGTCGATCACAACACCGTCGATCATGATGACGCGCCAGTCGCCAACCCGGAGCCGGATCGCATCGGTGCCCTTCAAGGCCCTGACATTGTTGGCCTGGGCTGTCGGATCGATTGCATAGGCCTCGATCTTGCCGACAATGCGCCTCGCCGTGTTGGCCGGCATGGTGCGCAGTGCCTTTCGCGCGGCCGACTGGTAGGTGATCGGCTTCATGGACGCCCTGTAGCATTAAACTACACTGCGGTCAAAATACCAGCGTGGCTTCGGCGCTGTCTGTCACATGACGTACAACCGCGCTGACACTTGCTCAGGGACAAGTGTTCCAGCCTTTCCGATTCAAACTGAAGTTGTTGCGGATATTTCCTCGCCTTTTACGCGAAGCTGTGGTGCCACCGGCGTCCGTTCGTCGCCATCCATGCCCAGATGCATGAAGTCGACAAAGGCGCGGGCCGCTTCGTCCAGTTCCGCGTCCGCCGCCCAGGCAAGGCCGACATCCATGCTCGGGACCCGGTCGGCCAGCGCCACCACCTCGACCCGGCGCCCGTCCAGCGACCAGGGCCGGTAGACCATGTCCGACAGGACAGTGACGCCCATGCCGTTGGCCACCATCGAGCGCACCGCCTCGACCGACGAGGTGCGGAAGATGGTCTTGGGGCGGTAGCGCGTCCGGTTCCAGTAGCGCTGGGCGGTGTTGGAGGCTTCATCCACCGTCAGCATGATATAGGGCTCTTCGGCGACATCCTGCAGCGAGATGGACGGGTTCATCAAAAGCGGGTGCTGCGCGGGCAGCCACAGCCGCCGCCGCGAGCGCAAAAGCGTGTCATAAGCGATGCCCTCCTGATTGACGATGTTGGAGGTCAGCATGAGGGCGAGATCGAACTGGCCGGTCACCAGCCCTTCCTCGATCTCGCCGCGCGGCGTCTCGGTCATCTTGATGTCGACATTGGGAAAGTTGCGCACGAAACGCGCAACAAAGGGCGGTGCGTAATAGCCGGCCACCGTGTAGGTTGTCGCAAGGCGCAGCGTGCCGGTGACATTGTCGCGCATGCGCGTCGGCAGCCGCACCGCCTCGTCGACGGCCGCTGAAATGTGCACGGCATGTTCAAGGAACAGATTGCCCTCATAGGTCAGCGTGACGCCCGCCGAATGACGCTCGAACAGGGCGGCGCCGATAATGTCCTCGAGCTGTTTGACCGCCGCTGTCACCGCCGATTGCGACACGTTCAGATCCTTGGCCGCGCGCGAGACCTGGCCCGCATTGGCGACGGCGATGAAATAGCGGATCTGGCGCAGGGATGGTTCGATCAATTTTTTCGATGTCCTCTATGGGAAATTCCGATGACATATGCCCAATCGCGCGCCATCGATCCGGTGCGATGGCATGGCCCGGCACGAGTGCGGGTGTCATCGAGTACAAGAAAATCGCTGAAAAACAGGATATTACGAACTCCATGGCTGCGCGCTCTGGCCGTTCCGCGGATTGGAAAGTGAAGTGCACAGCGAAACAGCATATATCGAAAAATCAGATTTTGAATAGCCAACATTCGTATTTTACAATGCCCCAAGCCGCCTCCTAACGTTTTGGGACCGTCCGGCCTCACCCGGTTTGGCGGCCATAGCGGCCCCGCGCCGCCCATCTTGCAAACGAAGTGGAGGCGTTTGATGAGCACCAAACTCACAGCCCTATTGTGTTCGGCAGCGATTGCCGTCGCCGCGACCGGCGCCGCGTCGGCCGAAGACTGGTATCCCTATTCCGTCGAAAGCTGGGACCCGCCGTTCGACATGGCGAGCCCGCGTTCGAGCCTTGATTACACGCCGCTGGAAGCAGCGTCGCAGCCCTGGGAAATCTGCGTTTCCTTCCCGCACATGAAGGATGCCTACTGGCTCGGCGTGAACTATGGCGTCTCCGAAGAGGCCAAGCGCCTGGGCGTTAAGATGCAGCTCGTCGAGGCGGGCGGCTATACCGAACTGAACACGCAGATCTCGCAGATCGAGGATTGCGTGGCGGCGGGTGCAGACGCCGTGGTGATCGGCGCGATCTCGTTTGACGGGCTTAACAACATCGTCAGCGAAGTGCGCGGCCGCGACATTCCGGTGATCGACGTCATCAACGGCATGTCTTCGCCGGAACTCTCGGCCAAGTCGCTGGTCTCCTTCGGTGAGATGGGCGCAAAGGCGGGCGCGTTCCTCGCCGAACAGCATCCCGAGGGCAGCGACGCAGTCAAGGCGGCCTGGTTCCCCGGTCCCGCCGGCGCGGGCTGGGTGGAAGCGGGCAACACCGGCTTCACCGGCGCCATCGAAGGCAGCGCGATCGAACTGGTCGAGACCAAATATGGCGACACCGGCAAGGAAGCCCAGGCCAAGCTGGTCGAGGATACGCTCGAAGCCCATCCGGACCTCAACTACATCGTCGGAACGGCGGTGACGGCGGAAGCGGCGGTGCCGATCTTGCGTGCGCGCGGGCTCACCGACCAGATCAAGGTCGTCTCCTACTACTACACGCCGGGTGTCGACCAGGGCATCCGCCGTGGCCAGATCCTCGCCGCACCGACGGATTCGACCGTTATCCAGGGCCGCATCGCCATCGACCAGGCCGTGCGTATCCTTGAAGGCGAGGAGTATGAGCAGCATGTCGGGCCGGCGCTCTATGTGGTGACCCAGGACAGCCATGCCGACTTCGATCCGTCCTCGACGCTTGCGCCCGACGGTTTCCGTCCGGTCTTCCGCGTCGAATAAGCGGATCAGGGAACGCCGTGATGAATACCTCCCTGCATCACGACGCGGGCGCGCAGGCTCAAGATGCGCGCCCACTCATCGAGACGCGCGCCGTCACCAAGGACTATCCGGGCGTCAGGGCGCTCGACGGCGTCGATTTCGAACTGCGGCCCGGCGAAGTGCATGTGCTCTTCGGCGAGAACGGCGCGGGCAAGTCGACGCTGATCTCGATCCTGGCCGGCGCCAACCAGCCCTCGTCGGGCACCATAAAGGTGCGCGGCGAGGACACCCATCTGGGTTCGGTGCACGAGGCGCGCGAACTGGGCATTTCGGCGGTCTTTCAGGAATTCTCGCTGATCCCGCAAATGACGGTGGCCGAGAACCTGTTTCTCGGCGCCGAACATGCGCGCTACGGCCTTCTGGACAAGAAACGCCTGCGCCGCGAGGCCGAGACCATCCTCGATGAGCTTGGCTTTCACATCGCGCCCGACCAGACGGTCGATCATCTGACCCGCGCCGAGCAGCAGATGGTCGAGATTGCCAAGGCGTTTCGCGACGAACTGTCGGTGTTGATCCTCGACGAGCCGACCGCATCGCTCACCAATCACGAGACCGACCAGCTCTTCAAGCTGATCGGCGAACTGACCGCGCGCGGTGTCGGCATCGTCTATATCACCCACCGCATGGCCGAAATCCGCCGCATCGGTGACCGCATCACCGTGCTGCGCGACGGCCATTATATCGACACGGTCGATGCCAACACCACATCCGAGGACGAACTGGTCCGCCTGATGACGGGCCGCATGGTCGGCGCGATCTTCCCGCAGATCAGTTTCAAGCCGGGCGAGGAAGTTTTGCGCGTCGAGGGCCTGACGACGCCGGACGATGCGGTGCGCGATGTCTCGCTGAATGTCCGTGCCGGCGAAATCGTTGGCTTTGCCGGGCTCGTCGGCTCGGGCAAATCCGAGACCATGCAGGCCTGTTTCGGCGCAAGGCCCGCCAGCGCGGGGCAGGTGACCTACAAGGGCGAGGCCATCAATGGCGCTTCGCCCGGCGCCAACATCCGCCGCGGCTTTCTCTATCTTCCCGCCGACCGCCGCACCGAGGGGCTGATGATGATGCGCTCGGTGCGCGAGAATATGTCACTCGCCGCGCTCGACGCCAAACAGGTCCGCAACGGCCCGTTTTTGAGCCGCGCCGGCGAGGTGGCGATGGTCAGCGAACTGGCCGACCGGCTCAACCTGTCGCCGAACCGCGTCGAGCGCGCCGTCGATCATTTCTCCGGCGGCAACCAGCAAAAGGCGATGCTCGCCCGCTCGCTGACGCGCGATTTCGACCTGATCGTCTTCGACGAACCGACCGTCGGCGTCGATGTCGGCACACGCGCCTCGATCTATGAATTCATCGCCGGACTGGCCGGGCAGGGGGTCGCCGTCGTGCTGATCTCGTCCGACTTGCCGGAAATCCTGCACATGTCGAACCGCGCCTATGTGTTCTACCGCGGCGCCGTTCAGGCCGAGCTTCCGGCCAGCGAATTGACGGAGGAAAACGTCTTGTCCCACTTCTTCGAGCGGGAGGCCGCGTGATGGCGGACGATGCCGCGACCACGACCACGACCGCGCCGCGCCGCAGCGCCTCGGACATGCTCAAGCGCCTGTTCGTGCGGCTGGGCATCCTGCCCTTCCTGCTGGTGATCGCCGTCGTCGTTTTCACGCTGATGTCGGACAATTTCCTGACCGGCCGCAACCTGATGAACGTGCTGCGCCAGTCGGTCTATCTGATGATCGTCTCGCTCGGCCAGATGCTGGCGCTTCTGACGGGCGGGTTCGATTTGTCGGTCGGCACCATCCTCGCCATCAGCTCCGTCGTCGGCGCCATGACCATGGCGTCGGTCTATGCGATGGCGCCCGACATGGTGTGGCTGGCGATCCTTCTGGGCTGCCTTGGCGGCATCACCGCCGGCACGATGATCGGCGTCGTCAACGGCATCGGCGTTGCCTTCTTCAACGTTTCGCCCTTCATGATGTCGCTGGGCATGGCCTCGGTCGGCTTCGGCATCGCGCTTTATCTGACCGGCGGTGTTCCAGTCTACGGCATGCCGGTGGCCTTTGGCGATGTGTTCGGCTTCGGCACGATGTTCGGCATTCCCGCGCCGGTCTGGGTCGCTGTGGGATTGGTGGCGGCGCTCTATGTCTTCCTCTACCAGACGCCCTATGGCCGCTATTTCTATGCGGTCGGCGGCAATCTGAAGGCGGCGTCGCTTTCGGGCATCAACACCAAGGGCACGCTGTTTTTCACCTATGTGCTGTGCGCGGCGTTTGCGGCCATTGCCGGCATGCTGCTGACCGCGCGCCTCGATACGGGCGAAGCCAATATCGGCGCCTCCATGCCGCTTGAATCGATCGCGGCCTGCGTCATCGCCGGCGTCAGCCTGCGCGGCGGCGTGGGGCGGCTTGAAAATGTGGTGCTGGGCGCGCTGTTCATCGGCCTTGTGCAGAACGGCATGAATCTGGCCCGCATCGAATCCTATCTGCAGACCGTGGTGCTCGGAGCGCTGCTGATCCTGGCGGTCATCGCCGACCAGATCCGCCTGCGCTACGTTGCCTCGCTGAAAGACTGACCGGGGGGACCGATGAACGTCGATATAAATTGCGACATGGGCGAAAGCTTCGGCCTCTACAAGATGGGCGACGATGAGGGGATCATGCCATTCATCACTCAGGCGAACGTCGCCTGCGGCTTCCACGGCTCGGACCCCAACCATATGCGGACAACGGTGGACCTTGCCAAGCGCCACGATGTGCGCGTCGGCGCCCATGTCTCGCTGCCCGATCTGCCCGGCTTCGGCCGGCGCGAGATGAAGATCGAGCGCGACGAGATGGCCAACATCATCATCTACCAGATCGGCGCGCTGACGGGCTTCCTGCATGTCGCCGGCATGGAACTGAGCCACATCAAGCCGCATGGCGCGCTCTATGGCATGGCGGCCCGTGAACGGCACATCGCCGAGGCCGTGGCCGATGCCGCCCAGGCGTTCGGCGTGCCGATCCTTGGCCTCGCCGGCACGCTGCACGAGGAGGTACTCGGTGAACGGGGTCTGCCGTTCCAGGCCGAGTTCTTCGCCGATCTCGACTATGCCGATGACGGGCGGCTGATCATCACACGCGAGCACGAGGCGGTCGAACCCTCCGTCGCCGCCGAACGCGCCATCAACGCCGTGCGCGACGGCGTCAACGTCACCGTCGGCGGCAAGCGCCTGCCAGTGCGCGCCGAGACGATTTGCGTGCATTCCGACACACCCAACGCGGTGGCCATCGCCAGGGCCGTCCGCGACGCGCTATCCACCCTCAAGGCGGCCTGATCCGCGACCATCAAGGGAGACATCCATGGCAAAACACGAAATCCGCTCGCCGATCCCCGGCACCTTCTACCGCAAGCCGGCGCCCGACCAGCCCGCCTTCAAGGAGGTCGGCGACACGGTCGCCAAGGGCGACACGATCGGCCTCGTCGAGGTGATGAAAACCTTCCATGAGGTCAAGGCCGATGCCGACGGCACCATCACGGCCTTCGTGCTCGACAATGAAGAGCCGGTGATGGCCGGCCAGCCGCTGGCGGAGCTGGACTGAGCGATGCCGATCAACAGGCTTCTCATCGCCAACCGGGGCGAGATCGCGGTGCGGATCATCCGCGCGGCGCGCGAACGGGGCATCGAGACCGTGCAGGTTCACAGCGCCGCCGATGCAGACAGCCGCGCCGTCCAGCTTGCCGACCGGGCGATCGACATCGGCCCGCCACAGGCGGCCAAGTCCTATCTCAATGTCGAGGCGATCCTCGAAGCGGCCAAGTCCGCGGGCGCCGATGCGATCCATCCCGGCTACGGCTTCCTCGCCGAAAACGCTGATTTCGCCGACGCGGTGGTTGCGGCCGGCATGGCCTTTGTCGGCCCGTCGGGCGACACGATCCGGCTGATGGGCGACAAGGCGGCCGCGCGCCGTCAGGCGCAGGAGGCCGGCGTGCCGACCGTTCCGGGCAGCGATGGCGTCATCGAGGACATGGACGCGGCGAAGGCGCTCGCGGTCGATCTGGGCTTTCCGGTGATGATCAAGGCCGCCGCCGGTGGCGGCGGGCGCGGCATCCGTATCGCCCACAGTGCCGACGAATTCGCAACGCTCGCCCCGCAGGCCTCGTCCGAAGCGCTCGCCGCCTTCGGCGATGGCGGCATCTATGTGGAGAAAGTCATCGAGCGGGCCCGGCACATCGAGGTGCAGGTGCTCGGCGACGGAACCGACGTCGTCCATTGCTATGAGCGGGAATGTTCGCTGCAGCGCCGCCGCCAGAAGGTCTGGGAAGAGGCGCCGTCGGTGGCGCTGAAGCCCGAGGTGCGCGAAGGCCTGTGCACGTCCGCCGTCGCGCTCGCCAAATCGGTCGGCTATTCGGGCGCCGGCACGATCGAATATCTCTATGACGATGCGACGGGCGACTATTATTTTATCGAGATGAACACCCGCATCCAGGTCGAGCACCCGGTGACGGAAATGATATGCGGCGTCGATCTGGTCGGCGAGATGATCCGCATCGCCGGCGGCGAAAAGCTGCGCCTCTCGCAAGACGATCTGCGCGCCAAGGGTCATGCGATCGAGGTGCGGCTGAACGCCGAGGACCCGGCCAACAATTTCATGCCGTTCCCCGGCCAGATCGCCGAGCTGACTTTGCCGGACGGCCCGGGCGTGCGGTTCGACCACATGCTCTATCGCGGCTACCAGATCCCGCCCTTCTACGATTCGCTGCTCGGCAAGCTGATCGTCTGGGGCGAGGATCGCGAGCACGCCATGGCACGGCTCGGCCGGGCGCTCGGCGAGATGTCGATCACCGGCCTGCCGACCACCGCGCCTTTGTTTGAAGCGCTGCTCGCCAGTGACGATGTTCGCGCCAGCGCCGTGCACACGCGCTGGCTGGAGCCTTGGCTCGAGGAAAACCAACACATGATCATGGACAGGGGAGGCGCCGCAGCATGAGTTGCCGTTACACATTTGGCGGGGATGAGCACATCTTCGTCGAGGTCGATGAGGCCATGTCGCTGGAGGCGTTCTTCACCAGCCTCTCCATGACCAACGCGGTCCGCGAGGCGAAGATCAAGGGCGTGACGGAAATCTGCCCGGCCAACGCCTCCTTCCAGATCAAGTTCAATCCGGACGAAATCCATCCCGACGACATGCTGGCCGAGCTCAAGCGGCTCGAGGCAACCGCGGACACGGCAGAAGCCAAGCTCGACACGCGGATCATCGAAATCCCGGTCTACTATCAGGACCCATGGACGCACGAGACGCTGATGCGTTTTCGCGAACGCCATCAGGACCCGAATGCGTCGGACATCGAATATGCCGCGCGCATCAACGGCTATGACAGCGTCCAGGACTTCATCAAGGCCCATTCGGGCGCGCCCTGGTTCGTCTCGATGGTCGGCTTTGTCTCCGGCCTGCCGTTCCTCTACCAGATGGTCGACCGGCCCCGGCAGATCCAGGTGCCCAAATATCTGCGGCCCAGAACCGACACGCCCAAGCTGACGGTCGGCTATGGCGGCTCGTTCTCCTGCATCTATTCGGTGCGCGGCGCGGGCGGCTACCAGATGTTCGGCATCACGCCGATGCCGATCTTCGATCCCGAGCAGAAGGTCTCGTACCTCAAAGACTTCATGGTGTTCTTCAAACCCGGCGACATCGTCAAATGGAAGCCGATCAGCCGCGAGGAGTATGACGCCGATGTCGCCGCCGTCGAAGCGGGGACCTTCATGCCGCGCATGGCCGAGGTCACTTTCTCGCTCGATGATTTCAACGCCGATATCGACGGCACCAACGCCAAGCTGATGGAGGCCCTCAATGCCGGTTAACGTCATCTCCGCGGGCATCGCCACCACGATCCAGGACCTTGGCCGGCCCGGCTATTATCATCTCGGCATCCCGCTCGGCGGCGCGATGGACCGTCTTGCCCTGCGCGCGGCCAACATGCTGGTCGGCAACGACGAAGGCGCCGCAGCGCTTGAAGCCGTCTTTGTCGGCCCCGAACTGGAGTTCACCGAGGACGCCATCGTTGCCGTCACCGGCGCCGAACTGCCGCCCAAGCTGGACGGCCAGATCCAGCCAACCTGGACGGGCTTTGAGGTGAAGGCCGGACAGACGCTTTCATTCGACTTTCTGAAGAACGGCGCGCGCGCCTATATCGCCATTTCCGGCGGCATCGACACGCCGCCGGCGCTCGGCAGCCGCTCGACCTATGCGATCGGTGCGCTCGGCGGGGTCGAGGGCAGGGGCATCCAGCCCGGTGACGCCCTGCCGCTCGGCGCGCAACCCGCGGGGGCAAGCGCGGGCAAGTCCGTGCCCGACGAGATGCGGCGTATGCCCGGCAAGCCGGCCGAGCTGCGGGTGCTGCCGGGGCTTTACTGGCACCGCATCACCGAAGCCGCCCAGAAAGGCTTTTTCGAGGACACCTGGAAGGTCGCCAATGAGGCCGACCGGATGGGCTATCGTTTTCAGGGCGGCCGCGTGCTCGAATTCGTCGATCGCGAACCGCCCTTCGGTGCTGGCGCCGATCCGTCCAACATCACCGATGCCTGCTATCCCTATGGCTCGGTGCAGGTGCCCAGCGGCACCGAACCGATCGTCTTGCACCGGGATGCGGTCTCGGGCGGCGGCTATTTCATGATCGGCACGGTGATCTCCGCCGACATGGATCTGATCGGCCAGTTGCAGCCGCACACGCCGACCCGTTTCATCAAGGTCGACATGGACACCGCGCTCGCCGCGCGTAAGGAGCGCGCCGAAGCGCTCGACGCCATCCGCCAGGCGCTCGCCTGAGGAGAAAGAGCCATAACAACAAGAACAGCATTGCGATGAATTCCGTGCCGCCGGTGGCCCCCTGCCGGCGGCATTTTTTCGAAAGGAGCGCTCCATGTGTTCAGATGCCGCCAAGGGCACCGCCATCGGCACCGTGCTGATCGACAATGACCGGACCCGCGTGACCGAATGGCGGTTCCGCGAAAAGGGCGCCAACACCGGCTGGCACACCCATGCTTACGACTATGTCGTGGTGCCGATGTTCACCGGCCAGCTTGAACTGCACGAGCCCGGCGGCACGCGCCGCCTCGCCGAACTGACCGAGGGTGTGCCCTATTTCCGCGAAGCGGGCGTCGAGCACGACGTCATCAACGCCAATGACGCCGAAATCGCCTTCATCGAGGTGGAGTTCCTGCGCTAAAGTTTGGCGAGACGCTCCAGCGCACGCTTGAGCAGCGCTTGTTCCTCTGTGCTGAACGGTGCCAGCAATTGCGCATCATAGTCGCGCGCAACCTCGCACAAATCGGCATAGACCGCCTGTCCCGCGCGGGTCAGAGTCAGCAATTCGTGGCGTCGGTCGGTTTCCACCTTCTGGCGCGTCAGATAGCGCTTCTTTTCAAGCGCCGCGACGGCGCGGCTGATCTTGGTCTTGTGCATTTTCGAGCGCGCGCCGATGGCATTGGCGGTCATCGCGCCATAGCGGCCGAGATGAAACAAGACCCGCCATTCCGTGCGCAGCATGCCGTAGCGCTGCTTGTAATGGTGCTGGAAGGCAAGGCTCGATTCCTCCGCCGCCTGGTTCAAAAGGTAGGGCAGGAAGGAGCGGATATCGAAGTCGGTCTGGTCAGCCATATGGCGATGATGGCGCTTGTTAGTTACAAATTCAACTATTAGGGCTGGCGCATGACGACAGGGAGGCGATCATGAACCGCCAGACATCGACCCGCACCATGCAGCAGGGCGCAACACCCGTGGGCACCCATGAGGGCTACATGCCCGGCTTCGGCAATGATTTCGAGACCGAGGCGCTGCCCGGCGCGCTGCCGCAAGGCATGAATTCGCCGCAGAAATGCAATTACGGCCTTTATGGCGAGCAACTGACCGGCACGGCTTTCACCGCGCCCAGCCACCAGAACGAGCGGACCTGGTGCTACCGCATCCGCCCGTCGGTCAAGCACTCGCACCGCTATGAAAAGATCGATCTGCCCTATTGGAAATCGGCGCCCAACATCGATCCCGATGTGATCAGCCTTGGCCAGTATCGCTGGAACCCGGTGCCGCATTCGGGCGAAGCGCTG
>JANSXT010000009.1 GCA_024742765.1 Phyllobacteriaceae bacterium | reverse complement strand
TGTACGATTTTGCCGTCATGTGGGAATGGGTGGGCTTCGCCGTGCGCTGGCTGCACGTCATCACGGCGATCGCGTGGATCGGCTCGTCCTTCTATTTCATCGCGCTCGATCTGGGCCTGCGCAAGGCGCCGCACCTGCCCCGGGGCGCCCATGGCGAGGAATGGCAGGTCCATGGCGGCGGTTTCTACCACATCCAGAAATATCTGGTCGCGCCCGAACAGATGCCCGACCATCTGACCTGGTTCAAATGGGAGAGCTATGCGACCTGGCTGTCCGGCGCGGCGCTGCTGATGATCATCTACTGGGTCAGCGGCGAACTCTATCTTCTCGATCCGACCAGGGCCGAACTGTCGCTGTGGCAGGGCATCGCCATTTCCGCCGCCTCGATCGGCATCGGCTGGCTGCTCTACGACCAGCTCTGCAAGTCCAAACTGGGCGACTATCCGACCGCGATGATGCTGGTCCTGTTCGTCATCATCGTGGCAATGAGCTGGGGGCTGAACCAGGTCTTCACCGGCCGCGCCGCGCTTTTGCATCTGGGCGCCTTCACCGCGACCATCATGACCGCCAACGTCTTCTTCATCATCATGCCGAACCAGCGCATCGTGGTGAACGATCTGAAGGAAGGCCGCACGCCGGACCCCAAATATGGCAAGATCGCCAAGCTGCGCTCGACCCACAACAACTATCTGACCCTTCCGGTCATCTTCCTGATGCTGTCCAACCATTATCCGCTGGCCTTCGCCACCGATTTTGCGTGGATCATCGCGAGCCTGGTCTTCCTGATGGGCGTCCTGATCCGGCACTTCTTCAACACCATGCACGCCCGGCAGGGCTATCCCCACTGGACGCTTGCCGCCTCGCTGATCCTGTTCGTCATCATCGCCTGGCTGTCGACCGCGCCCATGCTGGACACATGGGAGGAGGCCGAGGCGCGCGACCTGACGCCCCATGAACAACAGTTTGCCGATGCCGAAGGCTTCCAGAACGCCTATGACATCGTGCTCGGCAATTGTGCCATGTGCCATGCGCGCGAACCGGTCTGGCAGGGCATTTTGTGGCCGCCCAAGGGCGTGGTCCTTGAAACCGAGGCCGATGTCGCCCGCCAAGCGCAGCAGGTCTTTCTTCAGGCCGGCGTCACCCACGCCATGCCGCCACCGAACGCCATTGCGACGATGGATGCCGAAAGCCGCGCCGCGCTGGTCGCCTGGTATCGAAACGCCACCGCCGGCGACAGGTAACCGGAAAGTACTGCCGCTCAGCGACATTGCCCACTCGATCTGCCGTGCAACTTGCGCTAGCAATCGAGGGCCGACAGAGGGCCAGGGCGTTGAGCCGAGAGAATATCGAAAATCTGATCGCCGCCATCGCCCTGCGCGACCGCAAGGCGCTGGCTCGACTTTATGCACTGACATCGGCGAAACTGTTCGGGGTCTGCCTTCGTGTCTTGAAGGACAGACAGGATGCCGAAGATGCGCTGCAGGAAGCCTATATCAAGATATGGAACGGCGCCGGACGTTATGCGACCGGCGGCTACAGTCCCATGTCCTGGTTGATCGCAATCGCGCGGAATACCGCCATCGACAAGGTGCGCGCCCGGCGGCCCGACCCGGTCGACATCGACGAAGCGGTAGACCTTTCGGACGATGCGCCGGGTCCCGAAGCAGCCGCCATCTCGGCATCGGAAGGCCGGCGGATCGACCTCTGTCTTGACGAACTGGACGCCCGCCGCGCCGATGCGGTGCGCGCCGCCTATGTCGAAGGATACTCATACCAGGAACTGGCAGACCGCCATGATGTGCCGCTGAACACGATGCGGACATGGCTGCGTCGGAGCCTTGCCAAACTCAAGGAGTGCCTTGAGCGATGAGCGCCACCGAACCCGTCCGCCCCGATGACGAAACCGTTGCTGAATATGTGCTCGGCACCCTGCCCCATGGCGAACGCGTCGCGTTCGAGGCACGCTTGCGCGAGGATGCCGCGCTGCGCCGCGCCGTCACCGATTGGAGCAACCGGCTGGCACCGCTGGCCGACGATATCGAACCGGTCGAGCCGCCGGCGACCGTTCTCGCCAACATCGAGGCGGCGCTGTTCGGACCGGCCACCGCCGCGCCCTTCTGGCAGCGGCTCGGCGTCTGGCGCGGCCTTGCCATTGCCTCGCTGGCCGGCATGGTCGTCTTTGCCGGCCTTTATGCGCAGACGCTGCGGCCGGACGATCCCGCAACACCGCTGATCGCCACCGTCTCGGGCGATGAAAGCGCCGTGCAACTGGCCGCGCTGTACGAACCGGAGACCCGCACCTTGCGGCTGAACCGCCGCGCCGGCGCGCCCGGGCCGGACCGGGCATTCGAACTCTGGCTGATCTCAGGCGATGCGGCGCCCGTTTCGCTGGGCGTCCTGCCGCAAAGCACCGGTTTTTCCGTCGATGTGCCCGAAGCGCTGGCCGACCGCATCGGCGATGGTGCTGTCCTGGCCGTCAGTGACGAGCCAAGCGGCGGCTCGCCGACGGGACAGCCCACAGGCGCCGTGCTCGCCACCGGCGAAATCACCGCGCTCTGACCGGGCCGATCGGGCGCAACTTTTTTGCCCGGCGCTGAAACTCTCTCCTCGCCATCCACGTGACTGCTGTCACCCCGCCCGCAACGGGCCGGGAAAAAGAGGAGATCATCCATGCCCATCAAACGCACGCTTACCGCCATTGCCGCCGCCACCGCACTGACCGTCGCCGCAGGCGCCGCGTTCGCCGAAAACCCGATGGTTGGCGGCGCTGCCATGTTCGCCGACAAGAACATCATCGAAAACGCCGTCAATTCGCAGGATCACACGACGCTGGTCGCCGCCGTCAAGGCAGCCGGTCTCGTCGAGACGCTGCAGGGCGATGGTCCGTTCACGGTCTTCGCGCCGACCAATGCGGCGTTCGATGCGCTGCCCGAAGGCACCGTCGAGAGCTTGCTGCAGCCTGAAAACAAGGATCAGCTCACCAAGATCCTGACCTGCCATGTGCTCGGCGCCGAAGCCATGTCGGACGCCATCTCGCAGATGGTGATGGATGATGGCGGCATGCATTCGGTGACGACCGTCGGCGGCTGCGAGTTCACCGTCATGACCGAGGGCGATGCCATCATGATCAAGGACGGCCAGGGCCGCGTCGCCACCGTCACGATCGCCGATGTCGACCAGTCCAACGGCGTCATTCACGTCATCGACACGGTGCTGCTGCCCGCATCGTAAGGCAATCAATCGGCGCGGGCGTCCATCCGGGCGCCCGCCGCCATGAACGGGAGGCAGACATGAACCGTCGCATCTTCCTTCTGTCCGGCGCGGCCGTTCTTGGCGCGACCGGCACCATGTATGGCACCTGGCACCTGCTCGATTCCGGACGGCGGTCCGCGGCCGCAAGCGCGGCCGCAAGCACAGGCGCGTTCGAGATCACCCGCACCGAAGCGGAATGGCGCGCCATGCTCACCGACGCGCAGTTCATGGTCCTGCGGCAGGAAGCCACCGAACAGCCCTGGTCCAGCCCGCTCAACGATGAAAAGCGCGCCGGCACCTATCATTGCGCCGGGTGCGATCTGCCGGTCTATGCATCGGATGCCAAATATGACAGTGGCACGGGCTGGCCGAGCTTTACCGAGGCGCTTCCGGACGCGGTGCGCACCAAGCCCGACACGTCCCTGTTCGCGACCCGCACCGAAGTCCATTGCCGGCGTTGCGGCGGCCATTTCGGCCACATTTTCGACGACGGTCCCGAGCCGACCGGCAAGCGCCATTGCCTGAACGGTCTGGCGCTGAATTTCCGGCCCGACAATGCCGAGGCCTGACAGCGCCGTCAGCCGCGAGCGGAGCGTCTTCCGTCTCGCCGTCTTCGTGCTGGCGTTCGTGCCGGTTTCGGCCGGCCTTGCCGGCGCCCTTTTGGGCGCAGGGCTTCCGGGCCTTGAGGCATCTGCCGGCGCGGTCAATCTGGACAGCCATATGCGCTACCTGTCCGGGCTCTTGCTGGGCATCGGACTGGCATTCTGGAGCACGGTCGCGCGTCCGGCGATCAGGCTCGACCGCTTCCGCCTCCTTGCCGTGATCGTCATCATCGGCGGCGTCGCGCGGCTCCTGTCGGTGCTGCTCGCCGGCTGGCCTGCCGCGCCTCACGTCGCCGCCTTGGCCATGGAGCTGGCGGTCACGCCGGCGCTGCTCGCCTGGAGCATGCGCCTGTGAAGGCAGCCGCCCGGTCGCGCAATCTTCAACCCCTTTGGGAACGCCCCCCGGGCAGGATGATGACGGTATCGTCGTCGGGCGAAGCAACGGCCCTGTGCGCATCGAACCCGTGGACATCGGCCCGCGCGCGATCGAGATCGTCGGCGGTCGTGATCTTGTAGTTTTGCTCCGACCCCGTAACCAGCCGCACTTCAATGCCCGCTTCACGCGCGACGGCGACATCGTCAGCGCCTGTGCCGTCATGGGCGCGGTGCGCGGCGAGGATCTTGGCGAAATCGAACCCCTGTGGCGTCTGCGCCCGCCACAGGCCGGTGCGCGCGACAGGATCGCCCACCCCGCCGCCCTCTTCCCGCCACAGCGCATCGACGACCGGCAGAGCGGCCAGCGCGCCGTCGCTGGCGCCCAGCGCCGCGATCACGCCTTCGATGACAGCGACGGGCACGAACGGCCGCGCCGCATCATGAATGAGAACGAGATCGGGACTGCGGGCTTCGAGCGCCTCGAGCCCGCGCCGGACGGACTGGGCGCGAGTCTCGCCGCCATCGACCGCCGACATGAGGCGCGGATCGTCCAATCCCGCCAGTGCCTTGGCGCACAAATCCGCGTCGCCCGGATGGATCACCGGAACGACGAACCCGATGCGTCCCATGCCGAGGAACGTCTCGGCGACGCGCCGCAATGAGCAGGCGCCGGCCAGATCGATATATTGCTTGGGCGTCTCGGCGCCCAGCCGGCGGCCGCGCCCGGCGGCGACGATGACGATGCCGACCGAACTCATGACGGCACCGCCCGATGAGACGGTGCCGCCGAACGGCGAACCGGCCTATGGACCCGACGATCAGTCAACGGCTTTCAGCGTTTCTTGCTTGTAGAACCGGTCGGCAAGGCCGCGAATGCGGCCCGTGCGGAACAGGTGCGGCACCGACCATTGCGGCTCGTCGCCGGCGAAAAGGTCGAGAAACGCCATGGCCAGCGACGGGTCCTCGGCCACATTTTCCTTGAAGCTCCACCATGTGCGTGTCTCGTTCAAAAGCGCGCTCGTGTGCTGCTCGCCGTGAAAATCGCTTTCCAGCACCAATCCGCGCACATTGAGGCAGAAGACCACATAGAGATAGCCTTCGGGCCAGAAATAGGCCGGATTGGTCGTGTCGGCCTCGTCCGGCAATGCGGAAACGGACACCGGCTTCATCTCGATCAGCGTGCGCAGCATCAGACCCGCCGCAAAGCCCACATAGGCCGGCTTGTCCTCGTCGCGCTCGGGCTTTTGCGCCTGAAACTCCTTGAGCCACTGGGCGAAGACCGCGGCAAGGCGCCCGTGATCAACCGTGTAGCGCGTTCCCGTCTCACGCGATGTCTGTTCGGCCTGGTCCTCGAATGCCTGGACGAACCAGCGCAGCCGCTGCGCTGATTTGCGGATCGGCTGGTCACTCGCGGTTGAATCGGGAAGGGTCATGTTCGGTCGCCCGCCATCGGCAAGATCCTATAGATGCGCTGCGAGCGCTTCCATGTGCCCGGCCAGACGGTCATGGTCAACCATTGCGGCTGCGGTGTCCTCGGCCATGGCGCTGACAAGAGCCGAGGCAAGATCGAGCAGCTTTTCCTCCTCCTCCATGGTCTCGGCGCGCATGGCCAGGAGCCACACCATGATGGAGACGAGCCCGGTATCGATCGCGACGCGATCCGCATCGCTGCCCATGGCAGGCACGCCGGGTGGCCGGCCGATCACCGCCGATCCCGCAATGTCGGTGACGAGACTGGCCGCGCGCTCCGGCGCGGTGCTTCCGGCCAGCGCCGAACCGGACGCCAAATGGCCGGCGAGCATGGTCTCGCTGATCATCATGTGGTGCTCATGGCCGGCGTCGCGCAGGTGCTCCCACGCATAGGCGATCACGACCGCCATGGTCGCCAGCGCGTCGCGATCACGCGTGCCGTACGACAGGACGCCAGACGCGGTCCGCACGCTGTCGAGCGTGATCGGCGCGGTCATCAGCCGCTTGCCCGCGCCCTCGATCGCATGCACCGCCGACCGGAACCCGTCGCGCACTGTACCGGGCAGAAGCGCAGCGGCCGGCTCCAGCAGTTCCTCGGTCACTTCTGCCAGGGTCGCCACGCCGCGCAACGCATCGCGCAGCGGCAATTGCAGGGCTGTCAGCCGGGGTATGGGCGGCTGTTCACGCATCATCCGGTCCTCTTCAAGAGCACAATCGGCATCCTATCACCGCGTCGGCGTGGTTTCCATGAACGCCCGCGTCGCATCGAGCGAAGTCACAACCGCCTGCGAGCCCAACCCCATCGCGTTCTGGGCAGACGCCGCCTGCCCCATGCGCAGGCAATCCTCCATCGGCAAATCGAGATGAAGCCCGGTCGCAAAGCCCGCATTGAAGCAGTCGCCACAGCCGCATGTGCACACGACATCGATCTTGAACGCCGGCAGATCGATCTTCTCGCCCGTCTGGTCGCGATACATCGCCCCCTTGTCGCCAAGCGTCAGGATCACCGCACCGGTGCCCTGGTCGAGCAGGAACCGCGCGATCTCCTCGAAATCGGTCAGCCCGGACAGTGCCATCGCTTCCTCTTCCGACGGCATGAAGAAGTCGGTGTGTTCGAGCAGCGGGCGAACCAGCGGCAGATCGTCAGGCGTCGAGGCGAAGACATCGAGCGTCGTCCGGCAGCCGCGCTTTTTGGCCTCGGCGAGGACTTCGGCCGTGCGTCCCTTGTCCATCCGGTCCATCAGCCCGACACCGCCGACATGGAAGATCGCCGTGTCGAGAACACGGTCGATCTGCGCGTCATCGACGAAAAAGCCGGCCGTCGCCCCGCGCTTGTGCAGCGCCGGACGCGCGCCGTCGGGCCGCGTCGTCACCACGCTCGACGACGTGGTGAAATCGGGACAGCGCTGCATGTTGGCCGTATCGATGTCGAAATCGGCAAGCCGGCGCAGCACCCAGTCGCCCATCAGATCTTCGCCGACCCCGCCGACGGCCTGCACCGAAAGCCCGTGCTTGGCCGCAACGATGGCCGCCGAGCCGGCGGCGCCGGAAACGGCAATGGTGAACTCGTCCACGAAATAGGTCCCGCCACCGGGTGGAATGTCGGTCACCGGCCGGCACAGCGCATCGAACGTATAAAACCCCATCGATGTGTAATCGAACGTCATGATCACTCCCGGCGCAGGCGTTCGCCGGTCTCTCCGTCGAACAGAAAAATCCGCTCGGCATCGAACCGTACGTTCTCGGTCGCGCCAAGCGGTGCACGGTATGTGCGATCGGCCTTGATTTCAAACAGCTTTTCGCCGGCCTGCAGGGTCAGATAGGTCACATCGCCGGTCGGCTCGACTCCATAGACCTCGCCCGTCAGGTCGATGTCTCCTTCCGTGACATGGCAATCCTCGGGCCGCACACCGAGCGTCACCTTGCCGCTCACATGCGCCGGCATGCCCGGCACCTTGACGCCGGGCGCGGTGAAGACGCCGCCGGACACCTCACCCTCGATCAGGTTCATCGGCGGCGAACCGATGAAATTGGCAACAAACGTGTTGGCCGGGTCGTTGTAGATTTCGTCGGGCGTGCCGATCTGCTGGATCAGGCCCGACTGCATGATGACGATCCGGTCGGCCAGCGTCATCGCCTCGATCTGGTCGTGCGTCACATAGACGGTGGTGATCTTGAGTTCGCGCTGGATGTGCTTGATCTGGACGCGCATCGCCTGACGCAGCTTGGCGTCAAGGTTCGACAGCGGCTCGTCCATCAGGAAGACCTGCGGCTGGCGAACGATGGCGCGGGCGAGCGCCGCGCGCTGGCGTTGGCCACCCGAGAGCGCGCTCGGCTTGCGGTCGAGATAGTCGGCCATCTCGACAAGGCCGGCGGCGCGACGAACATGGGCGTCATGCTCGGCGCGCGGCACGCCGCGCATCCGCAGCGGAAACCGGATGTTCTCGTAGATCGTCATGTTCGGATAGAGCGCGTAGCCCTGAAACACCATCGCCACATCGCGGTCGCGCGGGTCGATATCGTTCATCGTCTCGCCATCCATGACGATGTCGCCCTCGGTCGGCTCTTCGAGGCCGGCGATCATCCGCATGGTCGTCGTCTTGCCGCAGCCCGACGGGCCGAGCAGCACGAGAAACTCCTCGTCGGCAATGTCGATATTGACATCGCGCACGCCCCAGACCTCGCCCCAGCGCTTCTGGATGCCGTTGAGTTCGATACGCGCCATGTCTCAGCTTTCTTCCATTGTGCGGGCTTCCGTTGTGCAGGTCATGCGCCCGGTCGTCCTCGCCATCATCCGCCCTTGACCGCGCCCATCGTCAGGCCACGGCTCAGATGCTTCTGGATCGCCACGACGACGAGAAACACCGGCACAAAGGCGAGGAAGGCGACAAGGGCGATGGCGTTGTAGATCACGCCGTCCGACCCGCCGGTAAAATTGGCGAGCGCGACCGACATCGTATAGGCGTTCGGCGTCGAGGCGATCAGCAGCGTGAACAGGAACTCGTTGATCGCAAAGATCATCGCGATGACCGACGCGGTGATGATGCCCGGCAGGATCGCCGGAATGATGATCTCCCAAAGGATGCGCAGGTCGGACGCGCCGTCCGTGCGCGCCGCATCCTCCAACTCCTTGGGAATGTCGAGCATGTAGGAGCGGATGATCCAGGTAACGAACGACAGGTTGATCGCCGCATAGATCAGCATCAGCGCCCAGATCGTGTCCAGAAGGCCGGCATTGCGGAACAGGAAGAAGATCGGGATCGCGACGATCGCCGGCGCCATCATGCGGGTCGACAGGATGTAGAAGGCGATATCGTCGCGGCCGCGATATTGGTAGCGCGCCAGCGAATAGGCCGCCGGAATGCCGAGCACCAGATCGATCAGCACCGAACCGAAGATCGCCAGGATCGAGTTGCGGAGGTATTTGGCCATCGGCCAGTCCTCCCAGATCATGTGCCAGGCATCGAGGCTGAAGGTCGGCCAGTAAATCGGCTGCGGCGTGATGATCTCGACGCGCGGCCTGAGCCCGATCGACAGGAACCAGAGCACCGGCATCAGGCAGAACAGCGCCCAGGCACCCAGGATCAGATAGCGGATGATGAGGTTTTCGCCGCGTTTTCTGCGTTGTGAGGCCATCGCTTACGTCCTCACCGACACGAAGGCGCGCTTCACGACCAGTTGCGCGATGATGATCGTGATGATCAGCATGACGACGGACGCCGCCGACGCATAGCCGAAATTGAAGAACTTGAAGCCGGTCCGGTAGATGAAATAGCTGATCGTCTCGGTGCCGAAGGCCGGCCCGCCCTTGGTGATGATGAAGACATTGGTGAACATCGTCGTGATGTCGATGCCGCGCAGGATCAGCGCCACCGCAATCACCGGCTTCATCAAGGGCAGCGAGATGTTCCAGAAGATCGCCGCCCACGACGCGCCGTCGAGCCGTGCAGCCTCCTCCACCTCTTCATCCTGCCCCTGAAGTGCGGCGACGAAGATGATGAACAGGAACGGCGTCCATTGCCAGACATCGGCGATGATCAGAAGGCCACGGCTCATCCAGATCGACGACTGGATCGACAAATTGGCGTCGATCAGCCCGACGCGCATCAGAAGGTCCGAGACGACGCGCCCGTCCAGAAATGCCAGTTTGAAGATGAAGGCCACCGCCGAGGGCATGAACAGCATCGGCACCAGGAAGATGATGCGCCAGCCCTGAACCCATGGATCGCGATAGGCGTAAAAGGCCAGCGTCAGCGCGATCACGCATTGCAGCGTCAGCGCGATCGAGCCGATGACGAACGTGTTCCAGAGCGCGCCCCAGAACTGGTAGTCGCCAAAGAGCTTGACATAATTGGCGAACCCGACTGGCTGCCACGGACCGAACTTCACCGCGTGGAAGCTCTGGATGATCGCGTAGACGCCCGGATAGAGCGTGATCAGAAACAGGTAGATGACGGCGGGCGCCACCAGCAGATAGGGAAACCAGGCCTTGAGCCGCTTGCTGCGCCGCCTTGGCCGTGGCCTGTGTGTTACCATCGCCGGGGCGACCGCAGTCGCCCCGGCATCAGGCAGGGAGGAGTTGCTCATCAAGAGCTCCAGGTGCCGTCGATTGATCGTGCCTGCCGATCAGAATGGCAGATCGCGACCCTCTCCGACATAGAGACCAGGCGCCGCGGCAGCATAGTCGACAGGATCGTTGCCCTGATAGAAGCCGTTTTGCGTCATGATCTCGCGAACGGCGGCGGCCGCATTGTCGAGCGCCTCCTTGGCGGTGATCTGGCCGACCACGGCCCGGTTGATCTCGTTGCCGATCGCCTGTTCGATCGGGAACGCACCGGGCAGGCGCGGCGAACACCAGGCATGTTCGAGGCTGTCGCCCCAGACCTTGGCCGGCTGCGAGACCTTCTGCAGATTGTCGTTGCGCAGGACCGACTTGTAGCCCGGCGCGACGCCGTTCGCATTGGCCTCGTTCATCGCCATGATCGACGAGGTGGTCAGGAAAGCGAGCATCAGGAACGCCCCCTCGGCATTCTGGCTCGATGCCGCAACGCATGAAGTGGAGCCGGCAATGTTCGGCGGTGCGAAACGGCCGCCTTCGATGCGCGGCTCATAGATCGTCACGAAATCGTCGACGATCTGCGACTGGTCGGGCCGCATCGCCTGCGTGCCCGAATCCTGCCAGCTGATATTGGTGGCGACCTGGCCGCCGAGCCATGCGGCCCGGTTCTCCGGCCAGCCGGCGCCGGCATGGCCTTCATTGGCGTTCTTGGCCAGTTCGAGAATGATCTCGAGGCCCTTCATGCCGGCATCGCCGTTGAAGATCGGCTCCCAGTTCTCGTCGAACAGCATCATGCCGGCCTGCGCGGCGATGTGCTCCCAGGTGTAGGTCGACCAGAAGCCCGGCGCGGCCATCAGGCCGACACCGGAAACGCCCGGCTCGATATTGTTGAGTTCCTTGGAGACGCGGATCAGCTCGTCATAGGTGGGGATCGAATTGACCTTGTCGATCTCACCGCCCAGAAGCTGCTCCATATAGCCCTTGCGGACATGGACCATCTGGATGTCGCAATCGAACGGGATGCCGTACATCTTGCCGTTGAAGAAGCCGTAATTGAGCCGGTAGGTGTCGTAGAAATCATCCAGCGGCAGGCCCCATTTGTCGGCGAACTCGTCGAGCGGCGCGAGGAAGCCGGGCGCGGCGAAGTCGCCCATCCAGGGCGAGAAGAACTGCAGCGCGTCGAACGAGGCATTGCCCGAGATGAACTCGGCCAGCGCCTTGTCATAGAAGCTGTCGTCGGGGATCGGCACCAGTTCGACGCTGATGCCCGAAAGCGCCTCGAACGGTGCAAGACCTTCGGCGGCGGATTCCTGGTCCGCTGCGCCGATGGCAAAGCGCACGGTCGTGCCGGCCAGTTCGCTGCGGACCGCCTCCCAGTCCACGGTGCGGATCCAGTCGGTCGACGGATCCCACATCGTGTCGGCATTGGTCAGGCTGTAAAGATCGCGATAATCCTCGCGCACATATTGCTCGATCGAAATCTGGTCGAGCACGGACTGCGGATCGGGCAGGTCCGTGCTGGCGAAGGCGCGGCCGACAAGGCCCGTGCCCGCGCCGGCGGCCAGCAGGCCGGCGGCCGAACTGCTCTGCAGAAATGACCGCCGTGACAGGTTTCCAGCGAATTTCATGATCGATTCCTCCCTTCGGGTGCCGGATCGCCGCTGGCACCGCACCCGAACACGGCACCAGCAGATTGAACATTTGGCCTTTGTGTCAGACTTTTGTGCAAGAGGCGCGCGCTGTCAAGCGCTCATTTCTCCCCTGTCCGTCAATTTCACCACCCCAACCTGCATGTCGCATTTTCCGACAAACCGCACTCAGGTAACGCAATTGAACTGCGGTAGAACATTTGCATTGACACTTGGACGTAAGTTCACAATGCTTTGGCGACTGGTCAACTCAAAGGTGTTCCATGGCTACCAACATAGCGCTCACCGGTCTCGCCCGCGACCTGGCCGCGCGCGCCGCCTCGGGCAAGCCCGTGCGCATCGGCCTTGTCGGCTCCGGTGAAATGGGCACCGACATCGTTACGCGTGCGGGCATGATGGACGGCGTCGACGTGGCCGCGATCGCCGACATCAATCCGTCCGCCGCGCACAAGGCCGTTGAGATCGCCCACCAAACGCCCGGCCACAGCGCCGATGCGGCCAGTGCCGACGCCATCAATGCTGCCATCGAAGCGGGCAAGACGGCCATCACCTCGGCCGACGCGATGCTCGAATCGGGCCTGATCGATGTCGTGGTCGATGCGACCGGCGTGCCGGCGGTCGGCGCCGAGATCGGCCTTTCGGCGATGGAGCGCGGCAAGCATCTGGTCATGATGAATGTCGAGGCCGATGTCACCATCGGCGCCTATCTGCGCCGCGAGGCCGACCGCCTCGGCGTCGTCTACAGTTTGGGCGCCGGCGACGAACCCTCCTCCTGCATGGAGATCATCGAGTTTGTCGCCGCCATGGGCCATCGAATCGTCTGCGCCGGCAAGGGCAAGAACAACCCGCTGAATTTCGACGCGGTGCCCGACCAGTACGCCGCCGAAGCCGCAGAACGGCACATGAACCCGCGCATGCTGGTCGAGTTCATCGACGGCTCCAAGACCATGGTGGAGATGTCGGCGATCGCCAACGCGACCGGTCTCGTGCCCGACATTGACGGCATGCACGGCCCCGCCGCCGGGCCAAAGGATCTCGCCAAGACATTGATTCCGAAGAAGGATGGCGGCGTCCTCTCCGACATTGGCCGCGTCGACTATTCTGTCGGCAAGGGACTGGCACCCGGCGTCTTCGTTGTCTGCGAGGCGGAGCATCCGCGCGTCTGGGAGCGCATGTCCGACCTGAAGATGGGCGAAGGCCCCTATTTCGCATTCATCCGTCCCTATCATTTAACCTCGCTGGAAGTGCCGCTGACCTGCGCCCGCGCGGTGCTGCACGGTAAGGCGGACATGATCCCGCTCGACAAGCCCGTCGCCGAGGTCGCCGCCGTCGCCAAGCGTGATCTCCAGCCCGGCGAAACGCTCGATTTGCTCGGCGAATACACCTATCGCGCCTGGGCGCTGGAAGCCGTCCGCGCCCGGACCTTGAAGGCGCGGCCCGCCGGCGTTCTGCCAGACGCAACGGTGACCCGGCCCATCGGCAAGGGCGAACTGATCACCACCGAGAACACGCGCCTTCCCGAAGGCTCGAAGATCGCCGAACTGCGCGCGCGTCAGGACGAAATGGTCTACGGGAAGGAACTGGCCGATGCCTGACAGCACCGTCGCCGCCGACCGCAATGTCCCCTACGCGATTCGTGCCTATGCGCCCGAACGGCTGATCGATGCGTTGCGGAAAATGTATCTGATCCGCCGCTTTGAGGAAGGCGCCGAGGACAGCTACACGCGCGGCCTGATCCACGGAACCATGCATCTGAGCATCGGGCAGGAAGCATCGGCCGTCGGCGCCTGCATGGCATTGACAGACGATGACAAGATCACCTCGACCCACCGAGGCCACGGCCACTGCGTCGCCAAGGGCGCTGATCTGGGAAAGATGTTCGCCGAATTCTTCGGCAAGGAAACCGGCTATTGCCGCGGCCGCGGCGGCTCGATGCACATCGCCGATGTGGAAAAGGGCAATCTGGGCGCCAATGGCATTGTCGGCGGCGGCATCCCGATCGCAGTCGGCGCGGCCCTGTCTGCCAAGCGGCTCGGCACGGGTGCCGTCACGGTCTGCTTTTTCGGCGACGGCGCCAACAATGAGGGCGCCTTTCATGAGGCGCTGAACATGGCCTCGATCTGGAAACTGCCGGTCATCTTCGTCTGCGAAAACAACCGCTACGGCATGTCCACATCGACCGAGCGCTCGACGGCAGTGAAATCCATCGCCGACCGTGCGGCCGCCTATTCCATGCCCGGCGAGCGGGTGGACGGCAATGATTTCTCCGCCGTCACCGAAGCGGTCGACGCGGCGGTGGCCCGCGCCCGCAACGGCGAGGGCCCTAGCCTGATCGAAAACGTCACCTATCGCTGGCGCGGCCACTCCAAGTCCGACCGCAACCGATACCGGACCAAGGAGGAGATCGCCCAATGGCAGGAGCGCGATCCCATCGCGCGCATGGCCGCCATGCTCAAGGAACACGGCATCACCGATGATGAAGGCATCGCCGCGCTTGAGAAAGACGTCGAACAGGCGGTCGAGGAAGCCATCGCCTTTGCCAAGGACAGCCCTGTCCCCCGGATCGAGGACGCGACGCGCGACGTCCATACGCCAAAGGTCGCCGCATGAACGCGCAGGCCGGCATCGACGTGCGCGAGATCTCCTACGCGCAGGCCATTCGCGAAGCGATGGACATCGCTCTTGCCGAAGACGACCGCGTCATCCTGATGGGCGAGGATATCGGCGTCTATGGCGGCGCCTTTCAGGTTACCGGCGATCTGGTGGACAAATACGGCACCGACCGTGTCATGGACACGCCGATCTCCGAACTGGGCGGCGCGGGTGTTGCGGTCGGCGCCGCGCTCACCGGCCTGCGCCCAATCTTCGAGTTCCAGTTTTCCGATTTCGCCACCCTTGCCATGGAGCAGATCGTCAACCAGGCCGCCAAGGTCCGCTACATGCTCGGCGGCGCGGTCTCGGTCCCGGTCGTCATGCGCTTCCCGGCCGGCTCGGGCACCGGCGCCGCGGCCCAGCATTCGCAGAGCCTTGAAGCCTGGCTCGGCCATGTGCCGGGGTTGAAGGTCGTCCAGCCCGCAACGCCGGAAGATGCCAAGGGGCTGCTGCTTGCCGCTCTCGACGATCCCGACCCGGTGATGATCTTCGAGCACAAGCTGCTCTATAAGATGAAGGGCCAGGTGCCCTCAGGCCGCTACACGACGCCGATCGGCAAGGCGGCGGTGCGGCGGGAAGGCAGCCACCTCACCATCGTCGCCACCGCGATCATGGTGCACAAGGCGCTCGAGGCGGCCAAGGCACTCGAGGATGAGGGCATCGAAGCCGAGGTGATCGACCTGCGCACGATCCGCCCGCTTGATCGCGACACGGTGCTCGCCTCGGTGCGCAAGACCGGCAAGCTGCTCTGCGTCTATGAGGCGGTCAAGACGCTCGGCATCGGCGCCGAGGTCAGCGCGATGGTCGCCGAAAGCGACGCGTTCGACTTTCTCGACGCGCCCATCGTCCGGCTCGGCGGCGCCGAAAGCCCGATCCCCTACAATCCGGAACTGGAAAAGGCCGTCGTACCGCAAGTGCCCGACATCATCGAGGCCGCGCGCGGACTGGCCGAAGGCCGCGTCTGATGCCGACCGAGATAATCATGCCCAAGGTCGACATGGACATGGCGACGGGCAGGATCGCCGCCTGGCACGTGGAAGAAGGCGCGAGCGTCGCCAAGGGCGATCCGATCTTCGACATCGAGACCGACAAGGCGGCGATGGAGGTCGAAGCGCCGGCGGACGGCACGTTGCACCATCCCGTGCCCGAGGGGACAGACGTGCCGATCGGCGCGCCTGTCGGATGGCTCTATGCCGAGGGCGAAGCGGTCCGCGCGCCACCCACTGAGGAAACGCCGACGCAAGAAGTCCCGGCCAATGCACCGGACGGCGAAACCGAAACCGAGACCCCGACAGCCCAGCCATCGGCGCCGAGCACGGAGACATTGGCGGAACAGGACAAGCCCCGCGCCACGCCGAAAGCCCGCAAACTTGCCCGTGACGCCGGTATCGATCTGGCCACTCTCGACGGCACGGGCCCGCGCGGCCGCATCCAGGCCGCCGATGTGGCCGTGCTTGAAGAGGAGCCGGGCAAGCTGGCCGCGCCGGCGGGCTTCGAGCAGGAGGCCGGGCCGCTCTCGGTTATCCGCTCCAAGGGCGGCACGGGCACGCCCGTCGTCCTGATCCACGGCTTTGCCAATGAGGCCGCCGCCTGGTCGCCCATAGAGGCGCATCTGAGCGAACGTCCGCTGATCCGCATCGAGCTGCCATGCCACGGCAAATCGCCCAAGCGCCGCCTCGCCGGCTTTGCCGATCTGGTGTCGGACGTCAGGCGCGCCTCTGATGACCTCGATCTTCAATCGGCGCACCTTGTCGGCCACAGTCTGGGCGGCGCGGTCGCGCTTGCCATCGCCGACACGCGCGCCAGCCGTGTCGACAGCCTGACGCTGATCGCCCCCGCCGGCCTTGGCCCGGACATCAACGGCACCCTGCTCGACGGCATTGGCCGCGCGACACGCGCCGAAAGCCTTGGCCCCTGGCTCCGGCAACTGGTCGCTGACGACAGTGTGATCACTGACCGCTATGTCCGCGCGGCAATGATGGCGCGCAAGGACCCGGCCCTGCGCGCGGCCCAAAAGGCAATGGCCGACACGCTGTTTCCCGACGGCACGCAGGCCTTCGACCTGCGCCCCGCCCTTGGCCGCATCGCGATGCCCGCGCGCATCATCTGGGGCAAGCGCGATGCCATCATTGACTGGCGCCATGCGCTTGCCGCGCCCGGCCCCGTGGCCCTTCACCTATTCGACGGCCTCGGCCACATGCCGCACATGGAGGCCCCTGACGCGATTGGACAATGCATCGCCGCGACCTTATGAGCAAAGTGGACCGGGCAAGGGATCAGGGTGATGCCGGAACACGCAATGGACGAACCGCGCGGCGCCGGTTCACGGCAGGCGCGCGACACGCACCGCGACATTCGCATCCGCGCGGCCTGGCTCTATTATGTCGAAGGCCTCAAACAGTCCGATGTCGCCAAGAAGCTCGGCGTCAACCGGGTGATGATCACCCGGCTTCTGTCCGAGGCCCGCGCGCGCGGCGAGGTCAACATCCGCATCAAGTCGGACATTGCGCCGGTCGTGGCACTGCAGCGCGATCTTGAAGAGGTGTTCGGGCTGAGCCGGGCCATCGTCGCCCCCTTCCCCGACGCGGACGGCGATCCGACCCGCGCGATCGCCTCGGCCGCCGGCGCCTATGTCTCGCAACTGATCGAAAACAACATGACCGTCGGCGTCGGCTGGGGCCGGACGCTCCACACCATGCTGCCCTTCATCGAAGGCAGGGCGACCGAAGGCACGCGCGTCGTCTCGCTTCTGGGCGGGATTGCGCAGGCACGGCGCTTCAACCCGGCCGAATTTGCCTGGCAGTTCGCCGAACTGTTCAACGCCGAGGGCTATCTCATTCCCGCGCCGGCGATCGTCGATTCGGCGCAGACCAAGCATGCGCTTCTCGAGCATTGCGGCCTCGAACAGATTTTCCAGATGGCCGAAACCTGCGATGTGGCGCTCCTGTCCTGTGGTGGCATCACCTCGCTGACCACCTCCTACCGCGTCGGCCATGTCTCCGAAGCCGATCGCCAATCGATGATCGACGCGGGCATCATCGGCGACCTTCTCTATAATTTCGTCGATGCGAGCGGCCATCCCGCCGACCACCCGGTCAACAGCCGGGCCATTTCCATGTCGATCGAACGGCTCGCCCGGATCGAAAACAAGCTTCTGATCAGCGGCGGGCCGGAGAAGACCGAGATCATCCTCGCGCTTCTGAAATCCATGGCGCCAAGCGTCCTGGTCACCGACGAGATCACGGCGGGACGGCTGCTGGACGCCCGATCACCGGGCAGCGCGTCAACCGCCAACGTCGGAAGACAGGGCCAGCCGGCCTGAACGGCGCGGCGCACCCGCGGGGCTCAACCCGACATCTCGCCGCCGATCCGCTCCCAGACCCGGTCGACCACGGCGGACGGCGCATCGAGCCGGCGCACGGCGATCAGGTCCAGGTCAAGCGTCGGCAGGCTCGCGCTGAGGTCGGCCAGCGTGCCGCGCGCCAATTCGTCGGCCACCAGAGACTGCGGCAGCCAGGCAACGCCGATCCCCGCCAGCGCGAACTGCATCGCCGCTGGCGTCAGCGCCGTCTCCACGCGGGACACGGGCTGTCCGGCATCGGCGAGCCGCGGCGCGATCCGGTTCCAGAACACCTTGCCCAGAAAGACATCGCGCGGATAGGCGACGATCGGCAGTTCGCCCCGCTGGAAGTCGGCGTTCAGCCGGTCCGTCGCCGATGCCGAAAAGACGGGCACCAGCCGGTCGCCGGCGATCGTCGTTCGGGCAATGGCATCGCCGCTCACCGCCAGCGGCAAACCGTCAATGTCATAGACCAGCGCCAGCTCCACTTGCCCGATCAGCAGCAACGCCAGACAATCCTCCCGGTTGGCCGAGCGCATGCGAACTTTCAGGTCGAAGGCCCGCAGACGGTCCATCAGTCCTGGCGCAACGGAAATGGTGATCGCGTGCTGGCAGGCGATCTCCAGCCTGTTGTGCAGCCCCCGCCCGCCCTGGCGCAGCGACAGGGTCAGGCTGTTTATGCCGTCCGACAGTTCCCGGATCTGGTCGAGCGAAGCGGACACATGCGGCAATATCCGCGCCGGCCGCTGGCTGCGGTCGAAAAGCTGCGCGTCGAGCTGCTCCTCGATCTGCCGCAAGCGCCGCGAAAACGCCGGCTGGGTCACGCCCCGCGCTTCCGCCGCCGCCTGAAACGAGCCCGCCTCGGCCACCGCCAAAAGGTCCTTGAGCCATTCGTGCCGCATGCCCTGCCATCCCGGTAATATGCACTTTGTGCATATTACCGGACACAATCGGCATTTGAAAAGGCCGCGCCGCCTGTTGCACACTCCACAAAAGTCGAAGGAGGATCGAACATGCATCTGGCGCGGTTCCCGCGGGTTCGTCTGGCGCATCTGCCGACGCCGCTCGAAAGGCTCGACCGGCTGACCGAGGCGCTTGGCGGCCCGGACATCTGGATCAAGCGCGACGACTGCACCGGATTGTCGACCGGCGGCAACAAGACGCGCAAGCTTGAATTCCTGATGGCCGAAGCGCTCGATCAGGGTGCCGATATCGTTGTCACGCAGGGCGCCACGCAGTCCAACCATGCCCGCCAGACCGCCGCGTTCGCCGCGCGCCTCGGTATGGATTGCCACATCCTTCTGGAAGATCGCACCGGCTCGAACGATCCCAATTATAACCACAATGGCAATGTGTTCCTCGATCACCTGCATGGCGCGACCACCGAGCGCTGCGCCGGCGGGCTCGACATGGCCGCAGAACTCGACCGATCCGCGCAATCCTTCCTCGCCAATGGCCGCAAGCCCTATGCCATCCCCGGCGGCGGCTCCAACGCCACGGGCGCGCTCGGCTATGTCGGCGCGGCACAGGAACTGATGCAGCAGGCCGACGAACAGGGCCTCGTCATCGATCATCTGGTGCACGCCACCGGAAGCGCCGGAACCCAGGCAGGGCTGGTCGTTGGCCTCAAGGGGATCAATGCGCGCGTGCCGGTGCTCGGCATCGGCGTCAGGGCGCCCAAACCCAAACAGGAGGAAAACGTCTTCAAGCTCGCCTGCGCCACGGCCGAAAAGCTCGGCCTGCCCGGCCTTGTCGAGCGCGACGATATCGTCGCCGACACATCTTACGTGGGCGGCGGCTATGGCATCGCCACGCCGGCCATGGTCGAGGCGATCGAGATGTTTGCCCGCCTCGAAGGCATTCTTCTCGACCCGGTCTATTCCGGAAAGGGCGCCGCCGGCCTCATCGACCTGATCCGCCAAGGCCACTTCAAGCGGGGCGAGACGGTGGTGTTCCTGCACACGGGCGGCTCGGCAGGCCTCTTCGGCTATACCGGCATATTCGACTTCGGCGCCCAATCGGCGGAGGCCGCCTGACCCGATGGCCGATCCGGTTTTCAAAGGCAGTTTCACCGAACAGGAAGCGCTTCCCCAGGCGGCGATCGATGCCGCTCTGGCGGTGATGAAGACCGGACGCCTGCACCGCTACACCGTGGGGGGCGGCGGACCGTCCCAGGCCGCGCTGCTGGAAAGCGAGTTCGCCGCCGCGATCGGTCAGGACTACTGCCTGGCCGTCGCCTCGGGCGGCTATGCGCTGCAACTGGCAATGCGTGCCTGGGGCGTGTCCGGCGACGAACCTGTTCTGACCAACGCCTTCACCCTGTCGCCGGTGCCCGGCGCCATCGCCGCGGTCGGCGGCACCCCCGTCCTTGTCGAGACCACGCCGGACCTGACCATCGATCTCGATGATCTCAAGGACAAGATTGCCGCCTCCGGTGCCCGCCTGCTCCTGCTGTCGCACATGCGCGGTCACATCACCGACATGGATGCGCTCTGCGCCCTTCTCGATCGCACCGGCGTCGCGCTGATCGAGGATTGCGCGCACACGATGGGCGCGGCCTGGGACGGGCGGCCAAGCGGTACGTTCGGCGTTGCCGGTTGCTTTTCCACCCAGACCTACAAGCACATCAATTCGGGCGAAGGCGGGCTGATCGCCAGCAATGACGCCAAGCTGATGGCGCGCGCCACCGTTCTGTCCGGCTCCTATATGCTCTATGGCCGCCATGAGGCAGCACCGGCGCCGGACGCATTCGGCGACGCACCGTTTGAATGCCCGAACATGAGCGGCCGCATGGACAATCTGCGCGCCGCGATCCTGCGGCCGCAACTGGCAACGCTCGCCGACAATGCGGCACGTTGGAACGTCCGTTACGACACGGTGAGCGAGGCGCTGCGCGATGTACCCGGCCTGCGCCTGACGGAGCGCGACCCGCGCGAAACCTTTGTCGGAAGTTCGATCCAGTTCTTCCTTGATGATCTGACGGCAGACGAATGCGAAGCCTTCGTCGCCGCCTGCCGCGCGCGGGGGGTGGAAATCAAATGGTTCGGCGCGTCCAAGGCCTCGGGCTACACCAGCACTCACCATCATTGGACCTATCTGCCGCCGCAGAATCTGCCGCGAACCGATGCGATCCTCGCCACGCTGTTCGACATGCGTCTGCCGCTGACATTTTCGCGCGAGGATTGCGCGCTGATCGCGTCGATCATCGCCGATTGCGCTGCACAATTCGCCGCACCTTTCCTCCCCCGGGCCGGGGTGGCGTGACATGACCGTCCGCCACGATACCCCGGCCCGGCCAAGCGTCGGGATCATTGGCGGCGTCGGCCCGCAGGCCACCGTCGATCTGATGCAGGGCGTCATCGACCGGACGCCGGCCGGCGACGATGCAGACCATATCCGTATGATCGTCGACAACGACCCGGCGGTGCCCTCGCGCATCAAGGCGCTGATCGAGATGACCGGTCCGAGCCCGGCACCGCATCTGGCATCGATGGCGCGGGGCCTTGTCGCCATGGGCGCCGATGTTCTGGCGATGCCCTGCAACACCGCCCACCACTATCTCGATGACATCAGAGCGGCCGCGGCACCTGTGAAGGTGCTCGACATGGTCGCGCTGACGGCCGACCGCATCGCCGCCCTTCCCGTTCGGCCGCGGTCGGTCGGACTTCTGGCCTCGACCGCCGTCCGGCTGACCGGACTTTACGATCAGGCGCTGGCCGAACGCGACCTGCAAGCGCTCTACCCATCCAACCAGGACGACGTTCTGGCGGTGATCAAGGCGGTCAAGGCCGGCAAGGCAGGCTCCACCCAGCGCGCCGGCATCTTTGCAGCAGCCAATGATTTGCGCGCCCAGGGCGCCGACGCACTGGTGATCGCCTGCACGGAGATTTCGGCGCTCGACGGCGCGCTGCCCGACGCCATTCCCGCTCTCGACGCGCTTGACGTGCTCGCCGATGCGATCGTCGCGTTCGCGCGGCCTCCGGCAGGCGCTTTCACATCCACCACCCGCCCACCTCAATCCATGCCACAGGGAGAAAAAGCATGAAGAAATCCGTCACCTGCCTCGCGGCGGCCACCATGTTGGCCGGCACCGCCACAACGGCCTTGTCTGCCGACATGGTCCTCGGCGTGCCCAACTGGCCCGCCGCCAACGCGACCGCCAACATCCTGAAAGTCGTCATCGAAGAGAATTTCGGCCTGGAGGTCGAACTGCAGAACGGCACCAACCCGATCATCTTCGAGGCGATGGACCAAGGCTCAATGCACCTGCACCCCGAAGTGTGGATGCCCAACCAGCAAAACCTGCACGACACCTATGTCAAGGACCGTGCCACGGTCGTCATGAACGACAATCCGGTGCAGGCCGTGCAGGGTATGTGCGTGCCGACCGCGATCGCCGAGGAATATGACATCAAGTCGATCGAGGACCTGACCGATCCCGAAAAGATCGCCATCTTCGACAAGGACGGCAACGGCACGCCGGAAGTCTGGATCGGCGCGCCGGGCTGGGCATCGACCGTGATCGAGCGCATCCGCGCCAAATCCTACGGCTACGACCAGACCATGGAGCTTCAGGAATATGATGGCACCGTCGCCTGGGGCGAACTGGGCACGGCGATCGAAAACGGCGAACCCTGGATCGGCTTCTGCTACGAGCCGCACTTCATCTTCGTCGCCTACGACCTGACCTATCTCGAAGAGCCCGAGCACGATCCCGACACCTGGACCATCGTCCAGCCGACCGACGATCCGGACTGGCTGGCCAAATCGCAGGCGTCCACCGCATGGAAGGGCGCAACCCTTCACCTGCACTATGCGGCAAGCGTGCGCGAGAACCATCCGGACGTTGCGGCCATGCTCGATGCCTACCAGATGCCGGCCGAATGGCTCAGCGACATGGGCTTCGAGCTGACGCTCAACGACATGGATGCGGCCGACTATGCCCGCCAGTGGGTCGACGAGAACGAGGAAGTCGTTCTTGAATGGCTGACCAACTGACCATGGCGCAGCCGCCGGCTTCGGCCGGCGGCCCCCTGCACCCGGAGATCGCATCCATGACCGAGCCGGTTGTCGAACTCGCCAATGTCTGGAAGGTTTTCGGCCGCCAGGCGCCGGAAACGATCGAGGCGGCGCAATCGGGCGGCATCACCAAGCCCGAGGCGCTGGAGCGCTTCGGCACGGTCATCGGCGTCCGCGATGCGTCCTTTTCGGTCGCGCGCGGCGAGATCTTCTGCATCATGGGCCTGTCCGGCTCCGGCAAGTCGACGCTGGTCCGGCACGTCAACCGGCTGATCGAACCGTCCGCCGGCACCATCAAGGTTCTGGGCCGCGATGTGGGCGCGCTCTCCGACCGCGACCTTCGGGAAATGCGCTCGCGCCATATCGGCATGGTGTTCCAGCACATGGCGCTGATGCCGCACCGTTCGGTGCGCGACAATGTCGCCTACCCGCTTGAAGTGCGCGGCGTGCCCAAATCCAAGCGCTGGGCCGTGTCCGACCACACGCTCGGCCTCGTCAATCTCGACGGCTATGAGGACCGGCTGCCCAAGGAACTGTCAGGCGGCATGCAGCAGCGCGTCGGCATTGCGCGCGCGCTCGCCTCCGATCCCGAAATCCTTCTGATGGACGAGCCTTTCTCCGCGCTCGACCCGCTCATCCGCCTGCAATTGCAGGACCAGTTCAAGGCGCTGGTCGACGAGCTTCAAAAGACGACGCTTTTCATCACCCATGATCTCGATGAGGCGATCCGCATCGGCGACCGCATCGCCATCATGA
Source organism: Phyllobacteriaceae bacterium (assembly GCA_024742765.1). Classification (GTDB taxonomy): domain Bacteria; phylum Pseudomonadota; class Alphaproteobacteria; order Rhizobiales; family Rhizobiaceae; genus Roseitalea. Next base: position 142,504 of record JANSXT010000009.1, on the reverse strand, counting down.
AAGACGGGGTGATCGTGCAGATCGGCACGCCCGAACAGATCGTCACCAATCCGGCCGATGATTATGTGCGCGAGTTCGTCCAGGGCATTTCCCGGCTCAAGCTGGTGCGCGCCCACACCATCATGGAACCGTTGGCGAACTATTCCGGCCCGCCGCTCAATGGCGCGCCGCGCGCCGATGGCGAAGCCGACCTCGATACGCTGATCGACCTGTCGGTCGCCGCCGACGCGCCGGTGGTGATCACCGAACAGGGCACCGAGGTCGGCATCGTTACCAAGTCGACGCTGCTGCGCGGCATTCAGGGAGGCAAGGGATGAACATCCAGGACCCCACCCCGGTGCGCACCGTCGCCGCCGTCGCCGATATCGAGGTCGACCGCGCCGAACTTGACGCATCGATCGCCCAGTTCGTCGAGCGCAATCCCGACTATTACGCCAACGCCTTCCACCGCATCCACGACACGACAAGCGGCATCCCGAAGACGTTCAACTGGGCGGCCGCCGTCTTCGGCCCGCTCTGGGCCGCGGCGCGCGGTGTCTGGGGTTTCTTCTGGTTCTTCCTGATCCTCGAAATCATCGCTTGGGTGCAGATCGGCCGCGGCACATGGGGGCAACTGGGCGCCGACGAACTCGCCCGCGCCGCCCAGCAGGAGGCCCGCGCCCAGCAGTTCCTCGAACGCGCCGAACAGGCGCGTGCCGCCGGCGAGGACCCGACCCGTTTCGAGACGCTCGGCAACAATCTGATGCGCGCTGCCGAAAGCAGCCGCGAGACCGCCGAGGCCGCCGCCGCCGGTGCGTTCGGCATCCTTCTGGCCGGCCTTGCCTTCCTCGTGATCATCAAGCTGATCCAGGGCGTCTGGGGCAACATCGCCTATGAGAAGCAATATTCGCGCTGGCGGATCAATCCCGATGCGGTTGTCTCCGGCGTCCAGCCGCGCAACCTGATCTTCGGTCTGGTCATGGCGCTGGCGATCGCGCCGCTGACGGTCTACCGCTTTACCATCGAGGATGTGTGGCCGGCACTCACCGCCTTCCCCGCCGATCCTGACCATTATTCCGGCACGGCGCGCTGGCTCGAAGCGCAGATCGATGCGGCCGCGCGCAACGGCGCCGGCGCATTCGACTCCATCGTCTTTGGCGTGCGCACGGTGCTTGACACGATTTCGCTGGCGCTGGTGGCGACACCGTGGCCGGTCGTCATGACGGTCATTTGCGTGGTTGCGTGGCGTTCGGCCGGCCCGCGCGTTGCGATCTTCACCGCCGCCGCCCTCGCCTATATCGCGATGATGGGCTATTGGGAGATCGCGATGGAAACGGTCGCGCTCGTCGGCGCCGCCGTGGTCATCTGCGTGATCCTGGGCATTCCGCTCGGCATCTGGTTCGGCAAATCGGAGCGCGCCTACAAGTTCGCCGAGCCGGTGCTCGATCTCATGCAAACGCTGCCGGCCTTCGTCTATCTCATTCCGATCATCGCCTTTTTCGGCACCGGCAACCCGCCCGGCATCCTCGCGACGATCATTTTCGGCATGCCGCCTCTGATCCGCCTGACCGCACTCGGCATCCGGGGCGTGCCCGAAAGCATCAAGGAAGCGGCCACCGCCTTCGGCGCCTCGCGCTGGAACGTGCTCTATGACGTGGAACTGCCCCTGGCGCGGCCATCCATCATGACCGGCGTCAACCAGACGATCCTGATGTGCCTCTCCATGGTCGTCATCATCTCGCTGATCGGCGGCGGCGGGCTGGGCAAGGTCATTCTGGAAGCGCTGCAATTTGCGGCCAAGGGCCCGGGCCTTCTGGGCGGCCTCGCCATCCTGCTGTGCGCCATGGTCATCGACCGGATCGTCCAGGGCGCCTTCCGCCGCGCCGACCACAAATAAGAGGGCATCATGGCCATCACCTATCTCAAGCGAGCGGCCCGCTCGCCCGAAGCCGACGCCGGCGAAACCAAGGCCCGCGTCGAGACCATGCTGGCCGAAATCGACGCCGGCGGCGAGGATGTCGCGCTGCGCTTTGCGCGCCAGTTCGACCGTTGGGAGGGCGACATCGTCGTAAGCCGCGACGCGATCGACCGCGCGCATGAAGAGCTCGATCCGCAACTCAAGGCCGATATCGCCTTCGCCCACGACAATATCAGGCGCTTTGCGGAGGCCCAGTTGGCCACCATTCAACCGGCGGAAATCGAGGTCCAGCCAGGGTTTCGGGCGGGCCAGAAGCACATACCGGTCTCGTCGGCGGGTTGTTACGTGCCCGGCGGCCGCTACAGCCATGTCGCCAGCGCCATCATGACGATCACCACGGCCAAAGTGGCCGGCGTCGGCCACATCACCGCCTGCTCGCCGCCGCGTCCGGATATCGGCATTCCGCCGGCCATCCTTTATGCGATGGATCTGTGCGGCGCCGACACGATCCTCAATCTGGGCGGCGTTCAGGGTATCGCCGCCATGGCATTCGGCCTGTTCGGCGCACGGCCCGCCGATATTCTCGTCGGCCCGGGCAACCAGTATGTCGCCGAAGCCAAGCGGTTGTTGTTCGGCCGCGTCGGCATCGACATGTTCGCCGGCCCCACCGACAGCCTGGTCATCGCCGACCGGACCGCCGATCCGCACACCGTCGCCTGGGATCTGGTCAGCCAGGCCGAGCATGGCGCCAATTCGCCGGTCTGGCTCATCACCGACGACCGCGCGCTGGCAGACGCGGTCATCGCGCATATTCCGGACTGCATCGCCGCCCTGCCCGAACCGAACGGGCCGGCCGCTGAGGCGGCATGGCGCGACTATGCCGAAATCATCGTCTGTGATAGCCGGGAGGAGATGGCCGAAACCTCTGACCGATATGCGCCCGAACATCTGCATGTGCAGGCTGCCGATCTCGACTGGTGGCTGGGAAGGCTGCGCAATTACGGCTCGCTCTTTCTGGGCGCGGAGACGACGGTCTCTTTCGGCGACAAGTGCGCCGGCCCCAACCATGTGCTGCCGACCTCCGGCGCCGCGCGCTATACGGGCGGCCTGTCGGTGCACAAATTCATGAAGACCGTGACATGGCAGCGCGCGACGGCCGACGGTGCACGCCCCGTCGCCGAGGCCACGGCCCGCATTTCGCGCCTTGAAGGCATGGAAGGCCATGCCCGCGCCGCAGACCTTCGCCTCACGCCCGACCCCAAATGGGCGCGAACGGCGGCGGAATGACACCGTGCGCAGCCTGATCCGCGAACGCTCCGAACAGGCGGTCACGATCTTCCGCGGGCTTGGCCTTGCCTTGACGATCGCCGCAGCCGCGGCCTTCCTTGGCGCCCATTATGGCGCGCCGGCCATGCTGTTCGCCCTTCTGATCGGCATGGCGTTCAACTTTCTGGCCAATGAAAGCCACATCAAGCCGGGCGTCGATTTTGCCGCGTCCACCTGCCTGCGCCTCGGCGTGGCGCTGCTCGGCGTGCGGCTGAGTTGGGCCGATTTCCAGGCCCTTGGCCTCTACCCGGTCATCGCCGTGATCGTGCTGGTCGCGCTGACGATCCTCGCCGGCATCGGCCTGTCGCGCCTTCTGGGCCGCGGCGCACGCCTCGGCATATTGACGGGCGGTTCGGTCGCCATTTGCGGCGCGTCGGCGGCGCTGGCGCTTGCATCGGTGCTGCCGCGCGACGCGCGCCTCGAACGCGACACGCTGTTCACCGTGGTCGCGGTCACCACCCTGTCGACGATCGCCATGGTCGCCTACCCGCTTTTGTTTGCCGCGCTCGATGCCACCGACGCGCAGACCGGCATGCTGATCGGCGCGACCATCCACGATGTGGCGCAAGTGGTCGGCGCCGGCTATTCGGTCAGCCAGGAAGCGGGCGACACCGCCGTCATGGTCAAGCTGATGCGCGTGGCGCTTTTGCCGGTCGTGCTTCTGGCCGTGATCATCGCGCTCGCCAACAGCAAGGCCGATGGCGGCAAGATCACCCTGCCCTGGTTCCTTGTCGCCTTCATCGCGCTGGCCGCCATCAACAGTTTCGGGCTGATCCCCGCGCCGGTCGCCTCGGCCGCCGAGTCCGCTTCGCGCATCCTGCTGATCACCGCCATCGCCGCGCTGGGCGTGAAGACCGCGCTCAAGCAGATGGCCGATCTCGGCGGCGGTTACATCATGCTGGTGGTTGCCGAGACCACGCTCCTGCTCGCCATGGCGATCGTCTTCGTCAAGCTCTTCATTGCCTGATTAGGCGACCGCGCGAAGTGCGGTATCGGCTCCCGTGGAAGAGAGCGGTCAATCCGCGACGAACACTTCGGTGTTCCACTCGCGGCAGCGGGCCTGCAGACCGTGCGGCAGCGGCCGGTCGGTGAAGATCGCGTCCAGTTCGGCAAACGAGGCGATCCGGACCGGCGCCGTCCGTTCGAATTTCGAAGCGTCCGTCACCAGATAGACCTTGCGCGCATGGCGGATGATCGATTTTGACACCCGCACCTCGCGCAGGTCGAAATCGAGAAGATCGCCCTCCTCGTCCAGCGCCGACGCGCCGATGATGGCGATGTCGACCTTGAACTGCTCGATCATCTGCGTCGCCAGATCGCCGACAAGCCCGCCATCGGAGCGGCGCAGCGTGCCGCCCGACACGATGATCTCACAGCTTTCGTTCGCTGACAGGATGTTGGCGACATACATGTCATTGGTGACCACCGTGATGTTCTCATGGTCGACCAGTTCGCGCGCCACCGCCTCGGTCGTGGTCCCGATATTGATGAACAGCGACACATTGGTGGGCACATGGGCGCTGACCAGGCGCGCAATGCGCTCCTTGGCTTCGGCGTTGAGCTTGCGGCGCTCCTCATAGACGATGTTGGTGACGCCCTGACGCATCGTCGCTCCGCCATGCACCCGATCGATCTTGCCCTCATTGGCAAGTTCGCCCAGATCGCGCCTGATGGTCTGGACGGTCACATCGAAACGCTCGGCCAGCGCCTCGACGGACGCTTTTCCCTCCGCCCGCATATATGCGAGAATCTCGTTGCGTCTGAGCCCCGAAGCCACCGCCTCTCCTCCTGTTTTTTTGCGAACCGTGCCGCAGACCGGCGCGGAACACAATCACCGCCCAACCAGGCCGGTTTCGGCAGGTTCGATCCGCTTTCCACCGGTTTGGCGTCGGCCAAAGCGATTTGGATGTAGATTTTCTACTATTTTCCTGTTTATCATGAAACGAACATCAAAACGTGAAAATTCGCTGGAAACGCAAAAAAACGAAAAAACTGGTTGCGCCCACCTTGTCGCTGTGATGTTCTTGCCAATGGAGGAACTTCTTTCATGGCCACGGAACGGCGCCGCGACGCGGCGGTGGACATCTTCGTCATTGGCGGCGGCATCAATGGCTGCGGGATAGCGCGCGATGCCGCTGGCCGTGGCCTGTCGGTGGCGCTGGCCGAGATGAACGATCTGGCCTCGGCCACCTCCTCGGCTTCGACCAAACTGTTCCATGGCGGCCTGCGCTATCTTGAATATTTCGAGGTGCGTCTGGTCCGCGAGGCGCTGATCGAACGCGAGACCTTGCTGGCCGCGATGCCGCACATTTCCTGGCCGATGCGCTTCGTCCTGCCGTTCCACCGGGACATGCGTTTCGAAAGCGAGACGCCGACATCGAAGCTCCTGTCGGCTATCATGCCCTGGATGAAGGGGCGCCGCCCGGCCTGGCTGATCCGGCTTGGCCTGTTTATCTACGATCATCTGGGAGGCCGGAAGCTGCTGCCCGCCACCCGGACGCTCGATCTGACGGCCGATCCGGCCGGCGCGCCGCTGCAGGAGCGCTTCTCCAAGGCATTTGAATATTCCGACTGCTGGGTCGAGGATTCGCGGCTCGTCGTCCTCAACGCCCGCGATGCCGAGGCCAAGGGCGCCCGGATCATGACGCGCACCCGCGTCATCTCGGCCGAACGCGACGGCGAACTGTGGGCGGTTACCACGCGCAACGAACAGGGTGCGACCGAAACCCACCACGCAAGGGCACTCGTCAATGCCGGCGGCCCATGGGTCGAGGACGTCGTCCGCAACACCGTGCGGCTGAACACGTCCGAAGGCGTGCGGCTGGTGCGCGGCAGCCACATCGTCACCAAACGGCTCTATGATCACGACAAGTGCTACTTCTTCCAGGGCGAGGATGGCCGGATCATCTTCGCCATCCCCTATGAGACCGATTTCACGCTGATCGGCACCACCGATCAGGAACATGAAGGCGCGCCCCACGATGCGGTCTGCACGCCTGAGGAACAGGACTATCTGACCGCCTTCGCATCGCGCTATTTCAGGACGCCGGTGACGCGTGACGACATCGTCTGGACCTATTCGGGCGTCCGCCCGCTCTATGATGACGGCGCCAAGTCGGCGACGGCCGCAACGCGCGACTATGTCCTGTCGCTGGACGAAGCCGCCGGCGCCCCGCTGCTGAACGTCTTTGGCGGCAAGATCACCACTTACCGGCGCCTTGCCGAAGGTGCGCTCGCGAAGCTCAAGCCGCACCTGCCGCAGATGGGCCATGCCTGGACGGCGCGCGCTCCGCTGCCCGGCGGCGATTTTGCCGTCGACGGGTTTGACGATCTGGTCGAGGACCTGGCGGGCGACTATCCGTTCCTGGACGATCGCTGGGCGCGGCGCCTTGTGCGCGCCTATGGCACCGATGCACGGCAAATTCTCGGCGATGCGAAACGCGTCGAGGATCTCGGCACCGACTTCGGCGCCACGCTGACCGAAGCGGAAATTGGCTGGCTGATCGACAGGGAATATGCGCGCACGGCCGATGACGTGCTCTGGCGCCGGAGCAAGCTGGGCCTGCGTCTGGCCGCCGACCAGATCGCCGCCATCGACGCATCCATGCGGGCACGTCAGGGCCTGGGCAACAACAACGCGGCGGCCGAATGATGCCTGCGCGCGGGAGGATCGGACGATGACGCTGCAGCTCGATGGCGTCACCAAGCTGGTGAACGGTCAGGTGCATATCCACGAAACGCACCTGACGCTGGAAAAGGGCACGATGAACGTGCTGCTCGGGCCGACGCTTTCGGGCAAGACGTCGCTGATGCGGCTGATGGCCGGCCTCGACCGCCCCGCCGAAGGGCGCATCCTGTGGCAGGGCGAGGATGTGACCGGCGTGCCGGTCCAAAAGCGCGGCGTCGCCATGGTCTACCAGCAGTTCATCAACTATCCGGCGATGACCGTCTATGACAATATCGCGTCGCCCATGCGGCTGCTCGGCAAAAACAGGGCCGAGATCGACGCGGCGGTGCGCAAGGCGGCCGACCTGATGAAGCTGACGCCGATGCTCGACCGCAAGCCGCTGGAACTGTCCGGCGGCCAGCAGCAGCGCTGCGCGCTGGCCCGCGCGCTGGTCAAGGATGCCGGTCTCGTGCTTCTCGACGAGCCGCTCGCCAATCTCGACTACAAGCTGCGCGAGGAACTGCGCATCGAAATTCCCAAGATCTTCGAGGAGTCGGGCGCGATCTTCGTCTATGCGACCACCGAACCCGAAGAGGCGCTGCTGCTCGGCGGGCGGACAGCGACGCTGTGGGAAGGCCGCATAACTCAGTTCGGGCCAACGCCCGATGTCTACCGAAACCCGCAGGACGCGACCACGGCGCGCGTCTTCTCCGACCCGCCGATGAACTTCCTGCGCATCTCCAAGGCCGGGCCGAAGCTGATGTTCGGCGATGGCCAGTCCTGCGCGGCGACGGGACGGCTGGGCGAACTCGAAGACGGCCGTTACCTCGCCGGCTTCCGGCCAAACCATCTCGAACTCGACCAGCATGTGCCCGACGCTCTGGAATTCACCTGCGATCTGGCGGTCACCGAGATCACCGGCTCGGAAACCTTCGTCCATCTCGATCATCACGGCGAGCGCTGGGTCGGCGTCGTCCATGGCGTGCACGAACTGACCATCGGCGATCCGCTGACGGTCCATCTCGATCCCGCCCATGTCTACATTTTCGCCGATGACGGCGCGCTGGTCGCGCCTGCGGCCTATGCGCAGGCCGCGTGAGGAACTTCCATGGCCAAGATCACACTGTCGCATCTCGCCCATTCCTACCTGCCCGATCCGGCATCGGACGCCGACTTCGCGCTCAAGGAAATGAACCATGTCTGGGAGGACGGCGCCGCCTACGCGCTGCTCGGTCCGTCGGGCTGCGGCAAGACCACGCTTTTGAACATCATTTCGGGGTTGCTGCACCCCTCCCAGGGCAGCATCCTGTTCGGCGACACCGACGTGACCGAGGCGCCGACCACCGCGCGCAACATCGCCCAGGTGTTCCAGTTCCCGGTCGTCTACGACACGATGACCGTGCGCGACAATCTCGCCTTCCCATTGAAGAACCGCAACGCCGATCCGGCCTATATCGCCAGCCGGGTTGCGCAGATCGCCGAAATGATCGGCATGGAAGACGTTCTGGACCGGCGCGCGCGCGGGTTGACGGCCGACGCCAAGCAGAAGATTTCGCTTGGCCGCGGCATGGTGCGCGAGGATGTCAACGCCATCCTCTTCGACGAACCGCTGACGGTGATCGACCCGCACATGAAATGGGCGCTGCGCACGCAGCTCAAATCGCTGCACCGCGAGTTCGGCCACACCATGATCTACGTCACCCACGACCAGACAGAGGCGCTCACCTTCGCCGACAAGGTTGTCGTCATGTATGACGGAAAGGTCGTGCAGATCGGCACGCCCGAGGAACTGTTCGAAACGCCCGGCCACACCTTCGTCGGATATTTCATCGGCTCGCCCGGCATGAACGTGCTCGATGCGAAGATTGACGGCGACCGGGCCTACATCAACGGCGCCGAAATCCCGCTGGCGCGCGGCTATGGTGATCTCGACGGCCGTGTGCAGATCGGCGTGCGCCCCGAATTCGTCTCCCTGTCGGCCGGCCAGGGCGGCCTGCCGGTCAATGTGCGCCGCATCGAGGATGTTGGCCGGCACCTGATCGTACGCGCCGATTTCTTCGGCACCGACATCTCCATCATCGCCGGCGAGGAAACGCCGGTCAGCACCGACATGAACCGGGTCACCTTCCGGCCCGACAAGATCGGCGTCTATGTCGATGACTGGCGCGTTGCCGGGGAGGCTGCGTGATGGAAAAGACCGTCAACCACAAGGCCTGGCTCCTCGTCCTGCCCGTTCTCGTGCTCGTCGCCTTCTCGGCCGTGATCCCGCTGATGACGGTGGTCAACTATTCGGTCCAGGATTCGTTCGGCAACAATGTCTTCTTCTGGGTCGGGCTGGAATGGTTCCATGAGATCCTGACCTCGGAACGCATCCACAACGCGCTCGGCCGCCAGTTGATGTTCTCGGCGATCATCCTGGCGATCGAAATTCCGCTCGGCGTCTTCATCGCGCTCAATATGCCCAAGCGCGGCATCTGGGCGTCGGTCTGCCTGGTCCTGATGGCGCTGCCGCTGCTCATTCCCTGGAACGTTGTCGGCACGATCTGGCAGGTCTTCGGCCGTGTCGACATCGGCCTTCTGGGCCACACGCTGGCCGCCATGGGCATCGACTACAACTATACGCAGGATGCGTTCGACGCCTGGGTGACGGTCATCGTCATGGATGTCTGGCACTGGACATCGCTCGTTGCGCTTCTGGCCTATGCAGGGCTACAATCGATCCCCGAAGCCTATTACCAGGCCGCCAAGATCGACCAGGCGAGCCGCTGGGCCGTGTTCCGCTACATCGAGCTGCCCAAGATGCAGGGCGTCCTTTTGATCGCCATTCTGCTGCGCTTCATGGACAGCTTCATGATCTACACCGAGCCGTTCGTCGTCACTGGCGGCGGGCCGGGCAACGCCACCACCTTCCTGTCGATCGATCTGGTCAAGATGGCGCTCGGCCAGTTCGATCTGGGCCCCGCCGCCGCCTTCTCGATCATCTACTTCCTGGTGATCCTGCTGATTTCGTGGGTGTTCTACACGGTCATGACCAATCTCGACAAAAGGGAGGGCGCGTGATGGCCAACGCCGCCGCAACCACCGGAACCGCCACGCGATCGGCAGGCATCGCGCTGCCGCGCATCAATGGCCGCGCGCTGGTGATGATCGCCTATCTGACGTTCCTGCTTTTGCCGATCTACTGGCTCGTCAATATGAGCCTGAAGACCAACTCCGAGATCCTCAACACCTTCACTCTTTGGCCGGCCGACATCACGTTCGACAATTACCGCACGATCCTCACCGATCCGGCCTGGTACATGGGCTACGTCAACTCTTTGATTTATGTGGTCATGAACACGGTGATTTCGCTCGCCGTGGCGCTGCCCGCCGCCTATGCGTTCAGCCGCTACCATTTCATGGGCGACAAGCACCTGTTCTTCTGGCTTTTGACCAACCGCATGGCGCCGCCCGCGGTCTTCGCCCTGCCCTTCTTCCAGCTTTATTCGTCGGTCGGCCTGTTCGACACGCACATTGCGGTCGCGCTGGCGCATTGCCTGTTCAACGTGCCGCTCGCCGTCTGGATCCTCGAAGGCTTCATGCGCGGCGTGCCCAAGGAGATCGACGAGACCGCCTATATCGACGGCTATTCCTTCCCGCGCTTTTTCGTGAAGATTTTCATGCCGCTGATCGCGTCGGGCATCGGCGTCGCCGCCTTCTTCTGCTTCATGTTCTCCTGGGTCGAACTCTTGTTGTCGCGCACGCTGACCTCGGTCGATGCCAAGCCGATCGCGGCCACCATGACGCGCACGGTCTCCGCCTCGGGCCTTGATTGGGGCGTCCTCGCCGCCGCCGGCGTCCTGACCATCATTCCCGGCGCGCTCGTGATCTATTTCGTCCGCAATTACATCGCCAAGGGCTTTGCCCTGGGCCGGGTCTGAGGGAGGACCGTCATGGAATGGATGGCATGGACCTGGCCGACCGCGATCTTCTTCATCGTCATCGCCAGCCTTCTGATCGCCTTCACCGTCCTGGCGATCCGGTTTCCCGAGACGCCCCGGGTCGGCATCCTGCGCATCGAAACGACGCGCGGCGACCGGCTCTTCATCACCCTATTGGGCTCGGCCTTCATCAATCTGGCCTGGCTCGGTCTGATCAGTGGTCCGCAATGGGGCGCACTGATCGTCTGTCTCGTCTTCGCCGCGGCGGTGTTCCGCTGGGTCTGACGGGCTTCACCGGACGATGCGCGCGCATCGTCCCCCTGCAGTTTTCTGGGAGGAAAACATGAGAAAATACCTCACGACCACAACGGCCATGGCGCTTGCGCTGGGCATGCTGTCGTCACCGGCCTTCGCCGACATGGACGCCGCACGGGCATTCCTGGATGCGGAGATCGGCGATCAGTCGACGCTGAGCCGCGAGGATCAGGAAGCGGAGATGCAATGGTTCATCGATGCCGCCCAGCCCTTTGCCGGCATGGAGATCAACGTCGTCTCCGAGACCATCACCACGCACGAATATGAAAGCCAGGTTCTGGCGCCGGCCTTCACCGCCATCACCGGCATTCAGGTCACCCATGACCTGATCGGCGAAGGCGATGTCGTCGAGAAGCTGCAGACGCAAATGCAGACCGGCGAGAACGTCTATGACGCCTATATCAACGACTCCGACCTGATCGGCACCCACTGGCGCTATCAGCAGGTGCGCAACCTGACCGATTGGATGGCCGGCGAAGGCGCCGACGTCACCCTGCCGACGCTGGACATTGACGACTTCATCGGCACGTCCTTCACCACCGGTCCGGACGGCAAGCTCTACCAGCTTCCCACCCAGCAGTTCGCCAACCTCTACTGGTTCCGCTACGACTGGTTCACCGACGAAAAGAACATGGCGGACTTCGAGGCCGAATATGGCTATCCGCTCGGTGTGCCGGACAATTGGTCGGCCTATGAGGACATCGCGGCGTTCTTCACCGGCCGCGATCTGAGCCATCTGGGCGTCGAGGGCGATGTCTACGGCCACATGGACTACGGCAAGAAGGACCCCTCGCTCGGCTGGCGCTTCACCGATGCGTGGATGTCGATGGCCGGTATGGGAGACAAGGGCGAGCCGAACGGCCTGCCGGTCGATGAATGGGGCATTCGCGTCAACGAGAACTCGCAGCCGGTCGGCTCATGCGTTGCACGTGGCGGCGCCACAAATTCGCCGGCCGCGGTCTACGCCATCGAGAAATATGTCGAATGGCTGCAGAACTATGCCCCGCCCGCAGCCGCCGGCATGACCTTCTCCGAAGCCGGACCGATCCCGGCCCAGGGCAATGTCGCCCAGCAGATGTTCTGGTACACCGCCTTCACCGCCGACATGGTGGGCGATGGCGCAGCCGCCGTTCTCAACGATGACGGTTCGCCCCGCTGGCGCATGGCACCCTCGCCGCATGGCGCCTATTGGGAAGAGGGCATGAAGGTCGGCTATCAGGACGCCGGTTCCTGGACGCTGATGCAGTCGACCCCGGTCGACCGCGCCAAGGCGGCCTGGCTCTATGCCCAGTTCGTCAGCTCCAAGACCGTCGACGTGCGCAAGTCCCATGTCGGCCTGACCTTCGTTCGCGAATCGACCATCCAGCACGACAGCTTCACCGAGCGCGCACCCAATCTGGGCGGCCTGATCGAGTTCTATCGTTCGCCCGCCCGCGTGCGCTGGTCGCCGACCGGCACCAACGTGCCGGACTATCCGCGTCTCGCCCAGCTCTGGTGGCAGAACATCGGCGACGCCTCCTCCGGCGCCAAGAGCGCGCAGGAAGCGCTCGACAGCCTGTGCGAGCAGCAGGAAAGCGTGCTTGAGCGTCTCGAGCGTGCCGGCGTCCAGGGCGATCTGGGCCCGGTGATGAACGAACCGCGCGATCCGGCCGAGTGGCTGGCCGAAGCCGGCTCGCCCAAGGCCAAGCTCGACAATGAGGATCCCGACCCCGTCACCATCAGCTATGACGAGCTGGTCGCCTCCTGGAACAACTGAGCCGGCCGCCGGAGCCTAAGGGCTCCGGCCAACATCTCACGCCGCGCCCGAACCGTTCGGGCGCGGTTTTTCGTCTCAGCGGCGCGCTTCGAGCACCTGACCGACGGCGCGCGAAAAAAGCTGCACCAGAACCGGGCTCTGCTCATCGGCCCGCATCATGATGCCGACGGGGCCCGACGTCATCTGCGTGTCGATATCGAGGCTGATCAGCCGGCCCGCTTCGAGATCCTGGGCGACGACGCCCGCCGAGATGATCCAGACCGCGTCGGATGACAGGACGAGACTGCGGCCGAACGAGCCCGAGACGGACTCGATGGTGCGCGGCGGATCGCTGACGCCGCCGGCGATCATCAGCCGGTCGACGAGCGGTCGGATCGCCGCGTTCTGCGCCGGATAGATGATCGGATAATCGCCGATGGCCGACATGTCCGCCGTGCCGGCCAGCGGATGGCCGGGCCTTGCCGCAAACACCACATGTTCGAGATAAAGCTGGGTGAAGGAAAGGCCGGCCATCGTCTCGGGCGTGCCCAGCCGACCGGCCACCAGATCGAGTTCGCCGGCCTTCAGCCGGTTGACGAGGAACTCGTGCGGCCCTTCTTCGACCATCACTGCGGTCCCCGGCGACAGATGCGCGAACGCCTGCACCGCATCCGGCAGCAGCCGCGCGGCAACGCTCGGCAGCGCGCCGACCCGCACCCGGCCCGCATCGCCCGAGCGCAACCGGCTCAGGCGATTGACCCCTTGCTGGATCGCATCGAGCCCCATCTGGGCAAATTGCAGGAAGACCGCGCCTTCCGGCGTCAGCGCCACACCGCCACGATCGCGGATCAGGAGCGTTGCCTCGACCATCTGTTCAAGTTCGGCCAGCGTCCGTGAGATGGCCGGCTGGGTGACATGCAGGGCCGACGCGGCCTTCTTGAAACTGCCCAGCCTGGCGATCTCGCAGAACGCCCTGAGATGGCGAAGTTTGATGCGTTTCTCCAGATTCATATCGTTTCCGTTATTCAAAACGCCCAAAATATGAATTTACATACCGTTTTCATGCAAACAAGATGGCTGTCCAGAAAACGGAGCATTCATGCGCACCCAGGTTTGCATCATTGGCGGTGGCCCATCCGGCCTGTTGCTGTCGCAGCTTCTTCACACACGCGGCATCGACACGATCGTGCTGGAACGCCAGACGCGCGCCTATGTCCTGAGCCGCATTCGCGCCGGTGTTCTGGAAGAAGGGTTGTTGCGGCTGCTCGAGGAAGCCGGCGTCGGCCAGCGCATGCGCAAGGAAGGCTTCGAACATGCCGGCACGCTGATTTCCTATGGCGAGGAAGTGTTCCGCATCGACTTCGTCGAGCACACCGGAACGCCGGTCATGGTCTACGGCCAGACAGAGGTCACGCGCGATCTCTACGACGCGCGCGAGAAAGCCGGTGGCAAGATCGAGTTCAATGTCGAGAACGTGGCCATACACGATGCCGACCGCGACAGCCCCCATGTCACCTACACGATCGACGGCACCGAACACCGCATCGATTGCGACTTCGTCGCCGGCTGCGACGGGTTTCATGGCGTCAGCCGCCGCACGATCCCCGAGGAGGCGCGGCGCGAATATGAAAAGGTCTATCCGTTCGGCTGGCTGGGCATCTTGTCGGAAACCCCGCCGGTCAACCATGAACTGATCTACGCCAATTCCGAACGCGGCTTTGCGCTTTGTTCGATGCGCAACGAAAACCTGTCGCGCTACTATGTCCAGTGTTCGGCGCATGACAGGCTTGAAAACTGGTCCGATGAGGAATTCTGGACCGAGCTCAAGCGCCGCATACCAGGGCATGTCGCCGAAGGTCTGGTCACCGGCCCGTCCATCGAAAAATCGATCGCGCCGCTGCGCTCCTTCGTCACCGAGCCGATGCGCTGGGGCCGGTTGTTCCTGTGTGGCGATGCCGCCCATATTGTGCCGCCGACCGGCGCCAAGGGGCTGAACACCGCTGCATCGGACGTCCATTACCTGTTCAGGGGCCTGACGCAGTTCTACGAGTTGAACGATGCCGAAGGCCTCGACAACTATTCGGACCGTGCGCTGGCACGCATCTGGAAGGCCGAACGCTTCTCCTGGTGGTTTTCGTCGCTCATGCACCGCTTTCCCGACCAGTCGGAGTTCGACCACAAGATGCAGGTTGCCGAACTGGAATTCCTGCGCGACAGCAAGGCCGCGCAAAAGGCGATGGCCGAGAACTATGTCGGCCTCCCCTATTGAGGCATCGGGACGGACGACGATGGGAGCCCCACGATGAACGACCATATGAACGGTGACCGTCTGCAGAACGGCATGAAGATGCGCCGGCATGTGCTCGGCGACGACCATGTCGACCGCGCCGAAGCCGACAAGACCGATTTCGACGCCCCCTTCCAGACGCTGATCACCGAGACCGCCTGGGGCAATCTGTGGGCCCGCGACACGATCTCGCTGCGCGAGCGGTCCATCCTGACGCTGGCGCTTCTGGCGGCTACGGGCAATTTCGACGAGATCGCCATGCATGTGCGCGCCTGCGAGCGCACCGGCGCCAGCAAGGCCGACGTCATGGAAGCCTTCATGCACGTCGCCGTCTATGCAGGCGTGCCCCGCGCCAACCGCGCGATCAAGATCGCCAAGCAGACCTATCGCGCGATGGAGCAGGAGGAGACGGTGACATGAAGAACACGCCCGAACCCAATGCGGGCTATGCCGCGCGCGACCGCGCCTGGCATCCGCCGGCGCTCCATCCGCCCTACAAGACTTCGGTCCTGCGGTCGCCGTCGGCGCCGCTCCTGTCGCTGCCCACATCGTTGGGTGAAGAAACCGGCCCCGTCTTCGGCCAGGCCATGCTCGGCGACATGGATCATGATCTGGTCCACAATTATGCCGAGCCGGGCGAAAGCGCCATCGGCCCGCGCATCATCGTCCATGGCCGCGTCACCGACGAGGCGGGGCGTCCCGTGCCCAACGCGCTTCTGGAAGTCTGGCAGGCCAATGCCGGCGGCCGTTACCGGCACAAGAAGGAGGGCTATCTCGCCCCGCTCGACCCCAATTTCGGCGGCTGCGGCCGCGTCCTGACCGATGAACAGGGCTTTTATGAGTTTCGCACCATTCAGCCCGGCGCCTATCCCTGGCCCAATGGCGGCAATGACTGGCGCCCGGCGCATATCCATTTCTCGATCTTCGGTGACGCCTTCGCACAGCGCCTGATCACGCAGATGTATTTCGAAGGCGATCCGCTGATCCCGCTCTGCCCGATCGTCGGCGCGATCCCGCACAAGGACGCCGTCCAAAGCCTGATCGCGGAACTGGATATGACCCGTACGGTACCGATGGACGCCCGCGCATGGCGGTTCGACATCGTCCTGCGCGGCAAGCGGCAAACCCTGTTCGAAAACCGGCTGGAGGGCCTTTGACGATGACAAGGCGCTATCCGATGCTCAAGGAAACCCCGTCGCAGACTGCCGGCCCCTATGTCCATATCGGCATGAACCCGAACGTCACCGGCATTCACGGTGTCTATGAGGCCGATCTGGGCGCGGCGATGAAGACCGGCGCCGTGCACGGCGAGGAAATCACCATCACCGGCACGGTCACCGACGGCATGGGCAGCATCCTCAAGGATGTTGTCCTCGAAATCTGGCAGGCCGATGCCGATGGCCTTTTCAACACGCCGGGCGAGACGCGCGGGGCGGCCGACCCCGAATTCTCCGGCTGGGGCCGCGCCGCCGCCGACCTGCAGACCGGCGAGTACCGCTTCGACACCGTCAAGCCCGGCCGCGTGCCGTGGCGCGACGGGCGTCTGCAGGCGCCGCATATCTCGGTCTGGATCGTTGCACGCGGCATCAATATCGGCCTGCACACACGGCTCTATTTTGACGATGAGGGCGAGGCCAACGCCGAAGATCCGGTGCTGATGCGTATCGAACACCAGCACCGTGTGCCGACCCTGATCGCGCAAAAGACCGGCGACGGCGCCTATCGGTTCGATATCCGCCTGCAAGGCGAGAACGAGACGATCTTCTTCGACATGTGAAGCCGGCCGGTCAGCCCGGCCTGCCCATGCCTTTGACCAGGCGCAGCATCGCCTCGGCATCGATCAATGCCCGTCCCGCTGCCTCGACCATGGGCGGCAAGATCATCCATTCGAGCATCCATGCGCCGCCCGAGCGCTCCTGCTCGTGCACCTGGGCCTGATGCAGCCCGCCGATCTGGATGGCATTGAACCGCGCCAGCGTCACCAGCTTTTCCGCCAGCACTGGATTATGCTTGTGCGGCATGGCGGAGCTACTGCCACCGGAAGAAAGCCCGATCTCGTCAATGCCTTGCTGCGCCATCAGCGCCACATCCTGGCCGATCTTGCCGAGCGCGCCGGTGACCATGGACAGCCAATTGCCGAAGGCGACGAACGCGCTGCGGTCGGTGTGCCAGGACCGGGCCGGCAGGCGCAGTCCGAGTTCGGCGGCCATCGCGCCGGCCACCGCCGGTCCCGCCTCGCCAAGCGTTTCTGGGCCCAGCCCGACCGGACCGCCGAACTGCAATTGCGCAGCATCGTCGCGCACACGCGCAAGCCGGTCGAGGCCGCTGGAAAGCGGCGTCGACCATGCCGACAGCCGGTCTCCGGCGGTCATAGGTAACGCCACCTGCATCCGCGTGCGGCCGGTCAGCATGTTGGTGCCGAACCGCGTATCCAGATCGCCCAGCGCCGACAGCACTGCCTCGATCCGGCCGGCGAGGACACCGCTCGCATCACGCAGCGCCATGGCGGTCGCCGTATCGATCAGGTCCTGACTGGTCGCACCGACATGAATGGCCGGCGCCGCATCGCCGGCCACTGCTCTCAATTGCCGGACATAAGCCGGAACCGGCACGCCGTCGGTCGCCATGCCTGCCGCCATCGCGTCGGCATCGGGCGCAAAGCCGCGCATTGCTGCCATGGCCTTTTCGGCCAGGTCGGCATCGATCATGCCATGTTCGGAAAGCGTCCGCGTCAGCGCCATCTCGAACGCGCCGAAGCGCTCGAGGAACGCCACCCCGGAGAACAGCGACGCCAATTCATCGTCGCCGAAAAGCGAAGCATGCCAGACAGATGCGGAGGCCGTTTGAATCATTTTCGGAATATCCGCGCCGCACGCGCCCAGCGCAACCCCGCCCCGTTTACACCGGTCAGAATTCATCGACCGAATTCATTGACTGACCGGTCGGTTTATGGTTTTGTCCGCGGTGGAAGTCGCGCTCCAAAGAGGCGCATGGGAGGGATCATATGGCGCAGGACGCCACGGTGCTCTGCGAGCTTGATGACGGCGTTTTGCGCGTCACGCTCAACCGGCCCGACAAGCTCAATTCGTTCAACGAGGACATGCACGGCGCCTTCCGCGCCGCGATCCAGCGCGCCCATGACGAGGCCGACGTGCGCTGTGTCCTGATCACCGGCGCCGGCCGGGCCTTCTGCGCCGGTCAGGATCTGGGTGACCGCGATCCGCGCACCATGGACGGCCCGCCCGATCTCGGCCGCACGCTCGAAACCTTCTACAATCCCACGCTGCGGCTGATCCGGTCGCTCGAAAAGCCAATCATCGTCGCGGTCAATGGCGTGGCCGCCGGTGCCGGCGCCAACATCGCGCTCGCCTGCGACATCGTGCTGGCCGGCAAATCCGCCAAATTCATCCAGGCGTTCGCCAAGATCGGCCTGACGCCGGACGCGGGCGGCAGCTTCATGCTGACCCGGCTTCTGGGCGAAGCGCGCGCCAAGGGGCTGGCCCTGACCGCCGAGCCGATGCCCGCCGAAATGGCCGCAGACTGGGGTCTGATCTGGAAAGCGGTCGACGATGACGCGCTGATGGATGAGGCAACCGCCCTCGCCCGGCAATTCGCAAGCGGCCCGACACGCGGCCTCGGCCTGACGAAACAGTCGATCCAGACGGCATCGACCAACAACTACGACGCCCAGCTCGACCATGAGCGCGACACGCAGCGCATCGCCGGCCGCACGGCGGATTATGCTGAAGGCGTGACCGCCTTTCTCGACAAGCGCGCACCGACCTTCCGGGGGCAATGATGACGCCCGATGAACTCGCCCGCGCCTGCGCCGATGCCATGTGGTGCGAAGACAAGGCCAGCCAGCATCTGGGCATGGAAATCGAGCATGTCGCGCCCGGCGAAGCGACGCTCGCGATGACCGTGGGACCGCAGATGGTCAATGGTCACGGCACCTGCCATGGCGGCTACATTTTCACCCTTGCCGACAGCGCATTTGCCTTTGCCTGCAACGGCTACAACCAGCGCACCGTCGCCCAGCACACCCAGCTCACCTTCATTCGCCCCGGCAAGCAGGGCGACCGGCTGACCGCGACGGGACGCGAAGTCTCGCGCACCGGACGGTCGGGCATTTACGACATTTCCGTAACCAACCAGGACGGCGACGTGATCGGCGAGTTTCGCGGCCATTCGCGCACCGTGCCCGGCACAATTCTGGACGATATTTGAGACAAAGCATGGAAGACCTTTCCCCCAAGCCCGGCGATCTGGAGCCAATCGAAACCGCCTCGCGTGACGAGATCGCGGCGCTGCAGCTTGAGCGCATGCAATGGTCGCTGCGCCATGCCTATGAGAATGCACCCTTCTACCGCCAGCGCTTCGACGAGGCGGGCGTTCATCCCGATGATCTGAAATTGCTGGCCGATCTGGCCAAATTCCCTTTCACTACCAAGGCGGACCTGCGGGACAACTACCCGTTCGGCATGTTCGCCGTGCCACGCGAGAAGATCGTGCGCCTGCACGCCTCCTCGGGCACGACCGGCAAGCCGACCGTCGTCGGCTACACCGAAGGCGACATCTCCATGTGGTCCGACATGGTCGCCCGCTCGATCCGCGCCTCGGGCGGGCGGTCCGGCGATCCGGTGCATGTGGCCTATGGCTATGGCCTGTTCACCGGCGGGCTTGGCGCCCATTACGGCGCCGAACGGCTCGGCTGCACGGTGATCCCGGTCTCCGGTGGCATGACCGAGCGCCAGGTGATGCTGATCGAGGATTTCAAGCCGCGCGTCATCATGGTCACGCCCTCCTACATGCTGTCGATTCTCGACGAATATCGCCGTCAGGGCATCGACCCGCGCACCTCATCGCTGGTTGTCGGCATTTTCGGCGCCGAACCCTGGACCAACGCCATGCGCGGCGAGATCGAGCAGGCCTTCGACATGCATGCGGTCGATATTTACGGCCTGTCGGAAGTGAGGGGCCCGGGCGTTGCCAATGAGTGCGTGGAAACCAAGGACGGGCTGCACATCTGGGAAGACCATTTCTATCCCGAGATCATCGATCCGGAGACCGGCCAGCCGGTGCCCGGCGGCGAAATGGGCGAACTGGTCTTCACCACGCTCACCAAGGAAGGCCTGCCGATCATCCGCTACCGCACGCGCGACCTGACCCGGCTCCTGCCCGGCACGGCGCGCTCGATGCGGCGCATGGAAAAGATCACCGGACGCTCCGACGACATGATCATCCTGCGCGGCGTCAACATCTTCCCCACCCAGGTCGAAGAACAGATCCTCAAATGCGTCGGCCTTGCCCCACACTTCCAGATCGAATTGGGCCGCAAGGGTCGTATGGACACAATGACCGTGCATCTCGAAGCGCTGGAGGACGCGGCCAGCGAAGAGGCGCGCAGGGCAAGCGCTACCGAACTCGCCCATCACATCAAGTCGGTGATCGGCGTGACCGCCAAGATCAATGTCGGCGAGCCCGGCTCGGCCCCGCGCTCGGAGGGCAAGGCCAGGCGCGTCGTCGACAACCGGCCCAAGGGCTAGAAGGAGAGGCCCGATGGCCCGCCCCCGCGCCGCCGATTTCGCTGAAAAGCAGGCGCATATCCTCGCCAGCGCCGCCACGGTCTTTGCCCAACTGGGCATGGACAAGGCGTCCATGTCGCAGATCGCGCGCGAGTGCGGCGTCTCCAAGGCCCTGCTCTATCACTATTATCCGTCAAGGGACGCGCTGATCTTTGCGATCATCAACACCCATATCAGCCATCTGGACGAAGCGGTGATCGCCGCCGACGACCCGGCGCTGCCGGCAGGCGAGCGGCTCGAACGGCTGGTGCATGCGGTGCTCGAAACCTATCGCGGCGCCGATGATGCGCACAAGGTGCAGCTCAACGCGTTCGGCGCCCTGTCCGAAGCGCAGCGCGCGCAATTGCGCGACACCGAAAAGCGCATCGTTGCCCGCTTCGCCAATGTCCTTAAAGAACTGAACCCGAAGCTTGCCGAGCCGGGCACCCATCTTCTGACACCGGTGACGATGAGCCTCTTCGGCATGCTCAACTGGGTCTACACCTGGTTCAAGGAAGACGGCCCGGTCAGCCGCGAGGACTATGCCCGCATCGCCACGCGCATCATCCTCGACGGTGTCGGTGGGGTGAGGCCGCCGCGGTAGCGGTCACTCTTCCGCCGACAGCGGCCATTCCTTGGCGACCATGGTCAGCACATCATATTGGGCGACGACTTCATCGTCCTGATTGGTCACCTGCGCGTCCCAGCGCACCTCGCCATGATCGGCCGTGGCGCGCGGATTGATCTCCTTCGCCGTCAGCCGGACCTTGAGCACATCGCCCGGATAGACCGGCGTCATGAACCGCAGATTGTCGACGCCGTAATTGGCCAGCACCGGACCGGGCTCGGGATCGACGAACAGGCCGGCCGCAAACGAGACGATCAGATAGCCATGCGCCACGCGTCCGTCGAAGAACGGGTTGGCCCTGGCGGCATCCTCATCCATGTGCGCGTAGAAAGTGTCGCCTGTGAATTCGGCAAAATGCTCGATGTCGGCAAGCGTCACTTCGCGCGGCTCGGTGACCACCTGATCGCCGATGGAGAGTTCGGCCAACGACTTGCGGAACGGATGCACCGACACGTCGCCGGCGCCCGCCCCTTCCATCCAGCGCCCGGTGACCGGCGCAAGCAAGCGCGGCGTGCCCTGCACCGCCGTGCGCTGCATGAAATGCTTGACGCCACGAATGCCGCCCAGTTCCTCGCCGCCGCCGGCGCGGCCCGGGCCGCCATGAACAAGGCCCGGCATCGGTGAGCCATGCCCGGTCGACGATTTGGTGCTGTCGCGATTGCCGATCAGGATGCGGCCATGGAACGGCGCCATGCCGATCACCATCCGTTCGGCGATCGCCGGATCGTTGGTGAAAACCGATGCCGCCAGCGAGCCCTTGCCCTTGTGGGTCAGCGCAACTGCTTCCTCGACATCGTCATAGGGCATGACAGTCGCCACCGGCCCGAACGCCTCCACATCATGGACGTTCTTTGCGCCGTGCGGCTCCGGGCAATGCAGCAACACCGGGTTGAGGAAGGCGCCGGCTTCGGCATCGCCCGAGGCGAGCACCGGATGGTCCGGATCGCCGGCGACGATCTCGCCATCGGCGGCAAGATCGGCGATGCGCGCGCGCACTTCGGCGCGCTGGTCCTGGCTGGCAAGCGCACCCATGCGCGTGCCCTCCTCCGCTGGCAGACCGACGGTTGTCTTGCCGAGCCGCGCGCGCAGCGCTTCGATCACGGCATCGACATGGCCACGCGGCACGAAGGCACGGCGGATGGCGGTGCATTTCTGACCCGCCTTGGCGGTCATCTCGCGCGCCACTTCCTTGACGAAGAGGTCAAACTCCGGCGTGCCGGGCTCGGCGTCGGCGCCCAGCACACATGAGTTCAGGCTGTCAGCCTCCATCGAAAAGCGGGTCGAGTTCTCGACGATCGCCTTGTGGGTGCGCAGCATCCGGCCCGTGCTGGCCGATCCGGTGAAGGTGACGACATCCTGGCCCGTCACATGGTCGAGCATGTCGCCCGCCGAGCCGCTGACCAGTTGTAGCGCGCCGTCGGGAAGAATCCCGCTTTCGATGATTTTCCGGACCATCAGTTCGGTCAGATAGGCGGTCTGGCTGGCCGGTTTGACGACCGCCGGCATGCCCGCCAGCAGCGTCGGCGCCAGCTTTTCCAGCATCCCCCAGCAAGGGAAGTTGAACGCATTGATGTGGACCGCAACGCCCTCAAGCGGCGTCAGAATGTGCTGCGCGGAAAAGCTATTGTCCTTGGACAGCGGCTCGATATCGCCATCGAGCAGAACGCGCGTGTTTGGCAGTTCGCGGCGGCCCTTGGAGGCATAGACGAAGAAGGTGCCGATGCCGCCGTCGACATCGATCATCGAATCCGTCTTGGTCGCGCCGGTGCGGTAGCTCTCGGCATAGAACACATCGCGCGCCTCGTTGAGCATCAGCGCGATGGATTTGAGCATTAGCGCCCGCTCGTGAAAACTCATCGCGCGCAGCGCCGGTCCACCCTTCTCGCGGCCATAGGCGAGCGCGCCGGCAAAATCGAGGCCCGAGGAACTGATCACCGCGACGGGTTCGCCGGTGCCGGCATCGGTCAGGAGCGTGCCGTCGCCGTCGCCGGCGACCCACTGGCCCTTCACATAGCTTTCAAGCCGGCGCGTCGTCGCGGTGGCAACGTTCATCGGATGTCTCCCAATCGATGTTCTGTCGTCAAACGTCGTAGGTGACGCTGATCGTGTCCGTCGTCGGCACGGTCTGGCAGCTCAGCGTGAAGCCGTCGCGGACCTCATGGTCTTCGAGCGCATTGTTGGCCAGCATCTCGCCGGCGCCCTCGGTGATCTTGCACATGCAGGTCGAACAGACGCCGGCCTTGCAGGCATAGGGCACGTTAAGCCCGGCATCGAGCGCTGCGTCCAGCAAGGTCGTGCCGTCCTTCGGCACCTCGATCGTCCGTGTGACGCCTTCGAGAAAAAGGGTTGCCTTGACGCTGTCGACCTTAGCGCCATCCGCGTGACCATTCGCCTTTTTGGGCAAGCGGCCGGGCTGGGCGCTCTTGAACAGTTCGAACTTGATCCGGTCTTCGGCCAAGCCCCGCGCCTTCAGCCCCTCGGCGATGGTCAGCATCATCGGCTCGGGACCGCAGATGAACGCGTAGTCGACCGACGCCGCATCGATCCAGTGGGTGAACAAAGCGTCGAGCTTGTCCGCATCGACGCGGCCGGTGAACAGGTCGATCTCCTGCGCATCGTTTTCGAGGATGTGTAGCACGGTGAACCGGCCCAGATAGAGGTTTTTCAGGTCTTCCAGCTCCTCGCGGAACATGATCGTGTTCACCGCGCGGTTGGCATAGACCAGCGTGAAGCGCGCATTGGGCTCGCGCGCCAGAACGGTCTTGACCAGCGACAGGACCGGCGTGATGCCCGAGCCGCCGGCAAAGCCAAGATAGTGCCGCTCCGCATCGGGGTCGAGCGGCACGAAGAAATTGCCCATGGGCGGCATGGCTTCCATCACGTCGCCGGGCTTCAAATTCTCCTTGGCCCAGGACGAGAACGCCCCGCCATCGACGCGCTTGATGCCAACGCGCAAGATGCCGTCATCCTTGCCCGCGCAGATCGAATAGCAACGCCGCACTTCGGTGCCGCCAAAATCATGCCGGAAGGTCAGATATTGCCCCTGCGTGAAGTCGAACGCCGCGCGGTCCTTGTCGCTGGGCGCGAGCGTGACGACCACCGCATCGCGCGTGTCGTGGTTCACATCGGTCACGGTGAGCGGATGAAACTGCGCCATGATCGGCCTCAAATGCACTTGAAATAGTCGAACGGTTCCAGACAGTCATTGCAGCGCCAGGCGGCCTTGCAGGGGGTCGAGCCGAAGCGGCTTACCTCCGCCGTGTGGGCCGAACCGCAGCGCGGACATTCCACCCTGGCATTGCCCTCGCCGAGCAGCCGCGCCACGCGCTTGCCGTCGGCCGCAGTGCCGTCGATCGGCGGTGCGATGCCATACCGGCGCAGCTTTTCGCGCGCCTCCGGCCCGATCCAGTCGGTCGACCAGGGCGGCGAGAGCTTGTTTTCGAGCCGCAGCTTGTCGATACCTCTGGCGCGGATTGCCGCCTCGACCTCAAAAGCGATCACCGAAGTCGCCGGGCAGCCCGAATAGGTCGGCGTGATGGTCACGACCAGCGTGTCATCGTCAAAAGCCACATCGCGCACAATGCCCAGATCGACGACGGACACGACCGGGATTTCCGGGTCCGGCACCTCGGCGAGCCAGCCCATCACATCGTCGCGGCTCGGCAGCGTCTCACCAGCGTGCATCGGGATAGGCCCGCGGCAGGAACTGCATGGCGGCGAGAATGTGGCCCAGATGCTCGGTGTGCTGGCCGCGACGGCCGCCCTTGTGCGCAAAATCGTTCTCCGGAACGGACAGCGTCGCTTCGGCCAGCACTTCGCCGATCAGCGCGTCCCAGCCCGGCTTCATCGCCGCCGGATCGGGTGCAATGCCGGCGTCCGCCAGTTCGCGATCGATCGCATCCGCTTCGAACATCTCGCCCGTATAGGTCCAGTGATAGGCGAGCGCATCCTGCATGCGGCGATGGCTCTCATCGGTCCCGTCTCCGAGCCGGATCACGAGGTCCGAAGAGCGCTCCAGATGATAGGCCGCTTCGCGCACCGCCTTCTCGGCGATCTCGGCGACACGTTGGTCTTTGGAATTCTCCGCAAGCCATGTGAGCATCGGATGGTGCCAGGCATCGAACAGGAACTGGCGCATCAGCGTCTGGCCGAAATCACCGTTCGGCCGCTCGACCAGGAGCAGATTGCGAAAATCCCACGCGTCGCGCTTGTAGGCCAGATCGTCGGCCGTCCGGCCTTCGCCTTCCGCTTCGCCCGCCAGACCAAGCCACATCTGCGTCTGACCGATCAGGTCGAGCGCGGTGTTGGCAAGCGCGATGTCCTCTTCCAGCACCGGCGCATGGCCGCACCATTCCGACACGCGATGACCGAGGATCAGCGTGTTGTCGCCCATGCGCAGCGCAAACTCACAAAGCGCGCTCATCACATGTGCCCCACTTCATCCGGGATGTCGTAGAAGGTCGGGTGGCGGTAGATCTTCGACTTGGACGGTTCGAACATCGGGCCCTTTTCGGAGGGCACGCTGGCCGTGATCTGGTTGGACGGCACCACCCAGATGCTCACACCCTCATTGCGGCGCGTGTAGACATCGCGTGCATTCTTGATCGCCATTTCAGCATCGGGCGCGTGCAAAGAGCCCACATGGCGATGGTTAAGGCCATGCTGGCCGCGAATGAAGACTTCCCAAAGGGGCCATTCAGAAGACATCTCTTACTCCGCTGCCATGCGCTGTGCGGCGCGCTTGTTTGCGTGGGCGACGAGACCATCGCGATACCAGGCGCCATCTTCCCAGGCGGTGCGCCGCGCGGCCATCCGGTCGGCATTACACGGGCCGTTGCCCGCCAGCACATCGTGGAACTCCTGCCAGTCCGGCTCGGAGAAGTTGTAGCCGCCCTTCTCCTCGTTCCAGGCAAGCTTGTCGTCGGGGATCGTCAGGCCCAGATATTCGGCCTGCGGTACGGTCTGGTCGACAAACTTCTGGCGCAGTTCGTCATTGGTGCTGACCTTGATCTTCCATGCCATGGACTGGGCCGAATGGACGCTTTCGGCGTCGGACGGACCGAACATCATCAGCGAGGGATACCAGAGCCGGTCCAGCGCATCCTGCGCCATGCGCTTCTGCTCGGGCGTGCCGGCGGCCATCTTCATCATGATCGAATAGCCCTGGCGCTGGTGGAAGCTCTCTTCCTTGCAGATGCGCACCATTGCCCGCGAATAGGGTCCGTAGGACGTGCGCTGCAGCGCCACCTGGTTCATGATCGCCGCACCGTCGACCAGCCAGCCGACCGCGCCGATATCGGCCCATGTGAGCGTCGGATAGTTGAAGATGGAGGAATACTTCATCTCCCCGTCATGCAGCTTCTCGGTCATCTCGTCGCGGCTGACGCCCAGCGTCTCCGCCGCGCAGTAGAGATAGAGCCCGTGACCGGCCTCATCCTGCACCTTGGCGAGCAGAATGGCTTTTCTTTCGAGGGTCGGCGCGCGGGTGATCCAGTTGCCCTCGGGAAGCTGGCCGACGATCTCGGAATGGGCGTGCTGTCCGATCTGGCGCACAAGCGTCTTGCGATAGCCTTCCGGCATCCAGTCCTGCGGCTCGATCTTCTCGCCGGCATCGATACGGTCCTGGAAGGCGCGCTCGCGCTCGTCCATTTCCTCACGCGTCTTCAGCGTGCCGGTGGATTGCACCATCTGGGCGTACATGGGCTGAGCCTCCTCCGCTCCCGGTCAGGCGGCGATACCGCCACAATTAATTAACCGATCGGTCGGTTTATAAACCGTTCGCGCCGGTTTGAAAAGGGTTCTCGCCGCATTTCACACCTTTAAGACCGTGTCCGGTAGTCGCGAAGCGCGATGCCCTGCTCCGCGCAGGCAACGATGGCCGCGCTCGGCTTCCAGACGATCGGGTCTTCGGCCTCCAGCGCCCGCAGTTCGGCGAGGATTGCGTCTGCGCCGAGCGTGTCCGCATGGTGCATCAGACCGCCGCGCCAGCGCGGAAAGCCATAGCCGAACACCGTCACCAGATCGATGTCGGCTGCGGACTGCGCGATGCCTTCGGCCAATATGTCGGCGGCCTCGTTGATCATCGCGAGCACCAGCCGGCGCCGGATTTCATCGTCGGTGAAGGCGCGCCGCTCGACCTTGGCGAAATGCGCTTCCTCACGAACCAGATCCTCGATCAGCGGATCGACGACCTTTCCGCCGCCGCCCGGATAGCGGTACCAGCCGACGCCGACCTTCTTGCCAAGCCGGCCTTCGGCAACCATGCGGTCGCCGATCGGGATGTAGCGCCGGTTCGGATCGCGGGTGGCGGCCTGACGCTTCCGGTTGGCATGGGCGATGTCGAGGCCCGACAGGTCCTGCACCTCATAGGGGCCCATCGCATAGCCGAATTCGACCATCGCCTCGTCCAGTTCCCACGGGTTGGTGCCGTCCATCAAAAGCGTGTCGGCCGCTTCGCGATAGCGGGCGAGAATGCGGTTGCCGATGAACCCGTCGCAGACGCCAGACAGGACGGGCACTTTCCGCAGGCGTTTGGCGAGCGCAAAGCCGGCCGCCAGCGCATCATGGCTCGTCGCATCGCCCTGCACGATCTCCAGGAGCTTCATGATGTGCGCGGGTGCAAAGAAATGCAGGCCCACCAGCCGCGACGGATCGGCAAGGCCGGACGCGATCTCGTTAACATCGAGATAGGATGTGTTGGTGGCGAGCACGGCATCGGCCGGCAACGCCTTGTCGAGCGCGCCGAACACGGCCTTCTTGACCTCCATGCTTTCGAACGCCGCTTCGACGGCGAGGTCCGCCTCCGCCGCTGCGCCATAATCGTCGGTCACGGTCAGCGCCGCCTCGATCTGGCCGCGCTTGTCGCCCGACAAAAGACCGCGCTTCGCGCTCTGATCCATGATCCGGCCGATATTGGCCTTGGCCCGTTCGACACCGTCCGCATCGGTCTCCAAGAGCGTCACGCCGATCCCGGCCAGAAGCAGCGCATAGGCAATGCCCGCACCCATCGTGCCGCCGCCGACGACCGCCGCCTTCCCGATCTCGCGCGGCTCAGCATCAAGCCAGTCGGGCGCTTTTGCCGCCCGCTCGGCGAAAAATATGTGGCGCAGCGCTCGCGCCTGTTCGGTCGACCGCAAATCGACAAAGGTCGCGCGCTCCTGCGCCAGCCCTTCGCGGAACGGCAGGCGCGCCGAAAGCGCGACAAGATCGATGGCCTTTTGCGGGGCGATCTGCCCGCGCATGCGCTTTTCAGCCATCGCGCGCGCCTTCTCGACGGCGTCATCGTCGGTTGCCGGACCGTCAAGCGCCGACAGGACCGGCCGGTCCTGAACCAACGCAATATAGAGCGCCATGGCATGGGCGACCGGTTCGTCGGCCACCGCATCGACCAGCCCCATTTCGTGGGCGTCGAGCGCGCCGACCGGCTTGCCGTTGGCGATCATGTCGAGCGCCGTTTGAAGACCGACCAGCCGCGGCAGACGCTGCGTGCCGCCCGCGCCCGGCACCACGCCCAGCGTGACTTCCGGCAGACCGATTTTCGTACCCGGCGCCGCGATCCGGTAGCGGCATGCAAGCATCAGTTCGGCGCCGCCGCCGAGCGCAACACCATGGGCCGCGGCGATCCACGGCACCGCACTGGCTTCGATCGCATCGAGAACGTCGGGCAGGTGCGGTGGAACGGGATCGTCGTCGAACTCGCGCGCGTCACCACCGGCGGCGAACGCCCTGCCCTGTCCGGAGACGATGACGCGCGACAGACCGGGCTCGTTTTCGGCCCATGTCACCGCGTCGATGAGGCCCTGCCGCACGGCCAGACCCATCGCGTTCACCGGCGGATTGGCAAGTTCGACCAGCCCGGCGTCGCCGTCGCGCCTCCATGTCACTGTCATCGGATGTTCCTGAGAATTGGTGTGTTCGAATGTGGTTTCGCCCGGCCGGCGAGCCCTAGCGCAGAAAGCCCCGCTCGCCGATGACGCCGATCAGATCGTCGAGCGTCTCGTCCAGGCTGCGGCCGCTGGTGTCGATCTGCGACAGGGCGCGGCCGTAAAGCGCCTCGCGGCTGGTCAGGATCGATTTGAGTTCGTCCATCGCTTCGGGATTGCCGCCCATGGGGCGGGTGTCGCCCTGCGCCCTCACCCGCTCCATATGATCCTCGGGCGCCGCCTTCAGCCAGACCGTATGGAAGTGCGCCAGCAGCATATTGTAGGTCTGCGGGTCGGAGACGATGCCGCCGGCAACGGCCAGGATCATCGCGTCATGGGTGGCGATCACCCGTTCGAGCGCCTGGGCTTCCAGCTTGCGGTAGCCCTCCTGCCCGTAAAAGGCCAAGAGCTCGTTCACGGGCATGCCGCTCTGCTCCTCGATCTCGCGGTTGAGTTCGACGAAGGGGACGCCCAGGCGCTCGCCGGCCCTGGCGCCAAGCGTCGATTTGCCGGCGCCGCGCAGCCCGATCAGGCAGATGCGGCTGGCGCGCATGTCGGTCTCGGTGTCCGGCGACAGAAGATCGATCACCTCCTGGCGCGTGTGAAAGCCGGCCCGCCGGAACAGGTCGGCGACACGCATCGTGTCCGACGACCACGGGTCTTCGGCGCCGACCAGCCATTCGATCCGGTAGTCGAGCGCCACCGCCACCTTCTGCAGAAGGCCGATCGAGATATTGCCCTCGCCCGATTCAAGCTGCGCCAGATAGCGCGGCGACACGCCGGAAATCTCCGACAGCACGCGGCGCGGAATGCCCTTGAGCTCGCGCGCCTTGCGCACCCGTTCGCCGACCCGCTTGAGCAGCGTCGCCACCATCGCCTCGGACTGGCTCTCGGCGGTGGTCTTTTGCGCCACGCCCTTGAAGTTGGTGATTTCGCTCATGCTGGCCGTCGCAATGTGTACAATAGTGCACAAAATACCCCAGCGCGGGTATTTCTCAATGCCTGCAATCGCAGTGCCCGCCGACACGGTTACTATCCGGCGGACGGTCCCGCGCCGGTGCGAATCTGCGCCTCGACGATCGCCCGGATATCATCGGGCGGCGGGGTCTTCTTCAGTTCGATGGGCACCACGAACACACACACGAAATCGCCCTCGAAGCACAATGTGCCGTCCTGAAACGCCTCGACCCTGAAAGCGATCGATGTATCGCCCAGCCGCGTCGGCCAGACCCTGCATTTGAGCCGGTGGCGCGGCGTGACAGGCGACCGGAAATTCAGGCTCATATGGACAAACGGCGTTCCGACCCCCTGATCGAGCTCCATCTGATACCAGCCGCCGCCCAGATGGTGCTCCCACCATGCCTCGATCGCTTCGAGCGCGAACATGGGCAGCTTGCCCGTATAGGCGATCCGGGCCGGATCGCAGTCGCCCCAGCCCACCCGGATTTCATGCTCGAAAATGCTGTCGCCCATGCCGTCGCCCGCCCGATTCGCCTGTGGCGGCATCTATGACCTAATAGGTCTCGACATGATAGCGGCCATCCTCGCGCATCGTGTCGCGCACCTCGGTCCAGGTGAGCCCGGCGCTCCGGGCGATGTCGGACAGGGCCTCCTCTACACCGTGCTCCATCGCCTTGAGCCCGCAAATATAGATGTAGCCATTGGCGTTGCGCATCAGCGCGGCGACATCGTCGGCATTCTCGCGCAGCTTGTCCTGCACATAGTGTTTGGGGCTTTCGGGCTGGCGCGAAAAGGCGAAGACCTTTTTCATGAACGTCTCGGGCACCTTCTTGAGCGGGCCGAAATAGGGAAGGTCCTCGGGCGTCCGCGCACCGAAATAGAGCGACATCGTGTCTTGAAGGCGCGGGTTCTCGCGCTGCCGGCGCATGGTGAAGGCGCGGAACGGCGCCGACCCCGTGCCCGTGCAGATCATCATCAGATGCGCGTCAGGATCGGACGGAAGCAGGAAGGTCGAGCCGAACGGCCCCGTCACCTTGACCGTGTCGCCGGGCTTGAGGTCGCAGACATGGTTCGAGCAGACCCCGCCCGGCTCGCGCTTCACCGTCAGCGAGACATTGTTGTAGTTCGGCCGTTCTCCGTCGCGCGGGCTCGAGACCGAATAAAGCCGCGGCAGATGCGCTTCGCCCTTGTCGTCCGTGCCCGGCGGGATAATGCCGATCGACTGGCCTTCGAGCACCGGAAACGGCGTCGCGCCGAAGTCGAGAATGATATGGCGCACATCATTGTCGCCAGCTTCGCTCGTCAGCCGGAAATTGCCGGTAACGGTCGCCTCCGCCGGCTTGGCCAGATTGTAGAGATTGATGGAGGGTTTGGCTGCACTCGCCGGTGCCTTGGCCTTGCCGCCCGCGCCCTGATGGGCTTCGGCCAGAAGCGCGGCAATCGCATCGTCGAACGCTTCAATCGAGGTGTCGGCGCCGTTGCCGTCGGCCGCGATTTCTTCCTGGGGTGGAAGCTCGGACCAGCCGAACTGCTCGTCCAGCGAATAGGGCTCGTTGACGATGCGCCACTCATCGATCGAGCCGGTCGGGCAGACCGGGATACAGTCCATGCAGAAATTGCACTGGGCGGCGTCGACCACGACATTGTTGTCGTCATGGGTGATCGCGCCGATCGGACACGTCATCTCGCAGGTATAGCAGCGGATGCAGATTTCCGGATCGATCAGATGCTGCTTGAGCGGCTTGTTCATGCGGCCGAACCCGGTCGCGGACCTTCAACGGCAAGCCCGCCATAGAGTTCGGCGAACAAAAGGCACGGTCCCTGGCAATCCTTGCAGCCAAGGCAGACCCTCGGAACATCGCCGCAGCGCGCGGCCGTCTCCGGCTTTTTGGCATTTCTGCTGATATCCATCGGTGCCTCCCGAATTGAAGAGAGCGGCCGGCGCAGCCTGAAGGAGCGCCGGCCATGTCTGACATGGGCCGATCAGGCCATGTGCAGCTTGACGTACTCGAAGTCGCCCGGCTTGTTGTCGATGCCGACCTTGGGCGGCGCGATCCAGCTTGCATACTGGCCGGGCTCGTAGACCGGCACCATCAACGACTGGATGAAGTCGCCATCGGCCTTGGTCGGCAGCCAATTGGGCAGACCCGCATCATAGTCCGCGCCCGACACCAGCGTGCCGTCCGGGTCGAACAGCTTGTCGGCAAACACACCGATCTTCCGGTTGAAGGATTCATGCGGCAGCTTCATCTGAAAATCGATGCCGGCCTTCTCGATGATCTTGTTCCAGCGGCCGACACCGCCCGACGCATCGCGCGTATAGTCGTCACGCAGGCGCATGTTGATCGCCGTCAGCGCCGGCACCTCCTTGCGCACCAGCTTGCCGTCCTCGAAGTCCCAGACCTCATAGGTGTCGCCATGCAGCTTGTGGTCGTCGTCGATCCGGCTTTCCATATAGCGGCCCTTGATGCCGGCATTGAAGGCGTTTGCCGCGTTGGTCGAAACCTCCTGGCCAAACAGGTCCAGCGACAGAGTGTAGTGCAGGTTCAGCTTCTTCTGGATCGTCGGCAGATCGATGACGCCCAGAGCGCGGATCGCGTCCGTGTCGTAGGGGTCCTCGATGCCGGCCTTCGCCATCGCTTCGCACGTCGCCTGAATGGTCCGGCCGACGCCGGTCTCGCCGACGAACATGTGGTGCGCTTCCTCGGTGAGCATGAAGCGGCAGGTGCGCGACAGCGGGTCAAAACCCGACTGGGCGAGCGATTCAAGCTGCATCTTGCCGTCGCGGTCGGTGAAATAGGTGAACATGAAGAAGCTGAGCCAGTCCGGCGTTTCCTCGTTAAAGGCGCCCAGCATGCGCGGCGCTTCCTCCGAGCCCGACGAGCGGCGCAGCAGATCGTCGGCCTCCTCGCGGCCGTCGCGGCCGAAATATTTGTGCAACAGATAGACCATCGCCCAAAGGTGCCGCCCCTCCTCCACATTGACCTGGAATAGGTTGCGCATGTCGTAGAGCGACGGCGCGGTCTTGCCCAAAAACCGCTGCTGCTCGACGGACGCGGGTTCGGTGTCGCCCTGGATGACGATCAGCCGGCGCAGCATGGCGCGGTATTCGCCCGGCACTTCCTGCCAGGCCGCCTCGCCCGCATGTTCGCCGCACGGGATCGTGCGGTCCTCGACCTGCGGGGCCAGCAGCACGCCCCAGCGATATTCGGGCATCTTCACATAATCGAACTTGGCCCAGCCTTTGGGGTCAACGGAGACGGCGGTGCGCAGATAGACGAGCGACTGCTGGAAATTGTCCGGGATCAGGTCGTTCCACCAATTGATGTAACCGGGATGCCACTTCTCCAGCGCCTTGAGCACGCGCTTGTCCGACGAAAGCCTGACATTGTTGGGGATTTGCGTGTCGTAGCTGACATTGATGAGATCGAGCATTCCAGTCTCCCTTAAATCCATTCCTTGACGGCCGGTGCACGTTCGGTGCTGTCGCCGCTGTTCGGTTCGCCTTTCGGCTCAATCAGAAGCACTTTCACTTCTTCCTCCGCCACGGGGCGGTGTTCGACGCCCTTGGGCACGATGAACAACTCGCCGGGACCGACTTCGATTTTCCGGTCGCGCAACTCCATCGTCATCCGCCCTTCCAGAACGAGGAAGAAATCATCGGTGTCGGCGTGGCTATGAAACGGGTACTCGCCCTTGAACTTGACCACCATCACCTCGTTGCCGTTGTATTCGCCAACGATCTTCGGCGACCAATGCTCCTCGAAAAGCGCCAGCTCTTCTTTCAGGTTGACGGCCTTTTTCACGGTGTTTTTCCCCAAGGCTAGACGCGCTGCATGTTGTATTGGCCGCGCACGCCGGTTCCGTAGCGTTGCAGGGCGCCGTCCTCGCCGACCGCATTGGGCCGCTGGAAGATCCAGTTCTGCCAGGCGGTCAGCCGGCCGAAGATGCGCGTTTCCATGGTTTCGGGGCCGGCAAAGCGCAGATTGGCTTCCATGCCGGTCATCGCATCGGGCGAGAAGCTGGCGCGTTCTTCCAAGAAGATGCGCACCTCGTCTTCCCAGTCGACATCATCGAACGCGTAAGTGACGAGACCCAGTTCGTTCGCGTCGAACGCTTCGAGCGTCTCACCGATCTGTTCCTTCGCGGCCTCGACCCGCTCCGGCTCGCCAAGGAACCGGGTTTCGAGCCGCGTTAGATCGTTGGCCATCGGAAACGGGCCGAAATTGGCCTGCGACAGGGTGATCGAGGCGACAGGGCGATTGTCGCCCTCAAAATCGCCTTCCATCATGTAAGTCCGGTCGACCGCGAACAGCACTTCGGCGAGCATGCCGGCGAAGCACGAGCCGTTCTCGACGAATGCGACGAGCGAGCGCGACGTCACGTCGATGCGCTTCATCACCCGCTTCCAATATTGGATGATCTCGTTGGCCAGCCAGTGATCGGCATTATCGAAGAGCACCTGCTCCTCGGCGAGCACCTTGTCGGCATCGCCCTGCGAGCGGAAGACGAGCAAGCCAAGCTCCATCTCGTTGAGGCGCAGATGCATGATCGCATCGTCCAGTTCGCGCGCCAGCCGCAGAAAATAGCTCTGATCGCCCAGCGCGGTCAGCGCCTCGGCATCGGTCGGCGCCTCGGCGTCCGGACCGTGAATGGTGATCGCCGCGCGGCGCCCGTCGCGTTCGACCGCGACTTCCACCAGCGAATAGGTGACAGAACCGTCCTCGGCGATGGTCCGCTCGAGCGGGGTCAGCGCGATGCCCTTTTCGGGCGCGTTCCTGGTCGATGCGGCGGCAAACTCGCGGGCCCGCTCCTGCACCGTGTCGGCGAATTTCGAGTTCGGGACCACCTCGTCGACCAGACGCCACTCGGTGGCGCGCTTGCCCTTGACGCCCTCCTCGATCGAACAGAACACATCGGCCAGATCGCGGCGCACTTTCCTCTTGT
Organism: Phyllobacteriaceae bacterium; assembly: GCA_024742765.1. GTDB lineage: Bacteria > Pseudomonadota > Alphaproteobacteria > Rhizobiales > Rhizobiaceae > Roseitalea. The sequence goes on along the minus strand of JANSXT010000009.1, from coordinate 107,336 downwards.
CCGTCACACGCGTCAGCCCGCCCGTGCCCGGCAGCACGGCCAGAAGCGGCACTTCGGGCAGCGCCACCGACGACGAGGAATCGTCGGTCAGCATGATGTGGTTGCAGGCGAGCGCCAGTTCATAGCCGCCGCCGGCGCAGGCGCCTTTCACGGCGGCGATATATTTCTGGCCGGAATCGGCTTCGGCCGCCTCGAACGTGTTGCGCGTTTCGTTGGTGAACTTGCAGAAATTGACCTTGTGGGCGTGCGCCGCGCCACCCAGCATGCGGATGTTGGCACCGGCGCAGAACACATTGTCTTTGCCCGACTGCATCACGACCACCTTCACCTCGGGGTGTTCGAAGCGCATGCGCTGGACGACATCGGCCAGTTCGATGTCGACACCCAGATCATAGGAATTGAGCTTGAGCTGGTAGCCGTCGAAAAGCCCGCCATCCTCGTCGACATCCATATAGAGATTGGCGACGGCGCCATCATACTCCACGCGCCAATGGCGGTATTGCGACGGATCGGTCCGGAAATCGATGATGTCGGGCACGACATTCTCCCACATGCGTTATGTTGCTTCTTATCGCCCAAACCGGACGATGTAAATCCAATTTTGCATCATAATGCAAATATTTTGGCGCGAGATAATGCTATGTATGTATTATATTGCACTATCAGCCAATCGCTCGGCGCGATGGCGACATTGGCCAATGGCGCCCTCCAGCCACGGAACGCCGACGCCGAGCACCTGATCGTGTCCGCCGCGTGCCGCTTCCGACAGAAGCGCTTCGGCGATCGCGCACAGCCGCGTGGCGGCCTTGGGTTTTTCCATCGCCAGCTTCAGCTCGGCATTGGCCAACTGGATCAGCGCCTGAACGAACCGATGTTCGGCCGAGTTCGGCGGACAGGCCATCCACACCGCCTCCCACACCTCATGCGCCTCCCAGAAGAATCCGTTCTCGAAGAAATCCATGCCGGCAATGAAGGCCGGTGACGCGGCCAGCGCCTCAGCGCCCATGCCCGGCTCGGCCGTCGCCCGCACATCGTCCCACCGCCCTTCTTCATGCCGGGCGTTCCGGCCCGGCACATGCGCGTAAGGCGGCAGCGGGACCGATGCCCGCATCAGGCGGCCTCGACCTCCGCCGCTTCGATCCGCCCGAGCCGTTCGGCGAACTCCGCGATCGCCGCGAGCGTCCTTTCGGGTTGGTCCTGGTGCGGCGCATGGCGGCAATCGTCGAGGATCGCCACGTCCACCGGCGAATAGGCGCGGCTTTCCATCTCTTCGATCTGGGCCAGCGTGCCATACTGGTCCTGCCGGCCCTGGATCGCCAGCGCCGGGATTCGCCAATAATCGATCACCTCGGCGACATTCCAGCGCGCAAACGCCGGATCGAGCCATGCATCGTTCCAGCCGCGGAACGTATGATCGGGATCGTGATGGTGTTTGGCCATCCGGTCGCGCAGATCGTCTTCATCGAAGGCTCGTCTCGCCTTCGCGATCTCCGCCAGCCCCATCGCCTCGGTGAAGAAATGCGGCGCCATCAAAATGATGCCGCGCACCCGGTAATCCGCAACGCTGCCCGCATGAATGGCGGCGATCGTCGCCCCGTCCGAATGGCCCAGCAGGATGCCGCGCTCAAAACCGATCTGATCGAGCACGTCTGGCAGCACATCGACCGCTTCATGCGTCATATAGTTGAGCGGGCGCGGCAGATCGGCCGGGTCCGACTGGCCATAGCCGGCGCGCGAATAGGCGCACACGCCCATGCCCGTCGCCTCGGCGACCTTTTGAGGAAAATCGCGCCACAGGCCGGCGCTGCCAAGCCCCTCATGCAGCATCACGATGGTCGGCGCATCCAATGGCGCCGGTCCGAAGCAGCGATATTCGAGCCTCTTGCCGCCGGCTTCAAGAGTGCCTTCCGCCTTCCAATCAGCCATCATGCAGTCTCCCTGAGCTTGAAGCGCTGGATCTTGCCGGTCGCGGTCTTCGGCAGATCATCGACGATCTCGACCCAGCGCGGATATTTCCACTTGCCAATCTTGTCCTGGACGAAGGCCTTGAGCGCGTCAGGGTCAGCCACCTGGCCGGGCTTGAGCACCAGGAAGGCCTTGGGCTTTTCGAGCCCGTCATCATCGCGCCTGGCGACCACCGCCGCTTCCAGCACCGCCGGATGCGAGACCAGCGCCTGCTCCACCTCGAACGGCGAGACCCAGATGCCCGAAACCTTGAACATGTCGTCGGTGCGCCCGCAATAGACATAGCGCCCGGTGTCGGTCAGTTCATACTTGTCGCCGGTTCGGGTCCAGTGGCCCTCGAAGGTCGCGCGGCTCTTGTTACGCTGGTTCCAGTAGCCGTCCGCCGCCGACGCGCCGCGCACGAGCAGTTCGCCCACCTCCCCGACGCCGACATCCGCGCCTGCCTCATCAACGAGCCGCACCTCATAGCCCGGCACCGGCACGCCCGACGTGCCGTAGACCACGTCGCCGGGGCGGTTGGAGAGGAAAATATGCAGCATCTCGGTTGAGCCGACGCCGTCCATGATGTCGACGTCCCAGATCGCCTGCCATTTGCGACCGACCTCCTCGGGCAGCGCTTCGCCCGCCGAAATGCAGGTTCTGAGCGGTGCGTCGGGATGGGCGCCCTCGCTCTCCCACTTGTGCACGAGCGCCGCATAGAGCGTCGGCACACCGCAAAAAACGGTCGGCTTCTGGTCGGCAAGGATTTGCGACACGCTGTCGGGCGTCGGCCTTCCGTTGAAGAGCAGCGTCGTGGCGCCGACGGCCATCGGAAAGGTCATACCGTTGCCCAGGCCATAGGCGAAGAACAGTTTGGCTACCGAATAGACAGTGTCGTCGCCGCGAACGCCGAGCACCTGCGCGCCATAAGTGTCGGCGGTCGCCTTCAGGCTCGAATGAACATGCCGAACGCCCTTGGGCTGGCCGGTCGAGCCCGACGAATAGAGCCAGAAGGCGATCTCGTCATCGCAGACCTCGACCGGATCGGCCGGTTCGGAATCTTCCATGAAATCGGCGAAGCTCCGCGCGCCTTCGGGCGCCTCGTCACCGATGACGATCACCTCGCGGATGAACGGGTTGAGCGGCAGCGCCGGCGCGATCGTCTCATAAAGTTCCTGGGAGACGAAAAGGGCTGACGCGCGGCTGTCGTGGAAGATCGCGTCATAGACCGATGTCGACAGGAGCGTGTTGAGCGGGATCGGCACGATGCCCGCCTTCAGCGCACCCCAGAAAATCACAGGAAACTCGACCTGGTCGAGTACCAGCATGATGGCGCGCTCCTCGCGCCGCAGGCCGGCACGGCGACAGGCGCCGGCGAACCGGGCAGTCTCGTCCGAAAGCGCGCCATAGCTGATCTGTCTCTGGCCGCCAAAGGCCTCCTTGAACGCAACCCCATCGCCCCGCCCCTCGCCGGCATGGCGGTCGACGAACCAGACGGCAGCATTGCCGTTAGCGATATCCGTTTTGGCTGACATCGCGCTTCCTCCTTGCCCGATGATCGTCTTCTTGGTCCGGCTTATTGTTTGCCGGTGAACTCGATGGCGCCGTCCGGCAGCCAGTAAACCACATAGGCGTCGCCGCCGCTGACGGTCGGATGATGATCGCTGCCGGGCGGATAAACATACCAGCCCGCATCGAAATCATCGAACTTCGGCGCCCCTTCGATCGGCAGCACCGCGCCAATCTCGCCGCTTGTGTGCACATGGTGCGGCCCGCGCACATCCTTCATGCGCACCACATCGACGCTGAACCGGCCCGCATCGGTGCCCGGCTTGACCGCACGGCCGAACTTGATGCCGCCCGCTTCGCGCGCCATCAGCCAGCCCTCCGCCTCGCCCTCGGCGCACAAGGCCGCAAGACGCTCGAAATCCGGCCCGTCCTGGGGAAAGGTCGCGTTCAGATGGGCGGCAAGGCCGTCATCGAGCAGGCGGTCGGCGATCGCCGCCGAAACCCTGCCCACAAGCGCGTTGAATTCCTTCGCCGGCATCGACACCTCCCCTGATCGTCACTGCTTTGCCTGGACCTATGATGCACAATAATGCATATCATCGCAAGCCATTTTTGCATTTTCATGCATAAATCAGTGCAAGCAAATGCGTCTCGCCTGACGACGCGTGGCGCCCTTAGCTGATCAGGAAAAGCGTGATGGCCGGGAATGCGGCGAGGATGATCACCCGCACAATGTCGGAGGCAACGAACCACATCACCGCCCGATAGGTCGCGGTAATCGGCGTGTCGCGATCCATCGCATTGATGATGAAAAGGTTCATGCCCACCGGCGGCGTGATCAGTCCCACCTCCACGACGATCAGGACAAGAATGCCGAACCAGATGGCGACCTGCTCGGGCGTCATGCCGAAATCGAGGCTGGAGATCACCGGAAAGAAGATGGGAATCGTCAGAAGGATCATCGACAGGCTGTCCATCACGCAGCCGAAGATCAGATAGAGGACCAGGATGATCGCCAGCACCAGCCAGGGCGAAAAGCCCTGCTCGACGACGAAGTTCGACAGTTCCTGCGGCACCTGGGTCAGCGCCAGGAACCCGTTATAGAAGCCCGCTCCGAGCACGATGAAGAAGATCATCGCCGTCGACCGGCCCGTCGACAAAAAGCTGCTGACCAGCGATTGCCGCGTCAGCCCGCCATTCCACCAGGCGATGAGCCCCGTGCCAAGCGCGCCGACGGCAGCGCCTTCGGTCGGCGTGAAGATGCCGGCATAAATGCCGCCGACGACCGCCAGGAAGACCAGCAGAACCGGCCAGACATTGAACAGAGCCCGAAAACGCTCGCCATAGCCCACCCGCTCGCGCACGCCGGCCGCCTCGGGATTGAGGCGCACATAGATCGAGATCACCAGCACATAGCCGGCCGCCGCCAGAAGGCCGGGAATGACGGCGGCCAGAAACAATTTGGCGATGTTCTGCTCGGTCAGGATTGCGTAGATCACCAGAACGATCGAAGGCGGAATGAGGATGCCGAGCGTGCCGCCGGCAGCGAGCGTTGCCGTCGAAAACCCGCCGGCATAGCCATATTGGCGCAGTTCGGGCAGCGCGACCCGGCCCATGGTCGCCGCCGTCGCAAGCGACGAGCCGCAGATCGCGCCGAAACCCGCGCAGGCTCCGATCGCCGCCATGGCGATGCCGCCCTTCTTGTGCCCGATCCAGGCTTCGGCCGCCTTGAACAGCGCCTGCGACATGCCCCCGAGCGTCGCAAAACAGCCCATCAGCAGGAACATCGGCACGATCGACAGCGAGTAGCTGGAAAAGGTGGTGAAGGTCTCGGTCTTCAGGCGCGCCATCGCCATGAAGGCGCTGCCATTGGTCAGCCACAGGCCGACAAAGCCGGTGGTGAACATGGCAAGGCCGATCGGCACGCGCAGGAAGATCAGCAGCAAAAGCGCCGGAAAGGAAAGAAGCCCGATCTCGAAATTCGTCAATGCTCGGCTCCCAGATCGTCGGCGATCAGGACCGAACCGGTGAATGCCTCAACCGAGCGCACGATGGCCATATAGACCGCAACGCAAGCCGCGATGGCCGCGCCCGCCAGGCTGAGCGCATAGGCCCACCAGATCGGGAATTGCAAAAGAAACGTCGTCTGGCCGGAGCGGATGCGGCTGTCCATGCCCTCCTTGAGCTGGACGGCGATGACGACCAGAACCACGGCGAACAGGATCTCGATTACCATGCGCAGGAATTGCTGCGGGCGCTCGGGCAGCCAGTCCGTGAAGATGGCCACCGTCGCATGGCCCGAGGTGATCTGGCAGTAGGGAAGAAAGGCGAAGATGGCGAACGCGATGCCCGCCTCGACCAGTTCGAAATCGCCATTGACCGGCCCGATCCCCAACTCGAGCAGCCAGTTGGCAAGGCCGGGGACAATCGCCTGCACCATGTCGGCATGCAGGAAACCGTTCAGCGAACGGCCGATGATCGACACGCAGACCATGACGATCAGCGCCGAGAGCACAAAGCCGCCGACCACCGCCATCAGGCGGGAAATGCCGAAAAAGAAGCGATACATGAACGAATGCCCCCCTGACGGCAAACGTGCGTGCCGCGGCGGGTTCTAGCCCGCCGCGGCGTCGAACCGAAAGGCGTCAGTTGCCGCCGTCGTAGGCATCCATCAGTTCGATCGCCTGATCGATCAGCGCCTGGCCGTCAATGCCCTTCTCGTTCATTTCGGCGACCCAGGCATCGTAGATCGGCTGGGAGCGTTCGCGCCAGACAGCGACCTCTTCCTCGGACACGGTGACGATGTTGTTGCCCAGATCAACGGCGATCTGCCGCGACGGGCCGTCAGCATCCGACTGCGTGCCGCCGGCAAAGACCGAGAAGTCATGACCGGAATTTTCGTCGATCACCGCTTTGAGATCGTCCGGAAGGCTCTCATAGCGGTCCTTGTTCATCGCCAGAACGAAGGTCACATTGTAAAGGTGCGATCCCTCGAACTCGGTGTGGTTGTCGACCAGTTCGGACACTTTGAGCGCGGCCGTCACTTCCCAGGGGATCGTCGTGCCGTCGATCACGCCCTTGGAGAGCGCTTCCGACACCGCCGGGACCGGCATGCCGACAGGGGTCGCGCCGAGCTGTTCGAGCAGCGCATTGACCTGGCGCGTCGCGCCGCGAATGCGCAGGCCCTGCATGTCGTCAGGCGATGTCACTTCCTTGTTGGCATGGATCATGCCGGGACCATGCACCCATGTGCCCAGAATGTGCACATCGGCGAATTCGCCATCCTTCATGTGTTCTTCAAACATCTGCCAGTAGGCGCTTGATGCAGCACGGGCATCGGACACCATGAAGGGAAGTTCGAACACTTCGGTCGAGGGGAAGCGGCCCGGCGTATAGCCGACCACGGTCCAGATGACGTCGGCAATGCCGTCAATCGCCTGGTCGATCAGTTCGGGCGGCGTGCCGCCAAGCTGCATCGACGGAAAGCGCTCGACCTTGATTCGGCCTTCGGAAGCTTCTTCCACATTGTCGGCCCACACATCGAGCACCAGCTTGGGCACATTGGCTTGCGCCGGCAGGAACTGGTGCAGGCGCAGCGTGACCTCCTGTGCCAGCGCCGCGGGCGCCGAAACGGCCAGCATCGCCGCCGCCGTCACACCGGCGGCAAGTCCGAGTAGAGTTCTGCGAGTTGTCATATGGTTCCTCCCTTTCAGACACTCGAGGCGAATGATCGCCTAGGCAATATAATGCCAATTATGATATATAATGCATCACAGCGCCAGCCCCATTTTGATGCCGATGACGGCCCCCGACCGGGAGCGCGGTCCGCGCGCCCTTTCCGGGAAGGATCCGTCTGCGCAACGCCACCATCTCCCCTGGCGCTTCGGAGACGGCGCGAGGCGAACGAAAGCATGATCGGACGACAATTGCAATTCATTCACCGACCGGTCGATAAATAAAACACCGCATTCCGGTTCCGGCCATGTCGGCCGGTTCTGGCGGCACGCCTCGGCCCCCGGCCGGAACCCGGAAGAGCGATGATACGGTCCATGCCTCATGCCGATGCCGGGCATCGTGCGCTTGAGCGGCACTTATCCGCCGTCCTTTTGTAACCATCAACGCAGATCAATGGGAGCGACCACCCGACGTTTCGGCGCCATGGGGCACGAAACCACCGGCCGGAGCAAGACGCAAATGACGGTCATGACAGGCCGGACCGGCGGAGCGATGCGGTCTGTGCGGGGTGGGCCTGGGTGCGGCGGTCACCGCCATTACTACAAAGGACGACGAGATTTCTGAAGTCGGCGACGGCCAATCCATGCTGCGCGCACCGCCAGCATGGCCATCGCGATCATGCGCGCGAGCGTCTGGCGCTCAGGCTGCCTGCTTGAGCATGTCCCTGATCTCGGTGAACGTGTCGATCCGGGACACATCGAAGTCCGGGTCGCTGAGGTCCAGGTCGAATTGCGCTTCGAGCTCCATCAGCAGGTTGACTGCGGACATCGAGTCCAGACGACCGCTGTCGAACAGCGAGTCGCCATCGTCGAATTCGGCAGGCAGTCCGCGATTGACCAGCATCTCGCTGATCGATTGGCGCAGTGCGTTCAGTTTCTCGCTGTTCATACCGATACTCCAAAAAGACCGATGAGGTAGGAAAGCCGTTCGCCGATCGGCACGACCGCCAGTGAATCGTCGACGACCTGCAAAAGGGCAAAGAAGACGATCACCTGCATGCGCGGCAGCACATTGTAGCGGAACCAGCCATGCTCTGGCTTCGGCGCCCGCTGGAACTGTTGCGACCAGATGATGCCGGCGGTCAGGATGCCCGCATAGACGCAGTAGGACACAAAGCCCTGCCAGATGACCTGGCTGTCGGAAATGGCGATCAGCGGCAAGGCATGGAAGAAGTCGAAAAAGACGTTGCCGATGAAGGCGGCACAGAAGGTCGCAAATGCCATCCGCAGGCGCGGACTGTTCTTGAAGTAGCGGCGGAACGCCGGATAGAAGAAGAAGTCGACCAGCATCTCCTTGAAATAGAACAGATACCGGCCCCAGAACTCGGCGATCGTGCGCGAGGCGAGCGGCCGCACCATGCCGCGCGGAATGGCAAAACCGGCGACCCGGACCGCTGCGACAATGGCATGCATGGCAGCACCCATCATGATCACCATGGCCATGAAGTCGACGCCGACGGCGGCCCAGCGCATGCCCAGATAGACCGTATCGCCAGCGGCAACCGCCGCGATCAGCACATCCAGTTTGGGAAAGGCCAGATGGCCGTAGATCAGCCGTTGGAAGCCCCACTCCCAGATGAAGAACAGGATCGACGCCCAGACGATGAGCTTGAGTCCCTTCAGTCGAGAGACGGCCAGGTCGCGGTCCGAGTTCGCTTCGAATTTGACGAAATAGGCGGGGCCCTTGATCGGCGTGAAGAACCCGGCCCAGAACGGCCGCATGAACCCCAGCCGCAGCGAAAGCGGCAGCGGCGTCTTGCTCCGCATGTCGATCAGCACATAGCCCAGGAAGAAGAAGGTCGACGTCAGATAGGACAGCGCCAGCCAGGCCGGAAGGAACACGAACTGGTTCTGCGGCATCATCACCGTCAGCGACGTCAGAAGGACGCCAAGCCCCGTCATGGACAATAGCGGGTAATCGCTGACGAACCGCACGCGCTTGTGTGTGTGGTTCCACATCATCGCGAACGCAAAGACGAGGAAGACCAGGCCGAACGGCAGCAGCAGCAGGTCGGCCGGAAGGCTTGCCCATGCGGTCATGCCCGCCAGCGGTGTCTGGTCGAAATAGTCGTAGAGCTGGCCGTGCTTGAACGGCCGCAGCAGGAAGTAGGTCGTGCCCATCAAGGCGACGACCATCATACGCCGGTGCGGAAAAACCCAGCACAGAAAGAGCGACACCGCGATCAGCGCCACATGGTTGAGGCGAATGACCGGCATCAGCGCCAGACAGGTCAGAAGGATGACATGGATCATCGCCTGCCCGGTCAGCGTCTGGGCCCAGGCGATCACACGGTCATTGCAGTCGATCCCCAGCCACCAGCGCCGCCAGGCAAGCGGATTGATCGTCGGCGTCGGCCGGGCGCCGCCTTCGGGTGCGACGACGGTGCTCATCAGGCGACATCCCGCTTCTGTTCGCCGGCGTCCAGTCCGGCGATGAGCGCCTTGCGGTCCACCTTGCCATTGCCGCTGAGCGGCATCTTGGCGAGGTTCTCCAGCCGCTCGGGCACCATGTAGGCCGGCAGCGTCTTGCGCAGCCGCGAACGTACCTCTTCGGCATCAAGACCCGACACGGCATAAAAGCCGGCCAGCCCCTTCACCACATGGCCCTCTGTCGGCCAGGTCACCGTGCCGACCATCGCCGAGCCGGTGGCTTCACGCAGCCGTGCGTCGATCTCTTCAAGCTCGATGCGGTGCCCCTTGAACTTAATTTGGTTGTCGAGCCGGCCCAGGTGATGGAACACGCCATCGGCATCCCTGTAGCCGCGGTCACCGGTCAGATAGCCCGGCTTGCCATTGATCTGCGGAAACCGTTCGGCGGTCAGATCGGGCTTGCGGAAATAGCCTTGCGAGCATTGCTCGGCCGCAAGGGCGATCTCGCCGGGCGTCCCATCGGGAACCGGCTGGCGTTTTTCATCCACGATCAGCGCTTCGACGCCGTCAATCGGCGTGCCGATCGCAACGATGCCGCGTTCGGGCGTCAGCGGACCATCGCCATGCCAGCGCTGGCGCAACACGGCGACCGTGATCTCGGTCGGGCCATAAAAGTTCCCGATGACGCTGTTGGGCGCGGCCGCGGCCCAATCGCGCACCGCCTGCTCGGAAAGCGGTTCGCCGCAGAACCAGGACAGGCGCAGCGACGGCAGGCTATCGGCGGTCAAACCGCCCGCCTGCCGCATCAGCGCGATGATCGAAGGCACCGACAGCCAGGTCGTGATCTCATGAGCGCGAACGAAGCGCGCCGGCGACACCAGGTCGAGCGGCCGCATGATGTAAAGCGACGCGCCGGCCATCCAGGCCGTCATCATGTTGTGGATCGACAGATCGAAATTGGTCTCGCAGGTTTCCGCCGCCCGATCGTCGGGGCCAAGCCGGTACCAGGGCGCGATCGCATCGAGATAAAGCGAAAAGGACCGGGCATTGACCATCACGCCCTTGGGCATGCCGGTCGTGCCGGAGGTGAAGATGATATAGGCAAGATGATCGGCATCGACAGTGGCGGGTTCGGCGAGCGGCTCCGGCACCGGGCCGGCAGCGCCGAGCGGCACGAAATGGCCCGGCTCGTTGGCGGGAACAAGAACCAGCTTGGGCGCGGCGCGCCTGAGTTCGGGCGACAGGCGTTTCGCGCCCGTCCGGTCGACGATCAATGCATCAAGTTCAAGCTCTTCGAAAAGCGCGATCAGGCGGGCTTCGGGCTGGTTGAGGCCGAGAGGCACATAGGTCCCGCCAGCCCAGGCGGTTCCAAGGAACCCCGTGCATGCCTCGACGCTGCGCGAGCCAAGGACGCCGACACGCCCTTCGCCAAGCACCGGGCGGAGTTGGCCGGCGACGCGTTGAACCCGTTCGGCGAGTGCACCATAGGTGAGCCTTGTCTTGCCGTCGACGAGCGCCATTCGATCCGAATACTGATCGGCACACCGAGCAAAGCGACAAGCAAAGTTCCAAGTCATGACACACCTCCGACGCTTGGGTTACCGCGCTAGCCGAGGCCGGAAGTCATTGACAAGTATAAGCGGGCGTTAAGATTAACGGCTAACTCTGCGTGCGGGACAGGGCAGCGCCCCGGGACTGTTCCCGCAAATCGGCTTCTGGACGGCCGGCGCCGCAGAACCGCCGACAAGCGAAAAAGCACCATTGGCGGAAAGGCTTAACGCCATTGCCCGAATCATCTTCTCAAGCGCCGCCGGGCGCGCCATAATCGCGTCATGTGGGGAGGAGCCACGCAAAAGCGCGTTCGCGCCAACGCCGCCGTCTGGCTGGCGGTCATCGTGCTGGGCGCGGTGGCGGCCAGCCTTGCGGCATTGCCCGGTCTTGAGCGGACATTCCTTCTGCGCGCCGGCGAACGCAGCGAAGCGACGCTGCGGCTCGCCGTCCAGGGCCTTGAAGGCGCGCTGCGCCGCTACGAGCCCCTGCCCGCACTCGTCGCCGAGCGCCCCGTCCTGCGGCAATTGCTGGCCGACCCGAACAACATGGCCCTGCGCGACCGGATCGATGACGAGTTGCAGGAAACGGCCGAAGCGGTCAGCGCGTCGGACATCTATCTGATGGACACGACCGGCCTGACGCTGGTTGCGAGCAACCACCACAAGCAACTCTCCTTCGTCGGCCGCTCCTTTTATTACCGCCCCTATTTCACCGAGGCGATGGAGGGAACGATCGGCCGCTACTTCGCGCTCGGCACCACATCGGGCGAACGAGGCTATTTCTTCGCCGCGCCCGTGATCGAGGACGGCGCGCCGATCGGTGTCGTCGCCGTCAAGTTCACGGTCGATGGGTTCGAGGAAGCATGGCGCGCCGGCGACAATGACATCATCGTCAAGGATCAGAACGATGTGGTGTTCATGGCGAGCCGCCCCGAATGGCATTTCCGCGCCCTGTCACCGCTGTCGGACGAAGCGTTGGGCCGGATCGAAGCCGACCGGCAATATCCGCTCGACCGGGTGATCGAACTGCCGACGACGCGCGAACCGCTCGCCGGCCGGATCGGGCTGATGACAATCGGCGCGGACGGCGCATCGGAGAGTTTCGTCGCCAGCACGACGCCGATCGCAGAAGCCGGGTGGCAGGTGACCATACTGACCCCGACCGGCCCCGCCCGCACCCAGGCGCTCTGGGTGATGGCGATGGTCGTGCTCGTCATCCTGTTTGCCGGCCTGATCGCCGCCATCTTCATCCAGCGCCGCGCCCGGCTGGTCGAGCGGATCGAGGCCCAGCGCGCCACCCAGGAACTGCTCGAACAGCGCGTCGCCGAACGCACCGCCGATCTGAACACCGCCAACCGGAAACTGCGCGCCGAAGTCGACGAACGAAAAGCCGCCGAGCAGCAATTGCGCAAGACCCAGGCCGATCTGGTGCAGGCGGGCAAGCTCGCCGCCCTTGGCCAGATGTCCGCCGCGCTCAGCCACGAGTTCAACCAGCCGCTGGCTGCCGTCAAATCCTATGCCGACAATGCCGCTACCTTCCTTGAACGCGGCCGGACGGATGAGGCAAGCGACAATGTCGGCCGCATCTCGCAAATGGCCGACCGCATGGCGTCGATCTCGCGGCACTTGCGCAATTTCGCGCGCCGGCCGCAGCAAAAGATCGGGCCGGTGCCGCTGATGCATGCGGTTGACGATGCGCTGGCGCTGATGGATGCGCGCCTGAAATCGGCCAATGCAACCGTCAGCTTTGAGCGTCCGCCCCGGGATATCCAGGTGATGGGCGGCCATGTCCGGCTGCAGCAGGTGATCGTCAATTTGCTCAGCAACGCGCTCGATGCGATGCAGGACCAAAGCGAGCCCGTCATCGAGATTGCCGTCGAGGCCGACCGGGCCCAGTGCCGGCTGGAAATCCGCGATCGCGGCACCGGCGTCACCGACGACATGCTGGCGCAGATTTTCGACCCATTCTTCACCACCAAGGGACCGGGCAACGGGCTCGGGCTGGGGCTGTCGATCTCCTACAACATCGTCAAGGATTTCGGCGGCACGCTGTCCGCGCGCAATCATCCGGACGGCGGCGCCATCTTTGCGATCGACCTCAAGGTTGCGGCAGCACCGGTCGGGACAACTCCGCTGACGCATGAGGTGGCCGCCGAATGACTGGCGAGACGGTCCTTTTCGTCGACGACGAGGAGCATCTGCGCCTTGCCGCCGAACAGGCGCTGCAGCTCGAGGACCTGCCGGTCACCTGTGTTGGCCAGGCCGAAAAGGCGCTGGCGCAGATCAGCCGCAATTTTCCCGGCATTCTGGTCACCGATATCCGCATGCCGGGCATGGACGGGATCGAACTGATGCGCCGGGCGCTGGAAATCGACCCCGAGTTTCCCGTCATTCTGGTGACCGGCCATGGCGATGTCGAACTGGCGGTCCAGTGCATGCGCGAGGGCGCCTATGATTTCCTGGAAAAGCCCTATGCGCCGAGCCGGCTGGTCGAGACGGTGCGCCGCGCGCTCGACAAGCGCCGGTTGACGCTGGAAAACCGGGCCCTGCGCTCGCAGGTGGGCGGGCGTGACGCCATCGAGGCCCGCCTGTCCGGCCGCAGCGCGGCCATGGTGGAGCTGCGCCACCAGATCCGCGCGATCGCGGCCACCGAGGCCGATGTGCTGATCGTCGGCGCCACCGGCACCGGCAAGGAAGTGGCGGCCCGCGCGTTGCATCGGGCGAGCACCCGCGGCGACTGGCCGTTCGTGCACATCAATTGCGCTGCCCTGCCCGAGGCGCTGATCGAAAGCGAACTGTTCGGCCACGAGGCTGGCGCTTTTCCCGGCGCGACCCGCGCCCGCTATGGCAAGTTCGAACATGCGCGCGGCGGCACCGTCTTCCTCGACGAAATCGAGAGCATGCCGCAGCCGATGCAGGCCAAGCTGCTGCACGCCATCCAGAACCGGGCGATCACCCGGCTCGGCTCCAACGATCCGGTCGAGCTCGACGTGCGGTTCGTCGCCGCCAGCAAGACCGATCTTGAGGCCGAAGCCGCTGCCGGCCGGTTCCGCAGCGATCTTCTTTACCGGCTCAATGTGGTCACGCTGCGCGTGCCGGACCTGACCGAGCGCCGCGAGGACATTCCGCGCCTCTTCGTGCAACTGGTCAATGAGGCCGCTGCCCGCTACAAGCGCCCGGCCCCCGAGGTTCCCGGCGCGGTGCTCAATGCGGTGTCGGCACGCGCCTGGCCGGGCAATGTGCGCGAGTTGCGCAATGCCGCCGACCGCTTCGCGCTCGGTCTCGATCTGGCGATCGGCGATAGCGCCTCTGGCGCCCCGACGGACGGAGCCGACGCCAATCTCGCCGACCGCGTCGCCGATTATGAGCGCGCCCTGATCGCCGCGAGCCTGACCGCCCATGGCGGCAGCCTCAAGGAGACCTATGAGGCGCTCGGACTGTCGCGCAAGGCGCTTTACGAAAAGATGCAGAAATACGGGCTCGACCGCGCCGCCTTCATCGAGGCCGAAGACGCGGTCTGAGCGGCCTTGCGGCCGATGTGTCGGTTCCGACACATGATATGGGCCGTCATGTTCCCCCTCGCACCCATGGCGGCAAACTCTAGCCCGCCAATGCGGCAAATCCGTTTGGTCGCCCTTGCGCCCGGGGCCGCTCATGCCCGATGCCTCCGCAACGCCCGCCAGCCGGGCGTTCGGGTGGGGAGGAACTTTCGCATACGGACCGGTCCGCCCGGTGTCGGCTCGCGCAACACCGCGCGACCGGCCGAACGATCCGAACAGGAGGAATTCATGAAACTGTCAATTCTGATGGCCGCCGTTGCGACCGTCGCCGTCACCGCCTCGGGCGCCATCGCACAGGACCGCGAAGGCTGGCCGGAGAGCTTCACCGTCGGAACCGCCTCGCAGGGCGGAACCTATTTCGCCTATGGTTCGGGCTGGGCCAATCTGGTCGCCGAGGAACTTGGCATCTCCGGCGGCGGCGAAGTCACCGGCGGTCCGATGCAGAACATGGCGCTCGTGCACACCGGCGAAGCCGCGTTCGGCATGACCACCATGGGCCCCGCCGCCGAATCGATCGGCGGAACCAACCCGATCGCACCGGGCCTTGAGATGACCAATGCCTGCGCGATGTTTCCCATGTACCAGACGCCCTTCTCGGTGACCGCTCTGTCATCGTCGGGCATTGAAGCGGTATCGGACATTCCGGCCGGTGCAAAAATCGGCTTCGGCCCCGCCGGCTCGACGTCGGACACCTACTTCCCGCGCATGATGGAAACGCTCGGCGTCGAATTTGAGCGCCGCAATGGCGGCTGGTCCGATCTCGGCGGCCAGCTTCAGGACGGCCTTCTGGACGTGATCGCGTTCGCGGCCGGCGTGCCGGTCCCCGCCGTCAGCCAGCTTGAAGTGCAGACCGACGTGAACATCATCGAGTTCACCGCCGAAGAGCAGGCCGCCATCATGGAAGCCTTCCCGGTTTCCGAGTTCATGATCGCCGCCGACACCTATACGACGCTTGAAGCCGATGCGCGATCCGTGTCGATGTGGAACTTCGCCATCGCCAATTGCGATCTGCCGGAGAGCTTCGTTGAAGCGGTCGTCGACGTCGTCATGTCGGACAATGAGCGGATGGTGAACATCCACCGCGCCGCCCGCTCGACCCTGCCCGAGAACTGGGACAAGAACACCGTGATGAAATGGCATCCCGGTGCGGCCAAGTGGTTCACGGAAAATGCCGGCGCCGAGATTGCCGCCGACATGGTCCATGGCGGCTGACGCACACATCAAACCAGCGAGCCGGGCCGCCTTCGGGCGGCCCGCTTTGCATGGGCCGGCCCTAGCGGTCGATGCTCTTGCCGGCGGGTACGAACCGCTCGATGGCAAGCCGCACCGGCGTCGCCACGCCATCCTCGATCCGCGTGACGGCCAGAAGATAGTCGCCCGGCGCGATGCGCGTGGCGATCAGGCTGTCCGTGTTGCCCTGCCCCATATCGTCATTGTGCATGATCGTGCGGCCCAGTTCGTCGAACAGCGTGATCGCCGGATCGATCTCGCCGAGCGCCACCGCCTCGATCACCATCATCCCGCTTGCCGGAACCGAAAAGCGCAGCCAGACCGCGTCCTTGTCGAGCACGACATCCTCGATCAGCCGGCCATCGGCCGCACCGAGCGCCATGACCGGATGATCGCTACCGGGCGGCGGCGCGGCCTTTCCCGTCGCATAGAGACGCGACAACACGGCCTCCACGCTGTGCGGCACCAAGCTGACGCGCACCGGCGCGTTCTCGTCCGACAAGGCACGCAGACCGATGCAGTAATCGCCCGCCGGCAGCGCCGCGGGGAAATCGAGCCGCGCATTGCGGCCGTCCGCATCGTCGTTCTCGCCCAGAAGGGTGCCTTCGCCGTCAAACAGATGCAGCACCGGATCGGCGGGGGTGCCTTCCGCATAGATGGTCATCGCAGTCGGCTCGGCCAGCGTGAAACGATAGGCCGGCGTCTGCCGGACCGAGGCCGTCATCGACAGGCCCTCGCCCGAAAGCCCGGCGATCGGGCCGTCATACAGATCGGCCGCCTCGGCACCGGGCGCACAGGCCTGGCTGACGGACGTTTCGCCGTCGGGGCTCATCGGTTCATGGCTGGTCAGACCGATGCGTATGTCGGCGGTCTGGCCCGCCCCGCTATAGCTCGAGGTCACCAGACAATAGGTGCCGGGCGCCAGTTCGGTCTCGGCCATCGAGCCCGATCCCTGGCCGCTGTCATCATCGGTGAGGATGCGCGTGCCCGCATCGCCGAACAATTCGATCACCGTGTCGCCGCCATCGGTCGGCTGCGCCTCGAGCCGCACCTGCGCGGTGTCGCTAACGGCGAACAGCGTGACGATGTTTTCGCCGCGCGCGCTGACGCCGGACGCATCGAACGGTGCGTCCGCCGTTGCAATGTCCGACATGTCCGCATCGCCGCCCGCCCATGCGCCATCGTCGCCAATGCCGCCGCAGATCTGATCCTGCGCCGCGGCGACCGTCGCGAAACCGAAAATCGCAACCAGTGAAATCATCAATCTGAGAACCATGACCGCTCTCCTTCCCGAAAATGCGTTGTTCAAACTGGCGCCGGCCGACGAAACGATCACCCGCCGGACCCATGCCATGCACGATCAATTTGACCGCTGTACATCAGGAACGGAAAAATGTCCCGGAGCGCGGTCGGCCAGCGGGAGGGGAACATCATGACGAGCCAAGCCACCGAACATGACCAAGGCGCCGTCATTGCCGACGGCGTCGACGAGGAACCCGTCGAGAGCAACCGCCGCCTTTACGAGGGGCGCACCTATCTCCTCGTCAGCCTGGTCGCCACGGTCTATGCCGCCTTCCACATGGCGGCACTGAACGGGCTGTCGATCTCGGAGATGACCGGTGGCGCCATTGTCATCCCGTTCCTGCCCACCTTCCCCATGGAGACCTGGAACTTCCGGATCGTCCATATCGCCGGCGCACTGGCGCTGGGCTTTCTTTTGTTCAGCGGCACCCGCTTTGCACCCGACGACCGGCAGGGCGGCGGCGCGCTGTTCACCGGCGCGGCGATGGTGCTGATGCTGCCGGCGCTGTTCGCGCTTGGCATGGCGCTGTCCTTTTCGGTCGAGATATCGGGCGGCGTGATGTGGAACGGCATCGACGAACGCATCCGCTTCAACGAGACTTGGATGTTCGGCGCGCCGCTGATGGCCGCAACCGTCGGGGCCATTGCGCTGTCCTGGTTCGACAGGCGCCCGCGCGGCGCCATCAATCCGCTCGATCTCGTGCTCGCGGTCTGCGGCGTCGCCGTCGCCGCCTATCTGATCACCATCTACGGCACGCTGATGCGCAACTCGACCGGCACGCCCTTCGCGCCGATCGGCATTTCGATCGCGGCGGTTGCCGGCGCGCTTTTGATCATGGAGCTGACGCGCCGCGTCGCCGGCATGGCTCTGGTGGTGATCTCGCTTGTCTTCCTGGTCTATGTCTTCACCGGCCAGCACCTGCCGGGCTTTTTGAATTCGCCGGCCATCTCCTGGCAGCGCTTCTTCTCCCAAGTCTACACGGACGCCGGCATTTTGGGTCCGACGACGGCGGTCTCGTCCACCTATATTATCCTGTTCATCATCTTCGCTGCCTTCCTGCAGGCGTCCAAGGTCGGCGACTATTTCGTCAACTTCGCCTTTGCCGCCGCCGGCCGCGCACGCGGCGGGCCGGCCAAGGTGGCCATCTTCGCCTCGGGCCTGATGGGCATGATCAACGGCACCAGCGCGGGAAATGTCGTCGCCACCGGCTCACTGACCATCCCGCTGATGAAGAAGGTCGGCTATCACAAGAAGACCGCCGGCGCGATCGAAGCCGCCGCCTCCACAGGCGGGCAGATCATGCCGCCCATCATGGGCGCCGGCGCTTTCATCATGGCCGAGATCACCGGCATTCCCTACACCGAGATTGCCGTCGCCGCGCTCATTCCGGCCGTTCTCTACTTCGTCTCGATCTACTTCATGGTCGACTTCGAGGCGGCGAAACTCGGCATGCGCGGCATGCGCGAGGACGAACTGCCCAAATTCCGCGACATGGCGCGGCGCGTCTTCCTGTTCATCCCGATCATCATCCTGATCTATGCGCTGTTCCAGGGCTATTCGGTGATCCGCGCGGGTACGCTCGCCACCGCCGCCGCCGCCGTGGTGAGCTGGTTCACGCCCTACCGGATGGGCCTGCGCTCAATCGTCAAGGCGTTCAACATCGCCGGCGTCATGTCGATCCAGATCATCGCCGTGTGCGCCTGCGCCGGCATCATTGTCGGCGTCATCTCGCTGACCGGCGTCGGCGCCCGCTTCTCCAACCTGCTGCTCGGCCTCGCCGAAGCCTCGCAATTGCTGGCGCTGGTCTTTGCCATGTGCATCGCCATCCTTCTGGGCATGGGCATGCCGACGACGGCTGCCTATGCCGTTGCCGCATCCGTGGTCGCGCCGGGCCTCGTCGAACTGGGCATCCAGCCACTGGTCGCCCATTTCTTCGTCTTCTACTTCGCGGTCGTCTCGGCGATCACGCCGCCGGTGGCGTTGGCATCCTATGCGGCGGCCGGCGTGTCCGGCGCCAACCCGATGGAGACCTCGGTCACCTCGTTCAAGATCGGCATCGCCGCCTTCGTCGTGCCGTTCATGTTCTTCTACAACTCAGCGCTTTTGATGGAGGCGCACACGTTCGAGATCATCCGCGCGTTCCTGACGGCGATGCTCGGCGTGTTCCTGCTCGCCTCGGGCGTACAGGGCTGGTTCTTCGGCAAACGGACGGTCTGGTTCCTGCGCGCAGCGCTGATCGGCACGGCATTGGTGCTGATCGAGGGTTCGGTGATCACCGATGTGATCGGCGTCGGGATGGCCGTGCTGGTCTTCTTCGTCCAGCGCGTCATCAAGCCCAAGGAAGGCCTGTCGATCCGCGTGCGCGGCGCGGACTGATCATGCGGAGGCCGGCGCGGGAAAACCGCCGGCCTTCATCACCTGGCCGGGAATGGCATGACCGAGCCTATCTTCGAGCCATTGGGCCGTCTCGATGCAGGCGCCAAGGTCGAGCTCGGTCGCAATGCCGGCGCGATCGAGCATGTAGACCAGATCTTCGGTGGCGATGTTGCCGGTGGCCGCAGGCGCGAACGGACAGCCGCCGACGCCGCCAAGGCTTGAATCGAGCGTCGCAGCGCCCGCTTCGATGGCAGCCCACGCGTTGGCGATGCCGGTGTTGCGCGTGTTGTGGAAATGGCAGCGGATCGGAAGTTCGGCAAAGCGCGCCCGCACCGCGCCGATGCGCTCAGCCACATCGCGGGGTGTCGCCACGCCGATCGTATCGGCCAATGCTATCTCGCGCGGCGACGTTGCAGCGACCGCTTCGACCAGCGACAGCACGCGATCAAGCGACACCTCTCCTTCAAAGGGACAGCCGAACGCGGTGCCGATGGTCACGCCAATCGGCACGGTGCCGCGTGCGCTTTCGGCAATCGTGGTGAGTTGTCGCGCCGTCTCGAACGCGTCGGCGCCCTGGTTGCACCGGTTGAACGTGTCGGACGCCATCACCGCGAAATTGACCTCGTCGACATGGGCCGCAACGGCGCGCTCGAACCCGCGTTCGTTCAGCGCAAGACCGACATAGGTAACATCATCGCGCGCCGGCAGGCCGGCCATCACCGCTTCCGCATCGGCCATTTGCGGCACCTTCTTCGGATTGACGAAACTCGCAACCTCCATGCGTCGGACACCCGCATCGATCGCCTTGCCGATCAGCATCAGCTTGTCATCGGTCGACAGCAGCGTCTTTTCGTTCTGGAGCCCGTCGCGCGGCGACACTTCCACGATTTCGATGGTCGTCATCGTCTTCCTCCGGTGCGTCCGTCAGCGCGCTTGCACCGGACATGCGAGGCGAAGCCGGCCCTGTCAACCGGCGGCCAAAAACCGCTTGATCATTTTTTGAGAATACGTATTCTCAAACCAACAGGGAGTGATTGCCATGTCGATCCGTCATCTGAAGACCGCCAAGCCGGAAACCGAACGGGCCGAGGACGATGCCAAGGTCCGCGCCATCGTCGAACAGACGCTGGCCGACATCGAGGCGCGCGGCGACGACGCCGTGCGGGACCTGTCGGAAAAGTTCGACAATTACACGCCGGCCGCATTCCGGCTGACCGAAAGCGAGATCGAGGCGCTGATGGCGAGGGTCTCGCCTCGCGACATGGACGACATCAAATTCGCCCAGGAACAGGTGCGCAACTTCGCCCAGGCGCAGCGCGATTCCATGCTCGACATCGAAGTGGAAACGCTGCCCGGCGTCATTCTTGGCCACAAGAACATCCCGGTCCAGTCCGTCGGCTGCTATGTGCCCGGCGGCAAGTTCCCGATGGTCGCTTCGGCCCACATGTCGGTGGCGACGGCTTCGGTTGCCGGGGTACCGCGCATCATTGCCGCCACCCCGCCCTTCAAGGGCGAACCGAACCCGGCCGTCATCGCCGCCATGCATCTGGGCGGCGCCCATGAGATCTTCGTCCTTGGCGGCATCCAGGCGGTCGGCGCGATGGCCATCGGCACCGAAACCATCGATCCCGTGCACATGCTGGTCGGCCCGGGCAACGCGTTCGTCGCCGAAGCCAAGCGGCAGCTTTTCGGCCGGGTCGGCATTGACCTGTTCGCCGGCCCGACTGAAACCATGGTCATCGCCGACGAGCATGGCGCCGACGCCGAACTGTGCGCGACCGATCTCTTGGGACAGGCCGAACATGGTTACAATTCGCCCGCCGTCCTCGTCACCAATTCCGAGAAGCTGGCGCGCAGCACGCTCGCCGAGATCGACCGGCTTTTGACAATCCTGCCCACCGCCGACACGGCGTCGAAAAGCTGGGAGGATTATGGCGAGGTGATCGTCTGCGACAGCTATGACGAGATGCTTGCCGTTGCCGACGACATCGCCTCCGAACATGTGCAGGTGATGACCGATCGCGACGACTGGTTCCTCGACAAGATGACCTGCTATGGCGCGCTGTTTTTGGGCGCACGCACCAATGTCGCCAATGGCGACAAGGTGATCGGCACCAACCACACGCTTCCGACGAAAAAGGCCGGGCGCTATACGGGCGGTCTCTGGGTCGGCAAGTTCCTCAAGACCCACTCCTACCAGAAGGTGCTCACCGACGAGGCCGCCGCGACCATCGGCGAATATTGCTCGCGCCTGTGCATGCTGGAAGGCTTTGTGGGCCATGCGGAGCAGGCCAATGTGCGCGTGCGGCGCTATGGCGGGCGCAACGTGCCCTATGGCGCCGCGGCCGAGCCCAAGCTGGCCGCCGAGTGACCCTCAATGGCCTCTGATCGATCCGATCCGCCCAGAGGCGGGCCCGGTAAGGTGACATCGCACGATGTCGCCGCACGTGCCGGCGTCAGCCAGCCGACGGTCAGCCGCGTCTTTTCGTCCGATCCCAAGGTCTCGCCCGATCTCGCCAAGCGCGTGCGCCGCGCCGCCGACGAACTGGGCTATAGGCCCAACCGCTTGGCCCGCTCGCTGATCACCGGACGGTCGCGCACGATCGGGCTTGTCCTCGCCTATCTCGACAACCCCTTCTACGCCGAGGCGATTGCGCATCTTTCCACGGCCTTGGAAGCACGCGGGTATCACATCATGGTCCGCATCGCCTCCAACCTCGCCGAAGAGGTGGACGGCGTTGTGGACGATATGGTCGACCATCAGGTCGACGGCATCATCCTTGCCTCGGTCTCCATGTCCAACGCACTGACGGACCGGCTGCGCGGCGCCAAAATCCCGTTTGTCCTGTTCAACCGGGGCCAGGAAGATACCGCGCTCGCAACCGTCACCTCGGCCAATTTCGATGGCGGCCGGCGCGCCGCGCACTTCCTCGCCGCCGGCGGGCACACGCGCATCGCCCACATTTCCGGCTGGCAGAAATCGCTCAACGGCCGCGACCGGCAGGCGGGCTTTATCGCCGGCTTGGCCGAAAACGGGCTTGAACCGATCGATATCATCGACAGTCACTACAGCCGTGACATCGCCGCCGCCGCCACGCGCGAACTCTTCAAGGGCACGATCCGGCCCGACGCCGTCTTCGCCGGCAATGATCACATGGCCTTCGCCGTCATCGAGACGCTGCGCTTTGGCCTCAAGCTGGACGTGCCGGGCGACGTCTCGGTCGTCGGCTATGACGACGTCGCCATGGCCGCCTGGCCGAGTTTCGACCTGACGACGCTGCGCCAGCCGGCCCGGCGCATGGCCGACAGCGCCTCCTCGCTTCTGCTCGACCTGATCGCCGGCAAGGCGCCAAAGCGCAACCGCATTGAGATCGACAGCGAACTGATCGTCCGCGGCAGTGCCCGCATCCCGCCGGGCTGGAAACGCAGCCCCGCGCCCCGTTTTCCACGACCAAACGCGGCCCCGCCCGCCCCAAGGAGACCGAAATGACCCCGCAAGAGCTTGACGCCCGCATCGTCCGCTATGGCGATCTGGTGCCGTGCAAGACCGCCTTCATCGACGCCCATACGCCGGGCTCCGACCAGAAGGAGAATTTCACCATCATCGGCGGCGGCGTCTCCGAAAGCCCGGATCAGCATGTTCACATCAAGGACACGCCCGGCTTCAACATCGGCGCGGCGGGCCAGCCGCCCAAATGCCGCAACTCGCTGCATTCGCACCGCACGGCGGAGGTCTTCTTCGTCCTCAAGGGCCGCTGGCGCTTCTTCTGGGGCCGCTGGGGCAATGCGGGCGAGGTCGTCTTGGAAGAAGGCGATATCTTCAACATCCCGACCGGCATCTTTCGCGGCTTTGAGAATATCGGCACCGACTACGGGATGATCATGGCGATCCTGGGCGGCGACGATGCCGGCGGCGGCGTGATCTGGGCGCCGCAGGTGATCGAGGATGCGCGCGACCACGGGCTGGTGCTCGCCGAGACGGGCCGGCTCTACGACACCAAGAAAGGCGACGCCCTGCCAGACGGCGTGTCGCCGATGCCGCTTCTGACCGACGAGGAACTCAAAGCCTATCCCGAACCCGCCGCCGCCGATGTGATCCCTGGTTTCGTCGCCCGCTATTGGGACCTGATGGCGCTTGCCGCCGGCGAACCGGCCAAGGTGATCGGACCCGATGCTGTGCTCAAGGACAGGCCGGGCTTTGAGGTGGACTTTGTCACGCGCGGCTCGGTTTCCGGCGATGCTACCACTACCGACCGGCACGAGGTGCTGATGCCGGTACGCGGTCACTGGAAACTGACCGTTGACGGCGTTGCCACCGTGCTCAATCCGGGCGACACATGCGCTGTGCCGCCCGGTTCGGCGCGCGCGCTCGCCCCGTCCATGACGGGCGAAGCCAGCCTCTACCGCATCCGCAACACGGACGATCCGGCCGGCGCGACGAAGGCCGGTTGAAGGGCGGCACCTTTCCACACCGGTCCGATTGAGGCTATGGAACCGGCCGTTTTGAGCTTTGCGCCAACCGGAGATTCCATGGCCGACCTGTTTCTGGGCATCGATGCCGGCTCGTCCGTTCTCAAGGCCGCCGTCTTTGACGGTGCCGGCCGGCGTCTGGCGATCGCCAGCCGTCGCACGCCGCTCGACCGGCCCCGGCCCGGCTGGGTCGAGGCCGATCCCGAGGCCTGTCTGACCGCGCTCGACGCGGTCATCGCCGAAGTGGCCGAAGCCTGCGGCCGGCCCGATGCGATCGCCGCCATCGGCGTTTCGGGCGCCATGGTCGGCGCCTGGCTGGTCGATGCGGACGGGCACGCCATACGGCCCGGCATCAACTGGGAAGACAGCCGCAGCCAGTCGCTGCTCGATCAGATGAGCGCCGACCGCCCATCGCTGATGTCGGACATCTTCGCCATCTCCGGGTCGGTGCTGCAGCAGGGCTGCACGCTGCCCCTTCTGGCATGGTTCAAGCAAAACGCGCCCGAAGCGCTGGCCCGCGCTGCCCATGTGCTGACCTACAAGGATTTCCTGCGCCACCATCTGACGGGCACCTTCGCCGCCGACCGGTCAGAAGCGGCGGTGCTGCCGGGCGATGCGCGCCTGCAGGACCGCAGCGCCGAACTGATGCGGTTGTTCGGCATCGCCGATCTCGAAGCGCTGCTGCCCGAACCGCTGGCCTCGCAGGGCGTTGCTGGACACCTGACCGAAGCGGCGGCGCTGCGGACCGGCCTGACGGCCGGCATACCCGTCGTCGCCGGCGCCGGAGACGTGATCGCCAATGTGATCGGAGCCGGCGGGCTGCGGGCGGGCGCGGCAACCGCCATCCTGGGCACCACCTGCATGGTCGGCGTCTGCCATGACGAGCCGGTCTTTGCGCCGCCCGATCTGGGGCTTTTGTTCTCGCTGCCGGAGCGGCACTGGTATCGCGCCATGGTCAATGTCGCCGGAACGCTCAATCTGGACTGGGCGCTGAACCTTATGGCGCCTGACCTTGCCGGCGATCCCGAGCGGTTCGCCAAGGTCACCGCCATGGCCGAAGCCGTGCCGCCCGGCGCCAACGGCGTGACCTATCTGCCTTATTTGAGCGAAAGCGGCATCATCGCCCCGGTTGCCGATCCGCACGCGCGCGCGCAGTTCTGCGGGCTCCATGCGGGCCACGGCCGCGCCGACATGATCCGCGCCGTCTTCGAAGGCGTCGCCTTTGCCTTCGCCGATCTGGTCGATCTTCTGTACATCGCGCCCGCAACGCCGATAACCCTGACCGGCGGTGGCAGCCGCAGCGCCCTTTGGTGCCGGATGATCGCCGACGTCACGGGCCGGTCCGTCATCGTGCCGGGCGAAACCGAATTCGGTGCCAGGGGCGCAGCCTTGCTGGCGGCCACCGCGCTCGGCCGGTTCGACAGCGTCACCGCCGCCTCAAGGGCCGTCGCCGGCAGCGTCAATGCCCGCCACGAACCGGCGCCGGGCGCGAGCGAGGCATGGCGCAAACCGCGCGCGCGCTTCGCCGAGGCCCGCGACCGCCTTTTGGGCTGACCTGCCACATCATGGCGCCCACGGCGCAACGGCCCCGATCGCCCAAAGTTTCCACTTGCCAGCGTCAAAATTGGTATATACCATTCAATCTTGTGGTATAGCCCGGCACACGCACAAGCTGCATGGGCACAAGGAGCCGTCCGCACATGTCCGCGCCCAGCCAGGCCCGTTATCGACAGATTGCCTCGGCGCTCGAGGCCGACATCATGTCGGGCCGCCTGAAGGCCGGCGACCAGATACCCTCCGAACGGGCGATGGCCGAGAAAATGGGCATCAGCCGCATGACCGCCCGCAAGGCGCTGCAGCAGCTTGCCAGCCGCGGCATGCTCGAGACCCGCGTCGGCCACGGCACCTTTGTCGGCCAGCCCGTCATTCAACAGGAACTCTCCGCCCTTTCGGGATTCAGCGAGGATATGGAGCGGCAGGGCCGCGCGACATCCAGCATCGTCGTTGAAGCCGAACGGTGCGCGGCCACCGCCGAAGCGGCGCGTTCGCTTGCACTGGGACCCGTCGGCGAGGTGTACAAACTCACCCGTGTACGCCTTGCCGACGGAACTCCGGTCGCAATCGAACGCACCGAGATCGACGCGGGCCGCGCGCCGGACCTGTTGTCGAAGGCCGATTTCGCGACCGCCTCGCTGTATATGAATCTGAGGCGCCATTTCGATGTCGTGGCAGCCAGCGCCGAGCAGACAATCGAGGCCGCGCTCGCCGACCGGTCGACCGCGCTGACACTGGATATCGAGCCCGGCGCACCGGTTCTGCGGCAGACCCGCCTGACGCGCGACACCGAGGGCCGCCCGTTCGAGTTTGCCCGCTCCACCTATCGCGGAGATGCTTTTGTGATGAAGGTCCAGCTCACCATCTCGGCGGAGAACAGCGCGTGAATGATGTCGCCCACGCCTATATCGATTCGCTGTGCGAGCGGCTGACCGCTCTGAAAATGCATGAAAACACGTCCATGGCCGCCGCCGCCGATGCAATCATCGACGCGGCCCAGGGCGACAATCTGGTCTATGTGTTCGGCACCGGCCACTCCCACACGCTGGCCGAGGAAGTACACTACCGCGCCGGCGGCCTGGCACTCGCCGTGCCGATTCTCGCCTCGACCATCATGGTCCATGAGGGCGCGATCGCTTCGACCATCATGGAGCGGACCGAGGGCATCGTCGGCCCGATCTTCGACCGCTACGACATCAATCGCAATGATGTCCTGATCATCATCTCCAATTCCGGCATCAACGCCGCGCCGCTCGAAGCGGCCCGCATCGGGCGCGACATCGGCTGCACGGTCATCGCGATCACCTCGGTCGCCTATTCGACGGCTGCCGCCAACGGTGGCGAGAAACTGGCCGATCTCGCCGACATCGTCATCGACAACCGCACCCCGCCGGGCGATGCCATCGTCGAACTGCCGGGCACCGATCTCAAATCCGGGCCGGCATCGACCGTCGTCGGCGCCACCATCATCAACGCCGTCTTTGCCCAGGCTGCCCACCGGCTCGCCGAAGACGGCAAGCCGCCCATCTACCGGAGCGCCAATATGCCCGGCGCGAAGGAGAACAACAGGACGCTGGTCGAGCGCTACGCCCCGCGCAACCGGCACCTGTAGACGTCCGCCCAACCATGACCCCAAAAAGGGAGGGAAATGCCATGAAGACCCCGATCAGAATGCTCCTGGCTGGTTCGATGCTCGCCATTCCTGCCCAGGTGTTCGCCGCGCCTGTCGAAGTCACCCTTTGGCACATGGAACAGCCGCCGCACCGCGTCGAGCGCATCCAGATGCTGATCGACGAGTTCAACGCCGCCAATCCGGACATCACCGTCAGCCAGGAACCGCAGAACTGGGGCGAGATCTACGCCAAGGCGCCCGCAGCCCTTGCCGCGGGAACAGGCCCTGACATGCTGTTCGCCATCCCGGATTTCGCCCCGATCCTCAAGGAGATGGGCGCTTTGACCTCGCTCGCCGATTTCGTCGCCGAACTCGATGCCGAGCACGATTTCGTCGACAGCACCGTGGAAGCCTACAGCTATGACGACGGGGTATGGGCCGTACCGCTCTACAATATGACGCTGAACCTTTGGTACCGCAAAAGCGTGTTCGAGGAAGCGGGCATCGACGTCCCCGCAAGCTGGGACGAATGGCGCGCGGCGGCCGAGACGCTGACCGCCGATGGCCGCTTCGGCATGGGCCTGCCGGCCAACAAGCAGCTATACACCGACCAGACCGTCTACTCCGTGATGGTCAATGGCGGCGCGTCCGAACTCTACAATGAGGACGGCACACTGCGGTTCGACAATCCCGAAACGGTGGCCGCCTACGATTTCTACAATTCCATGATGGAGTTCTCGCCGCCCGATGCCACGTCGTGGACGTGGGGCGAGGCGGAAGCCTGCTTTGCGTCCGCAAGCTGCGGCATGGTCATGCAATTCACCGTCATCTCCACCTATGAAAACCAAGCCGAAGGCGATGCGGCCGATCTGGGCGTCGCAGCCATCCCCACCAAGGACGGCTCGGACGACAATGCGACCATCGCCTACGCCAATGCGGTGATGCTTCTGTCGCAGGAAGAGGCCGAACGCGAAGCGTCCAAGGCGTTCATCCGCTTCCTGCTCCAGCCGGAAAATTACGGCCGCTTCCTGAACATGGAGCCGGGGCTGTTCATGCCGGTGACCGCCGATGGCGCCGAAGCCGATTCGTTCTGGAACGATCCGGTCGTGCAGGAATATCGCGAGCAGATCGAGACCGTGATCGCCAACGGCCAGAACGGCAAGCTGTTCGGCTTCACCTCCGGCCGCGTGTTTCCGGCGATCGCTGCGATCTCGGCGCAAAATGTCCTGGCCGAAACGCTTCAGAGCGTCGTCGTCAGTGACATGGCGCCGGCCGAGGCTGTCACCGCCGGCCAGGCGCGCATGGAAGACCTGTCGCGCTGACCAAGAGACCCCGCCGTGGCACGCAACCCGATCCTTGCGCTCGCGTTCGTCGCCCCGGCGCTCCTTTTTCTGGCGGCCATCCTCGCATGGCCGTTGGTATCGGCCTTCCTTCTCAGCCTGCAGAATGTGCGCGGCGTCGGCACCAGTGGACAATGGGTCGGCTTTGAGAACTACCGCTTCATCCTGACCAACGGCGCGTTTTGGGATTCGGCCGGCCTCAGCCTGGCCTGGGTGCTCGCCAATGCGGTGCTGCAGACGCTTCTGGCGCTGGCCGCCGCGCTGATCCTGCACCAGAAGTTTCCGGGCGTGCGCGTCGCGCGCACCTGGATCATCCTGACATGGATCGTGCCCACGGTCGTCGTCGTCATGATCTGGCGCTGGCTGTTTTCGACCTCGGGCGGCATGATCAATCCGCTGATGATGCAGGCCGGCATCACCGACCGGCCGATCGGCTTCTTCGCCACCCCCGAGAGCGCCTTCGCAACGCTCGTCTTCATCAATTCCTGGCGCTGGTTCCCGTTCATCGCCTTGATGATGCTGGCCGGATTGACCCGCATCCCGTCGGAACTCTACGAGGCCGCGCGCATCGACGGCGCCGGCCCCGTCCGCCGTTTCACCCGCATCACCTGGCCGCTTTTGGCGCCCACGCTGACGGTGCTCCTGATCATCGGAACGCTGTTGTCGTTCAACGTCTTCGATATCATCTGGCTGATGACGCAGGGCGGCCCCGCCGGCGGCACGCGCACCCTGCCCGTCCTGATCTATGAAACCGCCTTTCGCAGTTATCGGATGAGCGAGGCGGCAACCATCGCCGTGCTTTCGACGCTGCTTTTGATGACATTTGCCATCGTCGCCACGCGCTCGCTCGCCCGCTCGGGAGACGAACGATGAAGCGCACCATGGGATGGAACCTGACGCTGGCCGCCGGGCTGGGCTTTTTCGTCGCGCTCGTCGGCCTGCCCTTCTGGTGGGTGGTCTCCGGCTCGTTCAAGCTGCCGCAGGAAATCATCGCCCGCGTGCCGACGATGTTTCCGCAATCGTTCACCTGGCAGCACTATGACAAGCTCCTGTCCTCGTCCGACTATGGCACCTATCTGGTCAACTCGGTGTTCGTATCCGGCCTGTCGGCTTTTCTGACATTGCTGCTGGCGATTCCGGCCGGCTATGCCTTCTTCCGGCTCGAATTTCGCGGACGCGAAACATGGTACCGGGTGATCCTGCTCGCCTATGCCTTTCCCTCGATCGTCGTTCTGATCCCGCTTTTCACCATGTTCGCAAAGGCCGGGCTGGTCGACACGCGCCTGGCCTTGATCATCGTCAATGTCGCCTTCGCGCTGCCCTTTGCGATCTGGATGCTGCGTTCCTTCTTCGGCTCAATTCCCCGCGAGATCGAAGAGGCGGCGCGTCTCGATGGCGGTCCGCCGCTGACGGTGCTGCGCCGCATCATGATCCCGCTCACCGCGCCGGGGATCGCCGCCGTCGCCATCTTCGCCTTCGTCACCTCGTGGACCGAATATGTGTTCGCCTCGGTGATGATCCTGTCCGATGCCAAGCGCACCATACCGGTCGGCTTTTCGGGCATTATCGGCCAGTATCAGGTCGATTGGGGCCTGCTGCTTGCGGGCGCGAGCCTTGCCATCCTGCCCGTCGTCATCGTCTTTGCGCTGATCGGGCGCTGGTTCGTCACCGGCCTGACCGAGGGCGCCGTCAAATGACACCCTGTCCGGAGTAGCAAAATGGCAGTCACCGAACTGCGCAATGTGAGCAAATCGTTCGGTAGCGTCCGGGTGATCGAGCCGCTCGACCTGACGGTCCAGAGCGGCGAGTTCGTGGTGATCGTCGGCCCGTCCGGCTGCGGCAAGTCAACACTGCTGCGCATGGTCGCCGGCCTTGAGACCGCGTCCGGCGGCCAGATCCTGATCGACGGCTCCGATGTGACCGGCAAGGAGCCCTCCGAACGCGGCGTCGCCATGGTGTTCCAGACCTACGCGCTCTATCCGCACATGACCGTGCGCGAGAACATGGCCTTCGGGCTCGAAATGGCGGGCGTGTCAAAGGCCGAGCGGGAACAGCTGGTGCTCAAGGCCGCGCGCACGCTGCAGCTCGAAAACTATCTCGACCGCAAGCCCAAGCAGCTTTCCGGCGGGCAGCGCCAGCGCGTCGCCATCGGCCGCACCATCGTGCGCGACCCCAAAGTGTTCCTGTTCGACGAACCGCTCTCCAACCTTGACGCCGAACTGCGCGTGCAGATGCGGCTGGAGATCGCCAAACTGCACCGCGAATTGGGCGCGACCATGATCTATGTCACCCACGACCAGGTCGAGGCGATGACGCTGGCGACGCGCATCGTCGTGCTGCGTGACGGCCGCATAGAACAGGTCGGCCCGCCTTCGGAACTCTATGCCGATCCCGACAACACATTCGTCGCCGGTTTCATCGGCTCGCCGCGCATGAACCTGATGCCGGCAATCGTTCATGCCGGCGATGGCGAGGGCCACGCAGTGATCGACGTGCCCGCCATGGGGCTCAAGGCATTCAGCGCGCCGCTGCGCGACCGGCTTGCGGCCCTGCCCGGCGAAGCGGTTTTCGGCGTCCGGCCCGAGGATCTGGTCTGGGCGCGCGATGGCGAACCCTCCGACATCACGCTCACCTGCGAGATCGTTGAGGATCTGGGCAGCAACGTGTTCCTCTACAATGCCGCCAGCCGTGACGGTTCGATCGTCGCCGAACTGCCGCGCGGCGTCCATCCGGCGCCGGGGGAAACGGTGAGGTTCCGGATTTCCGACGGCGCGTCCTACCTGTTCACCGAGGCCGGAGCGCGGCTTTGACATGAAAGTTCTCGTTGTTCCGAACGCCGCGCGCGCCGCAACGCGCGCCGCCGGCCTTGTCGCCGGCGTTCTTGACGGCAAAGACAGACCGGTCCTCGGCCTTGCGACCGGTTCGACGATGGAGCCGGTCTATGCCGACCTGGTGGCTCGTTTCCGTGCGGGCGCGATCTCGTTTTCCGGCGCAACGACGTTCAATCTCGATGAATATGTCGGCCTGTCGCCAGACCATGCCCAATCCTACCGGCAAACGATGCGCCGGCTTTTGTTCGATCATGTCGATATCGATGCCGACGCCTGTCACCTGCCGCGCGGCGATGCGTCCGATCCCGATGCGGAAGCACTGCGCTATGACGCGGCCATCGCCGCGGCCGGCGGCATCGACATCCAGCTTCTGGGCATTGGCCGCAACGGCCATATCGGCTTCAACGAGCCGACATCGAGCCTTGGCGCGCGGACACGCATCAAGACGCTGACGCAGAACACACGCGCGGCCAACGCCAGCTTCTTCGAGCGGCCCGAAGAGGTTCCGCGCTACGCGATCACCATGGGCATTGCCAACATACTCGAGGCGCGCCATTGCGTCCTGGTGGCGACCGGCGGGGCCAAGGCCGCCGCCGTCGCCCGCATGGTGGAAGGTCCGCTGGGGGCCGACTGCCCGGCCACCGCGCTGCAACTCCACCCCAGGGCGACGGTGATCATCGACCGCGAGGCGGCCGCCGGCCTCGAACTGATCGACTATTACCAGGAGATCCACCCCGACGGCGAGGAACCCGGCCTTGTCTGAGCACGGCCGACCTGTTGCGAGGCTGTTCGCACGCACGCTGTTTGACGGGCTGTCGGACAGGCCGGCGCATGACCGACTGATCACCATCAAGGACGGAATGATCGCGCAGGTGCGCGAATGCCCCGCCGGCGACCCGTTGCCGCCCGACACGATCCAGGCCGGCATCGCAGCGCCGGGTTTCATCGACATGCAGATCAACGGCGCCGCGGACACCCAGTTCAACGAGGAACCGACAGCGGATGCCATCGCCCGCATCGCAGCCGGCGCCCGCCAGGGCGGCACGGCGCACATACTGCCCACCTTCATCACCGCGCCGGACATGGATTACCGCGCGGCGATCGCCGCGGCCAACCAGGCGGTCGAGCGCCGCTCGCCCGGCGTGCTCGGCATTCACCTTGAGGGCCCGTTCCTGTCGCCTGACCGGCCCGGCATTCATCCACCGCGTTTCATCCGGCCGATGACCGACGCCGACGTGGCGGCGATCGGCGAGGCTGCAGGCACGGTGCTCGTCACGCTGGCGCCCGAATGCCAGGACCATGATCTCGTCGGGCGTCTGGCCCGGTCGGGCGCGCTTGTCTTTGTCGGCCATTCCAACGCGACCGCCGCCCAGATCAACACTGCGATCGAAGCGGGCATCAGCGGCGTGACGCATCTGTTCAACGCACAGTCGCAGATCGCCGGCCGAGACCCCGGCATCGTCGGCAGCGCGCTGATGCGCGCAGAACTGGCGGCGGGCATCATCGCCGACGGCGTCCATGTCCATCCGGGCAACCTGGCGATGGCCGCGCGACTGATGGGCAACCGGCTGTGTCTCGTCACCGATGCGATGAAGACGCTTGCCGGCACGCTCACCGCGTTCGACCTTTACGGCACGCCGGTGACGCTCGATGAGGGTCGCCTGCGCGGGCCGGACGGCACGCTTGCCGGCGCCCATCTGGCGATGGACGAAGCCGTGCGCAACGCGATCTCGATGATGGGCGTCTCGCGCGCCGCAGCGCTGAAGATGGCCGGCACCAATGTGGCGCATGCGCTGGGCCTTGGCGGCGAACTGGGCCTGATCATGGCCGGTCGCCGCGCCAGCATCACACTGCTTGACGATGACCTGCACGCCCGGGGGGTAGTGGTGGACGGCCGGTTCTATTGACCGGCCGCCGGTGATCCCAGTTGCGTGGCCTAGTCAGACCCCGCCCATGCAGACATATTTCATTTCGAGATAATCGTCGGCACCGTACTTGGAGCCCTCGCGGCCGAGGCCGGACTGTTTGACACCGCCAAACGGCGCGCCCTCGTTGGAAATGATGCCAGTGTTGACGCCGACCATGCCATATTCGAGCGCTTCGGCCACCCGCCAGACACGCGACAGGTCGCGCGCAAAGAAATAAGCGGCAAGGCCGAATTCGGTCGCGTTGGCCTGCTCGATCACGTCCTCGACCGTGTCGAACCGGAACAGCGGCGCCACCGGCCCGAACGTCTCCTCGCGGGCGACCTTCATCTCGCGCGTGACGTTGCGCAGAACCGTCGGCTGGTAGAACAGCGCGCCGGAATTCGACCGGCTGCCGCCGGTCACCAGTTCGGCGCCCTTCGACAAGGCGTCGGCCACGTGATCTTCCACCTTTGCCAGCCCCGCCTCGTCGATCAGCGGCCCCATGTCGACACCGTCCTCGAACCCGTCGCCGCCCTTCAGCGCTTCCGCTTGGGCCGCGAACTTTTCGGCAAACGCGTCATAGACGCCGTCCTGCACATAGATGCGGTTGGCGCAGACGCAGGTCTGCCCCGCATTGCGGTATTTCGACATGATCGCGCCCTTGGCGGCCGCATCGAGATCGGCATCGTCGAAGACGATGAACGGCGCATTGCCGCCCAGTTCCAGGCTCAGCTTGAGGATCTGGTCGGCGCCCTGGCGCATCAGGATGCGGCCGACTTCCGTTGAGCCGGTGAAGCTGAGCTTGCGCAGCTTGGGGTTGGCGCACATTTCCTTGCCGACCTCGGACCCGCTGGTGCCGACGATCAGGTTGAACAGACCGGCAGGCAGGCCCGCCCGCTCGCACAGAACCGCCATCGCGATGGCCGACAGCGGCGTCTGTGCGGCCGGTTTGGAGACGACGGCGCAACCGACTGCCAGCGCCGGCGCCATCTTGCGGGCCAGCATGGCGTTCGGAAAATTCCACGGCGTGATCATACCGACGACGCCGACCGGCTGCTTGAGGACGACGACACGCTTGTCGGCCTGCTGGCCGGGCAGGACATCGCCATCGATCCGCTTGGCCTCTTCGGCGAACCATTCCAGATAGGACGCGCCATAACGGATTTCGCCGCCGGCCTCGCCAACCGGCTTGCCCATTTCCGTCGTGAGGATGATCGCCAGATCGTCGACATGGGCCAGCATCAGATCGTTGAGCTTTCGCAGCATCGCCGACCGCTCCTTGGCGGTCTTGGCGGCCCATTGCTTTTGCGCATCATAGGCCGCGTCGATCGCCCGCGCGGTTTCGGCGGCGCCCATGTCCGGCAGGGTGGCGATCGTCTCGCCATTGGCCGGATTGGTGACATCGAACGTCTTGCCGCTGTCGGATTTGGCGATCCATTCGCCGTTCAGACAGCCGGCGGCCGGCAGCAGGCCGGGGTCGGAAAGTTTGCCCAGAAGTTTATCGGATATCGTCATTCATGCCTCCCGTGCAGCGCGGATGGACGCTTCGAGAATATCGAGCGCCTCGGAGAAAATCTCGTCCTGGATCGTGATCGGTGCGAGAAACCGGATGACGTTGCCATAGACGCCGCACGTCAAAAGGATCAAGCCCCGCGAAAAGGCTTCGGTGCGGACGCGGGTTGCAAACGCTCCATCGGGCATTTTGGTTGCCGCATCATTGAACTCGACCGCATTCATGAAACCCGGCCCGCGAGTATCGGCAATCTCCGGCACGTCGTCGCGCAGGCTTTCAAGCCGCTGCTTCAGACGCGCGCCAAGCTGGTCGGCCCGCGCGCACAGCCCTTCCTCTTCGATCACGTCGAGCACCGCATGGGCAGCGGCGACGCCGATCGGGCTACCCCCATAGGTGCCGCCAAGGCCGCCCGGCGCCGGCGCATCCATGATCTCCGCCTTGCCCGTGACCGCAGCGAGTGGAAACCCGCCGGCGAGGCTCTTGGCCATCGTCACCAGATCCGGCTCGATGTCGTAATGTTCGGTCGCAAGCAGCTTGCCCGTGCGCGCAAAGCCGGTCTGCACCTCGTCCATGATCAGCAAAATGCCGTGTTCGTCACAGATTTCGCGCAAGCGTTTGATGAAGCGCGCGGGCGCCTGGTAGAAACCGCCCTCGCCCTGCACCGGCTCGATGGCGATCGCCGCCACGCGCGCCGGATCGACATCGGCCTTGAACAGCCTGTCGAGCGCGGCCAGCGCGTCATCCTCGGTCACGCCGTGCAGCGGCACGGGAAACGGCGCATGGAACACGTCCGCCGGCATGGCGCCGAAGCCGAGCTTATAGGGCGCGACCTTGCCGGTCAGCGCCATGCCCATGAAGGTGCGGCCGTGAAAGCCGCCCGAAAAGGCGATGACCGCGTTGCGGCCCGTCGCGGCGCGGGCGATCTTGACCGCGTTTTCGCATGCCTCCGCACCGGTCGTCACGAACACCGTCTTTTTCGGCGTCGGGCCGGGCACGATGGCGTTCAGCCGTTCGGCCAGCGCGACATAGTTTTCATAAGGCACGACCTGATGGCAGGTGTGGGTGAAGCGGTCGAGCTGGCCGTGAACCGCTTCCATCACCTTCGGATGCCGGTGCCCAGTGTTCAGAACCGCGATGCCCGAGGCGAAATCGATGAAGCGTTGGCCCTCGGCGTCCCAGATTTCCGCATTCTCGGCGCGGTCCGCATAGACCTGCGTCATCATGCCGACGCCGCGTGCAATGGCGTCGGTCCGGCGGGCCTGGATCTGGGCGTTGGTCATGACTGCCTCCACAAAGCGAATGTCGGCGCCAGCCTTTCAATATATGGATCAGATTGTCAAATATATTAATCACACTGTCGACGCGCCCTTGCTCGAAACCGATCCGCCATGACACAAGACGAGCCATCGCATCGATCCGGGAGGGGCGCGTGACCGAAAACGAGGTGGCCGAACGCCTGCGCGGCGCACGCGAGGAACGCGGCCTGTCGCAACGCCAACTGGCGGCCGCAGCCGGCATCACCGGCTCGATGATCTCGATGATCGAACAGGGCCGAACCAGCCCGTCGGTCGCGACATTGAAGAAGATCCTCACCGGGCTCGGCATGTCGCTGGGCGACTTTTTTGCAGATAACGACACGTCCACCGGCCGATGGCACTTCAAGGCTGGCGAACTGCGCGAGATCAACCCCGAGGCGACGTTTGGCACTCAAAAGCCGGACGCGGCGAGCCGCATCAGTTTCCGCCAGGTCGGCGCGGCGGGCCAGAGCACCATCCAGATGCTGCATGAACACTACCCGCCAGGAGCGGACACCGGTCCTGAGAGCTACGCCCATGAGGGCGAGGAAACCGGCATCGTCATCGAGGGCGAGATCGAGATTACCGTCGGCGGCGAAACGCGGAGCCTGACCAAGGGCGACGCCTATCTGTTCGACAGCCGACAGCCGCACCGGTTCCGCAACGTGTCGGGCAAACCCTGCACCATCGTCAGCGCCTGCACGCCGCCGACCTTCTGAACATCGGCGACCCGATCGGACGAGCCCTTGTGCCGGGCGCGGCGATGGCCGATGACACGGGAACGCCATCGCGCCCGCGCAGGAACGACATGGATACACGCGAACTTCTCGGCCGCCTGATCGCCTTCGACACGGTCAGCGACCGGCCCAACATGCCGCTGATCGTCTTCCTGCGCGATCTTCTGGAAGACGCCGGCGCGGATGTGCACCTGATCGGCGACGAGACAGGCACAAAAGCCAATCTCTACGCCACGATCGGCCCGCGTGACCGGCCCGGTATCGCCCTTTCCGGCCACACCGATGTCGTGCCGGTCGAGGGGCAGGACTGGACGGTCCCGCCCTTCGAACTAACCCAGCGCGACGGCAAGCTGTATGGACGCGGAACTGCGGACATGAAGGGGTTTGTCGCTGCCGCCACCGCCGCCGCTGTCAGGGCCGCGCGATCCGAACTAGCAACGCCGCTCCATCTCGCCTTCTCCCATGACGAGGAGATCGGCTGCATCGGCGTGCGCAGCCTGATCGACATGCTGGCCAAAGCGCCCTTCCGCCCACGCTTTTGCATCGTCGGCGAGCCGACATCCATGCAGGTGGGCACCGGCCACAAGGGCAAGACGGCCCTGCGCGCCATCTGCACCGGGCGCGAGGCCCATTCCGCACTGGCACCGACCGGCGTCAACGCCATCCATCTGGCAACCGATCTGGTCACCCATCTGCGCAAGATGCAGGCGGAGATCGCCGACAGGGGCGCTTCCGACGCCGCCTACGACGTGCCCTACACCACAGTCCATGCCGGCATCATCGCCGGCGGCGTGCAGGTCAACATCGTGCCCAACCGGTGCGTGCTCGATTTCGAGATCCGCAATCTTGCCGAGGACGATCCGGCGGCGATGATCGCGTCGATCGGTGAAGCCGCAGGCGTAATTGCCGCGCAATATCATGACGTTGCCCCCGAAAGCGGAATCGAGATCGCAACGCTCTTTTCCTATCCTGGTCTCGAGACGCCCGTCGACGCGGAGGTCGTGTCGTTCGTCAAATCGCTGACCGGCGGCAACGACACGATCAAGCTTGCCTACGGCACAGAAGGCGGCCTGTTCCACCGCGACCTCGGCATCCAGACGGTGATCTGCGGTCCCGGCTCCATGGCACAGGGCCACAAGCCGGACGAGTTCGTGACCGTGGAGCAACTCGAACGGTGCGACGCGATGCTCGACGCGCTGATCGACCGGCTGAAGTCCGGCGTCTAACCTTCCAGATCGCGCAGATAGGCGTTGCGTTCGCGGCTCGCCGCAAAGGCATCGGGATCGATATCGGCGACGATCAGCGCATCGCCCTCAACCGGAGCAGAGGCCAATGCCGTGCCGTCCGGCGCAACGATCGTCGACATGCCCTGATAGGCAAAGCGGCCATCGGCGCCACAAT
The DNA here is from genome assembly GCA_024742765.1 of Phyllobacteriaceae bacterium. Taxonomy (GTDB): domain Bacteria; phylum Pseudomonadota; class Alphaproteobacteria; order Rhizobiales; family Rhizobiaceae; genus Roseitalea. The sequence continues at coordinate 69,100 of JANSXT010000009.1, read as the reverse complement.
TGTCCGCATAGGCGATGAAGATTTGGTTCTCGAACGCGCGCACCGGAACCATGGTGGACGCGATGAACGCCGCATCGGGCCCGAGCGGCAGGGCCGTCGGCACAGCGATCAGGTCGGCGCCGGCCAGCGCCAGCCGCCGGACATTTTCCGGAAATTCCACATCGTAGCAGATCAGCATGCCGATCTTCAGTCCGCCATGGGCGACGATGATGGTTTGCGGGGCGACCGGCTCGAAAAGACCCTTCTCGTACGGCCCGTAAAGATGGGATTTGCGGTAGATGATTGGCGCGGCCCGTCCCGTCACAAACGCTGCGCTGTTGTGAAGGCACGCCTCGCCCGTTTCGGCAAAGCCGGCAACAATGGCGATGTCGTGCGCTTCGGCCATCGCGCCGAGTTTGACGAGCGGCGCGTCACTAGGCAACAAGCCGGTCATGCCCTCACCCGCGCCATAGCCGCCAAGCGCCAGTTCGGGCGCGACCAGCAGCCCGGCGCCCATCTCCGCCGCCCGGCGCGCCGCATCCCCGATACGGGACAGATTGGCGTCCACATCGCCGGGGACCGCTTGCATCTGGAGAACGGCAATCAGCATCGTCAGCCGTCCGACCGCATCGCGCCCAGAAGCCGGCGGATATCGCCGAACCGGGCGATCAGGCCGAAGACCAGCGCGGCAACGAGCACGAAGACCACCGAGGCCGACGCCATCGTCGGCGTGTATCCGTAGCGCAGCGCGTTGAAGACCTTGATCGGCAGCGTTTCGACGGTGAATCCGACCGTCATGTAGGCGATGATATATTCGTTCAGCGACAGGACGAACGCGAACGCGTAGCCGGAGATGATGTAGGGCACGATCAGCGGCAGGATGATCGTCCGAACGATGGTTCGGTCGTCGGCGCCCATCGTCGCCGCCGCTTCGACCAGGGCGCGGTCGATGGTGGTGAAACCAAGGGAAATCGTCACCAGCGGCAGGGTGACGAAGAAGATGGCGTGGCTGATCACCGCCGTCACCGGCTGGCCGTAAACACCGGCCGTCGCCCAGAAGCTGAGGAAACCGAGCGCCGTGATCACCGGCGGCAGGATGAAGGGCGCAACGCCCAGAAGCCGGAAGATGTTGGCCCATGGCGCGATGCGCCGCCACAGGAAATAGGCGAGCGGCAATGCGATGATCACCGCGAGCGCGGCGGCAAATGCCGCCAGCAGCACCGAGGCGACAAGCGCGCCGCGCCAGCCCGGATCGGTGAACAGTTCGCCATACCAGGCGAGCGAAAACCCGTCCGGCGGGAAGGTGAGCGACTTCTTCTCGTTCACCGACACGCCGGCGACGACGATCAGCGGCATGGCGAGGAAAAGGCCCACCAGCCCCAGGAAGAGATGTTGCAGGATGCGGCCCGTCATGACGCGTCCCTTCGGCCACCGGCCATCACGGTGAGGCCGACCAGTGCAAGCGAAATGAGGACCAGGAACACCGCCATCGCCGCGGCAAACGGCATATTCGATTGCAGGATCGCCTGATCGGTGATCAGCACCGACAGCGTCCAGTGCCGCGGCCGTCCCAGGATCTGCGGCAGCAGATAGGAGCCGAGCGCGAAGACGAACACCATGATCAGCGTCGCGACGATCGTGTTGCGCATGGCCGGAACCACCACGTTGAAGAACGCCCTGACCGGCGAGGCGCCGAGCGTCCGGGCGGCTTCCATCAGCGTCGGATCGAGCCGGACGATCGCCGGGTAAAGGATCAGAATCGTATAGGGCAGCGCCTGATAGACCATGCCGGTCAAAACCGCGCCAAAGCCGGGCAAAAGCGCGCGCGGTTCCTCCATAAGCCCGATCGCGACGAAGAGGTTGGTGATGCCCGCCGTCCGCGACAGAAGCGTCGACCAGGAAAAGCCGATGATCACTTCGGAGAGCGACAGGACCGACAGGAGCGCGACGAGCCACAGCGTCTGCGCCCGGCGCGAGGCGCGCGCCAGAAGCACGGTGAACGGCACCGAGACCGCGACGCAGATGATGGCCACCAGGATCGCCAGAAGCAGCGAAAAGCCCAGCACCGTTCCGAAGAAAGGCGTCAGAAAGCGCGCATAATTGTCGAAGACGAAATCGGGCGAATAAAAGCCCGCCGGATTGCGCCTGAAGAAACTGACCGCGAACATGATCGAAAACGGGATCACGAAAAAGACCAGCAGCATCACGCCCGGAAAGACAATCGGCGCGTAGTCGGCGGCGCTTCGCGGCGGTTCACGCCTCATCGGGCGAGCACCACGCAGGCCTCAGGCGGGAAGACGACGCCGACCTTGTCGCCGGCCTTGATGCCCGTCCGGTCGCGCGGGGTCGTCACGGCGACGATTGTGCTGCCGCCCACATCGACGAACGTCTCGATGGTCCCGCCCAGATCGCGCACAAAGGTCACGGTGCCGTCATGGCCCTCGCCCGGTGCGACCAAATGCACGTCCTCGGGCCGGATCGAGATGCGCCCCTGCCCCAGCCCGTCGGGCGCCTCAAGGCCGGCAATCGCGCCGCCGAGCACCTCAATGCGGCCGGTGCTGTCGGCGGCAAAATCGAGCAGATTGGTCGACCCGATGAAGTCGGCGACAAACGCATCGGCGGGCTGCCGGTAGATCTCGACGGGCGCCGCCGCCTGGCGGATGCGCGCTTCGCCCATCACGACAACCAGGTCAGCCATCGTCATCGCCTCGCGCTGGTCGTGGGTGACGACGATCGTCGTGATGCCCAATTGCTGCTGCAACTGGCGCAACTCGACCTGCATGGCTTCGCGCAGCTTGGCGTCGAGCGCCGAGAGCGGCTCATCGAGCAGGAACAGTTTCGGCGACAGGGCAAGGGCCCGGGCGATGGCGACGCGCTGGCGCTGGCCACCCGACAATTGCGAAATGCCGCGCTCGGCATAGCCGGGCAGATGGATCAGCTCCAGCAATTCGTCCACGCGCGCCTTCTGCCTGGCCGCATCGACGCCGCGAATGCGCAGCGGATAGGCGATGTTCTCGCCGACATTGAGATGCGGAAACAGCGCCAGCGACTGGAACACCATGCCCAGATTGCGCTTGTGCGTGGGCACGGGGGTCATGTCCGCGCCATCGATCAGGATGAAGCCTTCGCTGGGTTCCTCGAGCCCGGCGATCATGCGCAAAAGCGTAGTTTTGCCACAGCCGGACGGGCCCAAGAGGCACACGAACGTGCCGTCGGGAACGTCCAGATTGATGCTGTCGACCGCCGTGAACGTGCCAAACCGTTTGGTCACGTCCCGCAGTTCAAGGCCCGACATGGCGCCCCCTGCACACATGATAGATTGGCCCCGCCGCTGCATTGCGCGGCGGCGGGGCAGGATGGCGGATCAGCCGACGATCAGCTCGGTCCATTTCTGGTTCAGCCAGTCGCCCTTCTCCATGTAGAGATCGTAGCGCGGCACGATCGGATCGATCTCCGACGACACGGCCGAGAACTCCTCTTCGGTCAGGTCCAGCACGCTCCTTGCAAGCGTCGGCGCGGTGCCCACCTTGCGCGACAGCATTCCCTGGGTTTCCGGCCGGCTCATGAAGTCGATGAAGACATGCGCTTCGTCCGACTTCTCAGACGCGCGCGACAGGCACCAATTGCCCGAATCCAGAATGCCGCCCTCCTTGGGGAAGGTCGACCGAACCGGATGGCCATCGGCGGCAGCAAGGCCGGTCACATCGTGATAGTACTGCCCCATCGGGATCTCGCCCGACTTGAGCGCCTGCTCGAACTGCGCCTCGTCGCGGTACCACAACCGCACATTCGGCTTGAGCTCGGCGAGCTTTTCGAAGGCGGCCAACTGGCCCTCTTCGGTGTCCAGCGCATTGGTGCCGCCCATGTGGGTCTTGGCCGTCACTTCGAGCAGGAACGAATTGGAGACAAGCGCCAGAAGGCCGAGCTTGTCGGCATTGGCCTCGTCCCAAAGCGCCATCCAGCTTTCCGGCGCCTCGGGATAGGTTTCGGTGTTGGTGACGAGCGTGATGTACCAGGCAACGGCGCCAACGCCCGCCAGCCGCCCGTCGGGATATTCGGCGACGAAAGTCGGCAGCAGATCGTCGAAATTGGAAATGCGCGCCGGGTCGAGCGGCGCCCACAGATCGGTGGTCATGCCGCGGCGCGTCGGCGTCTGCGCCATCATGGACACGTCCGCCGGCGCGCGGCCCGCGCGGGCCGCCTGCTCGAGCTGCACCAGCCAGGCTTCGCCCGTCGGCTCGGCCACCGATTCAACGGCAATGCCGGTCTCCTCGGTGAAGACCGGGAAAATGTTGGCGTCGAAGGAATCCTTGAAGTAGCCGCCATAGACACCAACCTTCAGCGAGCGGTCCTGGGCCCGCAGGATGGATGGCATGGAAAGCGTACCGGCCATCGCCGCCGCACCGCCTAGCACCGTGCGCCGGCGCATCGCCTTCTTGAACAATTCAGTCATCATCATCTCCCTTGTGCGTTTGAGCGCCCGGCGGTTGGATGTCCGCCGACGCAAGGCCCGTCAATCCCGTCTATGTGCTTTTGGCGCCGATGGCCGGGCTGAACACCATCAGGCTCAATATCTCGAACAACACCTGCGCGCCCGCATGCGCCGTGTTGGTCGTCGCGTCATATTGCGGTGCGACCTCGACCACGTCGCCGCCGACCAGATTGACACCCTTGAGCGCGCGCAGCAATTCAAGAACCTCGCGCGTCGTCAGACCGCCCACTTCCGGCGTTCCCGTTCCGGGCGCGAAGGCCGGGTCGATGGAGTCGATGTCAAACGACAGATAGACCGGCCCGTCACCGACCGTCTCAAGCGCCCGACGGGCGACTTCGGCGATGCCCAGCTGCGGCACCTCCTCGGCGTGGATCACGCCCATGCCGCTTTCGGCCGAAAACTCCCACAAATATTCCGCCGAACCCCGAATGCCGATCTGGATCGTCCGCTCGGGATCGAGAACGCCGTCCAGCACCGCGTTGCGGAACGGCCCGCCATGGTGGAACTTGGTGCCGTCGAACGCCCCGCCCGTGTCGCAATGGGCATCAATATGGATCATGCCGACCGGGCGGTCGCGGCCCACCGATTTGAGGATCGGATGACTGATTGAGTGATCACCGCCTGCGGCAAGCGGCGCAACGCCCGCCGCCACGATCGCATCGACATAGCGCTCGATGTCGTCATGGCTCTGTTCGAGCCGGAAGCGGCTGCCAAACGGCACGTCCCCAATATCGGCGACGGCCAGTTCGAACACGGGCGCCGTTCCGAGCACATGATTGTAGGGACCGATCCGCTCGATCGCGCGCAACGCCCTCGGCCCGAACCGCGATCCGTTCCGGTTGGTCACGCCAAGGTCCATCGGCACGCCGAACAGGGCGACCTGAAGCTCCGACAAGTCGGGCGCATTGGCATCGATCGGCCGGTATGGCGCATCGAGAAGCGTCGGCAATCCGGCATAGGGCGCAAGGCGCGTGCCGTCCTCCGAAAAGATCCTGTCGGCGACGGCGCGAAGGGCGGGATCATGGATCTCTCCGCCATGGGCTTGCCCATACTTGTCGCGCAACCCCTGCAGCTTCTTGTCGTCCATGCCGCATCCGCCCGTTTCTTCGTCGCCCAGACGGAAAGCGTCGCAAGCGTCCTTTGAAAAATCAATTGATATTGTTAGAGAGTTTTTTGTGAAAATTTCTCATATGAATGGCATGCCATGAAACGCCGCCTGCCGCCGCTCAATCCGCTCCGCGCCTTCGAGGCGGCCGCCCGCAACCGGTCGCTGACCAAGGCCGCGCAGGAACTGTCGGTGACCCATGGCGCGGTCAGCCACCAGATCAAGGCGCTGGAAGCCTGGCTCGGTGTGGCCCTGTTTCAGCGCCGGGGGCGCCAGCTCGAACTGACTGAGCATGGCGCCGAGCTGCTGCCGTCCGTCTCCTCGGCCCTCGACGAGATTGCAGCGGCGACGACGCGGATGACCCGGCCGACAAGCTCGGGCAGCCTGTCGATTTCCTGCGTGCCGGCGCTTTTGTCGCTCTGGCTGATCCCTCGCCTGACCGATTTCACCGCCCGTTTCCCGCAGGTGCGCCTGAGCGTGCATGCCGGCAATGATGCAAACCAGATCCAGAACCCGGATATCGACATCGCGATCCTTTATGGCGATGGCGGCTGGCCCGACTGTTGGGTCAAGCTCTGGACGCGGTTGAACCTGTTTCCCGTGGTCAGCCCGTCCCTGCTCAACAATCATCCGGTCCGGTCGGTTCGCGATATCGCCAAGCACACCATCCTGCACGCCGACGACGGTATGGAATGGCGGACCTGGCTGACCGCCGCCGATGCGCTCGATCTGGAACGCGGCGCACACCATTTCATGAGCGATGCGCGCCTCGCGATGGAGGCGGCGCTCGCCGGCCATGGCGTGGCACTGGGCGACAGTCTGACCGTCGCCGGCATGCTCAACAAGGGCCAGTTGGTGGCGCCGCTCAATCTTGCCGTGCCTGCGACGCACAGCTTTTTCCTGGCCTGCCGCAACGATGTACGCGCCGCCCCGATCGTCGAGATGTTCATTACCTGGCTCACCGAGCAGATCGAAGAGCCCGATGCACGCGTCGAACCGCATCTCGTCGCGCGCCGGGCCTTGCGCAGAAACGCCGGCAGCCGTACGGGCAGTGCGCCCGCCAACGCCAAGCGGGTTCGCCAGACGGCCCGCAAACGCCTGTGAAACGGCCGCCCCTTCCGGACATGATGATGAACCACCCGCCCTTCAATCCGCTCGTTGCCGACATTGCGCCGCCGCCCATTCCCGAAGTGATGGGCTGGGCGCGCGATTATGACGGCGCGCTGGGTCCGCTAATCGACATGTCACAGGCCGTTCCCGGCTATCCGCCGCATCCGGACCTGCTGGCCTGGCTCGGCGAGATGGCGGCTTCTCCCGCCTACGCCGGCTACGGTGATATCGAGGGCGAACCGGCGCTGCGGTCCGCCTATGCCAAATGGTCCGGCGCCATTTACGGCGCCGACATCACGCCGGCCGACATCCATATCACCGCCGGCTGCAACCAGGCCTTCTTCGCCGCCGCCATGGCGCTGGCGGGTCCCGGCGACATGGTGCTGTTGACCAATCCGAACTATTTCAACCAGGCGACGACGCTCGCCATGCTGGGCATTGCGACCAGGACCGTCACCTGCGATCCGGCCAACCGCTTCCTGCCCGATCCGGCCAAAATCGCCGATGCGATCGATGAACGCGTGCGCGCGCTCGCCATCGTCACGCCGAACAATCCGACCGGCGCGGTCTACCCGCCCGACCTGCTCGCCGAGATTTATGCCATCTGCCGCAGGCGCGGCGTATGGCTGATCATCGACGAGACCTATCGGGACTTTCTGCCGCCCGGTTCCGGCGCGCCGCATGGCCTGTTTGCGCAGCCGCAATGGCGTGACACGCTGATCGGGCTTTACAGCTTCTCCAAGAGCTTCTGTATCCCCGGCCATCGCCTCGGCGCGGTCACCGGCGGCGCGCCGGTCATCGCCCAGATCGCCAAGGTGATGGACAATCTGCAGATTTGTGCGCCCAGAGCACCCCAGGCGGCGGTGGTGCGCGCCATTCCGGCTTTGGGCGAATGGCGCGAGGCCAACCGTCAGGTGATCGCCGAGCGCGCGACAGCGCTTCAGGCCGCGTTGGCACAAAGGGCCGGCTGGTCGATCGGTGCGATCGGCGCCTATTTTGCCTTCGTGCGCCATCCGTTCGGCAAGCTGACATCGACCGAGGCCGCACGACGCCTGGCGCGCGACACCGGCGTCCTGACGATCCCGGGCGCCTGTTTTGGCGATGGCCTCGATGACTATCTGCGCATCGCCTTTGCCAATGTCGACAAAGCCACCATCGCGAAGCTGGCCGACCGTCTGGCCAGCTGACGACCGGCTCGATCCACCCGGCCCCGCATTGGCCGCGACAGCGGACGCGCAAAACGCGAAAGAGCCGCCCCGAAGGACGGCTCCCGATCTCGGTGTTCGGCGGTCTGCAACGCGCGTTCAGAAGCGCACGCGGAAGCCGACATTGCCGTTGAACGATGTCGTGTCGGCACCGAACTCGCCACCGATCCGGCCATAGACCCGGAACGTTTCGGTGACGTTGGTGGTCACCTTGACCGAGGTGTTGAACAGCACCTCTTCATGCGTGGCGGTGGAAACGGCACCCAGCGAGGCGGTCTTGCTCTGCGTGCGGTCCCAGGCGATGCCGCCGCGCCATTCCAGGCTCAGCGGCAAGCCCGCCTGGTTCAGCGCATTGTAGATCAGGCCGATGGAGCCCTCGACCCGCGCAGCGGTCGTGTGGGTCTCATATTGCAGGCCGAACTGGTCGCTGTAGGGATCGCCGTTGATCTCCAGATAATGGCCGGAAATCCGCGGATCGACATAAAGGTTCGATGCGACCTGGAACAGGGCACCGACGGCGCCGGCACCGCCGACCGTGGCGCTGTCTTCATTGGTGGTGGCATTGAACAACGTCGTGTTGACGGTGGTCGTGTCGTTCATGCCGTAGAACGCCATGGCTGTGCCGTAGAACTGCTCATAGCGTGCCGACGTGTAGACACCGGCCAGCCAACTGCCGATCTCGCTCATCGAGCCACCGGCCACGCTCACGTCGGTGCGGCCGAGATTGCCAAACAGGCCGACCCGCCACATGTCGCAGCGATCAAGTGCGTAGCCGCCAAGGTCGACATCGGCACCGACCGTGATGCCGTAGCTGTCGGCATCGAAGGCCGAGCCGCTGGCCGTGGCGCCGCGCTCCATGCGGGCGGCGGACAAATCGACCCAGGTCGAGATATTGTCATGGCAGGTGCCGGCGAAGGACCGCCGTGCGCGCAGGCCGTCATCATCCAGCGTGTCGACGACATCGCGCGGCCGTTCGGGATCGATGATGTCAGGACGGTCCGGATCGTCCGGAGCCTCGATGATCAATGGATCGCCGGACAAACGTGGTGTCGAGCCCGGTGCGGGTCCCGCGCCGCTGACGATGCCGCCGACGACAGCGCCGACCACGGTGCCGGCAACGCCGCCCACCGCGCCGCCGGTCGCAGCCGCGCCGGCGCTGGCCGCGGCGGCCGGAGCCGCCATGGTCGTGTTGTTGACCGGTGTCACCCACTGCAGGAAGACGCCGTTGGAGCTGCCGCCCTCATCGACCAGGAAGAAGGTCCGCGCGACACCGCTGGGATCGTTTGCGAAGACGAAGACTGTCGAAGGCGTAATGCCGGCAGCCGAGGTCGGCGTGTCGGGGTCCACGCGGGTCAGATCATCGATGATCGCCACCGAACCGGTCGCATCGACCGCGCCCGACTGGATGATGCGCGTATCGATCGTCACCGTGCCCGAATTGGGTTGGTTGACGTTGGACTGGACGCGCACAGTATCGGCCACCCTCGTGGAGATGTTGACATCCGAGCGCACGAAGCTGTTCGCCGCCAGATCGAGGTTGCGGACCGTGATCGAGTCGTCCGCCACGCCATCGACCATGTCGATGCCATTGTTGGCGCCGATGATAATGTCGCCGAAGACGCTGGATGTCGGCGTCGAGAAGATCTCCAGCGCGCCGTCGAACTGTTGCAGCGTGGTCGGCGTGCCCGTCGCGTCCGAATAAAGATAGACGTCCTGGATCGAGTTCTGCTGGCGTCCCGATCCGTCGGGCGTGTTGTCGAACGAGAAAGTCTGTCCGTAGAAATAAGCGTCGTCGAAATCCTTGAAGACCAGATCGTTGCTCGACGTGCCGGGCAGGTCGAAAACGAACACATCGTCGGCACCCGCATCGCCGTCGAACCGGGCGTTGGAGATGTCGAGCGCGTCGAACGCCGAGCCCGGCGTCAGGCCCGGAGCGGCCGACGTGCCCGGCATGTCCGGACGGCTGGTGAACTCGTCGCCGCCTGCGTCGATCACCAGAATGTCGGCGCCGCCGCCCAGATTGACGATGCCGTTGATCGTACCGCCGAACAGGCCGACCTCGTCGGTGCCGCCGGCGGCAAACAGCGAGTAGCGGTCCGGCCGTGCCGGGACGCCGGTATAGGCATCGAGAGTGTTCGGGTTGATCGTGCCGCCATTGATGTTGAAGTCGTCGCCGAAGTCGCCCAGGAACAGATCGCCCGAGCCGATACCGGCGTTCAGCGTGGCGCCCGGATTGATGTTGAAGACATCGCCCGTCGTGCCGCTGCCGGAAATCTGGCCGTTGATGGTAGCGTTGCCAATGGTCAGCGAATCAGCGCCGGTACCCATGTCGATATTGGCATTGACGACCGACCCGCCATCGATGGTCATCGTGTCGTCGCTGGTGCCGAAATCGAGGTTCCAGAAACCGCCCGAACCGTCATTGGCGTTCAGCGTCACGCCGATCAGGTCCATCTGGTCGGCGTCTTCGCCAAGCGAGACAACGTCGCGCTGGGCGCCGGTCAGATGCGCGCCGGTCAGGTTGACGGTCGAACCGGTGGCGAAATTGACCACGCCGCGGTTGGTGGTCTGCACGATGCCGCTGATGGTGGTCGTGCCGCCGGTGAAGTTGACCGTGTCCTGGCCCGTCGGGGTGGCCACGTTCAGATCGACGATGCCCGTCAGCGTGCCGCCGCCCAAATTGACCGTGTCGTCGCCGCCGCCTGTGTCGATGTCGCCGCCAACCGAACCGCTGTTCATCGTCACCGTGTCGTCATCGGTGCCGGTATCGACGTCGCCGGCAATGGCAATGCCGTTGATGTTGACCGTATCGTTGCCGGAAAACGTCGTGACGTCTCGCGTCACCGACCCGCCATTGAGGTTCAATATGTCGTCGCCGGTGCCCGAGCTGATGTCCCTTCCGACAGTGGTCGTGCCGTTGACGGTGATCGTGTCATTGCCTTCCTCGCCACGAATGTCATCGCCGACCGACGAATTGGTGACCGTGATCTGGTCGTCGTCCTGATCGCCGTCGACATCGCTGGCAATCGTCGAGCCGGTGACGGTGATGATGTCGTTGCCGCTGCCCGCGCGCACATCGGCGTCGGCGATGTTGTCGATGAACGAGTCGGTGATCGTGATCGTGTCGTTGCCATTGTTGCCGACAATGTCGCTGTACTTGCTGGTCGGCGCATTTGTACACGCAATCGTATCGTCCCCGGCCGTCCCCGTCACCGTTCCACCCGCATCGGGTGCACCATTGACCGTACATTCCTGCGCCAGTGCCTCATCGGTCGTCATCGCGGTCATCGTCAAAGCAATGGCAACGCCCGACGCGGTGCCCAGCAAAATGCGGCGCAACACGTGGCGTTCAACGGTCATCTTCATGGTAGCAAGCCCCCTGCTAGGAATGTCTGACATCGCCGGAAAAGAACCCGGCAACACGTCCGGCGATCGCGGGCCGACAAAGACCCGTTCACCGAACGTCAACCACAACTTGACTTTAAACTCTAACAGTTCGTTAACCGTGATGCTTTGCCGAAATCCATCGGAATGGTGGCGTGGCAAAATTGCACCAAGATGAAATATAAATTACATTCAGCGAGCGGCGTTTCGTAAGAATTGCAACGCATCTATATCGCTGTCAGAATTATTACATGAAATTATTTTGTATGAATTCCGACAGATCGATTATCGTCTTAAGAAAATTGTCCGAATGCGGACACTTGATCGCGACTCACCGATCTCGGCGACAGGCATGTGTCGCCCCGGCCTGTCCAGCCTGTGCAAAGGGACCGTGATCGCGCTTGTCAGGCTTGCGCGGCGCGCGTCAGCCACGCGCCGAGTGCCGTATTGACGGCAGCGGGTGCTTCGAGCGTCGTGATGTGGCCGGCGCCCTCGACGATGACGAGATCGGCATCGGGCAGCAATGCGGCCATCTGCTCGTGGATCGCGGGCGGGCACATGCGATCCTCGGCGCCGCACAGGACCAGTGACGGAGCCGCATAGCCGCGCAAGGTCTCGGTCTGGTCCGGCCGGTCACGCAGGGCCAGCGACTGGCGTTCGAAAACGTCCGGACCCAGCGCCATCGCCATATCGAGGAACAGGGCGTTGAGCTTGATGTCCTCGGCGTTCGATGGGGCCAGGTAATGCGGCTTCATCTCGGCGATGAAGACCGCCTCCAGCCCGTCCGAGCGGACGCACGCGATCTGGTCGTCGCGGATGGCCCTGCGGCGGTCGCTGTCGGGCCTATAACTGGTATCGATCAGCGCGAGCCGCATGACCCGATCCGGCGCCTTGCGGACCATTTCCTGGGCGACGATGCCGCCCATGGAAAGCCCGGCCAGATTGAACCGGTCCGGCAGGCTTTCAAGCAGGAGTTCGGCAAGCGCCGACATTGTGTCCGCGCCGGTGATGTCGCCGATGACGATGTCATGGTCGGCACCCAACGCCTCGACCTGCGGCGCAAACAGGCGCCCGTCGCACATCATGCCCGGCAGGAGGCACAGCGTTTCGCGGCTCATGACGTCAGAGGCGCGCCGATGCCAGTTCGGCGCCTTTGGACAGGGTCGCCAGCTTGGCATAGGCGATCTCGGGGTCGACGGCGCCGAAGCCGGCAAAGGTGCCGAAGCCGCAGTCCGAGCCGGCGATCACGCGGTCGGGGCCGACAATGTCGGCAAAGCGCTCGATGCGCTGGGCCACCAGTTCGCGGTGCTCGACGAAGTTGGTCGTCGTGTCAACGACGCCGGGGACGAGGACCCGGTCATCGGGGATCTCGGCCTTGCGGTCGCGGAACACGGTCCATTCATGGGCATGGCGCGGATTGGACGTCTCGAACAGAAGATAGCGCGCCTTGGCCTTCATCAGCACCGGAAAGACCTGCGCCATGTCGATGTCGCATACGTGCGGGCCTTCATAATTGCCCCAGCAAATGTGCACGCGAACGCGGTCCTGCGGCACGTTTTCAAGCGCATGGTTGAGCGCCTCGACATGGCTCTCGGCGATCTTGACGAACTCGGCGTCCGACAGGTCCGTGAACAGCATGTGGCGCGACAGGGCGAGATCGGGACAGTCAAGCTGCAGGTCGAGACCGGCGGCGACAATCGTCTCATACTCCTCGCGCATTGCATCGGCGAGCGCCGCCAGATAGGCATCGCGCGTCGGGTAGTGCTCGTTCTGCAGAAACAGCGAGATCACGCCCGGCGATGCGGCGTTCATGAAACCGCCCGATGCGCCATGGGCCGCGATACCGGCCTTGAGGTTGGCGATGTCCTTTTGCAGTTCGCCCTGCCCCTTCGAACGCACTTCGCCCGTGCACATGGGCCGCGCATATTGCGGTGTGCCGCCATCATCGGCGAGGCGCTGAAGAAATGACGGAAACAGTTTGAGGTCGGCCGGCGCGTTGCGCGGGCTGTCCCCCGAAAAGCCCGTGTAGCGATCCTTGACATAGGTCGCATAGGAGATTTTCGACGTCTCGCCGTCCGAAACGATGTCGATGCCGGCTTCGACCTGCCGGCGCACGGTCTCATCGACAGCCTCGACCATCGCCGCGTCGAATGCCGCCCGGTCGTAGACGCTTTGGTTCTCCCGCGCGAAGATGTAGTCGACGACCTTTTGCGTGCGCGGCAGCGAGCCGACATGGGTGGTTGCGATCTGGGTCATGAGCGGTCCCGCCCTATCCGGTCTGCAAGGCGATCTGCTTCCAGATCGCCGTTTCGTCATAGAGCACATATTCGCGCCTGAGGCCGCGCGGACCGTATTCGGCATGGCCGATCCCCAGCACATAGACGTCGGCGCCGGTCGGCCGGCCGAACGCGCCCCAGCCCTCATGCTTGCCGGTCAGCGACCAGCGCACCGCCGCGCGCGGGCTCATCGACGCATCCTGATTGCCCATCACATGGTCGATGGTGAATGTGGCCGACGGGAAGGATGCGCGCAGCCCCATCCAGAACCGGTCGGCGGCATCGCGCCCATGGACGGTTACGCCGCCCGGAAACTCAAGATGGCATCCCCGGTCATATTCGGTGCCGATCACCGCCATTTCGGCGTTCATGATGCGCGTCAGCATGTCGGCGTAACGCGCGCCGAACGCGTCGTCATTGCCCTTGCCCTCATAGGGTCCGGGACGGTCGTTGGCCGGCGTCAGCGGCTTGACGCAGGCCTCCGGCCCGCCCTCGCGGTCGATCTGGCTGCGGGCATAGTCGGCCGGGTCCCAACCCATTTGCCGGACGATCGCTCCCTGGTCGCGGATCAGCCATTCATCGTTGATCTGGTTGTCGATCGCATGGCAGTCGGCCAGAATACGATAGGTCAGCTTCGTGCCACTGGCCGCGCCATAGACGCCATCACCCTCATGTGTGGCCGTCGACACAATCCGGTGGGACGACAGCATCCCTTTTTCCGGCGTGCCGCACCAGATCACGTCCTCGCCGAGCAGTTGGCGGTCGGGAAATTCGGCCAGCGTCGCCATCGTCGCGGCGATGACGCCCTGATTGCCCACCACCACCGAACCGGGCGACCGCACCACAATGTCGTCGGCATAATAGCGGTGCAGCGTGTGGATGCCGCGATCTTCCCAGATATCCTTGGTGATGCCCAATATGTAGTCGGGAAAATCGGCGAACCGATCATCAAAGCCCTTCATTCGTCCCAGCCCTCAGGTATGCGTGCCGAGCCGCGCACGACCATCGGCGCGGGCAGCACATGCTGCTCGGCATCCGCGGTCGGCTGCTCGATCATCTTTAAAAGCGTCGAAACCGTGCGCTCGACCATCAGGTTGGCGCGCTGGCGCACGGTCGTCAGGTCATAGGCCGGCCATGCGGCGGGCGGCACGTCGTCGAACCCGACGACCGACACGTCGTCCGGCACCGAAAGGCCCAGTTCGTAGCGCAGCACATCCATGACGGCGAAGGCCATATGGTCGTTGGCCGCAAAGACCGCGTCCGGACGGTCGGGCCGGTCGAACATGCGCCGCGCCGCCGCCCGCGCTTCGTCGATCTGGAAATCGCCGACCTCCCGGTCATAGCCGTTGATCCCCGCATCGCGCAGCCCGTCGGCAAACCCCTGCTCGCGGTCGCGCTGGGTGGAGGCGCCCTCCCAGCCCGCAATATGACCGAACCGTCTGTGCCCGCCATCGAGCAGGAACCGCGCCACGGCTCGCCCGCCGGCGTGGTTGTCCGATGTCACCGCCGAAATGCCCGCATCGTCCTGCGCCCGGTTGAACAGCATCACCGGAACGCCCGCCGCCTGGCAGCGCGCCGTCAGTTCCGACGACAGCGCAACCGATGCCATGATGATGCCGTCGACCTGATAATCGAGGATTTCATCGAGCACGGTGTCGATATTGCCGGCGGTCTGCGAGGCCATGAAGATGAGGACGTGGTAACCCTCGGCCTGCAATGCGTTGGAGAGCTTTTCGAGCGCCTCTGGATAGAAGTAATTCTCCAGATAAGCAACGACCAGCCCGATCATACGGCTGCGGCCGGTGATCAGCGAGCGGGCGAGCACGTTGGGCCGATAGCCGAGCTTTTCGGCCGCCTCACGCACCTTTTCGGCGGTGCGTGCCGACACGCTCGCCCCGGGCGTGAAGACCCGGCTGACCGCCGAACGGCTGACCCCGGCGAGCCGCGCGACATCGATCGATGTGACACGCTCATGTGCCATCACGGCTCTCCGACCGGAAACGGAATCGGTGCCATCGAGCGCGCCTTGTTGAATTCGCGCAGGCGGGCAAACACATCGACGCCCAATTGCCGGTAGGCGTCCAGAAGGTCGACCAGCACCCAGTTCTCGCGGATCAGCCCGTTCTCGATGCGCCAGAAATCGAGGCTTCGCATGGTGATGCGCTTGCCCGATGGCGCGATCCCCATCCAGCCACCGTCGGTGACGGTCTGGATCATGTTCGGCCAGCCGGTCACCGCCACATAGTCGCCGTCACCGAAGAAGTGATAGGTGATCTCGTCGACATACCGGCCGCGATCGGGCATTGCGTTCAGGAACGGGATCTGGTGCCAGTTGCGGAAGCCGGCAATACCGCGCCCGGTGCCGATGCCCGACGGGCCGTACCAGTTCATCTTGGGATGCCAGAAACGCTCCATCTCCATCACATCCGGCCCGCCTTCGGACGGATGGCGCTTGAGCGCCTCGAGCATGTCCACCACATGCTGGCAGGACACCGCGCTGCGCGCTTCGTCGCGGGGACCGCCGACCAGACCATCCATCGTCGCCGGCGCCGGCACCTGCCATTCGCGGCCGAGCGTCGGCGCCATCGGCCATGCGCCGGCCTGAATCATGACCTCGGGAATGTCCCACAGCGCCTGCATCTCGGTGACGCGGCCATCCTCGAAGCGGAAGAACTCGTGAAAACGCATCGCGACCTGATGACCGGTGGGCGGAATGTCGAGCCACGGCGCAACGAACGTGCCGGTGTAATAGCCGCCACAGCCGACCCAGTCGGTGCCCTGATCGGTGGCACCGGCCATGACGATATAGTCGCGCCGCTCGAGATCGGGCCAGGCGGCGAAAAGCGGCGCATAGGCTGTCCGATAAAGCGCCTCGGGGCCTTCCATCTCGCCAAGCGGATGGGCGATCCGCGCCGGCGCATCGGGCGCAAAAAGCGCATGGAGCGCGGTCTTCACACCCTCCTCGGTGAAATCATACATCGCCGCCCTGAGCGGTGCGGCGGCCGCCTTGTGGGCCGCGTGGCGATCGACCGGCATCGTCATGCCGCCGTCTCCGTCAACGGTCGCGGCGGCGTGCGTTCGCCCCGGTCGAAAGCCTCCCAGCCCTCGCCGTTGAAGACATCGACGCCGAGCTGCGCAAGAACGTGCGGAAAGTCGACCATCACCCAATTGTCGACGATCTTGCCGCCGACGACCTTCCAGAAGTCCATATAGCGGATTTCAACGCGCTTGCCGGTCGGCGCAACGCCCATGAACGTGCCCGAATGGGTCGCCTCCTGCCGGCCGAACGCGGCCGCCCACTCGCCCATATAGAGCCGCGCCTCGTCGACACAGACCTTGTCGGAGAACGCCGCCTGAAACGGCCGCTGCCAATGGTCCTGGAACTCGCGCAGGCCGGTCTTGGTGCCACACCCGAAATTGCCCATCCAGCGAAAGCTCTCGGCGAAGAATTCTCCCATGTCCGCGATGCGATGATCGTTGAGCCCGTCGACCATGGTCTCGATGACCCGGCGCGTCTCCTCGGTCTTCGACATGTCCGTATCGCGGCTGAGAACAGCCTGTTCGGGCCTTGACCCCTTCATCCCTTGACGGCTCCTGCGGTCAGCCCACTGACGATCTGGCGCTGGAAGATCATCACCAGAAGGAACAGCGGCGCGGTGATGGAGACAGCGGCGGCCACGGCCTCGACCTGGTCGGTCGTCGTCGTCTCGCGGTTGAAATAGCCGGCGATCGCCGGAACCATGGTCTGGTTCTGCGCGTCGAGCAGCAGCGAGGTCACCAGAAGATCATTGTAGGCAAGAAGGAACGAGAACAGGCCCGTCGTGATGACCCCCGGCCACATGACCGGCATGATCACCCAGCGAAACGCCTGAAAATGGGTGCAGCCGTCAACGCGCGCCGCTTCGTCCAGTTCGTTCGGAATGTTCTGGAAGAACGAACGCAGCATCCAGATCGTGAAGGGCTGGTTGATCGCCACCAGCACCGCGATGACCGCCAGGGGCTGGCCATAGAGCGTCGGCGCGTTTTCGCCCAGGATCGGCCGCAGGATCTCGGCCGAATTGATGAAGACCGGCAGATAGCCGGCGACCAGCACCGAATGGGGCAGCGCGCGGAAGATCAGCGCGATGATCAGGATCCAGAAGGCAAGGTTCGAGCCCGAGCGCGCAAGGCCATAACCGGCCAGCGTGCCGACGGTCAGCGAAATCGTCACGACGCCGGCGGTGACGATCAGCGAATTCTGGAAGTTGCGCCAGAAGCCGTTCTCGATCCAGACCGAATAATAGTGCTCGGCCGTCAGCCCCAGAACCGGCGCGCCAAGCGGCCCGGTCACCGAATTGAGGACGCCCAGCACCGCCGGCAGGATGCCGAAAAAGACGACCAGGAAGCCGACCGCATAGGCACCCGCCCCGACCAGCCAGCCGACAATGGTCATGCCCTGCGGCGACAGCCGGTCGACCCATTTGGGCAGTTGCGTGAAGGCCAGCCGCACAGCCGCGATCAGAACTGCCAGCCCGATCACGATGTCGAGGATGGACAAGCCGTCGCCGTCGGCGCGGGTCGTCGGCCCGAAGATCACGTCAAGCGGATTGGCCGAGAACGCATCGACCGGCGACTTGAAGCTCATCACCGCGATCCAGAAGATCGGAAAGGCGGCGATCAGGCACCAGAAGGCCAGGAACGATGCCGAGGCGAGGCGCAGCGATGCGGGTTGCTGGAGTGCCTTTGGCGTAGACATCAGTGCGCACTCCCCTTGTGGTCGCGCCAGGTGCGGCGCAGCAGCGGGATCAGGAGGATGACGATGCCGATCATGGTCAGCATGGCGCTGGCCGAGGCGCGGCTGATCGCCCGGTTGCCCGCATCGTCCGGCTCAAGAAGATCGTAGGTCAGCCATTGCAGCGTGATGCGGTGCGCCTGCGACGAAAAGCCGACCACTTCCTCAAAGGCGCGATAGGCATCCATCAGATGGATCAGCGCGACAAAGATGATCAGCGGCATCAGGTGCGGCACGACCACATAGCGCAGCCGCTCGAACCGGCTGGCGCCGTCGATGATCGCGCTTTCCAGCGTATCCTGGTTCACCGTCTGAAGGCCGGCATAGAAGATGACGAAGGCGAACGGCGCCACATGCCAGACGCGGTAGAACATCATCAGAAGTTCGATCGCCCAGCCATTGGCGGCCACCGAAATGTCGGTGGCGAGCATGTCTTCGAGAAGGGCCGTCACGATCCCGTCGCCATAAAACAGCCAGCGGATCGACAAGGCGCCGATCACCGGTGTGATGATGAAGGGCAGAAGCGAAACGAAGATGATCTGGCCGCGGATCGACCGGGCCGCATTGTTGACCGCAAGTGCGATCGCAAGCCCCAGCCCGATCACCAGCGGCAGGGTGACAAGCGTGAAGGTCAGCGTGAAGCGCAGCGCCTTCCAGAAATCGATGGCCAGGATCGAACCGAGCGTCCCGCTGGCGATCGCAGCGCCGACCTGGTCGAGTTGCAGAACCCGCGCATAGCTCAAAAGCCCGACCCATTCGGTGGTCGTCTGCGGAGTGCCGTTTTCATCGAGGATGGGCGTCGTCTTGGTCTCGGTCACGCAGGTCTGACCGAGAAAGCCGGGCGTGCAGGTTTCCACCTCCACGGTCTCGACGACCGGCTGGGTAATCTGGAAGCTCTGCAGAAAAACGCTGGCAAGCGGGAAGGCGATGAAAAGCAGCATCATGAAGACCGACGGCCCCACGAACCACGCCAATGTCCTAAATTTCATGATCGCCTCCCGTGCCGGAAAATCCGGGCTGCTCCACGGACGGACTGGCCGCCCGCAGAGCGCCGCCCCGGTCCTTATTCGATCAGGCCGGCTTCCTTGGCCGCCGTGATGTAGGCTTCCTCGATGGCTTCGAGCGTCGCTGTCGCATCGCGTTCACCGGTGAAGAAGGCCGGCAGCTCATTGCCGAGCGCGGTGTGCATCAGGCCCATCTGGCTGGTCGACGGGTAGGATTGCGGTGCCGGATCGGCGCTGGCCGTGGCGATCGCGCCCTCGGCCAACCGGTTGGGCTGGTAGCCGGAGATCAGCCAGATCGCCTCGTCATTGTTGGCGGTGACCATCTCCGTGTCGAGCCCTTCCATCGCCACGCGGAACGCCGCTTCGGCTTCTTCGTCGGGGATGTTTTTGGCGATGACGATGCCGTCCCACCACAAAGTCGTTGCCGGCGCGCCGCCTTCCATGGCGAGCGGTGCGGCCGCGGCATTGACCTTGCCGACGACCTGGCTCTCGCCTTCATCATCCATCGCCGCGGCGCGGCTGGCCCACAGGTTCGCCATGGCGATCTTGCCCTGCTGGAACTGCTGCTGGACGTAGGTGGAATCGGAGACCAGATATTCGGGGTCCATGTACTCGGTCATGCGCATCATCATGTCGAGCGCCTTCATGCCGGCTTCCGAATTCACCATCGGCATGGAGTCGGGGCCGGTGAACTGGCCGCCAAAGCCCAGGAACATGTTGTTGAAGTCCTGCGCCAGGTTCCAGCCCGACTTCATCGTCGCACCCAGCGGGTAATCGACGACACCGGCTTCCTTAATTGCGGCCGCCGTTTCAAGAACGCCGTCCCAGGTGGTCGGAACCTCAAGGCCCAGATCGTCGAAAATGTCCTGCCGGTACATCAGGTGCTGCGTGTTGACCATCATCGCGACCGCCATGGTCTGGCCGTCGATCTTGATGAGCTGGTTGGGGGCGAGGTTCTGGCCGTGCGCGGCGATCAAATCGTCGAGCGGGCGGATCGTGCCTTCATTGAGAAGCGGTGTCACCGTGCCGTTCGAGACGCCGCCGATATGATAAAGCGACGGGTTGGCAGCAAAGGCGGCCGGCTGCTTGGTGCGGAATTCCTGGTCGAGTTCGGCTTCCACATTGCCGCATTCGGCCATCGCGTCGGTCACCGCCTTCCAGGCCTCAAAGCCCGCCGACAGCGACTTCACCGTGACATCATTTTCGAAGGCGCAATCGGCCTGCGCGCCGGCCGTGGCCAACAGCGAGACCGCACCGGCCATCAACAAGGTCTTCAACTTCATGGTTTTCTCCCTTTGGCTGGCGGGCGCATCGAACAGCGCACGCCCGATAAAATTGCGGATCAGTCCGCGCCGATGCGCCCGCCCGTCTGCGCATCGAACAGGTGGCAAATCTCCGGCGGCACTGACAGGCTCACCGTGTCGCCGATATCGGCGCGGAACTCCTTGTGCGCCTTGACCGAAACCATCGCGCCGCCGGCGCGAACGGCGATCATCGTGGCATCGCCTAAAAGCTCCATCGTGTAGACCGGCGCGTTGATCTCGCCCTGCCCTTCTCCGACATGGGCATCCTCGGCGCGGAAGCCGAGCGTGACCGACCCGTCCGGGCCCTTCAGCCCGGAGATCGAGACGCGGTCGCCGGTGAAGGTACCGCCCTCCAGCGTGCCCTCCATCAAATTCATGGCGGGCGAACCGATAAAGCCGGCAACGAACGTGTTGGCCGGACGGTCATAGATCTCGGTCGGCGTGCCGACCTGCTGGACGACGCCCTGCTTCATTACGACCACACGGTCGGCGAGCGTCATCGCCTCGATCTGGTCGTGCGTGACGTAGATTGTCGTGACCTTCAGTTCATGGCTGAGGTTCTTGATCTGTGCCCGGGTCGACACGCGGAGCTTGGCATCGAGGTTCGACAGCGGCTCGTCCATCAGGAACACGTTGGGTTCGCGCACGATGGCGCGGGCGAGAGCCACGCGCTGGCGCTGGCCGCCGGACAGTTCGGCCGGCTTGCGGTGCATGAAGGGTTCGAGCTCGACCATGGCGGCGGCGCGCTTGACCCGTTCGTCATGGCTGTCCGCATCCACCTTCCGGACCTTCAGCGGAAAGCGGATGTTCTCGTAGACATTCATGTTGGGGTAAAGCCCGTAGCTCTGGAAGACCATGGCGATGTCGCGATCCTTGGGATCAAGATCATTGACCACCCGGCCGTCGATCGAGATCGTGCCGTCGGTGACGTCCTCAAGCCCGGCGATCATCCGCATGGTTGTCGTCTTGCCGCATCCCGACGGACCAAGCAGGACGAGAAACTCCTCATCGGCGATCGTCAGATTGAAGTCGTCAACGCCGACGAAACTGCCCCAGCGCTTGGATACATTGCGAAGCTGGATCTCAGCCATTCGCACCTCCCCGTACGTATTGGCCGCGTGTTTGCACACGATTGCAAAAAGCCTAGACTCAGCTTCGCGAATTTGGCAAGCGTTTTTTGCACACGAGTGCAAATCGACGTCTGGCAACAGGATCAAGATCAGCGATGAGCGATTGGCGCGCCGACACACACACCTTTCTGAACACTTTGATCCGCATACCGGATTCCGATCTGGACACGTTTGCACGCACCATGATCGACGACGACAGCGTCTGGGACGTCGCCGCGCCGGTCGGCCGTCTTGAGGGCATTGACGCCGTGTTGGAAGGCCTGATCCGTCCGCTCCGCCGCGCCCTCGCCCGCATATATCGCCGCGACGAGATCTTCTTCGGCGCCCGCAACCGTCGCGGCGAGCATGGCGACTGGGTCTGCGCGGTGACGCACTATGTCGGGATCCACGATCGCGACCTGTTCGGCGTCCGGCCGGCGGGGCGCCTCGCCTTCCTGCGGTCAGGCGAGTTCTACCGGATCGAAGACGGCAAGATCGTCGAGGCGAAGATCATCATCGACCTGCTCGACCTGATGCGGCAGGCCGGCCGCTATCCCCTGCCCCGCATGCTGGGCACGGAAATGCTGTTTCCCGGCCCCGCCACCCATGACGGCATCCTCCCCAACGATCCGGCGCGCGGCGAGACCTCGCTCGATATCGTCGAGGCGATGATCGGCGACCTGCATGATTTCGATCCCGACACGTTCCATTCCGAAGCCCAGACCGGCACGCACGGCCACTGGCACGAGGACATGATGTGGTACGGCCCCGGCGGCATCGGCTCGACGTTCGGCTGGGAGGGGTTCGTCAATCATCACCGCGCCGCCTTCCTGCGCGCCTTTCCCGACCGCAAGGGCGGCAACCATTTCTGCCGCATCGGCGATGGCGACTATGCCGCCTTCTCCGGCTGGCCGTCGATGACCATGACCCACAGAGACGACTATCTGGGCGTGCCCGCGACCGGCCGCTCAATGACGCTGAACGTGATGGATTTCTACCGGATCGCCGATGCCAAGATCATCGAGAACTGGGTGATGCTCGACTATGTCCACCTGTTCGCGCAGATGGATGTCGACGTGATCGCACGGTCAGCGGCCATGGACGGCCACTTCAGCCAGTAAGCGACCGGCCCGGATGGCCGTCAGCGTTTCGGGCGCCGCTGCGGCCCGCCCTCGATTTCGGAAGACTGCGCCCAGAGATTGATGTTCTCTTCGTGCGCCAGCCGGTCGATCTCGGCCAGTTCCTCATCGGTGAAGTCCAGATTGGCCGCCGCACCGGCACAATCGATGACCTGTTCGGGCTTTGAGGCGCCGATCAGCGCCGTGGTCACCCGGCCGTGCCGCAGCACCCAGGCGATCGCCATCTGCGCGAGCGTCTGGCCGCGCTTTTCGGCGATCGCGTTGAGCCCGCGAATGCTGTCGAGCGCCCGGTCGGTCAGCATGGACGGAAACAGCGACTTGTCCTGCGCGGCGCGGCTGTCGGCGGGCACGCCGTTCAGATATTTGCCGGTCAGCATACCCTGCGCCAGCGGCGTGAAGGCGATCGAGCCGACGCCCAGATCGTCGAGCGTGTCGAGCAGACCGTCATGTTCGACCCAGCGGTTGAGCATGTTGTAGCTCGGCTGGTGGATCAGGCACGGCGTGCCGAGGTCCTTCAGGATCGCCACCGCTTCGCGCGTGCGCTGCGAATTGTAGGACGAAATCCCCGCATAAAGCGCCCGCCCCGAGCGGACGATGTGGTCGAGCGCGCCCATCGTCTCCTCGAGCGGCGTGTCCGGATCGAACCGGTGCGAATAGAAGATGTCGACATAATCGAGCCCCATCCGCTTGAGGCTCTGGTCGCATGAGGCGATCAGATATTTGCGGCTTCCCCATTGACCATAGGGGCCCGGCCACATGTCGTAACCGGCCTTGGACGAGATGATCAGTTCGTCGCGATAGCCGGCAAAGTCGGTGCGCAATATCTCGCCGAACGCCTCTTCCGCACTGCCGGGCGGCGGGCCGTAATTGTTGGCCAGATCGAAATGCGTGATGCCGCAATCGAACGCCGTCCGGCAGATCGCCCGCTTGGTCTCGTGCGGCGTGTCCTCGCCGAAATTGTGCCACAGCCCCAGCGAGATCGCCGGCAGGTCGAGACCGGACCGCCCGCAACGGCGATAAACCATCGTCTCGTAGCGGTCTTGGGCGGGAACATAAGACATCGGATCATCCTTGCCGGTTTGCGGTGAGAAAGCGCGCGGCCTCATCGGCCGACAGGGGCGCCGGCCGTGTACATGTGGTGGTCATGGCAACGAATGCGCCCGCCTCCGCCGACCGGAGAATGCCGGTCATCACATCGACCGCATGCAGCGCCAGGTCGAGACCGCATCGATGCGGGCGCCCCTTGACGATCGCCGAGGCCATGTCGGCAAGGCCCGCGCCGCGATAATTGGCCTGCCGCCGATCCCCATGGGTTTCGTTGGCAACCGCGAACGGATGGCCATCATCGGAAACCGGGACCGGCCCGCCACCGCGATCGGTTTCGACCACGCCGCCGAAGAAATTGGGATCGGGCAGATAGACCGTGCCCCCGGTGCCGTACAATTCCATCGGACCATGGCGATGGGCGCGAACGTCCCAGCTCGCCGACAGCGTCACCGACGCGCCGCTTTCAAACGACAGCAATGCGTGAAGCGTGGTCGGCGTCGTCACCGGCACGGTCTCGCCGGCACGCGGACCCGACCCGATCGTCCGCTCGGCAAAGCCACGCCCGCCGATCGCGGCCACACGGGCCACCGGCCCGAGCAACTGGATGAGGTTGGTGACGTAATAGGGCCCCATGTCGAGGATCGGCCCGCCGCCGGGCTGGAAGAAGAAGTCGGGATTGGGATGCCAGGCCTCCATGCCGCCACCCATGACGTGGCACGTTCCGCCCGTGATCCGGCCGACCCCGCCCTCATCGATCAGATGTCTGGCCGCCTGATGCGCGCCGCCCAGAAACGTGTCCGGCGCTGATCCGACCAAAAGCCCCTGGCGCGCCGCGAGCGCGCGCAGCGCTTCGCCTTCCCCCAACTCCAGCACCAGGGGTTTTTCGCTGTAGACATGTTTGCCGGCCTCAAGCGCGCCGCGCGACACGTCGAAATGGGCGGACGGGACGGTCAGGTTGACGACGATGTCGATATCGGATGCCGCCAGAAGATCATCGACGTCCATCGCACGCACGGAAAATGCCTCGGCGCGGGACCGGGCGGCTTCCATATCGATGTCGGCGACGGCGTGGATCTCGAACGCGGCATAGAGCGGGGCCAGCCGCAAATAGGTCTCGGCGATGTTGCCGCAACCGACAATGCCGACGCCAAGACCGGTCACGGTGCGTCCCAAGCCTTCAGCAGGGCGGCCATCGACCGCGTGGCGAACCGCCGGTCATCGGCCGGATTGTCGTGCTCGGCGACCAGATGCCGGACGCCGGTCTTGCCGAGCGCGCCGGCGATCGCCGGCCAGTCGAGCGTGCCGTGGCCGATATCGGCCCAGCCATCCTCGTCCAGATGCTCTCTGGCCGGGGCCACATCCTTGAGATGAACCGCGGCAAGCCGCTCGCCATGGCGTTCGACAAGCGTCGCAGGATCAAGGCCCGCCCGCACGACCCAGCCAAAATCGAGCTCCAGGAGGAGATCGGGCGCACCTTCAAGCATCGCATCGATCGGCAGGCCGCCGTCCGGCAGAGGGGCCAGTTCGAAATCGTGATTGTGCCAACCAAAGGCCAACCCGGCCTCACGCAACGGCGCGCCGGCCTTATGAAGCCGCACGCCGAAATCACGCCAGGCCTCGCCTGTCTGCGGCCTCTGCCCGATGTCGATGAAGGGCACGAAAACCGATTCGATGCCAAAGCGTTGCGCGACTTGCTTCATGCGGTCCGGCGCGGTTTCGATGGCGTCCAATCCGAAATGGGCGCTGGGCATGGTCAGCCCGTTCGTCTCCAGCGCATCGGCCAGTTCGGCAACGGACGCGTCCGTTTCGAACAGCGCGCCATATCCCTCGACATGCGCATAACCGGCCTCGGCCAGCATGGCGCAGGTTACCGCCAACGGCCCGAAATTGCGCGAGGCATAAAGCTGATAGGAAAAAGCCGGCACGTCATCCTCCCGATGTCGCAGCCGCCATCGCTACACGCGGTGATGCGGCGCTGCAAGGCGGGCGAAAGCGGCCCGTCGAAAGGCGTCAGCGCAGCGCCGCTTCGATATTGCCGCCATCCACCGTCATCACATGCGCCGTCGTCCGTTCGGCCTGGGCCAGCGCGACGAACGCCTCGGCGACATGGATCGCCTCGACTTCCGCACGCAGCAGATTGCCCGCCATATAGTCGGCGGTGCTGACACCGCGCGCCTCGGCCCGCTTTTCGATGAAGTCGTCGGTCAGAAGCCCCGAGCGAATCCGGTCGGCATTGACGCCGTTGACGCGGATGCCGTCGCCGCCCAGTTCCAGCGCCAGTTGGCGAACGAGGAAGAAGGTCGCGGCCTTCGGCAGGCCATAGGCGCCGAACCCCTTGCCCGGATTGACCGCCTGCTTGGAGACGTTGAACAGCAACTGCCCGCCCCGCCCCTGCGCGCGCATCGCCGCGACGGCAGCCTTCGCCAGGGCCAGATGCGAAAAGAAGTTGAGTTCGAAGCTCTTGCGCAGCGTGTCGTCATCAAGATCAAGCAACATGCCCTGCATGGCCGCGCCTGCATTGGAGACGACAATGTCGATGCCGCCGAACCGGGCGCTCACTGCCGCCACCACCGCTGCGCCGGCATCGGGTGCGGTGATGTCCGCCTGGACGGTCAGCGCCGCGCCGCCAAGCGCACTGCCGGCCCGCTCGAGCGCATCGGCGGACAGATCGGCGACGGCGACGCTGGCGCCAAGCGCGGCGAAGGCCTTGGCCGTGGCCAACCCGATCGCACCGCCGCCGCCGGTGACGAGCACCACCTTGCCTGCAAAGGCCTTCGGCCTGGATTTGGCGAGCTTGGCCTGCTCCAGCGACCAGTGCTCCATGTCGAACGTGTCGGCGTCGCCGATCGGCCGGAACCCACCCGCCATCTCGCCGAGCGTCATGACTTCGATCGTCTGCTCGCCAATATCGGCCGCCGCTGCGGCGGACGCTGTGTCCTTGCCGATGCCGACGAGCCCGACACTCTCGATCCAGGCAAGGCCGGGTATGGGCTCAAGCATGGTCTTGATGCCGACAACCCGCTCATTGTTGCCGGTGAAATAGCGCTTGTAGGCGTCCGCCCATGCATCGACGGCCGCGCGAACGGCCTCTGCTCCACCGTCAATCTGCGCGCGGGTCAGATGCAGCGGAAACGCCTTGGTGCGGATGACATGGTCGGGCGAGCCGACCCCGCGCCGCGACAGGCTATCGAGATCGCCGCGTGCCAGAAACTGCTCGATCGCCGCGCCGCCGCGCACATAGAAGACGGGCATCGGCATCTCGGCGCCATGGTGGGCCGACCGTATGGCGCCAAGCATCCCGCGCAGCGCCGGCAGCACACCGGACGCACGACCCGTATCGAGCGGTGTGCGCACCCTGTGAACGGTGGTCGCGAAGGTGCGCCCGCCGGCCTTTTCGGCCAGCCATTTCTCGACGCGGTTGGTGTGGTCGATCACCCGATCATAGCTTTGCTTCGCGGTTTCGCCGAAGGTGAAATGCCCGTGATTGAGCAGGACCAGCCCCTCAACGTCGGGATCAGCTTCAAAGACCTCCGCCGCCGTCTTGGCGAGCGCAAAGCCCGGCATGATGTAGGGAACCACCGCCAGCTTGTCCCCGAAAATCTCCGCGACGATATCGGCCGCATGGGGCAGATTCGCCAGCGCCAGAAACGCGGTTGCGTGGGTGTGATCGACGAAAGCGTGCGGCAGGAACGCATGCAGCAGCGTTTCCACCGATGGATTGGGCGAGGACGACTGCAACAGCGCGGCCCGCTGCGCATCGACCATCTGCTCGTCGGAAAGCGTATCCAGCGAACGCAAGCCCAAAAGCGGATCGAGCCACACGCCGGGAAGGCCCGGACCCTCGATCGTATCGAGATCCCAGCCGCTGCCCTTGATGTGCAGGACGCGCTTGTCGTTGCCGTGCAGCGTCGGCCGCGTCACCTTGACCGAGGTGTTGCCACCGCCATGCATGACAAGATCGGGGTCCGA
Source organism: Phyllobacteriaceae bacterium (assembly GCA_024742765.1). GTDB lineage: Bacteria > Pseudomonadota > Alphaproteobacteria > Rhizobiales > Rhizobiaceae > Roseitalea. Next base: position 41,206 of record JANSXT010000009.1, on the reverse strand, counting down.
GCCGATCAGCCGCGATGTGTAGACACGATGGCCGAGCGCGCGGTCGGCATCGGACGTGCCTTCGGCCGCGGCGAACCGTTCCGCATCGTCCTCGTTCCAGCGATTGTCGCGCATCAAACCGTCTCCCTGGCGCCGTCTTCGACCCGTTTTGACAAATGTCAGAACCTGATGTCAAATAGCTAAAATCGGGATTGACGCAAACATGCCTTCGACTTCGGTGCGGCGTTCGGCCGGTCAGATCAGCGGCGAGGACATCGTGGTGGAGGCCGCCTGGCTCTACTACCATGACGGGCTCAACCAGAACGAGATCGCCAAACGGCTGAACGTGTCGCGCGCCACGGTCGTCAATTACCTTCAGGAAGCGCGCGAGCGCGGTTTCATCAACATCACGCTGGCCACCGAACCCTTCACCAATCATCGGCTGGCCGGCGAACTGTGCGGCGTTTTTGGCCTCGATGCCGCCTATGTGCTGCCCGACGGTGCGGGCGGCGAAAACGAACAGTTCGACCGTGTCGTGCGGGGCGCGGCCAACTGGCTGCCATCGCTGCTGGAGGCCGGCGATCGGCTGGGCGTCGCCTGGGGCAAGACGATCTACGACATGGCCGAACATATCGAACCGGTCAGCATTCCCGATCTGGAGGTCATCCAGCTCGTCGGCTCGATGGCGACGCCCTACGGTTTTTCCGCCGAAATCTGTTCGGCCAACGTGGCGCGCAAGCTCGGCGCAAACTGCGTCAACCTGCATGCGCCGGCGGTCCTAAGCACGCCTCAGATTGCCGCGACCCTGCGCAAGGAGGCGATCATCGCCACCCAGCTCGACGCGATCGCGCGCTGCACCAAGGCGCTGTTCGCGGTCGGCTCGTGCAACCATGACAGCCATATCGTCACGTCAGGGCTCGCCAGCCACGACGATCTGGACTGGTATGTGGCGCAAGGCGCGGCCGGTGTTGTGTGCGGGCGGTTCATCGATGCGAACGGCGAGCCGGTGCGCGGCCCGCTCGACGAGCGCATGATCGGCATCGAACAGGAGATGCTGCGCGGCAAGCAGATGGGGCTGCTCGTCTCGGTCGGCCGCGACAAGGCCGATGCGATGCTGGCGGCACTGCGCGGCGGCTATGCCACCCATCTGGTGACGAGCCAGTCATCGGCCCGACACCTTCTCGAACGTGCGAGCAAGGGCTAGAACGGCGTCGCGTCAGTCGCGCCGTTCGGGAAACAGCGCAAGCAGCCCTTCCCGGCTCGGCTCGGCGATGCCGCGCTCGGTGATCAGCCCGGTGATCAACCGCGCCGGCGTGACATCGAAGGCCGGATTGGCGCCGGGTGTGCCGTCCGGCGAAATCTGCACCGAAGCGGTCGAACCGTCTTCGAGCTTGCCGAACACTTTGGTCACCTCGGTTTCGTCGCGCTCCTCGATCGGGATTTCGGCCAGCCCGTCATGGACGGTCCAGTCGATCGTGCTCGAGGGCAGCGCGACATAGAAGGGAATGTCATTGTCTTGCGCGGCAAGCGCCTTCAGATAAGTGCCGATCTTGTTGCAGACATCGCCAGACGCCGTCGTCCGGTCGGTGCCGACGATGACCACATCCACATCGCCATGCTGCATCAGATGGCCGCCCGCATTGTCGACCACCAGATGATGATCGATGCCGTGGCTGTTGAGTTCCCACGAGGTGAGTTGGGCGCCCTGGTTGCGCGGGCGTGTCTCGTCGACCCAGACATGCACGCCGAGACCGTCCTCGACCGCATGGTAGATCGGCGAAGTGGCCGTGCCCCAGTCGACGGTGGCGATCCATCCGGCATTGCAGTGGGTGAGCACGTTGACCGGTTCGCCCGGCGCCTTCTTGCGCGCGATCTCGCGCAGGATTTCGAGCCCATGCAGGCCGATCTGCCGGTTCGCCTCGACATCCATGTCGCAGATTTCGGCAGCCCGGCGCATCGCCTCGTCGGCGCGCCGTTCCACCGGCGTGTTGCGCAGGAGCGAGCGCATATCGTCAAGTGCCCAGCGCAGATTGATCGCCGTCGGCCGCGTTTCGTGCAGCACGTCCCAGGCCTTGTCGAGCGCCGCGTCCGACGGATCGCGCGCCATCTCGACGGCGATCCCATAGGCCGCCGTGGCGCCGATCAGCGGCGCGCCGCGCACCCACATGTCGCGGATCGCAACGGCAAAATCGTCGAGCGTCTCCAGACTGACGATCCGGAATTCGTGCGGAAGCCAGCGCTGATCTATGATCATCACCTTGCCGGTTTCGTCCTCGCGCCAGATCGAGCGGTAGTGCCGGTCGCCGACTTTCATGATGCCTCTCCCCTTACGGTCAAGCGCGCCGTCGCGATCACCTGATCGATACCGGCAAAGCCGGCACGGCTGAGAACCAGTGTCCGGCCTAGCCGCAATGCCTTTTCCTCCAGCGGCGCCCGCTGGTCCGGATCCTCGATCGAATCGAACTCGGCAATGTGCGCCAGCCCCAGAATGCGCCGGTGCATCTCAATGCCGGCAAAACCCATCGCGTCGCGGAAGATTTCGCCAAGCACCTCGCGCAGCGCCGCTTCCGAGGCCAGATGATCGCCCTGATCCTCGTAGAGCGTGCGGGCATAGAGGATGCCGGTGCGCTCTGTATGCCACAGCCGCGAAAACTCGCCGGCGAACGTCGCCCACGTCTCGCCGACCACGTCGAGCAGCCAGTCCTGGTAAGCGGTGCAGGCCGTCTCGTCTGCAATATGCGCCGGCATGGCGAGACAAGCCATCAGATAGTTGCCGATCAGCATGCCGATATCGAAGCCCATCGGCCCGTAGAAGGCGAATTCGGGATCGATGATCCGGGATTGATCGTCGGTGACCATGATCGAACCGGTGTGCAGGTCGCCATGACACATGGTCTCCGCACGGGCGGTGAACGCCCGCTTGAAATGCTGGGCGGCGATCTTGAGCTGTTCGTCACGCCGCAACTCGGCGACCACGCCATCGAGCTGCGGCGCGGTGTGGCGGTTCATCTCGGCTTCGAAATAGGGATCGGTGAAGACAAGATTCTCGGTGATGTCGCACAGTTCGACATTGCCTGAAAACAGCGCCACATCCGCCTTCTTGTCCGGTGCCTGCATCGACAGGTCCGAGCCGCGAAACGCCGTCCGCGCGCAAAATTCGCCCAGCGTCCGACCAAGGCCCGCAACGCGCCGGCCGGCCATCATCTGCTGACGCAGGATGATATGCGGCGACAGAAATTCCATGACGATCAGCGCCTGCGCCTCGTCATAGTGGAAAATCTCGGGAACCCGGCCCGGATCGCGCGCGGCCTGGCGCGTCAGCGCGTGATATTCGAAGAAGGCGCGGGTCAGCGGCAGCGGCCAGCTTTCGCCCACCAGCCGCACATAGGGCAGCGCCTGCTTGACGATGGCCGCGCCTTTGGGTCCCTCGACAATGAACACCAGATTGAGATTGCCGTCGCCCACTTCGCGCACCGACCAGGCCGATGCGTCAGGACCGATCCGGGACGCCAGCGCCTCCACGCCACCCAGCCGTGCGCCCAGCGTTTCCGGCGACAGGGCCTGATAGTCCTCGCTCAACGCAATCCTCCCCCTTTTGTCGCCCGAATGATTTGCGCGATCGAACGGTAAAAGGCAATTCAATCAGTTGTCAACATACATTGACTTTTGTCACTTGCGTTGGTTTGCTGGGCACCGGGAGGAAATTGATGTCGACCCTATCGTGCCGGATTTCCGCCATCGACAAGGCATTCGGTGACAACCGCGTGCTCCGCAAACTCAGCCTGGACCTGCCCGCTGGCACGGTGACCGCGCTGATGGGCGCCAACGGCGCGGGCAAATCGACGCTCGTCAAGATCCTCAGCGGCGTGCATGCGCGCGATGGCGGTTCGATCGAGCTGCTCGGCGCGCCTTTCGCCCCGGCAACCCCTTCGCAGGCTATTCGCGCCGGTGTCGTCACCGTCCACCAGAACATCAATGACGGCGTGATCCCGGATTTGGACGTGGCGTCCAATCTGATGATCGACCAGCTTGCCGAACGCCAGTACGGCTTCATGATCAAGCGCGCGCGCCTTCTGGCCGAGGCGAGCAAGGTGGCCGCGCGCATGGGGCTCGACGACATCGATGTGCGCACCCAGGTCAGCGAACTGGGCGTCGCCGACCGCCAACTCATCGCCATCGCCCGCGCCATGGCGCATGAGCCAAAGCTCCTCATTCTGGATGAACCCACCTCGTCGCTGTCGGCGGCCGAGGCCGAGCGCCTGTTCACCCTGATCGAGACGCTGAAATCCCACGGCGTGGCGATCCTCTACATCTCGCATCGCATGTCCGACATTCGCCGCATTGCCGACCGCGTCGTCTCGATGCGCGATGGCGAGATTTCCGGCGTCTTCGAGGGCCCGGAGATCGACTATGAGGGCGCGGTGCAGGCCATGCTCGGCCATCGCATGACCGAAGTGGACATCACGATACCGCCCGCCGGCCAGCCGGTCGTCAGCCTGCGCGATGTGAGGCTGAAAGTGGACAGCCCCGCCTTCTCGCTCGATCTCGGCGACAATGAGATCGTGGTCGTCACCGGCCTTCTGGGCTCCGGAAAGACCGCCCTCGCCCAGGCGCTTTTCGGCATGGCACCGCCCCACGCCGGAACGGTTCTGCTCGACGGCAAGCCGTTCGCGCCGAAGAGCCCGGGCGATGCGGTCCGCCGCGGCGTTTTCATGTCGCCGAAGGACAGGGCCAGCAACGCGGTGATCCAGGATTTCGACCTGGCGCGGAACATGACGGTGCCGTTCCTGTCGCGCTATGGGAGACTCGCCTTCATCGATCGCAGGAAGGAGCGCCGAACGGCGCAAGACATGATCGACACGCTGTCGATCGTTTGCCAATCCGAAACCGACGGCATCGGCACGCTTTCGGGCGGCAACCAGCAAAAGGTCATGCTCGGGCGCTGGCTCGCCCAGCCGAGCCGCCTTCTGATCCTCGACGAGCCGTTCCAGGGCGTCGACATCCGGGCCCGGCGCGACATCGGCCGCAAGATCCGCGAGACCGCCCGCGATCGTGCAACCCTCGTCCTCGTCGCCGAACTGGACGAAGCCTTCGAGATCGCCGACCGGATCGTGGTCTTCCACGACCATGCGGCGGCCGCCGAATTCCGCAACGAAAACATAGACGTCAATGCCGTTCTCGCAGCGGTCACCGGTTCGCCGGCCGATGCGCGCGGCAAGTCCCGACAGGCCGCATGAGATGAGCGTGGACAGCACCCCCGATCAAACAACCGGCGACGGCAGCGCCACCGACGCCCTGCCGCAGCGCCGGCGCGCAACGCTGGTCGATCACGCCATTCGCTACGGGTTTCTCGGCCTTCTGCTCGGCCTGATCGTCTTTTTCTCGATCTTCGCGAGCGGCTTTGCCGGCCCGCGCTCGGCGGTCTTCATCTTCCAGTCGGTGGCCATCACCGGCATTCTGGCGCTTGGCGTGACCTGCACGCTTGTCGTCGGCGGGTTCGACCTGTCGATCGGCTCGGTGGCGACCTCCTCGATGATGCTCGCCGCCTACATGATGGTGATCCTCGAACAGTCGGCCTTCGTGACCATCCTTGCCTGCCTCGCCATGGGCGCCTTCATCGGGCTGGTCAACGGGCTTTTGATCGTCAAGACCAAGGTTCCCGATCTTCTGGCGACGCTCGGCATGATGTTCCTTCTGGTCGGCCTCCAGCGCATTCCAACCGAGGGCCGCTCGATCGCCACCGGCATGACGCTGCCCGACGGGTCGACCGCGGAAGGCACGTTTTCTCCCTTCTTTCTCGCCATGGGCCGCCACCGCATCGACCTTGTCCTCGAAAACCTCATCCCGGTCTCGGTCATCTTTCTGATCGTCATTGGCATTCTGGTCTGGATCTTCCTCGAGATGACCCGCCACGGCCGGCTGATGTACGCCATCGGCTCGAACGAGCGCGCGGCCAGCCTGACCGGCACCAATGTCAACAAGTACAAGATCATGGCCTACATGATCTCCGGCACGCTCGCCTCGGTCGGCGGCATGCTGCTGGCCGCCCGGCTCGGCCGCGGCGACATCGCCTCGGGCACGAACCTGCTGCTTGACGCCGTCGCCGCCGCGCTGATCGGCTTTGCCGTGCTTGGCGCTGCCAAGCCGAACGCCTTCGGCACCGCCATGGGCGCGCTGTTCGTCGGCATCCTGTTGCAGGGGCTGACGATGATGAACGCGCCCTACTACACCCAGGATTTCATCAAGGGCTTGGTTCTGGTGATCGCCCTTGTCTTCACATTCTCGCTTTCGGCGCGAAAGACCGGAAGCCACTGACGGCCCCGGCCGCCACAAAAAGCTGCAAAAGGAGGAGACCTCATGAAACTTGTTCGCAGAACGGCGCTGGCGATGGTCGCCAGCATCGCCGCATCGGCCACATTGCTGTCCGGCGGCATCGCCAACGCCGACATGCCGGCGCCCCTCGACAATCCCGGCGACGTCAAGATCGCGCTCGTGCGCTATCTGTCGACCGGCGACTTCTTCCAGGCCTATCTGTCCGGCGTCGAACAGCAGGCCGAAGCGCTCGGCGTCGACCTGCGCGTCTTCGACAGCCGCCAGGATGCCGCCCTTCAGGCCGACATGGTCGACCAGGCGATCGCGCTCGGCGTGGACGGCATCGTCATCCAGCACGGCCTGACCGAATCCATGAAGGAAGCCGCCCAGCGCGCCGTCGATGCCGGCATCAAGGTCGTCGCCTTTGACGTCAACGTCGAAAACGAAGCGATCCCGCAGATCGAGCAGTCCGACTATCTGCTCGGCAAGCTGGCGCTTGATCAGGCCATCGAGGACAATGGCACTGAATGGAAGGCCGGCTATGTCTATGTGCCCGGCATCGCCCCGCTTGACCGGCGCCATGTGGCCTGGGAAGAGGTCAAGGAGGCCAATCCGGGCATTGAGGAAGTCGCCCAGATGGGCACGCTGGACAATCCGATCGCCAATTCGAACGCCAACCAGGCGCGGTCGGTGCTGCAGGCCAATCCCGACATCACCGTCTTCTTCGCCCCCTATGACGAGTTCGCCAAGGGCGTGAAGATCGCCGTCGATGAAGCCGGCCTGTCCTCGGACATCTCGATCTATTCGGCGGACGTTTCGACCGCCGACATTTCGGCGATGCGCGAGCCAGGCAGCGCCTGGAAGGCGACCGTTGCGACCAACCCGGCCGTTGTGGGCGAAGTCTCCGTCCGGGCGCTTGCCATCATGCTGACCGGCGGCGATCCGGGCGCGCAGGTGATCGTTCCGCCGACCCTGATCACCCAGGGCTTCCTGAACGAAAACGACATCAAAAACATGGAAGATTTGTCAGCGAACATGCCGCAATTCGCCCATGCCGATGTGGCGATGACCGACTGGATGCCGCTGCCGCCGCGCTGAGGCACACCGAACCGGGGCCGCCCAGCGCGGCCCCTTTTCTTTCGGGAGACCGCACATGCTCAAGAACATCGATCCGCGCATCACGCCCGAACTGATGGACTGCCTGATCCGGCTCGGACATGGCGACGAGATCGTCATCGCCGACCGCAACTATCCCGCTGCCTCGACGGCGGACCATTGCGTCATGCCCGACGTGATCCGCCTGCCCGGCTTTTCGGCCCCCGAGGCGGTCGCGCTGATCACGCAGCATATGCCCATCGATGCTTTCACCGACTATGGCGCCCTGCGCATGCAGGTCGATGGCGAGCCCGACCGCGTCGAGCCGGTGCACAAAGAGGTGTTCGACGTGCTCGACAAGGTCAAGCCGGCGGAGGCGAAATTGGGCAGCATCGAACGGCAGGCCTTTTACGCCCAAGCCCGCAACGCGTTTGCCGTGGTCGCCTGTTCGGAAGACCGGCCGTTCGGCTGCTTCATCCTGCGAATGGGCGTCGTTTTTCCAGACTGACGCGATCAGGCGGTTTCCGCGCCGGCGGCAGCATCCACCGCCTGCCGCATGGCGGTGACGGCCTCACCAATCTTGTCGCCATGGCGCAGCAGGCTGCCTCCGATCAGATAGACGACATCCTCGCCATACATGGCCACCATGTCGGCTGCCCGGTCGACGCTCATGCCGCCGCCGGGGCTCGGAAAGATCGGCATGCCGAAGCCTGCGGGATCACGGCATGCATCGGCGATCGAACCGCATTCTTCCGCCGAAAAGCCGAACCGCCCGCCGACATTGGGAAAAACCGAAATGTCGGAACCGGCAAGACGCTGCAGCGTCCCGTACATCATCGCATGGGAGAAGCCGGTGTCAGGCGACAGGACGAACGGGCCGGTGAAGCTCGGATGCGTCATGATCGGCAGGTCGAATTCCGGATCGCTGGCGAGCCGGTCCACGATCTCGAACCCTAAAAGGCCCGGCATCAGCAAGACGCCGCCGGCGCCGGCGTCCTTTGCGAAGAAAGCGCGTTCGACAAGCTGGTCCGGTGCGCCGGTGATGTTGGCGAAATGCAGGGCGGACATTCCGAATTCCGCATTGGCCCGCGCGACGGCTCCGGCGATGGCCTCGGTGCGTTTCTCGAACGGCGCCATGGACTGGTCGGCAAGGCCGTGATCATCCTTGATGATGTCCGCGCCGCCGGCGACGCAGCGGAACGCGATCTCGGCCAGCGTATCGGGCGATGAGCCCTGCGGTTTGATGACAGGCGAGATAAGCCCGCCTGAAGGCCGGTTCGCCCGCGCCCTGACACCCTCAATGCCAAAGCGCGGCCCGGCAAAGCGCTCGGCGATCGTCGCGCCCGGCTCGAAGCCGATTGCCTTGATGCCCTGCTGAATGGATGAGTTGCCGAAGATGACGTTGAGCAACTGGCTCAGTTCGGAGCCGACACTGTCGGGCGAATAGGAAATCGCCACATCGAAGACGCCGCGTTCGCCCATTTCCGCCCGGCCGACCTGGCCGACGATCTCATCGGCGATGAACCCCTCGGGCACCACATCGGCCGGGATTTCCACGGTCTGTTCGATGGCGATGTCGTGGGCGCGCCGTATGGCCTCGGCGGCACTTCCGGCGAAGATGCGGTAGATGACCCGGAACCGCTCCACTGCGCCGGCGGTCACCGCGGGTCGGCCTTGCCGGTGCCGGCAGCTCGCCTAGAGCCGCGCTTCGACCGCTGATGTGCCAAGGCCTATCCCCTTTGAAACGCGAAGTGACGTTACGAGAATATAAGCAGATACACAATTGTCAAGCCATCTGGCATTTGTGTGATTTGTGCAGCGGACGGCCATGCCGGCCGGGCCGGCAATGTTCAACTCAAGGTTATGGAGCGCAACCGGCTCAGGCCGTTTGCGGCAACAGGGCCGCCAGCACACGCGCGATCTTTTCGCCGCTGATCGCGGCGTTGGCGAGCACGTCCTCGATCGTGTCCACCTGCTGGTCCGTGCCGCCCGTCGCCTTGTTGGTGATCGCCGAGAACGCCAGCACCGGAAGCCCGCAATGGGCCGCCGCGATGACCTCCATGACCGTCGACATGCCGATCGCATCTCCGCCGGTCGACGCGAAATACCGCCGCTCGGCGGCCGTCTCGAGCGATGGCCCTGCAATGCCCAGATAGATGCCGCGCCGCAGCGGCACGCCTGCCTGCCCCGCGGCCGCGAGCGCCATTTTGCGCAGCGCCGGATCATAGGCGTGCAGCAGGTCGGGAAAGCGCGGGCCGATGGCCTCGTCATTGATGCCGGTCAGCGGATTGTGGCCGGTGAAGTTCATGTGATCCTCGATCAGCATGACATCGCCCGCATCAAAGTCCGCATTCAGCCCGCCCGCGGCGTTGGTGATGATCAGCTGCCGGGCGCCCAGCCCCTTTAGCACATAGATCGCCAGCGCGATGTCGCGCGCCGACCAGCCCTCATAAAGATGAAAGCGTCCCTGCATGGCCGCAACGTCCGCGCCATGCAACCGGCCGAACACAAGGCGACCGGCATGGCCCGGCGCGGTCGACCGCGGAAAGCCGTCGATTGCGTCATAGGGCACATGAACCGGGTCTTCGATGGCGTCGACCAGCCCGCCAAGCCCGGTCCCGAGGACAAGGGCGGTATCGCAGGCACGATCGGTGTGCGCCCGGATGGCGGCCACGGCCGCATCGCGGCGTTCGGTCTGGCTGGGTTCGGTCATCGTCGGCAGGCCCTTTTACGCAATGGTCGCGGCGATCTTCGGCGCCATCGCCTGCACCTCGGCGACAGGTCCCGACACATCGATGCGGGTCAGTTGGCCGTCGCGGACCACCTGTTCGCCACCCAGAAAGACGTGGCGGACATCGGACTTGTTGGCCGAGTAGACCAGATGGGTGACCGGATCGAACAGCGGCACCGCATGGGCGCGGCGGACATCGACCATCGCCATGTCGGCGAAGCGGCCGGGCTCGAGCGTGCCGAGCCGGTCGCCGGCGCCAAGTGCCGCCGCGCCCTCGCGCGTGGCCATGGCCAGTGCCTGACCGGTCGACACGGCCTCGGCATCCATGCCCGCGCCTTTGTGCAGCATCGCCGCCAGGCGGATCGCCAGCCACATGTCCAGATCGTTGCCGCTGATCGCACCGTCCGTGCCCAGCGTCACGCGGACGCCGGCCTTCAGCAGGTCGGGAATGCGGGCAATCCCGGAGCCGAGCTTGAGGTTCGACACCGGATTGTGCACCGCCGTCGCGCCGGAGCGGGCAAGGATCGCGATTTCTTCGTCGTCAAGATGGACACAATGGGCCAGCACCGTGCGCTCGTCCAACAGGCCCAGATGATCCATGTGCCGGATCACCGACCGGCCGTAGCGGCTCGTCACATCGGCCTGTTCGGCGCGGGTCTCGGCGGCATGGACATGATAAAGCGCGCCATGGGCTTCGGCGATGTCCTTGGCAAGCCGCAGATTGTCCGGCGAGACCGTATAGGCGCCATGCGGCATGGTCGCGACGATCACATCTTCGGCGTCGGCGAATTCGGCGATGAAGCGTTCGGCGTCCCCCTGCCGGCTGTTGGCGGTCTTCTTGTCCATGCCGGGCGGATCGAAAAAGATGCCGCCGGCAGCGACGCGCAGCCCGACCGCCCGCGCCGCCTCCACCGTCGCGCGTGGATACCAGAACATGTCCATCGCCGTCGTCACGCCCGACAGGAGTTGCTCGGCAAAGCCGATGACGGAGCCGAGCCGCGTCGTGTCGGGATCGAGAATTGCGCCCTCGGCCTTCCACACCGTCTGAAGCCAGGCTTCCAGCGGCAGGTTCTCGACAAGGCCGCGAAACAGGCAGTCGCCGGCATGGCAGTGCGTGTTGACGAGACCGGGCATCAGGATGTTTCCGCTTCCGTCGATCACCGTCGCGGCGCGGGACTTCATCGGCTCAAGCTCGGCCTGCGGCAGGACATGGGCAATGCGTCCGCCGGCCACCGCGACGCCGCCCTTGTCGAGGACGCGTCCCGCCGCATCGGCGGTCACCACGATGGCATTTTCGATGATCAGGTCGAATTCGGACATGGTCGCTCCTTGCCGGGCCGGAATGCGTGCGGACAGGCAAGACAGGAACACCAAGCGGACCCGCGCCGCAAGGCCCGACACCGCAAAGAGCCATCAATCGGGCGTCAGCGAGCCGGGATCCGCCCGCTCCGATCGAGCACGCTTGCGACCGTCATCATGCCGGCGCGTCCGGCGCATAGGCGCGCGCGAACATGTCCACGGCCCGGCGCGCCACCTGCTCGAACTCTTCTTCGGAAAAGTCGTTGCGGATGCCCAGCACCGCCAGATGAAACAGTTCGGCCTTGCACAGTTCCTTGAACTGGCGCGCGGCGAGTTCGCAATCATCGATCGCCAGCCACCCGCCGGCGACCAGTTGCTCCAGATTGGCCTTGATCTGCCGTGTCGCCTCCTGCGGGCCGGCCTCGTAGAATGCGCGTCCCAGTTCGGGAAAGCGCAGCGATTCGGCCAGCGCCAGCCGGAACAGGTCGATCAGCAGCCGCGAGGCGAAGGTCCGCACGACGATGCCCGCCATCGCCATCAGAACCGCGTCGTGATCGTCCTCGTCGACCGCCAGCCGCGCCAACGACTTTGAATAGCGCTCGCATAGGCGCCTGATGGTCACCTGAAACAGCTCTTCCTTGTTCGGAAAATATTTGTAGAGCGTTGCCTTGGAGACGTTCGCCGCCTCGGCAATCATGTCGACGCTCGCCCCCTCAAAGCCTTCCCGCTCGAAAATCTGCGTCGCGCCATGGACGATCAATTCGCACTTTGCCGCACTGCGCGGGCTCATTTTCTCTGTCATTGCAATGCCTTGAATTGAAATAAACCGTTCAGTTCATTTTCTTGTTGACACTAGCAGCGATGTCCGACACGTTCAAGTTAATGAACTGAACCGTTCAGTTCATAATTCGAACATGAAAGGACCCGACCATGAAAGCCCTCCCGACACTTGCCCTCACCGCCGCGGCCTTCGTCGCCATGCCCGCCATCGCCGGCGCGGGCGCGCTCGATGCGCTGACCATCGACCAGGGTCCCGCGATCGACCGCGCCGCCACCGCCTCCATCGGCGCCGAGCGCGTCTATGAACATGCAACCGACCCGTTCTGCGACTGCACGGTGACCACGGTGCGCGACGGGGCCACCGGCGATCTGCTGTGGCAGTACAAGTCGACACCGCTGCGCTGATGCGAACCGGTCGCCTTGCCCCTGAACCAGGCCCACCCTCGCAAGGCGGCCCGCAAGGACCGCGGCTCCCCGGCCGCGGTCCTTGCAACCTGCCCCCGCCCCTTATCGATCTCAATGCCGGCCGACGCCGGACGCAACGCTGTCAGCCGCGCGGATCGAGCAGCTTGGCCATCACATCGGCCCGGCTGATGCGTCCGACGACTTCGTCCCCATCGGTCACCGCCACGGCCTCCACGGCGCGCAGCTTTTCCATCACGTCGCGCACGGTCATGTCTGCGCCGACCTTTTCCGCCGCGTCGTCTTCGGGCGCGCCCATAATGTCGCGGGCGCACAGGACACCCAGCGGGTTCATGTGGGCGACAAAATCGGCGACATAATCATTGACCGGGTCGGAGAAGATCTGCTGCGGCGTGCCGCATTGGACGATCCGCCCGCCTTCCATGATGGCGATCCGGTCGCCCAGCTTGAACGCCTCGTCCAGATCGTGGCTGACGAAGATGATCGTGCGTTTCAGCTTGGCCTGAAGATCGATCAGTTCGTCCTGCAGGCGCGTGCGGATCAACGGGTCCAGCGCCGAGAACGGCTCGTCCATCAAAAGTATCGGTGCGTTGGTCGCAAAGGCGCGTGCAAGGCCGACGCGCTGCTGCATGCCGCCCGACAGTTCGCCCACCTTTCGGTCGGCCCAGCCGTCGAGCCCGACCAGCGCCAACTGCTCATCGACCTGCCGGGTGCGCTCGGCCTTGTCGAGGCCCGCCAGTTCCAGCCCCAGACCGACATTGTCGCGCACGGTGCGCCAGGGCAGCAGGCCGAACTGCTGGAACACCATCGCGACCCGCTCGAGCCTTATCCGGCGCAACGTGTCGGCGTCGGCCGACGAGACATCGACCATCCGGTCGCCATCATTGACGTGGACGGCGCCGCGCACCACCGGGTTCAGCCCGTTGACCGCACGCAACAGCGTCGACTTGCCGGAGCCCGAAAGGCCCATCAGAACGACGATCTCCCCCTCACCCACCTCAAGCGAGCAATCGTGCACGCCCAGCACCTGCCCGGTCTCGGCCTGGATGTCGCCGCGTGTACGGCCTTCATCCATCAGCGGCAGCGCCTCGGCCGGCCGGTCGCCGAAGACGATGTTCACCGCATCGAATGCGACCGCGACGCTCATTTGCGGGCCTCGATGCGCAGCATCCGGTCGAGCATGATCGCCACCACCACAATGATGAAGCCGCTTTCAAAACCGAGCGCCGTGTCGACCCGGTTGAGCGCCCGCACCACCGGCACGCCGAGCCCGTCCGCGCCGACCAGCGCCGCGATCACCACCATGGAGAGCGACAGCATGATCGTCTGGTTGAGACCGGCCATGATCTGCGGAAACGCATAGGGCAGTTCCACCTTCCACAGCGTCTGCCTTGGCGTTGCGCCGAACGCACGCGCCGCTTCGAGCAGCGGCATCGGCGTCGACGAGACGCCCAGATGGGTCAGCCTTATCGGCGCGGGCAGGACAAAGATGACCGTGGCGATCAGCCCCGGCACCATGCCGATCCCGAAAAAGACAATCGCCGGAATAAGATAGACGAAGGTCGGCAGCGTCTGCATCAGGTCCAGAACCGGCCGCATATAGGCGTAAAGCCGTGGCCGATGCGCCGCCGCGATGCCGATCGGCACGCCGATCGCCATGCAGACCAGACAGGCCGACAGGACCAGCGTCAGGCTTTCGGTTGTCTCCTCCCAATAGCCCTGGTTGAGGATGAACAGGAAGCCGAACCCGACAAGCGCGCAGACCGACCACCGCCGCTGCAGCGCCCAGGTCAGCGCGACGAAGGCGGCAACGACAATCAGCGGATGCGGCGTCTGCAGCACCCACAGGATCGCATCGATCAGGACGTCCATCGCATCGGACAGGCCGTCGAAAAAGAAGGCGCCATTGTCTTGCAGCCAGTCGAAGAACGCACCGGCCGCATCGCCCACGGGTATCTTGTTGTCGGTCAGCCAGTTCATGGGTCAGGGGTCCGTTTCCGTGTGGGCCGGCCGCAGCAGCGCGTCGGCCTCGGCCGCCAGATGCGCCGTGAGTTCGGCGGCAGGCATGTCGCGCCCCAGCGCCACCGCCTGTCCCGCCCAGATGGACGATACATCCGGCCGGTCGGCCTCGGCGACGGCCTTCGCCAGCGGCGCGACCAGCGATATCTGCGCCGGATAGGGCGCGGCCTCCGCCTCGCATTCTTCGAGTTCGCGCATCAGCCGGTTGACGACGCTGCGCGCCGGCCGGCCCGAAAACAGGCGCGTCAGCCGTGTCGCACCCTCGCCCGCATCGCGCAGCCGGTCGCGGTGCGGGTCCGGCGTCGCCGCTTCCGGACAGCGCAGGAAGGCGGTTCCGATCTGCACGGCCTGCGCGCCCAGCATCATGGCGGCCGCGATCCCGCGTCCGTCGGCAATCCCGCCAGCGGCGATGACCGGCACTTCCACCGCATCGACGATCTGCGGCAGCAGCGCCATCAGGCCGGAATGCTGGCTGAGCGGCGTGTCGAGAAAGACGCCCCGGTGACCGCCAGCCTCAATCCCTTGCGCGACGATGGCATCGACCCCCTGCGCTTCCAGATGACGGGCCTCAGCGACGGTAGTGGCCGTACAGAAGATGGCTGCGCCCGTTGCCCGCACCCGGTCAAGCAGGTCTGGCGCCGGCAGGCCGAAATGAAAGCTGACCACGTCGGGGCGGAACTCTTCAACCAGCGCCAAATGATCGGCGCCGAAAGGAACGAATGGTTCGGCCGCTTCCGGCGGCGTGTCGATCCCCGCTTCCGAGTAGAAGGGCGCAAGCCGTTCACGCGCCGCCCGCGACCGCTCGACAATGTTGGTGGGCCGGTCGTGACAGAAGAAATTGACGTTCAGCCCGCCATTGGACATCTGCCGGAATGCGGCGATCTGGCGGTGGCTGGCATCGACCGGCTGCGTCGCGCATCCAAGCGATCCAAGCCCGCCGGCCGCCGCCACACCGGCGGCAAGCTCCGGCGTCGACGTGCCGGCCATCGGCGCCAGCAGGATCGGCCATTGAATGCCGAGAAGTTCGGCGAGCGGTGTGGCGGGCCAGTGCCGGACGGATTGACGCGTCATCGCTTCCCCCGGTTCCGCACCGGCGTCTTAACCGATGCGAAACGAAAAGGGCCTCCCGGTCAGGAGGCCCGGTTCATCACATGCCCAGGGAGGATTTGACGGCCGCCATGGCATCGCCGCCATCAAGCGTCGTCACGCCATCGAGCCACGGACCGAGCGTGTCGGCATTGGCGGTCAGCCACGCCTTGGCCGCATCGGCCGGGTCTTCGCCATCATTGAGGATCGCGCCCATGATCTCGTTTTCCATCGCCAGCGTGAATTCGAGATTGTTGAGGAACGCACCGACGTTCGGGCATTCGTCGACATAGCCGGCGCGCGTGTTGGTCATCACCGTCGCGCCGCCAAGATTGGGGCCGAAAAAGTCATCGCCGCCGGTCAGATAGGTCAGCTCGAAATTGGCGTTCATCGGGTGCGGTTCCCAGCCGAGGAAGACGATCGGCTCGTCACGGCGCGAGGCGCGTTCCACCTGCGCCAGCATGCCCTGCTCGGAGCTTTCGGCCACTTCGAAGCCCGACAGGCCGAACGCATCGCCTTCGATCATGTCGAGGATCAGCCGGTTGCCATCATTGCCCGGCTCGATGCCGTAGATCGTCTGGTCAAGCGTGTCCGCATGGGTCGCGATGTCGGCGAAATCCGCTATGCCAAGCGCCGCACCCGCCGCATTGGTTGCCAGCGTGTATTTGGCGCCTTCCAGATTGGTGCGCACCGTGTCGACCGTGCCGGCCTCACGATAGGGCGCGATGTCGGCTTCCATGGTCGGCATCCAGTTGCCGAGGAACACATCGACATCGCCCTGGGCGAGCGAGGTGTAGGTGACCGGCACCGAGAGCACCTTGGTCTCGGTCTCATAGCCCAGCGCCTCGAGCACGACGGTGGCGACGGCAGTGGTGGCGGTGATGTCGGTCCAGCCGACATCGGAGAAGGTCACGGCCTCGCATTGGGCATAGGCCTGCGCGCCCATCGCGGTGGACAAAGCGAGCGCGGCAAACATCGTCTTGATTTTCATGGGAGCCTCCCGGGCTGGTTCGACAGATCGATTGGATTTTTGTTGATTGACGAGTCAATTAACTTTGTTTACGCCAAAAAGACAAGCCCCGACGGGAATTCGCCATGCCAAAGGTCGGAATGGAGCCGATACGCCGCGATGCGCTGGTCAATGCGACCATCGCCGAGATCGGCCGCGCAGGCTCGCTCGACGTCACCGTCGCCCAGATCGCCAAGCGCGCGGGCATGTCTTCGGCGCTGGCACATCATTATTTCGGCAACAAGGACCAGATTTTTCTCGCCGCCATGCGCCACATCCTGACGGTCTATGGCCGCGACGTGCGCGCCGCGCTGAAGCAGGCCAAAGGCCCGCGCGAACGGCTCGAGGCGCTGGTCGAGGCGAGCTTCTGCGTGCACCAGTTCGACGATGAGATCATCGCGGCCTGGCTCAACTTCTATGTGCTGGCACAGACCTCCGAGCCCGCGCGACGGCTGCTCGCGGTCTACCAGAAGCGTCTCCTGTCTAATCTCGTCCACGATCTGCGGCCTTTGGCTGGCGAAGAGGCTCCGGTGATCGCGCTGCGCATCGCGGCCCTCATCGACGGCGTCTATCTGCGCCAGGCACTGCGCGACCGTGCGATGGACAACCACTCGGCCACACGCATGGTGCTCGACGCCGCCGAAACCTGGATCGGCAGAAAGACCAACGCATGACCATCGCCAACATTGCCGCACAGCCGGAAGCCAGCCATTTCATCGGCGGCGCGTACATCGAAGACGAGGCCGGCGCGGCCATCGACGTGATTTACCCTGCGACGGGCGAGAGTATCGCCAAAGTCCACAGTGCCACGCCGACGATCGTCGACCGCGCGCTGGACAGCGCCATCTCGGCCCAGGCCGAATGGGCGTCACGCACAGGCGCCGAGCGCGGGCGGGTGCTGCGCCGCGCCGCCGACATCATCCGCGCCCGCAACCGCGACCTGTCCGAACTCGAAACGCTCGACACGGGCAAGCCGCTTTCCGAAACGCTTGTCGCCGATGCATCGTCCGGCGCCGATGCGCTCGAATATTTCGGCAATCTGGCAGCGACACTGACCGGCGAACACATCCCGCTTGGCGGCGATTTCGTCTATGCGGTGCGCGAACCCTTAGGGGTCTGCGCCGGCATTGGCGCGTGGAACTATCCCACGCAGATCGCATGCTGGAAGGCGGCGCCGGCGCTCGCCTGCGGCAATGCGATGGTGTTCAAGCCGTCGGAGGTCACGCCACTTTGCACGCTGAAGATCGCTGAAATCTTCATCGAGGCCGGCGCGCCGGCGGGCCTCTTCAACGTCATCCAGGGTTATGGCGATGTCGGTGCGGCGCTCGCCACCGACCCGCGCATCGCCAAGGTATCGCTGACCGGCTCGGTGCCGACCGGCCAGAAGGTCTATTCGGCCGCCGCCGCGCACATGAAGCATGTGACGATGGAGCTGGGCGGCAAGTCGCCGATCCTGGTCTTTGACGATGCCGACATCGAGGACGCGGTCGGTGGCGCGATCCTCGGCAATTTTTATTCGTCCGGCCAGGTCTGCTCGAACGGCACGCGCGTCTTCGTCCAGCGCGGCCTGCATGACCGCTTCGTCGAACGGCTGGCCGAGCGTACCCGCGGCGCGGTGATCGGCGACCCGCTGGACGAGGCGACCAGTTTCGGCCCGCTGGTCTCGGAGGCGCAACTCCAGAAAGTGCTCGGCTATATCGATCTGGGGCGCTCGGAAGGCGCCGAGATCGTCGCGGGCGGCAACCGCATCGACCGGCCCGGCTTCTGGATGGAGCCGACCATCTTCACCGGCGTCACCGATGAGATGACCATCGCGCGCGAGGAGATTTTCGGCCCGGTCCTGTCGATCCTCGCCTTTGACGACGAGGACGAGGCGATCGCCCGCGCCAACGCGACCGAGTTCGGTCTGGCCGCCGGCGTCTTCACCCGCGACCTCGCCCGCGCGCACCGGGTCATCGCGCAGCTTCAGGCCGGAACCTGCTTCATCAATGCCTACAACCTCACCCCGGTGGAGGCGCCATTCGGCGGCGTCAAGCAGTCCGGCGTCGGCCGAGAGAACGGCCATGCGGCCATCGAACATTACAGCCAGCTCAAGACCGTCTATGTCGGGCTCGGTCTTGTCGACGCACCGTATTGATCCGTTGAATCACATTCTCAACGGGCTGACTCAATCTGTGATGAAACATCGATCAAGGCGCTGAAGTGCAAGCAGATTTCGTCATCATCGGTGCCGGCTCGGCTGGTTCGGCCATGGCCTACCGGCTGTCAGAGGATGGCCGCCACACGGTGCTCGTCATCGAATATGGCGGCACCGATGCCGGGCCGCTGATCCAGATGCCGGCGGCCCTGTCCTACCCCATGAACATGAAGATGTATGATTGGGGCTACCGGTCCGAACCCGAACCCCATCTCGGCGGCCGCCGGCTGGCAACGCCGCGCGGCAAGGTGATCGGCGGGTCCTCTTCGATCAACGGCATGGTCTATGTGCGCGGCCACGCCTGCGACTTCGACCGCTGGGCGGAACTGGGCGCCAAGGGCTGGGCCTATGCGGACGTCCTGCCCTACTACAAGCGCATGGAGGCTTGGGACTCGGGTGGCCATGGCGGCGATGCGGACTGGCGCGGGACGAACGGGCCGCTGCATGTCACGCGCGGCAGGCGCGACAACCCGCTCTTTGCCGCCTTTGTCGAGGCCGGACGACAGGCGGGCTATGAGGTCACCGGCGATTACAATGGCGAGAAGCAGGAAGGCTTCGGCCCGATGGAGCAGACTGTTTTCAACGGCCGGCGTTGGTCGGCGGCCAATGCTTATCTCAAGCCGGCGATGAAGCGAAAAAACTGCACCATCGTGCGCGCCCTCGCCCGCAGGATCGTCATCGAGAACGGCCGTGCCACCGGCGTCGAGATCGAGCGCGGCGGCACGATCGAAACCGTGCGCGCCAATCGCGAGGTGATCGTTGCGGCCTCGTCGATCAACTCGCCGAAGGTTCTGATGCTGTCGGGCATCGGGCCGGCATCGGACCTGATGGAGCACGGCATTCCGGTCATCGCCAACCGGCCGGGGGTCGGCCGGAACCTGCAGGACCATCTCGAACTCTATATCCAGATGGCGGCGAGCCAGCCTGTGACGCTCTACAAATATTGGAACCTGTTCGGAAAAGCCTGGGTCGGCGCGCAATGGCTGTTCACGAAAAGCGGCCCCGGCGCCTCCAACCAGTTCGAGAGCGCCGCCTTCATCCGTTCGAAGGCCGGGGTGAAATATCCCGACATCCAGTACCATTTCCTGCCGATCGCCGTGCGCTATGACGGACAGGCCGCCGCCGAGGGGCACGGCTTCCAGGCCCATGTCGGGCCGATGCGGTCGGCGTCGCGCGGCGCGGTCACGCTGCGCTCGGCGGACCCGCGCGAAGCGCCGAAGATCGTCTTCAACTACATGTCGAAGCCCGAGGACTGGGCCGACTTCCGCACCTGCATCCGCCTGACGCGGGAGATCTTCGCCCAGGATGCGTTCAAGCCCTTCGTGCGGCACGAGATCCAGCCAGGCGACGCCGTGCAGAGCGATAACGAATTGGACGGCTTCATCGGCGAGCATGTCGAAAGCGCCTATCACCCCTGCGGCACCGCGCGGATGGGCCGCGCCGACGATCCGCTTGCCGTGGTCGATCCCGAATGCCGGGTGATCGGCGTCGACGGGTTGCGCCTTGCCGATTCCTCGGTCTTCCCGACCATTCCGAACGGCAATCTGAACGCCCCGTCGATCATGACCGGCGAAAAGGCGTCCGATCACATTCTGGGCAAGACAATGCTTGCGCCGTCCAACGCCGAGCCCTGGATTCACCCGGACTGGCAGACAAGCCAGCGCTGACGGCTTGCAATCCGCCCCGCCTGCGGCCAGATGAAGCCGAACGCAACTCAGGCACGCCGATGAAACTCTTCGATTTCGATCACCCCTTCTTCCGCCCGTTGTGGCGCCGCATCGCCACGGTGGGCGTTGCGGTCTCATGGGGTATCTTCGAATTTCTGATGGGGAACCATTTCTGGGGCGTGCTGTTCGTCGGCATCGGCGCCCTGTCCTTTTATGGCTTCTTCATCGCCTTCAATCCGCGCGATCCCGAGCCGAAGGATTAGGTCCAGATCGGCCTCGTCAGTTGCGCGCCTTGCGACGACCGTAAAGTTCGAGCTTGTGATAGACGATGTCGTAGCCCAGTTCGGCGGCGATCTCCGCCTGCAGCTTTTCGATCTTGTCCGAGCGAAACTCGATCACATCGCCGGTTTCAACGTCGATCATGTGATCATGATGCGGCGCATCGGCGGTCTCGAAACGCGCCGGCGCGCCCTCGAACGTCAGCCGGTGCACGACGCCCTTTTCCTCGAGGATGCTCAGTGTCCTATAGACGGTCGAAAGCGACACGGTCGGCTCGATCGCGCTGGCCCGGCGATAGAGTTCGTTGGCGTCCGGATGATCGTCGGCATCGGCGAGAATGCGCAGGATGGCGCTGCGCTGCCGCGTGATACGCACACCCGCATCGCGCAGCGCGCGTTCCAGTTCGCGTCCGCTCATCTGGCTGGATTCGTTCATGACCGGACTCTCGTCCAGTTGCGAGGCATTTGCAAGAGCCAGTTAGGAATTTAAGGGCCAGTTGGAAATAGCGGTTCGGTCAACCGGCACTCGGCGGCGCTGCGGCAAAGGCGCGGATGATGTCGGCCAGCGCCACCGGTTGCTCGACGCACGGGATGTGCCCGCAATCCTTGAGTTCGTCGTATCGCGCGTCCGGGATCATCTTGGCCATCTCGGCCACTAGCGCGGGCGGCGTCGAGCCGTCCTGGTCGCCCACCACACATGATGCCGGCACGGTCAGCGTTCTTGCGACGTCGGTGTAATCGGCATCGCGGATTGCGGCGCATGTGCCGGCATAACCCTCAACCGGCTGGCGGATGAGCATGTTGCGATAACCTTGATATTCGGCATTGTCCGGCTGGCGGAAGGCCGGTGTGAACCAGCGCTCCATCACCGGGTCGGCCAGCGCCGCAAGCCCCTTGTCGCGCACCGTTTCGATCCGGTCATTCCACAGTTTCTCGGTGCCGATCTTCGGCGCCGTGTCGCACAGGATCAGCGAGCGTACGAGATCGGGCCGCGCCTTGAAGAGGCCGAGCGCGATCATCCCGCCCACCGACAGGCCGCAGATGGTCGCCTTCTTGACCGCCAGATGGTCGAGCAGCCCGGCGAGATCGGCCACATGGTCGTCCATCGCGTAGGGCGCAGGCGGCGCGTCCGACAGGCCATGGCCACGCTTGTCATAAAGGACGAGCCCGAACTCGCCGACCAGCCGCACGATGACATCGCGCCAGATGCGAAAATCGGTGCCCAGCGAATTGGCAAAGACCAGCGTCGGCTTGCCTTCGGCGGCACCAATCACCTGGTAATGAAGCGTCACGCCGTTGATCCGGGCAAACTGCACGATCCTAATCTCCCTTGGGCGGTTGGGGCGTCCAGTCCCTACAGATCGGGTCGGCCCGGTCAAGCGGCAGTCGGACGGTTTGGCCGGCGCGGGCCGACTTGTAGACGGCGGCGACGAACTCGATCGACCGCACGCCCTCTCCTGCTGACACCATGTCGGCGAGCCGGCCGTCCAGATGATCGGCAATGGCCGCGAACTGGCCCGCATAGCCGACCGGACGGGCATCGATCGCGGCACCCGCCTCCGCCAATGCACCATCCAGGGTCGATTGGTCGAGCGGCGCGCGCGCCTCGAAGGCCCAGTCGTCGGCCCCCGGCGCATAGGGGTTGCGCCCGCTTTCGGCGGTGAGCCGTTCGAACACGAAGCGCAGGCGCGACGTGTCGCGCGCGCCGCCAAGCGTGACCGATGAGGTGACCAGCACGCCGCTTTCGCAGCGCATGGCGAGCGCCGCGCAATCCTCCGTCTCGATCGGATTGACCCGCGTGTCGACCATCGCCGTCACCTCGGTGACCGGCCCGACAAAGCGCGCGATCAGATCATGCGCATGGATGGCGTGGCCGAGCACTGCGCCCCCGCCTTCGCTGCGCCAGCGGCCGCGCCAGGGAACGGCATAATAGTCGGCGCCGCGGTTCCAGTGAGTTTCGAGCGTCGCCACCAGGGGCCTGCCGGTCAGGCCGCGCCTTTGCAGTTCGCCAAGCTGGTAGAGCCCGCGCCCGTAGCGATACTGGAAAACCGGCACCAGCATCCGGCCGGCGTCACGCGCGGCAGCCGCCATCCGGTCGGCATCGTGCACCGATCCGGCCAACGGCTTTTCGCAAATCACATGCTTGCCCGCTTCCAGCGCCGCAATGGCGACGGGCGCATGCAGATGCGGCGGCAGGCAGATGTCGATGACATCGATCTCCGGATCGGCAACGATTTCGTCCAGATCGGATGTCACGCCGCAACCGGGCGCCTGGGTCGCCACCGCCTCCGCCTTGTCGGCGTCGAGATCGCACACCACCGCCAGGTGCCAGCGGCCCGGCAGCGCGCGATAGCCGTCCATATGCTGCGCGCCGATGCCGGCGCCCAAGATCGCGACGCGCGGCATGGTCACCCCCTCAGATGGCCGAGGCGCGCGGCCTGCGCCTGCGCCTTCAGCGCGAGCTCCATCACCTTGAAGCAGTGCGTTTGACTCATCGCCGTCTCGGTGCGGTCGCGCACATCGGCCGCAAGGCGTTCGAAATAGGTCAGCTTCTCGCCCGACGCGTCGAAATAGTCGCACCGCTCGCCATTGACCAGAAACACATGATCGGTGCCATCGCGCCCGCACACATCGACATATTTGCGCATCTCGATCGTGCCCTCGGTGCCCAGGATCGTCAGCCGACCGTCACCCCAGGTCGGCAGTGCATCGGGCGTGTACCAGTCGACGCGGATATAGCCCTGTCCCCTGTCCGAGCGCAGCAGCACGTCGCCGAAATCCTGCAGGCCCGGATCTTCCGGATTGGCGAAATTGCCGACCGAGGACGCAACGATCTCCGCATCCTCGGAGCCGGTGAAAAACAGGAACTGGTCGATCTGGTGGCTGGCGATGTCGGTGAGGATGCCGCCATATTGGTCTTCCTGGAAGAACCAGTCGGGCCGCGTGGCGCGGTTCAGCCGGTGCGGCCCGAGACCGACCGTCTGGACGACCTGCCCGATTGCGCCTTCGGCCACCAGCGACGCCGCTTTCTGGTTGGCCGGCACTTCGAACCGCTCGGAAAAGTCGATCGACCAGATGCGGCCGGTCTCAGCGACCGTGCGGTTGATGGCATCGAGCTGGTCGAGTGTCGTGCAGCCCGGCTTGTCGGTCATCACATCCTTGCCGGCCTGCATCGCCTCGATGGCGCGGTCGGCACGGCGCACGGGCATATCGGCCAGAAGGATCAGGTCAATCTCCGGATCATCGAGCAGCGCCCGCCGGTCTGCGACGCGCGGCACATCGGGGAAGCGCTTGACGAACCCCTCGACCGGCTGCGGATCGCCCTCGGTCCACCAACCCTTGCAGATGGCGCCGACATCCAGCATGCCCTGCAACTGGCCGTAAATATGCCGGTGATCGATGCCGATCACCCCCACCGTCAAAGACGACATGGATCAGTCCCCGTTCCGGATTGTGATTGCGCGCCCCTCGCGTGACGAAGCAATGAGCGCGTCGATCAGATCATGCACCTTGAGCGCCTCGCGCCCGGTGACCGACGGCGCCCGCGCCGCTTCGACCGCATCGACAAAGTCGGCGATCAGATCGCGATGCCAGTCGAACGGAAATGCCATAGGGTCCGCGCCGCCGCCCGTGCCGTCCGCCGCCTCGCCGAACGTCTCGCTGCGCCCGTCGCGCCAGGTCACCGTCAGCGTTCCCGACTGCAGATGCGCCGAGCCCTTTTCGCAGTCGAGCGTGATCGATTCGGCTTCGCCCGGAAAGGCGGCGACGGTGGCCATGACCGATCCCATCGCACCGCTTTCAAACCGCATGCCGCCGGCGACGAAATCCTCTGCTTCCATTGCATGAAATGGCGTGGTGCCGGCCGCGGCCTGCACCTCGGAAACGGGCCCGGTGATCGACAGCATCAGGTCCAGCGTGTGGATCGCCTGTGAGATCAAAACGCCGCCGCCGTCGCGCGCATAGGTGCCGCGTCCGGGCTCGTCATAATAGCTCTGGTCACGCCACCAGGGCACCGACGCCCGCGCCAGGCCGATCGCGCCCAGATCGCCGGAAGCGACAAGCTTTGCAAGCACTTGCGAGGCTTGCCGGAATCGATGCTGGAACACGATACCGAGCGCGACGCCGGCCCGTTCGCAGGTCGCAACGATCTGACGCGCAGCCTCGCTCGTCCGCTCGACCGGCTTTTCCATCAATATGTGCTTGCCCGCCGCGGCGAAACGCTCGACCAATTCCATGCGCTGATTGGGCGGGGTGATGATGATGACGGCCCGCACCTCCGGATCGTCGGCCAGCGCGTCGAGCGAGGCCGCTTCGGCAAAACCATATTCCGTGCAGAACGCGGCACGCTTTTCAGCCGTGCGCGAATAGACGCCGCGCACATCGATGCGATCCTCAAGGCTTTTGAGCGCCAGCGCATGCGGCTTCGCCGCCATGCCCGTGCCGATCACGCCGACACCAAACCGCGTCGATGTCATCCGGCCGCTCCGCCGTCCATATCGATGCCGTTGACGACCACCTTGCCGTCCGCATCGAAGACATGCAGCACCTCGCGCCGGAACCGCAGATGCACCATCTCGCCCCGCCCGACGGGGAACTGGCCAAGCTGATGCACCGTGATCTGCGGCAGGCCCTCGGGCGTGCAAAACAGATAGGTTTCCCCGCCCAATTGTTCGGTCAGATCGACCGGTGCGGAGATGTCGGCGTCCGCTTCATCGACAATGTCCATATGTTCGGGGCGGATGCCGAAGGTGACGCTGTCGCCGGGCTTCACACCGTCGATCGCCGGCAAGCTGATGTGCTGGCTGCCGGCGTGAAGGACAAGACCGCCACCCTCGCCCGCCTCGGCCACGCCCTCCATCAGGTTCATGCGCGGCGAGCCGATAAAGCCGGCGACGAATGTGTTCTGCGGCGTGTTGTAGAGTTCGAGCGGCGAGCCGGCCTGCTCGACACGGCCCGCATTGAGGACGACAATCGTGTTGGCCAGCGTCATCGCTTCGACCTGGTCATGCGTCACATAGATCATCGTGCCGCCAAGCTTGGCATGCAGCGCCGCCAGTTCCTTGCGCATGGTCACGCGCAGTTCGGCATCAAGGTTCGACAGGGGCTCGTCGAACAGGAACGCCTTGGGATCGCGGACGATGGCCCGGCCGATGGCAACGCGCTGGCGCTGGCCACCCGACAAGGCCTTCGGCCGGCGATGCAGATAGGGATCGATCTGCAAAAGCTTCGCCGCTTCATGGACGCGGTTTTCGATCTCACCGCGCGGCATGTTCGAGTTTTCAAGGCCGAACGCCATGTTCTTGTAGACCGTCATGTGCGGGTAAAGCGCATAGGACTGGAACACCATCGCCAGCCCGCGTTCCGACGCAGGGATGGTGTTGACCACGTCCCCATCGATCACGACGTCGCCGCCGGTCACCTTTTCCAGCCCGGCGATGATCCGCAACAGGGTGGACTTGCCGCAGCCGGACGGGCCGACGAACACGACGAACTGGCCCGAATGGACATGCAGGTCGATGCCGTGGATGACTTCGACATCGCCATAGGCCTTATTGACCTGGTTCAACTGGATTTCTGTCACCGGACCCCCGCTCTTTGTGTCGTTACCGGCTGCGCGCCATCGCCGCCATGCGCGGTTCGGCGCGTTGCAAATGCATCGGCGGCAAACCTTTGAGGATCTGCCGCACATCATCGATCATCATGGCGCGAATGCGCGCATAGGAGGCTTCCATCCCGCCGGCCAGATGCGCCGAAAAAAGCGCGTTCTCCGTCTGACGGGCCGCGCTATCGGCCGGCACCGGCTCTTCGGGAAAGACGTCGATCGCAACCCGCAGCCGCCCGCTGTGCGCCTCGCCAAGAAGCGCGTCGAAATCGACCACTTCGGCGCGCGACGCCAAGATGACGCTGGCATCATCCGGGATCGTAGCCAGCTTCCCGGCGGTCAGAAAGCCCTCATTGTCGCTGGTCGCACCGGCCAAGACGAACACGAACCGGCTGGTCGACAAAAGATCGTCGAGCGCCTTCGGCTCGAGCCCCTCGCCCTCCAGAAAGGCATCGGACAGGAACGGATCATGCACCGCGATCTGTTGCGTGCAGGGTCGCAGCAGCGGCACGAGCGCGCGGCCGAGATTGCCATAGCCGATCAGGCCGACCGGCGCATCGAACAGCGAATAGGCCGCGCCATTGCCCGCGATGCCGTAGCGCTCCGTCCCGGCACGAAAATCGGCGTCGGCCGCCACCAGCCCGCGCGCCAGATTGATGGCCTGACCGAGGCAGAACTCGGCCACCGCCGGCGCCATGGCGGGCGCAGCGCTGAGCACTTGGATGCCGCGCGCCTGCGCGCATCCATAATCGATGTTCGGTTCCCAGTTCGCCTTGACGTTGACGATCGCCTTGAGATTTGGCGCCCGGTCCAGCCGGGCGCGATCCATCGCCGTCTGGCCGATGATGATGGCGACCTCGTCCAAGATGCTCTCGACCAGTTCGTCCGGCGCGCGCGACCCGAAATGGGTGACCAGCCGCCCCATGCCGCGCAGTGCCTCCTCTGCATCGGGCGTCAGCACCATCGCCTCGGTGCGCGGAAACGGGTCCATGAAGATCAGCGGGCGCATGGTCGTCATTTCATGCCCGACGACGCGATGCCCGTCGTGATGAAGCGCTGCAGGAAGGCAAAGACGATGGTCACCGGGATCAGCGCCACGACCGTCATCGCCAGCACGAAGTGCCATTGCACGTTGAGTTCGCCCTGGAATGCATTGAGGCCGATCTGCAGCGTGTAGACTTCCGACCGGTTGAGCACGATCAGCGGCCACAGGAAATCGTTCCAGCGCCACATGACCGAGAAGATGGCGAGCACCGCGATGGCCGGCAGCGACAGCGGCAGGACGATGCGCCAGTAGATCTGCCATTCGGACGCCTTGTCCATGCGCGCCGCCTCGATCAGGTCGCGCGGAATGGTCAGCATATATTGCCTGAGCAGGAAGACGCCCGTCGGCGTCGCGCAGCCCGGAATGATCACCGCCCAGAGCGTGTTGACCATGCCCAATTGCGTGACGACCAGATAGGTCGGCACCAAAATGATCGTGATCGGGATCATCAGCGTGCCGATGACGAACAGCATCACCGCATTGCGCCCCCGGAACTCGTAGATCGCCAGCCCGTAGGCGGCCATCGAATTGATCAACAACGTGATCAGCGTCGCCGCGACCGTCACGATCACCGAATTGTTGAGGTACGTCAGGAAATTGAACGTCTCCAGCGGCTTGGTGTAATTCTCCCACGCCACGCGCATCTCGCGGATCGGTTCGCGATCATTGATCGACACCTGGATGCGCTCTTCGGGATCATCGGGGTCGACCATCTGCGCCATGATGCCGACGCGGCGCACCTGCGCCATTTCCCTGACCGTGCCGTCCTCGAAGGTCACCTCGAACAGCGGCAGCGGCTCGTCAAAGCCCTCCACTTCGACCGAGATCTGCCCGAGCGGCAAAAGCGTCGGCGGAAATTCCTGCAAACCGGCCTGCGTCTTGAAGGAGGACAGGACCAGCCAGACGACGGGCCCGAACATCAGCGCCACGCCGAGAACCAGATAGATATAGGTGAAGACATCGGTCCAGTGCAGCCGGCCATTGCCGCGCGTCGCGGTCAGCAAGGCACCGAGCGTCCGGGTCGGTCTGGCAACGACATCGGTCATCAGCCCTGATCCCTTCTGCGCACGACGGCAAGCTGCAAAAGCGTCAGGACGAACAGGACGACGCCGAGCACCACCGATGCAGCGGCGGCCAACCCGAAATTTTGCACCTGGCTAGAAAAGCCGGTCGTGTAGATATACTGGACGATGAATTGCGTTGCCGTGCCCGGCCCACCGCCGGTCAGAACGAACACCTCGTCGAACACCTGAACCGACTTGATCAACGCCAGAACAATCACCACCAGCATGTTCGGCCACAGGAGCGGCAGCGTGATCCGCCAGAAGACGCGCTCGGGCTTGGTGCCGTCCATCTCAGCGGCCTCGTAGAGATCGGGCGGAATGGCCTGCAGGCCGGCGAGCAGGATCAGCGTGTAAAAGCCCATATTGGCCCAGACCGACACGAAGATCGCCCAGAACATCGACCATTGCGGATCGACGAAGAACAGGATGCGCTCGAGCCCCATGCCGACCAGACCGGCATTGAGAACGCCATCGCGCAGAAGGATCCATTTCCAGATGAGCGCCACGACCACCGGCGACAACAGCACCGGGAAGAAGAAGGCCGCGCGGTAGAAGCCTCTGTAGCGAATGTCGCGGTTCAGGATCAGCGCCGTGATCAGCGAGAACAGCACCATCAGCGAAACCTGGAAGAAGACGAACACCATCGTGTTGTAGATGCCGCGCCAGAACCGGTCCTCGCGACAGGTCGCCGGATCGAAATGGTTCGCGCAGGTCGCCAGGAACTCATACTGTTCCGCGCCGACATAGGGCCGGTCGGCGAGGAACAGGTTGGTACCGCCGGTCACCGAAAAGGCGAAGTTGATGAACAGCGGCAGCACGACGAACGTGCCGAAAAACAGCATGTTCGGCAGGATGAAGAAGTAAGGCATCGCACCGATGCCGAATATCCGCTGCAGAAAGCGGAACGGCACGTCGAGGACGGTCGCCAGAAGCCTGATCGGCCAGGCCGCCGCGGCCTTGGCGCGATCGGTCAGCGTGACCCGTTCGGATGGTGCGACATCATCGAGTGCCATGAAGCCGTTCCCCTTTCAGCGCGGGCTGGCAGGGGTCCGGCGCGACAGCAAAGGCCGCGCCGGACGAATGCGTGTACTGTTGCAAGGCGGCGATCAGCCGTCGCGTTCCTTTTCCGCGATCTGCTGTGCGACGTCCTGCTCCATGCGCTCATAGGCTTCGTCCAGCGTCAGTTCGCCGACGATCGCCTCACCAAGCCGCGAGATCAGCGCGTTGAACATGACACGGTTGTTGACATAGCCCTGAAGATCGAACGCGGTCTGGGAAATGCCCGGAACCGCCGCCGCAAAGGTCGACAGTGCATGGTTGGCGCGCGGATCGTCGGTCGCAAAGTCGACGCCGCCCTCGGCAAGGCCGAGATGGCCGGGAATGAACAGCGTGCGGCCGTAGAACTCGGCCAGCACTTCCGCGCTGGAGAGATAATCCATCAGCTTGCCGACTTCCTCGGGATGCTCGGTGTCCTTGAGCGCAACGAGCGCGGCACCGCCGGGCATGCCCGTGCAGGCCGCCGGTCCGCACGGCGCGGGCACGGCCCACCAGTCGAACGCATCGCCGATCGTTTCGGCAAATTGCGGGATCTGCCACGAACCCGACATGTACATGACCACCTGGGCGTTGGCGAACTCCTCATTGGCGCCCAGATATTGGTTGCCCGACACCGAGCCCCAGAGCTCTTTCGGCATCGTGCCGTCCTGGTGCCAGTCATAAAGCTTCTGGGCCATCATCTTCAGCCCGTCATCGACCAGCGCCGGCTCGCCCTCATCGGTGAACATGCCGGCACCCATGGAGATCGCCGGTCCCGACACGCGGTGGCCGGACCGGTCCCAAGCCATCGGATAGGCGATGTCAAGCGCTTCGGCGACCTGCTTGGAGGCAGCGGCCCAATCGTCCCATGTGGCGCCTTCGCCGGGCATTTCCACGCCGGCCTGCTCGAACAGGGTCTTGTTGACATAAGGCCCGGTCACGGTGAGCTGGGTCATGAAGCCGGAGATCGCGCTGTCATTGCCCGGCTCGCGCTTCCAGTTCAGGAACGGGCCGAAATTGGTCTCCCAATAGTCCGGATCGGAAATGTAGGGCGTCAGATCGAGATAATATTGCGCAAGCCCGCCAAGGTCGGTGACGCGCGCAAGATCGGTCCCCTCGCCGGCCGCAAGCTGCACCGGCAGGCTTTCGAGGATCGCCTTATAGGGCACCGTGTCCAGAACCACCGTGATGTCCGGATTGGCCTCTTCGAAACGGTCCAGCAGGTCGCGCATGACCTCGCCTTCATTGCCGTCATTGTACCAGGTGATCCGCAACTCGGTTTCGGCGAGCGCCGTCCCCGCCATCAGCGCGAAGGCGGCTGTGCCCAGCACGAGCGTCTTTGCAAAACGTCCAGTCATCAATCTCTCCTCCCAAGAGCCACGCATGTAGCAGCGTTACTGGTATACTAGTACGGCCTCACCGCGCCCGCAAGCGCTTGTTGCCGTCATGGGCCGGATCGTGGCCCGTTGCCCCGCCGGTTTCAAGCACGGAATGGATATGGCCGCGCATGTGCATCTCGGCCGCGTCCGCATCGCCTCGGGCAATCGCGTCCAAAACGGACAGATGTTCGCGATAGGCCGCCATGGAACGGCCCGCGATCGACGACATGAGCACCAGCCGCTGGCGGTCCACATGCGCCTTCATCGACTGGATCAGCCCCCATGCATTGGGAACGCCCGCAAGGTCCGCAAGCGCTGCATGAAGCGCTTCGTCGTGGCGGAAGAACGTCATGTAATCGTCACGCTCGGCGGCTTGGCGCTGCGCCGCCAGAAGCGGATCGAGCCCGGTCAGATCGGCGCCGGTCTCGGCAAGTCTCCGGACGACGGCGCATTCGATGGCCGTGCGCACGAAGACCGCCTCGTCGAGCCGCGCCTCATCAAGCGGCGCCACCACGGTGCCCACCTGCGGGCGGACCCGCACGAGCCCCTCGCTGGCCAGGGTCTGGATCGCCGCGCGCACCGGCGTCCGGCTCACGGCGCACAGACGCGCCGTCTCGGCCTCCGAGATCACCGCGCCCGGCGGCAGGCGGTTGTCGACAATGCGGCCACGCAGCATTTCGTAGACCTGCGGCGCGATCGGCCGGCCCGTGTCGATGGCGGCATCGGCGAACACCGAAGCGGGGTCGAAAAGCGCGCGATAGGTCTCAGGCCGCGGCATGGTTCGCCTCCAGCGCTGCCATCACGCCACGCAACTCCGCCAGCCCCTTGAGCCGGCCGACCGCCGGATAGCCGGGCTGGCTGCCACGCGCCGCATCGTCCAGAATCTCATGGCCATGATCCGGGCGCATCGGGATCCGCCAGTCCGCCCGGCCCTCGGCCTTTCGCCGCCGCTCCTCTTCGAGAAGCGCGCCGATCACCGCGACCATGTCAGTCTGCCCGGCCAGATGCGCGTCTTCGGCGAAACTGCACGGCACTGCATCGGCGGCCCGCGTGACATTGCGCAGATGGACGAAATGGATGCGCGGGCCGAATTCGCGCGCCATCGCGACAAGATCATTGTCCGCGCGCGCGCCGAACGAGCCAGTGCACAGGGTCAGCCCGATGGCCTGGCTTGGCACGGCCTCGAATACATGGCGCACATCGTCCGCCGTCGACCAGACACGCGGCAGGCCGAGCAGCGGCCAGGGCGGGTCGTCGGCGTGGCAGCAAAGCCGCACGCCATGGGTTTCGGCGACCGGTGCCATCGCGGAAAGGAAGTCGATATGGTTTTGGCGCAGCCGCTCCGCATCGATGCCGCGATAATCGGCGAGCTTCGCGCGCACATCCTCAAGCGTCCAGTGCTCGGCGGCGCCCGGAAGGCCGGCGGTCACGTTTGAGGCCAGTTCCGACTTGCGGTCGCCGCTCATTGCCGTGAAGCGCTCTGCCGCCGCATCGATCACATCGCGTGGGTAATCCTTGCGCGCAGCGGCCCGGCGGAGAATGTGCATGTCGAAGGCGGCGAAATCGATGAGATCGAACACCATCGCCGATCCGCCCGCCGACGTCGGTGCGCGCAGATCGGTGCGCGTCCAGTCCAGCACCGGCATGAAATTGTAGCAGACAGTCGTGATGCCGCATGCGGCAAGATTGGCAAGGCTCTCGGCATAGCGGTCGAGATCGCCGCGCCAATCGCCGCTTTGCGTCTTGCTCGCCTCGGAGACCGGCAGGCTTTCGACCACCTCCCAGGAAAGGCCCGTGGGCGCGCCGTCCGGGTGGGTTGCCACCTCGCGCTGGCGCTGTTCGATCTCGGCGGCCGGCCAGACGGCGCCCGGCGCAATGTGGTGCAGCGCCGTCACGATGGCTTCGGCGCCGGCCTGCCGCGCATCGGCCAGCGTGACCTTGTCCACCGGCCCGAACCAGCGCCATGTCTGCCGCATGACATGTGTCTCCCAATTGCGCAAATACTAGTATACCAGTAGCCTTTCACGCAACCGCAATCACCGGCGACGAGGCCGATCATGCCGATCAACCGCGATGAGCTGCGCACCCTTGTGCGGATGCCGCCGGCGGACGACAGGCCGCCCACGCTCGCGGTGCGGGACGAGACCGTTGGTGACGGCATCCGCCGCCAGCGCGTCTCGCTTGAACAGTCTGGAACCGCGATTGCTGGAACGCTGTTGTTGCCCGCATCCGCCAGCGCGCCCTCGCCCGCCATCCTCTACTGCCACGCGCATGGCAACCGCTACGATATCGGCGCCGCCGAACTGATGGACGGGCGCCCCGCGCTGCAGGACCCGCCCTATGGGCCGCTGCTGGCCGAACGCGGATTTGCTGTCCTGTGCATCGACATGCCCGGCTTCGGCACCCGCCAGACCGAGGGCACCGAGAGCGCGCTCGCCAAGGCCGCGTTGTGGCGCGGGCAGACCCTGTTCGGGGCAATGCTCGGCGAGCTGACGGCGGCGCTCGATGCGCTGGCCGCTCACCGGGCTGTCGATCCGGCCCGCATCGCCACGCTCGGCATTTCAATGGGCGCGACACATGCCTATTGGCTGGCCGCGCTCGACGATCGCATTGCCGCCTGCGCGCATTTGTGCGCCTTCGCCGATATCGGCCCGCTGATCGACAGCGGCGATCACGATCTGCATGGCATCTACATGACCGTGCCGGGTCTGCTCGAACACGGCGATATGGGTGATGTCGCCGCGCTGGTCGCCCCGCGCCCGCAACTGGTCGCATCGGGCCTCAAGGACCCGCTCACCCCGCCGGAAGCCTTGAATCCGGCGCTCAGCCGATTGCGCCAGGCCTATGAATCACAAGGCGCTTCTGACGCGCTGACGGTTCTGACATCATCGGACACGGGTCACGAAGAAACGCCGGAGATGCGGGAGACTGTGGTGGGATTTTTGGAACGTGCGCTGGAAGCAAGCGGGGGACAAAGGTGAATCTCATCAGCGTTCGTCATTCCGGAACTTGATTCCGGAAGCCACGAGTCCATCCGCCGCCGCTGGATTCCGGAATCAAGTTCCGGAATGACGGTGGGGTTGAGAGCGCCCCGCCTCGCCTTTCGAGGCTCGCCAATCATCACCCTCATCCTGAGGTGCGAGCATAGCGAACCTCGAAGGGCGGAGGGTGATGATTGGCTCGCACCTCGGGATGAGGCGGAGCCGGAGCGTGACCGGAGAAACGCCCTACTCCGCCGCCTCCCGCTGCACCGACGGATTATTGGGGTGTTCGGTCCAGTTGCCATAGTCCGGATCGATCGGCTTGCCGGTGCGCGGATCGGTGCCGGAAATCTGCTCCATGGTGATGCAATCATCGACCGGGCAGACATTGACGCAGAGGTTACAGCCGACGCACTCCTCATCGATCACCTCAAACTTGCGCACGCCATCGACCATGTTGGTGATCGCCTGGTGCGATGTGTCCTCGCAGGCGATATGACAGCGCCCGCAGGAGATGCACAAATCCTGGTTGATCCGCGCCTTGGTGACATAGTTGAGGTTCAGATATTGCCAGTCGGTGACGTTCGGCACCGCCATGCCCCGAAAGTCCTCGATCGTCGCATGGCCCTTTTCGTCCATCCAGGCTTCCAGCCCGGCGATCATCTCCTGGACGATCTTGAACCCGTAGGTCATCGCCGCGGTGCAGACCTGCACGGTGCCGCAGCCAAGGGCGATATATTCGGCCGCATCGCGCCATGTCTGGATGCCGCCAATGCCGGAAATCGGCATGCCGTGCGTCTCAGGATTGCGGGCGATTTCCGAAACCATGGAAAGTGCAATCGGCTTCACGGCAGGCCCGCAATAGCCGCCATGCGATCCCTTCCCGTCAATGGTCGGCTCCGGCGCGAAATTGTCGAGATCGACCGAGACGATGGAGTTGATCGTGTTGATCAGCGATACCGCATCGGCGCCGCCACGCCGAGCAGCCTCGGCCGGTTTGCGGATGTCGGTGATGTTGGGCGTCAGCTTGACGATCACCGGCAGGTCGGAATGCTGCTTGCACCAACGCGCGACCATCTCGATATATTCGGGCACCTGGCCGACCGCCGAGCCCATGCCGCGCTCGCTCATGCCGTGCGGACAGCCGAAATTGAGCTCCACCGCATCGGCGCCGGTCTGCGCCACCGAAGCCAATATGTTCTTCCAAGGGTCCTCTTCGCACGGCACCATCAGGGAAACGATCATCGCCCGGTCGGGCCAGTTCTTCTTGACGGTCTCGATCTCGCGCAGATTCACTTCGAGATCGCGGTCGGTGATCAGCTCGATATTGTTGAGCCCCAGAAGCCGCCGGTCCGGCCCCCAGATCGCGCCATAGCGCGGCCCGTTGACGTTGACGACGGGCGGTCCGGCTTCACCTAGCGTCTTCCAGACAACACCACCCCAGCCCGCTTCGAAGGCGCGCTCGACATTATACTGCTTGTCGGTGGGCGGCGCCGAGGCCAGCCAGAACGGGTTGGGCGACGAGACGCCGAGAAAGTTGGTGTGCAGATCAGCCATGGCTCATGCTCCTGCTTGGCGCGCGGTGCGCGGGATCGGAAAAAACGACTTTGAAGCGCTCGCAGACCAGTTCACGCTGCTCGTGCCACTCAAGGTCCAGCCCCTCGCAGACCGCGCGATAGTGCGCGCGGTTACGGACCTTCCAGGTCTCCAGCGAGCGGTCCCATTCGCCATAATCATGCGCAAATTGCGCATCGACCTCGCCGAACGGCCTGTGCCTGACCTCGGTCGTTTCGACAATTGCTCTGGGTTGGCCGCCGCCGTCGATCACGACGCTCAAGGCACCGGGGAATGGAACACCGATGTCGGCAAGCTCTTCGCGGAGCGAACTTGTTGCCGTCTTGGTTCCCGACACGATCAGGTCGGCTCCTCCGTCCGCGCTTTCATCGGTGTCACCAACACGGAAAACGTCGAACGGCTCTGAGCCCGCATCCGGATGGGCTGCGCAGAACCTCGACCAGAAACGTTCGACCGCCGTATTCATCCTGTCAGCCGCTTGTGGATGCTGGCGGCGGCGATCTTGCCGTCCTCGACGGCGACCACAGTCAAATCTTCGCCACCGGCGACGCAATCGCCCCCCGCCCAGACCTTGTCATGGCTGGTGCGCCGGTCATCGTCGGTGAAGATGCGTCCGCCGGAAAGGTCGAGTGAAACGCCGCCGAACAGCCCCTCCACCGGCTTCTGGCCGATCGCCTTGAACACCTGGTCGGCGTCCAGCGTCACGGTCTCGCCCGTGCCGCTCAGCTTGCCATTCATCGCCGTGTATTCGAGCGTGATGCCGGTCACGTCGCCATCGTCGTTGCGGACCAAGGCCTGCGGCTGCAGCCAGTGGCGGATCGTCACGCCATGGGTCTGCGCCACCTCCTGCTCGTATTCTGAGGCGTTCATCTGTTCCTGGCCGCGCCGGTAGCAGATCGTCACGGTCTCGGCGCCCAGAAGCTTGGTCTGCACGGCAACATCTATCGCCGTCATGCCACCGCCAATGACGACGATGTTGCGACCGACCGGCAGCGCCGACAGATCATCGGTCTGGCGCAGCTTTTCGATATAGGCGACGGCATCGATGCAATTGTCCGCATCGTCGCCGTCAAGGCCCAGATCGTTGACGCCGGGGAGGCCCATGCCGAGAAACACCGCGTCATGGTTCGCGACCAGATCGTCCAGCGTGACGTCGCGCCCGAGCGCCGTGCCGTTCCTGATCGCGATGCCGCCAATGTCCGTGATGAAATCGACCTCGCTCTGGGCGAAATTGTCGGTCGTCTTGTAGGCGGCGATGCCATGCTCGTTCAGGCCACCGGCCTTCTCGCGCGCTTCGAAGATGGTGACCTCATGGCCGTTCCGCGCCAGCGCATGGGCGCAGGACAGGCCAGCCGGCCCGGCCCCGACGATCGCCACCGTCTTGCCAGTCGGCGCGGCGCGCTCATAGGGGTGCTGCTCGACGGTCTCCAGAAAATGATCGGTCGCATAGCGCTGCAACTGGCCGATTTTGACCGGCTTGCCCTCGGCCGCCTCGCGCACGCAGACCTCTTCGCACAGCGTCTCGGTCGGACAGACGCGGGCGCACATGCCGCCCAGAATGTTCTGGTCGAAGATCGTCTTGGCCGCGCCATTGGCGTTGCCCGTCGAGATCTGGCGGATGAACATCGGAATGTCGATCGAGGTCGGACACGCGGTCTGGCACGGCGCGTCATAGCAAAAATAGCAGCGGTCGGCCTCGACGACCGCTTCGTGCCGGTCGAACGGCGCATGCAGATCGTCGAAATTGTCGGCATACTGATCGGCCGGCAGACGCCCGGCCTGAATGTCCGGTGAAACACGGTTTTGCGCCATCGCGCGGTCTCCCTCCGAGAACCCGTTATGTGACGGCTCTTGGCGGCCGTTTGTCGTCGTGAGGGAAGCTTTCAATAATTTGATCAAAAGGTCAAATTTTTTCTTGGGCGCCTGCATCTCTTTCACGTGGCCGTCATTCCGGAACTTGATTCCGGAATCCATGGCGCCCGCCAGAAGCGTGGATTCCGGAATCAAGTTCCGGAATGACGGCTACAAAGCGAACAAGGCGCCTAGGGAGCGACAAAAAAGGCCGCCCTTTCGGACGGCCTTTCCCGATTCAGGATGCGAGCAATCGCTTACATGCCCTTGACCTTGTTCATGATCGCGTCGGTCCATGCGCCTTCGGGACGGGCCGTGATCACCGGATCCGAACCGCCGGCAAGCAGCGAATCGACGGTCGTCTCGGCGGCGGCCGTGTCGAGCGTGCCATCGGAATCGCCGACCAGCTTGCAGATCTCGCCGGTCATCCGCACCTGGTGCTCCTCGGTCTGCGCGCCGGTCGCATCGTTCTCGAGAACGATGTTGGCCGCCTCTTCCTGGTTCTCGCAGGTATATTCCCAGCCCCGCATCGATGCGGCGACGAACCGGGCCAGCTTGTCGGCCATCGCCTCGTCCGCAAGGCTTTCCTCAAGCACGTAAATGCCGTCCTCCAGCGTCGCGACGCCCTGGTCGGTATAGTTGAAGACGACCAGATCGTCCGGCGTGAAGCCCGCATCGATGACCTGCCAGTACTCGTTGTAGGTCATGGTCGACACGCAGTCGGCCTGCTCCTGGATCAGCGGATCGACGTTGAAGCCCTGCTTGAGCACCTCGACGCCGTCATCGCCGCCCTCGGTCGGAATGCCGAGCTGGCTCATCCAGGACAGGAACGGGAACTCGTTGCCGAAAAACCACACGCCCAGCGTCCGGCCGCGAAAGTCTTCGGGCGTCTCGATCCCGGTTTCCTTGCGGCAGGTCAGCATCATGCCCGACCGCTGGAACGGCTGGGCGATGTTGACCAGCGGAACGCCCTTCTCGCGCGCGGCGAGCGCGGCGGGCATCCATTCGATGACGACATCGGCGCCGCCGCCGGCGATCACCTGCGGCGGCGCGATGTCCGGCCCGCCCGGATTGATGGTCACGTCCAGATCGGCTTCTTCGTAAAAGCCCTTGTCTTTCGCCACATAATAGCCGGCGAACTGCGCCTGCGTGACCCATTTGAGCTGCAGCGTCAGTTCATCGGCGGCGTTGGCGGCCGATGCCGCCGTCAGCCCCATCGCCGTACCTGCGGCCAGTGCTATCCATTTGCGCATTTTGGTTCTCCCTTGTTGCTCCGTTGATTGATCGTGTCGGCACCCGTCATCCCGTTTTATGGCCGCTCGCTTCGCATGGACGGATGCCAGAATGTCACCGACCGCTCGACCAGCGCAATCGCGCCGTAGGAGAGCGAGCCGGCAAGCGCGGCGACGAATATCGTGGCCCACACCATGTCGACATTGAGCCGGCCCACTTCCGCCGAAATGCGGAAGCCCATGCCGACAATGGGTGTGCCGAAAAACTCTGC
Organism: Phyllobacteriaceae bacterium; assembly: GCA_024742765.1. GTDB lineage: Bacteria > Pseudomonadota > Alphaproteobacteria > Rhizobiales > Rhizobiaceae > Roseitalea. The sequence goes on along the minus strand of JANSXT010000009.1, from coordinate 2,295 downwards.
GACGATCGCACCGATCAGCGCAAGCGTCGAATTGATCTTCAAGGCGTTGAAGATGAACGGCATCGCCGCCGGCAGCCGCAGCTTGATGAGCGACTGCGTGCGCGTCGACGCATAGGTGTGCATCAGATCGCGCTCCATGTGCCCGGCCGCATTCAGGCCGGCGACCGTGTTCACCAGCATCGGAAAAAAGGTCATCACGACGACCACGGCGGCCTTGGACTGCCAGTCGAAGCCGAACCACATCACCATGATCGGCGCGATGCCGACGATGGGCAGCGCGGAGACGAGATTGCCGATCGGCATCACGCCGGCCTTCCAGAAGGGCGAGCGGTCGACGAGGACGGCGACGAGAAAGCCGAGCGAGCAGCCGATCAGATAGCCCGAGACGACGCCCTTGAGATAGGTCTGTTGGAAATCGGCCCACAGCGTCGGCACGGACGAAATGATGCGCTCCCAGATCATCGACGGCGGCGGCAGGATGACGGTCGGCACGCCGAAGCCGCGTGTGATCCCCTCCCAAAGCGCCAGGATCGCCGCGCCGAACAGCACCGGGATGGCGAGATTGACAAGGGTGACCATCGGTCCGCGCTCGGGCCGCAGGGCGGCGAGCCTTGTGTTGGCATACCAGGCCGCCAGCCAGAAGACGATCGCGGCAATGAGGATGGCCGTGTTGGTCACGCCCGCGCCTCCCTGACGCCCATGCGGCGGTTGAGCCAGCCGCCAATCCAGCCGATCAGCCCGACGAGCAGCCCGGCCAGCACAGCGGCGACGATCAGCGCCGACCAGATCTGCACGGTCTGGCCGTAATAGGACCCGGCCAGAAGCCGCGCGCCCAGGCCCGCCACCGCGCCGGTCGGCAGTTCGCCGACGATCGCGCCGACGAGGCTGGCGGCGATGCCGATCTTCATCGAGGTGAACAGGAACGGCACCGAGGACGGCCAGCGCAGCTTCCAGAAGGTCTGCGCCCGGTTGGCTGAGTAAGTGTGCATCAGGTCCATGTGCATGGTTTCGGGCGAACGGAGCCCCTTCACCATGCCGACCGCCACCGGAAAGAAACTCAGATAGGTCGAGATCAGCGCCTTGGGCAGAAGGCCGGTCACGCCGACCGAATTGAAGACAACGATGATCATCGGCGCCAGCGCCAGGATCGGGATCGTCTGCGAGGTGATGATCCAGGGCATCATCGACTTGTCGAGGACGCGCGAATGCACGATGCCGACGGCCAGAAGGATGCCGAGCGCGGTGCCCATCATGAAGCCGAGCAGCGTCGCCGACAGCGTCACCCAGGCATGGTAGATCAGGCTGCGCTTGGAGGTGATGTTCTTTTCGGCCGTCGTTTCCCAGATCTCGACGGCCACCTGGTGCGGCGCCGGCAGCACCGGCCGCTGCTGGCTCATGGTCTTGGGCAGGATTTCGGCGAAGCCGATCGTCTCGCCGGCCCGCTCGGCGGCGTTGCGTTCGAACGGGGCGTTGAGGATCACCGCGAACGCATACCAGACCGCGATGATCGCCGCGACGACGGTGAGGATGGGCAGGATGCGGGTGCGGATCATGCTGGCGCTGCCCCCGTCGAAGAGCCGAACCCCCACCCTTCATCCCTCCCCACAAGGGGGAGGGAAGAGATCAACGCCGTGCTCATTTCTGCACGATCAAACCTGGCTCGCAAACCGGCGAGGTCGCGAGGTGCCGATGTCCTCCCTCCCCCTTGTGGGGAGGGATGAAGGGTGGGGGTATACGCCGCCCTGCCCTCACTCATAGGCATGCCCCGCGGCCAGCCCTTCGCGCACTTGATGGGCGATCTTCAGAAACTGAGGCGTTTCGCGTACCTCAAGCGGCCGGTCGGCACCCAGATCGCAGTCGATCACCTCGTGGATGCGGCCCGGCCGGGGGCTCATCACCACGATCTTGGTGGAGAGGTACACCGCCTCGGGGATGGAGTGCGTGCCGAAGACGATGGTCTTGTGCGTCGCCGCCCACAGCTTCAAGAGCTGGACGTTCAGGTGATCGCGGACAATTTCGTCCAAAGCGCCGAACGGCTCGTCCATCAGCAGCATGTCCGGCTGCACGGCCAAGGCGCGGGCAATCGAGGCGCGCTGCTGCATGCCGCCCGACAATTGCCAGGGAAACTTCTTCTCGAAACCGGCCAGATCCACCAGTTCGAGATTTTCGCTGACGCGCCTGTCGCGCTCGGCCCTGTCGAGGCCCATCACTTCGAGCGGCAAGCCGACATTGTCGGCGATGGATCGCCACGGAAACAAAGCGGCGGCCTGAAACACATAGCCATAGGCGCGCTTC
>JANSXT010000023.1 GCA_024742765.1 Phyllobacteriaceae bacterium | reverse complement strand
ATATGTGTTTTTTTTAAAACCCGGTTCAAAATCAAAAACACGCCGGGTCCAACTATCATCCTATTACCCCTACCCCCCCCCCCCCCCCCCCCCCCCGCGCGACAGCCACGAGCAGCGCACGGCGCTCGCTTCCATGCGGAACATCGAAGCGGAACTGGCGGTGCGGTTGCCGGGGTTCTAGTCCCAACGCACCCGGCCAACGCGCCGGGTGCGTTGCTTTACAAGCAGTCATTGAAGCGGCAAAAAAAGCGGCCAGAAGCCCGGTTCATTCTTTTCTTTCTGACTTCTTAAATATCTGATATTATTCATTTAACAAAGGAGATATATGTGGCCTAGAAAGCGGCCAGAAAGCAGGCAAAAATGATCCGTGATGATGGAGAGGCGGTAGAGCTTTTTGAACCCCTGATGATATCGGAAGGGGCGGCGCAGCGGGGCATGCTGAACGATCTGGCTCTTGATCTGGCTGAGAAATCTGCCGCCTTCCGCAGTAGCTTGCCAGAGTCGATTGCCACTGCACTGGCCGATCTGGTGCGGGCCATGAACTGCTATTATTCGAACCTGATCGAGGGGCATAACACGCATCCGATTGACATCGAGCGGGCCTTGCAGGGCGACTACAGCACCGATCCAAAAAAGCGCGATCTACAACTCGAAGCGAAAGCGCACATCACCGTCCAGCAGTGGATTGACGAAGACGGGATGGAAGCGCCGCCGACAGCGCCGGAGTCCATCATCGAAGTGCACCGCCGCTTCTGTGAGCTGCTACCCGAGGACTTGTTGTTCGTTGAAGACCCGGAAAGCGGCGAACGGCTCCCGGTCGTACCCGGCGCGATACGCGACCGCTTTGTAAAGGTCGGTCGTCACATCCCGCCAAGTCCGGGCGCGGTGCCGCGTTTTCTGGATCGGCTGCACCAAGTCTACGTAAACAAAGGGCGCATTGAGTCCATTCTGGCGGCGGCTTGTGCACATCATCGGCTGCTGTGGGTGCACCCCTTCATGGACGGCAATGGCCGGGTGGCAAGGCTCATGTCATATGCCATGCTGCGCAGCACACTCGACACACGCGGCTTGTGGTCGGTGGCACGCGGGTTGGCCCGGCGGGAACAAGACTACAAAGCCCACCTGCAAGCCTGCGATGAACCACGGCGCGGCGATCTCGATGGGCGCGGCAATCTCAGCGAGTCGGCCCTCGCGTCCTTCACTGAATTCTTCCTGCAAACCAGCATCGACCAAGTCGAGTTCATGAGCGCATTGATGCAGGCCGACCGTCTGCGGGACAGGATCATGATCTGGACGGAAGAAGAAATGCGCGCCGGAACCCTGCCGCCGAAGTCCGACCTCGTTCTGAAAGCCATACTGTTTCAAGGCACGTTGCAACGCGGCGAAGTCGATACCATGCTTGGTATGAGCGAACGCGCCGCACGCCGGATTACCTCGGCACTGCTAAAGGCCGGGGCCATCACATCAGAAAGCACCCGCGCCCCGCTGCACCTAGCCTTCCCAGCCAAATATGCCGAACGCTGGATGCCGGGCCTGTTTCCCGCTGACAGCGCAGGATAGGGGTATTCGCCGTGATCCCGGAGATTTCAGAGTTCAGCTACGGATTTGCCTTGACGAACGAGCTTGTCGGTTGGACGTCGCTGTCCACCGCGCCCATTTTCCCCAGCCTGATCGAAGAGGGCAAAAGAGACGGGGGCTATGATGTTAAGCTCGATCAACCCGGCGCACCGCTCTACGTTCAATTCAAACGCGCCGACTGCATGACACGGGCGAGCGCCAGTGAAATCAGTCGTTATGGTTTGCCGTTGTCGCTGCCGTTCTATCGGTTTCCAATCACACAGAGAAACAAGTCATTCCAGCACACATCGCTGGTCGCGTTAGATGACGGCAGCAACCTTGTGTTCTACGCTGCGCCGCGCTTTCATTTGCTTTCTGAAATCAACGATGCATGGCAGGCACAAAACGTCGCTGCCCGTTCGATATTCGTGGCTCCGCGCACCATCGGCCTCATCTACGACAATGACCGTCACCATGTATCCTATGATGCAACAGAAGCCTTTTTCTGTTCGGAACCGAAGCGGATCGAACCGATTTCCGCTTCAAAGCTGGAGAAAGAAATCAAAGAACGGCTGACCAGAGACACCAGACCCGTGAAAGAACAGCTTTCCGAATGGTTGGAAAACGTCCGCACCAAACGGAGGCAGGCACGTGAGACACAGTCTGAAATTCAAGCCGACATCGACGAACAGAAACGGGTTGCACGGCAGAAAATTGACGGAGCATATCCTCGTCTAGAGGACTTTATCAGGCGTCAAGAACGACGAATTCGAGAAGAACCACAGCAAGAAGATGACGTTTCAGCGAGCACTGAGCCGGGACCAGATATCAGTGAAGGACGGCAATTGTCACCGGACGAAGAAGCACTGCGTAGCATTAGCGATGAAGCTCTGCATGGCTTCGGCAGCCAATTCTTTGTGGTGCAGCCGAGATGATAGCTTCCGCAATCGCGGTAAGTCTGCCGCGACTTTCCCATTTGATTAACCGGTTGCACATGCAACCGGACTAGGCCCGCGCCAATGAGCCGGGGGAAGCCGTCAAGACCGCCGCGACAGCCACGAACAGCGCATCGCGCTGGCTTCGATGCAAAATATCGAAGCCGAACTGGCGATGCGTCCGCCGGGCTTTTAACCCATGGCGATTGGCCGTACGCGGCCAGTCGCTTTCTTCGATGTTTCTGCACCCTTTCTGAAACGCCTTATCCCCATAGAAATCAGGCGCTTAGAAAATTCTTGTAGAATTCTTAACTCTTTTCGCCTATTATGAAGATGTGGGCATTGGGCCCGGGGGTCTGCGCTCAGCTAGCAGGCCTAAAGACTAAAGAGGCTCGGGTCACACCGAGCCTTTATTCTTTTGGCGGTGCGACATCGTCAAAGCAGCTATATTTGATGCCGCGCAATGGACGCTCGTCCTCGGCCAGATAGCAATCGATCAGCTTGCCGCCATCCGATAACCTTACATACGGTCGATATGTCGGGTCATATCGGCCCTTTGCCATCGGATACAGCACAAGATCGGCAATCTGAATCATCGGTGTCTTCTTGGTGCGTTGTCGCGGTTCCCCAAGAACAATGCGCCGAAAGTCACTCGCCGTGAACGGCGTGTAGGCCTCAGAAGTGCCCGTAGCGAACGGCGGGCCAGTCTTTTTGAGTTCCTTGGTGTACTGCGCGATATCCTTGTCTTCCTTTCTTCCTGTCATCTCGAAAAAGACTTCCAGCTTGCGGCCTTCGGAGTCTGCGTATTTGGCTGCCCGCTCGATGAGAATCGAGTAAGCGGTCTTGCACATAAACCAAAGCCGCTCTTGGTAGCGGTCTTTGTAGCGGTGGACGTAGCCGGGGCGATGCACCGCGCAGGCGATGCTTATAATCGGCAGCGACAGCAAGTAATCCTCAAGCGCGGGCAAGAAAGAAGCCGCATTGTCGGGTTTCTTGAGCCAGCCGAATTTTCCCTGCCCGCCGCGAATCTTTGATGAGTGCAGCGGGTAGTCTATTTCCCAATCGGCACAAAAGGCCTTGTGAGCGGCGAAAACACCGTCGATGTCTTCCTCGCGAATCAGCACACCGCCAAGGCCGAAGCAATCCATGCCATCTCGGCGTTTAGCGTCAGGACTTGAAACGCGGTCAGGATCGCGGCTCCCCGTGTCGTCAAAGTAGAGATGGAGTTTCTTGCTCATAACGTGAGCCTAGCAGATTAAAATGTGCTGTGAATTCAAATGCTAACGGTGTCGAAAGCTGTCCACGACGAAACGAAAATCACCTGATTATCGACGGTTGCGGTTGAGGATGCAACCGGACTAGGCATGCGCCAATGAGCGGGGGAAGCCGTCCAGACCGCAGACAGCGGAGGGGGATCACCCGTCCTGCACAAGCCAACGGCGCGGAAGGATGGGGAAACCGTTGGCTGCGCCCACGGGGCTTGGTCTTGACGGAAGACGGGCGGCACGCCCCAAAAACAAAAACGTCAGCCCGTCAGGACTGTCATGAGTTCAGCGCTAGGGATGGAAGCCGCATGGCCGGGACTATAGGCCCGGTTCACGACAGCCCGGCCCGAAGGGTGCGCCCACAACGACTGTGCCGAATTATGCAAGAATCGAGAGCGTCAAACACTTTGCAGAGTTCTCAATTTCTAATATCGACCGATTGGATCGCGAAAAACCGCTCAGGCTCGTCTGGTTAGGAATCCGCAAATGCTGGTAGTGTGACATATGACGAAAATGCAGAAGATCGGTATCGCGCCAGCAGTCGATGAAGCGGCAGCAGAAGTGATCAAGGTGGCGGCGGGTGAAACGGCCTCCGGCCTTGTCGGGTTTTCAAAGGACTTGCTCGGCGCCATCATTGGAGATCGCGTGCGCGAATGGCGCACGCGTAATCTCATTAGTTCAGCGGCAAAGACGGCAGATTTCTTGAAAGAGAAGGGAATACCGCTGGACAGGTGTCATTCCCTACCAACCGGAGAAATCTATGCCTTATTTGAAGGCATGTCGCGGAGCGACGAACCTGAAATACAAGCGCTTTACGCAGGCCTGCTGGCCAACTCGCTAACCAGCGACGTGCACGACAAGCGCGCCATTGTTTCGGTCTTGGCAAACTTGACGCCGCTCGAAGCGCGCATCCTCGAAGCCATGCAGGAGATAGACGCTGCCCTGAGTGACTACAATCGACGCTGGCCGCCGATGCAGGTCTTCGAAGCAACCGAAGATGTGGAAGGGCAGTCCCGCAAGCTGATGGAGGAGGATCAATCCACGCTGACGAACAAGACGAAGGCGGTCGTCGATGCGATCATGTCTGGGGTGACCGAAGAACGAGTTTTGTTTGCGATCCAGAATCTCGTTCGTCAGGGGCTTGCTCAAAGATCGGACGTCACATTTGACCGGATTCACAAATGGGATCTGGAACCACATTTTAGCGAGATAAAGGGATATGTCGATCCCGACCGATTGGCCGACAGGCTTAATGACATCATTGTTTCAATGAGCGAACAGCAAGATCAGGATATCGCCGACGCTAGGTTGGTCAGCGACTACGGCGCGGTACCTTCCCTGAACTTCAGTCTCACGCGATTTGGGCATCAATTCGTTGCTGCGTGCACTGGTCCCAAAACGTCCCCACAATCGTGAACCATCTTTGGCAAGATGGCGTGTTCCAATACGCAAAGGGCTGGCCGTGGTTCCAAGGGGATCGAAGGGGCCTTGGTCGCCTCCAAGCGCGAGGGCTTGGCCTCCATGGCATGGTCGTGGGTATCGGGTTGCGAAAGACCTGATCGGCATCCAATCGGCGGACGGTTGGTCTCGATGAAGTCGTCTCCATGACATGGCGCGCATCCAATCCGCGCAGGGTTGGCCTCCATGGCATGGGCTGGGGTCTTGGGGGCAGGCACGCCGCCCAAGTCGATGGGTGCAGGGAGAACGAAGTCTCCCTGCGAGTGGTTGAACGGCGATACGTTCTAATGGCTCAGGATGGGTTCAATGCCCTGACGGAGCCACAGGCCGGGGGGATGCAACGGGGACGCGCAGCGGGTCCCCTTGCCAAGGTGGTTTTGTACTACAAAACACATCTTGCGAGCGCCGAGCGCGATCTCAGGATTCAGAGAATTAGCGCGCGCAAAACAATGACAAAGTTCGCGCGTTTCCCAGAGTCACCGAGAATCAAAAATGCTGTCTACAATTCAATTCGTGTGCCAAAAAGATAAATACCGATATTCTATCCATCTATGACTTTTTTATTTGGGCGACATTATTCCATTTTTTTCTTGTATATATTTACAAGATCATATATCGAAATGATTTTATATTATCAAATACGCGAGACGATAGATGAATAGATTATTTAATGTTGTTGCCAAGAATGCAGTTCAATTTGGTGCTGTAGGCGCTATTGGCCTGCCGCTCATCCATATCATGAACGGTCAAGATAGCTTGCTACAAGTCAGTTTCGATATTGCGGCTTTTACCGTCGCAGGCACGGCGATAATGTCAGTCGTAGACATCGCCCTGCGGAACGATTAGTTTCAGCAAGTATTCGGAATGAACATAGCATGGTCCATCATAGCTAGCCATGCTAACGCCTTCGCATTTAATCTCTCTCATATAACCTCGTCTTTCGACTACTTCAACGAGTTGTCCGTTTGACAAGTGACCTATTACATTTGATTCATCCACAGATGGACGGTCTCGAACGCGTAACCGACTGTCAGGAGATTGCGTTCTGACGACAAACACGGACTGGTTACTGAGGCCAGAAAACTCAGTTTCAGCCGCGATATCCACTTGTGCAGGCTTTTGATTTTCTTTTCCCGGAGAGGCAACTGGAATCATTGAATACATTATGAGAACAATTATCCCTCGAACAATAACATTGAATGATTTCTTTGAAATAAGGTGCTCTGATTCCTTCGCTGAATTGTTGATGATGGTTATATCTATCTTCTTATTCTTTTCAATTTCGCTAAGGACTTTTTCTGCATGGTTGTCTAATATATCTTGTATATCTTTGTGCCGTAGAGCCTCTTTGACTTCGGATTGCACGCGTATTGCTTCTTCTTGCTCTTCCGTTAGGTCGCCTCGGTCGCCTAGACGCATTGCCTCGTAATGCATATGCGGGTCGGCGGGCCGGAAAATCTCGACGGGAACAAGTGGCGGCAGGTAGTTCCGATACCGATTGACGCTTCCGTTCTTGAACTGCGCTTGGACGAGCTTGCGAAATGCCGATGTATCAGGAAACTCGTTGGCAGCAGCGGCAGCGTACAATGGGTTCATTGTCGGCAATCCAATCGCATCAAGTACTCTGTAGCAAACAGTACGGGGGTTAGTCGGCTTCACTGATACAGGTACCGTAGCAGATTGTTAAGTTTGGCGCTTTTATCACCCCGCGGTTCAGAGAAAATTCTCATCTGGATTGAAACAGCGAATCGCGACATAGCGTTTCGCTTCGGACGTGATTTGCCGATGCGCCGCTTCCAGATCGACGAACATGGCTTCGTTGTAGTCCAGCCAGTTCGCGCGATGCACGAAGGCAAGGGCGTTGTAGAGTTCGGCGTCGGACAGCCGGACGACTTCCAAGCGGCCCCATTTCGCGGCTATTCTGCGGGTTCTGGCGACGCTCCTGACGGTCATCAGTATGGGTAGGTCGTTCCCAATCTCATACAGTTTTCTCCTCAAATGGTTGCTGAAAGATCGATTGTGGGTGCAGGAAAACGGACTTGGGCAATGCTCGTCTTAGCGTGCGCTCCGAAACGCTGAGGGCTGCCGCGATTTCTGCTGGCGTATGGATGCCGAGTTGAAGCTCGAACATCGCCCACTCAATCTGGGGAACTGAGAGCTTGCGAGGACGTCCGATCTGCGCGCCGCGTTGCTGGCCGCCCCACATGAACCCCTCTGTCCTTCGCCGCCTTCATCCCCGCCTTCGTCCGTTCTGAGATCAGCGCCCGTTCGAGTTCGCCAAAGGCGTTGATGATTTGGTAGGCGAAGCGTCCCATGGGGGTTTGTGTGTCTATGGCTTCGGTTAGGGAGTGGAAGGCGTTGCCGCGTTTTTCGAGATCTTCGAGGACTTTGAGGGCGTCCAGGAGGGAGCGGAAGGCGCGGTCCATTTTCCAGATAACGAGGCGGTCGCCGGGTTTGAGGGCGTTGAGGGCGGCGGTGAATTGGGGGCGGTTTTTGGCGGTGGCGGAGAGGCCTTCGTCTTTGAAGATTTGGGTGCAGCCTGCCCTTGTGAGAGCGTCGATTTGGAGGTTAAGATTTTGTTCGTCGGTGGAGACGCGGGCGTAGCCGATATTCATGGTTTTGCGGTGGCGGCGCGGGGCGCCTTGGTCAGGGTTGAAATGAAGCTGAGCGCCGTTTTGGGCGCTGTGTGCGCCTTGTCAAAAGGGAACCCTTTTGACCGTACGGTGGACGGGTGCGGTGTGGGAGTAGAAATTGTCAATTCACCGCGCTCAGCTTCACTATTGATTCTACCAAAGTAGAGAATCTGCGTCCACAGTTTTATTGACAAAAGGGTTCCCTTTTGACTGTCAGATGTGAGTAAATCTGATGTTCAAGAACTCTTTTGCTGGCCGCTATGCCGCGGCTTTGTTGGCTTTGGCGCTGTCGGCCAGCTCGGCGGCGGCGCTGACGGGCGAAGATTTGATGACGAAGATGGGCGAGGATGAGCGGAACGGTTATCTGACTGGGGCCGTCGAGATGGCTGCTTTCATCGCGCACCAGCAAGGTGATCCCGAGAGGTCGTCCTGTATCATGGACTGGTTTTTTGGGGGCGGTAGTGGCCCGGAGGAGATTGTGCAGGCGCTCAATCATTTCAAAGACCGCCAAGCGCATCCTGTCTTGTTCGTCTTGATGAACCGAACGTGCGCGGCGGATTGAGCGCGACTTAGAGGGGCTTCATATGCGAAACGGCATTTGTTGCCGTCATGTCAGTCGACGCCATTTGCGGCTTGTCGTCGGCCAACGCCGTTGGTTTGTCGGCGTCCAGTGCATCTGATGCCGTCAAAAACGTGTTCAGGTCGCTCTCAATATCGTCGAGATCGCTTTCAAGTGCGGACAGATCGCTGTCTTCCAGATCGCCGGAATCAAGGCGGTCACCTATTGCCGTCACATTTTCGTAGATTTCGGTTGCGGCGGTTAAGCGTTCTGTCGCTTGCGCTTTCTGTTCCCAAGTCGAGCCGCTTGCATCCCAATCAGACATATCGACATCAGCCACATCGACAATCTGGCCGTCCTCATCGCGGATGTTGCCGTCCTTGTCCTTGAAGACGGCGCGGCCATCGAGGGCGCGGTTGGCGTTGCTGAGGATGGTGGCGAGGTTGTTTTCGGCGTCGATCAGGGCGTCGCGGGCGGCTTGTTCGAGGGTGTCGAATTGGCTGTTGAGGCGGGCGATCTGGTCTTGGCGGATTTGTTCCTGTTGGGTGAGGAATTCCATGGCGGTGATGGATTGGCGTTTTGACGGTTGGTCGTCATCGGTGCCGTTGAGGCCCGGTGCCTTGGCGAAACCGCCCGTCATCACTGAGCCGTTGTCCTGTGTGGCAAGGTAGGCGAGACGGCGGGAGAGGTCTTCGCCCGGTGTGGCGCTTCGTTGGAATTCGGTTTTCGCGGTCGTCATTCACCCTCAAGTTCTGTTTCTATAATTATACTATGGATACAGGGAGAATTGCGAATTCCGCGGCTGTCGCGAAAATCAGCCAGACTCGATGATGGCTGCCAGCCTGCGCTCGACTTTGGATTTGAGTAGTTCGATCAGCACGGGGTCGCCGCGCTCGTATTCGTCGGGAATGTGAAGGGTGATGATGCGGTGATCGGCGGGACGTTGTTTGAACTTCTTGCGGATGCGTTCGCGGTGGTGGGGTTCCATCGCGAAGATGACATCGGCGCCGGCGACAAGGTCTTTGTTCAGGGGGCGCGGGCAGTCGGCGTCGGTGCCTGCGGACAGGACCTCGGCCCCCGGCCAGTTGCGGAAGACGTCTTCCGCTGTCGGGCTTCGCAGTTTGTTGGCGGTGCAGACGAAAAGGACTTTCATGACCTGAAACCTGAATAGGGTTGTCTGAAGGCGTGAGGATCAATCAGACAGCGGGGCTTCACCTTCGGTGGGCACGAACATGATCTGCCGCGCCCCAATCGTACTCACGTACTTTTCGCCAACATAGCCGACGCCGCCGCCAACGAGCCGCTGCTTGTCGAGGGGCTGGCCCCAAGTGTTCTGGTCTGGTTCGATGATGTATGTCCGCGCGTTTTCCAGTGATTTGTCTTTGAGCACGATCACGTACTGGGAATCGAGGCCGGAAGCGGTCAAGACCCCTTTGTAGACTTCGCCACCGATCCACTCTTCATCGGCGGCGTCCATGGCCGTGTTGAACACGTGCTCCACAACGCGAAGCCAGTTGGCGTAAGGCTCGTGGATGAGTGATATGCGGCTGTAGGGTATCTCGAACGGTCGATCCCAGGCATATTCGCGGTCCGGATATTTTGGAATCCAGTGGTTGCGGGCTTGCGGGTCTGGGTTGCGCGTTAGCGCTCTGCCTTCAAGGAACACGTCGTAGTTGGCGACAAAATCTCTTGCCAGTTTGTCGCCAAGCGGTCCGTCGCCCGTCACGCTGGCAAACATCGTGCTGAACAGTTGGGCCGCAGCATCGCCGACGCGCTCGATATCTTCCAGCGGTTCCATGGCGTCCATGAAGTCCGCAATGAGCCGCGCCGATTCTGGCTGGATGCGTTTTCCTGAGGTGAAGCGCTGAAGGGTTTTCTGGTTTAGCGGCTCCACAGTGCTGCCGATTCCGTTCGGATCGTGCCAGCGATTGATGTCCATGCAGGTTGTTGGAATGCCGAGCTTGCCTCTGGCGGCGCGGTATTTGGCAACGGCCCGCCTGATCAGGTCGAGTTCACTATCAGTGTAGCTGCTCACGGCCTCACTCCCTTTCTCTTTTCAACATGCAGGCAGACTGACTGTCCAGCTTCTGTCCAAGACAAATAGCGTCCCAGCCCAAATATGCCGGGCCAGCACATGAAACCGCGTCACGCGATGGAAAGACAAAATGGCTGGCAACAATCAAAAACAGGGTTCCCCGACCGGCATGCTTCTGCTTGGCGTGTCGATGCTGGCGTTGTCGGCGGGGTGGCCTTCATTGACCGGAACCGCGCCGGATGCGGGCGGTCAACTTTATCTGGGCCTGCTTGGCGGGTTCGGGTTCCTGACGACGGCGGGCGGCGTGGCGGGTCTGTACGGTTCGTATCGGCGGCGTGAACAGCGTAAGGCGGCGGCGCAAACATCCGGTGTTTTCGGTACGGCTGACTTCGCATCGCTGGAAGAGTGCGACGCTGCCGGGATGGACAATCCAAATGGCCTGTATCTCGGCCTGCTGGATGGTGAGCCGCTTTTCTACAATGGCAAAGCCCATCTGCTGACCTGTGCGCCTGCGCGGCAGGGCAAGGGTATCAATGCCGTGATCCCGAACCTGCTGCATTATCCGGGTGCGGTCGTTGTTACCGATCCCAAGGGTGAGCTTGCTGCCGTCACCGCCAAACACCGCGCGGAGCGGTTCGGCCACAAGGTCGTCGTGCTTAATCCGTGGGGCCTGCATGGCCTGCCGCAAGACCGGATCAACCCGTTGCAGGAAGTAATCCGGCTGGCGGGTGATCCGGTGCTTCAGCGCGGCCTGGCGGGTGAGGTCAAGGTCGTCGCCTTGCAGTTGCTACCGGAGCCGGAAGATGCGCGCAACCGCTTCTTCCGTGACGGTTCGCGGGCGATCCTGCGCGGAGTCCTGATGTATCTGGCGCTGCACAAGCCGCAACTCTGCACCTTGCCGGAGATGTGGCGGCACGTGGCCAACCCGAGACGGTTGGCGATGACGGTGGACGCCATGCAACGGAGCGATTTGCTCGGCGGCCTGCTGGCTGATCTTGGCGACGATCTCGCCGTCCAGATGGCCGACAATGCCGACCAGTTTGCCGACTTCCGCGCCGGGGCTGTGCAGGCGCTGGACATCTACCAGCCGGGTGACTTTCTGGCCGACGCCGTTGGTGGGTCGGATATCGATCTGGCCGATGTGAAAGGCGGCGATGTCAGCATCTATCTGGCTTTCCCGCAGGATCGCATCGCCTCGCACGGTGCGGCGCTCGGCTTGATTGTCAACCAGACGATCACAAGCGTGGCGCGGTCGCCAAAGCAAGGCAAGGCGCTGTTCATGCTCGATGAGTTCGCCAATCTCGGCAAGCTGTCGGGTCTGGCGGAAAGCCTGACGGCGCTGCCGGGACTGGGTGTCCGGGTTTGGATGCATGTGCAGGAGTTTGCCGAACTGGTGCGGATTTACGGCCCGCACACGGCGAAGACGATCCAGTCGCAAGCCGAGGTGAAGCAGTTCTTCGCGGTCAACACGTTCGAATCCGCGAAGCTGCTGTCCGACACGCTGGGCCAGAGGACGGCGAAGACGCGCAGCCACAATCTGGGCCGCACGGATGACGACGATATCGGCGAAAGCCTGTCCGAGACGGGCCAGCCGCTGATGCGCCCGGAAGACATCCTGCTGATGCAGCCGCACGAGCAACTGCTGCTGGTGAAGGGTCTGCGCCCGGTTCGGGCCGTGCGCGTCCCCTTCTGGTTCGTCAGCCCTTGGGGCGGATGGGCCGAAGCCAACCCCGTCGAAGGTGCCTATCCGCAAGTCAAACCGCTGTTCGCGCTGTCCTACGGCCTGAACGCCGGAACGGAGTGAAGACGATGAGCAAGATCGAAGTGAAAATCGAACGGAAAGGCAAAAGGCGGCGGACGCCGCAACGGCGTCCGGGCCTGCTGCGCGCACGGGCGAAGGGGGCACTGCACGCGGTGCTGATGCGCCCGCGCCTCCTGACAGCAGGCGCACTGATCGGCGGCGTCTTGTACTTCGGCACCCCGCACATCGCGTGGGACTACCAATGCGCCCACCAGATGCACGGCATCGGCACCTGCGAAGCGGCCCGCTGGTGCGCCTATTACGGCCTCCAAGGCCGCCGCATCGACCGCCCCGAAGCCGGGGAGATGTGCACCCTTTTCAAACTGATGACCATCGACTGGAAAAAACTGAAAGGAGCCTGAAAAATGGAAAATCCAAACATCATCATCCCAGTCTGCGAAGATCATAAGCAGCAAATTGAACAACTGGCCGAATATTTCGGCTGGGAAAGTGCTGGAGCGTTCATCGGCGCAATTCTCAACCATGAGATTTCGCGCGCTGAAGACCAGATGCACGCCGAACTGTTTCGAATGCATCGCGACGATTTCGAGAAAATCATCGAGGCACGGAAGCAAGGCGGCAGCCAAAACCACCTCAACTAAGGGCGGGCGGCCAGCAGGCCGCCTTTCCCACAAAATTTGTAGGGTTACAACCCTAGGTGGTATAATGGAGTTATGGAAATCTCTTATGAGGGAGAAAGCAATGAAGCACTACAGCGAGACAAAGACAGGCAAAGACCTGCGCGAACACTTCGCTCCCTACGCCGCACCCGAAGTCACCGTGAACTTCGCAAACTACCGCGAATTCCTCAAAGACATGGACATGACCGAGGATCAGAAAGCCGAGTTCCTGCAAGCCCTCTGGGACATCGTCACAGGCTTCGTAGAACTCGGATTCGGCACGCATCCCACACAGGAAGCAGGTGGACAAAACCCCGAAATCCCCACTTTCAGCACAAGTACAAACTTCAATCTGCTATCATCTGAAGACAACGAAAGTAACGACAAAAAAGGAGAACCTCACCCATAAGGTCACAAGAAAAATGAACAACGAAGAACACAAAAATATCAAGCAAGCCGTCATCTATTGCCGCGTATCGAGTGCGAAGCAAACGGTGCGCGGTGACGGCCTCGCTTCCCAAGAAACCCGCTGCCGGGAGTTTGCCAAGTACAAGGGCTATGAGGTTGTGGAGGTCTTTAGCGACGATACGTCGGGAAGCCTGACGACACGCCCCGGTATGCAGGCGATGCTGGCGCATTTGAAGGCCAACCGCAAAGCGCCGCAGGCGGTGATCATCGACGATATCAGCCGCCTTGCGCGCGGCCTGATGGCGCACTTTGAATTGCGCGTAAAGATCGACGAAGCGGGCGGCGTACTGGTCAGCCCGTCCATCGAGTTCGGCGAAGACTCCGACTCGCAGCTTGTCGAAAACCTACTGGCATCGGTGTCGCAACACCAGCGCCAGAAGAACGGCGAGCAAACCATCAACCGCATGCGGGCACGGGTGCAAAACGGCTACTGGGTGTTTCAGGCGCCTGTCGGCTACCGCTATGAACGTAAGAGCGGTCACGGCAAGCTGTTGGTGCGCGATGAACCCAACGCATCCGCCATTCAGGAGGCCCTTGAAGGCTACGCCTCAGGCCGCTTCGAAACGCAGGTGGAAGTGAAGCGCTTCCTTGAGCGGCAACCCTCCTTCCCGAAAGACCTGCCAAACGGCGAAATCCGCAACCAGCGCATTGCCGAGCTTTTGCAGCGCCCCGTCTATGCGGGCTATGTCGAAGCGCCGAATTGGGGCGTCAGCTTGCGAAAAGGCCAGCATGACGGCCTGATCAACTTCGCAACCTTCGAGAAGATTCAAGCGCGCCTCAAGGGCACGGCCAAGGCTCCGGCCCGCAAGGACATCAACGCCGATTTCCCGCTGCGCGGCTTCATCCTGTGCGACGACTGCAACAAGCCCCTGACGGCCTGCTGGTCGCAGGGCAAGAAACAGAAATATCCCTATTACCTTTGCGCGACAAAGGGCTGTGTGAGCTATCGCAAGTCCATCAAGCGCGAAGACCTCGAAGGCGCATTCGAAGACGTGCTCAAGCGTCTGGAACCGTCACAGGGCTTGTTTGGCCTCGTGAAGGCCATGTTCCACGACGCATGGAACCTGCGCCTCGGCAAAGCAGCAGCGGCCAAAGACACGCTGAAAGCGCAGATCGCCAAAACCGAAAAGCAGATCGACCAACTGCTCGACCGCATCGTCGAAGCGAGCAGCGACTCGGTCGTCAGGGCCTATGAAAAGCGTATCGCCAAACTGGAACGCGAAAAGCTCTTGGCCCAAGAACAACTGTCAAAAGCAGGCCAGCCAAAGCACACGCTGGAGGAGTCGTTCGAACACGCCCTCCAATTTCTGTCAAACCCTTGGAAAATCTGGCAAAACGCCGACTTGGCTCTCAAGAAAACAGTCCTCAGACTGGCCTTTTTGGAGCCTCTACCCTACTGCCGAAACAAGGGACTTCGAACACCAAATTTAGCCTTACCCTTCAAGGCTTTAACCGAAATATGCAGTCAAAAATGCGATATGGCGCACCCGAGAGGATTCGAACCTCTGGCCTCCGCCTTCGGAGGGCGGCGCTCTATCCAGCTGAGCTACGGGTGCATACCGTTCGCGAGATGCTTACGCCATGCTTACGCGAGATTTTTGGCTCCTTGAAGAGCGAACCCGATATCCGCTCAAGCCATTGTTAAGTCACTTCTTTCTTCCAGCACCTTTCGCCATCGCCAGACTTGACATCCGCCTTCGGAGGGCAGCGCTCTATCCAGCTGAGCTACGGGTGCTTCGCAGGTGCGGGTTTGCCATATCAAAGCGATGCGCATGCGTCCAACCCAAATTGAACCATGCGCGCGGACGGACCGGCGCAAACCCGGACGCCGGCGAGGCCGCAAAACCTCCGATGACGAAAAGAGTATGATGCCGGCCGTCAGGCAGTGCCCGGTCTGCTCGGTCCGCAGCCTTCCCGTGAAGGGCGCACGCCGCACGCAAAGCTGCGGTCCAGCGGACACCTCGCATGTCCACGATTTTGGCGTGACGCGGGGGCATTGAGTGGTGTGGTGGCCGCGATGCGCGCGGGCATGGCAAATGTCACGTCCGGCACATCGGTGCATAGAGGGCCTTCGTGCCGCGCGATCATATCAACGGCCTTGGGCCAGAGCCGGCCTTCCCTGTCTTTCAGTCCGCGCGGCGCGCGATGGCGTCCGTGCTCACGCGTCCAGCCATCCGTCGGCCGTCTTCAGCCGATGCCGGATCGTGTTGGAGACCCCCAACGTCTGCTCGAGGAAACAACCCTTCTTGGCGGCATCGAGCAGTTGCCGTTGCCGCTCGATCGGGTCGTCGCTCTCGATGATCACGTCCATCGCAAAAGACTTCGGCGCGGTCTCGTAAACCGGCGCTTTCGGCGTCCATTGCCACTCCACGGTCGTCTCAACGGACAGGCCCGTCAGATTGACCTTGAGCCGTTTCGCAAAGGCGCGGATCTGCGTCATGATGCAGCCGGTCAGCCCGCCGATGAACAGCGCCAGTGGCGGCGGCGCGCTGGCATCGCCGCCATGGAACGGGCCCTCGTCGGAGGCCAGCGTGAAACGCTCTTCCATCGGCGTCACCATGCGCACATCGAGTTCGTTGCGCATCTTGCCGGTCGCGGTGCCCGTGCATTCGAACCGGACGACCACCGGCCGGGTGGGCTGCTGTGTCATGACGCTCTCCGTTCGTTCCAGTGCACCATGGGCAGGCCGGCGACCGGCGCGTTAAACCATGGGATCGTGGTGCCGCGCAGGCTGCCGATATGAACGCGCCGCAGGTCCGGCCCGCCGAAGGTCAGGCTCGCCATCCATGGCGCGATCGAGCCGTGCGCCGCCATGGCCAGTTCCGGCGTCACGGCGTCGCGGGCAAATGCCTCCATCAACGCCTTGCCAGCCGGCGCGCCCTGGTCGTCATCGAGAAGAATGCGCAAATCGCCGTCCGGCGTGATCGCGAAAATGCGGTCGCGCATGACATGCGTGCCCCACAGATTGCCATGGGCATCGAAGGCGATCCCGTCGATGAAGGCGCCATGGTCCTCGGGGCCAAAGGTTTCACGGCCCGAAAGCGACCCGTCCTCCCCGACGCGAAGGCGGGTGATCCTGGGTCCCGTGGTCTCGACCACATAGAGCCATTCCTCCTGCGCATCGAGACGGATTTCGTTGGTGAAGGCAAAGCCGTCGGCGACGATCCGCAGGCCGTTCTCATCGGCCAGTGCCACGTAGCCGTCGCGGACATTGGGGCTGATCGCCTGCATCCAGTTCTTGATGCGGGTCGAGATTGTCAGCCAGATGCGGTTCCGTGAATCGCGCAGCACGAAATTGACCTTGCCGATCGGCTGGCCGTCGATCGTGTCGTGGATGACGCTGGTTTCGCCCGTGCGCGTCATCCGCTCGAGCCGATCGGTGCCAAAATTGGAGATCAGAATGTCGCCGTTGCGGTCAAAGGCGAGCCCGTTCGGCAGGGTGCCTTCGATGAAGCGATTGACGTCCGAGCGATCATCGCCAGCAAAGCCTGCCTGCTCGGACTGAACGATCAGGCCCTGGCTGCCATCGGGCCGGATGTGCACCACACCGCCGCGCGCATCGGCCACCCAAAGGCTGCCATCCGGTTCAGCGAGGATACATTCGGGCCGTTGCAGGTCCGCGCCGACATGCCGGATGGTCACCGGATCGATTTCGAACCCGTCAATGGGATTGGGCCCTTTAGAAAGCGACACGGTCGCCGCCCTTAAGGCCGAGGATCTGCCGGGCATCATCCGGGCTGGCGATGCTCAGGCCGAGTTCTTCCAGGATGCGCCGGATCTTGACGACCTGCTCGGCGTTGGAGCCGGCCAGCTTGCCCTTGCCGGTATAGAGCGAATCCTCAAGGCCCACGCGGACGCTGCCGCCCAGCATTGCCGCCTGCGTCACGAACGGCATCTGAAAGCGGCCGGCCGCCAGTACCGACCAGACATAGTCGTCGCCAAACAGGCGATCGGCGGTCTCCTTCATGAACATGACGTTCTGCATCTCCGCGCCGATGCCGCCCAGAATGCCGAAGATCGATTGCACCAGGAACGGCGGTTCGATCACGCCGGCATCGACGAAATGGGCCAGATTGTAGAGGTGGCCGATATCGTAGCACTCATGCTCGAAGCGGGTGCCGTGGCCCTTGCCCAGATGTTCGAGAATGTAGCTGATGTCGCGGAACGTGTTGCGGAAGATGAAGTCGTCGCTCGCTTCCAGAAACGGCTTCTCCCAGTCATGCTTCCAACCGTCGTAGCGCGCGGCGAGCGGATGCAGCGCGAAGTTCATCGACCCCATGTTGAGGGAACACATTTCAGGCGCCGCGCGCATCGGCGCGGCCAGCCGCTGCTCCACCGTCATGCCCAGGCCGCCGCCCGTTGTAATGTTCACCACCGCATCGCAGCTCTGCTTGATGCGCGGCAAAAACTGCATGAAGACGTCCGGGTCCGGTGTCGGCATTCCGGTTTCCGGGTCGCGCGCATGCAGGTGGATGATCGATGCGCCCGCTTCCGCCGCCTCAATGGATTGGTGGGCGATCTCATCGGGCGTGATCGGTAGAGCCTCGGACATGGTCGGCGTGTGAATGCCGCCCGTGACCGCACAGGTGATGATGACTTTTTCCGTTTTCTTCATCGGTTCGAACTCACTCTTCGAAGATCGCAACGGCGCGCGTGAACCCGGCCGAAGCGCGTTTGATCTTGTAGGGGAAGCAGGAAATCATGAACCCGGTCGGCGGAAGCTGATCGAGATTGGCGAGCTTCTCCATGTGGCAGTAGCCGATCTCCATGGAGGCGCGGTGCCCTTCCCAGATGATCGCGGGATCGTGGCTCTCGGCCCATCGCCTGGCGGTATGCGAGAAGGGCGCATCCCATGACCAGGCATCGGTGCCCGTCACCCGCACGCCCTGTTCGAGCAGGAACAATGTCGCCTCGCGGCCCATGCCGCAGCCCGCATCGATATAGTCGGCATCGCCGTAGCGCGCGCCGGCAGATGTGTTGATCACCACGATGTCCAGCGGCGACAGCGTGTGGCCGATGCGTTCTAGTTCGGCCGCAACTTCCTCGGCGCTGACCACATGGCCGTCCGGCAGATGCCGGAAGTCGAGTTTGACGCCGGGATTGAAGCACCATTCAAGCGGCACTTCGTCGATCGTCGCCGCCGGCTCACCGCCGTTCATCGTCGAATGGTGATGGTAGGGCGCGTCCAGATGGGTGCCGTTGTGGGTTGCGATCGACAGCATCTCGATGGCCCAGCCTTCCCCGCCCGGCAGGTCGGAGGCTTGAAGGCCGGGAAAGAACGAGGCGACCTGCCCGGCGGTCTGGCTGTGGTCGAGATAGGTGATCTGCGGCAGCATGATCGGCGGGTCGGACGCAATGTCCGCTTCCAGCGCCACCGAAATGTCGACGAACCGTCGGGCCATTGCGTGTTCCCCCTTATCTCAGAAGTCCGGTTGCGATCGCGGGAAATGCCAACACCAGCGCCAGCACCATCGCCATCATCACCGCGAACGGAAACGCGCCGCGGAAAATGTCGCCCAGCGTGATCGCCGCGTCGTCGAGCGTCGACTTGATCACATAGACCGATATGCCGAAGGGCGGCGTCAGAAGGCCGATTTCGACGGCCAGAACGGTGACGATGCCGAACCAGATCAGGTCGATCCCCATGGGCTGCACGACCGGCAGCATGAGCGGCACCAGGATGAGCATGATCGACGAGGAGTCCAGGATCATACCCAGCCCGACGACCACCAGCACATAAAGCAGCATCAGCGACCAGAAGCCGATATCGGCGCTGGCGACGAATGCGCCGAAGCCGGCCGGCACGCCGGAAAAGGCAAGCATGCGTGAATACATCTGCGCGGCGATGATCAGGAAACAGATCGCCGCTGTGACCAGACCGGTTTCGATCAGGACCCTCAGCAGCGCGCGGGGCGGCAGCTTGCCCTTGACCAGCCCGATGACGAGGGCGCCGATCGCGCCGACGGCCCCGGCCTCGACCGGCGTGAACGCGCCGCCATAGATGCCGCCAAGCACCAGGGCGATCAAAAGCGTGATCGGAAAACCCTTGGCGAGCAGTTCCTGGCCGCTCAGCGCGCCCTCGTCAGACATTTCGGGGCGGCCGACAAAACCGGGCGCGAAGATTGCCATCAGCACGATGCCGACGCCGAAGAACAGCGCCAGAAGAAGGCCCGGACCGATGCCGGCGATGAACAGGTGGCCGATCGACTGTTCCGTCAGGAGCCCGTAGAGGATGAGCAGCAGGCTCGGCGGGATCATCATGCCGAGCACCGAACTGCCGGCGACGACACCGACCGCAAAGCGCGGCTTGTAGCCGTGGCGGATCATCTGCGGGACGGCGATCTTGGTGAAGACGGCCGCCGAGGCGATCGAGATGCCGGTGATCGCCGCGAAGATGGCGTTGGCGCCCACCGTGCCCACGCCAAGTCCGCCCTTGATGCGCCTGAACATGGCATTGGCGACATCGAACGCGTCGCGCCCCAGGCCCGCCTCGGAAACGATGAAGCCCATCAGGACGAACAGGGGCACCACGCCGAAGAAATAGCTGGCAATCGCGTCGTTGGCGGCAAGGCCGAGCATCCGCGCGGCCAGTTCCGGCGAGCCGCGAATGGCCCACATGCCAAGGAACGAGCACACCATCAGCGCAATCGGCACATAAAGGCCGAACAGCACCAGGGCACCCATGCCGGCGAGCGCAAAAAGGCCGATCTCAAAGGGCGTCATCATATGTCCCATAGCCGTGGCGGCGAACGATCCGGGCGGCAAATTGCAGTGTCAGCACGCCGGCACCCACGAGAACCATCGCCTTGACCGGCCAGACAGGCGCAGTGAAATCGCCGACCGCACCGACAAATTCGTTGCGTTCCAGCGCCCGGGTGAAGATCGGCCAGGTCGCATAGACGATGATCCCCGCCACCAGCATCGCGGCCAGATCGAAGACCGTTTCGATCGTGCGGCCAAGTGCGGGACGCCTTTTTTTGAGCGCGCCGAGCACGGCTTCCGCCCGCGTCATTCGCCCGGCACGCAGGGCCTGTGGAATTTGCAGGAACACGATTGCGACGATGGACAGGGTCACCATTTCGGGAACGCCGGAGATCGGTGTGCCGAACAGGTTACGGCCGAGCACGTCCGCGCCGATCAGCATCATCAACGCGAAGATCAAAAGCGAGCCGCAGATGTTGAGCATCTGCGTCAGCGCATCGAGAAGCCGGAGCGGCAGCGGATCGCGCCGCCGCTCAAGATCTCCTTCCGATGCCATTGCCTATTCCTGGTCCCAGTCACGCAGCGGCGTCGCGCCGGTCTCGCGCATGGTCTCCATGTAAAGCGCGAGGATGTCCGAACCGGGCTTGCCCTGCGCGTCGAGCTCTGCCGCCCAGGTCTTGGCGGCATTGTCCATGCCCTGGGCCCAGGCCGCCCGCATGTCTTCCGATGCTTCGGTGATCGTCGCGCCTTCCGCTTCCATCGCGGTGAACGCGTTTCCGACCGCCGCCTCCAGCGCATCGAGATACCAGTCCGCCGCAGCATCGGCGCCGGTCGTCAGCGCGGTTTGCACCTCCTGGGGCAATCCGTCCCACCAGTCGGCATTGGCGCACAGCGCGCCGGCATATTGCGCACCCAGCCCCGCGCGGGTGACGTACGGGGCGACCTCGTAGAGCTTGCCGGGAAGCGCGGCCGAGGCGAAGACGATCACGCCATCATAGACGCCGGTCTTCAGCTCATTGTAGTAGGTCGTCAGATTTCCCGACACGCCGACCGCGCCGGTGCCCGACAGCCAGTTGATCGCCGGGCCGGGCGCGGCGATCTTGCGGCCTTCGAGATCGGCAAGGCTCTCGACCGGGAAATTGGTCATCATCAGATAGTCGTCGATGGCCACCGGCGCGCCCAGATAGACCACGCCATTGTCGGCATAGGCCTGGCGCATACGCTCATCCTCGACATGAAGCCGGTGCATCAGGTCGCTGACCGCGCGGGCATCGTCGCTGACGAACGGCGTATAATAGGTGACATTTTGAACGGCGAGCTTGGCCGGATCGAACAGCGACTGGCAGATGCCGATCTCGGCGAGGCCAGATTCGACAGCTTCGAGTTCCTCGCCAACGCCGGCGATCGCGCCGCCATACTGGCCCGTGAAACTGATGGCATGTTCGGTGCCCTCAAGCGCCGCTTGGGTTGCCGGCACGAAGGCCTCGTCGATCATCTTGACCCAGCGAAAGACCGGCGGGTGGCCGGCCGCGACGGTGGCGTTGAAGTCCGCGGCGATCGCGCTGAGCGGTGTTGCGGTGATGATGGCCGCCAGGGCGGCGGTTTTCAGATGTTTCATCGGTTCCTCCCTTTGAAAACGAACGGGCCCGCATCGTGCGGGTCGGTCAGGTCGATTGGCTGTGCTGCTCCTCGATCAGCGCATAAAGGCCACCGGTCGCGTGTGCGGCGAGACGGCGCACAAGTTCGCCCGTCGCCGTTTGCCGGTCGTCGGGCTTGCGCCCCATCAACCGGCCGGGGCGGCCGTCGCGATTGACCGTGCCGATCAGCGCGCCGATTGCGAAACTGTAGGCCCAGGTCGCCACCTCGCGGTCGGCGCGCGGCTCGGCGATCTGGATGGCGTCGATGAAGCGCAACGCGGTCGCATCATAATGCCGGCGCACCAGATCCTGATCGCGCTCCGGCCCGACCGCCAGACTGGCAAAGATGCGCGCATAGACCTGGCCGCCGCCTTCCGGACCAAGCGGCGGTTCGAACACGGCGCGAAAGATCGCTTCGACGGCATCGGGTGCTACAAGGTCAACGGCGTCGAGCAGATCATGCCGGGCTGCGTTGATCATCGCCGAACGGCGTTCGATCACTGCCGCGTAGAGCCCGTCCTTGGTGCCGAAATGATAGTGCAGAAGGCCCTGCGACACGCCGGCGGCAACGGCGATGCCCTTCATGCCCGCGCCCTCAAAGCCCAGACGCGAGAACTCGCCCTCTGCGGCCGCCAGAATGCGTTCCCGCGTGTGGTCGGCGGTTTGCGGCTTGACCTGTGGAGCAACCATGCCCGTACGGTATGACTGATTGATCGGTCAGTCAAACGGGAAAATGACCGTCTGTCCCGCGCCGGATCGGGGGTCGATCGGTGGCGTGACGAGCTCTGGGTCGAGTGTCGATCAGGCCTCGCCGGACAGGCTGGGCAATTGGCCGAAACGGGCGCGATAGTCGCGCGAAAAGCGGCCCAGATGCGAAAAGCCGCAGGCGAAAGCGGTTTCGGTCACGCTTTCACGGTTCTGACGCGCCGACAGGTGATAGCGCGCCGCATCCAGCCGAACATCGCGCAGATAGCGGATCGGCGAGCGGCCGAACGCCTTCTTGAAACCGATCTGGAGGTTGCGCGGATGCACGCCGGCGCTCGCCGCAATGTCGTCAAGGCAGATCGGCTCGGCATAGTGGCCGTGGATGAAGTCCACCGCCCGGCGCAGATGGACCGGCCGCGCGGCGTCGGCGTCGGGGCGCATCATGTGCGCCACGTTGCTCGGCTGCAGTGTCAGCAGAAGGCGCACAAACTCGCGCTCCGTCGACATGTCGCGCAAGCCGGGTCGCCCCGTGAAAAGCCGGCCCTCATCGGCGGCGCCGACCATCGTCAGCGCCAGCATGCGCAGCTTGCGTCCGGCCCTTGCGCGCAAGTCGATGGCCGGGTCGAACCGCACCGGGCCGGGCAGCGCGGCGCCGACGGCCTCTTCGGCGACCCGGTGCAGAAACCGCTCGTCGATCTGAACCAGCAGCTTGCGGCAATCGGCGCGCCATTGCATGCGCGTTGGCCGATCCGGGTTCAGGATGGTTGCCCGTTCCGGGGCGGCGCAGACCTCTTCGCCGCGATGCGCGATCAGCGCCGTCCCGGTCAGCGGAATCTGCAAAAGGTAGAAGTCACCCAGCATGCCCGGATCGATCGCGACGTCGCCACCATAGCCCAGCATGTTGAGCGAGATATGGGCGCCGCCCACATGGTTGTGGCGCACCGACACGCCCTTGCCGCCGTCCAAAGTCAGCCGGTGATCGCAAAACCGGCCGGCCACCGCGTGCCGGGCTGCGTCGAGATCGTCCGTGCGCAGCACCGGAAATGCGCCGAGAAGCTGATCTGTCCACGGTGTGCTTACCATGATCGAAGCGTAGCGCCGGTCCTATTTATTTCAAGCTGAAAATATCGAAGCACGAATTGGATTCGCAATCTGGATAAGCCGATCGGCGATCCTCGGTCATGATGGCCGACGCCAATGCGACATGTCGAGGGAGGAAACCATGGACCAGGGCATCACACCGGCGGCGGACGGGCTGGAAGGCAAGAGCTGGAATGTTGTCGGCCACACCTATACGCCGAAGCTGCACACCCCCAACGCGTTCCTGTGGCACGCGGCCATTCCCGATGGCACCTTCGTTCCGCCGCACATCCACCCGACGCAGGATGAGTGGATCATCATGCTCGACGGCGCGCTCGAGGTCGAATTCGGCGGCGATGTTCACAAGGCCGGCCCCGGCGATACGATCCGCATGCCCAAGGGCATCGCCCATGGCATCTTCAACCGCTCGGGCGCGGCGGCGACATGTGTCTTCGGCGTGGCGCCGGCGCGCAAGCTGTTCGACCTGTTCGTCGTGCTTGATGGCGTGACCGATCCCGAGGAACTGGTTCGCCTGTCGGCCATGCATGAGGTCGATTTCCTGCCGCCGCCGGACGCGGCCTGATCGGCGGAGGCATATCATGGTCAAGCGCAAGAAGGTCGCCGTCATTGGCGGCGGGGTCAGTGGTCTGGCCGCCGCCAAGGCATTCGACGAAAAGGGTCACCGGGTCTGCGGGTTCGAGCGTAGCCACGACTTCGGCGGTGTCTGGGAACTGTCGCGCTCCTATCCGGACGTGCAGACCCAATCGCCGAAGGACCTTTACTGTTTCACCGATCATCCCATGCCGGATGATTATCCCGAATGGCCGAAGGGCCCTCAGGTGCATGCCTATCTGCATTCCTATGCCGACAAGCATCGGCTCGCGCGGCTGTTCCAGCTCAACACGGCTGTTGCGTCGATGGATCGCCGCGCCGATGGCGAACCGGGCTGGACGCTGACCCTTGAAGCGGGCAATCAGCGCTGGACCGAGGACTTCGACTTCGTCGCCATCTGCACCGGCCAGTTCTCGGAGAAGAACATCATCAGCCACCCCGGTCAGGACGACTTCACAGCCCAAGGTGGTCAGGTGATGCATTCGTCGGAATATACCGATCCGGATGTCTGCGCCGGCAAGCATGTGGCGGTACTGGGCGGCTCCAAATCGGCGACCGACATCGCCGTCAATGCCGCGCAAAACGGTGCCAAGTCAGTGACACTCGTCTATCGGGAGAATGTCTGGCGCATTCCGTATTTCGTCGGGGGCATCAACTTCAAGCGCCTGCTCTACCTGCGGGCGCAGGAAATGCAGTTCAACGGCTGGGGCCGGGGCGTCGCCGCCCGCACGCTCGCCGCTATCACAAAGCCGCTCGTCTGGGCGAATTTTCGCGGGCTGGAAACGCTGCTCAAGCTGCAGCTTGGCCTGAAGAAGCACAATATGGTGCCCGACATCCCGATCGAAAAGGACATATCCTGCTCGGTGCCGATCGTCACGCCGGGGCTGTTCGAATGCCTGAATGACGGCAAGATCAGGCCGGTGATCGGCAGCTTCGACCGGTATGAAGGCAAAAAGCTGCACCTGACAAATGGCGAGACGGTCGATTGCGACGTGGCGATCCTGGCGGTCGGCTGGAAACTCGGCGTGCCCTATCTGCCGCAGGACTATCGCGACAAGCTGATCGAAGAGGACGGACAATATCGCGTCTATCGCCTGGCGGTGAACCCGGACCTGCCGGACATGGGCTTTGTCGGGTTCAACTCCAGCTTCTGCACCGTCCTTTCGGCGGAGATCATCGCCAACTGGCTGGTGCGCTATGCAGATGGCAAGCTGGCCAACCAGCCAAGCCGCACTGCGATGGAAGCGGATATGGACAAAATGCTCGACTGGCGGCGCAATGAAAGGCCGGCAGCCCAGATCTATGGCGGGCTCTGCTCGGCACCGTTCCATTTCAAGCATTTCGACGAACTGATGCAGGATATGGGCGCGCGGCAGTGGAAGCGGTCCAATCCGCTGATCGAAAATTTCAGCTATCCCGACGCGCGCGCCTACGGCACATTCCTGTCGACGACACCGGACTATCAGGCGGGGTGACAGCGAGATGACCGATTGGGACGATGCGTTCGCCAACATGGCCCATGTGCCGGGTTCGGGCGAATTGCCGGAGCGTTGGGCAAACGATGCGGCGGCCTATCGCGCCAGCGGGGTGAAGGTGGAGACCGACATCGCCTATGGCGATGCGCCGCGCGAGCGGCTCGATATCGTATGGCCGGACGCTGCGCCCGAGGGGCTCGCCGTCTTCGTCCATGGCGGGTACTGGATGCGGCTGTCCAAGGCCCACTGGACGCACTATGCCGAAGGCGCCCGCGCCCGGGGATGGGCCGTGGCGCTGCCGAGCTACACGCTGACACCGGACATCCGCATTGCTGGGATCACCGCGCAGATCGGCCGGGCACTGACGGTGGCCGCCGAACGCGTCGCCGGCCCGATCCGCCTGTCGGGCCATTCGGCGGGCGGGCATCTGGTGACCCGCATGGTGTGCGACGACACGCCTCTGCCGCCGGACGTTCTGGCGCGCATCGAGCATACGCTCTCGATCAGCGGGCTGCACGATCTGCGGCCCCTGATGAAGACGGCGATGAACGACACGTTGCGCCTTGATGCCGCGGAAGCCGATGCGGAAAGCGCCGTGCTGCACCGGCCGGCCGGCACCCCGCATGTGACCGCCTGGGTCGGCGGTGGCGAGCGACCGGAATTCATCCGTCAGGCACGCATTCTGGCCGCCGTCTGGGAGGGGCTCGATGCGCAGACCGCGTGTCTGGTCGATGGCGACCACAATCATTTCACGGTAATTGAAGGGTTGCGGACGCCCGACAGCGCCATCACGCGCATGTTTGTCGGCTAGGGCGGTTCCTGTAGGGTCCCGGGTTCGGGTGTCCGTCCGGCAAATGTCGGGCGGCCGGGCGCCGACAGACGTGGAGATCGCACATTGACCGATGCCTATGATCCGACCGAGGACGGCGCCAAGACATCGTTTGCGCGCGACATGAGCTATGGCGACTATCTATCGCTCGATCCGATCCTGACGGCGCAGAGCCCGCTCTCCGATGCCCATGACGAGATGCTGTTCATCATCCAGCATCAGACCTCGGAACTCTGGATGCGGCTGGCGCTGCATGAGTTGAACGCGGCGCGCGATGCGTTGGCGGATGGCGATTTCCCACCGGTCTTCAAGATGCTGACCCGCGTCGCCCGCATCTTCGAGCAGTTGAACGGCGCCTGGGACGTGCTGCGCACCATGACGCCCAGCGAATATACCGCCTTCCGCGAGGATCTCGGCGCCTCGTCCGGCTTTCAGTCGCACCAGTACCGGCTGATCGAGTTCGTGCTCGGCAACCGCAATCCGGCGATGATGAAGGTGCACGAACATCGGCCCGAACTGCATGCCAGGCTGACCGCCGAATTGGCGCGCAAGTCACTCTACCATGTCGCACTCGATCAATTGTCCGAGCATCTGGGGCGGGAGCTTTCGCCCGAAATCTATCGCATGGACGCGCCGCACCGAGCCGATGACGCTGTGATGGCCGCATGGGCCGAAATCTATGCCGATCCGCGCAGGCACTGGTCGATGTACGAGCTGGCGGAAAAGCTGGTCGATCTGGAAGACTATTTCCGGCGCTGGCGGTTCAACCATGTCACGACTGTCGAGCGGATCATCGGCTTCAAGCGCGGCACCGGCGGCACGTCAGGTGTGAAATATCTGCGCCGGATGCTGGAGGTCGAACTGTTTCCCGAATTGTGGAACGTCAGGGGGCAATTGTGAGCGGAGCGACGAACCTCGAAAGCGCGGCGACAACGCTTCCCGTTAAGGAGCGGTTTCATCTGCCCGACGGGATGATCTATCTGGACGGCAATTCGCTCGGACCGCTGCCGCGTGCGGTGCCGGGCCGCGTCGCGTCGATGGTCGGCGACGAATGGGGCGAACACCTGATCAAGGGCTGGAACATCGATGGATGGATGGCGCAGCCGGTCGGGGTCGCCGACCGGATCGGCCGTCTGATCGGCGCGCCACCAGGCTCCGTCGTGCTCGGCGACACGCTCTCCATCAAGGTCCATCAGGCCTTGTCGGCGGCGTTGGCCATGCGGCCGGACCGACGGGTGATCCTGTCCGACAGCGGCAACTTCCCGACCGATCTCTATATGGCTGAGGGGCTGATCGGACAGTTGGACAAGGGGCACGAACTGCGCGTTGTCGATCCCGAAACTGTGGTTGACTCGATCACCGATGAGGTTGCAGCGGTGATGCTCACCCATGTCGATTACCGGACCGGACGCATGCACGACATGGATGCGATCACGAAGCTGGCCCATCGGGCCGGCGCCGTGATGATCTGGGATCTCGCCCACAGCGCCGGCGCTGTGCCGGTCGATCTGGCGGCCTGCAAGGCCGAGTTCGCGGTTGGCTGCACCTACAAATATCTCAATGGCGGGCCGGGCGCGCCGGCCTTCGTCCATGTCCGCCCGGACATCGTCGATGATGTTCAGCCGGCGCTGAGCGGCTGGCTGGGCCATGACGCACCGTTTGCCTTCGAACCGCACTACCGGCCCGCCACGGGCATCGAACGGATGCGGGTGGGCACACCGCCGATCATCCAGATCGCCGCGCTCGACGAAGCGCTGAAGGTCTGGGACGATATCGACATGGACGATGTGCGCGCGGCGAGCATCGCGCTGTGCGAGACGTTCATTGCCGAGGTCGAGGCACGATGTCCGGAACTGACGCTGGCCAGCCCACGCGATGCCGCCAAGCGCGGCAGCCAGGTCTCGTTCGCCTTTGAGCACGGCTATGCGGCGATGCAGGCGCTGATCGCGCGCAATGTGATCGGCGACTTCCGCGCGCCGGACATCATGCGGTTCGGCTTCACGCCGCTCTACATTGATGAAGGTGATGTACGGGCGGCCGTCGATATCCTGGCCGATGTGCTCGACAAGCGTCTTTGGGACGATCCGGCCTATCGGGCGCGCGGCCGGGTGACCTGACGCGCTTCAGGTCTGGCTCTAGGTGTCCTGCTGCGCCTTCATGAACATCGGCCCGCCGCGCCAGCTCGGGAAGCCGTAGCCGCTGGTCATGACGACATCGATGTCGCCGGGTTTGGACGCAATGCCCTCATCGAGGACCGCCTGCGCCTCGCTCTGCATGGCCGACAGGATGCGGTCCATGATCGCCTCGTCCGTCAGGCTGACGGGCGCGATGCCCTTGCGGGCGCGCTCGGCCTCGATCAGTGCGGTCACGTCCGGGTCGGCAACGGGCTTTCCATCCTCATAGCGATACCAGCCGGCGCCGGTCTTGCGGCCGAAGCGGCCCTGTTCGCAGAGCCCGTCGGCGATCGCCACATAGCGCTCATTCGGATCGCGCGTCTTGGCGCGGCGCTTGCGCATCGCCCAGGCAATGTCGAGGCCGGCCAGATCCTGCATTTCGAAGACGCCGATGGGAAAGCCGAAATCGCGCATGGCGCGATCGACATCGGCCGGCAGGGCGCCGTCCTCGATCAGATAGTCGGCCTCCCGCCGATAGGCCGACATGATGCGGTTGGCGATGAAGCCGTCGCAGACGCCCGACAGGACGGCGGTCTTCCTCAGGCGCTTGGCGAAGGCCGCTGCGGTGGCCACGACATCGTCGGCGACGCTCGCCGGCACGACAATCTCCAGAAGCTTCATGATGTGGGCCGGCGAAAAGAAGTGCAGGCCGATGACGCGGGATGGATCGGCGACGGTGGACGCGATGGCGTCGACATCGAGATAGGAGGTGTTGGTCGCAAGGATCGCATCGGGCCTTGTGGCCGCGTTCAGCCTCGCGAACACCGCCTTTTTGACGTCCATCTCCTCGAAGATCGCCTCGATAACCAGATCGGCCTGCGACAGCGGGCCGTGATCGTCATGGGTTGAGAAGCGGTTGCCGATATCGGCGCGTGTGGTCTCATCGATGATGCCGCGCCTGGCGCTTTGATCGAGGATCGACGACACGCGTTCGTGCGCGGCTTGAGCGGCTTGGCCGTCACGCTCGATCAGGATCACGGTCAGTCCGGCCAACAGACAGGCCGCCGCGATACCCGCGCCCATCGTGCCGCCGCCGACCACGCCGGCCGTGTCGAAGGGACGCGGCGTGCCCTTGCAGCGCGGATCGGACAGGGTTGCCCGCTCGGCCATGAAGATGTGCCGCAACGCCGCCGACTGTTCGGAAGCCTTGAGGGCGAGAAAGGCGTCCCGCTCGGCGCCCAATGCCTCATCGGCCGGCAGTTCGAGCGCCCGCGCGACGGCCTCGACCGCCGCATTGATCGAATGCTGGCCGCGCGCTTTGGCGATCGTTTTGGCTTTCTGCGCGGCAAACGCGTCCGCATCCGCCGGCTGTCGGATGGGACGTCCGAGAGTCCGCGGTTCTTCGCCGGTCATCGATCGCGCCAACTCCTTTGCCGCGGTGAGGAGATCGCCTTCGTCGACCCCCTCGACCAACCCGGCGCGATGGGCCTCGGCCGCACCGACCGGCTTGCCGCCGGCGACCATCGTCAATGCGGTCTCAGCGTCAACAAGGCGCGGCAGCCGCACCGTGCCGCCGGCGCCGGGGATCAGGCCGAGATTGACTTCCGGCAATCCGAGCTTTGCGTTTGCATCGGCGACCCGCGCGCGGCAGGCCATCGCCAGTTCGAGCCCGCCGCCAAGGGCGGTGCCGTGGATCGCGGCGATCCATGGCGTGTCGGCTGTCTCGATTGCGCTGACCACATCTGGCAGATGCGGTTCCTTCGGCGGCTGGCCCAACTCGCGGATGTCGGCGCCGGCGACGAACGTCCGGCCCGCGCAGCGCAGGATGACGGCGGATATGGCCGGGTCGGCGTCGCAGGTGGTGACGGCATCCATCAGCCCCTGGCGGACGGCGTGTGACGCGGCATTGACCGGCGGATTGTCGATAATGACGACGGCGCAATCGCCGTCCCGTTCAAGGGTGATGGCCATGGTTCACTGAAACGCCTGCAGGCCGGTCTGGCCACGACCGAGGATCAGCGCATGCACGTCGTGCGTGCCCTCATAGGTGTTGACCGCTTCAAGGTTCATCACGTGCCGGATGACGCCATATTCGTCTGAAATGCCGTTGCCGCCATGCATGTCGCGGGCCTCGCGCGCGATCGCCAGCGCCCTGCCGCAATTGTTCCGTTTCATCAGGCTGATCAGTTCGGCGGAAGCCGTGTGATCGTCGATCATCCGGCCAAGCCTGAGCGCGCCAAGAAGCCCAAGGCTGATATCGGTCTGCATGTCGGCCAGCTTCTTCTGGATGAGCTGGGTGGCGGCAAGCGGCTTGCCGAACTGCTTGCGGTCCATCGTGTAGGCGCGCGCGGCGAACCAGCAGGCCTCGGCGGCGCCCATCGCGCCCCAGGCGATGCCGTAGCGGGCGCGGTTGAGGCAGCCGAACGGGCCGGCCAGGCCCTCGGCGTGCGGCAGCAGATTGTCCTCGGGCACGAAGAACTCGTCCATCTGGATCATGCCCGTGGTCGAGGCGCGCAGGCTGAACTTGCCGTCGATCTTCGGCGCTTCCAGACCGTCCATTCCGCGTTCCAGAACGAACCCCTTGATCTTGCCGTCGTGCGCGTCGGACTTGGCCCAGACCACGAACACATCGGCGATCGGGCTGTTGGTGATCCAGTTCTTGGCGCCCGACAGCCGATAACCGCCATCGACCGGCTTGGCGCGGGTGGTCATGCCGCCGGGGTCGGAGCCATGATCGGGCTCGGTCAGGCCGAAGCAGCCCACCCATTCTCCGCTTGCCAGCCTTGGCAGATATTTGGACCGCTGCGCATCGGTGCCATAGGCGAAGATCGGATGCATGACGAGGCTGGACTGGACCGAAAGGGCCGAGCGATAGCCCGAATCGATGCGCTCGACCTCGCGGGCGACCAGACCGTAGCCGACATAGTTGGCGCCGACGCCGCCATACTCTTCTGGGATCGTCGAACCGAGCAGGCCCAGTTCGCCCATCTCGGTCATGATTTCGCGGTGGAACACTTCGTGCCGGTTGGCCTCGACCACGCGCGATGCCAGCCTTTCCCGGCAATAGGCGGCCGCGCTGTCGCGGATCATCCGTTCCTCGTCGGTCAACTGGTCCTCGATGAGAAACGGATCCTCCCAGTTCAGCCGTGCCGGCCGGGCGCGGGCGGTTTCGGGCGTCTGTCCCACATTCGGCGCTGTGTCGGCCATCGGCGATCTCCCCTGCTGGATCGCCCTGACGCTATCGATACCCACTGGATGTTTCAAGTAAGAAATTTTATGCTTGAAATAGATGTGACCTCGTGCAACGCTTCGGTTCGCAGCAGGGAGAGGCAGATGCGCATTGCGTGCCTGGGAGGAGGGCCGGCGGGCCTATATTTTGCGATCTCGATGAAGCTTCGCGATCCGTCGCACGACATCGTCGTGATCGAGCGCAACCGGCCGGACGACACGTTCGGATGGGGCGTTGTGCTGTCCGACGAAACGCTCGGCAATCTGGCCGAAAACGACCCGGTCAGCGCCAAGGCGATCGGCGCGAACTTCGCCTATTGGGATGACATTGCCCTTCATTTCGAAGGACAAAGGCTGGTCTCCACGGGCCATGGATTTTGCGGCATCGGCCGCATGAAGCTGTTGGAACTGCTGCAGCATCGCGCCTGCGAACTGGGCATCGAGATGCGTTTTGAGACCGAGATCGAAAGCGCGGAAGACTATCGGCGCGACTTCGATCTGGTGGTTGCCTCAGACGGGCTGAACTCGAAGACCCGGGCCCTTTACGCCGACACGTTCAAACCGGACATCGACCGGCGCCTGTGCCAGTTCGTCTGGCTCGGCACACGCCAGACCTTCGCCGATGCCTTCACCTTCATCTTCGAGCAGACCGAGCATGGCTGGGTCTGGGCCCACGCCTACCAGTTCGATGACGAGACCGCGACATTCATCGTCGAATGCGCGCAGGACACGTTCGACGCGTTCGGCTTTGGCGAGATGAGCCAGGAGGAGAGCATCGCGGTCTGCGAGGCGATCTTCAAGGATCATCTGGGCGGGCACGCGCTGATGACCAATGCCAGCCACATTCGCGGTTCGGCCTGGCTGCGCTTCCCGCGGGTCCTGTGCGAAAAGTGGAGCCACGAGAACGTTGTCCTGCTCGGAGATGCGGCGGCGACGGCGCATTTCTCGATCGGATCGGGCACCAAGCTGGCTTTCGAATCGGCCATCGCGCTGGCCGAATATCTGCACACGGAAGCCGACATGGCTGCCGCGTTCGCCAAATATGAGGATGAGCGGCGGCTCGAGGTCCTGCGGCTGCAATCGGCGGCCCGCAACTCGCTGGAATGGTTCGAGCATGTCGACCGCTATCTGCATCTCGACCCGGTGCAGTTCTATTATTCGATGCTCACCCGGTCGCAGCGGATCAGCCATGAAAATCTGCGCCTGCGCGACCCTGACTGGCTGCGTTCGGCCGAGCATTGGTTCCAAGAGCAGGCAGGGGTTGGTGCCAACGCGCCGGTGCGCGCGCCGATGTTCGCGCCGTTCCGGCTGCGCGGGATGGATCTCAAGAACCGGGTCGTCGTCTCACCGATGGCCCAGTACAAGGCCGTCGAGGGCTGCCCCACCGACTGGCATTTCGTCCATTATGCCGAGCGCGCCAAGGGCGGCGCGGGGTTGGTCTATACCGAGATGACCTGCGTTTCGCCCGAAGGGCGGATCACGCCCGGCTGCCCGGGCCTTTATGCGCCCGACCACGAAACCGCATGGCGCCGGCTGACCGACTTTGTGCATGCGGAGACGGATGCCAAGATCTGCTGCCAGATCGGTCATTCGGGCCGCAAGGGCTCGACCCAGCTGGGCTGGGAGGAGATGGACGCGCCGTTGGCCGAGGGCAATTGGGAGACCGTCTCGGCGTCGCCGATCCCGTGGTCGGACCGCAATCGCGCCCCGCGTGAGATGAGCCGGGCCGACATGGACGCGGTGCGCGACCAGTTTGTCGCCGCGGCGGAAATGGCCGACCGCGCCGGCTTCGACATGATCGAACTGCATGCCGCGCATGGCTATCTGGTCTCGTCCTTCATCTCGCCCCTGTCGAACCGGCGCACGGACGATTATGGCGGCAGCCTAGAAAACCGCATGCGCTGGCCGCTCGAAGTCTTCAAGGCGATGCGTGCGGTCTGGCCCACCGACAAGCCGATGTCGGTGCGCATCTCCGCAAATGACTGGGTTGGCGATGAGGGCGTGACGCCGGACGATGCGGTGGCGATCGCGCAGATGTTCGAACAGGCCGGCGCCGACATTATCGACGTGTCGGCCGGCCAGACCTCGACCGAGGCCAGGCCGGTCTATGGCCGCATGTTCCAGACGCCTTTTTCCGACCGCATCCGCAACGAGACGGGCGTTGCGACGATGGCCGTCGGCAACATCTACGAGGCTGACCACGTCAATTCGATTTTGATGGCGGGCCGGGCCGATCTGGTCTGTCTGGCGCGGCCGCACCTGGCCGACCCCTATTGGACGTTTCATGCCGGCGCCGGGATCGGCGACCGCCACGAAAAATGGCTCGATCCCTATCTGGCCGGCCGCGACCAGTTGTGGCGGCTGGCCGACCGCGAGGCGGACATGGCGGTGCGCGTATGACGCTGGACGGTCGGCATGCGGTGATCACGGGCGGCGGCTCCGGCGTCGGGGCCGCCACCGCGCGCGCTTTCGCAGAGGCCGGCGCCATGGTCACGGTGATGGGCCGGCGCGAAGAGCCGCTGCGCGCCCAGGCCGAGCATGAGCGGATCGGCTATCAGGTCTGCGATGTCACCGATGCCGATGCGGTGACAAGGGCCTTCGATGCTGCGCGCGATGCGTTCGGGCCGGTGTCGATCGTGGTCGCCAATGCGGGCGATGCGGCGTCGAAACCGTTTTCTTCCATGCAGGCGATCGATCTCGATGTCATGCTGGCGGTCAACGTCACTGGCGTCTTCAACGCCTACAAGGCCGCTCTGGCCGACATGCAGGCGCAGGGTTGGGGACGCATGATCGCGACCGCCTCCACCGCCGGCCTCAAGGGCTATGGCTATGTGTCGGGCTATTGCGCGGCCAAGCATGGCGTCGTCGGGCTGACGCGCGCGCTGGCGATTGAATTGGCGCGCACGGGCATCACCGTCAACGCCATCTGCCCCGGCTTCATCGAGACGCCGCTTCTGGACCGGTCCATCGAGACGATCACGGCAAAGACCGGCATGAGCGCTGAAGAGGCCGCCAAATCGCTGCGTTCCGGCAATCCGCAGGATCGCTTCATCCAGCCAGGCGAAGTGGCGCAGACCGCGCTGTGGCTGGCGAGCGACGCCGCGCAGTCGGTCAACGGACATGCGCTGAGCCTGTCGGGAGGCGAGATATGATCCCCGACACCCGCCCCTCCGCCGAACCGCTGTCCAAGCAGAGGCTGCGCCTGTGGCTCCGGTTCCTGAAGGCGCAGAGCTCTATAGAGGCCGAGATCCGGCGGCGGCTGCGCGACCAGTATGGCTCCACCCTGCCGCGTTTCGATGTCATGTCGGCCTTGGCGCGGTTTCCCGACGGTTTGAAGATGAGCGAGATCTCCGGCCTTCTGAAAGTGTCGAACGGCAATGTCACCGGCATTGTCGACCGTCTCACGCAGGACGGTCTGGCGCTCCGGGTTGCGGTTCCGGGCGACCGCCGGGCCCAATTGGTGCGGCTGACGCCGGCGGGCCAAACGGCCTTTGCGGAACTCGCGCAAGCCCATGAAGCATGGCTCGATGAGATGCTTGGCGGCCTAGGCCCGAACGAACTTGAAGCGTTGGGCGCATTGCTCGACGGAGTGTTCGACCATCTTGGCGAAGGCGGGAACTAGGACGATGCGCAGCGACACACAGCATTTCAAATGCACGATCGACGGCCCGGTGGCGCGCATTGCGTTGAACCGCCCTGAGCGCAAAAATCCGCTGACCTTCGACAGCTATGCCGAACTGCGCGACTGGTTCCGTGACCTGCATTATGACGACTCAGTCCATGCCGTTGTGTTCCTGCCCAATGGCGGCAATTTCAGTTCCGGCGGCGATGTGCATGACATTATCGGCCCGCTGACGCAGATGAGCATGAAGGAGCTTCTGGCCTTCACCCGGATGACCGGCGATCTGGTCAAGGCCATGATCGGCTGCGGCAAGCCGATCATTGCCGCCGTCGACGGGGTGTGCGCAGGTGCCGGCGCGATCATCGCCATGGCGTCGGATCTGCGCATCGCGACGCCCGATGCCAAGGTCGCCTTCCTGTTCAACCGGGTCGGCCTTGCCGGCTGCGACATGGGCGCCTGCGCCATGCTGCCGCGCATTATCGGGCAGGGGCGGGCCAATGAATTGCTGTATCTGGGCCGCTCGATGAGCGCCGAGGAGGGTCATGCCTGGGGGTTCTTCAATCGTCTGGCGGAGCCTGCCGAACTGGAAGCGGCGGCGATGGAAATGGCCGAACGCATCTGCGCGGGGCCGACATTTGCCAATGCGATGACCAAGACGATGCTGGCCCAGGAATGGTCGATGTCGCTCGAACAGGCGATCGAAGCCGAAGCGCAGGCGCAGGCCATCTGCATGCAGGGCAATGATTTTCGTCGCGCCTATGAGGCGTTTGCGGCGAAGAAAAAGTCGGTCTTTGAGGGCGATTGATGGCGGACCGGAGCTTCCTCGACTGGCCCTTTTTCGATGATCGGCATCGCGCGCTCGCCGATGCGGTCGAAGGCTGGGCGGACCAGCATCTGGCCGGTGTCGACCATGGCGATGTCGATGCGGCCTGCCGCGCGCTCGTTTCCGGGCTCGGTGCGGCCGGGTTTCTGCAGCACACGGGCGCCGAGGACGGCAAACTCGATGTGCGGACGCTGTGCCTAATCCGCGAGACGCTGGCACGCCATGACGGGCTGGCCGACTTCGCCTTTGCCATGCAGGGGCTCGGCACCGGCGCGATCTCGCTTTTCGGAACGCCGGACCAGAAGGCGCAATGGCTGCCGGCCACACGGTCCGGCAAGGCAATCTCGGCCTTTGCGCTCACCGAGCCGCAATCGGGTTCCGATGTCGCCAACAGCACGATGACGGCCGCCCGTGATGGCGATGATTTCGTGCTCAATGGCGAAAAGACTTGGATTTCCAATGGCGGCATTGCAGATGTCTACACGCTGTTCGCGCGAACCGGCGAAGCGCCCGGCGCCAAGGGCCTGTCGGCCTTCATCGTTCCCGCCGAAGTCGAAGGTCTTGAGATCGCCGAACGGCTCGACACGATCGCGCCCCATCCGCTGGCCACCCTGCGGTTCACCGATTGCCGCATCCCGGCCTCGGCCATGATCGGCAGGCCCGGCGAGGGTTTCAAGATCGCCATGTCGGTGCTCGACATTTTCCGTTCGACCGTGGGCGCAGCGGCGCTCGGCTTTGCGCGCAGGGCGCTCGACGAGTCGGCCAAGCGGGTTGCAAAGCGTCATGTGCAGGGCGCGCCGTTGTCCGATCTTCAGATCGTCCAGGGCCATATCGCCGACATGGCGCTCGACATCGATGCCGCAGCGCTTCTCGTCTATCGCGCCGCGTGGACCAAGGACATGGGCGCGCCGCGCATCACCCGCGAGGCGGCGATGGCCAAGCTCTTCGCCACCGACCGCGCGCAAGAGGTGATCGACAAGGCCGTGCAGTTGCACGGCGCGGACGGCGTCCGGTCCGGCCATGCCGTTGAAACGCTCTACCGCGAAATCCGGGCATTGCGCATCTATGAAGGGGCGTCCGATGTGCAGAAAGTGATCATAGCGCGCCAGACACTTGGCGGCTGAAAGAGGAGGAGAACCGCAATGACAGATCTCGAAAAAGGCATCACCGAAAACGGCGTCGGCTACAAGGAAACGACCTGGAACATTCTCGGCCAGACTTACTATCCCAAGGCCGTCTGCGAGAGCACGTTCGCATTCGAGACCAACTCGGCACCTGGCGATGCGGTTCCGGTGCACATCCACCCGACCCAGGACGAATTCATTCTCGTGCAGGAAGGCGAACTCGCCCTCAAGCTTGACGGCAAATGGACCAAGGCGCGCGAAGGCGATCTGGTGCGCATGCCGCGCGGCATCCCGCATGGTTATTTCAACAAGTCCGACAAGCCGTGCCGGGCATTGTTCTGGGTCTCGCCGGCGGGCAAGCTGAAGGAATTGTTCGAGGAACTGCACAACATGACCGATGTCGAGGCCGTCGTGAAAGTGTCCGCCGAGCACGATGTCGATTTCCTGCCACCGGAAGCCAATGAGTGAGCCATGCCAGTGCCGTCCGCCCATACCGACAGCTTTGCGCGGGACAATCTGCCGCCGCTCGACCAGTGGCCGGATCTGCTGCTGGACGGTTTCGACTATCCCGAAAGGCTGAACGCGGCGGTCGAACTGACCGATGCGATGGTCGACAAGGGCTTTGGCGACCACACGGCGCTGATCGGAAATGGCCGGCGGCGGACCTACAAGGAACTGACCGACTGGACCAACCGGCTTGCGCATGCGCTGGTCGACGATATCGGGGTGAAACCGGGCAATCGGGTGCTGATCCGCTCGGCCAACAATCCGGCCATGGTGGCCTGCTGGCTGGCGGCGACCAAGGCGGGGGCCGTCGTCATCAACACGATGCCGATGCTGCGTGCTGCCGAACTGTCCAAATATGCCGACAAGGCTGAGATCGCGTTCGCGCTTTGCGACACGCGGCTGATGGAGGAGATGGAGGCATGCGCCGGCACGAACGGCTTCCTCAAGCGCGTCGTCGGCTTTGACGGCACCTCCAACCATGACGCCGAACTGGACCAGCTGGCGCTGGAAAAACCCGTCCGGTTCGATGCCGTCGAGACCGCGCAGGATGATGTCGCGCTTCTCGGCTTCACATCCGGGTCAACGGGCGAGCCCAAGGCGACGATGCATTTCCACCGCGACCTGATGATCATCGCTGACGGCTATGCCAGGGAGGTTCTGGGTGTGACGCCCGACGATGTCTTCGTCGGCTCGCCGCCGCTGGCCTTCACCTTCGGCCTGGGCGGACTGGCCATCTTTCCGCTGCGCTTCGGCGCGACCGCCACGCTGCTTGAAAATGCAAGCCCGCCCAACATGATCGAGATCATCGAGAAATACAAAGCGACGGTGTGTTTCACCGCGCCGACCGCCTATCGGGCCATGCTGCGCAGCATGGAGGAGGGGGCCGACCTCAGTTCGCTGCGCGCGGCGGTCTCGGCGGGCGAGACGCTGCCCGCGCCGGTCTATGAGGAGTGGCGGGAAAAAACCGGAAAACCGATGCTTGATGGCATCGGCGCGACGGAATTGCTTCACATTTTCATCTCCAACCGTTTTGATGACCACCGGCCCGCATGCACGGGCAAGCCTGTCACCGGGTATGAGGCGAAAGTGGTGGACGACAAGGGCGGCATCGTCGCGACCGGAGAGATGGGACGGCTGGCCGTGCGCGGGCCGACCGGCTGCCGCTATCTGCGCGGCGAGAGCCAGGCCAAATACATCAAGGACGGCTGGAACATCACCGGCGACACCTTCTGGGTGGACGAGGACGGCTATTTCCATTTCGCCGCGCGCAATGACGACATCATCGTCTCGGCCGGCTACAACATTGCCGGACCGGAAGTGGAGGCGGCGCTGCTCGCCCATCCCGATGTGGCCGAATGCGCGGTCATCGGCGCGCCGGACGAGGAACGCGGGACGATCGTTCAGGCGCATGTCGTCCTTGGTCCGGATGCATCACCGGGCGAGCCGCTCGTCAAGGCGCTGCAGGATCACGTCAAGACGACGATTGCGCCCTACAAATACCCGCGCAGCATCATCTTCGTCGATGCCTTGCCCAAGACCCAGACCGGCAAGGTGCAACGATTCCGGCTGAAGCCGGCAACCCGCCACTGAAGAGGCCGTCATGCAGTGTGTTTTCGTTCAACTCCGATGCCGCCCCGGGACCACCTATGACGTGGCCGATGAGATCGCCAAGCGGGAAATCCATTCCGAACTTTATTCCACGAGCGGCGAATATGACCTGCTGGCCAAGCTGTACATCCCCAATGAGGAGGATATCGGCCGCTTCATCAATGACAGGCTGCACGATATCGATGGGATCGAGCGGTCGCTGACGACGCTGACTTTCAGGGCGTTTTGACACCAACAATCGACCATCAAACAGGGAGAGAAGCATGAAACTGAAAAGCCTGATGATTGCCGCCATGGCGGCGGCCGTTGCGCTGCCGGCCAGCGCGATCGCGGAAACCAAGGTCGGGATGATCACCACCCTTTCGGGCGGCGGTGCCGGGCTCGGCATCGACGTGCGCGACGGTTTCCTTCTGGCGATCAAGCAGTCCGGCCGCGACGATATCGAAGTGATCGTCGAGGACGACCAGCGCAAGCCCGATGTCGCTGTCCAACTGGCCGACAAGATGGTCCAGGCCGAGCAGGTCGACGTGCTGACCGGCATCATCTGGTCCAACCTGGCGATGGCGGTCGTGCCCTCGGTGACCGC
This sequence comes from Phyllobacteriaceae bacterium, assembly GCA_024742765.1. Lineage (GTDB taxonomy): Bacteria > Pseudomonadota > Alphaproteobacteria > Rhizobiales > Rhizobiaceae > Roseitalea. Next base: position 25,990 of record JANSXT010000023.1, on the reverse strand, counting down.
CCAGGGCAAATTCTATCTTTCGCCCAATGCCGGCCCGTCTGCGCTCGCCGGAGCGGGCTGCCATCCCAACTATTTCAATGTTGCCTGGCAGAACGACAATCTGCACGAAGCGGCCGGCGCCTATGCGAACAGCGCGGGTTACAGCAAGTCCTTCATCCTGGCGCCGAACTATCCGGCCGGGCAGGATGCGCTGACCGGCTACAAGCGCTTCTTCGAGGGCGAACTGGCGGGCGAAATCTACACGACGCTTGGCCAGACCGATTACGCCGCCGAAATCGCCCAGATCCGCGCGTCGGACGCCGACAGCGTATTCTTCTTCCTGCCCGGCGGCATGGGCATCGCCTTCCTGAAACAATATCAGGATTCGGGCATCGACATCCCGGTCGTCGGCCCGGCCTTCTCGTTCGATCAGGGCATTTTGCAGGCGGTCGGAGATGCGGCGCTCGGTGTCGTCAACACCTCGCAGTGGAGCAAGGACATCGACAACCCGACCAATGCGGCCTTCGTCGAGAGCTTTGAAGCCGAATATGGCCGTCTTCCCTCGCTCTACGCCAGCCAGGGGTTCGACACCGCCAATCTTCTGATCTCGGCGCTTGAGACGGCTGATGTGTCCGACGCGGACGCGTTCCGCGACGCGCTACGGGCCGCCGACTTTAACAGCACGCGCGGCGATTTCGAGTTCGGCCCGAACCATCACCCGATCCAGACCATTTACGCCCGCGAGGTGATCAAGGAGGGCGATGTGTTCACCAACAAGCTGATCGGCCCGGCGCTGGAAAACCACGCCGACGCCTATGCGGGCGACTGCCAGATGTAACCCGATCGGCCGGCTCCCCGCCGTGGGGGCCGGCCACTGGAACCTTTTCCCATGTCCTTCATCCTCCTTGTCGAGCAGGTCCTGAACGGTCTGCAGTTCGGCATCATGCTGTTTTTGATGGCCGCCGGGCTGACGCTGATCTTCGGCGTCATGGGGCTGATCAATCTGGCGCATGGCTCGCTCTACATGATCGGCGCCTTTGCCGCCGCAGCGGTCGCCGGCTACACCGGCTCGTTCGTGCTGGCGCTTGCGGCAGCGCTGGCGGCGGCGGCGATCGTCGGCGCCATCGTCGAACTGGTCGTGATCCGCAGGCTCTACGACAAGGATCATCTCGATCAAGTGCTGGCGACCTTCGCGCTGATCCTGATCTTTTCGGAAGGCACGCGCTGGCTGTTCGGCTCGTTCCCGCTGTTTCTCGACATTCCCGACTATCTGTCCGGACCGGTCACCTTGCCCGGCGGCATCCAGTATCCGCTCTACAGGCTGTTCCTGATCGTGGTCGGGCTCCTGATCGCCATCGGCCTTGGCGCGCTGATCACCAAGACCCGGATCGGTATCCAGATTCGCGCCGGTGAAAACGATCGCGAGATGATCGCCGCGCTCGGCATCGACATTTCGCGCCTTTATACGCTGGTCTTCGCGCTCGGCGCCGGGCTTGCTGGGATCGCCGGTGCCCTTGTCGGCGCAATCCAGTCGGTCCAGGTCGGTATGGGCGAACCGGTGCTGATCCTCGCCTTCGTGGTCATCGTCATTGGCGGGATCGGCTCGATGAAAGGCGCCCTGATCGGCGCGATCCTCGTCGGTCTCACCGACACGCTTGGCGGCATTTTCCTGCCCGAACTGCTCAAGCTCTTCACCGATCCTGCGACGGCGACATCGATCGGCTCGTCGCTGGCGTCGATGGCCATCTACATCCTGATGGGCGCGATCCTGATCTGGCGGCCGACCGGCCTGTTCGGAGCCAGATCATGATCGCCGAACGCTATCTCAACGCTGCGATCCTCGCGATTTTCTTCATCGTGCCGGCCTGGGCCTTGTGGGCCAACGAGCCGTTCACCATCACGCTGATGACGCGGGCAGCGATTTTCGCGCTGGCGGCGGTCGGCCTGAACATCGCGCTGGGGCTGGGCGGACTGGTCAGCCTGGGCCATGCGGTGTTTTTCGGCATTGGCGGCTACGCGATGGGCATCCTCGCCTTTCACGCGCAGACCGTCACGCCGCTGATGGAATGGCCCTTCGTCATCGAGGGCACGAAATCGATGCCCGTCATCTGGCTGACGGCCATCGTCCTGTCCGCGCTGGCCGCGCTGCTGATCGGGCATCTGTCGATGCGCACGTCCGGCGTCTATTTCATCATGATCACCCTGGCGTTCGGCCAGATGTTCTTCTTCTTTTCGATCAGCTGGTCGGCCTATGGCGGCGAGGACGGTCTGTCGATCTGGGTGCGCAACGATTTTCCCGGGCTGAACACGCTGCAACCGATCCAGTTCTACGGCCTGTGTCTTGCGATCCTGTGCGCCGTGCTCTGGTTCACCCATCGGCTGGCCCGCTCGCCGTTCGGCTTGGCGCTGAACGCGGCGCGTCAGGTGCCGCAGCGGGTCGAGACGGTCGGGCTGAACCCGACCCGGCTCAAGCTGGTGGCCTTCGTGATCTCCGGCGCCATCACCGGGCTGGCCGGCGCGCTGTTTGCGGACCTCAACCGCTTCGTCAGCCCGACCATGTTTTCCTGGCAGATGAGCGGCGAAATCATGGTGTTCATCATCATTGGCGGCGTCGCGCGCCTGTTCGGGCCGGTTGCCGGCGCGCTGGTGTTCGTAGGGCTCGAACATTTCCTCGGCGGTCTGAGCGATTATTGGCTGGTCTATCTGGGTCTGTTGCTGCTGTTGATCGTCCTGTTCGGCCGCGGCGGCGTGATCGGGATCGTGTCCGGCCGGGAGAAAGCCCATGGCTGAACCCGTTCTGGCGACCCGTGGCATTTCGAAAAGCTTCGGTGCGCTGAAGGCCAGCGACGATGTCTCGATCGATCTGCGGCCGGGCGAGATCCATGCCATCATCGGCCCCAATGGCGCGGGCAAATCGACGCTGATCGCGCAGATTTGCGGCACGCTGAAACCGGACGCGGGCAGCGTCAACCTGCTCGGGCGCGATGTCACCCAGCACACGACGCGCGCGCGCGCCAAGGCCGGGCTCGGCCGCACCTTCCAGATTTCGGCCCTGGCGATGCAGGACACCGTGCTTCAGAACGTGGTTCTGGGAGCCTTGGGCGCTTCGGGCCGGCCATGGCGCTTTTTGGCGCCGGCGCTTGGGGATGCCGATCTGCGCGCCCGCGCCGAGGCGGCGCTGGAGCGCGTCGGCCTTCAGGATCATGCGGCGACGCGCACGGCCGAACTGAGCCACGGCCAGCGGCGTCAGCTCGAAGTGGCCGTCGCGTTGACGCTGGAACCGCGCGTCTTCGTCATGGATGAACCGATGGCGGGCCTTGGTTCGGAAGGCTCGAAGCGCCTGACAGGGTTCTTGGATGAACTGCGCCACGAGGCGCCGATCCTTTTGGTCGAGCACGATATGGATGCCGTGTTCTCGCTTGCCGACCGGATCAGCGTTCTGGTCTATGGCAAGGTGATCGCCAGCGGCAGCGTCGATGACATCCAGTCGGACAGGCAGGTCCGCGAAGCCTATCTGGGAGAGGATGCGTGAGCCTTTTGTCGGTTTCCAACATCGCGGCCACCTATGGCGCGAGCCAGGCCCTGTTCGGCGTCGATCTTCAGATCGCCGAGGGTCAGGTCGTCGCGCTGATGGGCCGCAATGGCATGGGCAAGACGACGACCGTTAAATGCATCTGCGGCATGCTGCCATTCAACGGGTCGATCACGTTCGGCGGACACGATCTGGGCCGGCTGCCGAGCCACCGGGCCGCGCGGCTGGGGCTTGGGCTCGTGCCCGAGGGCCGGCGCTGTTTTGCAGGGCTGACAGTTTATGAGAACCTGATCGCGGCGGCGCGCCCGGGTTATTGGAGCCACAGCCGCGTCGTCGAGCTGTTTCCGCGGCTGGGCGAGCGCCGCAACCAGATCTCGGCATCCCTTTCCGGCGGCGAGCAGCAGATGCTGGCGATCGGCCGGGCGCTGATGACCAATCCGACGCTGCTGATCCTGGACGAGGCGACCGAGGGCCTGGCGCCGATCATCAAGCAGGAGATCTGGGCTGCCATCGCCCGGCTGAAATCGGAGACCGGCCTGTCCATCCTGATGATCGACAAATCGCTCAAGGAACTGCGCGCGATCTGTGACGGCGCGACGATCATCGAACGCGGCCGGACGGTCTGGAGCGACAATATGGCGGCGCTGACCAACGACATAACCGAGAAATATGTGGGGGTCTGATGCGGGTCTTCGCCGGGCACCGCGTCTGGACCATCCCCGCCTGAAGGCCGAACAGAGTATGGACCAACGATCATGACCATCAAGACGATACAGCCGGACAATTGGGCGCCCGCCCGGGGCTATGCCAATGGCATGCTGACGCCGGACGGCACATTGCACATTGGCGGGCAGATCGGCTGGAACAAGGATCAGATTTTCGAGACGCACGATTTTGTCGGGCAGCTTAAACAGACATTGCGCAACATCGCCGCGATTGTGGACGCCGCCGGCGGCCAGGTCACCGACATCACCCGGCTGACCTGGTTCATCACCGACAAACGGGCCTATGTCGCCCGGCAAAAGGAGGTGGGCGCCGCCTATCGCGCGGTGTTCGGCAAGCATTATCCCGCAATGTCGGTGATCGTGGTCAGCGGCCTGATCGAGGACGAGGCGCTGATCGAGATCGAAGCGACGGCGCAGTTGACCCGCGGGGCATGACCGCGCACCGGATCCGATCGCGTCAAGACGGCGATAGCGAGGCACCGATCGTCAGTTGACGGTGACCGGCTTGGAGCGCATGCGGGCCACCGTCTCGCGCTCGGCCCGCTTGCAGCGAACCGGCGGTAGGCCTTGATCCATCAACTCCATGTCCTCGAGCACCATGTCGCCCATTTGCTTGAAGGCGCCGTCGAGCGCGCCGGCCCGGTGCGCGGAGCGCACAAAGCCCGGCAGGCTGCGCACCGGATGGTCGGGGGGCAGGGGCTCTTCGGGGAACACGTCGCTGGCGGCAACGATGTGTCCAGACCGCACGGCATCCATCATCGCATCGAAATCGACCACATCCGCCCGGCTGAGCAGGATCAGCGCCGCGCCTTTCTTCATTCGCACAAATTCGGCCGCGCCTAGAAAGCCGCGATTTTCGGTGGTGACGGCGGCCAGCACGAAAGTGAAATCGCTGTGCGCAAGCACTTCGTCCAATGACGCGGGGATGACGTCCGCATCGCGCAGGACGGAAGCCGGCAGCCATGGATCGTGCGCCCGCACCGTGCAGCGAAAGCCGGCGAGCAGACGCCGGAGCGCCCGCCCCAGATCGCCGAAGCCGATAATGCCGATCTCGGCACCGGTGATCAGTCGCGCATGCCGGTTGCCGTCGCCGCCCCATTTCTCCCGGCCGTTGCGGAAATCGACGTCTGCATCGATGATCTGGCGCGCTAGGATCAGCGCCATTGCCAGACCCATCTCGGCAACGGGCACGGCGAACACCGCACCTGTTGTCAGCACATGGATGCCGCGCCGGAACACCTCCTCATAAGGCATATTGTCGATCAGGTTGGATTCGACATTGAGCACGGCGCGCAGCTTCGTCATGCGCGACAGCGTGTCCGCGGAAATCGGCGGCTGTCCCAGCACATAGCGTGCTGCACTGAGGGTTTCGGCATCGAGCGCGGCCACCGCATCCGGATCGGTTTCGATGATCGCGTACCGGTCGTAAAGCGTCTGTCGCGCATCATCGGTGAAGATCAGATCGAGCGACCGCGGCTGCGGTGCGCTGATCACGAGCGGCTTGCCGGTCTGGGGCATTGGCATCCCTCCCTGTGGATCACATGAATAAATCGATTTACTTTTTCTGTAAATCGGTTTATCGCAAGGATTGCCGCCGTGCCACGGCGGGTTGGGAGGAACAATGGCGAACGGGCCGTCCAGTTCAAGGGCGACGATCCACGATGTCGCGGCGCGTGCCGGCGTCTCCGCTGCGACCGTCTCCAAGGTCTTGCGGGGCGTCGAATCGGTCAAGCCCGACAATGTGGAGCGGGTCCGACAGGCGGTCGCCGATCTCAATTACCGGCTCGATCCGCTGGCCGCGGGGCTGCGGCAGGAACGCCGCCGCATCATCGGCGCCGTCGTTCCCGACCTTGAGAGCGAATTCTTCGGCGCGTTCGCGACCGCGCTCGAGCAGGCCGCCGAGGACGCTGGATACAATGTCATCATCGCTTCGAGCCGCGAGTCGGAAGAGCGCGAGGCCGATCTCGTCGCGCGCATGGATGACTGGCGCGTCGCGGGCACGGTGCTCGCCCCGGTGCGTTCGGAACGCGGTGCCGGCGCCGAAACGCTCGCAGGTCTGGGCATGACCGCCGTTCTGGTCGACCGCGTGTCCGCCGGCGGGGCTTTCGATACGGTGACGGCCGACAATTTCGAGGCCAGCGCCCATGTGGCCGAGCGCTTGTGGGCGGCCGGACACAGGCATGTCCTGCTGCATGGCGCGACGACAATCTCCAAGTCCGTGCGCACCCGCGTCGAGGGTTTCACCGATCGCGCGCGGACGTTCGAGCCGGCCATGATCGTCGACACGCTGCTCAGCGATGACGCGCTGGACGAGCAAAGGCCGGCCATTCGGGCCTATCTTGAAAAAGCCCGTGGTGCGCGCACCGCCACGGCGGTTTTTTCCCTGTCACAGCACAGCACGCTACTTGTTCTTTCCGAGATGCGCCGTCTGGGGATTGCCTGCCCGCAGGACATGGCATTGGTCGGCTTTGACGATGCCGAATGGATGCAGACCACATGGCCGTCTGTTTCGGCGGTCGCCCAGCCGGTCAGGACCATGGCCCGCAAGGCGGTTTCCGCGCTTTTGGCGCGTGTCGAAGGCACGCCGGAATTCACCGCCCAGCATCTCGAACCGTGCACATTCATCATTCGCGAGTCGTTCGGTGAACCCGCACGGCAGGGCGCGCAAGGTGATCCGCCCGCCAGACGCCGGCGCCCGCACACATAAAGTCAAACGTTCAAGAGGAGGAAAATGATGACCAAACCCGTAACGATGAAGACACTGGCCGCGGCCGCAGCGGTTGCAGTCGCCGCGACCGCCATGCCGGCAACCGCCCAGGCCGAGGGCGAATATGGCGTGCTGATGAAGACGCTCGCCAACCCGTTCTGGGGCGCGATGGGCCAGGGCGTCGAAGATGGCGCGACCGAAGCCGGCGTTCCCTATTTCGTGCAGGCCGTGGAAAGCGATCAGGCGGCGGAAAGCCAGCTGAACGTCTGCAACACCATGCTTGAACGCCAGCCGGTGGCGATGATCACCGCCGCGATCAACTCCACCAACCTTCTGCCGTGCCTGAAGGCCGCGCGCGAAGCGGGCATCGAAGTGGTCGATCTGGACGGCAATCTCGACCCGACGATCCTTGAAGCCGAAGGCATCGAGATCACCTTCTCGATCGGGTCGGACAATGTGCTCGCCGGTGCCCAGGGCGCCGAATACATGGTCGAACAGCTTGGCGCCGATGCCACCGGGCCGGTGCTGGTGATCGAGGGACTTTCGGGCAATGTGACCGGCCAGAAGCGTGCCCAGGGCTTTGCCGACAAGCTGGCCGAACTGGCGCCGGGCCTAGAGATCATCGCCTCGCTTCCGGGCGACTGGGACCGCGGCAAGGCGGCCAACATCACCAACGACATTCTGACCCGCAATCCGGACCTGGTCGGCATCTTCGCCGCCAATGACGGCATGGCGCTGGGCGCGGTCGAATCCGTCTTCGCCGCGGGCAAGGGCGGCGATGTCGTCATCATCGGCGTCGACGGCAATTCCGATGCGGTCAAGTCGATCAATGACGGCCGACTGACCGCCTCGGTCGCGCAGCTTCCCTATCTGGTCGGCAAACAGGCCGTCGAGAACGTCAAGATGGCGCTCGAAGGCGAAGACGTGCCCACCAGCGTCATCGTGCCGACGCTCGTCCTGACCAAGGACGTGATGGACGCCGGAACCGAACCGCTGCTTGAGTTCGTCAAATAAGCAGCCGGCCGGCGGGGCGCTCCCGGCCCCGCCGGCCACCTTTCTCCACCCTTGCTTTCGGCCCGCGACACGTTCTGTGCCGGGCCAACCCATCGAACGGCGCATCCAACCATGTCATCCACCAAGGCGCAGCAAAAAGGCCTCTGGTCCCGGCTTCAGGCCGGTTCGATCGAACAGCTTCACGTGCGGCTGGAGTCACTGATCGTTCTTCTGGCGCTGTGCGCGCTCATGTCGGTGCTGTCGCCCTTTTTCCTGTCGGTCAGCAATTTCATGAACATCCTGCTGGCCACATCGACCATCGGGGTTCTCGCAATCGCGGCGACCTTCGTCATCGGCGCCGGCGGGCTCGACCTGTCGCTCGGCTCGGTGATGGGCCTGTCGGGCGTGGTCGGCGCCTATGTTGGCGTCACGATGGGGCTTCCGGCGCCCTTGGCCGTTCTGGCCTGCATCGCCGCCGGCGCGCTGGCCGGCTTCGTCAACGGCACCATCATCACCCGCGCGTTCGTGCCCGCCTTCATCGTCACGCTTGGCATGCTCGGCATCGCCCGGGGCATCGCGTTGGTCATCTCCGACGGGCGGGTCATTTACGGCCTACCCTCGGCGATGGTCTTTATCGGCCAGGGCCGGCCGTTCGGCATTCCCATGCCGGTGATCATCTTCGTCGTGACGGCCTTCATCATGCATTGCCTTTTGGCCTACACCCGGTTCGGGCGCCACACGCTGGCGATCGGCGACAGCGAGAACGCCGCGCGTAGCGCCGGCATCGCGGTCGACTGGCAGAGGCGGCTTCTCTATACGCTGTCCGGCGCGCTTGCGGGGTTGGCCGGGCTCCTGTTCGCCGCACGCATCAATGCGGGCGACCCGACGGCGGGCCTGACTTATGAGTTGACCGCGATCACCGCCGCCATCATTGGCGGAACCAACCTGTTCGGCGGGCGCGGATCGATCCTGGGCACCATGGTCGGCGCGCTGATCATGGGCGTGTTGCAGAACGGGCTGAACCTTCTGGCCGTGCAATCCTACTACCAGCAGATGGCGATCGGTGCCGTGCTGATCCTTGCGGTCTTCATCGACCAGTACCAGGTCCGCAAGGAGACGCGCGTATGAGCCTTCTTGAGGTCAGCGGCATCGAAAAGAGCTTCGGCGCGGTCAGCGTCCTGCATGGCGTCGATTTCTCCGCCGATGCGGGCGAGGTGGTCGGCCTTGTCGGCGACAATGGCGCCGGCAAGTCGACCCTGATGAAGATCATCACCGGCATCTACACGGCCGATGCCGGCGCGATCACGCTTGGCGGCGAACCGCTGATGCACCTGTCGCCCGGTGAACGGCGCGCCATGGGCATCGAGATGATCTATCAGGATCTGGCATTGGCCCGGCAACAGGATGTCGCCAGCAACATCTTTCTGGGGCGCGAGCCGGTCCGGTCGATCCTTGGCATCCCGTTCGTCGACCGCGCGATGATGAAGGCGCAGGCGCAACAGATGATCGACCGGCTCGGCGCCAATCTGCCGGCCATCAACCGCAATGTTGGCTCGTTCTCCGGCGGCCAGCAGCAGACGGTGGCGATCGCAAGGGCGCTGACCTTCGATCCCAAGGTCGTCATCATGGACGAGCCGACCGCCGCCCTTGCCGTGCGCGAGGTTCAGGGCGTCCTCGATCTGATCCGCCAGCTCAAGGAGCAGGGCATCACCACGGTGCTCATCTCACACCGGCTCAACGATGTGCTGAGCGTCACCGACCGGATCGTCGTGCTGCGCCACGGCACGGCGGCGGCCAATCTGGTTACCGCCGAGACCGACATGGCCGAGGTGGTTTCGGCGATCGTCGGCGGCGCGGGCATGCCCGATGCGGCGGCCCATGAGGCGAGGGGCTGAAAATGGCAAAGCTTGGCCTGCACACTTTCGCCGCCGCACCCGTCTGGGATGTGGGGACGATGCACGCACTTTTGCCCAAGCTGAACCAGCACAAGGTTCGTGCGCTGGAAATCCCGCTTCTGCGGCCCGAGGAAATCGATGTCGATACGACCAGGGCCTTTTTCGAGGAAACGGGTCTCGAACCGGTCTGCTCGCTCGGGCTTCCGGCGAACCTCGACGTGATCGCCGATCTGCAGGCCGGGCTCGATTTTCTGCGTCCCGCCTTCGAGGTGACGCGCGCCGTCGGCGCGTCATCATTGTCAGGTGTCACTTACGGAACGATCGGCCGAACGACCGGCGCGCCGCCGTCCGATGGTGAACTGGATGGCACCTGCCGGTTCCTTGAACAGGCGGCGCGGCTGGCGGCCACGTTCGAATTGCAACTCGGCATCGAGCCGTGCAACCGTTACGAGACGCATCTGATGAACACGGGCGCCCAGGCGCGCCAAATGTGCGAGACGGTCGGTGCCGACAATCTCTTCATCCATCTCGACACCTATCACATGAACATCGAGGAAGCCTCGTTCGCCGACGGCTTTGCCGCGTGCGGGCACTGGCTGGGCTATGTGCATTTATCCGAGAGCAACAGAGGCGTGCCGGGCCGCGGCACGATCGCCTGGGACGCGGTTTTCCGCGCGCTCGCCGGCACGGGTTTCGGCGGCATCGTCACGCTCGAGAGCATGAACCATGTCGACCCGGACATCGCATCGGGTCTGGCGATCTGGCGGCCGGTGGCCGAGCCGGCCGACGATGTGATCGATGCCGGTTTGCCTTTCCTGCACGAGCAATCGAGCGCTGCCGGCTTCAGGCTGGACTGAACGACCTGTCGGCGCCCTTCACCCTGCGCGCAGCGGCAGGCCGCGATTTTCGATGATCGCCTCCATGGTGAAATAGGATGTCACCGAATCCAGTTGGACCTTGTCGATCAGCCGCTGATAGACATGGTCATAGCTCGCCATGTCGCGGGCGACGATCTTCAAAAGATAGTCCTGATCGCCTCCGATGCGGAAAAAATCGGTGACTTCCGGGATGTTGGTGACATGCCGCCGGAAGGTCTCCAGCCATTGCGACGAGTGGCTGCGCGTCCGGATCATGGTGAAGACGACGAGGCTGAGGCCGAGTGCCTCGCGGTTCAGCTTCAGGCTCCGGCCCTTGATGACGCCGCTCTCCTCGAGCTTCTTGAGGCGCCGCCAGCACGCATTCTGCGACAGACCGACGCGATCGGCGAGATCGCGCTGCGACAGGTCGGGCTGGCGCTGCATCGCTTCGAGCAGCAGAATATCAATCTTGTCCATTTTTGTATGTCTGTCGATCAAAATCACCACCAATTAGCAAAATTGGATGTCAGAAGGGAGAAAAATCGACGTCTGGCGCGATATCCTCCATGCAAAGCCTTGGAGGAGCCAATGTCCGTTTTCGATGAGTTTCGTGCCAGCCTTGCCACCGGCGATCCGGTCGAGACCCAGCGCGCCGGCCTGATTGGCGACGGCATGGCGTTCGAGACGCCATACGGTGAAAAGCCGCTGCTCTATGCGGATTATGTCGCTTCGGGCCGCGCGCTGGCGCAGATCGAGGACTTCGTTGCCCGGTGTGTGCTGCCCTTTTATGCCAACAGCCACACCGAGGCGTCCCATTGCGGACAGGCGATGACGCGGATGCGCGCCGAGGCGCGTGCGGTGATCGCCGATGCGGTCAATGCCGGCCCCGATTGCCACACCGTCTTCACCGGCAGCGGCGCCACCTCCGGCATCAACCGGATCGTCGGCCTGCTCGACATTGCCCGCCGCGTTGCGTCCGGCAAACGGGTGGTCGTGCTGATCGGCCCCTATGAGCACCATTCCAACATCTTGCCCTGGCGCGAATCCGGCGCCCAGGTGCGCGAGATTGGCGAAGCGGCCGGCGGCGGGGTCGATCTCGGCAGGCTCGAGGCCGAACTCGTCGCCGCGGAAGGCGCCGATCTGATCGTCGGCAGCTTTTCGGCCGCCTCCAACGTCACTGGCATCCTCACCGATCCCGATCCGGTGACGCGGCTCTTGAAGGCGCATGGCGCGCTGGCCGTCTGGGACTATGCGTGCGGCGCGCCCTATCTCGACATGGACATGACGCCCGGCGCCGATTGCGCAAAGGACGCGATCATCTTTTCGCCGCACAAATTCATCGGCGGTCCCGGCGCATCGGGTGTGATGGTGGTGCGCGACACGATCGTCCGGCGCGCAACGCCGACGGCGCCCGGTGGCGGCACCGTGACGTTCGTTTCGCCATGGGACCATGTCTACAACGCATCGGCTGCCGTGCGCGAAGAGGCGGGAACGCCCAATGTCGTCGGCGACATCCGCGCCGCGCTCGCCATGATCGCACGCGACGCTGTGGGCTGCGACCGGATTGTCCGGCGCAACGCTGCACTGAGAAAAAGAGCGATCAATGCATGGCGCGATGCGCCGGGGATCGACCTGCTCGGCAAGACGAAGACGGACGGCCAATTGCCCATCTTCTCCTTCCGTGTGATAGGCCCGGATGGGCAGCGCGTCCATCACCAGCTTTTCACTCGCATGCTCAGCGATGTGCTCGGCATTCAGGCCCGCGGCGGCTGTGCTTGCGCCGGCTCATACGGGCACCGGCTGCTGGGCATCGACGCGGCGCGCTCCAAGGAACTGTTTGGCCGGATCGGCGCGGGCCATGAACTGGACAAGCCGGGCTGGGTGCGGCTCAATCTGAGCCATCTGATGACCGACGAGAAGGCCGATGCGATCATCGATGGTGTGGCCTGGCTGGCCGCCCATTGCGACCGTTTCATCGGCGACTATGAGGTCGACCCGCTGACGGCACGGTTTCGCCACAAGGCCATTTCGTCAGATTTACATTCGGTCGCCGTCGCCGCTGCATGAAGCGAAGCGCGGGTTACGAAGGCATTCGAGCGCCGGTCCCCGACAGCCCTTCGGCAAGCGCGAGCGCCGCGTCGCCGTCGATGATCAGCCCCTTCGCCACGCCGCTTTTCAACAAGGCGCGGGTCGCCTCCACCTTCTCGGCACCGAAGGACAGAACCATCGTCTCGGCGCGCCGCAGATCGTCGAGGCTGACCGCCAGCGTCCGCGCGTTGAGCGGATGATCGACCGGCCGCCCCTCTTCGTCGAAGAAGATGCCGTTCGTGTCGCCCACCGCGCCGGCTTCGCGTAATGAGGCCAGATCGTCCGCGCTGATCATGTTCTGACGCCGCAGCAGCGACGTTTCGGTCAGTTCGCCCACGCTGATCAGCGCCAGATGGGCATGGCGGGCCAGGTCCAGCGTTGTGACGACCGCCCGCTGCGAGCGGAGCACGTCGCGGTCGGCGGCGCTGTCGGCGATGAACGGCACCGGCAGGAAATAACCCTCGGCGCCCGTCGCCTGGGCCAGCGACTGCACCACCTCGAACGGGTTGAAGGCCGAGTTGGCGGTCAGCGACCCCATCAGGCTGATGAAGCGGGCCCTGGGCGCGCTGACGCCGGCCATGTGCCGCGCCATCTGCGCCAGCGTGCGGCCCCAACCGGTGCCGATAACCGCATCGGGCTTGGCCGCCAGCGCATCGCGCAGGAACGTCGCCGCCGCCGAGCCGACCGCGCGCAGCGGAAATTCGGCCAGCGCAGCATTGCCCGCCTTGTCCGCCGCCGTCAGGCCGAGCGCCGGCGTGGCGATGCAGTGATCAAGTCCATATTCCCGGCGGATTGCCTCTTCGATCGGCAAAAGACCGAGATCGCGGCGATCGACTGTGATCGCGACGAGGCCCGTCTCGCGGGCCTGCTGCAACAGCCGGTTCACCCGTGCGCGGGTCAGCCCCATGCGCGCCGACGTCTGCTCCTGGTTCAGGCCGCCGACATAATAGAGCCAGGCGGCGCGGGTCATCAGCTCGTTTTCGGTCATCTGGCTCATGGGGCTGGCTTGGTACGGGACACGAGACGATCAAGCGACCGCTCGAACAAATGTATCATGGCTTGACAATTGTATCATCTGCGCCGTAACCGTGGCAAGGCGGCATGGGCCCGCGCGGATGTTTCAGCGCTCTGATGCATCCATCTTCGGCCATGGCCGGGCGGTTTCAATCGAGGACTTCATGGGCGAACGCGATCCGAAGACCACCGAAGGTTCGAACACCGACCTTGTCGGCCTGTACAGCCAGATGCGGCGGGTGCGCACCTTCGAGGAGCGGGTCGGCGAACTGTTCGTGCGCGGCCTGAGCGCCGGTTCGATGCTGCACCTGTCGATCGGCGAAGAATCCGCCGCTGTCGGCGTCTGCGCGGCGATGAAGGATGGCGACACCTTCACCACGCACCATCGCGGCCACGGCATCTTTCTGGCGCGCGGCGCCGATCCGGAACGGATGATGGCCGAGATCGCCGGCAAACAGACCGGCTATTGCCACGGCAAGGGCGGCTCGATGCACATCGCTGACATGGGCCTTGGCCATCTGGGCGCCAACGCGATCGTCGGTGGCGGCATTCCTGCTGTTGTCGGCGCGGCCCTCGTCGCACAGCAGCGCAAGACCGGTGCCGTCTCGGTCGCCTTTTTCGGCGATGGCGCCATGCAGCAGGGCATCTTGTATGAGAGCATGAACATGGCCGCCCTGTGGAACCTGCCGGCCGTCTTCGTGTGCATCAACAACCAGTATGGCATGGGCACGCGCATCGATCAGGCCACCCGCGCGACCGCCCTGCACGAGCGCGCCATTGCCTTCGGCCTCAACGGCGAAACCGTCGACGGGCTGGACGTCATTGCCGTGCGTGACGCGGCCCAGCGCATCGTCGATGCGGCGCGCGGTGGCACGCCCGGCTTTCTCGCCATCGATTGCTACCGCTTCTTCGGCCACGCCCGAAAGGACAAGAGCCCCTATCGCGACGCTGACGAGGAGGAGGAAGGCCGCCGGAAGGACCCGGTCGCCTTCGCCCGCGCGGCGCTTGTCGAGGCGGGCCATGACGAAGCGGAACTGGACGCGATCGATGCGGCAGCGGTCGCCGAAATGGATGCGACGATCGACTTCGCCGACCGGTCGGAAGAGCCGCCTCTGTCGTCCATGTTCCGCGATGTCTTCGCCGTCGGCGAGCCGGAGCCTGAGCCGCTGGCGGACCGCATCGACCGCGTGCTGGCGAGGGACTGACCGATGGCCCAGATGACCTATCGCGACGCGCTCAAGAAGGCGCTGCATGATGCGATGAGCGAAGACGAGGACGTGTTCGTCATCGGCGAGGAAGTCGGCCGTTATGGCGGCGCCTATGGCGTCACCAAGGGGCTGATCGACGAGTTCGGGCCCGAACGGCTGCGCGACACGCCAATTTCCGAGCCGGCCATCGTCGGCACGGCGGTCGGTGCGGCGATGGCCGGCATGCGCCCCGTCGCCGAACTCATGTATGTCGATTTCATCGGCATGACGATGGACCAACTCTGCAACCAGGCGGCCAAGATCCGCTACATGTTCGGCGGCCAGATCGGCGTGCCGATGGTGTTGCGCACCCAGGGCGGCACGGGCCGCTCCGCCGGCGCCCAGCACAGTCAGAGCCTTGAAGCCTGGGTGATGCACACGCCCGGACTGCGGCTCGTCATGCCTGGCACCGTCTATGATGCCTATCATTTGCTGCGGCAGGCGTTGCGCCAGCCCGACCCGGTCGTCTTCATCGAGCACAAGGCGCTCTATGCGATGTCCGAGGAGGTCGATCTGGACGTGCCGCCGCCCGATTGGGGCAAGGCGGTGGTGCGGCGCAGCGGCGCCGATCTGGTCATCGTCACCTATTCGCGCCAGGTCCATCATGCGTTGCAGGCCGCTGAAGCGCTGGCCGGGCAGGGCGTCGAAGCAACGGTCATCGACCTGCGCACGCTCAACCCGCTCGATTTCGAGACGATCAGACAGGCGGTCGAGCCCATCGGCCGCGTGATGGTCGTCTCCGAAGGCCCGCTGACCGCCGGTGTTGCCGCCGAACTGTCGGCGCGTATCACCGAGGAATGTTTCGACTTTCTGCACGATCCGGTCATCCGCGTGGCGGGCGAGGACGTGCCCATCTCGGTCTCGGTGGCCCTTGAGGCCGCGTCGGTTCCCTCCGCCGATCTCGTTGCCGAAACCGCACGAAAGATGCTGGCATGAGCGACGCGGTCCTCACCATGCCGCGCCTCGGCGAGACCATGGAACGCGGCGAGATCGTCGGCTGGCTGGTCGATGTCGGCCAGAGTTTCGACCGCGGCGATGCGCTGATCGAGGTGGAGACCGACAAGACGGTCGTCGAGTTTCCCGCGCTCGGCGCTGGCACCCTGACGGAAAGACTCGCCGAAGTGGGCGAGACGATCGAAGTCGGCGAACCGATCGCCAGGGTCGATGTCGGCGACGGTCCGGACTGGACGGGCCAGGACGACGGCGACGATGCGGAACAGGAGCCAGCCGCGTCATCAGCCGACAGCGAAACATCCGAACCAGCCGAACAACCCGACGCGGCAACGCCGGCAACTCCAACGTCTGCAGCCAATGGCGGCGGCGCCGTCCGGGCGACACCGGTCGCACGCCGGCTGGCGCGCCGGCAGGGCATCGATCTGGCAACGCTCGCGGGATCGGGAAGGCGCGGCCGCATCGAGGCCCGTGACGTGGCCGGCGCGGGGCAGGGCGGATTGGACGATCTGCGGTTCGCCAACAAGATCGCCTATATCGACCGGGGTCCCGAGGCCGGCGAACCGCTCCTGCTGGTCCATGGATTTGCCGGCGACCACACCAGTTTCGCTTCGCTGGTCAATGGCCTCGTCAAGGCCGGTCGCCGCGTGGTCGCCATCGACATGCCCGGCCATGGCGCGACCGAACATGATGCGCCGGACATCGACGCGCTGGCCGCCCCGCTTCCCGATTTTGCCCGCGCACTGTTCGCCGATCGCCCTTTTCATCTCATTGCCCACTCGCTGGGTGCCATCCCTGCCGTGAGACTCGCCGAGACGTTTTCCGTATCGTCTTTGAACCTGATCGCGCCGGCCGGCATCGGGCTGTCGATCAACGCCGATTTCGTCGACGGCATGGCCGATCCGTCGAGCCCCGGCGAGGTCGTCCACCTGCTGCGAATGCTCACCGACGCGCCGGCATCTCTTTCCGATGTGGCGGTTGCCGGCATTTTCGACGTGCAGAAGCGCGGCCGGCTCAAAGAGCTGGCCGGACAGATGGTCGGGCGACAGGGCCAGACCGTCAGCATTGTCGACGCGCTGGATCGCCTGTCCGCCGAGCTGCCGGTGCGCATCCTTGTCGGCCATCGCGACCGCATCTTCGACTGGCGGGATGCAACCGCGCTTTCGCCGCGCATCGCCGTTCACCATTTCCCGCGCGCCGGCCACATGCCCCATGCCGAGGCGCTGCGCGACACGCTCGACCTTCTGACCGCACAAGACCGGTCAAGGCCGGGTTGGGGGGAGGGCCGGCGATGATGTATGCGGGAGCGGCATCGGAGGCTTTGCGGCATGGCTGACCGGAGACGGAAACGCGGGCCGGACAGCGGGAGGAGAAAGACTTGGCATATTTTCTGACGGCGGATGGCGGCACCGAAAGCCTGCGCGCGCGCATCTATGACCTTGACGGCACGTGCCTGAGCAGCGTCGCGGTCGCCTACGAGACGACATTTTCGGCGGGCGCCCGCGCCGAGCAGGACCCGGCCGACTGGTGGGCCAATTTCGTCAGCGCATCGCGCGGCGCGATTGCCGAGGCCGGTATCGATCCCGCCGCGATCGAGGCGATTACCTATGCGACCACCTGTTGTAGTGTTGTTGCGCTCGATGAGAATGGCGATGCGCTGCGCCCGGCGCTGATCTGGATGGATGTGCGCGCCCACGAGGAAGCCGATCTCGTGCTTGCGACCGGCGACGAAGCGCTGGCGCTCAACGGCAACGGTCAGGGGCCCGTCTCGGCGGAATGGATGATCCCCAAGGCGCTGTGGCTGAAGCGCAACGAGCCGGACAACTTCGACCGCGCCCACCGCATTTGTGAGTATCAGGATTTCCTGACCTACAAGCTGACGGGCGAATGGGCGGCAAGCCTCAACAATGTCGGTCTGCGCTGGCATCACTCGAGCGACCGGGGCGGCGCGCCCGAAAGCCTTGTTAGGGCCTTGGGCATGGACGCGCTTCTGGACAAGTGGCCGTCCCGCACCGTTGCGCCCGGTGGGGTCATCGGCACGCTGACGGCCGCCGCCGCCAATGCGCTCG
The DNA here is from genome assembly GCA_024742765.1 of Phyllobacteriaceae bacterium. Classification (GTDB taxonomy): domain Bacteria; phylum Pseudomonadota; class Alphaproteobacteria; order Rhizobiales; family Rhizobiaceae; genus Roseitalea. Next base: position 7,933 of record JANSXT010000023.1, on the reverse strand, counting down.
GCCTGCCCCGTTCGGTCAAAATCGTCCAGGGCGGCGCCGACGCTTTGATCGGCATGGTCGGGCTGGGTGTCGCCCAGCCCGGACAACTGGCGCTGATCACCGGTTCATCGCACCTGCAGTTCGGCATCACCAATGCGCCCATCCATGCGCCGGGCGTCTGGGGCGCCTATCCGGACATCGTCTATCCGGACCGCTATGTCGTCGAAGGCGGGCAGACCTCAACCGGGTCGATCATCAACTGGCTCGGCCGGCTGACCGGCGGTCTCGATTTCGACGATCTGAACGCCAAGGCCGCCGCGCTGGAACCCGGCTGCGACGGCCTGATCGTGCAGGACCATTTCCAGGGCAACCGCACGCCATACACCGATCCCCTGTCGCGCGGCGCCATCGTCGGGCTGACGCTGGCCCATGAAAAACACCACATCTTCCGCGCCATCATGGAAGGGATCGGCTTCGGCACCCGTGCCATTCTCGATGCGTTCGCCCGCGCCGGCTATGAGAGCGCGGAGATGACGGTTGGCGGCGGCGCAACGGCGTCCGACCTGTGGCTGCAGATCCATGCTGACACGGCGGGCGTGCCGGTGCGCGTGCCCGCCTCGCCCGATGCGCCATCGACGGGCGCCGCGGTGCTGGCCGCCCATGGTGCCGGTCATTTCGCCACCATCGACGAGGGCATCGGCGCCATGGTCCATCCGGGGCGTATCATCGAGCCAATCGCCGCCAACGTCGAAAGGTACCGGCCGATCTACGAACGCTATCTGGCGCTCTATCCGGCGATGAAGGGCGTGCTAGACGGCTGATTTCGCCGAACGGTTCGCTTCTGCCAACATTGCGAAATCGTAACGCCACTTCGGCCTTGAGAGCGGTTAGAAGCTCCGGCAGATGATCCATCAGCCGGAGAGAGCCATGCGCCCGCGTTTCATCGCAAACTGTGTCGTCGCCCTGGGCATCGCTGGCAGTGCGGCCCCGGTTTCGTCCGCGCTTGCGAGCGAAAACGTCGCCGAGATTGCCGACGGCCAGCCGTGGCAGGTCACCATGTTCAACGGCCGGCGTGGCGAGATGACGTTCAATCCCGACGGCACGCTCACCATGCGCCGCGGCATCATGTCGATGGGCGGAAGCTGGTCTTCCGATGGCGAGCAGGTCTGCCTGACCATGGCCAGCATGCGGCGGCGCTGCGTGACGTTCGAAAAGACCGCCGACGGCTACCTTGCGGTCAATGGCGAGAACATGGCGTTTGCCATCAGACGGCCCTGACGGCATCGGGCCAATTCTGTGGTCAGCCAGTAAACGCTGCGCGCAATCCGGCGACGATCATCCAGATCGCCAGGATGAAGGTTGAAAGCCCGGCAATGCCGAACCCGACGAGCCGCTGCCAGAGCGGCGCCTTGGGCTGAATGAAGTGCCAGGCATGCAGCGCGCGGCCGGCGGTGAAGGTGAGGCCGAACAGATGGACAAGCCACGCGGCCATGCCGGTTGCGGCGGCGATCACCAGCATGATCAGGAACAAGGGCATGTTTTCCGCCGCATTGGCCTGTCCGCGCATGATCTTCGCCAGATGCTTGTTGCCGCCATCGCCAACCGCAATCTTGTGCCCGCGCCGCAGAACGCCGATCGCGTTGGCCAGCCAGAACATGATCAGCATGTTGAGCCCGGCATAAAGGCCGGCCGCGGCAAGGGGGGCTGTGGTCATCGGACACCTTTTGCTTGGGTCGCACTTGCTCGCAACGATAATGCGCTTTGATGTGGAGCACACGGCGAATTGAGGCCGAAGTGACCACGACCGCTGGTTTTCACCGGCTTTTGGCCTACAACTGGCTTCATATGTTTTGATCGCGTGACGTTCCGAGAGGCATTCGCCCTTGTTCAAATCCTTCTTCCCGCAACCCAAGCTGTTTTTCATCTCCGCCTTGGTCTGGACCGTCATTGTCATGGTCGCCTGGTATGCCGGTGCGAGCCAGTGGGGCGCGTTAATCGGCCTGGGAACGCCTGATCCCGAAGCGGGCCCGGTCATTGGCCTTGGCCATTTCACAACGCCGGAATTTCTCTGGTTCTACGTCTACTACGTCATCGCCGTGGCGATTTTCTATGCCTTCTGGCATCGCCGCGCCAAGCACCCTTGGGAATTGTGGTCCATCCTCGGCTCGGCCCTGATCCTGTTCGTCACCTATTACGGCGTTCAGGTCTCGGTCGCGGTCAACAATTGGCGGCGGCCCTTCTTCGACGGAGTGCAGGACGCGCTCACCGAGGGTTCCACGGTCACCCAGACCGATCTGTTCAGCCTTTTGCTGGTGTTCGCGCAACTGGCGTTCATGGCGATTTTCATCGGCGTCGGCGTGCGCTTCTTCACCAGCCACTATGTGTTCCGCTGGCGCACGGCGATGAACGACTATTACATGGCGCGCTGGAAGCAGGTGCGTCACATCGAAGGCGCGTCCCAGCGCGTCCAGGAAGACACGATGCGTTTTGCCGGCATCACGGAAAATCTCGGCGTGGCGGCCATCGATTCGGTAATGACGCTGATCGCCTTTTTGCCTGTTCTTTGGGCCTTGTCCGAATATGTCACCGAACTGCCGCTTGTCGGCGCCATTCCCGCGCCCTTGTTTACGGCGGCCATCGTCTGGTCGATCTTCGGAACCGGCATGCTGGCGCTCGCCGGGATCCGGCTGCCGGGTCTGGAGTTCAAGAACCAGCGTGTCGAAGCGGCCTACCGCAAAGAACTGGTCTATGGCGAGGACCGCGAGGAACGCGCGCAGCCTCCGACCGTGCGTGAACTGTTCGGCGATGTGCGCCGCAATTATTTTCGGCTGTATCTCGAATATATGTACTTCAACATTTTCCGGTTCCTGTACCTGCAGGCCGACAACATATTCGTCATGTTGCTGCTCATCCCGACCATTGTCGGCGGCGCTGCCGTGGGCTTTACCTTCGGCGTCCTGCAGCAGGTCCTAACGGCCTTCGGGCAGGTGTCCAACTCGTTCCAGTATCTGGTGAACTCGTGGACGACGATCGTCGAGCTGCTGTCGATCCACAAGCGCCTGCAATCGTTCGAGGCGGCCATCGACGATAAGGACCTGCCGGATATCGACCGCGAATGGCTGGAGATCCACGGCGCCGGCGACCCGAAGATCGAGACCATCGGACCGGGTGTGTGATCCTCAGGCGCGCCGCCGGCCGCGACGTTCGCGTTTGGGCGCCGCATTGCCATCGGCAGCCGGGCTGTTGACCAGCGGGCCGATGCGCTCGGCGATCTCTTCCAGCGTCGGCGGCTCTGCCTTTTTGTGGCTGTCGAGCGCCGCGCGCATCGCCTTGAGATGCTCGAACGAGGTGCCGCAGCAGCCGCCGATGACCTGCGCGCCGGCATCGATGGCCAGCCGCACATAGTCCGCCATCAGGTCGGGCGTTCCCGAATAGACGATGTTTTCGCCCTGAAATTCGGGGATGCCGCAATTGCCCTTGACGATGATGGTCGCATCCGGCGCGCCAGCGCGCATGTCGAGCAGCGACGACAGGATGTCCGAGGCGCCGACACCGCAATTGGCGCCCACGGCCGCCGGCTTGTCCGACACGTCATCGAAGACGTGTGCGACATTTTTCGGATGAAGGCCCATCATCGACTTGCCAGCCGTGTCGAACGAGACGGTGCAGGTATAGGGCATCTCTTCGGCGATTGCCGCTTCGGCGGCGGCGCGCATCTCTTCGGGCGCCGACATGGTCTCGATCCAGATGACTTCCGCGCCGCCGGCCTTCAGGCCGTTGATCTGCTCGCGAAACGCTTCAACCGCGCCATCGAAGGTCAGCGCGCCGAGCGGTTCGAGCAGTTCGCCGGTCGGCCCGACCGAGCCTGCGACAAGCACCCGGCGCGGCGCCGATGCGGCGACCTCGCAGGCGAGCTCGGCGGCCGCCTTGTTGAGTTCGAACACGCGATCCTGCGCGTGATGCAGCTTCAGCCGATGCCGCGTGCCGCCGAACGAATTGGTCAGGATGATGTCCGAGCCCGCATCGACGAACCCCTGATGCAGCGCGGTGATCTTTTCGGGCGCGTCCATATTCCATAATTCCGGCGCATCGCCCGATTCAAGCCCCATGGCGAACAGGTTCGTGCCGGTCGCGCCATCGGCGAGCAGCACGCCTTTTTCGGCGATCAGGGCGGCAAGCGGATTATCGGCGGTCATGCGAGGGGTCCTTGTGGCACAGGCGGCATAACCACATAAGGAAGTCTTTATATCAATGCAATCGTCAATCGACGGGACGGATCAGCCGTTCGCGCCCGGCATGGTGATGCGGCCGTGGCGGGCATAGTCGCGGTAGAGCGCGGTGAACGCCAACTCTGCGCCATGACGGTCGGCCACATCCTGCATCACCGCCTCGAGATCGCCGCGGGGGGTGACATGGAACTTGGCCAGCCAGGCCCGGAGCAGCCCGCCGAACCAGCCCGGCAACCGCGTCTGCTCGCCGAAATCGACCACATGCAATGCGCCGCCCGGCTTCAGAACCGTGGCGGCGTGGGCGATCGCTTCCTTCCAGACCGGGATCATCGACACCGAATAGGAGATGAAGACCCGATCGAAGCGCGCAACGCCGAACAACGCCTCGGGATCGAAATCGGTGGCGTCGCCGCGCGACAGCGCGATCCGGTCGCCAAACTCTTTTCTGGACACCGTCGCCTGCGCCGATTTCAGCATCTCGGCCGAAATGTCGAAGCCGTGAAACCGTGCATCGGGGTAGCGGCGCGCGGCCTGGATGAGATTGCGGCCCGTACCGCAAGCGACTTCGAGAACCGTTCCGCCGGGTGGGACATCAAGGTCCTCGATCATCCGGTCGCGGCCGAGCAGATAATATTTGCGGGTAAGATCGTAGATGTGCCGCTGGTTGCGATAGATCGCATCCATCAGTCCCGAATGGGTGTCCGCCGCATCGGCCATGATCAGCCTTCCAGCGTATAGAGGTGGAAGCCGCCATAGATCGCCGAGCGATCCTGGTCGTGCAGTGCGCGGGACCGCGCTTCATGATAGCGCCACCGGCCGAGCACGCTCTCGGAGACACGCCCGGGCAGGATCGTCTCGACGCCGGCGGTGCGGAAGATAACGCGCGCGCCGGCGCGCGCGGTGCGCGTGATCTGCGCCCAAAGATCGTTCAGTTGCGCGTCGGTCATCCAGTCCTGCGCGTCGAGCAGCACGTAGCAGTCCTTCGATGCTCCCGGTTGGCTGCGCAGGAAATCCGTGAGCGTCCGGTTGCGGATCGATGCCTTGTACGCGTTTGCGCGCACGGTCTCGAAATTGTCCCGCTGCAGATAGGGCGGCAGCGGACCTTCGCCGGACGGATCATAGCCGCGGTTGAAGGCGGCCCAGGCAAAATAGTTCTCCGACAGCGGAAAGCCGCACATCAGGGTGCGCGTCCGCTCGGTGAGGACCGCATGCATGTCACCGCCGGCGGCGCCCGCCAGCGCCTCATATTGCTGCGGCGGGATGCCGAGCCCGAACAAGGATGCCCGGTTGCGTGTCACCCATTTGATAAAGCGGCTGTCGATCGCCGGTTTGACCTTGTCCTCGAAAAAGCGCGTCTGCTCTTCAATGTCGTAGCAGGCCATGAAGTCGGAAAAATCGATGCCCTTGAGCCGGGCGATCCGATGCGCCCACCCGATGAACAGGCCCAGCGCGCCGAACCGGTAGAAGCCCTGTTCGAACATGTCGATCCGGCGTCCGCGCACGCCCTTGCGTCCGTTCCAATAGTCGACCGTGGTGGCGTCCAGATGCGGCGCAAGATAGCGATCAAAAAGCGCCGCATTGCCGGCTACGTCCGCGCGGCCGAACAGTTGGAAGAAGGCCGCATGATTGGGCAGATGCTCCGGCGCCGCATATTTCAGCCGGTTGAGCGCGATGTGCGCCGGCGACAAATCGACGGCCTCGACGGAGGCGGGGTTCGCGGTCAGATAGCTCATCACATTGCAGCCGCCCGAGGCGATCGCGACGATCGCATCGTCCGGCCCGATCTCGAGCGCCGCCATGTCGACGACCGGGTCTTCCCAGATTTGCGGATAGACGAGGCCGGTGAAGGTCTGCGCGAAGGCGCGCTCCAGAATGCCGGTGATGGAAAACGCGCTGTTTTGTTGCACGGCGCCGCCAAGCTGCGTGCGCACCGTCGGTGTGGCGGAAGGCGAACCCATGGTCATGGCCCTGTCAGTGGTCGGATGGAATCTGTTCTAGCGGATGTGTGGCGTCTGCCAAGGATCAGGCGGCTTGGGTTTTGCTGCCAGCGGTTTTCCTGCTTTTTTTGGCGGCGCCCAGATCGACGATCCGGCCTTTGCGCCGAGCACGGCTGATGGCGGCCCAGTCGATCAGCACCATCTCGCCTTCGTCGGTCTCGGCGATCGCCGTGCAGCTTTCCACCCAGTCGCCGGTGTTGATGTAGCGAATGCCGTTCTCCTGCTTGATCGTCGCATGGTGGATATGGCCGCATATGACGCCGTCGACGCCCGCGCGCCGCGCCTCGCCCGCCAGCGTTTCCTCGAAGGCGCCGATGAAGTTGACGGCCTGCTTGACCTTCAGCTTGAGCCATTTGGACAGCGACCAGTACTGCCCGCCCCACAGCCGCTTGATACGGTTCATCCAGCCATTGAGCCACAGCACCAGCGTGTAGGCCCAGTCGCCGACATGGGCGAGCCATTTGGCGTGCATGACGACCATGTCGAACTGGTCGCCATGGATGACCAGATAGCGCGTGCCGTCGGCAGCCTCGTGCACGTCGCGGTCGCGCACCTCGATCCCGCCGAAATGCGAACCAAGATACGTCCGCATGACCTCGTCGTGATTGCCCGGAATATAGATGATCTCGGCGCCCTTGCGCGCCTTGCGCAGCAGCTTCTGGACGACATCATTGTGCGATTGCGGCCAGTACCATCCCTTCTTGAGGCGCCAACCGTCGAAGATGTCGCCGACCAGATAGATGCGGTCCGCGTCATGCTCGCGCAGAAAGTCGATCAGCATCTCCGCCTGGCAGCCACGCGTCCCAAGATGAATGTCGGACAAAAACAGCGTCCGGAACCGTCGGGGCTCGTTCATGGTCGTTACCACCGGTTTCAGATGCCTCGCAGAATCAGACTCGTGTGTCATTGGTGTGACGCCGCTGCGCCCTGACCCAACGTCATATGGCGCAAGTCGTATTGCGGCGCACCACAAAATGGCGTGAGATAGGGAGATATTGCCACATGATCTTTCCGGTTTTGAACAGGATACGCAAATGATTGACCAGGACACGATGGCCGGCGACGCCGGCATGGATGCCGGGCGGCCCGCCACGATCGCCGAGATGCGCAACGATCCCCAGGCGATCGCGCATGCATTCGAGAGCGGCGAATATCCCTATCGCAACAAGATGCGGCGCGCGGCCTATGAAAAGCACAAGGCCGAACTGCAGGTGGAACTGCTCAAGGTCCAGGAGTGGGTGAAGGACACCGGACAGAAGGTCGTCGTCCTTTTCGAGGGGCGCGACGCCGCCGGTAAGGGCGGCACGATCAAGCGCTTCATGGAACATCTCAATCCGCGCGGTGCGCGCGTCGTCGCGCTTGAAAAACCGTCGGAGCGCGAGAGCTCGCAATGGTATTTCCAGCGCTACGTGCAGCATCTGCCGGCGGCCGGCGAGATCGTCATGTTCGACCGGTCCTGGTACAATCGTGCGGGGGTCGAGCGCGTCATGGGCTTCTGTTCGCCCAACGACTATCTCGAGTTCATGCGCCAGACGCCCGATTTCGAGCGCATGCTGGCGCGTTCGGGCATTCGCCTGTTCAAATACTGGTTCTCCGTCACACGCATCGAGCAGCATCGCCGGTTCCAGGCGCGCGGCAAGGATCCGCTCAAGCGCTGGAAACTGTCGCCGATCGACAAGGCCTCGCTCGACAAGTGGGACGACTACACCGAGGCCAAGGAGGCGATGT
>JANSXT010000037.1 GCA_024742765.1 Phyllobacteriaceae bacterium | reverse complement strand
CATCGCCGGCGGCCAGCTGCAGCTCAATCTCACGCAGCAGCTTCACAACATCCTCGTCCGAATGTCGCTTCCTAGCCATGCCAAATCCTCCTTTTGCGGCCATTACATTGGCCCAGTTCTAAGGGGGAAGCACACCGGCACATCGAGGATGGCGCGATTGCCGCAGATGGCGGCCCCGAGCAGGTGCTGGCGCATTATGTGGAAAGTTCGCAATGCTGACCGATCTTTACGTGTTCGGCAACAGTCCGCTCCACCGGACCCGGCCGGTCGTCAAGATCGTCACGCTGGTGGTGTTCTGCACAACGCTCTTCATCGTCGAGGGCTGGGCCTCGTTGCTGGTGGCGGGCGCACTGGTGATGACGGGCTTTGCGATCGCCGGGCTCAGGCCCAGACATGCCTTCGTGTCGGTTCGCCCCGCCCTGTGGATTCTGGCCGCGATCTTCGCCGTTCAGATTTATCTGACCGATCTTGTCTTTGCCGGCTTCGTCGTTGCGCGCTTCGTCGTCCTTATTCTGGCCGCAGCGCTGGTCACGCTGACGACCAAAACCAGCGAATTCGTCGACGGCATAATGTCGGCGCTGACCTATGCGCCCGCCTGGGTTCCCAAGGAACAGATCGCGCTGGCGATTTCGCTGTGCCTGCGGTTCATACCGCTCATCCGCGCGGTGCTGGAGGATGTGCGGCAGGCGCAGGGCGCGCGCGGGCTCGACCGCAATCTGACCGCATTGCTGGTGCCACTGGTGGTCCGCACGCTGAAGACCGCGGACGAAGTCTCGCAGGCCGTCTATTCCCGGTCGTTCGACTGATCTCCGGCCGGCAATCAGCGCACGAAGATCGCGCGGAAATCGTTGACGTTTGTGCCGGTCGGCCCGGGCACGAACAGGTCGCCGATCCGGTCGAAGGCCGACCAGGCGTCGTTGTTGGCGAGATAGGCTTGCGGATCGCCGCCGGCGGCGCGCAGACGGGCAATGCTCGTCCCGTCGGCAAAGGCGCCGGCATTGTCTTCCGACCCGTCGATCCCGTCCGTATCGGCGGCCAGCGCCGCGATTCCCTCCACGCCGTCGATCGCCTGCGCCAACCCCAGAAGGAACTCGGTGTTGCGGCCGCCCTTGCCCCTGCCGCGCACGGTCACCGTCGTCTCGCCGCCCGACAGGATCACGACCGGCTTTGCAAAGGGCCGGCCGCGCAGCGCCACCTCGCGGGCGATGGCGCCATGCATCGCGCCAATATCACGCGCTTCGCCCTCGATCGCGTCGGACAGGATCATGGCCTCGATCCCGGCATCGCGCGCCGCTGCGGCCGCCGCCTCCAGCGACACGCCGGCCGAGGCGATGATGCGTACTTGGTTGCGCGCAAGGCGCGGATCGTCCGGTGTGAGGTCCGGTTCGGCGGCGCCGCGCATGTGATCGAGAATGGCCGGCGGCAGGTCGAGACCGTGCGCGTCGATCATCGCAAGCGCGTCGGCGCGCGAGACGCTATCCGGCACGGTCGGGCCGGAGGCGACCTGCGCCGGGTCGTCGCCGGGAATGTCCGAGACGATCAGGCTGACGACGCGGGCCGGATCGGCGGCAAGGGCCAGCCGCCCGCCCTTGATGCGCGAGAACTGCTTGCGGACGGCATTCATCACCGAAATCGGCGCGCCGGAGGCCAGAAGAACCTCATTGAGCGCGATCTCGTCGGCCAGCGCGAACCCGTCTGGCGGCGCCGGCAGAAGCGCCGAGCCCCCGCCGGAAACCAGCGCCACGACGAGATCGTCCTCGCCAAGACCGGATACCGTCTCGATCAGGCGCTGTGCGGCGGCAAGGCCCGCCTCGTCCGGCACGGGATGATTGGCTTCGAGAACCTCGATGCGCTCGCAGGGCACCGCATAGCCGTAGCGGGTGACGATGACGCCCGCGAGCGGACCCGGCCAGTACCGCTCGAAGGCGCGGGCGAGTTGCGCGGCGCCCTTTCCGGCGCCGACCACAACGGTGCGTCCCTTGGGCGGCGTGGGCAGGTTGGCGGGAATGCAGATGTCCGGGTCGGCGGCGGCGATGGCAGCGTCGAACAGGCTGGTGAGAAAGGCGCGCGGATCGGTGATCATCAAACCTCCATGTCGACGACGGTGATGCCGTCAAGGCCATCGACGGTCAGCCCGGTCAGCCGCGCGCCGATCTCCCAGTGCTTTTCATCGGCCAGATAGGCATCGCGCGCCGCCACATCGGCGAAGTCGACCCAGAACGCGTCATGGTTGCCGCGGACAAGGTCGGTCTCGACGCTGACATTGGGGCCGGCGTGAAACCCGGTCATGCCCGGCAGATGCCCGGCCAGCGCTGCCAGTTCGTCATAGAGCGCGGCCTTGGTCGCGGCGCTCACATCGTCGCGAAAGCTCAGCAATACGAAATGGCGGATCATGCAATGTCCCTTTACGGCGCGGCCGAGGCTCACTGACATCATCGGCACATCGCGCGTCAAGGCAAGGCAGAGGCGCATTGGTACGTGCCGTCCCCGGCCCTATATTGGCGCCATGACCATTGCCTTCGACAATTCCTATGCGCGCCTGCCCGACAAGTTCTTCACCCGACAGGCGGCTGCGCCGGTGCCCGAACCGGAGTTAGTGCGGCTGAACGCACCGCTCGCCGCCGAACTGGCGCTCGATGCCGACTGGCTGGCGTCGCCCGCCGGCGTCGCCATGCTGGCCGGCAATGCCTTTCCGGACAATGCCGCGCCGCTTTCGATGGCCTATGCGGGCCACCAGTTCGGCAATTGGGTGCCGCAGCTCGGCGACGGGCGGGCACTTCTGATCGGCGAGGTGGTCGATGTGAACGGCCGGCGCCGCGACATCCAGCTCAAAGGGTCCGGCCCGACGCCATGGTCGCGGCGCGGCGACGGGCGCGCGGCGCTCGGTCCGGTCCTGCGCGAATATATCGTGTCCGAGGCGATGGCCGCGCTCGGTGTGCCGACGACGCGTGCGCTCGCAGCCGTGACGACAGGTGAATTCGTCATCCGCGAGGACCGGCTGCCTGGCGGGGTTCTGACCCGCGTCGCCGCCAGCCACATCCGGGTGGGCACGTTCCAGTATTTTTATGCCCGGCAGGACCATGAGGCGGTGCGGGCGCTTGCCGACCATGTGATCGACCGGCACGATCCGAAGGCGCGCGAGGCGGACAATCCCTATGCGGCGATGCTCAAAGGCGCCATTGCACGTCAGGCACGGCTGATCGCCCGCTGGCTGTCGCTTGGCTTCATCCATGGCGTCATGAACACCGACAACATGACCCTGTCCGGCGAGACGATCGATTACGGCCCCTGCGCCTTTCTCGACGAATACGACCCGCAAAAGGTGTTCAGCTCGATCGATCAGTTCGGCCGTTATGCCTATGGCAACCAGCCCTCGATCGGGCACTGGAATCTTGCCAATCTGGCGCAGTCGCTCGTGCCGCTGCTCGACGCAAATGCGGACAAGTCGGTCGAGATCGCGCGGGACCTGCTGGAAGGCTATGGCACCGCATTCGCCGATGCATATGCGGCGGAGATGACCGCCAAGATCGGCATCGAAGCGCCGCGCGAGGGCGATGTGGCGCTGGCGCAGGACCTCTTGAAACTGATGGCCGAGGACGGCGCGGATTTCACCAACACGTTCCGCGCCCTGTCCGAACTCGGCCGGGAACCGGGCGATGCCGATGACGGCTTTCTCGGTCATTTTATTGAACGGGACGCAGCCCGCAATTGGCTTGAGGCGTGGCGGAGCCGGCTTTCCGAAGAAAAGCGGGACGACGCGGCGCGCATCGCCGCAATGAAGGCGACCAACCCGGCGATCATCCCGCGTAACCATCAGGTGGAAGCGGCGATTGCCGCCGGCTATGGCGGCGATTTCTCCGTTTTCGACGCGCTGACCGAAGCACTGGCCGACCCGTTTGCCGACCGGCCGGCGGACGATAAACTGGCCCTTCCGCCGGCAGCGGACGAAGTGGTGCACCAGACCTTCTGCGGGACTTGAACGGCCGGCGGAAACCGGCAAGGGTCTGACGCGGGAGGAACGGCGATGGATGCAGCGATCACCGGCTGGGCGCATACGCGGTTCGGCCGCCTTGAGGACGAAACCGCCGAGACGCTGATCGGGCGAGTGGCCGAAGAGGCGCTCGACCATGCGGGCCTCGATGCCACCGAGGTCGACGCGATCTTTGTCGGCACCTTCAATGAAGGCTTTTCGCCGCAGGGTTTTCCCTCGACGCTGGCCTCGCTCCGGGTCGGCGCGCTGCGCCATGCGCCCGCCGTGCGCCTCGAAAATGCCTGTGCGACGGGCAGCGCTGCAATCCATGCGGCGCTCGACGCGCTGGCCGCCAAACGGATCCGCACCGCGCTGGTCATCGGCGTCGAAAAGATGACCGCCGTTTCGGGCGCCGAGGTGGGCGATATTCTGCTCAAGGCGTCTTACGTCCCCGAGGAAGCGGACATGGAAGGCGGCTTTGCCGGCATGTTCGGCCGCATCGCCGATCTTTATTTTCAGGCCCATGGCGACCAGCGCGACGCGCTGGCCCTGATCGCGGCGAAGAACCACGCCAATGGCGCGCAGAACCCGCTGGCCCATATCCAGAAGGATCTCGGTTTCGAATTTTGCGCCACCGTCTCCGACAAGAACCCGATCGTCGCCGGCCCTCTGCGGCGCACCGATTGCTCGCTGGTCTCGGACGGCGCGGCCGCCCTCGTCATCACCAATCTGGACGAGGCTTGGCACGCGCCACGCGCGGTCGGCTTTCGGGCGACCGCCCATGTCAGCGACTATATGCCGATCTCGCGGCGCGACGTGATCGCGTTCGACGGCGCGCGCAAAGCATGGGCGCAGGCGATGGAGACATCCAATCTCTCGCTCGACGATCTGAGCTTTGTCGAAACCCATGACTGTTTCACCATTGCCGAACTGATCGAATATGAGGCGATGGGCCTCGCCGAACCGGGCCAGGGCGCGCGGGTGATCGCCGAGGGCGAAACGGCGATCGATGGCTGGTTGCCGGTGAACCCGTCGGGCGGACTCAAGGCCAAGGGCCACCCCGTCGGCGCCACCGGCGTTTCCATGCATGTGATGGCCGCCAAGCAGCTTTGCGGCGAGCCGGCCGGCGCATCCGTCGCCGACGCCAAGACCGCGGGCATCTTCAACATGGGCGGGACGGCGGTCGCCAATTATGTGTCGATCGTCGAGCGGCTGAGATAGACATGGTTTTCGCGTTCCCGCGCCGCTCCGACCGGGTGATGAATCTGGGCCATTTCCTGACCCAGGCTGCCGCACGGCGCGGCGATCATCCAGCGATGATCCGCGGCGATACCGTGCGCAGCTATGGCGCGATGAACGCCCGCGCGGACGCGATCGCCCACGCGCTGGCCAGGATGGGTATCGGCAAGGGCGACCGGGTGCTGATGCATTCGGCGAACGAACTGGATTATCCCGAAGCCATGTACGCGGTCTGGAAGGTGGGCGGGGTGATCGTGCCGACCAATTTCCGGCTCGGTCCCGACGAGATCGCGCGAATGGGCGTTGCGGCCGGCGCGAAGGCCTTTGTCGGCAATGGGCGCTTTTTCGATCACATCGAGGCGGTGCGGGCGGCCGGGTTCGCCGGCGATCGCGAGATCATCATCGGCGGCAACTATGACGACCTCATTGCCGCACACGAGACCGATGGTCCGTATCGCGAAGCAGACGTCGACTATAACGACCCGGCCTGGTTCTTCTTCACCTCGGGCACCACGGGCAACCCGAAGATGGCCGTGCTGACCCACGGCCAGCTTGCATTCGTCTTCAACAATCACGCGGCCGACCTGATGCCCGGCCTGTCGCACACGGACGCGTCGCTGGTCATCGCCCCGCTATCGCACGGCGCGGGCCTGCATCTTTTCATCCAGGTCACACGGTGCGCCACGAACGTCCTGATGTCGGGCGACGGGCTGGACCCGGCCGAAGCCTGGGCACTGATCGAACAGCACCGCATCTCCAACATGTTCACCGTACCGACCATCGTCAAACGGCTGGTCGAGCATGAGGCGGTGCACCGGCACGACACGTCGAGCTTGCGGCACCTGATCTATGCCGGCGCGCCCATGTACCGCGCCGACCAGAAAAGGGCGCTTGAGGTGCTCGGTCCGGTGCTGGTGCAATATTTCGGCATGGGCGAGGTGACCGGCGCCATCGCCTATCTGTCGGCGGACGAGCATGCGCTCGACGATGGCGCCATGCGTGTCGGCTCGTGCGGCTTTGCGCGCATGGGGATGGAACTGGCGATCCTGGATGGCGACGGCAACCCGCTGCCGGCGGGCGAAACCGGCGTGATCGCAACGCGCGGCCCGGCGGTCTGCGCGGGCTATTATGACAATGATGCGGCCAACGAGGAAGCCTTCGTCAATGGCTGGTTCGTCACCGGCGATGTCGGCCATATGGATGCGGGCGGCTATCTCTACATCACCGGCCGGCAGTCGGACATGTATATTTCGGGCGGCTCGAACATCTATCCGCGCGAAATGGAGGAAAAGCTGCTCGAACATGATGCCATAGCCGAAGTCGCGATCGTCGGCGTGCCCGATGCCGAATGGGGCGAGGTGGGCGCAGCGGCCATCGTCGCCGAACCTGGCGCCGTGCTGGACGAAGCTGCGCTGCGCGCATGGATCGGCGAGCGTGTCCCCCGCTACAAGCAGCCAAAACACATCGTCGTCTGGGACGAACTGCCCAAGTCGGGCTATGGCAAGGTCGAAAAGAAGACGGTGAAGGCGCGGCTGATCGAAACCGGCGCGGTGCCACCGGCCGAGGCCGCGCAGTGAGCGATGCGCCCGACAGCGCCCCCCATCACATGGTCCATCCCGGCCCGGTCGCGGAGCGGCGGATTGCATGGGCCGGGTCGCCATTGGTTGAAGCCACCGGCCGCGTCGATGGGAACGGGCGCAGCCTGCTGGAGGTTATCGCCAGCCTTGCGAGAGCGCATGGCGTTGCAAGCGGGACCGGCAGGATCGAGCATTGCGCCCTGTCCGCCACCCGCTTCACCACCGGCGGGCCGGCGCGCGACGGCAAGGCGGCCAACTACACATTCATCCGCGATCTCGGCGCCGGACATCTGACATGGGGCACGTTCAGCTTCGGGCGTACGCCCAATGGTGCGCCATTCGTCCACTGCCACGCCATGGCCGAAACAGCGGACCAGAACGCACCGGTCGGCGGCCACCTGTTTCCCGCCGACTGTGTGACCAAAGGCGACATGACCATCGAGCTGCTCGGTCTGCCCGGCATCGATCTGGTCCAGAAGCCGGACGCCGAGACGCTGCATTCGGTGTTCGAGATTGAAGCAGGCGCACACGACACCGGCGCCGATGCGCTGTTTGTCCGCGTCCGGCCCAATGAGGATGTCATCCATGCCATCGAAACCGCATGCCGTGCGGCAGACGTCACCGACGCCGACATCGCGCCATCCCTCGGCAGCCTGAATGCCCCGGTGCTGACCGGCGCTGGCGGCAAGAACCGCGCGCTGTCCAGCGTCGGCATGGAAGTTCTGGCATTTGCAGGCACTGTCCGCGGCGGCACCGCCACGCTGGATGTGGTCGCGGTCGACGAGGCCGGCAGGCCGCATGAGGGCCGGCTGGCGCGGGGCCTCGCGCCGGTGTGCGTGACGGCGGAAATCGCCCTTATCCGGCGCTGAACACCGTCAGCCGGCGGCAATCTCGTACAATTTGGCCGAACGCGCGCCAGAGCGGCAATAGGCCAGGACCGGCCCGGGCAGTTCGGCCAGCGCGACCTTCATCTCGGTGACGTTCTCGGGCGTCAGGCCCACCTGGTTGGAGACCGGGATGTAGCGCGTTTCGAGCCCGGCGGCGGAGGCCGCGGCGCTGATTGCGTCGAACTGCGGTTCGGCAGGCGCCTCGCCGTCGGGCCGGTTGCAGATGACGGTCTTGAACCCTGCCTCGGCGATCGCCGGTATCTGGCCGGGGTCCAACTGGCCGGCGACGGCGAAATCGTCATTGATGGTCTTGAAGAGCGCATTCTGGTCTGGCGTCGACATCGTCATATGTCCCCGTTTGGCGTCATGCGGCGGGCGGAACGCCGGGCCGCTCTTGGTATATTTGCAACATCTAATATAACGCTGCGCCAAATGCGAGAGCATCGGCGCGTTTTCCAGGCCATCGCCGCCTGCCGCAAAACGGGATGCCCGGTATCGGCCGCTTGTCGGTTTGTTTACCCTGCGGCAGGCTTTCGGCGCCGCTTAAGCATTTGGTTTTTTCCTCGCGTCAATATCGCATCCCGAGACACACCTTTGACGGGGTGAGGACGACGTGAGCGCGACCGATCAGTTTTGCGACAAGGCCACGGACCGGATGATCCGCCGCGTCCGGATTGGCTATTGGACCGCGCTTCTGGTCATCGCATTGATGGCGATGGTGACCTTCTTTCTCGTCGACAGTGCCATTTCGATGCAGCGCTCGGTCAACAAGCTCGTCCACATCGCCGGCGAACAGCAGATGCTGTCGCAGCGCATCGTGCTTTTGACCAACACGGCAACCATCGAACAAAGCCGCTACCGGCGCGCCTCCTCGCTCAGCCATCTGCGCGATGCGGTCAACGATTTCGAACGCAATTTCACGACGCTGCAATTCAAGCTCGATCGCGACAAGGCGAGCGACGCGGTGCGGGCGATCATGACCAAGGCGCCGCACGATGTGAACTTTTTCAGCCGCGACCTGCTGGTCAAGGCGCGCGCCTTCCTCGCCGAAGCCGGCGCCAACCCCGAGAGCAATGTCCGGCCGCTGCCGCAATTGTCGGCAACGGCGGTGCTGGCGGGCTATGCGCTGCTCAGCGACCAGGTCGCCATGGAAGCGCAGCGCGGCATCGACAGGACATCCCATCTGCACCGCATGGTCTTCATGATGATGATGATCGTGCTGGCGCTGGAAGCGCTGTTCATCTTCCGGCCCCTTCTGGGCGACATTGCGCGGAAGACCGGCGATCTGATCCGCACCCGCAACGACATGGCCTTCATGGCGCAGCACGACCAGTTGACCGGCCTTTTGAACCGCAAATCGATCGAGGATCATGTGCACCGGCTGACCCGCGACGGTGCCGCCGACCATCCGTTCGCGCTGATGCATATCGACATGGACGACTTCAAGTCGATCAATGACACCTATGGCCATGCGGTGGGCGATGCATTCCTGATCGAGATCGCCAAGCGGATCAATAACGGGCTTCGCGACAAGGATGCGGTGGCGCGGTTCGGCGGCGACGAGTTCGTCGTTGTGCTCGACGGGGTCAAGACACGCCAGAACGCCCGCGCGGTCGCCGAACATGTCGCGGTGCTGATCGGCAGGCCGATGCATTTCGGCGACATCACGATCGATCCCCGGGCCAGCATCGGCACGGCGCTGTGCCCGACAGATGCACATGGTTTTGACGAGTTGATGTTCGCCGCCGATCTGGCCATGTATCACGCCAAGAGCGGCGGACGCGGGCGGTTCAGCGCATTCGACCCGCAGATGCGCGCCGACTATGAAAGCCGCCTGAAGGCGGGCGCCGCACCGGTGGGCGATGTGCCCCTCAAACGTCCGGCCTGAGACGGACAGCTTGTTCATAACAATGCACGGTTGACGCGGATCGGTTCTCCGGCGACCGCAGCTTGCCTATATTGCGGTGATGAGCATTCGCCGCCTCGATGAGACCATCGTCAACCAAATCGCCGCCGGCGAAGTCGTCGAGCGGCCCGCCTCGGTGATCAAGGAACTGGTGGAGAACGCCATTGATGCCGGCGCACGCCGGATCGAGATCGCGACCGCCGGCGGCGGCAAGACGCTGATCCGTGTGATCGATGACGGACACGGCATGGCGCCGGCGGAACTGGCGCTTGCGGTGTCGCGCCACTGCACGTCCAAGCTGGAGGGCGGGCTTGATGCGATCGCCACGCTGGGCTTTCGCGGCGAGGCGCTGCCCTCGATCGGTTCGGTCGCACGCATGCGCATCCGTTCGCGGCGGCATGGCACCGACACCGGCGCCGAGATCACCGTCGATGGCGGGCGCATCGACGGTCCGCGCCCGGCGGCGGCGAACCGGGGCACGCTGGTCGAGGTACGCGATCTTTTCTTTGCAACGCCCGCAAGGCTGAAGTTCCTCAAGGGCGAGCGCGCCGAAAATTCCGCCGTCTCCGATGTCATCAAGCGCGTTGCCATGGCGTTTCCGGCGATCCATTTCACGCTGAGCGGGCCCGACCGGTCGACGCTCGACTATCCGGCCGCCGGGCAGCGGGAGGACGGGCTGCTTGCGCGTATCGGCCAGGTTCTGGGACACGACTTCATCGACAATGCGGTGCCGGTCGACGCGGACAAGGAGGGCGTGCGGCTGCGCGGTCGTGTCGGCCTGCCTTCGTTTCACCGGGCCTCGACGAACCAGCAATTTGCCTATGTCAATGGCCGGCCGGTGCGTGACAAGCAGATATTGGGCGCGTTGCGCGGGGCCTATTCGGATATGCTCGAACGTGGCCGGCACGCCGCCGCCGTGCTGTTCATCGAGATCGATCCCGCCGATGTGGACGTCAACGTTCATCCGGCCAAGGCCGATGTGCGCTTCCGCGATCCGGGCCTTGTGCGGGCGCTGATCGTCGGCGGCGTGCGGCGCGCGCTGCATGAGGCGGGCATCCGAGCCTCGACGCGCGACGGCGACCGGCTCGCCGCCGCCTTCGCCGCGCCGTCGGGAGGGTCGCCAAACGGGTCCCGACCATACGAAACCTCTACCATCACGCCAGGCTGGCAGGCGCCACTGTCGGGCATGGCGAACGGGTCGGGATTTTCGGACACCGCGCAGGCGCGGTTCGAGACGGCGCCCGCCGCGCCGCCCGCTTCGGCCGACAGCGCCAACGGGACGAACACGGACCATCCGCTCGGCGCGGCACGCGCGCAATTGCACGACACGTATATCCTGGCGCAGACCGGCGACAGCGTGGTGCTCGTCGACCAGCATGCGGCCCATGAAAGGCTGGTCTTCGAGGCGCTGAAGACGGCGATGCACAGCCGCCCCCTGCCCGCCCAGATGCTGCTGGTGCCGGAAATCGTCGATCTCGACCCGGAGCGGGCCGCCGATCTTTGCGCGATGGCCGAGACGCTTGCCCGGTTTGGCCTTGAGATCGAACCGTTCGGCCCCGGCGCTATCGCGGTGCGCGCGACGCCCGCCATGCTGGGCGAGACCGATGTCGCCGGCATGATCGCCGATTTGTCGGACACGCTGGAGACGGACGCGAGTGCCGGTGCGGATGATGCCGCTGACCGGCTGCGCGAGCGGCTCGAAGCGGTCGCCTCGACCATGGCGTGCCACGGATCGGTCCGGGCGGGCCGCCGCATGCGACCGGCGGAGATGGACGCGCTTTTGCGGCAGATGGAACAAACGCCGGGCGCCGGCACCTGCAATCACGGCCGACCGACTTTCATCGAACTCAAGCTTGCCGACATTGAACGGCTGTTCGGGCGGCGCTGAATGCAGTGCTGCCCGACGCCGCATCATGCACCGACAACCGGTTTTCCTTGACGCAAGCCGTGATTTGTGGCCTTTCGCCCTGGTCGGAGAGCGCGATGAACATCCACGACATTCCAAGTTCCAACGAAGCCAAGGTCCGCTATCTGGACGCCGATTTCCGCGTCATCACGCCGGGCACCTTCGTGCGCTGCGCGATCACCGGCACGCCGATCCCGATCGACGAACTGAAATATTGGAGCGTGGCGCGCCAGGAAGCCTATGTCGACGTCAAGGCATCGCTTCAGGCCGAACGCGAGGCCGGCGCGCTGCCGACGCAATCGCGCTAGAATCAGGACCCTAGCCCTCAAGTCTTCGCTGCTGATAGCGCCGCTCGGTGGCGGTGATGATCGTGTCCATGTCGGCGGTGGTCTCGAAGGTCAGGGCGACGGGCAGCACATGGGTGCGTTCGCGCAGTGCGGCCAGCGGCCCTTCCCGGTGCGACAGGCGCACCGCGTCCTTTTCGGTCGTCACCAGTTCCAACCCTTCGGCATCGGCCTTGCCGATCAGCGCCCGCGCATCGGCATCGGTGAACATATGATGGTCGCCGAACGAGCGGGTGGCCGCCAGCATGCAGCCATAATGGTGCAGCGTCTCGTAGAACTTGCCCGGATCGCCGATGCCGCAATAGGCCAGCACCTGTCGGCCCGAGATCGCCCGCACATTGGCCGGTCGAAGGTGGGCCTGCATGACCGGCTTGCCGGCGCGGGCAGCGGCGCGGATAACCCGGTCGCCACGGTCGCCGTCGCCAATGCGCAAAACGGCATCCGCCAGCCGCATCTGGTCGCGCAGTGGCGCCCGCAGGGGGCCGGCGGGTATGACGCGGCCATTGCCGATGCCGCGCCGCGCATCGAGCGTGATCAGCGCATAGTCCATGTGCAGCGACCGGCTCTGGAACCCGTCATCCATGATGATGAAGTCCGCGCCGTCATCGATCAACGCCTGGGCGCTGTGGGCCCGGTTGGCGCCGATCACCGTGGGCGCGCCGCGCGCCAGAAGCAGCGCCTCGTCGCCGACCGAACGCGCCGTGTCGAGCTCCGGATCGACGCGATGCGGCCGCACATGCCCGCCGCCATAGCCGCGCGAGACGATGCCCGGCCGGTAGCGGTGTTTTTCGGCGGCTTTGGCGATGGTGATGGCGGTCGGTGTCTTGCCGGTGCCGCCGACCGTCAGATTGCCGATGCACAGGACCGGCGCATTGACCCGTGCGGCGACATCGCGATCCATCCGGCGCCGCGCGACCGCGCCATAGACGAGAGCCGCCGGCGCCAGCAGCCGGGCGTTGAAACCGGGCTTTTCGTACCAGAAGGGCGGCGCCTCGTTACCAGCCAAACCGGGCCCCGCCATTGGCCACAGGCATACGATCGGCGTCGCCTTCCTCACCGGTCCGACCGGACGGCGACAGGCTGGCCTTGACGACCAGCGGCTGAATGTAGGGGTTCAGCGTCTGCCAGGTGCGTTCCAGCGCACCCTCCATGTCGGCGACCACGCCCTGGCCGGCGGCGGCCATGGCATCGCACATCGCCTCGTTCGCCAAAAGGAAATTGACCGCCTTGGCCAGCATCAATTCGTCATCGACCACACGCGCGGCACGGGCTTCCTGGAAGCGCCCGTAGACCTCCTCGAAGTTGGAAAGGTTGGGGCCGGCGAGCACCGCGCATCCCAGCATGGCGGGTTCGAGCGGGTTCTGCCCCCCCTCGGCAGTCAGCGAGCGGCCGACGAAGGCGATCTTGCCCATGCGCAGGTAGAGCCCCATCTCGCCGATCGTGTCGCCCAGAAAGATGTCGGCCGCATCGGTGGGAAACTTGTCGTGTGTCCGCCGGACGACGGTCAGGCCCATCTCGCCGATTGCCGCCGCCAGTTCGTCGGCGCGCGTCGGATGGCGCGGCACGATGACGGTCAGAAGCCCGGGCCAGCGCTTTTTGAGCATGACATGCACGCGGGCGGCGGCCAGTTCCTCGCCGTCGTGGGTGGAAACGGCAAGCCAGACCGGCCGGTTCTGGATACGGGCGCGCATCTGCGCGAAAACGCCGGGATCGACGGGCGGCACCGGAACATCTGCCTTCAGATTGCCCGAGACGGTGACCGGCCGGGCGCCCAGCGCACGGAACCGCTCGCCATCCCGCTCGGTCTGGGCGGCAACGTGCGAGAGGTTCTCGAACAGGGATTCGGCGAGCGCGAGCCGGCTCTTCCAGCGCCTGAACGAGCGGTCGGACATGCGGCCATTGATCAACACCTGCGGAATGCGCCGCGCACCCAGTTCGAGGATGGTCATCGGCCAGATCTCGGATTCGGCGAAGACCGCCAGATCGGGGCGCCAATAGTTGAGAAAGCGGCTGACGGCGGGCTTGAGGTCGAGCGGCACATATTG
>JANSXT010000024.1 GCA_024742765.1 Phyllobacteriaceae bacterium | reverse complement strand
CAGGCCCAGATCGTCATCAACCAATGGCTCGAGCAGTACAATCACACCCGGCCGCATCAGGCCCTCAATATGCGCCCGCCAGTGCCAGAAACCTTATTAGAGAAGACGCAAATCATTGGCCCAGATACAGGGGGCTAGACAGAAATTCAGAGGTCGGGCGCGTTCAAGGACAAGCTTGGCGATTATGCCTACGCTTTTGCCCGCTCCGAGCGCTTCGATGCGGTCAAAGCCGAAAGCGTTCTGCGCGACCTGTTCATGGAGCGCACGGGCCAGACGATGAACCAGATGCGTGAGGGCTATGTCGAGGTCCAGGAAAAGTTGACCGAGGACCAAAGGCGTGTCGGCTATGACTTCGCCGCCGCTGTCGGAGACTTGATGGAAAACGGCGCCAAGATGAGCTTCGGCCGGGCGGTTGCCCATCAATCCCAGCAGATGGCCGCTGAACTTGGAATCACCGACGCCGCGGCACGTTCCATCATGGCCGAGGAGTTCGAGGCCGTCGAACAGCAATCGCTGTGGGACTGGGGCAAGCAACTCGACCAGGACATCTACCGGCCGCAGATCGAAACGGAGAAGGAAGAACGGGCGCAAGCCAAGACACGATCAACTGACAGCGGAGGTGCTTCGATCAAGGAACGCCGTTCCGGTGCTGGTCAGCCGCGTGGACGCACCCGTGGACCGGAGATGCGCCGATGAGCGCTCCGGTCACCCAAGCGCCCGCGCCGTCATCGGTCGATGACGGCGTGCCGAAGCGCAAGGTCGAAATCGACTGGGATCGCTACATGGCGATGCTGGACGATGACGATCTGTCCGACGCGGAGAAGCAACAGTTCCTTGAGGCGCCGTGGCAGATCATCGTCCAGTTCGTCGATCTGGGGTTCGGCGTTCACCCGCTCCAATCTGTCCACACATCAGTTGATACCGCTTCGAAAACGCTCGAAACGGCGCTGGCCGATATGGTATCTTCGGACGCATCTACAAAGCCGATGTTCGAAAGCGCCGTTCGGGATTCAAGGAAACCCGCCGGAGAAAGGAGGGAGTCATGCTCGGACCGCAAGACGACGGTACGGTCAGCACACAAGCCGTGATCTATGCGCGTGTGTCGTCAGCCGCACAAATGAAACGCGGCGACGGAATCGGCTCCCAGCTGACACGGTGCAAGGAATACGCCCGCTACAAGGGGTTGGACGTCATCAGGACTTTCGAGGACGACGCGTCCGGTTCTCTGACCAGCCGTCCCGGTATGATCGACATGCTCTCGTTCCTAAAGACCCATCGCGGAGCCGAGCCGATCATCGTGATCATTGATGACATCTCGCGCCTTGCGCGCGGCATGGAAGCGCATCTTCAGCTCCGGTCGGCCATTGGTGAAGCGGGCGGCCTGCTTCGCAGTCCGACCATCGAGTTCGGCGAGGACTCCGACTCCGTCCTCGTTGAGAACATGCTGGCCTCTGTTTCCCAGCATCAACGCCAGAAGAACGCCGAGCAAACGACCAACCGGATGCGGGCGCGTTTGATGAACGGGTATTACTGCCTGTCGAGACCGATCGGCTATCTTTACCGAAAGGCGCCCGGCCAAGGCAGTTTGCTGGTACGCGATGAACCATGCGCGTCGATCATCCAGGAAGCCCTGGAGGGCTTTGCCGCGGGCCGTTTCGACTCCCAGGTCGAGGTAAAGCGCTTTCTGGAAGGCCAACCAGATTTTCCCAAGGACCTGCCAAATGGAAAAATCCGCCATCAGCGGGTCAAGGACATTCTGACCAGGGTCACCTACGCGGGCTACATCGAGCATCCCGACTCGGGCGTGTCTTTGCGAAAGGGTCATCATGAGGGGCTGATCGATCTGGCAACCTTCGAGAAGATCCAGAACCGGCTGAATGAAAGGGCGCGCGCACCGGCCCGCAAAGACCTCAATGAAGACTTCATTCTGCGTGGCTTTGTATGCTGTGCGGACTGTTCGCGCGCCCTCACCGCCTGCTGGTCGAAGAGCAAAACCGGCAAGAGGCATCCCTACTATCTGTGCTTCACCAAGGGCTGTGACAGCTATCGCAAGTCCATCCGGCGCGATCAGATCGAGGGTGACTTCGGCAAGGTTGTACGTGCGCTCCAGCCAACACCGAGCCTGTTCAAGATTGCACGCGCCATGTTCGAGGATGTCTGGAACCAGCGTTTGGCCTTGGCCAAAGAGGACAAGGCTTCGCTTCAGCGCAAGATTAAGACGATCGATTCAAAGATCGAAACCCTCGTCGACCGGATCGTTGATGCGGACAACACATCCATCGCATTGGCCTACGAGAAGAAGATCGCCGGATTGGAAAAGGAACGCCTGCTGATCGCCGAAAAACAGGCGAAATCGGGCACGCCATTGCATGCCTACGACGAGATGTTCGAACTCGCCATGCAGTTCCTCGCAAACCCTTGGAAACTCTGGGAAAGCGGTCAATCGCACCTGCGCAGAATAGTCCTTCGTTTGGCCTTTGCCGAGCGGATAACCTACCACCGGGAGAAGGGGTTTTCGAACCCCAAAAAAGCCATACCATTCAATATGTTAGGAGGTATCGATGTGGGAAAATGCGAGATGGCGCACCCGGGAAGATTCGAACTCCCGACCCCCAGATTCGTAGTCTGGTGCTCTATCCAGCTGAGCTACGGGTGCATTGCGCGGCGGGCCATCGGCCCCGGCAAGGCGGCTTGGTAGTCGCAAGCGTTCCAAAATGCAAGCGCGTACCGATCGTTTTTTGCGGCCTGTACGACCGTTTCACGGCGCCTGTTTGCGGCAAGCCGTGCGCCATAGGGAACGGATGGCCATTGCCCACCGGTCACAGGTGTTCGGCGCTGAACGCGCGCAGCGCAAGATGGCGAGCCGGCGATCCTCGCGAATGGGCGTGGCCCGCCAAGTCGACGGTCAGGCGCGGTCGCGCGCGGTGGTGGGTGTCTCGGCCGCCATTGTGCGGCCCCGCTCTGAAATGTTGACCGGCGCGTCGGGCAGGCGGATCTCGAAATGGGTGCCGACGGCCCGGTCGTTGCGCAACTCCAGCGTGCCGCCATGGGCGGTGACCAGTTCGTGGGCGATGGCAAGACCGAGCCCGGTGCCGCCCTGGCGTGCCGCGCCCGCAAACGGCGCAAACAGATGTTCGCGCGCTTTCGGCGGCAGGCCGGGGCCGGTGTCCTCGATCGAGATGATCGTCGTCGTCCCCATCCGCACAGCCGACACGGAGACGCGTTTGACGGTGGCCGGGTCATCGTCGCCGCGCATCGCCTGCACCGCATTGCGGCAAAGGTTCATCGTGACGCGGAAGAGCTGTTCGGGGTCTGCGTCGATCTCCAGATCGTCCGGGATGCTGGCCGAGAACTGGATCGGATCGCCCGGTTCGAGGCCCAGCAACTCCTCCACATCGCCGATCACCTGACCGAGGCGCACGCGCCGCCGCGCCGGCTCTTTTTCCTGCGCCTTGCCATAGGACACGACATCGGACGTATAGGCGGCCGCCCGGTCTATGGCGCGCACGAGTTTGGGCGCAAAGCGCTGCACGGCGGGGTCTCTTGTTTCGGCCAGCCGGTCGCTGATCAGTTGCGCGGAGGCGAGGATGTTGCGCATGTCGTGATTGATCTTGGAGACCGCCAATCCAAGGTCCGCCAGCCGCTTCTGGCTGCGCAGCGTCGATTGCAACTGGCTCTGCATGCCGGCCAGCTCCCGTTCGGCCAAGCCCAGTTCGTCCGAGCGGTTTTCCGGCTCGATCACCGCGCCCGGATCGGACGGATCGGCGGCAAAACGCAGCATCGAGGCGGTCATCTTCTCGATCGGCCGGATCATGATCCGGTTGATGGCCAGAAAGACCAGCGTGGCGGTGATCAGCGAGATCAGCAGCGACAGGATCGCCACATTGCGCGCATATGTCAGCATTGCCGCGCGCAGATAATCGTCAGGCATCACCATCTCGATCCTTCCGCCGCTTTCGCCGACCGGCCCGGTCACGCGCAGCGTCTGGTCGCCGCCGAAAAACAGCGTCGCAAACGCATCGCGGATCGCCTCGACCGGCGTGAACCGGACCACATCGACATGCTGGTCGATGGCCTCGGGCATGCCGGAGACGACGAGCAGCCGCGACTGGTCGTCCATCCTCAGCGCGATCGTCTGCGCGCCGATCGCCATCAGCACGTCGTCCTGAACCTCTTGCGGAAGTTCGGTCGCGGTATCCGCTGTGATCAGCACGCTCGCGGCTGCGGCCGTGTTCAGCCGTTGTTCGAGCCAGGTGATCCGGAAATTGGCGACCGACGGCACGAAGATCAAAACTTCGGCGATCATCACGAACAGGATGGTCAGCCACAAAAGCTTCGCCGACAGGCGCCGGCGCGGGCGCGCGTTCGGCCGGGGTGCGTTTTCCGCGTGTTCGCCGGTTTCGCTCATGGCCGACAAGATAGAGCGCCGGGCGGCGCTTCGCCAATCATCGGTGCGCTTATGGTTAGGCCGGTCATCCGAACCTTCTCAAAAAGCCGATGATCCGCCGCACCATCGGCTTGCGCGTCATCGGCGCGGCAAAGCTGGTCGCTGCCCGCTTGGTGATCTCGGTCATGGTCGGATAGGGCGCGATGAAGCCGCGCAGATCGCCCGCCTTCATCTTTTTGGAGAGCGCCAACGCGAAGATGTTGATCATCTCACCGGCATTAGCGCCGGCGATCGAAGCGCCCAGGATGCGGCCTTTCCTGTCGGTGACCATCTTGACCAGCCCGTCGGTCTTCCGCTCGGCCTGGGCGCGGTCGTTTTCCGCATAGGGCCAGCGCAGGATGGTGATATCGCCCACCTTCTTGCGCGCCTGCTCCTCGGTCAGCCCGACATGGGCGAGTTCGGGATCGGTGTAGGTCGCCCAGGGGATCATATCGTTCTTCGGCTTGCCGGGAATGCGAAACAGGATCGACTGGACCACGAGCCCCGCATGATAGCCCGCAACATGGGTGAACTGCAGGCCGCCGGCCACATCGCCGATCGCATAGACGCGGCGGTTGGTCGTGCGCAGCGCGTCCGTCACCGTGATGCCGCGGCGGTCATGCGCGATGCCGGCCGCTTCAAGGCCGAGATTGTCCGTGTTCGGCGTCCGCCCGGTGGCGACGAGAATGTGCGTGCCGTCCACATGGGACTGCGTGCCGTCATGTTCGACGGTGACGCGCACGCCGCTCTTGCCGCGCTTTTCCACCGAGACGACCTTGGTTTCTTCCATGATCTCGACGCCGTCGCCACGAATGCGGTCGAGCACGATCGCCGCCAGTTCAGGGTCGTCCTTGCCCATGGCCTTCATCGCCTCGATCACCGTCACATCCGAGCCGAGCCGGCGATGCGCCTGCGCCATTTCCATGCCGATCGGCCCGCCGCCGACGACGATCAGATGGCCCGGCTTGCGGGTCTGCTCGAAGAGGGTCTCGTTGGTCAGATAGTCGACTTCGTCGAGGCCGGGGATCGGCGGCACGAAGGCACGGCTGCCCGTGGCGATGACGAAGCGGCGTGCCTTGATCGTGTGGCCGCCCGCTTCAACGGTGCGCGCATCGGTGAAGGTGCCAAAGGCTTCGACGACGCGGACGCCCAGCGCCGTGAACCGCTCGACCGAATCGTTCGGCGCGATCGCACCGATGACTTCGTGGACATGATCGTGCACGCGGCGGAAATTGACGTCCGGCTCAACGGCCTTGATGCCGAACTTGTCGGCATGGCGCATGGAGTGGGCGGTCTTTGCCGCGGCGATCATTGCCTTGGAGGGAACGCAGCCATAGTTCAGGCAATCGCCGCCCATCTTGCCGCCCTCGATCAGAACGACCGAGACGCCGAAGGCCGCGGCCGCCGCCGCCACCGTCAGCCCGCCCGAGCCGGCCCCCATGACGCAGATGTCCGGTGTCAGAACGTCGCTCATTGTCGATATGTCCCCTGATGGTGTTAGAGCCGGTGCGGCGGTGTCAGCCTTGGGCGGCGTTGCGGCTGCGCCATTTCTTGATGACGACCGGAATAGCCGCGACGATGGCAAGTGCCACAAAGGCCAGCGTGATTTCGGTGGTGATGAGATCGCCGACCGAGGCGCTGGTGCCGGCCGCCTCCGCCGCGTCCAGAACCGAGCCGATGCCTTGGCCCAGATAGCTGTAGGCGACGACGCCCGGCAGAATGCCAAGGAAGGTGGCAGTCACATAGGTGCGCAGCGGCACGTTGAAGAGCGCCGGCGCGATGTTCATGATGAAGAACGGAAAGACCGGCGCGATCCGCAGCACCAGAAGATAGCTGAACGCGTCCTTTTCGAACCCGTCTGCGAGATTCTTGACGCGGCCGCCGACCCGGCTGCGCAGCCCGTCGCCGAACGCCGATCTGGCGGCGAGGAATATCGCGCTTGCGCCCGCCGTTGCGCCGATGGCGACGATCACGGATCCGGTCAGCCAGCCGAACAGGAAGCCCGAAAAAATGGTCAGGATTGATGCGGCGGGAAACGAGAATGCAACGGCAATGGCGTAAAGCGCCATGAACCCGATCGTCGACAGCCAATAGTTGGATGCGACGAACCCGGTCAGGCTCTCGCGGCTCTCGGCCAGGAAATCGAGGGTGAAGAAGCGCTGCCAGCCCATCAGATAGGCAAAGCCCAGGCCGGCGGCGACAATGGCCAGCGGGGCGAAGCGCTTGGCGGTCAGCCAAAGAGAACCCCGTGCGGGTGTTTCAACATTCTTTGCCATGGTTGCCTGCGATGTATCAGTCATTGTCTGTGCGTCCAACGGGTTTGAGGTCGGGCCGGATGGCGTGGTCTGATCCCGAAATGCCCATCGGCCCGCTCAACAACAACTCACAACGGGGTGACACGACAATCCGTGATGGACGGGCACCGCGGTCTCACGCGATGGTGATTGCGCCGTTGCCGCGTCGCCGAAGGCGTCCCAATCCGATTGACTTTGCACGTCCGTTCGCACATAAGCCGGTCCACGTTCGGGCATATGTGCCCGGCGACACATTTGTGTTGCCGCGCTCCTGCCCAAGAGGCCCTTGAAGAGATGAACGAGAAGGCCGCCAAGCGCGGCGTGTGATCCCATGACCAAACGCACCTATCAGCCCTCCCGTCTGGTTCGCAAACGCCGCCACGGCTTCCGTGCCCGCATGGCAACCGCCGGCGGCCGCAAGGTTCTGGCGCGCCGCCGCGCCAAGGGCCGCAAGAAACTGTCGGCCTGATCGCGGGACGGCGCGCCGCATCGCGACGCGCCAACACGCCCCGATGCCGGCGAGCCGGACGCCCGGACCCTATGAGATCATGCGCAAGCGCGCCGACTTCCTCGCGGCCCGGCAGGGTGTGCGGCTGACGGGCGACACCGTTCGCCTCGAGATGCGGCGGCGCGATGCATCGGAAAATGGCGGCGAACCGCGCGTCGGATTCACCGTCACCAAGCGCATCGGCAACGCCGTCACCCGCAATCGTGTAAAAAGACGGCTGCGCGAGGCCGTGCGGCTGGTTGCCGCCCGTGACATGCGGCCGCGACATGACTATGTGATCATTTCCAAGCCCGATGTGTTGACTGCCCGGTTCAGCGCATTATGCGAGGATCTGCGCCGGACGCTCGCGCGCGGACACAAGCGTATGGGCGACGCCGCAAACGGCAACTGACGGAACGCACGAAGCCAATAAGGCTGGACACGGAGCCATGGACGCCAACAACCGCAACCTGTTTCTGACCATCGGCCTGTCGGTGCTGATCCTCACCCTGTGGCAGATCTTCTACGTCAACCCGCAGATCGAGGCCGAGCGCCAGGCGCAGCTTGAGCAGCAGGCCATCGAACAGCAGGTCCAGCCCGGCACCGAGACCGGCGGCGCCGGCACGGCACAGACGCAGGGCACCACGCCCTCGGGCGACATACCCCAGGCGACGGTTTCGGGCAGCGCGCCCGGAGCGGCGGGCGGGGCGGCGGGCACGGTCGATGACCGCGCCTCGGCATTGTCGGCGACCAACCGCATCCCGGTCGACACGCCGACCCTGTCCGGCTCGATCAATCTGACTGGCGCCCGCTTCGACGATCTGTCGCTGAAAAACTATCATGTCACGGTCGATGAGAGTTCGCCGATCGTCGATCTTCTGTCGCCGGTCACCGGACCCGACGCCTATTTCGCCGAGTTCGGCTATACCGGCGTTGAAGGCGCCCCCGGTCCCGATGCCGTCTGGCAGGTTGATGGCAACGCCGTCCTGACGCCATCGACGCCCGTCACGCTGACCTATTCGGCGGACAATGGCCTCAACTTCAGCCGCCGGATCGCGGTCGACGAGAACTACATGTTCACGATCACCGACGAGATCGCCAACAGCGGCGCCGGCGCGGTGGCCCTGCAGAATTACGGGCGGACCACGCGCTACACCAAGCCCGCCCTGCCGCCGATCTTCATCCTGCACGAGGGCATGATCGGCGTGACCGGCGAAGAAGGGCTGACCGAGCACACCTTTAACGAGATCGAGGATGAGGGCCAGGACGCGCCCGGCAAGTCCACCGATGGCTGGCTTGGCATCACCGACAAATATTGGGCGACGGCGCTGATCCCCGAACAGGGCACCAGCTTCCAGCCGCGCTATTCTTATTTCACCGACGGTGCGCCGCGCTATCAGGCCGATTTCCTGGGCGATGCGGTGACGATCAATGCCGGCCAGTCGGCGACCGTCACCAACATGCTGTTCGCCGGCGCCAAGAAGACCAAGATCATCGACGCCTATGAAGCCGAGCGCGAGATTCGCCAGTTCGAACTGATGATCGACTGGGGCTGGTTCCACTTCATCACCAAGCCGCTCTTCACCTGGCTTCTTTATCCGTTCAGCAACATGTTCGGCAATTTCGGAGTGGCGATCCTGGTCACGACGATCATCATCAAGCTGATCTTCTTCCCGCTCGCCAACAAGTCCTACGCCTCCATGGCCCGCATGAAGGTGGTCCAGCCGCAGATGCAGGAGATCAAGGAGCGCTACGGCGAAGACCGCGAGAAGATGCAAAAGGCGATGATGGAGCTCTACAAGAAGGAGAAGATCAATCCGATCGCCGGCTGTTGGCCCGTGCTGATCCAGATTCCGGTCTTCTTTGCGCTCTACAAGGTGCTCTACGTCACCATCGAGATGCGTCACGCGCCCTTCTTCGGCTGGGTGCAGGACCTGTCGGCGCCCGATCCCACATCGATCTTCAACCTGTTCGGCCTTCTGCCGTTCGATCCGTCCACGGTGCCGCTGTTCGGCCCGTTCCTGATGCTCGGTGTCTGGCCGCTGCTCATGGGCATCACCATGTTCGTCCAGATGCAGATGAACCCGCCGCCGCCCGATCCGACCACCGCCATGGTGTTCAAATGGATGCCGGTGATCTTCACCTTCATGCTGGCGACGTTCCCGGCCGGGCTGGTCATCTACTGGGCGTGGAACAACTTCCTGTCGATCCTCCAGCAGGGCGTGATCATGAAGCGCAACGGCGCCAAGATCGAACTGTGGGACAATCTCAAGAGCATGTTCGGCGGCGGCAAGGCCAACAAGCCCGCCGAATAGGCGATCGCAACAACCCAAAGAGGAGAAGGGTCCGATGAACAGCTGAGCGCCGATCCGCCGTTTGCGACGGATGGATCATCATCACCATCCCGGCCATTTCATTCGGAGCTCAGCCATGCACGGGCCTCATCCCTCAACGCTTTATCCGCTTGCCGGATACGAGCATGCGGTCTTTCTCAACAACTTCATCACCCGCCCCAACATCGAAGTGGGCGATTACACCTATTATGACGATGCGAGCGGTGCCGAGCGCTTCGAGGAGCGCAACGTGCTGCACCATTACGAATTCTACGGCGACCGGCTGGTGATCGGCCGCTTCTGCGCGCTGGCCGCCGGCACGACCTTCTTCATGAATGGCGGCAACCACGCCATGGACGGCTTTTCCACCTATCCGTTCAACATTTTCGGCAATGGCTGGGAGGCGGGCTTCGATCCGCGGACCTGGGTCGATGCCAGCCGCGGCGACACCGTCGTCGGCAACGATGTGTGGATCGGCAATGGGGCGCTGGTCATGCCCGGCGTGACCATCGGCGATGGCGCGATCGTCGCGGCGCGTTCGGTCGTTGCCTCCGACGTGCCGGCCTATGCGATCGTCGCCGGCAATCCGGCACGCACGGTGAGGATGCGGTTCGACGACGGGACCATCGCGCGCCTTCTGAAGATCGCCTGGTGGAACTGGCCCGCCGAGACGATCACGGCGCATCTAAACGCCATTCGCGGCAACGACCTTGCCGCGCTCGAAGCGATTTCCGGACAGCGTGTGTGACGCCCCTTGCCGTCACCGGGACCGGCCGGCGACCGCCGGCCGGTCCCGGCGATACGCAAAATATCCCGCACCCGTGAAACTTTTCCGGTGATGGTCCCGTGCCTTCGGTGAAGGCTAACTCAGGAGGACCTTCCCAATGAAATCCATGACCAACACACTGCTTATGTCGGGCGTTGCGGCCTTTGCTATCGTCGGCGCGGCTTTTGCGCAGGACAATCCGATGGTCGGCGGCGCTGCGATGTTCGCGGACCGCAACATCGTCGAAAACGCTGTCAATTCGGCCGATCACACCACCCTGGTGGCGGCCGTCCAGGCCGCCGGCCTCGTCGAAACGCTTCAGGGCGAAGGCCCGTTCACGGTGTTCGCGCCAACCAATGCCGCATTCGACGCCTTGCCTGACGGCACCGTCGAGACCTTGCTGATGGAAGAAAACAGGGACCAGCTTGCGGACGTTCTGAAATGCCACGTCGTGGGCGCCAATGCCATGTCGGACGCCATCGTCGGCATGGTCGATGATGATGGCGGCGCACATCCGGTGCCGACGCTGGGCTCCTGTACGCTGACGGCGACCTATCAGGGCGACACGATCATGCTGGAAGACGAAAACGGCACCATGGCAACGGTGACCATAGCCGATGTCCGGCAGTCGAACGGTGTCATCCACGTCATCGATGCGGTGCTGACGCCGGCAAGCGGCGATCAGGCCATGCAGGGCGATATGGCCTCCGACGACATGGCGATGTCGGACGGCGACAATCCCATGGTCGGTGGCGCGCCGATGCTGGCCGAACGCAACATCGTTGAAAATGCGGTCAACTCGGCCGATCACACAACGCTGGTCGCCGCCGTACAGCAGGCGGGTCTGGTCGAAACGCTTCAGGGTGAGGGACCGTTCACGGTGTTCGCGCCGACCAATGCGGCTTTCGACAAGCTTCCCGACGGCACCGTCGAGACGCTGATGATGGACGACAACAAGGATCAACTGACCAAGGTCCTGACCGCCCACGTGGTCGCCGGCAATCTGTCCGGAACCGAACTGATGGAGCGCACCCGCGCCAATGGCGGTCGCTACAACATGCAGACCGTCAGCGGCGATGCCATCACGGCCGACCTTTCTGGCGGCGATCTGTACATCATCGATGAAAGCGGAAATGCCGGCAAGGTCACGATTGCCGATGTCAGGCAATCGAACGGCGTCATCCATGTCGTCGATAGCGTCCTGGTTCCCCGGTAATCGATGACCAGGAGCGCTGTGCCGCTGGTGGTCTCGGTGCAGCGACGACGGCCCCGCCAGGCAAGCCTGGCGGGGTTTTCGTTCGGACCGTCCGCGGAACCGCCCCCGACTCCGGTCGGGCCTTGCCGCGCTCGAAGCGATCAACGATAAGCGGCCATGACCGACGCTGCCGATCTTCCCCTCGACACATGCTCGCCCGTCTGGGCAGCGCTCGTGGCCAAGGGTGCCTGGACATTCGTGCGCGGTGTGCCGGCCATGGAGCATCTGCCGCCTGAAGGCCCGCCCGAGGTCGCCTTTGGCGGCCGCTCCAATGTCGGCAAATCGTCGCTGATCAACGCGCTGACCGGCAAGAACGCGCTGGCGCGCACATCCAACACGCCCGGCCGCACGCAGGAGCTGAACTTCTTCGTGCCCGAGGGCTTTTCCGGAACGCTCGACGATCTGCCGCCGCTCGCCATCGTCGACATGCCCGGCTACGGCTATGCCAAGGCCCCCAAGGAGACCGTCGACCGCTGGACCGAACTCGTCTTTGACTATCTGCGCGGGCGCACCACCCTCAAGCGCGTCTTCGTGCTGATCGATGCCCGCCACGGCATCAAGTCAAACGATGAGGACGTGTTCGACCTATTCGACCGGGCCGCCATTTCCTATCAGATCGTGCTGACCAAGATCGACAAAATCAAGCCGCCCGCCGTCGCGCGAGTAACCGCCGAGACCGAAGAGCGCATCAGGCGCCGGCCGGCTGCTTTTCCCGGCGTGATCGCAACCTCGTCCGAAAAGGCGCGCGGGCTGGACGATCTGCGCCGCGCCATCGCTTTTGCCGTTGCTTCCTGACTTGGAACGGGTCACTGCCGGTTAACCGTAGCGCGCGGCTGCCGGCGATTTCGACGCCCGTTTCGGCTATAAGCTGGCCGATGACGGCAGGAGCGGCGCGACGATATCCCGATTACGGCACGTTCGCGGTGTGGCGGCTTTTGGCCGCCATGCTGGTGATGGCCTATCACTTTTCGCACGCCGCGCCCCATGCCGGGTCGTTGATCATGTGGTTCGAGCATATGAACCCGCTGCTGGACATGTTCTTCGTCCTGTCCGGCTTTCTGATCTATGAGCGCTACCACGACCGCGTGTTGACGCGCGGCGCTTACGGCCATTTCGTCCTGCGGCGCCTGTCTCGGCTATATCCACTCCATCTGGCGACGCTGGGCTTCTTCGTCGCCGTCGGCTTGGCGGCCCATGCCGGTCTGATCCAGGCGGGCAGCATCGACACCCGCTACGACATGGGCCAGCTTCTCACCAATCTGTTCCTGCTGCAGGCCTGGGGCGTGCACGACACGCTGACCTTCAACTATGTGTCCTGGTCTTTGTCGGGCGAATGGTTCGCCTATCTGTTGCTGCCGGTTCTGGCCTTTGCGGGTCTGCGCATGGGGCTTGCCGGGCTGGTCGCCGTGCTGGCTGTCACGCTCTTGGGGCTCGAATGGGCGAGCCGCGATGCGGTCGACTACTCGCAGACCTGGTATGATGCCAAGAGCTGGGGCGCCGGCCGTATCTTCGCCGATTTCACCTTTGGCGCAATTCTGTGCCGCATCGTCGAGCGCCTGCCCGCCCGGCTCGGCTCGCGGCCGGTCGGCTGGATGTTCCTCGGCCTGTCGATCGCCACCATGTTTGCCGGCATGGGCACCTATGTGGCGCTGGCGCTGATCGGTTGCGCCATCGTCTGCGTGGCATTGGTCGAGCGCCAGCCGGACAGCGCCAGCCCACTCCTGACAGCGCTGGCGCCGGTGACGATGCTCTCCTACGGCATCTATATGTGGCACCCGGTTCTGGAGACGGTGTTCTTTTCCGATGTGTGGAAGCTGGTGTTCGGTGCGCCGGAGACCGGTCTATTCTATCTGTTTGCGCTCGTGCCCGCCGTCGCCACCTTCGCCGTTGCCGCCCTTTCGTTGCGCTTTTTCGAAAATCCGGCGGCGCGGGCGATCATGGCGCTGGGCACACGGCCCCGGCCTGAAGGTCACGTCGCGCGCGCCTGAAACACAATTGCCGCCACGGCTGGAATTTTCCCGCGTCACCGACTATCTGCTGTGCACGAGAGGGCGCGTCCGCCATGCGGACGCCTGCATAGCCGCGCGCAGATGTGAACTGGACCAAGATGAAGGCCGATTTCTACGAGACATTGGGCGTATCGCGCGATGCCGACGAAAAGGCGCTGAAAAGCGCCTATCGGAAGCTGGCGATGAAATACCATCCCGACCGCAATCCCGGCGACAGCGAAGCCGAGGTGAAGTTCAAGGAGGCCAACGAGGCCTACGAAACGCTCAAGGACCCGCAAAAGCGCGCCGCCTATGACCGGTTCGGCCATGCCGCGTTCGAAAATGGCGGCATGGGCGGCGCGGGCGGATTCGGTGGTGCAGGCGCCGGCGGATTTGCCGACATTTTCGAGGACATTTTCGGCGAGATGATGGGCGGCGGCCGTGCCCGGCGCGGCCCGGGCGGCCGCGAGCGCGGCGCCGATCTACGCTACAACCTTGAAATCACGCTGGAAGAGGCGTTTGCCGGCAAGACCGCGCAGATCCGCGTGCCGACCTCGGCCACCTGCGAGACCTGTTCGGGCAGCGGCGCCAAGCCCGGCACCAGCCCGACCACCTGTTCGACCTGCAACGGCGCCGGTCGCGTGCGCGCCGCGCAAGGGTTCTTTTCGGTCGAACGCACCTGTCCGACCTGCAACGGGCGCGGCGAAATCATCACCGACCCGTGCGAAACCTGCTCTGGTCAGGGTCGCGTCACCCAGGAGCGCTCGCTGTCGGTCAACATTCCCGCCGGCATCGAGGATGGCACCCGCATTCGCCTGGCCGGCGAGGGCGAGGCCGGCTTCCGCGGCGGCCCGGCCGGCGATCTGTACATCTTCATCTCGGTGCGCCCGCATGAATTCTTCCAGCGCGACGGCGCCGACCTTTACTGCAAGGTGCCCCTTTCGATGACCACCGCAGCGCTCGGCGGCCAGTTTGAGGTGGGCACGCTCGACGGTTCGCAAACCCGCGTCAAAGTGCCCGAGGGCACCCAGTCCGGTCGCCAGTTCCGGTTGAAGGGCAAGGGTATGCCGGTCATGCGGCAGGCCCAGATGGGCGACCTCTACATCCAGATCGCCGTCGAGACGCCACAGAACCTGTCCAAGCGCCAGCGCGAACTGCTCGCCGAATTCGAGGATATCTCGGCCAAGGAGAACAGTCCCCAGTCGAGCGGTTTCTTCACCCGCATGAAGGATTTCTTCGACCTTGGCGACTAATCAGGATTTCGATGACCGGCGCGGCGACGATGATGCCGACGCCCCCCGACCGAGGAGCAGCGAGATTTCCGAGCGGTTGAAATTTCTCGCCGCCATGTTCCGGTCACCGCGCCGGGTTTCGTCGGTGACGCCGACATCGCGCCAGACCGCGGTCGAAATGGCCCGCCCGATCGATTGCCGTTCCGGACTGCCGGTTCTCGAACTCGGACCGGGCACCGGCCCCATCACCCGCGCGATCC
This sequence comes from Phyllobacteriaceae bacterium, assembly GCA_024742765.1. Taxonomy (GTDB): domain Bacteria; phylum Pseudomonadota; class Alphaproteobacteria; order Rhizobiales; family Rhizobiaceae; genus Roseitalea. The sequence continues at coordinate 41,019 of JANSXT010000024.1, read as the reverse complement.
TCGATCGCGGGATTGCCCCCGAAAATCTCTATGCGATCGAATATTCGGCCGATCTGTGCCGGCATCTGGAAAAGGCCTTTCCCGGTGTCAACATCATCCATGGCGACGCCTTCGATCTCGACGCGACGCTCGCCGGTACCGGCGTGCTGCTCTTCGATTGCGTGATTTCGGGCATCCCCCTGCTCAGTTTCGGCCCCGGGCGCAGCAACGGCCTTCTCGCCGGTGCACTCGACCGCGTGCCGCCCGGCCGGCCGATGGTGCAGATCACCTATTCGGCCAAGGCGCCGCTGCAGCCGAGCGATCCTCGTGTGCGCATGCGCCGCAGCGCCAGGATCGTCAGGAACCTGCCGCCGGCCAGCGTGTGGCTTTATTCGCGGCCGGATTGATCGACGGCGCCGATTGCGGTCTATTGCAGCGCAACAGTCCCACCGTTTTTCATCGCCGCGAAGGATCACCATGCCTGCCAAAGTCCTCCTTTTCGCCGGATCGGTGCGATCCGGCTCGTTCAACGTGTCGCTTGCCCAGGCCGCCAACAAGGTGCTGGCCGAGATGGGCGCCGAGACGACGATGATCTCGCTGGGCGATTATCCTCTGCCGCTTGTTGACGAGGATCTGAAGAGCGAGAAGGGCGTTCCGGAAAACGCGGTCCGGCTGGCGCGTCTGTTTGCGGCCCATGACGGGTTGTTCATCGCCTCGCCCGAATACAATTCGTCCATCCCGCCTTTGTTGAAGAACACGATCGATTGGGTGAGCCTGGCGCCGAAGGATCTGAAGGCCTGTGCGGGCCTGACCATCGCGCTCGGCGCCGCGTCCAACGGTGCGCTCGGGGGCATTCGCGGCCTTTATCACCTCCGCTCGGTGCTGATGAATGTCGGCGCGCAGATCGTCACCGAACAGGCGGGCATCAGCCGCGCCGCCACCGCGTTCGGCGAGGACGGGCTGCCGGCCGACGAACGCCAGCTCAAAATGCTGCAGAACGCCTGCCGGTCGCTTCTGGAAAACCTGACCGAAGGAAGGGCGCGGCCGTGACGCCCGCCGTGCGCGACCGGCTGATCGTCGGGCTCGACCTGCCAAGCGTTGCCGACGCCGAGGCCATGGTCGACACGCTCGGCGACACCGTCTCCTTCTACAAGATCGGCTACCGGCTGGCCTTTGCCGGCGGGCTCGATCTGGCACGCCGCCTGAAGGCGGCGGGCAAGTCGGTGTTCCTCGACATGAAGCTGCTCGACATCGACAACACGGTCGCCCAGGGCGTCCAGAGCGTTGCCGCAATGGGCGTCAACATGCTGACCATCCATGCCTATCCCAAGGCGATGGCGGCGGCGGCCGAAGCGGCGCAGGGCAGCAATCTGACGCTGCTGGCCGTCACCGTTCTCACATCGATGGACGATCACGACCTGTCCGATGCCGGCTATCATGACAATGCGGCCGGGCTCGCGCTGAAGCGGGCGCGCCAGGCAAGGGACGCGGGCATGGGCGGCATCGTCTGTTCGGCGGCCGAGGCCGAAGCGGTGCGCGATGTCGTCGGCGAGGGCATCGCGATCGTCACGCCTGGCATCCGCCCGGCGGGCAGCGCGGCGGGCGACCAGAAGCGTGTCGTCACACCCGCCCGGGCAATGGCCGCCGGCGCGACCCATCTGGTCGTGGCCCGGCCGATCATCGCCGCGCCCGACCCCGCCGGGGCGGCCGCATCGATCCTCGAGGGGATGGCCGCGGCCATCCCCTGAGCCGCCAAGCCATCCACCGGCGACCGCGGTGCCGGCTCCTTCCGCCCCAATCACCATCTTGTGAACGCACGGCCGCCTGTGCCTTCTAAGTCTTTATTTTCGCTTGTTTTTCCAGAAGTGACGGTGCGCCACCGCGTCCGCCCGACCGCCAGCGCCCCCGATTTTTCGGCGCGTTTGTCGATCGGTCGTGGAACCTCTGGGCGCACCGTTCCGTTGTGGGCTTGTCGAAACCGCGACGCCGTCGTGGAGAGAAAGAACCGAAAGAGGATTTCATGTTTAAGACTGTTGCAGCCACCCTGACCGCCACCGCCATGATGGCCGGCGTCGCCATGGCCCAGACATCGGCCCTGAACCCCGAACCCTGGCCGATGATGGACGGTATGGAGATGAGCGACGATGCGCGCGGCATCTTTGCCGACGATGAGGGCAACATGCGGACGTTCGAAGATTTCGCCGCCCGTTTTTCCGCCGCTGACGATGGTGTGCGCAACGAAGCCCGCCAGATCTGTGAAGCCTATGCGACCGACGATACGGTCACCAGCCTGCGCGTGCGCAACCGCTGCCTGAGCGTCAACGACCAGTAATCGGTCCCGATACCGTTTGCCGAAGGGGTGTGGCTTGTCCGCACCCCTTTTTTGCGTTTAGCTCCCTTGGCTGACGAGAGGGGACATGATGCCGAAGGGATATTGGGTCGCGCGGATCACCGTGCACGACCCCGAACGCTACAAAGACTATGTGGCGACGGCCACGCCCGCCTATCAGGAGCATGGCGCGAAATTCCTCGTGCGCGGCGGTGCGATCGGCGCCTCGGAAGGCGACAGCCGGCCGCGCAACGTCGTCATCGAGTTTCCCACCTACGAGGCGGCGCTCGCCTGCTACAATTCGGACATTTACGCGAAAGCCCGGGCCATCCGGCAGGAGATTTCCGAGGGCGAAGTCATCGTTATCGAGGGTCACGACGCCTGATGGCGCGTGCGCCGGCGACCGGCTGCCAGCTTTTGTTAACCGAAGTTAACGCCGCATTAACGTCTGCGCCGCCTAATGGGTTTTGACGTTTAAATGCAGGGGATTGGGCGCCACCTAGACGTTAGCACGATTTCGCAGCCGCGAAGCGGATGCTAGCGTGCAATCGATTTAATGTTGCCATGCACAACGAACGGCCTGCATAAAGACCATGTAAGAAGCCGCCGCACGGCTCATGAGGAGAGGACGACAGGTGTTCTATCATTTGTATGAACTGAATCATGCCGTGATGCAGCCATGGCGCGCCGCCGCCGACGCGACCCGGCTCTTCTACCAGAACCCGCTCAACCCGGTGTCCCGCACGCGCTACGGCCGCACCGTCGCCGCCTGGGCCGAGGTTTTCGAGCGCACGACGCGGCGCTACGGCAAGCCGACCTTCGATCTCGACGAGACGGTGATCGACGGCAAGCAGGTGCCGGTCGCCGAGAGCGTGGTCTGGTCCAAGCCCTTCTGCAATCTGGTTCATTTCCAGCGCGCGCTCGCCAAGCCGCGCCCGTCCGACCCGCGCGTGCTGCTGGTGGCGCCCATGTCGGGCCATTATGCGACGCTGCTGCGCGGCACGGTCGAACGCTTCCTGCCCGAGGCCGAGGTCTACATCACTGACTGGGTTGATGCGCGCAACGTGCCCATGTCCGAGGGCCATTTCGATCTCGACGATTATATCGACTATCTGATCGAGATGCTGAACCATCTTGGCCCCGACACGCACATTGTCGGCGTCTGCCAGCCCTCCGTGCCGGTCCTTTCGGCGGTCTCGGTGATGGAGCAGCATGGCAGCCCCAATGCGCCGACCTCGATGACGCTGATGGGCGGACCGATCGACACGCGGATCAACCCCACCGCCGTCAACAAGCTGGCCGAGGAAAAGGACCTCGACTGGTTCCGCGACAATGTCATCATGCATGTGCCGTTCCCCAATCCGGGATTCGGCCGGCCGGTCTATCCGGGCTTTCTGCAGCTGACCGGCTTCATGTCGATGAACATGGACCGGCACATGATCGCGCAGAAGGACTTCTTCATGCATCTGGTGCGCGACGATGGCGATTCGGCCGAAAAGCACCGCGAATTCTATGACGAATATCTGGCCGTCATGGACCTGACGGCGGAATTCTATCTGCAGACCGTGCAGACGGTGTTCATCGAGCACGCGCTGCCCAAGGGCACCATGACCCATCGCGGCGAGCCGGTCGATCCGGGGGCGATCAGCCGTGTCGCGCTGTTCACCGTCGAAGGCGAAAATGACGACATCACCGGCGGCGGACAGACCAAGGCCGCGCATGGGCTGTGCACCGGCCTGCCGGAAAACATGAAGGTCCACTACGAGCAGCCGCGCGTCGGCCATTATGGCGTCTTCAACGGCTCGCGCTTCCGCACCGAGGTCGCGCCGCGGATGCTGAACTTCATGCGCGCCCAGTCGAACGTCAAACGCCGCGGCAAGATCAAGGCCGTCGCCTGAGCGCGCGTTTCGTCTGACTGTCCATGACCGCATCCGTCGCGATCCGTCCGGGCGTCTTCGATGACCGCGCCGGCATCGAAGCGCTCTATCCCGATGCCTTTCCGGATGAGGATTTGCTGCCGGTCGTCCGCCAGCTTCTGGACATGCGGTCCGGGGTCCTGTCGCTTGTCGCCGTCGATGGCGAAGCGATCGTCGGACATGTCATCTTCACCGATTGCGGGCTCAGCGATGCCGATGCACGCCTTGCGCTGCTCGGTCCGCTCGGCGTCGTCTCGGCCCGGCACGGAAAGGGCATCGGCAGTGCGCTTGTCCGCGAAGGCCATGAAAGGCTGAGACAGGCCGGCATCACCCACGTCTTCGTCCTGGGCGATCCGGCCTATTACGGCCGCTTCGGTTTTGCCGCCGAGACCGGTGTCGCACCGCCGTTCGAGCTGCCTGTTTCATGGCGGGACGCATGGCAGTCGCTCGCCCTCGACAACGCCGCCAAGCCGCCGCGCGGCACGCTTTCAGTGCCCGAACCCTGGAATGACCGTGCCCTTTGGGCGCCCTGACCGGCATTCGTCCACAGCTCCTGTGCCCGGTTAACCATGTCACCGACGCGTGATCGCATGGCCGTTGCCGGTGGCCTCCCCCCGTGATTAACTGTTTGTTAACCGGTGAGACCCCGCCGGCGAACGGGACAGGGAGTGGGGCGCGTGCGTATGCGTTTCGGGTGGATTGCCGCGGTTTCCGCGGCCGTGGCGGCTGTCGCCGGACCGGCCCAGGCGGGCGCGATGAAGACCGGCGGACTGACCTCCCAGCCGATCGGCCATTACGAATTCTGCCGCCTTTACACCGAGGAATGCCGCCAGAAGCGCGGCTCCTACAAGCCGATCACCATCACACGCGAGATTTGGGCACAGATCCTCAACGTCAATTCAGCGGTCAACATGGTGATCGAGCCGCGCAGCGACATGGACATTTACGGCCGCGAAGAGGTGTGGACCTTTCCCGATGCCGCCGGCGATTGCGAGGATTACGTCCTGCTCAAGCGGCAGATGCTGATCGGCCGTGGCCTGCCGCCGTCCGGCCTCCTGATCACCGTCGTGCGCAAGCCCGACGGCGAGGGCCATGCCGTTCTGACGGTGCGCACCGACCGGGGCGATTTCGTTCTCGACAATCTCCGGTCCGAGGTGCGCCTGTGGAGCGACACCGAATACACCTATTTGAAGCGCCAGTCCGAGCGCCATGCGGGCCATTGGGTGTCGATCGAGATGCCCGACCGGATGGTGGTCGGGTCGGTCGCGCCCGCCGCACCGACCGTCTCCGCGCGCTGATCGGAGCGGCGCCGTCAGGCCCGCACCAACTCCTCGAAACGGCGCAGGCCGTCCGACGTGAAACGCAGGATGCGCGCGCCTTCGACGCGATGCGCCCAGCCGTTTGCCAGAAAATGATCGAGCAGCGCCGCGCCGAGCCCGCCAGCCAGATGCGGCCGCCGTTCCGACCAGTCGATGCATGTCCGGCAGACCGGCCGGCGTCTGGACCGCAGGCCCTCCACATCGACCCCCAATGAACGCAACCTGTCCGCGCCTGCCGGCGTCACCGACACGGCATGCGCGTCGCCGGTCAGCGTTCCGCTTTCGACCAGTCCGGCGAACAGGCGCACGCCCATCGCGCCGGCAAGATGGTCATAGCACACCCGCGCCTGGCGCATGTGCGGGTCGCGCGGGCCGGTGCGCGGCACGGCGCGGTGGTCAAGCGTGCCCGCGACCACGGCCATCTGTTCAAGAAGTCCGGCGGCATCATCGCCGCTGATCCGGTAGTAACGGTGCCGACCCTGCCGCGCGACCGACAGCACGCCGCCATCGACCAGTTGCGCCAGATGGGTGCTCGCCGTCTGCGCAGTCACGCCGCCAACCCGCGCCAGTTCCCCGGCGGTCAGTGCCCTTCCGTCCATCAGCGCATAGGCCATCTGCGCACGCACGGGGTCGGCCAGCAAGGCCGCCAGCGTCGCCACATTCGGTTCCGATGCCCGGATCATTGCGTCCATCGCCGGCACCTTAGCGCAATCCGCCGGCCAATGCTTCGACGGGGATCGAAACATCGCATTGCCAGCCGGCCCACAATCGGGGCCTCAACGCTGGATGAATGGGAGCATGACGATGTTTGTCGATGAGACGCAGATAGGAACCGCAAAGACTGGTGCGGCGCAAAGTGGCGATTGGTTGGAATTTCTGGCCGCCCTGAGTTCGCGTCTGGCCGTTGCGGCCCGACGCCGGACGACCCGCCGCCATTTGGCTGCGCTCGATGATGATCAACTGGCCGATGTCGGGATCACGCGCGGGCAGGCGCTGCGCGAGGTGCGGCGGTCGTTTCCGTTCTTCGGACCGTGATCAGCCGGCATCGATCAGGTTGATGCCGCCGCGCCGTGCGCAAGCCGGACCGGGGCCACGCATATAGTGGCGCTCGGGCTGATAGCTCGGCCAGATGAATTCACGGATGGACCGGATTTGGTGTCGGATGGCACGCATTGTTCTTGTTCCCTTTCTCACGGCGCCCCTGCCGTTCGCGATGGGTCCAAGACTAGCCCGCTACAGATGAATTCCGCGTGAACGGATCCACCGATTCGACGCCCCCCAAACCACCCAAACCCGCAATGCAACCACTATCGTTCATCTTGGTTAATGGCGCATTAACCGATGGATGATGCATCCAATTTGCCTCCGGGCCGCCATGGTTTTCGGCCACGCTTCGTTCACGCCAATTTGCATCGGGTTTAAGCATGGTTTCACCGGGGCGGTGATAGATTGCTCCGGCGAAAGGATGCATGCGACGCGGGTGCAAGCGATGACCGAACAGCGCGACACGATACTCGATCGCATCGGCCGGTGGCTGGCAGGCCGGCTCGAGGCCGAATCGTCGGGCTATCGCCCTTATACGCCGTCCGACCCGCACACGCTCTACCGCACGCTGGAGCCCGGCGACGTTCTGCTGGTTGAGGGAAACCGGCAGATTTCGGCGGCGATCAAATACCTGACGCAATCGACCTGGAGCCATGCAGCACTCTATGTCGGCGATGCGATCGACGATGTCGACGCCTCGGGCCGCCGCAGGCGCCTTGTCGAGGTCAATCTGGGCACCGGCTGCACGGCCGAACCGCTTGAAAAGTACGAGACCTACAACACGCGCATCTGCCGGCCCGTCGGCTTGACGCCGGCGGACCGGCAGGTCGTCGTCGACTTCATGATCGGCAAGATCGGCCTGAAATATGACAATAAGAACATTCTGGACATGCTGCGCTATTTCCTGCCGACGCCGCCCGTGCCGGTGCGGTGGCGCCGCCGGCTGATCGAGTTCGGGTCCGGCGATCCGACGCGCGCCATCTGCTCGACGCTGATCGCCCAGGCGTTCCAGCAGATCCGCTATCCCATCCTGCCCGAGATCACGCTGGCCAAGGGCCGCGCCCGCGCGGTCTCGGACTATTCGCGCCGCGAGATCCTGCACATCCGCCACCATTCGCTGTTCACGCCGCGCGACTTTGATTCCTCGCCCTATTTCGAGATCGTCAAGCCGACCTTGCGTTTCGGCTTCGACTATAAGCGTCTGCAATGGCGCGAACCGCCCAAACTGGGCGATGCCGCGCCCGAAGCGGCAACGCCGCCGGCCGAACCTGTGGCATTGCCCGAGTGAACGCCCGAGAACGGTGCGTGGTCGAAGCCTTGATCTTTGTTGCCGCGGAAACAGTCCCAGGCCCGTGGCGGGCTATTGGCAGGTCAATGCGCCCGTCGTGAACTCTGCGGCGCGGCATGTTCCGGGAATTGTGCTGATCACGAAGGACGATGTCATGTCCATGTGCGTGCAGTTGCTGCACAGCGTGTTGCGGTCGCACGTCACCGCGTCGGCATAGTTGGTGTTGACCGTCTGGAAGTGATTGAAGCATTGCCCGTTCAGATACCGCCTGAACGCGATATCGCACAGTTCGGTGATCGGTTCGAAAGCGGTGGTGCCGGCGTTTTGCGACTGCGCGCACTGCTTGGCTTCCGCCAGATCGTTGGCGAGCACAAGCACCGACCCGAGCATGCATTTGGTGGCGTTGTGCTGGACGGCAATCTCGAAGGTCTGCGCGGAATTGCCAATCGTCGCGCCCGAGCAGGTCGTTGTGGGCGTCGGCGGCGGGCTGCTTCCACCGCCGGACGATGACCCGCCGCCGCTGCCCGGGCAACCGGCGAGCGCGGTCAGCATGGCCAGTGCAATCAGTCTGGTGGCGATCCTGCTGTTCGAGGCTGCGGCGCGCATGCGTGATACCCTAGTTGAAGACCGGTTGGCCGCTGACACGGAGGAAATTGTTCAGGAACTGCACATTGACGCCCCGCACGCCACCACGTGCCCGCTGGCCATTGTCAGCGACGAGGCTGAAGCCGCCGAAAGGTGCATCGACGCTCAGATTGGGATTTATGCGCACCGTCGTGATGCGGATATTACCGACGACGGGCATGTTGAGATGGACCGGGATGGACACGCGGTTGACCGAGATCCGGACACGGGTATCGGTGACGGTCAGATTGACGTTGGCGGAGAAGTCCTCGTTAAAGGTCAGGCCGGCATAGGTGAACCGGACGCGTCCCGTGAACCGCACGCCCGATGGCGAGATGTCGACGCGCGGGTTGCGAACGTTCCACGTATATGTGCCGTTATAGACGGTGACCGTGCAGGTGCGCCAGAACTGCGGCACGCAGGGCGCACGCGCGGTCACCCGCCGGGTGCCGCTGCCAGACAAGGGGCCAACCTCGCCGATCAGGTCGGTGAAGACCGATTCATTGACGTCGAAGACGAACCCGGCTTCGGCAGGGCGCGGCGACAGCCCGGCAATGATGATGGCCGCCAAAAGCGCCAGAAAGCGTGCGGCGCCGGTCATTGCGCATTGTCCCCGTTGTCATCCTGCGTGTCATCGTCTGGCACGTCGTCGTCCATCACCTCCGGTTCCAGTGCCGGCACGAGGATTTGTTCGATCCGGTCGAGATTGTCGGCCACAACCGGTTCGGCGGCCTGCCGGCGCGCCTCGCCATCCTCCATTTCGGCGAAGAAGGCGGCCGCGCCGGCCTCAAGGTCGTTCAGCGCCGCGCGGACCGACTGGACCAGTGCCGGGTCGGCATCGGACGCCAGATTGTCGGCCAGTTGGCGTTGCCGCAAAAGCGGCGCGAGGATCGCCATCTCCGAGACCGCATCGCCCATCCGTTCCAGCGAGATGCCATTGTTGGCCAATGCCCGCACCAGCGCTGCCTCGTCGCCGGCGGCCTGCTGTTCCAGCCCGTCAAGAATGGCGGTGGCCTCGGTCTGGGTCAGCGTCTGCTGCGCGATCGCCGGCGCGCTCGCCAGAACGAGGCCAAGGGCAAGGCCGAAAAACGCCGCGCCAAGTGTCTGCTTCAGGGTCATGGCCGCCTTCCTCAAAATGCCAGGTCGCCACGAACGCGGATCGCGTTCTGACGCAGTTGGACCGACACGTTCGTGCCGGAGATGCCAATGTCCGGACCCGGCCGCGCCAGAAGCCCTTCAAGCACCATCCCTGTGGAGAGCCGGTTGCGGAACCGCACGGTGCCAAGCGTCCGCGTGGCGCCCAGAATGTGCATGCGCAGGGCGACCGGCGTGTTGTCCGCGCGCAGGCGCAGCGTCCGCGAACTTGCATTGTAGCTGACGGTCGCATCGAGGCTGAACGGCACGACCGCGCGGCTGTTCATCGCTTCGATGGCGATGAAGCCTGAAAACCGGATGCCCGACGGGCTGATTTGCGCCTCAATCGACTGGACGCGCCATGAATAGTCGACATCCTGCTGTTGCGGACAGCGCGCAAGCTGGATCGGCCGGACGCGGTCGGCTTCCAGGATCAGCGTGCGCTCGGCATCGAGTTCCAGCGCGGGTTGCCGCGACAATTGTCCCAGCCCCACAAGCCCGCCCGCGCTCGGGGTGACGCGGGTGGTGCCCCTCGGGAGCTGGCCGTTGAAACACACGACGAGCACGGTGAAGTTCGCCGTTCCCGAGCCTTCCAGATCGAGCGCCTGCGCATAGCGCGTCAGCACGATCTCGTTGATGGTCAGGCTGGCATCGGCGGCATGCGCGTCCGATGCGGGCGTCAGAGCACCGCCAAGCCCGAACAGGCACGCCAGCGCGCACAAAACCCTTGATGGAAAACGGCACAGGACCATGATGCACCAATATCGGACGCGCAAAATACTTGATGCGCGATATGATTTAACGATGAATGAGAGTAGGATTGGCCATTATGACTCAAGAGTCAACGCGACTTTTGAAATTCATCCAATATTGATAAAGAATAATACTTGACGCAAGGGAAGGTCGAGCCCGTCACGAGGCGTCGGCCCCGCGTCACGATTCCCGCTTTCCCGCCATGGCGTTCGCGCCTATATCAGCGCCATGACCACGACCCCGCGTTCCCACATCCGCAATTTTTCCATCGTCGCCCATATCGACCATGGCAAGTCGACGCTCGCCGACCGGCTGATCCAGATGACCGGCTCGCTGGAAGAGCGCGAGATGAAGGACCAGGTGCTCGATGCGATGGACATCGAGCGCGAGCGCGGCATCACCATCAAGGCCAACACGGTCCGGCTCGAATATGATGCGCACGACGGCGAGCATTACGTCCTCAACCTGATCGACACGCCCGGCCATGTGGATTTCGCCTATGAGGTGTCGCGGTCGTTGGCGGCTTGCGAGGGCTCGCTTCTGGTGGTGGATGCCTCACAGGGCGTCGAGGCCCAGACGCTCGCCAACGTCTATCAGGCGATCGACAATGACCATGAGATCGTCACCGTCCTCAACAAGGTCGATCTGCCCGCCGCCGATGTCGACCGCGTCAAGGCGCAGGTCGAAGAGGTGATCGGGCTCGATGCGTCCGACGCCGTCGAGATTTCCGCCAAGACGGGGCAGGGCGTCGAAGACGTACTGGAAGCCATCGTCACGCAATTGCCCGCCCCGCCAGACGGCGAAGGCAGCGAGCCGCTCAAGGCGCTTCTGGTCGATAGCTGGTACGACGCCTATCTCGGCGTCGTCGTCCTCGTCCGCATCATTGACGGGCAGATGAAGCGCGGCCAGACCATCCGCATGATGGGCACGGGCGCCAAATATTCCGTCGACCGCGTCGGCGTGCTGACGCCCAAGCTCGTCACCGTGCCCGAACTCGGCCCCGGCGAGATCGGCGTCTTCACGGCCTCCATAAAAGAGGTGGCGGACACGCGCGTGGGCGACACGATCACGGAAGACAAGCGCCCCACCGCCGCGCCGCTGCCGGGCTTCAAGCCGGCCCAGCCGGTTGTCTTCTGCGGCCTGTTCCCGGTCGATGCCGCCGACTTCGAAGATCTGCGCGCCGCCATCGGCAAGCTGCGGCTCAACGATGCGAGCTTCTCCTACGAGATGGAAACGAGCGCCGCGCTCGGCTTCGGCTTCCGCTGCGGCTTCCTCGGCCTTTTGCACCTCGAGATCATCCAGGAGCGGCTGGCGCGCGAGTTCGACCTCGAACTGATCGCCACCGCGCCGTCCGTCGTCTACCGCATGACGCTGACCGACGGCACGGTCACCGAACTGCACAACCCCGCCGACATGCCCGATGTGGTCAAAATCGCTTCCATCGAGGAGCCGTGGATCAAGGCGACGATCATGACGCCGGACGATTATCTGGGCGCCATCTTGCAGCTTTGCCAGGAACGCCGCGGCATCCAGACCGATCTCGCTTATGTCGGCGCCCGCGCCATGGTCACCTATGAACTGCCGCTCAACGAGGTGGTGTTCGATTTCTATGACCGGCTGAAATCGATCTCCAAGGGCTATGCCAGCTTCGACTATCAGATCGAGGGCTATCGCGAAGGCGATCTGGTCAAGATGAGCATCCTCGTCAATGAGGAGCCGGTCGATGCGCTCTCCATGCTGGTGCACCGGGCGGCGGCCGAAAAACGCGGCCGCGCCATGTGCGAAAAGCTCAAGGACCTGATCCCGCGCCACATGTTCAAGATCCCCATCCAGGCGGCGATCGGCGGCAAGGTGATCGCCCGTGAGACCATCTCGGCGATGCGCAAGGACGTGACCGCCAAATGCTATGGCGGCGACGTCACGCGCAAGCGCAAGCTGCTGGAAAAGCAGAAGGAGGGGAAGAAGAAGATGCGCCAGTTCGGCCGCGTCGAGATTCCCCAGGAAGCGTTCATCCAGGTGCTCAAGGTGGATGGGTAGCAAGCCGCTGGTCTATACGACCCATGCGACCGACGCAGTCCGGGAGCGTTTGATCCGGACTGATTGGATCGAGGCCTGTGTGTTCGAGCCCGATTGGACAACGCCCGACCCCAACCCTGATGGACGTGTCCGGCGCTTCAAGCTGATCGATGAATATGGTAGTCGTATCCTGCGGGTGGTCTGCATCGAACAGCCAGACCATATCCGCATCATAACCGTGTTCTTTGATCGAACGGCGACCGCACCATGAAGCCGCTTACTGTGACATATCGTGCCGAGGACAATGCGGCCTACATCCGGTTCTCCAAGGAGCCGGTGCTGGAGAGCGAAGAAGTGTCGGCGGGCGTCATCCTCGATTACGACGAAGATGGCCACATCGTTGGCATGGAACTTCTTGATGCCGACAAACAGCTTTCCCCGGCCCTTCTGACGACCGCTGCCTGAGCAGTGCCGGTCCGGCCGCGTCGAGATTCCCCAGGAAGCGTTTATTGAGGTGCTGAAGGTGGATTCCTAGGGCGGCTTTACGCTCAGCACGCCGGTGTGTTCGGGTCCTCGAAATAGGCGATCATGTCTTTCACCTTTTGCCGCGTGACTTTCAGATCTTTGATGCGGTGATCAACATCGGCCAGCTTGGACTTCAGGCTGGCGATCACATCGCCACGCGCGATCAGATCGCCGGGATCATCGGGCAGGATGCGCTTGATTTCCGACAGGGAGAAGCCAAGCGCTTTGCTCATCGTGATGGTCCGCAGCCGCGAGATCGTCTCCTCTGGATAGTCGCGATAGCCGTTTTCCAGCCGCGTCGGCGCAGGCATCAAGCCATGTTTCTCATAAAAGCGGATGCGCGATGTGGATACGCCCGCCACCTCTGCCAATTGGCCGATCTTCATAGCTCTTGACCTTAAACCATAATTGAAGGTTTATATCACGCGGGATCCAACGTGCAAGGACCCCGAACATGACTTCCTCCCCCCTTTTTGAATCGCTGACCCTGCCGAATGGCTCGGTCCTAGAAAACCGCTTGGCCAAGGCCGCGACCGAAGAGAGCCTGGCCGCCTACGGTCAGCTTCCGGACGAGAAACTCATCACGCTCTACCGGCGCTGGGCCAATGGCGGCGCGGGCTTGCTGATCACCGGCAATGTGATGATTGCGCCCGATGCGCTGACCGGCCCCGCCAGCGTGGTTCTCCAAGAAGGCACCGATCTGGTGCCGTTCCGCCGTTGGGCTCAGGCGGGTCGGTCTGGCGGCGCCCAGTTCTGGATGCAGCTCAATCATCCTGGCCGGCAGACCTATGTCATGCTTGGCGAAGAGGCCGTTTCCGCATCCGACGTCGCCGTCGACATTGGCCGCATGTCGAAGAACTTTGCCCAACCGAGGGCGCTGCGCGATGAAGAGGTGCGCGGCCTGATCGCGCGCTTTGCAAAATCAGCCCGACTGGCCGAGCAGTCCGGCTTTTCCGGCGTCCAGATTCACGCCGCGCATGGCTATCTGATCAATCAGTTCCTGTCACCGTTGACAAACCGGCGCACCGACCATTGGGGTGGACCGCTCGAAAACCGGGCCCGCTTCCTTTTCGAGGCCGTGCGCGCAGTCCGGGCGGCGGTGTCCGATGGCTTCACGGTAGCCGTCAAACTGAACTCCGCAGACTTCCAGAAGGGCGGATTTGACACTGAAGATGCCAAATGGGTCGTCGAGCAGCTTGGCACAATGGGTGTCCATATGGTCGAACTTTCAGGCGGGTCGTATGAAAGTCCGGCCATGCAAGGGCGAACCGATGAGGGCACCAGCACGGGTCGGCGCGAAGCCTATTTCGTCGAGTTTGCTCGCGAGGTCGCCCAGATCGCCAAAATGCCGATCATGGTCACCGGTGGCATTCGCAGGCGCGAAGTGGCCGAAGCGGCACTGGCCAGCAAAACCGGCGGCATCGGTGTTTCGGTTCTCGGTATGGCGAGCGCCATGGCCTTCGAGCCAGACCTTCCCAACAACTGGAAGGTAAACAAGACGCCCGATGTCATGGTGCCAAACGTTCGGTGGAAAGATAAGCGCATGGCCGGGCTGGCGACGATGACGCTGGCTTACAAGCAGCTTGATCGACTGTCGTCAGGCAAGAAGCCCAATCCGAAAGCCAGCCCGCTGATCACGATGATCGGCAACCAGATGAAGATGAAGAAGATGACGAAACGGTATCGGCGCTGGCGGGAGAGCTAAGGCCGAACGAAGGTTGACGGCACCGCTGGTGCGTTCGATCGTTTCAACAAGCGTCTCAAATGAGCGCTTCGACGGCCATCGCCTCCTCCGTCATCCCCGTGATAAGCACAGGGATGGCGGAAACGGGATTGATCCCACAAAAACTTAGCCCCCTTCCTCCAACCACCCCTACACTCCTCGCCATCCCCTTCGCGGAAATCTGGTGGCGTACCGTGCCGACGGGGAAGGGGACGATGGCGCGGTTGGCGCAGAGGTGCGGCGCTGGATGCTGAATCCCCAAGCGCGTTTGGCCTCGCAGCGTCGCCGATGCTGCGGAAGGGTTCCAAGACAGGCCCTCCGCTCCCTACCCCGATCAACCCTTCCTTCACCATGGCGGCGTTTACCAATGCGAAACCCTAAACCTTAAGTGGCTGGCAATCGGCCCCGTGTAGGTTGGCCTCACTGATCGGGCCGAACAGAAACCCGACAGAGTGCTGTTTGACACGAGTAAGGAGCTCACCAATGTTTGCACGTTTTCTGAAAGACGAGTCGGGTGCGACTGCCATCGAATACGGTCTGATCGCTGCTCTGATCGCTGTTGCCATCATCGCCGGCGCCAGCGCAATCGGTACCGAACTGGCTGAAACGTTTGGCTTCATCCAGACGCAGCTGGACAACGCCAACTCTTCGGCCACCGGCGCCGGCAGCTAAGGTCTTTATCTTAGCTTGCCGAACCGGCAGGAAAAAAAGCGGCCCGCTCTTCCGAGCGGGCCGTTTTCTTGTGGGCACGCGGAATTCGGTGCGGGCAAACCGCTGGCGCGCCGGTGCCTGCTCAAAGATGGGTTTCAAGCCATTCGAGCGTTGCGGGAACCATGGAGCCGTCGATCGTCTCCGGCCCGGCAAAAGCATCCCACACATGGTCGGTGTCAAAGACCGACAGCGCTTCGGGGCCGTCATGATAGCGCAGCAGCGCTTCGCCCGTCGCCGGCTGGGGCGCGACGACATTGTCCCTGGCGCCGACAATGACCTTTAATGGACCTTTGTAGGCGGCAATGGCGGCGGCGCCGTTGGTCAGCGCAAGCTCCTGGAAAAAGCTGGCGCGCAGCACGGTTTCCGCGCCCCAGGGCAACGTCGCGGTGATCGGCGTTTCCGGCTCGGCGGCAAGCGCTTCGGTCAGCGTTTCGGCGCCCAGAAGGCCCTCATAGCTGTGCAGCGGATGGACGACCGGCGCCCACAGAATCGCCGCCTCCACATCGGGGCGTTCGGCGACCGCATGCGCGGCGACGAGCCCGCCCTGCGACCAGCCAAGGACGGCGATGCGCTCACCATCGACCGCGTCGCTGGCGGCCAGCCAGTCAATGGCCGCGACCGCGTCCGCCGTCTGGCCGCTGAAGGTCGTGTCCTCCCAGGCCCCGTCGCTGTCGCCCGAGCCGCGAAAATCGATGCGCAGGCTGGCATAGCCAGCTTCCGCCAGAAGCCGGGCGGTGCGGGCGAAGACGCCTTCATCGGTGTCCTTGACCGGCAATTCGTCGCGCGTGCCGGTGAAGCCGTGCAGCAGAAGGACAACAGGCGCCGGATCACCCGGCGGCACCTCCAGCGTGCCGACAATCGCCTGACCGTCGAGATCGATGCGCACATCGGTCTCCTCGGCCGCTGCCGCGGCGGGCAAAAGGGTCAGGCATGCGGCAAGGGCGGTGCCCCGCATCATCATCGGTGTCATTGCGTCTCTCCATCGCGTGATCGTCCCGGCAGCTAAGCGCATGTCCGCCACGCCGGCAACGGGTCGCAAGTTGCATTGTCCGTCAGGCGGACTGGCGCGCCTCGTCGGCGCCGGGCACCAGGGCGGCCGGCCGGAAGGTGACGGTCAGCGGGTCCTCGCTGGCGATGCGCCGCTGCAGCGCCGCATCGGCGTCGGCGCCGAGCGTCTGCTCCCAGTCGCGCAGCGTCGTGCGGTAGGTGCCCAGCGCATTCATCACCGCCGTCTTCCGGTCGCGCGAGGCGTGGGCGAGCATCGTCACCGAAAGGCAAAGGATCTGTTCGGTGCCGGCGAAGGACGCGCCGGTAACCGGAACCGCGATCACCGCTTGGCGCCCGATAAAGCCGCAGGCGAGCGCATTTGTGTCAAGCGCCGTGCCGATCACGCCGATGCCGGTTCGCGGTTCGCCATAGCCGGCAAGCGCGTCCGGCGCCTTGCCGCCCGCGGCCAGCCGCACCAGCGTGGTCCCTTGCGTTTCCTCGACATCGAGCAGAGCGGCCCATTCGATCCGGTCGACCAGCCGGGAAACGACAGCCAGCGTCTTGCGGTTGTCGAACGACATGCGGCTGTCGGCGAGACCGAGCCCGGCAAGCGCGTCGCGGATGGCCGCCGACAGCGCGTCCTCGGGGCGGCTGGTGCCGACCGTGACGGTCTTGGCCTGGTGGCGGATCGTGTCGACGGGCCGCGAGGTTTCCTCGAACGCGTCCCGGATGAGCGGCAGGGCGGCCTGGGCCAGCCCCGCGACATCGGACCCTTCGCGCATCTGCCCGGCAAGGCGCGCGATCTGCGCCAGATGGCTGGCGCCGAGGCCGGAATTGAACGCGCCATCGGCCGCCTCGTCGACGAAGGTTTCAAGAGCCGCGCCGACCGCTTGCGGGTCGGCGCTTTGTTCGCCCATCGCCACCAGCCCCAGGCCCGCGAGGATCGGCTTGAGCTTTTGTGCCCCTTCGTCGATCGCCTGTGCCGCGTGAAAGCCGAACAGATGGCCGGCCACTGTCGCAAGAACAAAGGCCAGATCGGCGCCCACGTCGGGCAGCGCGATGACCCGTTCCGCATAGCCCGAAAAAGCGTCCGCATCCGCGCCCTTGGTCGCGAAGACGACCGGGCGGCCATTGTGCGCCTTGAAGATCGCCGCTTCCTTGACGACGTCGCCGACCAGATCGCCGGGCAGATCGTTGGCGACCACCAGCGTCAGCGGCTCGGTCGAAAGGTCGATATGTTTTTTGTCCTCGGTAAAGTCGACCGGGATCGACTTGTAGCAGAGCTCGGACAGCTTAATCCGGATTTCCAGCGCCGCCACATGGTTGACGCCCGACCCGGTGACTGCCCAGTAGCGGGAACAGGGCGCCAGATCGCGCGCGCACCGGCCGATGTGGGCTTCGTCCGCCAGGACCGCCGCGATGTGTCCGGGCAGCTTTTCCAGTTCGCCCATTTCATAGGCCAGTTCCACATCGGTCATCGCGCCGAGTTGGGCGGCCAGAAACAGCGCGGTCAGCTTGCCGGCGGTGATCTGCGAGTAGAACGCCTTGGTCGAGGCGACCGACATCTCAACGTCCCGCCCGTCGGAGGTGTAGAGCACCGAATGGGCCTTGCGGACGAGGTCGGAGCTGCGCCGGTTGACGATCGCGTGGACGAATGCGCCGCGCTCGCGGGCCAGATCGACCGCACGGTTGGTGTCGGTCGTCGTGCCCGATTGCGACACGGCGATCACCAGCGAGCGCTTGAAATCGTAGGCATCGATATCGGCCGACAGTTCCGACGAGCGCACCGCCTCGACCGGAATGCGCAACCGGCTGTCGCGTGCGATGGCCTTTTCAACCAGATGGCCGATGCCCACTGCGGCAACGCCCGCCGTGCCCTGGCCAATCACATAGACCCGCGAGAGGCCGCCCTTGAGCGCGTCGCGCAACTCCGCCCAGATATCGTTGGGCAGCTTGTCGAAGGCGACCAAGCCCTTTTCGCGCCGGAACCGGCCGCGCAGCGTCTTGGCGACGCTGGTCGGTCCATCATGGATTTCCTTTTCAAGGAACGTGTCGAAGTCGCCGCGATAGATATCGCGCGCATAGATCTGGATCGGGTCGTACTTGATCTTGGCCGGCGTGCCGTCATTGACGGTTCGCATGACCGCTTCGCCCCTGTTCGCATCCAGATGGATCACCGAGCCGCCGGCGACCGAACGGGCAAGGTTTGCCGCTTCGCGCGCCGCGTTGCAAAGCCCGTAGCTTTCCGAAGCGAACATGAACCCATCGGCAAGCCGCGCCGCATAAAGGCCCTGGCCCGAACCCTTTTGTGCCAAAAGCACTTCGCCCGGCATCATCGGATCGATGCAGCCAATGGCCACCGAGCCATCAAGGCGCCGCGTCGCCGCGCGGAACCGTTCCAGCCGGCTGTCGGACGCGGCATCGGCCAGCCTGTCGGCAAGCGGGATCACCTTGGCATCGGTGGTGATCGCGGCGTCGACCGCGCTTTGCCGGTTGGTGACCAGTTCGGTCATCAGTTCGCCGTGATTGTCCACATCGCCATTGAGCGCATACATCGCGCCGAGCGCGGCCTTGGCGTCGCCGGGCGCATCGCCCGTCAGTGAGGGGTTGTGCGGATGGCAATTGGCGACCGAGATGACACCATGCGAGGCCCAGCGCGTGTGCGACAGGATCGAGACGCGCCGTGCTCCGGCCGCCAGTGCCCAGAACAGCGCATCCTTGCGCAGCGCATCGCGCAGCGCGGCGCCATTGTCGCCAAGCCGGCCGACCAGATTGGCTGTCTTGTAGATGAAGGTGACGGTGGTTCCGCTGGCATCGCGTGGCGTCACATAGACCGCACCGTGCCCGGCATGGATGTCGGCCGTGCGGCTGGCAAGCGTCCTGGCCACCCCGTCCGGCAGGCCGGCTGGCGTGGCCGCCGGCACATCGAGCTGGATGGCAATGCCCGCCGAATCGCGGCCCCGCACCTCCAGCCGGTCATTGGCACGCAGCACATACTCTGCGGCAATGGCCACGTGAAGCGCCGTCGTCGCACCAAGATCGATGCCGGGGCCGACCAGTCCGCGTGCGGTGGCCGCATGGTCGGCCAGTTCGGCGTCAAGCTGCCAGCCAAAGTCCCGCAGGCCCTCGATCAGCGGATCGAGATCGGTGCGTCCGGCTTCCGAAAGCGCGGTCAGAGCGGTCTCATGGTCGCCGAGGCGGGCGGAGAGATCGCGCAGTCCGGCCTCGAGATCGGCATCGAGTGCCACCGCGCGTACAAAGCCGATCGCCATCATCTCGCCGAATCGCGCCTTCAGCGACGCGATGACGTCGCCCAGCGTGCCGACCGCTTTTTCCCCGGTGCCGGCCTGTTCGAGACGTTCGGCAATCGCGCCGACGAATGCGCTGTCGGGCAGCCCTGTGGAAAACTCGTCGGTCACATATCCGGCAATGCCGCACATGGTTCTTCCCCTCGCATGGACCTCGCGCCGCGCCTGACGGCCGAAACAGCTTTGAAACGCCGCGGATGCGGGACTCAAGCGCGAATCACAGGCGCCCGTTCACTTCATGCATCGCCCCGTAACCGGCGCATGTATAGGGGCACGTCGGAGCGATGTCATGGTGCGTTTCCCGCCACAGTAAACGTACACGGTCCATGACACTTGTGTGATTTCGTGAAATCAGGTCGCCTCTGCCAATATTTCGCCGCAAACGCTCTGTTAATTTACCATTAACGGCAGCAATGCCGTTGTCCGGCTAAGGCCCGTCCCCCGCCGATCCGGACCAGTGGCAGCCTAATCCCCCTCTCCGGGCTGCCACTTTCGTTCTTGAGCCATCATGCGTGACCTCCGCATGATGGCTTTTTTTGTGCCTGCCCGGTTTATGGTTTTGACAAGTTCGGCGTGCGAGCCCATCAAAAAGCCGCTGCACTGAACCATGATGATGGAGGCGATCCGTGACCAATTCGGCACCGGCCCTGGAACCCGTCCTCGACACGCTCGACCGGTCGGTCGATGCCAGTGTCGATCGGCTCTTTGCGCTGTTGCGCATCCGCTCCATCTCCACCGACCCGGCCTATGCGGACGAGTGCCGGGCCGCGGCGCAATGGCTGGCCGACGATCTGGCATCGATCGGCTTTGACGCCTCGGTGCGCGACACAAAAGGCCACCCGATGGTGGTCGCCCATCATGAAGGGTCGTCCGACGACGCGCCCCATGTCCTGTTCTACGGCCATTACGACGTCCAGCCGGTCGACCCGCTCGAACTGTGGGACGACGACCCGTTCGATCCGAAGGTGAAGACAGTCGACGGCACCAAGGTGATCTCGGCGCGCGGTGCGTCCGACGACAAGGGCCAGTTGATGACATTCGTGGAAGCCTGCCGGGCCTACAAGGCCGTCCACGGCGCGCTTCCCTGCCGGGTCACGATCCTGTTCGAGGGCGAGGAGGAAAGCGGATCGCCCTCGCTCAAGCCGTTCCTTGAAGCCCATGCCGACGAATTGAAGGCCGATGTCGCGCTCGTCTGCGACACGTCCATGTGGAACGCTGAAACGCCGGCGATCTCCGGCAGCCTGCGCGGACTGACCGGCGACGAGATCACGGTGCGCGCCGCCGACCGCGATCTGCATTCGGGGCATTTCGGCGGCGCGGCGGCCAATCCGCTGCACATATTGAGCGCCATCCTTGCGGCCATGCACGACGAGACCGGCCGCGTAACCATCCCGCATTTCTACGATGGCGTCGAGGAGGTGCCGGCGCAGCAACTGGAGAGCTGGAAGGCGCTGGGGATGACCGACGAAGCCTTTCTTGGCGAGATCGGCCTGAAACACCCCTCCGGCGAACGTGGCCGCAGCGTCTTGGAACTGACATGGGCGCGGCCGACTGCCGAGGTCAACGGCATGATCGGCGGCTATACGGGGGAGGGGTTCAAGACCGTCATTCCGGCCACCGCGTCGGCCAAGGTCTCGTTCCGGCTGGTCGCCGGTCAGGACCCGCAAGCGATCCGCGACAATTTTCGCGCCTTCGTGCGCGAACGCGTCCCCGCCGATTGTTCGGTGGCGTTCGCCGAGCATGGCGCGTCGCCCGCCCTTGTCCTGTCGGCCGACGCGCCCGCCGTTCTGGCCGCAAAGGCCGCATTGTCCGACGAATGGCCGAAGCCGGCCGCGGTGATCGGCATGGGCGGTTCGATCCCGATCGTCGGCGATTTCAAGGCGATGCTGGGCATGGATTCGCTGCTGGTCGGCTTTGCCCTGTCCGACGACCGCATCCATTCGCCCAACGAGAAATACAATCTGGCCTCGTTCACCAAGGGTCAGCGCTCCTGGGCGCGCATTCTCGACGCACTCGCCTCGAAATGATCGCCAGCGGGCCGGGGAACCAACCTGTCAGGCCCGCTCGGTTAACCGCACCTTAAATGGCCGCGTTCTAGGGTCACCGGGCCGTTCGTTTGTTCTGTGTCACGGTTGTGCGGGCCCGCATGTTTTCAAGACGAAAGAAGCGCAAGACGCGCGTCGAGCCACGGTTCGAGGATCGCAGAGGCCGCAGATCGGCCGCCGATTTCTCGGTGACCGCAGCCGATCGCGCCGCGCCTCCGCCGGCGCGCAAGCGCAAGCCGTCGTCCAAGAAGCCGGCGACCAAGGCGGCGTCCGGCGCGCGTCGAAAACCGGCCGCACGCAGTTCGGCCGGCAGGCGCCGCAAATCGAGCGGTGGCGGTCGCGGTTTCCTGCGCGGCCTTGTCTACTGGTCGTTCATCGCCTGCATCTGGGGCGGCGTCGCCCTTGCCGGCATCATCGCCTGGTACGGCGCGCAACTGCCCGCGGCGAGCGCATGGGTCGTTCCCGACAGGCCGCCCAACGTCAAGATCATCGCCGTCGACGGAACGCTGGTCACCAATCGCGGCGCGACCGGCGGCGCGGCGGTTGGTCTGCATGAGATGAGCCCCTATATTCCCAAGGCCGTCATCGCCATCGAGGACCGACGTTATTTCTCCCATTTCGGCGTCGACCCCATCGGCCTGACCCGCGCGATGGCGCGCAACGTCATGGCGGGCGGGCTGGTGCAGGGCGGCTCGACGCTCACGCAGCAGCTCGCCAAGAACCTGTTCCTGACGCCTGAGCGCACAATCGGCCGCAAGGTCCAGGAGGTGCTGCTGGCCCTGTGGCTCGAACACGAATATTCCAAGGAGCAGATCCTCGAACTCTATCTGAACCGCGTCTATTTCGGTTCTGGCTCCTATGGCGTGGAAGCTGCCGCGCGCCGCTATTTCGGCAAGTCGGCGCGGGACGTGTCGCTGCCCGAAGCGGCGCTTCTCGCCGGGCTTTTGAAGGCGCCGTCGCGCCTGTCGCCCAACCGCAATCCCGAACGGGCCGAACGCCGCGCCCAAGTGGTTCTTTCGGTGATGCGCGAACAGGAGCTTGTGTCGGACACGGAAATGACCGCGGCCCTGGCGAGCCCCGCTGCCCGCGCCAACCGTTACTGGTCCGGCGCGCATCACTACGTCGCCGATGCCGTCATGGAGGAACTGCCGCAACTGATCGGCGAAGTCCGCCAGGACGTGATCGTCGACACCACGGTCGATCTCTACCTGCAAACCGCCGGCGAAACGGCGATCCGCGCCGCGGTCGCCGAATATGGCGCCGAGCGCGATGTCAGCCAGGGCGCGCTGGTGGCGATCGATCCGACCGGCGCCGTCCGCGCCATGGTCGGCGGCGTCGATTACGCCGTCTCGCAGTTCGACCGGGCCAGCCAGGCCAAGCGCCAGCCCGGCTCCGCGTTCAAGCCGTTTGTCTATCTGGCCGCGCTGGAAAACGGCGCGCTGCCGTCATCGGTGCGCAACGACACGCCGGTCCGGTTTGGCAACTGGTCGCCGGAGAATTATCGCGGGAAGTATCACGGGCCGGTCACGCTGGAGACCGCGCTGTCGAAATCGCTCAACTCGGTCGCCGCGCAACTGATCATGGAAAGCGGCCCGGGCACGGTCGTCCGCACGGCACAGAAGATGGGCATCGCCTCGCCGCTCAAGGCCAACGGGTCGTTGTCTCTGGGCACGTCCGAAGTCACGCTCTATGAGCTGACATCGGCCTATGTGCCGTTCGCATCCGGCGGCTATCGCGCCGCGCCGCATCTGATCCGGCGGGTGACGACGATGGATGGCGAGGTGCTGTATGAACGCACCGAAAGCCCCAGCCGCGTGCTGCCGCCCGATCTGGCCGGCATGATGAACCAGATGATGAGCCAGACCGTGCGCGCGGGCACCGCCCGGGCGGCGCGGTTCGACCATCCCGCCGCCGGCAAGACCGGCACCACCCAGAATGCGCGCGATGCCTGGTTCGTCGGCTATACGGCGCATCTGGTGACGGGCGTCTGGTTCGGCAATGATGACGGCAAGCCGATGAAGAACGTCACCGGCGGCACGCTGCCGGCCGAGGCGTGGCGCGATTTCATGGTCGCCGCGCACCAGGGTTTGCCGATCACGGACCTGCCCGGCTACATGCCCTTCAACGTCATTCCCAAGCCGCGTCCCGAAGGCTTTCCGTTCGGACCCGGCCGGCGGCCTTCCGCGCCTGTCGACGGCGGCACGCCGATCGCCAGCGACCGGTCGCCGCCATCGGGCGCGGTGGCGCGCGAGCGCATCGCCCTGCCGCCGCCGGACCGCACCGTCACCTCCTCGACGGGCGCGCCGCGTCCGCAGGCCGATGTCGGCGCGCAACAGGGACAATCGAGAACCGTTCTCGATGTGATCCTCGGCCAGTAGGCGCGCTCGACCGTCCTCGCATCCCAAACATTCCAAACCACGCGCCTTGCACGCAAAATGCGCCCTCCTTATATACCCGCCAGCGCGGATGGCGCCTTTTGCGCCGTCCGGAAACAATCGATCTGCCAACGAAGAGGGGCCGCGCATACGAACGCCATAACGGGTCCGTGCGGTTCGCTGAAGAAAGAGGTTAGACATGGCAAAAGTTATCGGCATCGACCTGGGAACGACCAACTCCTGCGTCGCCGTCATGGACGGCAAGGACGCAAAGGTCATCGAGAATGCGGAAGGTGCGCGCACCACACCGTCCATGGTGGCTTTCACCGACGATGGCGAACGTCTGGTTGGCCAGCCCGCCAAGCGTCAGGCGGTCACCAACCCCGAAAACACGCTGTTCGCGGTCAAGCGCCTGATCGGCCGCCGCTACTCCGATCCGACCGTCGACAAAGACAAGAAGATGGTCCCCTACAAGATCGTCGAGGGCAAGAACGGCGATGCCTGGGTCGAAGCGGGCGGCGACAAGCGTTCCCCGGCCGAGATTTCCGCCATGGTCCTTCAGAAGATGAAGGAAACCGCCGAGAGCTATCTGGGCGAGACCGTCGAACAGGCCGTCATCACCGTCCCCGCCTACTTCAACGACGCGCAGCGCCAGGCCACCAAGGATGCCGGCAAGATCGCCGGTCTGGAAGTGCTGCGCATCATCAACGAGCCGACCGCTGCTGCCCTGGCCTATGGCCTGGACAAGCGCGACGGCAAGACGATCGCGGTGTACGATCTGGGCGGCGGCACGTTCGACGTGTCGATCCTCGAAATCGGCGACGGCGTCTTCGAGGTCAAATCCACCAATGGCGACACCTTCCTTGGCGGT
This sequence comes from Phyllobacteriaceae bacterium, assembly GCA_024742765.1. Lineage (GTDB taxonomy): Bacteria > Pseudomonadota > Alphaproteobacteria > Rhizobiales > Rhizobiaceae > Roseitalea. The sequence continues at coordinate 16,072 of JANSXT010000024.1, read as the reverse complement.
GAAGACTTCGACATGCGGCTGGTCGATTATTTTGCGGCCGAGTTCAAAAAGGATCAGGGCATCGACCTGAAGGGCGACAAGCTGGCCCTGCAGCGCCTCAAGGAAGCCGCCGAAAAGGCCAAGATCGAACTGTCCTCGTCGGCACAGACCGAGATCAACCTGCCCTTCATCACGGCCGATGCGTCCGGTCCCAAGCACCTGACGATGAAGCTGACACGGGCCAAGTTCGAAAGCCTTGTCGACGATCTGGTCAAGCGCACCGTCAAGCCGATGGACGCAGCCCTCAAGGATGCCGGCATGAAAGCCGGCGAGATCGACGAGGTGGTTCTGGTCGGCGGCATGACGCGCATGCCCAAGGTTCAGGAGACGGTCAAATCCTTCTTCGGCAAGGACCCGCACAAGGGCGTCAATCCGGACGAAGTGGTGGCCATGGGTGCCGCCATTCAGGCCGGCGTCTTGCAGGGCGACGTCAAGGACGTGCTGCTGCTCGACGTCACGCCGCTGTCGCTGGGCATCGAGACGCTTGGCGGCGTCTTCACCCGCCTGATCGACCGCAACACGACGATCCCGACCAAGAAGAGCCAGGTCTTCTCGACCGCCGAGGACAACCAGTCCGCCGTGACCATCCGCGTCGCACAGGGCGAGCGCGAAATGGCGTCCGACAACAAGCTGCTTGGTCAGTTCGATCTGGTCGGCATTCCGCCGGCGCCGCGCGGCATCCCCCAGATCGAGGTGACCTTCGATATCGACGCCAACGGCATCGTTTCGGTCGCGGCCAAGGACAAGGGCACCGGCAAGGAACAGACGATCAAGATCCAGGCGTCGGGCGGTCTGACCGACAACGACATCGACCAGATGGTCAAGGATGCCGAAAAGTTCGCCGAGGAAGACAAGAAGCGCCGCGCCGCTGCCGAAGCGCGCAACCAAGCCGACAGCCTCGTCCACGCGACTGAAAAGCAACTGGCCGAACACGGCGACAAGATCGACTCCGCCACCAAGGCCGCCGTCGAGGAAGCGCTTGCCGCGACCAAGACCGCGCTTGAAGGCGGGGACGCCGATGACATCAATGCCAAGGCGCAAGGCCTGACCGAGGCGGCGATGAAAATGGGCCAGCAGATCTACGAACAGGAGCAGGCCGCAGGGCCCGATGCTGCCGCCGAAGCTGCAGCGGAACCGGAAGCCGATGAAGATGTCGTCGACGCCGAATTCTCCGAGGTCGACGAAGACAAGAAGGGCTAAGGCCCCGATGCCACCCAGCTTGCGGGCGATGCGTCCGGATCTTGCATCCGGCGCATCGCTGGCGGTTGGTCACGGGGAATAGGTCACGATCATGTCCAGCGCCCAGATAGATTACTACCAGACGCTCGAAGTCTCGCGCGATGCCGACGGGGCAGTGCTCAAGAGCGCCTATCGCAAGCTTGCGATGAAATATCACCCGGACCGCAATCCGGGCGATGCCTCGTGCGAGGCGAAGTTCAAGGCAATCAACGAGGCCTATGATTGCCTTAAGGACCCGCAGAAACGCGCGGCCTATGATCGTTTTGGTCACGAGGCTTTCACCCAGGGCATGAACGGCGGCGGCGGGCCGTTTGGCGGCGGTGGTTCCGGGGGCGGGCGCGGCGATTTTGCCGATATCGGCGACATTTTCGAAACCATCTTCGGCAGCGCCTTTGGCGGCGGTGGGGCACAGCGCCAGCAGAACCGGCGCGGCGCGGATCTGCGTTATGACATGCAGGTCACCCTCGAAGAGGCCTTCCACGGCAAGACCACCGAAGTCGAAATCGAGGTCAGCCAATCCTGCGATACCTGCGACGGCAGCGGCGCAACCCCCGGCACCAGCGAGCGCACCTGCAACCTGTGCAATGGCATGGGTTCCGTCCGCGCCAAGCAGGGGCTGTTCGTGATCGAGCGCCCGTGCCCCACCTGCAACGGGCGCGGCAGCCTGATCGAAAATCCCTGCCGCGAATGCCGGGGCGAGGGCCGGGTGGACCTTCCGCAGGCGCTCAAGGTGGATATTCCCGCCGGGGTCGATACCGGCACGCGCATCCGCCTGTCCGGAAAGGGCGAGGCCGGGCAGCGCGGCGCGCCGGCGGGCGATCTCTACATCTTCCTCCATGTCCAGCAGCACCGCGTGTTCGAACGCGAAGGCACCACGCTGATGACGCGTGTGCCGGTGTCCTTCACCACGGCGGCGCTGGGCGGCTGCGTGGAGATCCCCGATCTTGATGGTTCAACCAACCGGCTTGAAATCCCGGTCGGGATCCAGTCGGGCAAGCAGCTGCGCATCCGCGGCGCGGGGATGCCGGTGTTGCAAGGGCGCGGGCGCGGCGATCTGGTGGTCGAGATCATGGTCGAAACCCCGACAAAACTCTCGCGCCGGCAGAAAGAGCTGCTTGAGGAATTCCGCGAAACCGAGACCGGCGACGAATGCCCTGAAACCCGCGGTTTCTTCGACAAGCTCAAGGACGTGTTCGGCGGTTGATGCGCGGTGCTGCCATCGCTCATCATCCTCGACAATTTTCTCAAGGACCCATGGGCGGCCCGCCGTGCGGCGCTGATGCTGGACTATGATCCGGCAGCGCAGCATGGCAATTTTCCCGGGCGCAATTCCACCGCGCCGCTGGATACCGCAGCGTTGGACAGCGCAGTTTCGCGCCAGCTCGGGTCCGGGCTTGGCGCAGCGCCCGGCACCCAGCACGGGCATTGCCGCCTGACCCGCAAGGGCGACAAGGGCAAAAGCGGGGTGCATATCGACCCGGCCAGCTATTCCGGCATCCTCTACCTTTCACGCCCCGAGGATTGCGCCAAGCCCGATGCCGGCGGCACCGATTTCTTCCGTCACAAGCGCACCGGGCTGGAAGCCGTGCCGCAGGACCCGGCGCAGATCGCCGCTTCGGGCTATGCCGATGCCAACGCGCTGATCGAGGATGTGGTCAACAAGGACACGCTTGCCCCGGCCAAATGGGAGCGGGTGCTGCGCGTTCCGGCGCGGTTCAACCGGCTGCTGTTGTTCTCGCCCTGGCAATTCCACAACGCCGCGCCGGGGTTTGGCACCACGCCCGAGGATGCGCGGCTGGTCATGCTGTTGTTCTTTGCCCCGGCCCGGAGCTAACCCATCCGCTCACCCACTTCGAGGCGGATCTGTTCGATCAGCCCGCGCTGGCATCTTCCGGTGATCTCCTCCTCCTCCAGCACGGCAAGAAACGCGGCGCGCTTGGCGTTCCGGATGCGGGCTTCGGGGATGCTTCCGCCCACGGTGGAGGCGACCAGATCGATCATCCGCTCGGCCCCGTGCAGCCGTCCCCACAGGTAATCATTCTCGCGGTAATCGCGGCTGAAGAAGGCGCCGAAATTGTAGAATTCGATCCCGCGCAGCGTCGCCATGGTTCCGCCTTCACGGATCGAGCGCGCATCATCGGGGGATATGCGGTCGATCTTGACCGGATTGAATTCATCCAGCCCCTCGCGCCGGCTCAGCGGCAGGGTGGCCACATCATAGAACGGAAAGCCGAGATAGGTCAGCAGCATCCGCCGCTTGAGGTTTTTCGGCATGTCCTCAAGCGCGTCGATCAGCAGTTCCTCGGCCGCAAGGTCGGTGGTTGGCAGCAGGCGTTCGGTGGCGAGGAAATCGATCACCGAACCGGGCGCCTCCAGCGCCCTTTCGGCCAGCACGGCGAAACGTTCGGACTGCAACACGCCTTCATCGGCGCGGTAATAAAGCGCAAGGATGCCGTATAACCGGTCGCGCGCGCGATCCAGCGCATCATCGGGGATGTCGGGATCAAGCTCCCAGTCGCGCGATAGCTTGCGCGCCAGCATCTGCAGGCGGCGAATGCGAAACCCGGTGTCATGCGCGCGGAAAAATCCGATTGCGGCAGGGGTGGCCCCGCCGCCCCTTTCGGTCAGTCGTTCCAGCCCGCGTGCCGCAAGCTCGCCCCGCAGCGCCATGGCAATAGCGGTCGGATCAGCCCGCCCGTCACCCGCGGCGCGCAAGGTCAGGCGCGCAAGCTGGCTGAGGATGGCATCGAACTTGGCAAGGGCATAGGCACCAAAGGCATAGCCCACCCGTTCGGCCGCGGCCTGCTGCGCCTTGGCCCGCCAGCTTGCCAGCCGTTTGGGGGTCGGGCGGTCAAGCAGGAAGGTGTAGCCGAACAGCTTTTCCACCGCGTGATCAATATCGGGCTCCAGATCCATCACGATGCGCTTCAAACGCGAAGCATCGCGCGATTGCTGCTCGATGCGTTCCAGATCGTCGCGGATTGGCTGTTCGCGCGGGATCGTGGACAGCGAACCGAAGATCGCGCCGAAAAACCCGATATTGTCGGGCGGGTCGGACGGCAGCAACCCGCGGGTATCGGGGCGCGGATCAATATAGACGAAGCGGCGGTCAACCTCGCGCTGGGCCGGGCGGCCATGCAGCGCGCCAAGCGCGGCGCCAAAGGGCGCATTGACCAGCACCGAACCATCGATCAGCGCGACCTCGGCGATTGTGTCGTCGCGCACATGCACGGGCATGATACGCCGCAGGAAGGTGTCGCGCGTCGCCCAGTCCAGCCCTTCGGTCTGGGCAAGCTGATCAATCTCATTGATCCGCAGGGGCGGGAAGGCACCGGGAAAGCTTGCGGTGGCGCGCGCCGCCAGCACCAGTTCGAGCGGATCGGCCAGTGGTTGCGGCGGATCGCTTCCCACCCGCGCCCGGAAAGCGATCGGCACGCGATGTTCGGTCTCGTCCACCTGCGGCGGCGAATTGAGCCGCAAGGTCTGCGGATAGCCGCGGAAATCGGTGGCTGTCACGGCAAGGTCGATCGGATGTCCCGGCGGCAGCAAGGTGATGCCGTCGCCATCGTCGGCCATTTTTTCCAGCGCTTCGTGCAGCATCGCCGAAAAGCGGGTTCCCGAAAAGGGCGGGCTGAACCAGCGCCCGCGCACGAAGCGCGAAACCTTGTGCCGCACTTCGGTTCGGGTTCCGGGGGCGACGGTTTCGCTCACCACATTGCCCGGACGGGTCAGGAACCATTCGGCAATCGGCTGCGCCCACAGCTTGGCATAGCGCCACATCGGCTCGGCCTCGGGATCGGTCAGTTGGCTGACATCGGCATTTTCCAGCCACAGGTCGGTCAGCGGTTCGAGGCTATGGCCCGAATGGATTGCCTGGGCGAGGAACACCGCATTGATCCCCCCCGCGCTCGCACCGGTGAGGATATCGGGCAGGACCCGCAGCCTGATGCCATCCTCGCGCTCAATTTCTGCCAGAAATTCGTGATAGGCTGCTGCCACCCCGTCAAGCGGCACTGGGCCGGGCTGATGAAACCCCCGGCTGGCCCGCGCCAGATGCCAGATTTCCTTGGTGATGCCATGCATGTAGACCGCAAGGCTGACGCCGCCATAGCAGACAAGGGCAAGGCGCAGTTCTTTATGGCGCATGGTGCGTTCCTAGCGTGGATGATCGCGGCAATGCAATTGCGTTCTAATTCTGTTCCTATTATGGGCGCATTGCATGGCAAAGACGAAACGCCGTTATGTGTGTCAGGCCTGTGGTTCGGTATCACCGCGCTGGCAGGGGCAATGCGCCGATTGTGGCGAGTGGAACACGCTGGTCGAGGATGTACCGGCGACGGTGTTCTCGCAAAAGCATGATCTGTCGCGCGGGGGGCGTGCAGTCGCTTTCGAGCCGCTCAATGCTCCCACGCAGCTGCCGGTCAGGAAGTCGACCGGGCTTGCCGAGTTTGACCGCGCGCTGGGCGGCGGGCTGGTGCCGGGTTCGGCGGTGCTGATGGGTGGTGATCCGGGGATCGGCAAATCGACCCTGCTGCTCCAGACCGCAGCGACCATCGCGCGCGGCGGCAATGATGTGGTCTATGTCAGCGGAGAAGAAGCCGCCGGGCAGGTGCGGCTGCGCGCCGCCCGCATGGGGGTGGCCGATGCGCCGATCCGGCTCGCTTCGGAAACCTCGGTGCGCGATATCCTGACAACGCTGGGGCAGGGAACGCCGCCTGCGCTGCTGGTGATCGATTCGATCCAGACAATGCATTCCGACACGATCGAAGGTGCGCCCGGCACGGTTTCGCAGGTGCGCGGCTGCGCGCTGGAACTGATCCGTTACGCCAAGGAAACCGGCTGCGCGGTGGTGCTGGTGGGCCATGTCACCAAGGATGGCAGCATTGCCGGGCCGCGCGTGCTGGAACACATGGTCGATGTGGTCATGAGTTTCGAGGGCGAGCGCAGCCACCAGTACCGCATCCTGCGCGCGCTCAAGAACCGGTTTGGTGCGGTCGATGAAATCGGCGTGTTCGCGATGGCGGCTGAAGGGTTGGAGGAGGTTGCCAATCCCTCCTTGCTGTTCCTGTCGGGGCGCGAGACACCGCTAGCGGGCAGCGCGGTGTTCCCCGCGCTGGAAGGCACGCGACCGGTGCTGGTCGAAATTCAGGCGCTGATCGTGCGGCTGCAATCGGGCGCGACCCCGCGCCGCGCGGTTGTGGGCTGGGACAATGGCCGGCTCGCCATGCTGCTGGCGGTGCTCGAATCGCGCTGCGGGCTTAATTTCTCCTCGGCCGAGGTCTATCTCAACATTGCAGGCGGTTACCGGCTGACCGATCCGGCAGCCGATCTGGCGGTGGCCGCCGCGCTGGTATCGGCGCTGGCGGACAAACCGCTGCCCGACAAGGCGGCGTGGTTTGGCGAAGTGTCGCTGGCGGGCGAGATTCGCCCGGTTGCCCATGCCCCGCTGCGCCTGCGCGAGGCGGCCAAGCTCGGCTTTACCCGTTCATATGGCCCGACCGGCGGAGCGGGCGGCGATTCCGGAAACGGATATCGCGGGCTTGCCGCGCTTGCGAACCTCGTTGACCAGGTGATGGGCAGCGCATAGACCCTCGACCTTATGGCCGGGCTCGACATCCTCATCCTCATCATCGTTACCATCGCCGCAATCGGCGGCTTAATGCGCGGACTTGTGCAGGAAGTCCTGTCGCTGGCGGCGTGGATATTTGCAGCCTTTGCAGTGCATTACCTGCACCCCCGGCTGACGCCTGCGTTGAGCGACTTCTACCGGTCCGATGCGGTGACGCCGGTCTTTGCCTTCGTCCTGCTGCTGCTGATCCCCTATGCGGCGATGAAGGTCATTGCGGGCAATTTCAGCGAAGCATCCGAAGGCGCGATCCTCGGGCCGATTGATCGCGTGCTCGGCTTTGGTTTCGGCGCCATTAAGGGCGCGCTGATTGCGGTGTTCGCCTTTTCCGTGCTGGTGCTCGGGTTCGACGATTCGTGGGGTTACAAGGGCCGGCCGATCTGGATTACCACGGCCCGCACCTATCCTGCCGCCGACAGCTTCTCGCGCCAGCTGATCCCGATGATTTCCGTCCGCCGCGACCGGCTGCGCCGCGAATCCGAAAAGCAGGAAGCCGCGGCCGCCAAAGCTGCCGGCTGACAGGCCATGGCCATGCCGCGTCCGCCCAAACTCTATTCGCCCGAACTGCTGGCGCAGGCCATGGCACTGGCGGCCTATCCGCTCGATGATCGCCTTGCCTTGCGGGCAGAGGCCCGTTCGCGGACCTGTGGGAGCGAGATCGTGCTGGGGCTGGATATCGCCGGGGATGGGGGTATCGCCCGGATCGGAATGCAGGTCAGAGCCTGCGCGATCGGACAGGCTTCGGCAGCGCTGCTTGCCCAAGGGGCAGCAGACCGGAACGCGGGCGCCATCGCTGCGACCCTGAACGGGATCGAGGCATGGCTGGCAGGAACATCCGCACTGCCTGACTGGCCCGATCTTAACCTGCTGGCGCCGGCGCGCGATCATCCCGGCCGGCACGGTGCCCTGCTATTGCCGTGGAAGGCCGCCACCAAGGCGCTTTCAAGCCGCGCCGACGCGGGCTAGGGGTTGGGCGAAGATGCCGCCAGCGCGGCCGCGCACAAGGGGATAGAGCAACATGGCTGAAGCGCAGGCGCTTGCGGACCGCGAGCCGAGCGAGAATGAAATCCGTCTGGTCATCGGCGCGTCCAGCGCCGGGACCATTTTCGAATGGTATGATTTCTTCATCTACGGCACGCTCGCCTACATCCTGAAAGATGCGTTCTACGCCACGGATAACGAAACGCTGGGCCTGTTGCTGGTGTGGTCCACCTTCGCGGTCGGCTTCGCGTTCCGGCCGCTGGGAGCGATCCTGTTCGGCTTTCTGGGCGACAGGCTGGGGCGCAAATATACCTTTCTTGTCACGGTAACGCTGATGGGCATTGCCACCGCCGGGGTGGGCCTGATCCCCACCGTCGACACGATCGGCATGGCCGCGCCGGTGATCGTCATATTGCTGCGGGTGATACAGGGCCTTGCGCTGGGCGGCGAATATGGCGGGGCGGCGATTTATGTCGCGGAACACGCCCCTCCGGAAAAGCGCGGCTTCTACACCAGCTTCATTCAGGCCAGCGTCGCGGGCGGGTTTGTGCTGTCGATCATCGTGGTGCTGGCCTGCCGTTTCCTGATCCCGGCAGACGCATTTGCCGCGTGGGGCTGGCGCGTGCCGTTCCTGCTGTCGATCGTGCTGCTGATCATTTCGCTGTGGATGCGGTTGAAACTGTCGGAAAGCCCGGTGTTCCAGGCGATGAAGGAAGCGGGTGAGACATCGGGCAATCCCTTCATTGAAAGCTTTACCTATCCCGGCAATGGCAAGCGCATCTTCGTCGCGCTGTTCGGGGTTACCGGCATCCTGACGACGATCTGGTACACTGCGTTCTTTTCGGGGATGAGCTTTCTGCGCGGGCCGATGCATGTCGATGATCAGACGGTCGAGATTGTCCTGCTGATTTCCGGCATCATCGCGATGAGCTTCTATCTGATCGTCGGCAAATGGTCTGACAGGGTGGGGCGCAAGAAGCCGATCATCATTGGCGCAGCGCTGACGCTGGCATTGCTGTTCCCGCTGTTCTGGATGATGGGCAGTCTGGCCAATCCGGGGCTTGCAAAAGCGGCAGAACAAACGCCGATAACCATCAGCGGCCCGGAATGCGTGACCGATCCCTTTGCCGAACTGTTCAAGCGCGAACAGACCGATTGCGGCAAGGTGCTGGAAACGCTGACCGCGTCGGGCGTGCCTTATACACTGACGCAGGGCGACAGGCTGGCGCTGATGGCGGGCGGAAAGCCGGTTGCGATTGATCCGGCATGGTTCAGCGACAGCGCCGCGCGGCGTGCGGGCATTCATGCCGCGCTGGGACAATATGGCTTCGATTTTTCCAAACAGCAGCCGGATATGGCCAACATCATCGGCATTGTCGGCATCCTGCTGGCGCTGGGGATGCTTTCGGCGTTGACCTATGGTTCGGTTGCGGCCCTGTTGTCGGAAATGTTCCCGCCGCGCATCCGCTATTCCTCGATGTCGATCCCCTATCATATCGGCGCGGGCTATCTCGGCGGGTTCCTGCCGCTGATTGCCGGGGTGATCGTGGCCAGCACCGGGGATATCTATTCGGGCCTGTGGTACACATGGGCCGTGGTTGCTTTCGGGCTGGTGGTGGCTTGGTGGGGCATTCCCGGAGGGCCGCCGAAAGACTTTGCCGATGACTGACGTCATGCCGTCGCCCAGCTTGCGGCTGACGGTCGACGCGCAAGCACTTGCTGCCAACTGGCACGCGCTGGACAGCCTGCCGGCTGCGGGCAGGGCGGGCGCGGCGGTGAAGGCGGATTGCTATGGATTGGGTGTCGATACCTGCGTGCCGGTGCTTCGCGATGCGGGTTGCGAGGCTTTTTTCGTGGCCCACTGGTGCGAAGTCGCGGCGGTGGCGCGGCATGTTCCGCCAGCGCAGATCGCGGTGCTGCATGGCCCTTTGACCGATGCTGATTGCGCCTATGCCCGCGCCATCGGCGCCGTGCCGGTGATCAATTCGTTGCAGCAGGCCGCGCTGTGGAATGCATCGGGCGGCGGGGCGTGCCACCTGATGATCGATACCGGCATCAACCGGCTGGGCATTGCCCCGGCAGAGGCCAGCGATCCGCGCATCGCCGCGCTTGATGTCGACATCCTGATGAGCCACCTCGCCAGCGCGGACGAGGACAGCGCGATGAATGATCGCCAGCGCAGCGCCTTTGTCGCGGTCACGGTCAAGATTGCCCATCGCCGCGCCAGCCTTGCCAATAGCGCAGGGATCGCGCTTGGCCGTGATTACGCCTTCGATCTTACCCGGCCCGGCCTTGCGCTGTATGGCGGCGTGCCGCGGGCAGAACTTGCCGGGCTGATCCGCCCGGTCATCGCGGTTGAGGCCGCGCTGCTCCAGTGCCGCAGCATTACAGCGGGCGAGAGCGTGGGCTACAACGCGGGCTTCACCGCCGATCGCGCGATGCGGGTCGGCACGGTCTCGATCGGCTATGCCGACGGCTTCCTGCGCCTGCGCGGGCCCGGCAACGCCTTGCACCATTGCGGGCGCCGGCTGCCGATCCTTGGCAAGGTGTCGATGGACATGGTGGTGGTCGATCTTGCCTCCGCGCCGGAACTTGCCGCCGGAGACTGGCTTGGGGTGCCCTGGGATATTGGTTCCACGGACATTACTGATTGTGCGCAGCAAAATATTCTGTCGCAATATGAATTGCTGACGACCCTCGGGCAGCGCCTGCGCCGAGGATAAAGCAATCGTGGGCGCGATATTGCGCTGCAGCTTGTGCAGGTGCTAAGGCGTTGCAGGGTCAACTTACAGGAAACCAACATGGTCAGCAGGTCGAAAGCGGCATCAGGTGAAGCGCGCGATGAGGTGATCATCAAGAAATACGCCAACCGGCGGCTGTATAACACCGCGTCATCGAGCTACATCACGCTGGAAGACCTGGCCCGGATGGTGCGCGAGAATGTCGAATTTCAGGTGCTTGACGCCAAGACCGGCGATGACATCACCCATTCGATCCTGACCCAGATCATCATGGACGAAGAGGCCAATGGCGGGAAAATGCTGCCGGTGAGCTTTCTGCGCCAGCTGATCGGCATGTATGGCAATTCGATGCAGGCATTGATGCCATCATACCTTGAAGCCAGCATGGCCAATTTCCGCGACAACCAGTCAAAGATCCGCGACGCCTTTGAAAAAGGGATCAGCGCGAATCCCTTTGCCGCGATCCATGAAACCAACATGGCAATGATGCGCGCTGCCGCCGATGCCTTCATGCCCGGCGTGACCAAGGGCAAGGATAAGCCCGCAGCCCCCGTGACCGAGGCGAGGGACGAGATCGCCTTGTTGCGCGAACAGATGGCCGCAATGCAAAAGAAGCTGGACGACTTGAGCAAATAGCGCAATCGGGGCGCGCCTGCGGTTTGTCCGCGCGCCCATGCAATGATTGAGGAAGCTGTTTTCGTGTCCCAGATCCGCCACGCCCTCTCGGTGAAGCGCTCCGATGATTTCGCCAAATGGTATCAGGAAGTCATCAACGCCGCCGATCTCGCAGAAGAATCAGGCGTGCGCGGCTGCATGGTGATAAAGCCGTGGGGCTACGGCATCTGGGAACGCATCCAGCGCTTGATGGATGACCGGATCAAGGCAGCAGGCGTGCAGAACTGCTATTTCCCGCTGTTCATCCCGCTCGCCAATTTCACCCGCGAGGCAGAGCACGTCGAAGGCTTTGCCAAGGAGATGGCGGTCGTCACCCATCACCGCCTGATTGCTGACGGCAAGGGCGGGCTGATCCCGGATCCCGCCGCCAAGCTGGAAGAACCGCTGGTGGTGCGCCCGACGTCCGAAACCATCATCGGCGATGCGATGGCGCGCTGGGTGCAGTCGTGGCGCGATCTGCCGCTGCTGACCAACCAGTGGGCCAATGTGGTGCGCTGGGAAATGCGCACCCGGATGTTCCTGCGCACCAGCGAATTCCTCTGGCAGGAAGGCCACACCGCGCATGAGAACCGCGACCAGGCGATTGTGGAAACCCACCGCGCGCTGGAAATGTACCGCGCCTGCGTTGAAGAAGACCTCGCCGTGCCGGTGATTGCCGGAGAAAAACCCGAGAACGAACGTTTCCCCGGCGCGGTTGAGACATGGTCGATCGAGGCGATGATGCAGGACGGCAAGGCGCTGCAGGCGGGCACCAGCCACTATCTCGGCACCAATTTCGCGCATGCTGCCGGCATCCAGTATCAGGATCGCGAAGGCGCCCAGCAATATTGCCACACCACCAGCTGGGGCACCTCAACGCGGCTGATCGGAGGGGTGATCATGACCCACGGCGATGATGACGGATTGCGCGTTCCGCCCGCCATCGCGCCGCAGCAGATCGTCATCATCCCGATGCTGCGTGAGGCGCCCGAGGATGCCGAGCTGCTGACCTATTGCGAAGCCGTGCGCGCCGCACTGACGGCGCAGACCGCGCTTGGGGAAAAGGTGCGCGTGCTGCTCGATACCAAACCCGGCAAGGCGGCGGCGAAACGCTGGGACTGGGTGCGCAAGGGCGCGCCTGTCATCGTCGAAGTCGGCCCGCGTGACATGGCAGAAGGCAAGCTGGCCGTGCTGCGCCGCGACGCGCTGTGGAACGCCGATAACGGCAAGCCCGCCTTTACCTATCCCGCCCATGCCGATTTTACGGCAGAAGCCGGGGCGCTGCTCGAAGCGATCCAGCAAAGCCTGTTCGATGAAGCGCGCAATCGCCGCGATGCCAATATCACCCGCGGCGTGACCGATTGGGCAGCGGTCGTGGCAAATTTCGAAAACGGCGGCAAATATCCGGGCTGGGTCGAGGTCGAATGGTCGAAACCCACCGGCGCGGCGCTTGATGCCGTGGTCGAGAAACTCAAGGCGCTGAAACTTACCATCCGCAACGTGCCGCGCGGCGGTGAACCGGCAACCGGCACCTGTATCTTCACCGGGGAGCCTGCGGCCGAACGCATCCTGATCGCCCGCGCCTATTGAGACGAGGCCCCCGGGCTTGCGCCCACGCGGCGGGAAGGGCAGATGGTGCGCATGATCAAACGCGCCCTTCTGCTCGCCGCTTTCCTCGCCGCCCCGCTCGCAGCGCAAACGCACCCCGCCGACAGCGTTTCTGCAGAGCGCCTGCGCGGCGATGTCGAAAAGCTGGTGAGCTTCGGCACGCGCCACACGCTGTCATCGCAGACCGATCCCGAGCGCGGCATCGGCGCGGCGGTGGATTGGGGGCTGGCGGAGTTCAAACGCATTGGCGCGAAGTGCGGCGATTGCCTTGAAGTGCTGCCCGTCAGCGACACCATCACCGCCGCCCCGCGCATTCCCGCGCCAACATTGGTGCGCAACGCCGTCGCCATCCAGCGTGGCACTGTGCGGCCCAATGAAGTCGTGATCGTTCAGGGCCACATCGACAGCCGCGTGTCCGATCCGCTGGACTTCACCAGCGACGCGCCGGGGGCGAACGACGATGGGTCGGGCACCGCATTGGTGATCGAAGCGGCGCGGGCGCTGTCGGGCGAGACATACCCTTCCACCATTATCTACGCGCTGCTGTCGGGCGAGGAACAGGGGCTCCACGGCGGGCGCATCCTCGCGGACTGGGCAGAGGCGCAGGGATTTACCGTCAAGGCGGTGCTCAACAACGACATTGTCGGCAATTCCTGCGGCAAGGACGGATATTGCGAGCCCAAGGTGGTGCGCGTCTTCTCCGAAGGCCCGCGTGCTGACCTCACCGACCGGCTGCGCGCCGCGCAAACCCGCTTTGGCGGCGAGAATGACACCCCTTCGCGCAACTTGTCGCGCTGGGTGGCAGGGCTGGCTGAAAAGCACCCCGGCGAAATGCAGGTCCGCCAGATCTGGCGCACCGACCGCATGGGGCGGGGCGGCGATCAGGTGCCGTTCCTCCAGAAGGGCTACCCCGCGATCCGGTTCTCCGTGGGGGTCGAGGATTACGATCACCAGCATCAGGACCTGCGCACCGAGAACGGGGTGTTTTACGGCGACACCATCGAGGAAATGGACTTCGCCTATCTTGCGGGTGTTACGAAGCTGAACGTGCGTGCGCTCGACGCGCTGGCACGGGCGCCGATGCCGCCCAAGGTGACGGTCGATGCGGCGGTGAAGACCTACACCGATCTCAAGTGGGACGAGGTTCTGGGTGGCCACCAATTCCGTATTCTCAAGCGGACGACCGACGCGCCAGCCTGGCCTCAGAAAGCGGAACGTGTGATCGAGATGAAGGGCGATCACGGCTATGACGACGCTGGCAACTTCGCATCGTGGCGAACAGCGACAAAGTTCACGCTCGAAGGCGTCCGCGGCGACGACTGGATTTTCGGTGTCGCAGCCTGCGATGGTGATTTCTGCTCCCCCGTTTCCAGCGCGGTTCCGGGCGGGGCGTTCGCGCCGGTGGGCAAGGAATAGCACCCTGTTCCGTTTGCCCTGAGCTTCTCGAAGGGCCGCACTTCTTTCCGCACATCGCAAAAAGTGAAAGACTGCCCTTCGACAAGCTCAGGGCGAACGGTTAGGGCTGGTGATATGCCCAAACCCCCCAAACTCCCTCAAGGAATGCCGACGCCGCAACAGGTGCTCGACTTCATCCAGTCCTCCGATATTCCCGCCGGCAAGCGCGAGATTGCCAAGGCCTTCGGGTTGAAGGGGCAGGAGAAGATCAAGCTCAAGGCCCTGCTCAAGGACATGGCCGAAGAGGGCCTGATCGACGGGAAGAAGAGCGCCTTCCACCGCATGGGCGGGGTGCCCAAGGTCACGACCCTTAAAATCGTCGCCCTTGAAGATGGCGAGCTTATCGCCGAGCCCGACAATTGGGACCCCGAAGCCCCCGGCAACGCGCCGCGCCTCACCATCCGCGAACCGCGTCCGCGCCCCGGCGTGAAGCGCCCGCCTGCCTTGAAACGCGGTGACCGCATCCTTGCCCGCACCGAAGAAACCGAGGCGGGCTGGATCGCCCATCCGATGAAGAAGCTGCCTTCGCGCACCGAAGGGCTGATGGGCGTGGTCGAAATCGACAAGACCGGCAAGGCGTGGCTCGCCCCGGTCGACAAGCGCGTGCGCCAGTCCGCCCCCATAGCCGATGTGGGCGAGGCAGAGGCCGGGCAGCTGGTGATCGCAGAACGTGTCGGCCGATCAGACCGCGCAGGCGTGAAGGTGGTCGAAGTCATCGGCGATCCGCTCGCACCGCGCAGCTTCAGCATGATCGCCATCGCCAAGCATGGCATCCCGCACATCTTCCCCGAAGAGGTGCTGGAAGAAGCCCCGCGCGCGGCCAAGTTGAAACTGTCGGAAAAGACCCGCGAAGATCTGCGCCACCTGCCCATTGTCGCCATCGATCCTGCCGACGCGCGCGATCATGATGACGCGATCTGGGCCGAGCCGGACGGGCAGGGCGGGTTCAATGCGCTGGTCGCGATTGCCGATGTGTCATTCTACGTCCGCCCCGGCTCCGCGCTCGACCGCGAGGCGAGGAAGCGCGGCAATTCGGTTTATTTCCCCGACCGCGTCGTGCCGATGCTGCCCGAAGTGCTGAGCGCCGATGTCTGCTCGCTGAAAGAGGGAGAAGACCGCGCGGCGATGGCCTGCCACCTGCACATCAATGGCGACGGCAAGGTATCGAGCTTCCGCTTCACCCGCGCAGCTGTGCGGATTGCGCACAACATCGCTTACGAGGATGCGCAGAAGGCGGTCGATAGCGGCAATCCCCCCGAACACCTCGCCAACCTGTGGGACGCGTGGAAGGCGCTGGCCGCTGCACGCCACGCCCGCGATCCGCTCGAACTGGAATTGCCCGAACGCCGCGTGGTGCTCGACGCCAAGGGCCAGATCGCCGAAATCGCCATCCGTGAACGGCTCGACGCGCACCGGGTGGTCGAGGATTTCATGATCGCCGCCAATGTCGCCGCGGCCAAGGCGCTGGAGGCGAAAACCGCCCCGGTGGTCTACCGCGTCCACGAACCGCCGAGCCGCGAAAAGCTGATCGCCCTGCGCGATTACCTCGCCACGATGGGCAAGAAGCTGGCCTTGGGGCAGGTGGTGACCCCGGGCCTGTTCAACCGGATGCTGAAGGACGTCACCGACGAGACGGAAAAGGCGCTGGTGATGGAAGCGGTGCTGCGCAGCCAGACGCAGGCCTATTACGGGCCGGCCAATGCCGGGCATTTCGGGTTGAGCCTGGGTT
>JANSXT010000029.1 GCA_024742765.1 Phyllobacteriaceae bacterium | reverse complement strand
GGCGGATGGGTCTCGCGGCGCCGGCGCAACCGCCGTCCGCGCGCCGCACGCCCGATTTCCGAGATCAACGTCACGCCCTTCGTCGACGTGATGCTGGTGCTGCTGATCATCTTCATGGTCGCCGCGCCCTTGCTGACGGTCGGCGTTCCGATCGATCTGCCCGAAAGCCGCGCCCAGCAGCTCAACTCCGACACCCAGCCGATCACGATTTCGATCAACAATGAAGGTCAGGTGTTCATCCAGGAGACCGAGATCGCCATCGACGATGTGGTGCCACGGCTCGAAGCCATCGCCCAGACCGGCTATGACGAGCGCATCTATATCCGCGCCGACCGGGTGACCGACTATGGCACGGTGATGGCCGTGATGGGCCGCATCAACCAGGCCGGATACCGCAATCTCGGCCTTGTGACCCTGCAAGAGCAGGACCAGTAGTAAGATGCGCGCAGGCCTTGCCACATCGGCGACGCTGCATGCGCTCCTGCTCGGATGGGGACTGATCTCCCTGTCCGCGCCGGCTTCGTTCGACGTCGACGATGTCGAGGCGCTGCCGGTCGAACTGGTCAGCCTGGCCGAGATCACGCAAGTTCAGGAAGGCGCCGAGAATGCGCCGGTCGAAGGCCCGTCGGCGCCCGAACCGGCAACGCCGGACGAACCCGAGCCCGAAGCGGTCAATATCGGCGACAATGAGCTGGACCAGGCAACGCCCGAAACCGAGGAGCAGCAGCCCGTCGAGGTGGAAGAGGCGCGCCTGCCCGAACCGGTTGAGACGCCGATCCCCGCGCCCGCCGACCGCCCCGAACCCGAGCCCGTCGCCGAACCGCAGCCGGAACAACCATCGACACCGGCGACCGAGCTTTCGCCCGAGCCCGAGCCGGCACAGGAGGTTGCGCCCGACCCGGTCGAGGAGGTGATCGAGGCAGCCGAGCCGGAGCCCGCCCCCGAGCCCGAATTCGTCGAACTGCCGCAGGACCTGCCGACGCCGACCGCGCGGCCAGAGCGCCCGCCGGCACAGACCGCCCAGACGCCCAACCGGCAGGATGAGGAGGCGCCGCGCGAACAGGCCGCAACGACCCCGGAGACCAACGAAGAGGCCGACACCGACGAAGTCGCCAATCTCCTCAACCGCGAGCGCGGGTCGGGCGGTGGCGCTGCCTCGTCCGACCAGACCGCCTCGCTCGGCGGCGAGCGTTCGACGGGCGGCACCACGCTGACCCAGAGCGAGATGGACGCGCTGCGCAACCAGATCCAGGCCTGCTGGAACCCGCCCGCCGGCGTCATCGATGCGGGCGAACTGCGCGTCTCGGTGCGGTTCCGGCTCGACCCCTCCGGCCGCGTCGAGGGCCAGCCCTCGATCACCAACAGTTCGGGCAACCGCCAGGCCGACGAAAGCGCCCGCCGCGCGGTGCTCCGCTGCGGCATGAACGGCTACAGCCTGCCCGCCGACAAATATGATGCCTGGCGTGACGTGGTGGTCAATTTCGATCCCAGCGACATGTTCTGAGCGATGACGAAGCCATTTCCCTGTCGCAGCAACGCGCACACCATTGACACATCTCTGCCGCATAGCGTCCCTAACCGGGCGCCAGACCATGGCTGAGCCAAAGGATTGACCATGACGACGAAACACATTTCCGGCCGGCTGGCGGCCCTGTTCATGGCGATGATGGCGCTTTTTGCCGCCACCGCCCTGCCCGCCCGCGCGCTTGTCGAGATCGACATCAACCAAGGCAACATCGAACCGCTGCCGATCGCCGTCACCGACTTCATCTCCGGCGACGGCATCGGCGCGCAGATCAGCCAGGTCGTATCCGACAATCTGCGCCGCTCGGGCCTGTTCGTGCCGGTCGACAAGGGCGCTTTCATCGAGCAGGTCTCCAATCCCGACGCCGCACCGCGGTTCGAGGATTGGCGCGTCATCAACGCCCAGGCGCTGGTCACCGGTCGCGTCACCGAGGAAGGCGGCGGCCGGCTGCGCGCCGAGTTCCGCCTGTGGGACACGTTCGCCGGCGAACAGATGACCGGCGAACAATTCTTCACCAACCGCGAAAACTGGCGCCGCGTCGCCCACATCATCTCGGACGCCATCTTCGAGCGGCTGACCGGCGAAAAAGGCTATTTCGACACGCGCATCGTCTATGTCGCCGAGAGCGGCCCGCGCGACAACCGGACCAAGCGCCTTGCCATCATGGATCAGGACGGTTTCAACAACCGCTACCTCACACAGGGCGGCGACATCGTGCTGACGCCGCGCTTTTCGCCCTCGCGCCAGGAAATCACCTATATGGATTTCGCCGGCGGCGAGCCGAAGGTCTATCTTCTGCAGCTCGAAACCGGCCAGCGCGAGCTGGTCGGCGATTTTCCCGGCATGACGTTCAGCCCGCGCTTTTCGCCGGACGGCCAGAAGGTCGTCATGAGCCTGCAGCAGCCCGACGGCAACGCCAACATCTATGCGATGGACCTGCGCTCGAGGAACACGACGCGGCTGACCAATTCGGCCTCGATCGACACCTCGCCCTCCTATGCGCCCGACGGCAGCCGCATCGTCTTCGAGTCGGACCGGGGCGGCCGCCAGCAGCTCTACGTGATGGGCGCCAATGGTGGCGGTGCCACCCGCATCTCGTTTGGCAACGGCTCCTATTCGACGCCGGTCTGGTCGCCGCGCGGCGATCTGATCGCCTTCACCAAACAGTCCGGCGGCCAGTTTTCGATCGGCGTGATGCGTCCGGACGGCTCCGGCGAACGCATTCTGACCACCGGCTTCCACAATGAGGGGCCGACCTGGGCGCCCAATGGCCGCTATCTGATGTTCTTCCGCCAGAATGCCGGCGCCGGCGGCCCACAGCTTTTCTCGATCGATCTGACCGGCCGCAACGAACAGCCCGTCCGGGTCGAAGGCTATGCGTCCGATCCGGCCTGGTCGCCGCTTCTGGAGTGATCGCGGCCCTTGCGGAAACGGCATCCGCCCCGATGTCGCCGCATTTGGCCGTCACCGCGGGCGCCGGCGCGCTCGGCGCCGCAAACACGGTCCGTTAACCGTCTTCCTCAAACGGCGGTTAACTCCGATAGGGTTACCAAAAGGCTTCGGCCATCGTTAGGATGCGACCGAACCCGTCTCGAACCAAGAGGTATTGGCCATGGGCCGAACTCACATGCGTCCGGCGCGCGCCGCCATCATCGTCGCCCTTACGGCACTGACGATCACCGGCTGCGCCCAGAACCGCAACAATCTGCCGAACAATGCCGCCGATCTCGGTCTTTCGGGCGCCGCGCCCGGCTCCAGCCAGGACTTCACCGTCAATGTCGGCGACCGCATCTTCTTTGACACCGATTCCTCGGTGATCCGCGCCGATGCGCAGGCGACGCTCGCCCGCCAGGCGCAGTGGCTGAACCAGTATCCGAACTACCAGATCACCATCGAAGGCCATGCCGACGAACGCGGCACGCGCGAATACAACCTCGCGCTCGGCGCCCGCCGCGCCGCCGCCACCAAGGCGTTTCTGGAATCGCGCGGCGTGAACGGATCGCGCCTGCGCACCATCTCGTTCGGCAAGGAGCGCCCGGTCGCCACCTGCGACGCCGCCTCGTGCTGGAACCAGAACCGGCGCGCCGTCACGGTCCTCACCGGTCAGGGAAGCTGACCGGTCCGGCGCTTCAAAGCACTGATACATGAATGCCACAGGGTGGCTCCGGCATAAGCCGGGGCCGCTTTTTTGTTGACCCGGCGGCGCCCGTCACCAAATTCTCGTCCCACTGGCGGCGCATGAGAGCCGCCAGATCGAAACGCCATGCCGTTCCACCGGGGGAAAACGAGCTTGACCAGACCGAAACATTATCTTTGGAGCCTACCGGCGCTGTGCCTTTTGGGCCTTGTCGCATGGACCGCGCCTGCCACAGCGCAGATCACCGATCCGCGCGTCCTGCAGCTTGAAGAACAGGTGCGCCAGCTCACCGGCCGGCTCGAGGAACTGAACTTCCAGCTTCTGCAGATGCAGGAGCAGATGCGCCGACAGCAGGAGGACAATGAGTTCCGCCTGCAGCAGCTCGAGGACCGGCAGCAGGGCGCGCTGGAACCGCAGACCGGCGGCAACAATGCCGTCGCGTCGACGGATCAGGACAAGGCGCCGCGCATCGCACCGGACACACAGCAGGGCGCGGCCCCGCGCGATCTGGGCACGCTGACCGTCGATCAGGACGGCGCCGTATCCGGCGCCGGGATCGATTTCTCCGAGACCGGCATCGGGGCCGCCATCGGCGGCGAACTGACCAATGCGATCCCCGATACCGCCAATGCCGAAACGCTCTACAAGACCGGCTATGACCATGTGCTGAACGGCGACTATGCGCTCGCCGAGCAGGTGTTCGAACGCTTCGTCGAACTCTATCCGGACGACGCGCTGATCGCCGATGCCCGCTTCTGGCTGGGCGAAAGCGTCCGGGCCCAGGGCCGGCTTGAGGATGCCGCGGAGATTTTCATCGACACGCGTGCGCGCCATCCTCAAGCCGGCAAGGCGGCCGAAACCATGCTGAAGATCGGCACGATCATGGCCGCGCTCGGCGACCGCGACATTGCCTGCGTGACCTTTGCCGACGCGCTGCGCGCCCATCCGTCGATGACCGCCAGCCTGCGCCAGCGCATCCAGGCCGAGCACGCCAAGGCCCGGTGCTGACCCGACCCGAAACGGCCGGAACAATCACGTTCGCTGAAGACCGGGCGCGCGCCGCATTTGGCCGGCTTGCCCTGCCCGCCAATGCCACATTCATCCTCGCCGTCTCCGGCGGCGGCGATTCCGTCGCGCTGATGCATATGGCGCGCCGCCATTTCGCGGACCATCGCCCCGACGTCCGGCTGCTCGCAGCGACCATCGACCACGGCCTGCGCGCGGAAAGCGCAAGCGAGGTTCGCCATGTGGCGCAGACCTGCGAAACGCTCGGCATTGAGCATTTCACGCTGCGCTGGGACGCCGACAGACCCGCCACCGGCGTGCAGACCGCCGCGCGGCAGGCCCGCTACGCGCTCTTGACCGAACTGGCGGCACAGCACCAAAGCGCCATGGTCCTGACCGGCCACACTGAAGACGACCGGGCCGAGACGGTGGCGATGCGCGCCGCGCGTGCGCCTGACGGTCGAGGCCTGGCAGGGATCGACGATGCGACGCTCAGCGCCCGCTGCGTCTGGTTCGTGCGGCCGCTTCTCCATGTCGGGCGGCGCGACCTGCGCCACTGGCTCACGGCGAATGGTCTGTCTTGGATCGACGATCCCTCCAACGATGACCGGCGCTTCGAGCGCGTGCGGGTCCGCGCCGACCTTGCGCGCGATCCGCTCAAGCGGGACGCGCTGCTCGCCACGGCCGCGCAACAGAGGGAACGCCGGCACAGGGACGCTTTCGAAGGCGCCGCCTGCCTCGATGACCGGGCGATCTGGCAAATGACCGGGGACGGCTCGCGCTTCACACCCGCCGGCATGCCCCCTCCTGCGCTGACCGCCGCCATGGCCTCCGAGCTGGCCTGGACCGGCCGCCTGCCGCGCATCGCCGATGCCGCACGCGCCGAACGGGCGCTCGCCTTCTGCCGCACCGCCCCGAACGGCGCAGCGCTGACCATCGGCGGATGCCGGCTGCACAAATACGGCGGTGCCGTGACCATCGCGCCCGAGCCGCGCAACCGCCGGGCGGCGGGCGAACGCTGCTTCGAAACCCTGCTCACATCGGCCGACTGGCCCTTGGCCGAAGCGCTGGCACGCCTGCACGATGGACCGCCCTTCCCGCCGCCGCCATTCACCAAAAGCTGAATTCACTGCGGCACAATGGTCGCACGAAGCCCGGTTTGCCTTGGCAAATCGGCCATGGAAACCTATCTTCCCTGCAAGATCACGGCACGCGCCGCCGACCGGCGCCCAAGGGAAGCATTTGATGAACCCCAATTACCGCAATTTTGCCCTGTGGGCGATCATCGCGCTCATGCTGGTCGCCCTGTTCAACATGTTCCAGGCGCCCAGCGACACCGCTGCCGCGCGCGACGTGTCCTACACCCAATTTCTGCAGGATGTCGCCAATGGCCGTGTTGAGTCGGTGACCATCCAGGGCGAACAGATCGTCGGCACCTATGGCGACACGGGCGCCACCTTCCAGACCTTCTCGCCCGGCGACCCAGAACTTGTCGCACGGCTTGAGGATCGCGGCGTGGAAATCCGCGCCCGGCCCGAGTCCGACGGCTCCAATTCCTTCATGGCCGTGCTCCTGTCTTGGCTGCCCATGATCATCATTCTGGGCGTCTGGATCTTCTTCATGCGCCAGATGCAGGGCGGCGGTTCGCGCGCCATGGGCTTCGGCAAATCCAAGGCCAAGCTCCTGACCGAGGCGCATGGCCGCGTCACCTTCAACGATGTCGCTGGCGTCGACGAAGCTAAGCAGGACCTTGAGGAAATCGTCGAATTCTTGCGCGACCCGCAGAAGTTCCAGCGCCTTGGCGGCAAGATCCCGCGCGGCGTGCTGCTGGTCGGCCCGCCCGGAACCGGCAAGACGCTGCTGGCCCGCTCGGTCGCCGGCGAAGCCAATGTGCCCTTCTTCACCATTTCCGGCTCGGATTTCGTCGAAATGTTCGTCGGCGTTGGCGCATCCCGCGTCCGCGACATGTTCGAGCAGGCCAAGAAAAATTCGCCCTGCATCATCTTCATCGACGAAATCGATGCGGTCGGCCGCCATCGTGGCGCCGGCCTTGGCGGCGGCAATGACGAGCGCGAGCAGACGCTCAACCAGCTTCTGGTCGAAATGGACGGCTTTGAGGCCAATGAATCGATCATCCTGATCGCCGCGACCAACCGTCCCGACGTGCTCGACCCGGCGCTGCTGCGTCCCGGCCGTTTCGACCGCCAGGTGGTCGTGCCGAACCCCGACATTGTCGGCCGCGAGAAGATCCTCAAGGTCCATGTGCGCAACGTGCCGCTGGCACCCAATGTCGATCTGAAAGTCATCGCGCGCGGCACGCCCGGCTTCTCCGGCGCCGACCTGATGAATTTGGTCAACGAGGCCGCCCTGATGGCCGCGCGCCGCAACAAGCGGCTGGTCACCATGCTCGAATTCGAGGACGCCAAGGACAAGGTGATGATGGGCGCCGAGCGCCGATCGAGCGCCATGACCGAAGAGGAAAAGACGCTGACCGCCTATCACGAGGCTGGCCATGCGATCCTCGCGCTCAACGTGCCTTCGTCCGACCCGGTCCACAAGGCGACGATCATCCCGCGCGGCCGTGCGCTCGGTATGGTCATGCAGTTGCCCGAGGGCGACCGCTATTCGATGAGCTACAAATACATGATCTCGCGTCTGGCGATCATGATGGGCGGCCGCGCCGCCGAGGAGATCAAGTTCGGCAAGGAGAACATCACCTCGGGCGCCTCCTCGGACATCGAGCAGGCCACCAAGCTCGCCCGCGCCATGGTCACGCAATGGGGCTTTTCGGACGAACTGGGCCAGGTCGCCTATGGCGAAAACCAGCAGGAAGTGTTCCTGGGCCATTCGGTCGCCCAGCAGCAGAACATGTCCGAGGCGACGGCGGAAACCATCGACGCCGAGGTGCGCAAGCTGATCGACGAGGCCTACAAGACGGCGATGGACATCCTCACCGACCGGAAAGAGGACTGGATCACGCTCGCCGAGGGCCTTCTTGAATATGAGACGCTCTCGGGCGACGAGATCAAGGAACTGCTGGCCGGCAAGAAGCCCTCGCGCGATATGGGCGACGACACGCCGCCCTCGCGCGGGTCCGCGGTGCCAAAGACCGGCGCGGCCAAGCGCCCCTCGCGCGGCAAGGGCGACGAGCCCGATCCGGGCATGGAACCGCAAACACCGTGACCATCACGCGAAAACCCCGCCCTTCCGGCGGGGTTTTTATGTGGACGGCGTTTGAAGGGTCGACCGTGCGAAACTGCTTTCCTTCGTCCCGAGCCTGTCGAAAGACGAAGGAAAGCGGCAAGCCCATCCTTCGACATGCTCAGGATGAGGGCTTGCGGCGCGAAACCAAGGCCGCAAACAAAAACCCCGGCCGGAGCCGGGGTTCATGAAAAGCCGGTATTCGGACAGGGCTCAGATGCCCAGGCCCTCATAGCGCTTCTGGAACTTGGAGACGCGGCCGCCGCGGTCGAGCAGTCCCTGCTGCCCGCCGGTCCAGGCCGGATGCGAGGTCGGGTCGATGTCGAGGTTGAGCGTGTCGCCCTCGGCGCCCCAGGTGGAGCGCGTCATATATTCGGTGCCGTCGGTCATGACGACCTTGATCATGTGATAGTCGGGATGGATGTCGGCTTTCATCGTCTTGTCCGTCAAAAGTGGTGTGGCGAAATCGACAATTGATCATCGCCGCCGGTTTTGGAAAGGAAAAGCCGTGAACGTCGGGCCCACGGCTTCAAAAAGCATGGCCGGCGCTATACACCAGCGCGGCACGGCAAACAAGAGCGGTCGGCCGCGATAAGAGCGGCAAGGATCGCCGGAAGATCGGGGTATCGATGAGCGGGCAGACAACAGCGCAAACGGCAGAGCCAAACAGGCCTCAGCAGGCCGAGGGAACGCACGCGCTGCGCCCGCTGGCACGCATTGTGCCCTACATGCTGCGCTACAAGGGGCTGCTGGCCGGCGCCGCCTTCTTCCTGCTGATTGCCGCCGGCACGACGCTGGCCCTGCCGCTCGCCGTGCGCCGGATGATCGATTACGGCTTTTCGGGCAATGATGCGGCGCTGATCAACCAGTATTTCTCGATGATGATCATCATCGCGGTGCTCCTGGCGGGTGCCAGCGCGCTGCGCTATTATTTCGTCATCATCCTGGGCGAGCGGGTGGTGACGGATTTGCGCCGCGATGTCTTTGCCCACGTGATGACCCTGTCGCCCGCCTTTTACGACACGGCCCGCTCCGGCGAGATCGTCTCGCGGCTGACGGCCGATGCCACCCAGATCAAATCGGCCGTCGGCGCCACCGCCTCGCTTGCCCTGCGCAACACGATCCTGGGCATTGGCGCGCTGATCATGATGATCGTCACCAGCCCGCAATTGTCGGCCCTCGTCGTCGGCGCGATCCCCCTGATCGTGCTGCCGATCATCATTTTCGGCCGCCGCGTGCGCAAACGTTCGCGCGCCGCGCAGGACACGCTGGCCGAGGCGTCGGCCTATGCGTCCGAGGCGATCGGCGCGGTGCGCGCCTTCCAGAGCTTCACCAGCGAACTGCTTGCCGGCCGCTTCTATGGCAGCGCGGTCGACAGGGCGTTCGGCGCCGCACGCATGGCAGTGCGCGCCCGCGCCGGGCTCACCGCCTTTGCCATTTTCCTGATCTTCTCGTCGATCGTCGCCGTCCTGTGGATCGGCGCACAGGGCGTTCTTGCCGGAACCATGTCCCCGGGCACGCTCGGCCAGTTTCTCCTCTATGCCATGTTCGCAGCCGGCGCGCTGGGCCAACTGTCCGAAGTCTGGGGCGAGGTGCAGCAGGCCGCTGGCGCCGCCGAGCGGCTGACAGAATTGCTCGGCGAGGACCCGCTGATCGCCTCGCCGCAAAACCCCGAACCCCTGCCCGAGCCGCCGCTCGGCACAGTCGGCTTCGAGGCGGTCACCTTCGCCTATCCGACACGGCCCGACGACAGCGCGGCGCGCGATCTGGGCTTCCATGTCGCACCGGGCGAAAGCGTCGCCATCGTCGGCCCGTCCGGCGCCGGCAAATCGACCATCTTCGCGCTTTTGATGCGGCAATATGATCCTCAGGCCGGCATCGTGCGCGTCGATGGCGTCGATCTGCGCCGGGCCGATCTCACCGAGGCGCGCCGCCGCATGGCGATCGTGCCGCAGGACGTCACCATCCTGTCGGGCTCGGTCGCCGACAATATCGGCTTCGGCAAGCCCGGCGCGACACGCGCGGAGATCACCGAGGCCGCAAAGGCCGCCCAGGCGCACGGCTTCATATCGGAACTGCCGGAAGGCTATGACACCGAAGTGGGCGAGCGCGGCGTGACGCTGTCGGGCGGACAGCGCCAGCGGGTGGCGATCGCCCGCGCGATCCTGCGCGACGCGCCGATCCTTCTCCTGGACGAAGCCACGTCGGCGCTCGATGCCGAGAGCGAGACGCTGGTCCAGAAGGCGCTCGAAACGCTGATGGAAGGCCGGACGACGTTGGTGATCGCCCACCGGCTCGCCACCATCCGCAAGGCTGACCGCATCCTTGTCATGGATCGCGGCCGCATTGTCGAGGAGGGCAATCACAGCAGCCTGTCCTCGAAGAAGGACGGCGTCTATGCGCGCCTCGCCGAATTGCAATTCGGCGCCGAACGGGCGGCGTAGGTCCGTCAGGCCGGGATTTCAAAGCATGATCATCGAAATCCGCCACTACACGCTGCATGCGGGTCGCCGGGAGGAATTCATCGCCTTCTTCGAGCGGGAGAACCGCGCCGCGCTGCGCGAGGCGGGCATGTTGGTTTTCGGCCCGCTGCGCGACCTCGAAAATCCCGACAAGGTGCACTGGATGCGGGCCTTTTCGTCCCTGGAAGAACGCGACCGAATCAAGGACGGCTTCTATGGCGGGCCGGTCTGGAACCGCCG
This sequence comes from Phyllobacteriaceae bacterium, assembly GCA_024742765.1. Taxonomy (GTDB): domain Bacteria; phylum Pseudomonadota; class Alphaproteobacteria; order Rhizobiales; family Rhizobiaceae; genus Roseitalea. Next base: position 20,757 of record JANSXT010000029.1, on the reverse strand, counting down.
GATCGAACCCGTCGCGATGCCGATGATCGACCATTACGATGCGGAACTGACCGAGACCACAGCCGGCTTCGAGGATTTCACCGGCAAGACATCGCTGTGACACAAGCCTGCCTTGCGCCAGACCATCGCGTCACATGCTGACGCTCGATCACATCACGGTCATTGCGCCGACGCTGGCCGACGGCGTGGCCCATGTTCGCGATTGCCTCGACATCGACGTGCCGTTCGGAACGCGCCACCACTATATGGGCACGCACAACCACCGGCTTCAGCTTGGCGACAGGGTCTATCTGGAGATCGTCGCGCGCGACCCGCAGGGCATCGATCCGGGCCGCGCGCGCTGGTTCGGTCTCGATGACGCGCGGAAGGTCCGCGCGGACTGGGATGCTGGACGCCGCCTGCGCGGCTGGGTGGCGAACACCGAAAATCTCGCCGCGGTTCTTTCAACGCACCCGGGCATTTTCGGCGAGGAGATTCCCCTGCCGCCGGAGGAGCCGGTCTTCGGCTTTTCGATTCCCAGGGACGGAACGCTGCCGCTCGATGGTGCCGCGCCGTCCATCATCGATCATCGCGGCGATCCGACATCGATGGCGGAGATCCCCGATCTTGATGCCCGCCTGCACTCGTGGACGCTCGAACATCCGGACCCGGCCGCGATCGCCGCCTTTCTGGCTGCGCTTTCGATCGACCGCCCACCGACGATCGTCGAGGGACCGGACATCCGCTATCGCGCGAAGATCGAGACGCCGAAAGGGATGAAAGAACTGACCTGAGGCGGCATAGGCAGGGTCCGCTCCGACCTGCACACTGTCGCACGCGCAGTCGTCAAACCGCCTGCCCGTTACGCAATTCCTCGATCAGCCAGAGCCGGAACCCATCGATCTGCGGCGTGGGCGGCGCCTTCTCGTCTTCGACGAACCAGTAGGAATAGCCCACTTCGAACCGGCCGGGAAACGGCGCCACCAGGCAATCCGCCGCCAGCGCGTCTTCTGCCAGCGATTCCCATGCCAGAAAGACGCCCTGCCCGGCCACCGCGGCATCAAGGCACAATGACGCATCCGAAAAGACCGGACCATCGCCAAGCTGATCCTCGGTCATCCCGTTCGGTTTGAGCCAGCAATCCCAGCCCAACACCGAATAGCGATCCCGGATGATCGACACGTCACGGAGGTCGGCCAGATCGTTCAGCCGCTCTGCGACGGCGGGAGCACAGACCGGGAAAACCCGCAGCGGCAGCATTTCTTCGGCCCGCACATGTTCCCAGCCACCGGCTCCGACACGAATGCAGGCATCGATACCCGCCGTCTGCGGCTGAACGAGCTCAACCGACGCTTCGATCCTGACACGGATACCCGGATGCGCCTCCATGAACCGCCCCAGCCGCCGCACAAGCCACTTGCCGGCAAAGACCGGCGCAACCGAGATGGTGATCGCGTCAGTCGTCCGCAGACGGGTCGCGGCCACGCCCCGCGCCAAGGCCGAAAAGCCCTCTGTCAGATGGTCGGCAATATCCTGACCAACCGGCGTGGGCACGAGGCCCTTTGGTTGGCGTTCGAAGAGCTTCCTGTCCAGTTGCGCTTCCGCCTTGATGATCTGCTGGCTGACCGCGCCCGGCGTCACGCCCAGCTCGCCGGCGGCGAGCCGCAGCGTGCCAAGCCGTGCCACGGCCTCCACCGCACGCAGCGCCCCCAAGTGAACCCTGTTCAAGTCTCGCATGTAGCAATGCTATATGGCAATATAGAGAAAATCCATTTATTTAAGCCATCCAGCCGGCTTAGGTATAGGCATGCTGATCCCATGGATAGGCGCCTTCGCCGCCCAAACCAGTCGCGAACCGATCATCCGGTGGTTCGCATCAATGCGCCGGAACGACGAGCCGGATGACGCACCGGCATGGCGCCGCGATCCGTTCCTGCATCCGCAAATCCGGTCAATGACGCCTGAACAGCAAGCTGACCTGCCGATCGACCCAAGGACGATCCGGACCGACTGAGCCCGCAACCATTCCGCTAGATGCGGGCTACCGCGACGCCTCACCGCTCGGTGAGCTTCAGTTCGATCCGGCGGTTGCGGTCGCGGGCTTCTGCGGAGGCGTTCGGCTCCAGCGGCTGGAACTCGCCGAAGCCGGCGGCGACGAGGCGGTTGGGCGGCACGCCCTCATCGATCAGAAGTTTGACCACCGAGGTGGCGCGCGCCGTCGACAGTTCCCAATTGTCCCGCAGCCGCCCTGTGCCCGACAGGGGAATATCGTCCGTATGGCCGTCGACCCGCAGCACCCATGAGATCTCGTCGGGGATTTCCTCTTCGAGATCCAGCAGAGCGCCGGCGAGCTTGGCCAGTTCCTCGCGGCCCGCTTCGTTGATCTCCGTCTGGCCTGACGAGAACAAGACCTCGGACTGGAAGACGAACCGGTCGCCGACGATGCGGATGTTCTCGCGGTCCGACAAAATATCCCGCAGCCGGCCGAAAAAGTCCGAGCGGTAGCGATTGAGCTCCTGCACGCGCTGGGCAAGCGCCACATTCAGCCGCCGGCCGAGATCGGCGATCTTGGCGCTCGCCTCGGCATCGCGTTCCTCCGAGACGTCAAGCGCGGCTTCCAGCGCGCCGATCTGGCTGCGCAGCGCGGCGATCTGCTGGTTGAGCAGTTCGACCTGGCTGAGCGCGCGCTGGCTGACGACGCGCTCCTCTTCCAACTCGCCGGTCAGCGAGCCGATGCGCGAGCGCGCCTCCTCGTCCTGGCCGGCGCCGGCATCGAGCAATTGCTGCAACCGCGACCGGTCGTCCTCGGCGGCGGCGAGCGACGCGCGCAGCCCCTCGATCTGGTCTTCCACATCCTGCCGGTCGGACTGTTCGAGCGCCAGAAGCTGGGTGAGCTCGTTGATCTGCGCGTTTAGCCGGTTGAGCACCTGATCACGCCCGGTGATCTCGCGGCTCAAAAGGAACTGCGCAAGCACGAACACCGACAAAAGGAACATGATGGCCAGAAGCAGCGTCGACAGCGCATCGACGAAGCCCGGCCAGTAATCGACGCCGGCCGCCCGGCGCCGCGATCGCGCCAGCGCCACGGCCTATCCGCCTTTTTCCAGTTTGGCGAGCACCTTGGCCAGCCGGTCGAGCGTCTCGCGCGTCACCTTCTGGTCACGCGCCTGCGCGTCCACCCAGTCGCGCATCATCTGTTGTTCGCCGCGCATCGACTTGACGAGCCCGTTCACGCCCTCGGCAAGGCTTGCGAGCGCTTCCGCCTGGCGCGGGCTGCTGGCCGGCGCATCGCGCATCGTGGCGATCTGCTGGGTCAGCGCGGCAAGCTGTTCGGCATCGCCCGTGGGCAGCGCAACGCCGCCTTCTTCCACCGAGGTGACGGACGAGAGCCAGTTTTCCAGTTCGGTGTAGAACCGGTTCTGCGCGCGGCCCGCCTGCAGGTCCAGAAAGCCCAGAACGAGCGAGCCTGAAAGGCCGAACAGGGACGACGAAAACGCCGTGCCCATGCCTTCGAGCGGTGCGCTCAGCCCGGCTTTCAGCGAATCCAATATGTCGTTGGTGTCGCCGGACCCCGGATCGAGCGTCTGGATCGTCGCGCCGATCGAGCCGATCGTCGCCAGAAGGCCCCAGAAGGTGCCGAGCAGGCCCAGAAACACCAAAAGGCCGATCAGATAGCGCGAAATATCGCGCGATTCATCGAGGCGGGTGCCGATGGAATCGAGGATCGAGCGCATGGAAAGCGTTGTCAGCGCCACCGACTGGCGGCCGCTCAGCATCGCCTTCATCGGCGCCAGCAACACCGGCTCGCGCCGCGATGCCTTGACCGTGTCGCCCACCTTGAACGAGTTGACCCAGGCCACCTCGCGGAACAGCCGCGTGACCTGCATGAAGACCAGAACGATGCCGACGACAAGCACGCCCAGGATCAGCCCGTTCAGGCCGGGATTGGTCATGAAGGCGCTGGAGACCTGTCGGTAGAGGATCGCCGCCAGAAAGCCGACGATCACCAGAAAGATGATCATCGACAGAAGGAACACTTGCGGGTTGGACAGCCGGTACGGATCGAACCTGCGTCGCGCCGTGGTCGCCACCTCATCTGTCGCGGGGGCATTCATTGGACGTGTCTCCCGTCGCATCCCGGCCGCAACCGGCCTCACCCGGCGCGATCTTAAAGGCAACTATGGCGAAAATGAAAGGTTCCGCACCCGCCGGAACCCGCCCATGGTTAAGGCGCGGCGGCGCTTTTGGCCGTCTTCAAGGGCCGGTGCACCGCCTCGGCCAGGGCGCGCCGCACCGCTTCGTTGCCGGCGATCACGTCGCCGCGGTCGAACATCGCATCGCCATCTGTCAGATCGGTGACAAAACCGCCCGCCTCGCGCACCAGAACGATGCCCGCCGCCATGTCCCAGGCCGACAGATGCCGCTCCCAATAGCCATCGAGACGGCCCGCCGCCACATAGGCCAGATCGAGCGCGGCCGACCCTTGCCGGCGCACGCCGACGACTTCGTTCATCACATGGCGCAACTCGATCAGGAACGCGCCATGATCGCCCCGCCCCAGATGCGGCACGCCGCAGCCGACCACACAGTCCGACAGGCTGCGCCTTGCCGCAACCCGCAGGCGGCGGTCGTTCAGATAGGCGCCGCCGCCCCGTTCGGCGGTGTAGAGTTCGTCCGTCGCCGGGTTGAAGATCAGCCCGGCGACAAGCTGCCCCTGCCGTTCGAGCGCGATCGACACGGCGAAATGCGGGATTCCGTGCAGGAAGTTGGTGGTGCCGTCGAGCGGATCGATGATCCAGCGATGCTGGCCGTCACCGCCCTCGACCGCGCCGCTTTCTTCCATCAGGAAGCCATAGTCGGGCCGCGCGCGCCGCAATTCCTCATAGATGGTCTTTTCGGCCTTGTGATCGGCCTGGCTGACAAAGTCGCCCGGCCCCTTCACCGACACCTGCAGGTTCTGCACTTCGCCGAAATCGCGCGCCAGGCCGCGCCCGGCCTTCATCGCCGCCTGGACCATCACATTCATCAGTGCCGAGCGCGCCATGGCGGGCCTTTCAGATCAGGACAAAAGTGCGGCGTGTTCAGTCGGCGCGGCGCACATAGGTTATGTCATCGGTGGCGACGATGATCTTCTCGCCTGCGGTGATGAAGGGCGGCACCATCACGCGCACGCCGTTTTCCAGGACCGCGGGCTTATAGGACGAAGCCGCCGTCTGGCCCTTGACCACCGGATCGGCCTCGGCGATCTCAAGCGTCACCTGGTCTGGCAGTGATACGCCGATCGGCCGTTCCTCGTGCAACTCCACGGTCACCGTCATGCCGTCCTGCAGGAACGCGGCGCGGTCGCCGACGAAATCGGCCTGCAGTTCGAGCTGCTCATAGGTCTGCGAATCCATGAAGACCAGCGCCTCGTCCTGCGCATAAAGGAACTGATAGTCCTTCTGTTCGAGCCGCACACGCTCGACGGTTTCGGATGCGCGGAACCGCTCGTTCAGCTTGGTGCCGTCGATCAGGTTCTTCAGTTCGACCTGGTTGAACGCGCCGCCCTTGCCCGGCTTGACCGCATTGGTCTTCACCGCCACCCAAAGCCCGCCATTGTGCTCGATCACATTGCCCGGCTTGATCTCGTTGCCGTTGATCTTCATTCGTTTTCACCTGAAATCGCCGGCGCCGGCCCGGCGCCCTGTTGCGGCTTCCAAGACCATACTTGGCGGGCGGTTGCAAGACCGGCCGACGGCCCGCTTGCCGGGGCCTCAGCGCGCGCGCAGCCGGTTGGCGCGGCCGATCGCTTCCTGCTGGGTCTGCGGCGACAGCCCGAGCCAGAAATCCTCGAGCACCGGATCGCGCAGGCCCGCCCGCCGCGCCAGCACATACCAGGCAGCCGCCTGGGTGTCGTCGGGCGCAACGCCGATCCCGGTCCACAGGAGCTTGGCGATCTGCGCCTGGGCGGCGACATTGCCCGCATGGGCCGCCCGCGCCGTCCACAGATAGCCCGCTTCGCGATCGCGCGGCCCGCCCGCCCCTTCCAGCAGCATCAGCCCCAATTCGCGCTGGGCACTGTCAAACCCCTGCCGGGCGGCCTTTTCGAGCCATGTGCGGGCTTCGGCATCGTCGAAAAAGGCCGGCGCCGTGCCCTGCATGTAATATTGCGCCATCGCATATTGCGCATCGGCAATGCCCGCCTCCGCCGCGCGGCGGAAATAATCGAACGCGGCGCGCTGGCCGGACGCGCCGGGCCGGTCGCTCAAAAGAAGCTGCGCGTGGTTGAACATCGCCTTGCCATGACCGGCATCGGCCGCCGCCTTCATCAGCGAGCGCGCTTCCTCTGAGCCATCATCCTCGGCGAGCAACGTCAGCGCCATCTGCAACTGCGCTTCGGGCACGCCCTGGCGTGCCGCCATCGCATACCATTTGCGCGCTTCGTCGAAATCGACGGCGACGCCAAGCCCGCGTGCGTAGATCTCGGCGAGCAAAGTCTGCGCGGCGGCATCGCCGTCCTCTGCACGCGGCAGCGCCAGATTGCGCGCCGTCAGGAACAGGCCGCGCTGGAAAGCGCCATAGGCCGGATCGGGATCGGGCGCGCCAAAGCGCGAGGGTGCCGGCGTCGCCGACAGCCGCGCTCCTGGCGTCACCGCCTCCTGCTCGGCGGATGGCGCCGCAAAGCGCCCCGGCGGGGGATCGTCTTCGGCCGATGCGGACTGGCCAGCCGCCAACAGCAGCAGCGCGGCAAGGGCCTGTCCGGTCATGCGCAATGGCTGTCTCACACCACCTCCGCAAAGACGTGGCGCGCCAGGATTTCATTGGCCGTGCGTACGGCGGCTTCCGCGTCGGCGTCGGCGCCGAGCACCGCCTGAGACAGCGCCACGAAATCGGCGCCGGAGGCTGCCGCCCGGTCGAGATGCGCCAGATCATGCCCGCCCATCAGCACCGCCGGAACCTCGACGAACTCTGCCCACCATGCGGCGTTTTCGAGCGCACCGGCATGGGGTTCGGGATGTGTGTCGGCGCCAAGCCGTCCAAAAAAGACATAATCTGGCCGCGCCTCGCCCACTTCCAGCGCGCCGTGACGGCTCTTGCCGGCTTCGGACCCGACGACCCAGCGTTCGCCATACTCATCCATCGCCCGGGCCACCGCAGCCGCATCGCCGCGCACATGGATGCCATCGGCGCCGCTGCGCGCCGCAATGCGCGGTTCGCCCGCCGCGATCACCGCCGCACCGATCGCCTGACCGGCGGGCACCACCGCTTCGAGCAGCGCCTGATAGGCGTCTTCGTCGAGCCCATATTGCGGCACGATCACGCTCGCCACATCGCCGCCCCGCCCCGCCGCGGCTAGCCGGCGCGCGAGATCATCCGGCGCATGGTCGGCCGGCGTCACCAGCACGAGGCGGCAGCGATTGTCCACAATGTCCTGGGTCGGCATGGTTTGTCCGGCGGTGGCGTGTCAGCGGATCAGCAATCACCCGATTACGGCAGCGCGATGGCCGATGCAAACGCCCATGGGACGCCGATACACTGCCAAGGTATTATGTTGCATTGCAGCATTTTTCTTGCACTGCGGTAAGAAATTCCTTACGCAGAGACCATGAAAACCGACCCGTTCGAAGCAATCGCCGATCCGAACCGCCGCCACCTGCTCGAAGAGTTGCGGCGCGGCGCCAAGACGGTCGGCGAACTGGCGACAGGGTTGCCGATCTCGCGGCCCGCCGTGTCGCAGCATTTGCGGGTTCTTCTCGATGCGGGGCTTGTCCATGCCCGTCCGGAAGGCACGCGCCGCATCTATTCGGTCCAGGATGCCGGCTTCATGCCGCTGAACCTCTGGCTCGACCAGTTCTGGGCCGAGTGACACACAGCCATTTTATCCACAAGCGATGCTTGCGAACGAACCCCGCGCCCTGCGGCGCGGGCCGAAAATGGCGGCTCTTGTCAGTGGCGCGTTTGCGCCGTGATCTTCTCGATCTCGTCCTTCAGTCGGAGTTTTTCCCGCTTCAGGCGCGTGAGTTGCGACTCATCGGGCGCCGGCCGGGTCAGCATGTCGTTGATTTCGCTTTCCAACGCGCCGTGCTTGCGCCGAAGGGCGTCGAGATGACCATCAAGTGACATGTAGCTCCTCCTTCATCGTTCCGAGAACGGGCGAATCGTGCCACGAAAATCGAGGCCTGTCGAATGGCCCGGTGTAGCATTTTATTACAGCGCGAACTGTGATAAGGGCCGCCTTTCCGCCCTCCGCGCAGCGCACAACACCCATGACATCTTCCGATCAGGACCAGGCCGAACTGCGCCTGCAGTTCGCCAAGCTCAAGCAGGATCACGCCGATTTCGATGCCGCCATCGAGGCGATGATCAAGACCGGTTGCAATCCGCTGCAAATCCAGCGCATGAAAAAGAAGAAGCTGGCCATCAAGGACCGGCTGCAGAAGGTCGAGGACCAGATCATCCCCGACATCATCGCCTGACGACACCGACCTGGAGCACCCGTCCGCCGCCATGAGCCGCAAAGACGTCGCCATCATCATGGGCAGCCAGTCCGACTGGCCCACCATGCGCCGCGCCGCCGACATTCTCGATGCGCTTGAGGTCGCTCACGAGGCGCGCATCGTCTCCGCCCACCGCACGCCCGACCGGCTGGTCGCGTTTGCCAAGGGCGCCCGCGCCGAAGGCTTCAAGGTGATCATAGCAGGCGCCGGCGGCGCCGCCCACCTGCCCGGCATGACCGCCGCCTTCACCTCGCTGCCGGTGCTCGGCGTGCCGGTGCAAAGCCGCGCCCTGTCGGGGCAGGATTCGCTCCTGTCCATCGTCCAGATGCCCGCCGGCATTCCCGTCGGAACGCTCGCCATCGGCGAAGCGGGCGCGGCCAATGCCGGCCTTCTAGCCGCCTCGATCCTCGCCAACCATGACGAGGCGCTGCGCGAACGGCTCGATGCGTGGCGCGACGCGCAAACGGACAAGGTGGCGCTGCACCCGACGGATGAGGGCTGATGCTCCAGCGCGGCGCGACGATCGGCCTTCTGGGCGGCGGCCAGCTCGGCCGCATGCTCGCCGAGGCCGCGGCCCGGCTCGGCTTTTCCGTCATCGTCGTCGATCCGAACGAAGACTGCCCCGCCGCCCGCTTCTGCGACCAGCACATCATCGCCGCCTATGATGATATCGACGCGCTCGACCGGCTGGCGAAGCTGTGCGACGTCGTCACCTTCGAGTTCGAAAACATCGATCTGGGTGCGCTCGAACAACTGTCCGGCAAGGTGCCCGTCCATCCCGACGCCTGGGCGCTGCGCGTCACCCAGGACCGGCTGACCGAAAAGACCTTCATGCGCGAGACCGGCATCCAGACGGTCGATTTCCACGCCATCGACGGCGCGCCGCAGCTTGGAATGGCGCTCGCCGACATGGGCGGGCGCGGCATCCTGAAGACGCGCCGTTTCGGCTATGACGGCAAGGGCCAGATCCGCTTTGGCCGCGATGACGACCCGGCGCCGGACGACGCCTGGACCACGATCGGCGGCGCGCCCGCCATCCTTGAAGCCTATGCCGATTTCACCTGCGAGATATCGGTGATCGTCACGCGCGGCACTGACGGCGCGACCCATGAATTCGAGCCCGCCCGCAACGATCATGAAGGCGGCATCCTCGCCCGGTCGACCGTCCCCAGCGGGCTCGATTCGATCGTCATGGCAGACGCGATGGAAAAGACCCGCGCGCTCGCCAGCCGGCTGCGCTATGTCGGCACGCTGGCGCTCGAATTCTTCGTCATGAAGGATGGCAGCCTGATCGGCAACGAGATCGCCCCGCGCGTGCACAATTCGGGCCACTGGACGGAAGCGGCCTGTTCGGTCAGCCAGTTCGAACAGCACATAAGGGCCATTGCCGGCTGGCCGCTGGCCGAAAGCTACCGCCACTCCGATTGCGTGATGGCCAATTTGATCGGCGACGATATCGCCGAGCTGCCCCAATGGGCCGCCGACGGCGCCGTCCGCGTCCACGATTACGGCAAGCGCGAAACCCGCCCCGGCCGCAAGATGGGCCATGTGACGCGGCTGGTGCCAAGGTAGGGTGGCGCTTCCGAGCAGGGGCACAGAGCCTTGACTTGGCGTCCCTTGCGCGCATCAGGCGCAGCAAGGGCCGATATCAGCCGCTGATGCTGCAATCGGCGGGAATAGGGCAGTCCGTGCACGCCCGCTTGTCGCACAACCGGCACAACCGCCACCTTTCGCCATCGCTCGGTTTGGGCGCGCTCAGCACCTTGCCCAGGAGGTTGCCAAGCTGTTGCCGTTCGGCTTCCGTCAGCGGTGCCAGAAGCGATCCGATGGCAGCAAATCGTTCTTCCAACAGCTTCTCTCTGACAGCATGTCCACGCGCGCTGAGATGGAGCGCTACGGCGCGCTTGTCGTGACCCCTGCGCCGCTCGACCAGCCCGTCAGCGACCAATCGGTCGACGAGACGCACAGCGCCCGGGTGCGACAGACCCAAAACGCTGCGCAGTTGGTCGTTGGATGGCCCGGTTCCATGCCCGATCACCACAAGCGCTGCCGGGGTTTCGCCGGCACGGTTGACAATGTCGCGTGCGGCCGCGGCCATGCGATCGGCGACGGCCAACCCAACGGCTCCAAGCAGGTTCGCTGTTCGATCCGACATGGTCGAAGTTTATGTGCGCGCCGCACGCTTTTCAACTTGACGACATATGCGTTGCGCACGATTTTGTTGGCGAAACGGGTATCCATGCCGCCAAGTGCTCCCATAACCGCCAAATTCTGTCTGTTTCCGACATCGCTCGGGGCCTGCGGCGTTGCCTGGCGCGGCAGCATGGTCATCGCCACGCGGCTTCCGGACACCGAGCCGGAACGTACGGAGCAGAACCTGGCCAGGAGGACGGGCGGCGAACGCGGTGATCCGCCGGCCGCCATCGTCCTTGCCATCAACGCCATAACCGCGCTGCTCGACGGGCATGGAACGGACCTGGGTTTCATCGCCTGCGACATGCAGATCGTCGATCCGTTCGCGCGGCGCGTCTACGAAGCGACGCGAGCCATACCGACCGGTCAGACACGGACCTACGGGACGATCGCCAAACAGCTCGGCGACAGGCAGCTTTCCCGACAGGTCGGGCAAACGCTCGGCCGCAATCCGTTCCCGATCATCGTGCCATGCCATCGTGTGCTCGGGGCGGGCGGCAAACTCACGGGGTTCTCCGCGGCAGGCGGGATAGCGACCAAGCTAAAAATGCTCGAAATCGAGGGCGCGCAGATCGGGCAAGCTGCCGGCCTGTTCGACGATCTGCCGCTGGCCGTAAAACCGCGATGATCGGTTACACGGTCAGCGTCACGACCCATTTGTGTTTGCCGATCTTGCGCGACCGCTGAAAACCGAAACGCTCAAATGTGGACAGCGCGCCATTGAAGAGGAAGGCGGGCGAAGCCTTCCGGCCTTCAATGTCTTCGGGATAGCCTTCGATCCGTCCGCCCCCGAGCGCCTTGATCTGCTCGATCGCCCCGTTGAGTGCTGCCGAGGCTACACCCTTTCCGCGATATCCCTTGCCGGAGAAGAAGCAGGTCACGCGCCAGTCTGGAAGCGTCGGCTGATCTCTCATATAGGCGCGCGCATTGTGAATGCGCGGCAGTTCATCGGGTGTCCCGAACTGTGCCCACCCCACGCAGGCGTCACCGTCGAATACCAGCGCGGCATGCGCGCGCCCCTCACGCACCCGGCATTGCTTCGCCTTGCGCTTGGCCGCGGCCGGCGCCTCGGCCTCTTCCTTGCCGTGATACCACATGCACCAGCACCCGCCCCAAACGCCGTTGTTGTCTTCAACAAGACGCTCGAAATCGGCCCAGCTGTCGGCATCGAGCGGTTTGGTGATGTAGTTTTTGGCGGGTGTCCCTGTCATACAGCCAATTATGTGCGCTGCGCACATAACGTCAAGCCCGAGCGCGCGAAATGTTGGCGCTTCACCAAGGCGGGCGAAACCCACCAAACCAACACGCCCAACCCCGCCTTGACAACACCGCCCCATTGCGCCTATTTCCGGTCCACTGAATTGGCGCGCCGGACGGGCGCGTTTTTGTTTGCCCGGTGCCTTGCGCCAAAGGGCCCGACAGACCGGCCGAGTTGAGACCATGAAGATCAAAAATTCGCTGAAATCGCTGAAAGCCCGCGACCGCAACAACCGCGTCGTCCGCCGCAAGGGCCGGGTTTATGTGATCAACAAGCAGAACCCGCGCTACAAGGCGCGCCAGGGCTGACGCGCCCGCGTTAACCGCCGGTTCACCACATTGCCAGGTTGGACTGCGGCCGCGGACTGTTCCGGGGCCGCTTTCGCGCGTCAGGCCATCACGCATTTTTGCATTTGACGAAGGGCGCGCCGGCGATACTTTCATCGCATGCGCGCGATTCCGACCGCCCTTGTAGCCGGCCTTTTGCTTTCGACTGCCGCCGTTCCCGCAACGGCGCAAACGATCATCGATCCCGAGGCGCCGCTGTCCGAGCCCGAACAGCCTCAGGACGAAGCGCTGCTGCCGCCGATCGACGATGTGCCGCTGGTCGATGACGGCCGCGCCGACCGGCTCGATGAACTGTTCGCCGAATTGAAGCGCACGCCCGATGCGCGCCGCGCCGGCGGCGTCGCCGACGCGATCTGGGCGCAATGGCATCGCTCGGGCAGCGCCAGCATCGACCTGATGATGAAATGGGCGAACGACGCCGCCGGCAAGAGGCGCAATGCGATGGCGCTCGATTTCCTCGATCAGGTGGTCATTCGCGCGCCCGACTTCGCCGAGGGCTGGAACCGCCGCGCCACGCTGCATTTCTCGATGAACAATTACGCCAAGTCGATGAACGACATCCACAAGGTGCTGGCGCTGGAGCCGCGCCATTTCGGCGCCCTGTCCGGCATGGCGACGATCCTGGAGCGCACCGGCAACAAGGCCGCAGCGCTCGAAGCCTGGCAGCGCGCGCTCACTGTCTATCCCGCCATGCGCTCGGCGCAGGAAGCGGTGATCCGCCTCAGCGACGATCTCGCCGGCGAGCCCGCCTGACCCGCATCCTCCATTCCTGACACAACGGACCCCGCGCCTTGAACATGCTCGCCGCCATTCTCGCCGCGCTTGTCGCGCTGGTCCTCGTTTTGATGGCGGTCACGCGGATCGGCACCGTCATGATCGAGCGCCGCCATCCGCCCGCCGGTGTCTTCGTCAAAGCCAACGGCACCGACATGCATCTGGTCCGCATTCCGGCGGGCGATGATGCCGATCTGCCGCCGATCGTCTTCCTGCATGGCGCCAGCGGCAATCTGCACGATGCGATGACGATTTATGCCGACCGGCTGCGCGGCCGCGCCGATCTTCTGTTCGTCGACCGGCCGGGCCATGGCTGGTCGTCGCGCGGGCCTGCGGAGAACGCCCTGCCCGATGGCCAGGCGGCGACGCTCGCCGCAACGCTCGATGAACTCGGCATCGACAAGGCGATCATTGTCGGCCATTCCTTCGGCGGCGCGATCGCCGTTTCCTTCGCGCTCAACCATCCAGACCGAACCGCTGGCACGGTCTTCCTGTCACCGGTCAGCCATCCCTGGCCGGGCGGCATAAGCTGGTACTATACGCTGACGGCGACGCCGGTGATCGGCTGGCTGTTCTCGGAAACGCTGGCCATGCCCGGCGGCTGGTCGCGCGCCGAAGGCGGCACAGCCTGCGTGTTCGCGCCCAACCAGCCGACGCCGGACTATGCCGAGCGCACGGCCCTGCCGCTCCTCTTCCGGCCAACCCATTTTCGCGCCAACGCCATCGACGTCGCCAATCTTTATGACCATGTCGCCGAGGTTTCGCCGCGTTACCGGGAGATCGAAACGCCATCGGTGATCATCACAGGCGACAAGGACACGATCGTCTTGCCGTCCATCCACTCGGTCGGGCTGGCGCGCGACCTGCAGAACGCCGAACTGGTGCGCATCCGCAATCTCGGACACAAGCCGGACCATGTCGTGCCCGATCTGGTCGTCGCGGCGCTGGAGAGCGTTGCGGGCCGGGACCGGGATTTGCAGGCGCTGGCCCGACAGGCGGAGGCGCGGATCGCCTCCGACGCGTTCGGGCCGATCGAACGCTGCCTCGACAGCGAGGAAATCCGCAAGGAGTTGGAGGCGGCGGGCTACCAGGTGGAGTAAGCGACGGGCCGAAGGGCTACGGCGCGGGCCAGACGCTCCGGTCCCGATCCGAACTTACAGCGTTCAAGCCACGCCCAGCCGCAACAGATCGTGCAGATGCACGATGCCGACGGGCTTTTCGTCTTCGACGATCATCAGGGCTGTGATCGCCGCATCATTGACGATGGTCAGCGCGGTGGCGGCGAGCGCATCGGCGGTGATCGTCTTCGGCGTTGCCGTCATCACTTCGTCCACCCGCATTGCCAGAAGGTCCGACTGGATGTGCCGGCGCAGGTCGCCATCGGTGATGATGCCGGCCAGCCGCCCGTCGGAGCGTACGATGCCGACGCAGCCAAAGCCCTTCTGCGAAATCTTGACGATCGCCTCACGCATCGACGAACCGCTTGAAACCAGCGGAATGCGCTCGTCGGTGTGCATGATGTCGCGCACGCGGGTCAGGCTCGCGCCCAGCTTGCCGCCCGGGTGAAAGTCACGGAAATCGTCGGCCGTGAAGCCACGCGTCTCGAGCAGCGCGACGGCGAGCGCGTCGCCCATCGCCAATTGCATGATTGATGATGTCGTCGGGGCGAGCCCATGCGGACAGGCCTCTTCTGCCCTTGGCAGAAGCAGGACGATGTCGGACTCGCGCGCCAGCGCCGACGTCGCGCCGGCGGTGATCGCGATCAGCGGGATCGAGAAGCGGCGCGCATAGCTGATGATGCCGCCCAGTTCGCGCGCTTCGCCCGACCACGACAGGCAGATGATGGCATCGTGCCGGGTGACCATGCCCAAGTCGCCATGGTTGGCTTCGGCGGCATGCACGAAATAGGCCGGTGTTCCCGTCGAGGCCAGCGTCGCGGCGATCTTTCGGGCAATATGGCCACTCTTGCCGACGCCCGAGACGATCACCCGCCCTTCCAGCCCGTGGATAGTCGCGAGCGTTTCGGCAAAGGTCCCGCCGAGCCCGTTCTGGAGGGCCTCGGCCAGTGCGGTGAGGCCACCTTGCTCGGCGGTCAATGTGCGAAGTGCCGATTGCATGGCATCGGGCCTGATCAGCATAGCGTCCTTGTCCATCTGGAGCCCGCCTTGGTCTGTCCGGTTGCGGACAGCTATTGCATCGCGGCCGGCTTGTCCATCGGCCCATCCTGCCATGGCCGATTCAACGCTTCGTTAACCTCGATTGTTTACCGCTTGGCAAGATATCGGACAATGGCGGGACGAACGCAACGTGGCAGGGCGCCGGCACACAGAAGATCGTCGCAGGTGGCGGGTCGCCGCCGCATTGGCGATGGCCGGCATTCTGGTTCCGGCCGCCGCGCATGCGCAGCTCGTTCCGGATCTGCGTGGCGAGGTGGAAGAAAACGTTCTGGGCATCCCGCGCGCCGGCCTCGTTGCGCCGTCGGAGACGACCCGGGCGGAACCCGCGCCCGTCGCCGTGCCGCGCGCCCGTCCGCAAGCCGACGAACCCGATGACGGGCCGGTCGTGATCACGTTTGATGATTCCAACCCGCTTGATCCGGCCGAGGAAGACGAGGCCGATTCCATCGACGCGCTGATCGCCGCTTCCGGGGCCCCCGACCCTGACGATCCGGCCCGTTTCGGCCGCGTCGAGGCGACGGGCTCGGTCGGCCCGCTTGCGCGCGGCACCGGCTCGGCCGACGAGAACCCGTTCGCGCCGCTGGGCCTGCGGCTTGGCACCTTCACGGTCTTCACGACGCTCGATCTGGGCGTCAGCCACACCCGCTCGCGCAGCACCTTCGAAAACACCGGCACCACGCCGCTGACCTATGGCACAGCGGACAGCCAGGGCACGTTCGGAGAAGCAGCGCTGACCCTGCGCGGCACCTCGGACTGGAGCCGCCACGCGCTGAACTGGGGTTTTTCAGGCCGGCTGCCGGTGCGCCTTTCGGGCGAAGCGGAGACCGAACCCACCGCCCAGGCCAATGCGGCGCTGAGGATCGACATCGACCGGGAAACCCAACTGAACCTTTCGGGCGCCTATTCCTACCGCAAGGACGATCCGGGTTCGGCGGCGGTGGCCATCGCCACCGATCCGCTGCTGTTTCCGGGGCTGAGCACGGCCAACGACCCCGTGACGCAGAATTTCTCCGGCGCGGTCGGCGTGCAGCGACAGGCCGGCCCGTTCAGTGCGCTTGCCGAAATCAATGGCGAGCGGCAAGTGCATGGCGATGCGACGCTGACCGACGGCACGACGGTTTCGCAGGATGATCTGGATTATCTGCGCTATGGCGCGCGGCTGCGCGGCGGCTATTCGATCTCGCCGGTGCTGACGCCATTCGCCGAGATCGAATACAGCCAGCGCGTCATGGATGTGCGGCCCGACCCGGCCGGCATCGACCGAAACGCGGTCCGTTACGCGCTGCGCCTTGGTACGGCGTTTGACCGGGGCGAAAAACTGTCGGGTGAAATCGCGCTGGGCTATGTGCATGAAGACATTGCCGATGCCACGCTCGCCGATATTGGCGGGCTGTCGGTGTCCGGTGCGCTGAACTGGTCGCCGCGCCGCGAAACCGACATCACCGCCGGCCTCACCACCTCGACAACGACCAGCGGTGACGCGGATGTGTCCGGCGCGCTGGTCTATGCGGCCAATCTGGGCATCACGCACCGTGCGCGCGCCGATCTGGAACTGAACGGCGGGCTCTCTGTCGAATATGACGATGTCGTCGGCGCGGCAGAGGACGAGATCACCGTCGGCGGCACGCTGGGCGCCACATGGTGGTTCAACCGGTTCGTCGGCCTGACCGGCCGGGTCGGGCACGAACGCACATTCAGCGACGATCCGGCCGAGGAAACCAGTTCAACCAATGCGTTTGTGGGGATCCGGCTGCAACGCTGACTCATTGTCGCCATGGTTGTTGCCACACTTGCGGGAAAATTCTCCAAGACCAAGGGCGGCGTCATCCAGGGTCACGACACTGGGCAAATCGGGAGAAAGGCTTGTCATGACGAAGGGGTGCAGAAGCGGGCTGGCGGCAGGTCTGGCCGCGCTGGTCGCAATGGCGATGGTCGCCGGCACGGTGCCGGCACGCGCCGATGCCGGCTTTCAGCAATGGATTCGCGATTTCCGCTCGGTGGCGGTGTCGAACGGCGTGGACGGACGCGTCTATGACCGCGCCTTCGCCAATGTGCGCACGCCGGACGCCGAAGTGTTGCGCAAGGCGCGTTTCCAGCCCGAATTCCGCGACGAGGCATGGCAATATATCGATGCGCGCGTCAATGAGCGCACGATCGGCGACGGCCGTGCGATGTTGCGCAAGCACCGCCGCCTTTTGGACCGGATCGAGCGGTCGACCGGTGTTTCCAAGCACATCATCCTTGCTATCTGGTCGATGGAATCGAGCTATGGCGAAGCGCTGACCAAGCCGGGCCGGCTGCACTATGTGCCGCGCGCGCTGGCAACACTCGCCTATGCCGACCGCCGCCGCGCCAAGTTCGCGCGCAGCCAGTTGATCGCCGCGCTCAAGATCGCCCAGCGCGGCGATGTCTCCATCGAGGGGCTGACCGGCTCCTGGGCCGGCGCCATGGGCCACACCCAGTTCATTCCCACCAGCTACAAGGCCTATGCGGTCGATGGCGATGGCGATGGCCGCCGCGACATCTGGAACTCGATCCCCGACGCGCTCTACACCGCAGCCAGCCTTTTGAAGAACAATGGGTGGCGCTCGGGCGAGACCTGGGGCTACGAAGTGGTTTTGCCGGCCGGCCGCAGATTTCCCGGCGGGCAGATGACGCTGCGCGAATGGCAGCGGATCGGCGTCGTGCGCGCCAATGGCGAGCCGTTTCCGCGACCCGGCCAGCAGGCCGAACTGAAGGTCCTGCAGGGGCGCGACGGGCCGGCCTTCCTGATGATCCGCAACTTCTTCGTCATCAAGCGCTACAACAATGCCGACAAATATGCGCTCGGGGTCGGGCTTCTGGCCGACCAGATCGCCGGCTTCCCGCCGCCCCGGCGTGACTGGACGCGGCCGTTCACGCGCCTGACGGTGGCCGAAAGCGAGGAACTGCAGTTACGGCTCAAGCGGCAGGGCTTTTACGAGGGTGACGTCGACGGCAAGATCGGCCCGATGTCGCGCAGCGCGATCAAGGCCTTTCAGGCGAGCCGCGGCCTGGCACAGGATGGCTATGCCTCCATGGAAGTGCTAGAAGTTCTGCGCCGGCGCTAGGCGGACCTTTGGTTCCATGCCTGCGGCGGCGGGGCGCAACAGGGACAGAGCGATGGGCGATCGGCTCGATCGGTGCTGCAATCGGCAGGCAGGCGCACGTGCATGGCGTGCGCTTCTGGTCGCCTGTCTGGCCGCAATCGTGCTGGCTACCGGCGAGCCGGTGACCGGATCGGGCGGCGTCGCACAGGTCCATGCCCAGTCGCGGCCGGGCGAGCCGGGCCTGCTGCAGATGCTGTTCAACCGCAACAAGCGTGAAGAAACCACGCGGCAGCCGCGCCCGCGGCAGGCTGCGCCGCGCCAGCGCACGACGACGGGTCGTTCGGCGCCCACACAGCGCGCAGCGCCACGCCGGGCCGCGTCCGCGCCGCGCAGCTCCGGTTCCGGCGTCGCCTCGGCACCCGCCACGCCGCGTGCCGAGGCCGTGGAAAAGAGCGAAAACGCGCAACGCATTCTGGTCGTCGGCGATTTCGTCGCCGACGGGCTGGCGCGCGGGTTGACCGATGCGTTTGCCGCCTCGCCCAACATCGTCATCGAACGGCGCGTCAACGGTTCGTCCGGTTTCGTGCGCGACGATTTCTACAACTGGCCGGGCGAGATCGGCGCGATCCTCGAAGAGGTCAAACCGTCTGTGCTCGTCGTCCATCTGGGTTCCAACGATCGCCAGCCGCTGCGCATAGACGGGGCAACGCGCGACGTGCTGTCGGAGGAATGGCGCGCCGAATATCAGGCGCGGATCGACGGTTTCATCAATGCGGCCAGCGAGGCAGGCGTCGCACTGGTCTGGACGGGCAGCCCGCCGTTCCGCTTCCGGTCCATGTCGGCGGACATGCTGGCCTTCAACGAGATATTCCGTGCGCGCACGGAAGCGGCGAACGGCTATTTCGTCGACATATGGGACGGTTTCGTCGACGAGAACGGCAATTTCATCGAGCGCGGTCCCGACATCAAGGGCCAGGTGGTGCGGTTGCGCGGCTCGGACGGCATCAATTTCTCGCCCGCCGGCCAGCGCAAGATCGCCTTTTACGTCGAGCGCCAGCTCAAGCAGATCCTCGGTGATTCGGCGCTGCCGCTGATCACCTCGCTTGCCCCGGAAAACCTGCCGATCATGAAGCTGCCGCCGCTGCAGACCGAAGCCGATCTCGAGCGGGTCAATCCGATCGCGCTGACCGATCCAGACCTTGATGGCGGCAGCGTGCTTCTGGGCGATGTCAACCAGCCGACGGCCACGTCCGACCCGCTGCGCGCCCGGTCGGTGCGCGAACGGCTGGTCGAGGAAGGTCTGCCGCCGCCGGCACGCGCCGGACGCGCTGGCGGCGTTGCGCCGCTGACCCCCGATCCGGAGCCGCGGACGACCGGCGCGCTGGTTCCCGTCGATGCGGGAACCACCCTGCAATAGCGATCAGTCGTGCGCCGGCGCGTTGGCGGCGAAATTGGCCTTCTGCTCGGCCGTCGCCTCGGTCTGGTACAGCCGCTTCCACTCGTCATAGGGCATGCCGTAGACGATCTCGCGCGCGTCAGGCTTTGACATCTCGATGCCCTTTTCGGCGGCGGCATCCTGATACCAGTTCGACAGGCAGTTGCGGCAAAAGCCGGCAAGGTTCATCAAGTCGATGTTTTGGACGTCGGTGCGTTCGCGCAAATGGGCGACCAGCGTGCGGAAGGCGGCGGCCTCCAGTTGCGTGCGCGTGTCGGGGTCGATGTCGGGCATGGTGCGTTTCCCTGTGGATGGCCGCAACGGGCCGGTTTTCAAGCCCGCACAATTGCCATCCGATGCAGGCTTGTCCAGTGCGGCGGCACGGCGCAGCCTGCGCCTTCGGATTGACAAAGACAGCAGCCATGCCAAAAGGAGCCGATGCGCCATTTCGACCGGTTTGATGAGTCCTGACCCCAAGCACATGAACAGACGATGGAGCATCGGGGCCCTGGCCGGACCGTGGCTGCTTTCGGCTGTTCTGGCCGGCGGCGCGACGGTCGCCGGAACGACATCCGCCTTCGCCGATTTTCGCGTCTGCAATTCGACCCAGGAACTGGTCGGCGTGGCGATCGGCTATCGCGCCCGCGCCGGTTGGATCACCGAGGGCTGGTGGCATGTCGAGCCGGCCCGCTGCAAGACTTTGATCGAGGGCGCGCTCGCCTCGCGCTATTATTATCTTTACGCCGAGGATGCGCTGCGCGGCGGCCGCTGGGACGGGCCGATCTCGATGTGCGTCGCCGAACGCGAGTTCAAGATCACCGGCGTCAACGATTGTTTCGCCCGCGGTTTCCAGCGCGCGGGCTTTCGCGAATACGACACCGGCAATCAGCAGAGCTGGATGGTGCAACTGGTTGACAATGACGGCGCGGCGCCGGAAGAGACCCCGGAGACATCCAATGTCACCGAGGGGACCGGACAGTGAAACGCAGCCGCAGGGTCAAGATTCTCGCAACGCTGGGTCCGGCTTCCTCCTCCGAGGAGATGATCGG
>JANSXT010000005.1 GCA_024742765.1 Phyllobacteriaceae bacterium | reverse complement strand
GCCCAGATCGTCATCAACCAATGGCTCGAGCAGTACAATCACACCCGGCCGCATCAGGCCCTCAATATGCGCCCGCCAGTGCCAGAAACCTTATTAGAGAAGACGCAAATCATTGGCCCAGATACAGGGGGCTAGACACCATCGCGGCATCGGATCGGACCCACTGCCCGCCCATGAAACCGCGACCGGACGGACACCCTTCACCAGCGATGTCCCGTTTCGCCAGAAAGCGATGTCCCATATGGGCTGGCGCGACTTTCTCGAGCTTCTTCCGCAAGGCCCTCGCTTCATTGCCCACACCAACCGGGGACAGAAATTCTGGAAGGAGACCTTCAAGCCGGCCCGCCGCGACATGCCGGCGGAAGAACGTGCCGAACTGGTCGCCTTCATCAAGGGTAAGGGCGCGCTGGACGTGGGTTTTGTTCCCGATGTCGACCCAAGACTGGTCTTTGCCGGACAGGTCTTGCCGGAGCGCCACGCCATCGTGTTCAGCGTGGAGATGGACAAGGCGGCGATAGAAACATCGCCCTCCGCCAAATCAAGCACCGAGGTCATGCGCCGTTATGCCGATCTGGGTGCCATTGCGGCTGCCACCTGCGCATGGCTTCGGGACAGGGGTTTTGCCGCCTACCCCGGCACCAATCTGGGCGGCCAGTCCGACTATCCAGCTTTGGCGGAAGCCGCGGGCCTCGGCGCCATCGGTTATCATGGCCTTCTGATCTCGCCGGTGGCCGGCGCGCGGATGCGCCTGTGCACGATCTATGTGGGCATCGACAATCTGCCAAAGGCCGAAAACCCGCACCTTTGGGTGCGCGATGTCTGCGCCAACTGCCGCCGCTGCGTGCGCTCCTGCCCGGCAGGCGCGATCGAACCGGAGCCAATGCCCAAGGCAAACGGATACAAGCGGGCGATCCGCGCAACCGCCTGTCGCGACTATTTCGCCCGCAATCTGGGATGCGCCATCTGCCTGAAGGTCTGCCCCTTCAGCCATGTGGGCTATGAGACCGTTCGCAAGAGCTATGAAGCGGCGAAACGGATGGAGCATGATCCGGCTCCGATCTCGACCATCGCCGACAATTCAGCCGAAGGTGACGGTCCGCGCGTCGCTGTGGTGGGCGCCGGCGCCGCCGGCTTTTACCTGACAAAGGCGCTTCTGGAACGCGATCCTTCGGCCCGGATCGATCTCATCGAGCGCCTGCCGTTTCCCCATGGCCTGGTGCGTTACGGCGTGGCGCCAGATCATCCCGAGGTGCGCAACAAGGGCTGGCTGTTTGATCGGATGCTGGAACATCCGCGCGTACGGCTGCACGCCGGCCTGGAACTGGGCAAGACCCTTGAGGTCGGAACCCTGCGCGCCCGCTACGACGCCGTGGCGCTGTGCGTCGGCGCCCGCTCCAGCCGGCGCACGGGAATCCCCGGCGAGGACCTTCCGGGCAGCCTGTCGGCCGCCGACTTCGTGCGCTGGTACAATGCACATCCCGATCACAGCGCCCTTGACCCTCGGCTTGGAAAGCGCGTTGCGATCGTAGGCCACGGCAATGTGGCCCTCGATACGGCCCGCATGCTGCTGAGTGATCCCGAAATGCTGGTCACCACCGACATGATGCCGGAAGCAGCGGTGCGCCTCGCTTCGGCACAAGTACAGGAGGTGGATATTATCGGCCGCACGGGGCCGTCACAGACCAGCTTCACGCCCAAGGAGATCGTGGAACTGTCTGAGGTTCCGGGCGTGCAGATCATCATCGATCCGGACGATTTGGAAAGGGACCACCGAGCGCCCCATGCCGATCAACAGGCCGAGCGCCGCCGGCTGCGCAACCTCGAACTCTTCGAATACTGGGCCGATGCGCCGCGCGATCCGAACAAGCGGCCGGTCCGCATCCGCTTCTTTCTCGATCCGCGCGAGGTGGAAGGCGACAACCATGTGACCGGTCTGAGACTGGAGCGCACCCGCGTGACCGACGTGAACGGCCGGCCAGAGCATGTGGGCCTTGAAGAACAGACCGGGATGAAGGTGGAAACGGTCATCCGCGCCATCGGGTTCAAGGCCGTCCCAATTCCGGGCCTTCCCTTCGATGCCGCGCGTTCGCGATTGCCCGTTGGTCCAAAGGGGCGCCTTGTCGGCACCGACAACCGGCCGCTGCCCTTCCTTTACGCCTCCGGCTGGGCGCGCCGGGGCCCCACCGGCGTGATCGGCGCCAACAAGACCGATGCCGAAGAGGTTGCCGAGACCATCCTAGCCGATCTGGCGCAGACACCGAACCGCCGAGGCGCACCCGGCCTGCCCGATGACACGGCGCCCGTTGACGCCGCCGCCTGGGCCGAGATCGCGCGCGAGGAAAAAAGGCGCGGCGCGGTGCGCGGTCATGGACCCTTGCGTTTCATCGATCCCCAGGAAGCCATCGATTGGCTCGGCAGTTACGGCCACAAACGGCTCAACGATCCGACGCTGCCCATGCGGGACATCGAATCGGGGCGGCCGGATTTTGCCCGCATCAACAAGACCTACACCTCGGAGATCGCCGGATGAAGAGATATGCGCCGACCCTTGTGGTGTTGCACTGGATCATGGCCGTGATGATTGCTGTCTCGCTCGTCATGGGCAGCTTCGTGTTCTCGAACATTGCTTGGAGCCATCCGGACAAGTCGCAGGCGCTCGCCGGGCACATGATTGCGGGCGCGGTGATCGGGGTGTTGCTGGTGATCCGGTTGATCGTACGCCGCATTACCTCGTCACCACCGCCCGCAAGTTCCGGCACGCCGGCTCTCGGCATCATGGCACGCTCGGTCCATGTGGGGCTTTATCTGCTGGTGGGCCTGATGGTGCTCTCCGGCCTGACCATGGCGCTCCGGTTCGACCTTTTTGCCTTCGCGTTCAACGCGACGAGTTTGCCGGTGACCGACGGTCTGCGCGGCTCCGGCCTGCACACGGTTCACAAGTTCGCCAGCTTTGCCCTGCTCGGACTGATCGTCCTGCATGTCGCGGCAGCGATCTATCACGCCTTCGTCTTGAAGGACGGCTTGCTGTCCAGAATGTGGCTTGGCCCGCGCTGATGCGGTCCGCGGACTTTGCAATAACGACCGCGGCGAGCCGTTGGTCAGGCAGATCAGGCGGCCAGACCCCTTGTTCCGCAGGCAAGCGAAACAGCCGGAGCATCATGCCCGCACAGGCAAGCCTTCCAGACAGGCGGCCACCTCGTCCGTCGGGATCACATCGGCATATTTGCAGTTGAGGTCGAACAGCGAAATCGCGTGGCTGGCCTCGAACCGGTCGAACGCCGTCTCTTCGGGGATCACCACCTTGAAATTGAACGAATAGGCGTCGACTGTCGTGGCCCTAAGACAACCCGACGATGTGCAGCCGGTCATGATCAGCGTATCGACATCCAGATAGTTCAGATGGCTCATGAACAGCGTGCCGAAAAAGGCAGACGGCTTGCGCTTGCCGATCAGAATGTCCTGCGGACGCGGCGCAAGGGGCGCAACCGTCTGGGTGGCATGCGTGCCCTCCTGGGACGTCTTTTCATGCCCGCGATGGCTTTTTCCCACCTGCACGCCGCTGTCGATCATGTCGGGGCGGCGCTCGCTCTGGGTGTAGAAGATCGGGATGTCGATCTTGCGCGCCAGGTGCATCAACCGCTCGATATGCGGCACCGCTTCCCAGCCGGCGGGCCCGCAATGCGTCCGGTATTTTTTGACGCCTTCCTCATGGCTTTCGCCGGGGGCGTCGCCGCAGAAATTGTACTGCACATCGATGATGAACAGGGCCGGCCGTTTGCCGAAGCCGCCGCGCTTGCCATAGCCGGCAAGCTGGTAGATCCGCTTGTCGTGATCGGTCAGGAACCTGTCCCATATCCGTTCGGTCATCTTTGTTCCTTTCCTCAGGGCGCGCGGTGCATGTAGCGGCCCGGCGCTGCTGCCTCCGGCAACAGCCGGCCATCGTCGACCACCACCGTGCCGCGCAAAATTGTGTGCGTGATCGCGCCGCGATAGGTCGTGCCGGCATAGGGCGAATAGTCGGAAAAGGAGGGATAGGCGCTGGCGGCAACGCTCGTGGTCCCCGCCGGATCGACGATCGCCAAATCGGCGTCATAGCCCGGCGCGATCCGGCCCTTTCCTGGGAGCGAATAAAGATCGGCCACGTTGCACGAGATGGTCGCCACAAGCTGTTCGATGGGGATCTGGCGCTTGTAGTACCCCTCTTCGATCAGGACCGGCAGCACCTGCGCGATGCCGGGAAAGCCCGCTGATGCCGACCAGATATCCGGGCCCTTGGTGGAGACTTTGCGCGGCACATGGTCCGAGCCGATCGTCTGGATGTCGCCGGCGCGAACGCCTTCCCAGAGCCCATCAACATCGGCCTGCGGGCGGAGCGGCGGATTGACCTTGCCGATCGGGCCAAGCGGGCTGTCCCTCGTCAGCGACAGATAGTGGATGCAGGTCTCCACATTGATCTTGGGCCGGTCCTTGTGGCGCAAGCGGCGCACCAGATCGAGGCTTTCGACAGCCGACATATGCACGATGTTGACGTCGCAGCCGGCCTTCTCGCCGAAGAATGCGACGCGGAACACGTTCTCGGTCTCAAGGAAGCCCGGCGACTGCTCGTCCCAGGCGCCGAGATCGTCCCGGCCCGCCGCCTTCAGCGGATCACGAAAGACGGGGATGACTTCCGTGTTCTCGCAATGCACGCCGACCACGCCGCCCCTGACCTTCGCGCCGGCCTGCAGCGCGGAAAACAGCAGCGCATCGTCGACTTCCGTGAAGCCCTTGGCAGCGCCGGTCGCGCCCTTGTACATCAAATAGACCTTGATGGAGGTGACGCCGAACCGCTTGGACAACTCCCGCAGTTCGGCGACATGGCGGCGCGAGGTGACACCGAAATGCAGACCGAAATCGGTCACTGCCCGCGCTTCGCCGGCTGCGATCCACGGGCCGGTCGACTGGCCGAGATCGTCGTGCCGCCAGAAACTCATCAGGCCGGTGACGCCGCCCAGCGCGGCGGTCGCGGTCTCGGTCGCCCAGTCATTTTCCTGATCGCCAAAACCGATATGGGTGTGCGGATCGATGACGCCGGGCAGGATCCACCGGCCCGTGCAGTCGATCACCCGCGCGCCGCTGCACGCTTCGCCCTGATCGAGAATGGCCGCGATCTTGCCGCCGCTGACGGCGACGCTGCCGCGGCGGATCGTCTGACCGGGAAAGACGATCTCCCCGTTTTCCAGCACCAGATCATAGCCCATCACCGGGTCTCCTCCTTGTCGCGGGTCAGAAGCCGTTCGCCGGCATCGTTCCAGACCTCCTGCCGGACGATCAGGCCGTCCCTCAGTTCGAACAGATCGATGAACCGGATGCCGTCGAACGGCGTCCCGTCGGGCCATCGGCCATGCAAGGTGCCGGCGAACAGCACATGCGTGCCATCGCCTTCGAGCCAAGCCGACCGCCGGCTGATGGTCTTGCCGATCGACGCATAGCGGCCGCTCGAATTGGCGACGATCTCATCGATGCGGGTGAACCGCCGCCCGCCCGGAAAGGTCAGATCGAGATCGCCCGCTGCAACGCAGGCGCGCGCCGCGTCGAGGTTCCGGGCTTCCATCGCGGTCAGGTAAGTCTCGACGGTGGCGATGGCCTGGCTCAGATCATCCGGCATCACGCTGCTCCTCGCTTGTCAGCCCGTCGAGCAGCGTGGCGAACAGCCCGCCATCGCGAAGCAGGTCCGCTTCATGGGCGCTGGCCAGATCGAGATGGCCTTCAAAGCTGCGGTCTTCCTGCGGCCCGTGGGCAACGATCGACACGGGCGATCCGGTCTCAAGCGCGGCGTGCAGTCCGGTCACATCGAAGCGCTCAAAACCGGTCAGGCCGAGGCTGTCGGCGTTCTCGCCGTTGGCGAACGTGACCGGCGCGATCCCCATCCCGATCAAATTGGCGCGGTGGATGCGCTCGAAATTGATGGCCAGCACCATGCGGACACCCAAAAGTCTGGGACCCTTGGCGGCCCAGTCGCGGCTGGAGCCCATGCCATAGTCCCGGCCGGCCAGCACCATGACCGGAACGTCCGCATCGCGAAACGCAATGGCGGCATCGTAGACGGTTTCGATCGGACCGCCGGGTTCCCTGCGCGTCCAGCCCCCTTCGCGCTCGGGCACGAGGCGGTTCTTCATCCGCTGGTTGGCGAAGGTGATGCGCGCCATGAAGTCATGGTTGCCGCGCCGCTGCGTAACGGCGTTGAAGGCGCCCGGTTCGACGCCCTGTGCGATCAAATATTGCCCCGCCTGGCTGTCGGGCAGGATTTCGCCGCTCGGCGTCACATGATCAGTGGTCAGGCTGTCGCCGGCATGAACAAGGACGCGCACTCCGCTGAGCGTGTCCGGCAACGGATCTGTCGCCAGATCGAAGAATGGCGGCCGGCGGATATAGGTCGAGGTCTCGTACCAGGAAAATTGCGCGCCTTGGGGCGCATCGAGGCGCTGCCAGAGCTCTGCGCCATCAAACAGGGTGGCATAGCTGGCCTTGAAGCGATCGGGCTTTTGGCTCGCATCGACAAGCCGTTGGACGTCGGCCGATGCCGGCCAGATGTCACGCAAATAGACCGGTTGGCCTTCCTGGTCCGTGCCGAGCGGCTCGGTTTCGAAATCGATGTCGACCCGTCCGGCCAGCGCGAAAGCAACGACCAGAGGCGGAGAAGCAAGGTAAGCTGCGCGCACCGCCTTATGGATACGGCCCTCGAAGTTCCGATTGCCGGACAGGACCGCGGCCGCAACCAGATCATTGTCGGCAATCGCGGTGGCCAGATCGGCGTCGATCGGCCCCGACTTGCCGGAACAGGTTGTGCAGCCATAACCGACCACGTGAAATCCGAGCGCCTCGAGCGGCGAAAGGAGACCAGCCTCAGCGAGATAATCGGTGACCAGCCGCGATCCCGGCGCGAGCGATGTCTTCACCCAAGCCGGCACCGCCAGCCCCTTCGACACCGCGTTGCGCGCCAACAGCCCCGCGCCGATCATGACCGACGGGTTTGACGTGTTGGTGCAGGAGGTGATCGCCGCAATGGCGACCGTGCCGTGCCCGACAGGCCGGTCCATGCCGTCAACCGGCACCTGCGCATCCGCCCGATCAGGCGTCAGGCCAAACCCGCCCGCCGAAACGGGCGCGGTGAGCGCGGTCGTGAACGCTTGCTTCAACTCGGTCAAAGGCACCCGGTCCTGGGGCCGTTTCGGGCCGGCGACGCTGGGGGCAATGGTGGAGAGATCGATTTCGACCACATCGGAGAATGCCGGTTCGGCATCGCCGACCTTGGCGAACAGGCCGACTGCCTTCGCATAGGCTTCGACCCGGGCGACGTGGTCCGCATCCCGGCCGGATTGGCGCAGATAGGCGAGCGTCTGATCATCGATCGGAAAGAAGCAGGCTGTGGCGCCATATTCCGGTGCCATGTTGGCGATCGTCGCGCGATCGGGAACGGTCAGTTCGGGCAGGCTCGGACCGAACGCCTCGACGAAATCGCCGACAACCCCCACTTCGCGCAGGCGCTCGGTGACCCGCAGGACAAGGTCCGTCGTCGTTGCGCCGGCCGGCAGGCGACCGGTCAGGCGCAAGCCGACGACACGCGGCACACGCGTGACATAGGGCAGGCCGAGCGCCGCCGCCTCACCATCGATGCCGCCGACGCCCCAGCCCAGGACCCCAAGGCCGTTGACCATCGGCGTGTGACTGTCGCAGCCCAGAACGAACTCCGGCCCGCAGAGCCGGCCAATGCCGGGCAGGTCGACCGACTCGACCACCTGCGCCAACCGCTCCAGATGCACCTGATGGATGATCCCCGCGCCGGGCGGCACGACACGCAGCCTTCCGAATGCCTGCTCGGCCCATTTGAAGAAACTGTAGCGCTCACCGTTGCGACGGTATTCATGCGCGATGTTCTGCGCCTGCGCGTCGGGCCGGCCGGCAACGTCGACGATCAGCGAGTGGTCGACCACAAGCGTGACGGGGATCTTCGGTTCTACCGTTCGCGGATCGCCACCCCTTGCGGCCACGACATCGCGCGCCGCCGCCAGATCCATCAGCACCGGCAGGCCGGAACTGTCCGGGACGATGACGCGCGACACCGCAAGCGGAACGGAAAGGCCGGTCGCATTCGGCGCCCAGGCGGCGACCTTCGCCACATCGTCCATCGTCGCCTTGCCGGCAAGGGCCTGGCGGGCGAGGTTCTCCAGAACAATGCGCAGACAGTGCGGCAGCGGCCGGTCGCGGCCGCCGGCGAGCGCCTCCAGACCGACCCCGACGCATGCCTCGGCACCGTCCGCCTGGATTTTCACCAAAGGCGGGATTGTCACCAAAGGAATGTCGACGGTTCCCGTCATGCCGCTGTCCTGCCGCCTCCTCGCTCGGCAGGGTTAGAAAGATGCCGTCAAAGTGTCAACACTTTTTCGAATTTGACTTGATACGCGGCGCCGATACCGTTATTCCTTGCGCATCAATTCACAAAAATGCTCAAAGTGTTGACAGGAGGGGGCGGTGCTGGATGGCGAAGAACGCACACTGGTCGATCGCGTGGTGCGCGAGGTCTTTGCCCTTCTCCTGTCGAGCGAAATTCCCCTTGGCGGTCAGTTGAACGAGGCCGCGCTGGCGGCGCGGTTCAAAGTATCGCGCGGGCCGATCCGCGAGGCAATCAAGCAATTGCAGGGACGCGGGCTCGTCATCAAGGAGCCCTATCTGAAGGCACGCGTCGTATCGCTGTCGCTGCCCGACATGATCGAGATCTTCCAGCTTCGCGAAGCGGTCGAAGGCATGTCGGTGCGGCTGGCGACCTCGGCCATGTCCGACACCGAACTGGACGAGATGCTCGATGCGTTTTCCGCCGCGCGCCAAGCGGGCAAGGCCGTCGATCTCGACCTGCATGTGCGCATCGCCGAGGGCTGCGGCAATGACCGGATCAGGGCGCTCCTGTGCGATGAACTCTACTATCTGCTGCGCCTCTACCGCGCCCGCTCGGCCGACCAACCCGGGCGCCGCCAAGATGCCTTCACCGAGCACTGGCAGATCCTGCGCGCCATGCGCGCCCGCGACGGAGAACTCGCCGAATCGCTGATGCGCGCCCACATCGGCCGCGCCACCCGATCGCTGGAAACCCTTCTGGCCCAACAGGCCGCGACCACCGACAAAGGATGACATCATGACCGAAGCGGCAAAAAAGCCCGCCCGCCGCATGCGCGAATTGCTGGCCGAAGACGGCATCGTCGTCTCGCCCGGCGTCTATGACGGCTACAGCGTCCGGATGGTCGAAAAGATGGGTTTCCGGACCGCCTGCACGACCGGGGCCGGTCTCGCCAATTCGCGCATGGGCGTGCCGGACGTTGGCATCATGGGATTGACCGACAATCTCGAAGCCTGCCGCATGATGGCGCGCAGCGTGTCCATCCCTGTCATGGCCGATGCCGACACGGGCTACGGCAATGCGGTGGCCGTCTATCACACGATCGAACGGTTCGAGGAGGCCGGCCTGGCCGGCGTCAATATCGAGGACCAGATCAGTCCGAAACGCTGCGGCCACATGGCCGGAAAGGATGTCATCGACATGCGAGAGATGGCGCGCAAGATCGAGGCGGCGTGCGATGCCCGCAAGGATGACGATTTCGTCGTTCTGGCGCGCACCGATGCGATCGCGGTCGAGGGGATCGAAGGCGCCATTCGCCGCGCCCGGCTCTATGCCGCCGCCGGCGCGGACCTGATCTTCGCCGACGCGATCGGCGGCGAGGAGCAGATCAAGCGGCTGGTGGATGCTTCACCCGTTCCGGTCTCGGTCAATATGGGCTTTGGCATCCGCCACCGGCCGACGACGCCATTGATTCCGGTGAAGCGGCTCGAAGCGCTGGGCGTCAAGCGCGTCACGCTGCCCCGCATGCTGCCGGCCGCCGCGCTGATGGCCATGGAGAACGCCCTGTCCATTCTCAAGGACGTGATGGACAGCGGCGAGACCACCGACCGCCCGGACCTGCTTTATGGCATCGACGACATCTGGGCGCTGATGGGCCAGCCGGAAATCAAGGCGATGGAACAGCGTTATGCGGATCTCGACGCCATCACCCTGCCCGAGGACCGCGCGGCGTCTTGATATCGGTAGACCACCGCCGGCTCAGTCGGCGCCGACCCTTTTGCGTTCCGCAACGCGCGCGGCGAGCCTCTTGATCAGCGGCAGCGCCATCGTCAGCAGCAGCAGCACGCTCGCCGCCAGAAAGGCCGCACTGATCGGCCTGTCGATGAAGGTCGTCATGTCCCCGCGGGAGAACAGAAGCGCGCGCCGGAAGTGCTGCTCGATCAGCGGCCCGAGAATGAACCCCATCAGAAGCGGCGCTGTCGGGTACTGGAACGCGTTCATCACATAGCCCACCAGACCGAAAACGATCACCATCAGCACGTCGAACGGGTTGTTGTTGACGCTGTAGACGCCAACGCAGATGAAGAAGATGACTGCGGGAAACAGCAGTCTTTTCGGCACCGTGAGAATGCGGACCCAGATGCCGATCAGCGGTATGTTGAGCACCAGCAGCATCAGATTGCCGATCCAGAAGCTCACCACCAGGCCCCAAAACAGGTCGGCATGGAGCGTGAAGAATTCGGGTCGCGGCTGGATGCCGTGGATCATCATCGCGCCGAGCAGCACCGCCATGGCCGCATCGCCCGGAATGCCGAGCGCAAGGGTCGGGATGAAGGCCGCCTGCGTCGAAGCGTTGTTGGCCGCTTCCGGCGCCGAAATCCCCTCGATCGCCCCGCGCCCGAACCGGCTGGGATCCTTGGCGACGCGCTTCTCGGCCGCATAGGACAAAAACGCCGCCAGCGTCGGCCCGGCGCCGGGCAGTACGCCGATGAACGAGCCGATGCCCGCGCCGCGCAGGGACGGTTTCCAGCACTGGCGCAGATCGGCGCGCGTCGGCATCAGATCTCTGAACCGCACTTTCTGCAGCTTGGACGTGTCGCGCTCCGGCGTGCCCGCATTGCGCAGGATTTCGGCGACGCCGAACAGGCCCATCGCCTGGCGACCAGATTGAGCCCGTCCTGCAGTTCAAGAATGCCGAACGTATAGCGCAACTGTCCCGATGTGGTGTCCATGCCCACCATGGCGAGCATCAGGCCGGCGACGACCGAAACGATGCCCTTGATCGGGCTGCCGAGCGACATGGTCGCCGCTGCGATCAGGCCCAGAAGCATGATGGAAAAATACTCCGCCGATGAGAATCTCAGCGCCATGGCACCGAGCGCCGGCGCAAAGCTCATCAAAAGGATGATGGCCAGGCAGCCGCCGAAAAAGGAGGTGATCGTGGTGATGAACAGCGCCACACCCGCCCTGCCCTGCTGGGCCATCGGATAGCCGTCGATCGCCGTGACGGCGGTTGTCGAGGTCCCCGGCAGGTTGAGCAGGATCGAGGCGGTGGAGCCGCCATATTGGGCGCCATAGAAGATGCCCGCCAGCATGATCAGCGCGCTTGATGCATCCAGATGATAGGTGACGGGCAGGATCATCGCGACGGCGGCGAGCGGGCCAATACCCGGCAGCACGCCGATGAACATGCCGATGCTGACGCCGAAAAAGCAGAACATCAGCGCGGCGGGCGACAGCGCCGTCTCGAAACCGAGTGAGAGGCCGGCGATCAGGTCCATGGCATCACTCCCCGATGACCGAAAGCGGAATGTTCAGGCCCTCGATGAAGACCCCATAGCCGAAGGCGCACAGGCCTGCGGTCAGAAACAGCGTCGATCGCCATGTGCTGGCCCGCTCGGCAAGCGCGCACGACGCCACAAGGACGATGGTCGCCGGCAGAAATCCGATGACATCGACCGTCAGCGCCCAGAACAGGATGCCGCCCAGAACGAGCGCCATCGGCCGGAACTGGAAGCCGAAGGGGCGATGCTCGGCGCCGCGGGCCTGAAGGACGAGGACGCCACAAAGGGCGATGAGGATGATGCTCAGGGCAACCGGGAACACCCCGGCGCCGATCCGCACGCTGTTGCCCATCGCATAGCCCTGACCGATGACCAGCCAGATCATGCCGAACGCCATCATCGCCAGCGCGGCGATGATCTCGTTGCGGTCAAAGCGTTTCATGCTGCGCTCCTTGTTGAGCTGGCTCGGGTGACGGCGGCGCCAATGACAAGCCGCCGCACTGCACCAATGTCTGTCCCGTGATCGCGCCCGCCTTGTCCGACAAGAGGAACAGCACGGTCGCCGCGATCTCTTCGGGCGCAATCAAGCGGCCCATCGGCGGCAACGCAACCGCCGCATCGGCGCGCTTGGGATCGATGGTCTGTGCCGTTCTGACCGGGCCCGGCGCGACGGCATTGATCGTGATCCCGCGATCCATCACTTCAAGCGCCAACGAGCGCACAAGCGCCTCGCTGCCCGCCTTCGAGGCCGCATAAAGCGCGCGCCCTGCCCGTCCGGCGGAGGCACGGCTCGACAGCATGACGACACGCCCCGTCCGGTCGGGCATGGCCGGCAGCAGCATCGCGCACAGCCGTTGCGGCGCGACGACATGCAACGCCCACAATTGCGCGGCCAGCGAACCCGCCACATCCCGATGGGCATCGGTGCGCATGATGCCGGCGGCATGAACGAGGCCGTCGCAACGCCTTCCCAGCAGATTGGCGCTCACATTGCCAATTCCCTCGAGTGTCGAAAGGTCGCCGCGCACATGCTCATGGGGTCCGTCAATATCCGGAGACGCTGCAATGTCGATGCCCACCACCTCCGATCCGGCGTCGATGAGTGATCGCGCCACGGCCAGCCCGATGCCTGACGAGGCGCCGGTGACGACGACCCGTTGCGGCAGCGTGTAGAAACATGGGACCTGCATGAACGCCCAATCATAAGCGAGTCTGTTGACCGACCGGACTTTTGTTTCGCACGAATCCACAAAGTGTCAACACTTTTCATAGTCCATTCATCGTTCGCCATGGGTCAAACTTGAAAGGATGATCGATTTAATTCATAAAAATTATATGCTTATAAAAATCGGGCCAGCAAATGAAGATTCACGACCCTGTCCGCGATCGGGTGGGGCAATGCAGGAAAATTGCAAAAACTGTTGACAGAGCGCCTGATCAACATCCTATAGTGTCAACACTTTGGTGGATTCTGGCCTTGTGCGCCGGCATCCCTCACCGAAAACCGTGCGCCGGGGAACGTGGGCAGTGTCGAACATGACTGAGGACCATTCAGCGTCGGTCGATGTGCTGGTGATCGGCGCGGGCGGCTGCGGCTTGACCGCAGCTCTGGCGGCCCATGACGCCGGTGTCGATGTCGCAATCCTCGAAAAGGCACACACGCTGGGCGGCAACACCGCCCTGTCGAGCGGCTCCATTCCGGCCGCGCAGACACGGTTCCAGGCATCTGCGGGCGTCGAGAAGACAGTGCCTCCCTGTTCGCCAGCGACCTGCGCGCGGCCGGCGGATCGCATGACGCCGACGCGCTGGTCGATACGCTTGCCGAAACCTCCGGCGCGCTGATCGATTTTTTGGTCGAGAACGGCGTCAGGCTCGATCTGATCACCACATACAAACATGTCGGCCACACCACCTGTCGCCTTCACGCGCCGCCCTCGCGGCGCGGTGCCGATCTGCTCGACGATCTGGCGGCCGCGGTCCGGGACCGCGATATCCCGCTTGCCCTGGGCCAGCCCGCAACGGGGCTGATCAGCGACGATGGCCGGATTGTCGGCGCTCGGGCGGGCGACGACACGATCGCCGCCGATGCAGTCGTGCTCGCGTGCAACGGCTTTGCCGCCGCATCCGACCTGTTGGCCGATCACTGTCCGCAGGTCGCTGGCGCCGCCTACGCCGGATCGCCGGACAGCACCGGAGACGCCATCGTCTGGGGCCGCGACATCGGTGCGGCAACCGGCAACGTGGCGGCCTATCAGGGCCATGCGGCGCTGAGCGTAAAGACCGGTGCGCTGGTGACCTGGACGCTGATCGAACGCGGCGGTTTCATCGTCGACCGCGATGGGCGGCGGTTCGGCGACGAGACGCTCGGCTATTCCGGCTTTGCGGACCTGGAACTGGCCGCCGCCGGACCGTTTCACTTGATCTACGACGCTTCGATCCGCGACGATGTCGCGGCAGGCCAGCCGCAATTTGCCGAAGCCTGCGCATTCGGCGTGGCGGAAACGGCGGCCGACAGTGACGCCGTGGCCCGGCGGATCGGCCTGCCTGAAGACATGTTGGCCGCAACGCTCGCCGAGACGAGAGGCTGCGCGCGTGAAGACCGCACAGACCGGTTCGGCCGCGCCGACTGGGGCAATGGACCGCTGAGCGATCCCCTTTGCGCGACGCAGATCGAACCGGCGCTGTTTCACACCCAGGGCGGCCTGAAGATCGATACGAGCGCCCGCGTCCTCGACACGGACGACCGTCCGATTGCCGGCCTTTACGCCGGCGGCGGCGCGGCGATGGGCATCAGCGGCCGCTCGGGCGGCGGCGGTTACATGTCCGGCAACGGTCTTCTGTCGGCTTTGGGGCTGGGGCTGATCGCGGGCCGGTCCGCCGCAAATGAGAGACGTCCAACGGAGCAACGCCATTGACGCTGCACGGTGGGAACGGCTGCCCAAACGAACCACACAATCCAAAACGGAGGAAACCATGAGATTTCGCATTCCCTCACTTCTCGCCGGTCTGGCGCTGGGCCTCAGCGCCACCCTGGCGAGCGCCCAAGGCTTTCCCGAACGCACCGTGACGATCATCGTGCCCTATTCGCCGGGCTCTACCGACACGATGGCGCGCACGCTGGCCGAAGACATGTCCGAGGCGCTCGGCCAGCCCGTGGTCGTCGAGACCAAACCGGGTGCCGGCGGCACGGTCGGCGCCACCGAAGTCGTCAACGCCGATGCCGATGGCTACACGATCCTGATGGCCGTCAGTTCGGTGCAGACCGTCGCGCCGCATCAGCGCGACCTGAACTACGGCTTTGGCGACCTCACTCCGATCGCGCGCGTGGCCGTTGGTCCCAACGTGATCGCTGCGCGGACGGGCGCGCCCTTCACCACCGTCGAAGAGATGGTCGCCTATGCCAAGGAAAATCCCGGTGAGGTCAGCTATGGCAGCGCTGGAACCGGCGGCGCCACGCACATTGCCGCCGAGGCCATCGCCCAGGCTGCCGAAATCGAGATGTTCCACATCCCGTTCGGCGGCGTGACCCCGGCCATCACCGCCACGGTCGCCGGCGAGGTCGACGTCGTGCTCGGATTTGCCTCGGCGATCATTCCGCGCGGCGAAGCGGGGCAGCTGGTCCCGCTGGCCCAGCTCTCCGAGGAACGCACCAGCCTTGCGCCTGATCTGCCGACGCTGCGCGATGCGGGCATCGATCTCGCCCTGCCGCCGAATATCGGCCTGTGGGCACCGGCGGGAACACCCGACGACGTGCTCGCCACGCTGGCATCGGCCATCGAGGCATCGGCCACCGGAAGCACCTTCACCGAGTTCGCGTCCAATGCGCTCGTCGAGGTCGATTTCGCCGGACCGGAGGAATTCCTGGGCGTGCTGCAGGCCGAAGATGCGTTCTTTGCCGCGCTTCTGCCGACGATCGATTTCTCCGAATAAGGCGCAACCTCCCAAGGCGCTGAAAGGGCGGGCGGCTCCAAAAGGGTCGTCCGCCCTTGGCGTTTAAGATCGTCTCCCGTCCCGCCTCTGCGAGAAAGGTTGCTGCAGTTGCTTCAACGGCAAGTTGGGGGATGACCATCTCCGGTTCGCAATGGACCGGTTCCGGTGGACATGTCATGTCCAGCGGTTGGATCGCGGAGCGCCCACCGAAGGTTCACAATGGCGGCGGAGGCGCTTAGCCTGCACCGCCCGGGGCATGGGTGAATCGCCTTTGACCGGCGCGGGCAGTATCGGAACCGCGGGCTTTGCGGATGAGACAGAGCACGATCGACAAAATCGAACGCATCCGCGATTGGCTGGAACACAGGCTCGCCGATGCGGAAACGGGCGACAAGCTGCCGACGGTCAAGGCGCTGATGCGCACGCATCGCACGGCGCAACGCACCGTCGAACAGGCGCTCAGGCCGCTTCTCGACGAAGGCCGGCTGCGCGCCCAGCCGGGCCTTGGCCTCATCGTCGCCGATCCCGAGGCGGTCGAAGCTGAACAGTGGGAAGGCGACCTTCTCGTCCTCTACCGCATTTCCGACAGCCGCCTTGCCCGGTCCGTGCTGCAGGAGATGGAGCAACGGCTCAAGGCGCGCGGACATTCCGTGCTCCAGATCGGCTATTCAAGCGAAGAACAGGCGGTCGCGCTGCTCGGGCGTCTGGGCCGGTTCAAGGCCTGCCTGATCCAGATCCATTTCGAGGTCATGTCGATCGAATTGCTGGCCGAACTGCAGCGCCATGCGCGCGCGATCATCGTCGATGGCGTTTCGGCAACGGGCATCGATGCCGACGCCATCGGCACCAACTGGCGCGAGGCACTGTCGATTGCCTTCCGGACCTTGCAGGAAAAGGGTCATGAGCGCATCGGCTTTCTGACCTCCGGCCATGAGGCGCGCCAGATCGCCATGGCGCGGCGCGAGTTCGAGCTTTTGTGCCGCTGGCTGCCCGACCCCGATGCGGGCCGGCTGATCGCCATGGACAAGCTGCCCGGCGCCACCCAGATCGGCGACATCACCGCGGCCCTCGGCCCGTTGCGCGACGACAATGGCAGACTGCCCTTCACCGCGCTGATCGCCTGGGGCATCGTCGAGGGCTTCATGCTCGAACGCGGCCTGACCGATCTGGGCCAGACCATCGGCGACGAACTCAGCGTGCTGCTGCTCGGCAGCACCGATTTTCCGTCCGAGCATGTGCGCCGCTTCGATGTGATCGGCAATTCCCATCGCGAAAAGCTCGACCTTTTCGAGAAGATCATCACCGACCGGATCGCCGCCTCCAGCGCGGCGCCGACCGTGCACTATCTGCCGATCAGCCACGTCGTCCACGGCAGCGTGGTCTCGCCGGACTCCGATTGAGTATAGGGCGCATTGTAGCCATTCCTGTACTCAAATAGCGTGCCGTCATCGAGACCATTGGCGGACGCGCGGCGTGCTTCACACCCCACAGCAACAACAGCATCAGATCGGCGTGACGATCATCGGGGCGGGCGAACGCGGCGCCTATTATATCGGCGCGCGCATGGCCGAAATTGCCGACGAGACCGGGTTCCGGATCGTCTCCGTGCATGACGCGCTTCCCGATCGCGCCCGCCACGCAGCCGACCATCTGACGGCGATCTATGCCCGGCAGGGCATTGCGCACGCCGTCATGCCTGCAGGGGAGATGGAAGCGGCGATCACCGATCCCTCGGTCGGCCTCGTCCTCGTCACCACCCACACAGATGCACACAGGAAACCGGTCGAGATCGCCGCGCGCGCCGGCAAGCGCATCTATCTGGACAAGCCCATTTCCGTCACGCTCGCCGACGCCGAGGCGATCCTGCGCGCCGAGGCGGCGTCGAGCCCGGTCATGATGGGCTTCACTCGCCGCTATGAAAAGCCGTGGATCGAGGCCGTCGGTCTCGCCCATGAAGGCCGCATCGGCGACCCGCAGATGATCCTGCTGCGCTCGGTCATCCCCTACACACGCTATCTCCAGCTCTGGCACCGCAACCAGGCCAAGTCCGGCGGCGCGATCAACGACAAATGCTCGCACCATTTCGACGTGCTCAACTGGATCGCCGGCGCGCGCCCGGTCTTGGTGTCGGCCATCGGCGGGCGCAGCGGCATTTTCAAGCCTGACCCCGACGCGCCGCAGCGTTGCAGCGAATGCGACCGTGAGTGCCCCTACCGCCGGCATCACACGCTGGTCGACAAGTTCGAGGGCGTCGGACGTGTCGCCAATGACAGCTGGACCCATGCGCACCGCATCGAGGACCGCAACGACAATTGCGTCTTCCTGCCCGGCGCCGACATTGACGACCATGCGATCATCTCGGTTGCCTATGAGAACGGCATGACTGCCTGTCTGTTCTTCACCATTTTCGGCCCCTGGGCCAGCGATCAGGAAACGCTGGAGATTGTCGGTGCCTCGGGCCGACTGCGCATGGAACGCCACTCGGGCAGCATCGACATCATCTCCGCCCATGGCCACAAGGCCGAGACGGTGAATTTCACCGATCCCGAGCGCCAGTCGACCCATTTCGGCGCCGACCTGGAACTGGTGCGCACCATGCGCGCTTTCTGCGGCGGCGCGACGCCGCCGGTCGGCCCCGATGACGGGCTTTCCTCGCTGCGCATGGTCCATGCGGCCCTGTGGTCGCTGCGCAATGGCGGCCAGCCGATCGACCCGGCAAAGGTGGAGGACGCGCCATGACCGCGTCCCTGCCCGACCGGCTCGCGCCCCTTGCCGCCGCGCGCGGCGTGCGCGCCTATTTCGGTGACATCCACAATCACTGCGCCCTGTCCTACGGACATGGCAGCCTTGACGGCGCGCTGGACCGGGCCGCGCTGCAACTCGATTTCGTCTCGATCACCGGCCATGCCCATTGGCCCGACATGCCGGTCGACGATCCGTCCGTCGCCCATATTGTCGACTTCCACGAAAAGGGCTTCGCCAAGCTGCGTGCCGGCTGGAATGACCATTTCGCAACGCTCGCCCGCCACAATGACGAGAGCGGCTTCTGGGTGTTTCCCGGATATGAAATCCACTCCTGCGCCGATGGCGACTACACGATCGTCTATGCCGATCTCGAACCGGACCCGATCGTCTTGGCCGACACGCCGGCGGTGCTGAAGGCAGAGCTCTCTGCCAGCAAGAACGGCCGGGCCTTGGCCTTCCCGCATCATATCGGTTACCGGCAG
Source organism: Phyllobacteriaceae bacterium (assembly GCA_024742765.1). Classification (GTDB taxonomy): domain Bacteria; phylum Pseudomonadota; class Alphaproteobacteria; order Rhizobiales; family Rhizobiaceae; genus Roseitalea. Next base: position 165,885 of record JANSXT010000005.1, on the reverse strand, counting down.
GGCGCCCGCGGCATCAATTGGGACACGTTCGATCCCGCCCTGTCGCCCTTCATCGAGATGTTTTCGATGCATGGCTGCGCCGAGACGTCCGAATCGCCGCGCGGCTATCTGCATTCCATGGGTCCGGTGGACGGGCGCTCGACCATGGCCGAGGGGCTGCGGCGCGGTGCCCGGTTCGGCATTGTCGGCAACACCGACCATCACAGCGGCTTTCCCGGCTCCTGGGGCCATGGCCGGATGGCGGCCTATGGCGCCATCGACACTGGCGGGCGCGAAGCGATCTGGTCGGCCATGCGCGGCCGGCACACCAACGCGCTGACCGGCGACACGACCCATCTCCTCATCGCCACCGGCGACGTCATCCAGGGCGGCGTTTCCGCGCCGGCTTCGCGCGCCGCACTCGAAATCGAGGCCGTCGCCGGCGGGTTCATCGACACGATCGACATTGTCCGCAATGGCGATCTGTTCGCGCGCATTTCGCCCGATCTGACCCCGGCAGCGATCAGCCATTCGGCCAGCGGCACCATCGAGACCGTTCTTTATGTCGAACTGGGCTGGGGCGCACGGCGCACCAGCCACCACTGGACCGGCACCATCCGGCTCGACAGCGGCACCATCGACGCCGTCCAACCCCGCTTCCGCGGTCCGGAAGTGGTCTCGCCGCTCGAAGGCGGCGACAACGCCCATCCGTTGCCGGAACTGGTCCGCGACGGCGAGACGGTTCGTTTTGCCGTCACCGCCGAAGCCAACCCCAACAATGTGACTTCGGCGACGCAAGGCTTTGCGCTACGCCTGACCGCGCGCGCCGATGCCATCATCCATGCCGAACTGGACGACACCTCGATCTCCATCCCGCTGACGCGCCTGATGGAAGGCGCCTTGAGCGGCAATCTGGGACCGATCGACTCGCCCGCCTTCCGCTTTCACATGCTGCCGCAGCCGCACCAGTGGCAATGGGCCGGCACGATCGACCTGGGCTCCACCGAGCTCGGCGAGACAGTCTATGCGCGCCTCACCCAGCGCGACGGCCAGATGGCCTGGACCTCACCCATCTTCTTTGGAGACGCAGCCCAATGAAGCGTCTCCGCAAACCGCCGACCGTTTCACCAACAAGGGAGGAACTCCGATGAAACGACATCTTCAATTCATGACCGCGCTGGCCGGCGCCACGCTGCTGGCGGGCACCGCCATCGCCGCCGAACTCAACATCGTCCATGGCTCGGTGGGCCGCGATCAGGAGATCCTGCGCGCCCAGCTCGACAAGTTCGAGGCAGAGACCGGTCACACCGTGACCATCGTCTCGATGCCCGAATCGACCACCGACCAGTTCGCCCAGTACAAATTGTGGCTGGCGGCCCAGTCCTCCGACATCGATGTCTATCGGCTCGACGTCATCTGGGCACCGCAGATCGAGACCCACTTCATCGATCTGATGCCGCATGTCGAAGACATTATCGGTGACTTCGTGCCCGGTGCCGTCGAAAGCCAGATGGTCGGCGACAAGCTGGTCGCCCTGCCCATGTTCCTGGGCGCGCCGGCTCTCTACTACCGCTCTGATTTGCTTGAAAAGCACGGCAAGTCCGTGCCGGAAACCTGGCAAGAGATGACCGAGACCGCCCGCGCGATCATGGAAGCCGAGCGCGCCGAGGGCAATGCCGACATGTGGGGCTTTGTCTTCCAGGGCGCTGCCTATGAGGGCCTGACCTGCAACGCGCAGGAATGGATCGTCAGCTTCGGCGGCGGCCGCATCGTCGAAAATGACGGCACGATCGCCATCAACAATCCGCAGGCAGCAGAAGCGCTGACGATGGCTGCGTCGTGGGTGGGCGACATCGCGCCCGACGGTGTCCTCAACTACAAGGAAGAGGATGCGCGCGGCGTCTTCCAGTCCGGCAATTCGGTCTTCATGCGCAACTGGAATTATGCCTATGCGCTGGGCAATGGCGACGACAGCCCGATCAAGGGCAATTTCGGCGTCCGGACCCTGCCGACGGGCGGCGACGGCAAGCCCTCGGCGCACACGCTGGGCGGATGGCATCTGGGCGTGTCGAAATACTCGGAAAACCAGGAGGAAGCGATCGAACTCGTCCGGTTCCTCAACAATTACGAGAACCAGAAAGAGCGCGCCATCGTCACCTCGCGTCCGCCAACCCTGAGCGCCGTCTATGAAGACGCCGAGGTCGCCGCCGAGCAGGAGTTCATCCCGCTTTGGAAGCCTGTCGTCGACGGCGCCCTGCCGCGCCCGTCGGCTGCCACCAAGCGCCAGTACAACGAGGTCTCCTCGGAGTTCTGGACCGCCGTGCACGACACGATGAGCGGCAATGGCACCGCCGAAGAAAACCTCGCCAAGCTCGAAGCGCGCCTCAAGCGCTTGAAGGGCGCCGGCTGGTAAGCTTTCCTCCCAGCGCGCGGGCCGTTCGCGGCCCGTGCGCAAAAGGAACCGATGATGAGTGCCATCCCGGAAACGTCCATGCCCACAGCGCCGGTCACCGCCAGGACCTCGCGCCTGTCGCGCGAGCGCATCCGGTCGGCATGGCTGTTCCTGGCACCGATGCTGATCGTGCTCGCCGGCGTTGCGCTCTACCCGCTCTACAGAACAATCTGGTTTTCCTTCACCGATGCCTCGCTCGATCTTCTGGGCGAGGCGCGCTTCATCGGCTGGCGCAACTATCTCGAATATGTCGACTACGGAAATGGCGACGGCGAATGGTTTGGCCTTCTCGCCGATCCGCGCTGGTGGCGCTCGGTCTGGAACACGGTCTGGTTCGCGCTCGTCTCGGTGTCGCTGGAAACCGCCTTCGGCCTCGTCATAGCGCTCGTTCTGCACAAGAAGTTTCCCGGCCGCGTCTGGGTGCAGGCGGCCGTGCTGATCCCGTGGGCGATCCCCACCATCGTGTCGGCCCGCATGTGGGCCTGGATGCTGCATGACCAGTTCGGCATCGTGAACGACATGCTGCAACGGCTGGGCCTGATCGACGCGCCGGTCGCCTGGACCGCCTCGCCCGAGACCGCGATGATCGCCGTCATCATGGTCGATGTCTGGAAGACAACGCCCTTCATGGCGCTTTTGATCCTCGCCGGGCTGCAAATGGTGCCCAAGGACATGTATGAAGCGGCCAGGCTCGACGGCGTGCCGCCGATCCGCCTGTTCCGCAAGGTGACGCTGCCGCTGATCATGCCGGCGCTTCTGGTCGCCATCGTCTTCCGCGCGCTCGATGCGCTGCGGGTCTTCGACATCGTCTATGTGATGACACCGAACACGGACGCAACGCGTACCATGAGCGTCTATGCCCGCGAGAACCTGTTCGATTTCGACCGCTTCGCTTATGGCTCGGCCGCGTCCACCCTCTTGTTCTTCATCATCGCGCTGATCACGATCGGCTTCATCTACGCCACCCGCATGAACCTTGAGGGAGACGAGCGATGACCGCGCCGGCCTGGCTCAAGACGACGGGCTTCTACCTTCTGGTCGGCATCATCGTCCTTCAGGCGCTGTTCCCTTTCTACTATGCCGTCCTGACATCGCTGGAAGACGGACAGGCGCTGTTCGAGGTCAACTATCTGCCCGCCGTGTTCGATCTGTCCAACTACCGCTCCATGCTGTCGGATGGCGTCTTCGGAAAGCAGATCCTCAATTCGGTGTTCGTGGCGACGGTCACCGTCATCATCTCTCTGTTTCTGGCCATCACAGCATCGTTCGCCCTCGCCCGCATCCGCTTTCGCGGGCGCGGCCTTCTGCTCTTGACCATCCTGTCGGTGTCCATGTTCCCGCAGATTGCGGTCCTGTCCGGCCTGTTCGAACTGATCCGTGCCTTTGGCCTTTTCAATTCGCTCTGGTCGCTGGTCTTTTCCTACATGATCTTCACCCTGCCCTTCACCGTCTGGGTGCTGACCACCTTCATGCGCGCATTGCCCATCGAGATCGAGGAAGCGGCGATCATGGACGGCGCCTCCTCCTTCACCATCATCAGGCGCATCTTCGTGCCGCTTCTGTGGCCCGCCATGGTCACGACCGGCCTGCTCGCCTTCATCCACGCCTGGAACGAGTTCCTGTTCGCGCTGACATTCCTGTCCACCGACACCCAGCGCACGGTGCCCGTCGCCATCGCGCTGATCTCCGGACGCAGCGAATTCGAAGTGCCCTGGGGCAACATCATGGCGGCGTCCGTCGTTGTCACGCTGCCGCTGGTGGTGCTCGTTCTCATCTTCCAACGCAGGATCGTCTCCGGCCTGACCGCCGGCGCCGTCAAGGGGTGACCACATGGCCTCGGTCGAACTGAAAAATGTCTGCAAGTCGTTCGGCAGCGTCGAGGTGCTGCGCGACGTCAACCTGTCGCTCGAAGGCGGCGAGTTCGTCGTCTTCGTCGGCCCGTCGGGCTGCGGAAAGTCGACCCTTTTGCGCCTGATTGCCGGGCTCGAAGACATTACCGATGGCGAGTTGATGATCGACGGCGAACGCATGAACGATGTGCTGCCGGCAAAGCGCGGCATCTCGATGGTGTTCCAGTCCTACGCGCTTTACCCGCACATGACCGTGTTCGAGAACATGGCCTTCGGGCTTGAACAGGCCAAGCTCTCGCCCGACGAGATCAAGGCGCGCATCGCCCAGGCCGCCGACATGCTGCAGATCAGCGAGTATATGGAGCGCAAACCCCGGCAACTGTCAGGCGGCCAGCGTCAGCGTGTCGCCATCGGTCGCGCCATCACCCGCCAGCCGCGCGTCTTCCTGTTTGACGAGCCATTGTCCAACCTCGACGCAGCGTTGCGTGTCGACACGCGCCTTGAGATCGCGGCCCTTCACAAGCGCCTCGCCGACACCACGATGATCTATGTGACACACGACCAGGTCGAGGCGATGACGCTGGCCGACCGAATCGTTGTCCTCAATGCGGGCAATGTCGAACAGGTGGGCACGCCGCTCGAGCTCTATGCCAACCCCGCCTCGCAATTTGTCGCCGGCTTCATCGGTTCGCCGCGCATGAATTTCATCGGTGGCGAGGTCGCCGCCGGCCATGGCGCCGCCACCTTCGGCATCCGGCCCGAACATGTCGACCTGTCGCGCGACAAGGGCCTCTGGAAGGGCACCGTCCGGCTGACCGAAGCTCTCGGCTCGGACACATTCGCCCATGTCGACACCGAGACGGCCGGCATGGTCAATGTGCGCCTCGCTGGCGCCGAACGCATCGGCGAAGGCGAAACGGTCTTCCTGACACCGCAGACCGAGGCAGTGCACCTTTTTGATGACGCCGGATGGCCGGTCCGCAAGGCCAAGGCCGCCTAGGATGACGCCCCGCACGATCCTTGTCGTCGGCAACGCCAATCTGGACATCATCCTCGGCCATGTCGATCAGTGGCCCGAGCGGGGAACCGAGACCTTCCTTGAGCATGCCGATCTGCGCGTCGGCGGCTCGGCGGCCAACACCGCGCTTGTCCTGCAGCGGCTTGGCGCCCGCTCCGGCCTTGTCTCGGCGCATGGAACGGACTTTGCCGGCGCGGCGATCGGGCATGCCTTTCCCGGCCCGAACGACAATGTCCGGGAGATATCCGGCCCCACGGGGTTTTCCGTCGGCCTGCTGCACCGTCCCAGCGAGCGGACGTTTCTGTCCCGCGCCGGCCACCTCGATCGCCTCGAGGCGGGCTTTTTCCGCGCCGCACTCGACGGTATCGCGCTGGAGGGCACGCTGATCATGCTCAGCGGCGGTTTTGCCATGCCGGCCCTCATTGAAGGGCACCTTCCTCTGCAGAATTGGCTGCGCGAGCGCGGCGCCGAGTTGGCCATCGACCCGGGCTGGCCGGACGGCGACTGGACAGGCGCCGAGCTTGACCGCGCCCGCGCCTGGATCGCCGCCAGCGACCATGTGCTGATCAATGACAAGGAGGCGGCCGCCATCGCCGGCATCGATGATCCGGACGCCGCGATCGGCCGCTTGGCCGGTTTGCTTGCGCCCGGCGCCACGCTCGTCGTCAAGCGCGGCCCCGGCGGGGCGAGCGCCCACAGGGCCGGCGGGTCCGTTTCTGTTACCGCCGCTCCGGTCAATCCGATCGACACGGTCGGCGCCGGAGACAGTTTAAATGCCGGCTATCTCGACGCGCTGGCGCGCGGCCTGCCCCTACATGAGTGCCTCAAGCACGCCGTCGCGGTCGCCGGACAGGTGATTTCCGAGTTCCCGCGTTCCTCCACACCGATTAGGCTTGCCACACCGGCGGTGCCCGCATGAGCCGCAACATCCTCCTGATCATCGCCGACGATCTGGGCCGCATGGCGGGCTGCTATGGCGAACCGGCGATCGCAACACCCAACATCGACCGGCTCGCCAGTCAGGGCACGCGCTTTGACATGGCCTTCACCTCGACCGCGTCATGCTCGGCCAGCCGTTCGGTGATCTATACCGGACTGCACACGCACCAGAATGGCCAGTACGGGCTGCATCACGACCATCACCACTTCATGACCTTCGATCATGTCGAGACCGCGCCGGCCCTCTTGAACGCGCGCGGCTATCTGACGGGCATCGTCGGCAAGGTTCATGTCGGACCGGCTGAAACCTATCCCTGGACGGTGCGGGCCGAGAGCGGGACACGGGACATCGCATGGGTCGCCGCCCAGGCGCGCGCCGTCATCGAAACCGCCCGCAACGCCGAAAAGCCCTTCTTTCTGACGGTCGGCTTTGTCGATCCGCATCGCGACATGACACGCTCGGGTTTCGGAAACGAGGATTTCGACGGCGATCCCAACGAGCGCGTCTTTTCGCCCGCCGAGGTCTCGGTGCCGCCCTTCCTCAGCGACCTGGCGGAAGTACGGCTCGAACTGGCGGAATATTACCGTTCGGTCCACCGGCTCGACCGGGGCGTCGGCCTGCTTCTCGATGCGCTCGAAGAGGCCGGGCAGGCGGACGACACGCTGGTGATCTTTCTCAGCGACAATGGCGCGCCGTTCCTCAATTCCAAGACGACGCTCTACGACGCCGGCGTCCATCTGCCGCTGATCATGCGCAGACCCGGCGCGCGTCAGGGCGTTGCCAACCCCAACCTGGTCTCGTTCGTCGACATATTGCCGACCCTGCTCGACTGGGCCGGCGCAGAGCCGACCGACGAAAAACGTCCGGGCCGATCGCTTCTGCCGATCCTCGAAGACGAGACGCTGCACGATGACTGGCAGATCGTCTTCGGCTCGCACACCTTTCACGAGATCACCAATTACTGGCCGACGCGATTTGCCCGCACGCCGCGCTACAAATACCATCGCAACGTCGCATGGCAGCTCGACTTCCCGTTCTCCGGCGATCTCTACGGTTCGCTCTCCTGGGAAGGCATGCGCAACGCCAATCCCGCGATGATCGGCAAGCGCTCCGTCAGGGACTATGTCCGCCGGCCGCCGGAAGAGTTGTACGATCTCGATACCGATCCGTTCGAGGTGGACAATCTGGCCGGCCATCCCGACCATCGGGAAACGCTCGAACAGTTGCGTGCGGTAACCGAGGCATGGCAGCGGGCAACCGACGATCCCTGGCTCTATCGCGACGGCGTCTCCGTGCGGGCCGTGCGCCACCACATCGAGGCGGGTTTGCGCTTACCCGACCGCTTTGATTTTGATCCCGACGAGCCCGGCAATCGGTAAGCGCCGTTGAATGCGCCGGTCCGGCCGTGTCCGTTGCGGTCAGGCATGCGCGCGCTCATCGATTGGGCCGGCCTTGGCGTAGACGGTTTCGACCAGTTCAAGCAGATCCACACCCGTCGACGCCGGCGTTTCGAAAGGCTTGTCCTCCGCAAGGGCCTCGACGAAATGCGCGATGGCCCGGGCATAGCTGTCGAGATAGCCCTCGACCGGATCGACGGAGGCAAGCAGTTGTCGATTGCGTTTCGCGCTCCAGCCTTGAACCTCCACGCGATCGTCGCCCTCGAAAACGAGATGATCGGTTGGGCGTTCCGGTGCGCCCGGCTTGCAGAAATCTCCGGTCAGAACACCCGGCACTCCGCCGGCCGACAGGTGGATCATCGCCCCGTCCTCGGCGCGAACCGCCGGGCAACGCCGACAAAGCCTGGCGCCGTTCACGGCGATCGGCCCCAAAAGGAAGGACAGAACATCCAGATGGTGCACCAGAAGCTCGATCACCAGAAAACGGTCGAGCGATGCGAAGAACGCCTGGCGCTCGAGCGCCGGATAGGTCCCGTCGTCCCGTGCGATCAGCCCGCAGCTTTCAACGCTGAACGCAAAGCGATCCGGCATGGCGATGGCGCCCGACCGAAGGCCGGCCTTGAGCGCGCGATAAGGGGCGCGCCAGCGCCAGTTCTCATGGATCATCACACGCGGTGACCCCGGCAAATCCGAAACGATGGCCCGAGCCGCATCAAATGACGGGGCCAGCGGCTTCTGGCACAGAACGTGAAGACCGGTGGCAACCGCCTCCCCGATCAGCGCGGCATGGGCAATTGGTGGCGCCACAATGTCGACCGCATCGAGACTGCATGCCTTGCGCATGTCCGACAGCGATGGAAACGCCTTGACGCCTGCCTGGTCTGCCCTTGCAGCCGCTTGAGACAGGTCCGGGTCGGCAATGCCGACAATGTGCGCGCTGGGGCAGCGCCGCCAACCCTCGATGTGAAACTCGGCCACCATGCCCGCGCCGACCAGGCCCACATTCAGGCCGGTCATGACAACCAGCCAAAAAGGCGGGCGGCCGCCAGATGGCTGGCCGCCGGCTCGGCAATCACTTCGTGGCCCCAGTCAAGCGTCTCCGCATAGGAGGGGCGGTCGGCATCGACATTGATGAACGGCCAGTCCGAGCCCCAGAGCAGGCGATCGGGTCCGAACGCCTCGGTCAAAGGCTTCAGTTCCGTGGCGGTCTGACGCCAGTCACCGCAGCCGTTCAGCCGAAAGCCGCCGGACACTTTCAGCCAGGTCTGCGCCCGGCCCGCCAGCGCCGCGATCCGGTCAAGGTCACGCGTCCCGGCTCCCAGATCCGGTCGCCCCAGATGGTCGATGATGACCGGCCCGTCGCCGAGCCTGTCGAGCATGCCCAGCAGGCGTTCGGGACCGGCCTGGACTTGAACGCACAGACCGGCATCGATAATCGCCCGCGCCATGTCGACGACGCGCTCATGATCGTCATGCCCGCCAAAATCGGTCAGGTTCAGCCGCACCGCGCACACGCCGGGCATCCGCGCCTGGCGCGTGAGGGCTGCTGGTTCGTTTGGCGCCATGACAACAGCCCGAAAACGGTCAGGCGCGCGCGCCAACGCGTCCAGGATGGCATCATTGTCATAGCCGTAGACGCTCGCCTGCACCAACACCGCATGATCGACGCCATGCGCGTCCATGACGGCGATCAGGGCCTCCGCGGTCCCTGTTTCGCTTGGCCCGGGCCGATATCCCAGCGTCCGCTCGGGATAGGGAAAGCGGCGCGGATCGAGCACATGGACATGGGTATCGATGACGGGCACGTCACACCGCCACCGCGGCCAGATCGACCTCGTTCAAGATCGCTTCGCCGCGGCGATACCGGTCCAGATTGGCAAACAATGCCTCCATCTTGTGGCCCAGCGCGTCGCGCGTTCCGGCCGAGATGTGCGGCGTCAGCACGACATTCGGCAGGCCGCACAGCGGATGTTCTTTCGGCAGGGGTTCGGATTGGAAGACATCGAGCCCGGCGGCCAGCAAACGCCCCGATGCCAGCGCATCGGCCAGCGCCAGATCGTCCACGATGCCGCCGCGCGCCGTGTTGATCAGGATCGCATCGGGCTTCATCTGCCCGATGACCTCCCTGGAGACCAAGGACCGGGTGGCGCCGGTCAGCGGCAGGTGCAACGAGATGAAGTCGGCATTGGCAATGATCCAGTCAAATGAGCGGGCCTCCGCCGGCAGGCCGGCATGGTGATCGACGCCGGGATCGGCATAGACATTGGTCGTTCCGAAGGCGGCGAACCGTTTGGCGGCCTCTTGTCCGATCCGCCCGAAGCCGATGAAACCGACTGTCTTGCCAAAGAGTTCGACCGAGACCGGCCGCAGCGCGTTGATATGCCAGCGACCGGCGCGCAGTTCCGCGTCGGCGAACGCCGCCCGGCGCGCTGCCGCCAGCGCCAGAAGCAACGTGTGCTCGGCGACGCCGACCGTCGTGCCCTGCGGCGTCAGCGCAAGGCGTGTGCCGCGCCGCGCCAGCGCCGCGGTGTCGACGGTATCATGGTAGCCGACACCCTGGTGATGAACCAGTTCGAGCCGTCGCGCCGCGCCGATGATCCGCTCCGTCAACGGCGTGGCCGCAACGATCGCGACCTCGCAGTCGGCGATCCTGGCCGCCCGTTCGGCGTCATCATCGGTTTCCAGCGTGACCAGCCGCATGCCCGAACGCAGCCGCTCGGCCATGATGGCATACATCTCCGGTGTGCCCAGCGAGTTGTAGAATATGTTCAGTGCGCGGCCCATTGGGCTCAATCCACAAACGTGAAAATGTCGGCAAGGTCGAGATCGCGCAGCCATGCCGGCGCGCTTGCACCTGCGGCGACCTCCGCCTCGGTCCGGTCTTCCTTGTCGCGGATCGCGGCAAGCGCTTGTTGGACGGCGGTCGCCCACGCGGCGGGAACGACGACCACGCCGTCCTCGTCGCCGCAGACGATGTCGCCGGCCGCCACATGAACACCAGACATGACAACCGGCAGCCCCACGGCTCCCGGTCCCGATTTCTGCGGCGAATTGGGGCTGATCCCGGCGGCGAAGACCGGGATCCCCGTACGGTCGGCTCCGGTTTTGTCGCGTACCGCGCCATCGGTGACAATGGCGACGACGCCGGCATTCCTGGCCATGCCCATCAGCAGATCGCCGCAGACCGAGCCATCCACATAGGCGGTCGTCGAGATCATCATGACATCGCCGGGCTGCGCCAGCCGCAAGGCCGCCCAGGGGGCCAGATTGTCGCGCGGTCCCGCATCGACCGGCAGCGCCGAGCCGACGAAGCGATCGGCCGTGGTGACCGGCTTGATCGGCATGGCCAGGGCCCCTGTTCTGCCCATCGCATCGACGATGTTGCCGACCGGCACATCGGCGAACGCCGCCACCAGTTCGGGATCGGCACGGCGGATGGTGCTCAGCGCACGCAGGAGGTGGGAATAGCTCATGCCAGTTCCTTTGACGATATGGCGATGCCCGTTTGGGCATCAAACAGCCGGATCATTGCCGGATCGCAGGCAAGGTGGATGGTTTCGTCGAGCCTTGCGGCGACCTCCCTCGGTCCACGCACAATGATCGGCGGGCTTCCGTCGCGCGCGTCGACATGGACCAGCGTTTCGGCACCAAGCGGCTCGATTCCGGTCACTTGGCCGGAGAAGAGCGCATTGTCGGCCTTGTCCGTCGGCACCAGATCTTCCGGACGCACGCCCACCGTGACGGCGCTGCCCGAATTCAGTATGGTCGCCACGGGCACTGCGGCATCGTTGACGCGCAGGCCGGTTTCGGTCGCCGCGCCCTCCATCAGGTTCATCGGCGGGTTGCCCAGAAATCGTGCGACAAACGTTGAAGCGGGGTGCATGTAGACGTCCATCGGCCTGCCGATCTGTGCGATCCGGCCCTCGCTCATGATGCAGACACGGTCTCCCATCGTCATCGCTTCCACCTGGTCATGGGTGACGTAGATCATGGTGGCGGTCAGCGCCCGGTGCAGCCGAACCAGTTCGGCGCGGGTCGACACCCGCAATGCCGCATCAAGGTTCGACAATGGCTCGTCGAACAGGAACACTTTCGGGTCGCGCACGATGGCGCGTCCAAGGGCGACACGCTGGCGTTGCCCGCCCGACAGCGCGTGCGGCTTGCGGCCCAGATAGTCCGTCAGTCCGATGGAGGCCGCGACCTCCTCCACGCGCCGCTTGACCTCGGCCCGATCGGTCTGCCGCCGTTTCAGCCCGAAGCCGAGATTGTCGCGCACCGTCATGTGCGGATAGAGCGCATAGGACTGGAAGACCATCGCGATGTCGCGGTTCTTGGCCGGAACGCCATTCATGCGGTCCCCGTCGATGGCGATCGTGCCCGAGGAGATGCTTTCAAGCCCGGCGATCATGCGCAGCGTGGTCGACTTGCCACAGCCCGAAGGCCCCAGAAGCACCATGAATTCGCCATCTGCGACGGTGAAGCTCACCGAGTCGACGGCCTTCTCGCTGCCGCCCGGATACCGTTTGCAGATCGTGTCGAGCGCGACCACCGCCATTACTTCACCGCTCCTGCTGTCATGCCCTGAATGAGCCGTTCGGAAAAGAAAACATAGATCAGCACGACAGGCACGATGGCGATCATCAGACCGGTCGCGATCATGCCGACATCCTCGAGCTGGTCGCCCATGAAGCGCAGCACGCCGAGCGGCAGCGTGCGCTTGTCATCCTCGGTGATCAGCACGACCGCATAGAGAAACTCGTTCCACAAAAGGATCGTGTTCAGGATGATCGTGGTCGAAATCGCCGGCAGCGCCACCGGCAGCGCAATGCGCCAGAAGATCGACCATTCCGAATAGCCGTCGATCCGCGCCGCATCGAACAGATCGTTGGGGATGCGCGCAAAGAAGGCTTCCAGGATGTAGATCGTGATCGGCAACTGGATGGAGACATAGACCAGAACAAGGCCCACCCGGCTGTTGTAGAGGCCGTACTCGACAAGGATCTGGAAAAGCCCGATCACCGTGACCTGCGGCGGAAAGATGATGGTCGAGAAGATGACGAAGTACAGAACACCCCTGAACCGGAACCGATATCGCGCAAAACAATGCGCTGCCATGCCGCCGATGACGGTGAGGATCGCAACGGCGGCCAGCACCACGGTCACCGAGTTGACAAAGTAGGCGTCATAGTTGGAGTCGGTCCAGGCCGAGGCGAACTTTTCCCAGTGCAAAGGCCAGGGCAGCGCATACGGATCGGCGGCAATCTCCGTTGTCGTCCGCAGCGACATCATCGCCACCCAAACGAACGGGCCGGACGAATAGGCGGTATAGAGCGCGATGAAAACGACCAGTGCCCCCATTTTCAGGGACGCCGGCGAGATGAACACGCTGCTGGGTCTTGCGGTCGCCATCAATATTCCAGCCTGTCGCGCTGTCGGAAAAGGAATGTCAGGCCGAGCACGCCCGCCAACACGATGACGAACCAGATGACGGCGATGGTGGAGGGATAGCCCAGATCGAAGGTGCGCCACTGGAACGCGCGCTTGTAGACATAGGTCGACACCGTTTCGGTCGCCCAAAGCGGGTTGCCCTGCGTGGTCACCCAGACGAGATCGAAGATCTTCATCTTGCCGATGAAGCTCAGCACGACCAGATTGAGCAATGTCGGCCGGATCAGCGGCAGGATGACGAACCAGAGCTTTGCCAGCCAGCCGCAATTGTCCAGTTCCGCTGCTTCCAGCACCTCGGATGGCAGCGACGACATGGCGGCCAGGATCACCACCATGTTGAAACCCGTCCACATCCATGTGGTGACCGCGATAAGCGCCGGAAGCGCCGTGTCGGGATGGCCCAGCCACGGTCGCGCCCAGTCCCCCAGACCGACAGCGCGCAGAAGCGCGTTCAGCGCGCCCCAGTCGAAATTATAGATCCACATCCACAAGATGCCGACGACGACATAGGACATCAGGACGGGTGTGAACCAGGCGACCCGCAGGAAACGCGAAAACGGAACCTTGGCGTAAAGCGCCAACGCCAGGAGCGTTGCAATGCTGACTTCCAGAACGGGCGCGACGGCGGCCCATGTCAGCGTGTTCCACACCGCCTTCCAGAACATCTGGTCCGACCACAGTTCGACATAGTGGGTGAAGCCGACCCATTCGGCGGGGCGGTTCGGCACGATCAGGTGGGTCGAGTTGTAGAAGGTGCGCGCCACCGGCAGCGCGGTAAAGGCGGCATAGACGATCAGCGCGGGCAGCAGGAAGATGGCGATGGCCGAAAACGGATTGGCGTGGTCGCGTTCGGCCTCTTGTGCCGCTTCAGCGTGCGCCGTCGCCGGCGCGTTCACGTCCCTGGACATAGCCACGTCGTTATATCCCGCTTTTGCTGACAAGCCGAACCCGGCGGCCCCGAACGCCGCAACCGGCGCCCGGGACCCTGGGAGGAAGTCCTCAGTAAGCCGCGCTCATAATCGAGATAACCTCGTCCACGCCGACCAAGCCGGCGGGAAATGCCTGGTTGATGACTTGGGTGAAGGTTTCACGCGGCGTCCCCTGCATCTGCTGCACCGGGATGCCGAACGTGTATCGGGCGCCCGCATTGGCCGCCGCCAGCTTCTGGAAATAGGTGGCGTTTTCCCCTTCGATGGCCGAGGGGTCCGCCTTGATGCCCGTGCCGACGAGATTGGCCTCCAGCCAATTGTTGCCCATCTCCGGAGATGCCATCGAATTCAGGAAGGCGACGGCGAGGTCGGCATGATCGGTGCCGGCATTGACGACGAACGAACCGCCGACCGCAATGGTCTTGCACTCCGGACAGGCAGCGCCGGGCGGTATCGGGCCGTTGACAATGCCGAGCGGAAAGCCGTCGGGCTGGCCGCCCTCATCGGGCGCTGCGAACGCGCGCGAGGGATAAAACGAGCCCATCTGGAACATGGCGGCGCCGGGGCTGGTGTGAAAATAGCGGTGTGCTTCGCCCAGCTTGATCGAGGAGAAGGACGCCGGATGGGCGCCTGCATCGATGATCGCCTTGGCGAACTCGAGCGCTTCGCGAACGCGCGGATCGGTCCACTCGACGCCTTCGCCTCTCAAAAGGCTCTGATAATCGGCCACGCCAAGCTTCTTGACCAGAATCTCATGGGTCAGGAATGCGCCGGGATAAGGCCGGTCACCGACGCCCTGCGCCATCGGCGTCTGCCCGGCCTCGGCGATCTTTGCAACGGCATCGACGAAAGCCTGGCCTTCAAGACCGCCAACCGGCATCGCGATGCCAGCCTCCTCAAGCATGGCCTGATTGGTGTAGGTTTCGACGGTCCAGGCCTCAAGGGGGAACCCATAGACGCCATCCTGCCAGCCCCAGACTTCCTGCGCCCAGGGCTCGATATTGTCCCAGTTGAGCCCGTCCGACAGGTCCAGCACCAGCCCATTCTCCATATATTCGGTCTGGTCGGTTTCCGCGTAGAAAATGTCCGGACCCTGCCCGGCTGTCAGCGCCGTCTTCAGAGCGGCGTAAAGCGGCTCCTTCTGATACCAGCTGATGTTGATCGTCACACCGGGATTGGCTTCTTCGAAGGCACGCGCGGCGCCCTCGACAAATTCGACTTTCGCGGCCTGGTCGGCCCAATGGGACCACAGCGTCAGTTCCTGCGCCTGACTTGCCGACGCGGACATCACCGCTGCAACGGTGACCGCAAGAGAAATCCGTTTCATATCATCCTCCCTTCGAGGCGGGCGTCAGCCTTGGTGCCGAAGCCTGCGGAATCCAAGCATTGTCGTTTTTCACTTGGTCGTCAATAAATTTATTGATAATTTGTAAAGCACCCATTCCGCAGGAGAAATCGGTGGCATCAGGATTGGAAAATGCCCAGGGGCGACCCGTGTTGGAGCCGTCGATGGAACGCATCCTGACGGCAAGCGCGCCGCTGAAGTCGCTGTCGGTCGACGACATGCGTGCCCATGCCATAGCCGACAAGGCGCGATGGAACGCCGGCGCGGCAGACGGGCTGCTGGTAACCGACGGCACGATCGAAACCGGACACGGCACACGGCCGGTGCGGCATGTGGCCGTGCCGCGACCTCGGGGACGGCCCGTTCTGCATGTTCACGGTGGCGGGTGGACGATCTGCGATCTGGAAACGCATATGTCGATCTTCGCCGGATTGGCCAGGGCAAGCGGCCGCAAGGTCATCGCACCCCATGCGCGCCGGGCGCCCGAAGCGCCCTACCCGGCGCCGCTCGACGACACGGTCGCAGCGATCCGCCACATGGCGGCTGCTCATCCAGACGGCTTTTTCCTGGCTGGCGACAGCGCCGGCGCCAATCTCGCCCTTGGTGCCCTATTGCAATTGCGCGATACGGGCGAAGCGCCGCCAGTGCATGGGCTTGTCGCCTTTTACGGCTGCTATCGGCGCCGTTTCGACACATCGTCACACGCCCGGTGCGGAGATGGTCGCTATGGTCTTTCGACCGACAAGATGCGGCAGTTCTGGACGCATTACTGCGGCGACAATGCAGCGCCCTATGCCGATCTGTCCGGCCACGACCTGAGCGGCCTGCCGCCGGTTCAGGCCCACGCCGCCGAGGCCGACCCCCTGTTTGACGACACGCTTTGGCTGCACGAAACGATCACGGCCGCCGGTGGCATTTGCGACCTCAAGATATGGCGCGGCGTGACGCATGGGTTTTTGCACTATGCCGCCGAGTTGGAGGCGGGGCGCGATGCGCTGAACGTTGCCAGTGCATTCATGGCGGAAAGAGAGTGACGCGATGATCGGAGTGATTGCCGATGATTTCACCGGCGCAACCGATGTGGCGGGACTGCTTGCGCGAACAGGTGCCAATGTTCGGCTTCATGCCGGCTTGCCGCAAGGGACGTTCAACGATGATGGCGCTGCGGTCAATGTGATCGCGCTCAAGTGCCGCACCGCGCCCGTCAGCGAAGCCGTCGCCGATACGACCGCCGCGCTTGAATGGTTACTGGAGGGGGGCGCCACGCAGATCTACTGGAAATATTGCTCGACCTTCGACAGCACCGCAAAGGGCAATATCGGCCCGGTCGCCGAGGGCCTCATGGCACGGCTCGATGTAAGCCGGACCGTGCATTGCCCGGCCTTTCCCGAAAACGGGCGGACCATCTATCAGGGGCATCTGTTCGTCGGCGATCAGTTGCTGTCCGAAAGTCCGATGCGCCACCACCCGCTGACGCCCATGACCGACAGTTCGATCCGCCGGCTGCTCGCACCCCAGGTCGCGGGCGAAACGGGATTGGTCCCGCTGACCGATGTCAGGCGCGGAGCAGCGCGCGTGCGGGAAGCGGCCGAAAGATTGACGGCAGACGGCGTGGCTCATCTTGTCGTCGATGCCGTTTGCGACGACGATCTGACAATTCTGGGCAAAGCCTTTGCCGGTGACCCGCTTCTGGCCGGTGGCAGCGCCTTTGCCGCAGCGGCGTATGGACCCGATTTGCAGGCCACTGCCAACGGTCAGCCCCTACCGGCGCTGCCAGCCGGCCATGCCATCATCCTGTCCGGCAGTTGCTCTGCCGCGACGCGGGAACAGGTGGCGCGATACAGGGCCAATGGCGGCCCGGTGATCGACATATCGGCCAACGGATCACCTGAGGAGAGCGCGGTTGAAATCGGTGACCGGGTGCGCGCCGGGCTCGG
Organism: Phyllobacteriaceae bacterium; assembly: GCA_024742765.1. GTDB lineage: Bacteria > Pseudomonadota > Alphaproteobacteria > Rhizobiales > Rhizobiaceae > Roseitalea. The sequence goes on along the minus strand of JANSXT010000005.1, from coordinate 148,590 downwards.
GCCGCATCCGCTTCTCGTCACGTCCAGCGCCACGCCGGATGAGCTTGAAGAGGCACGCAGGACAGTCGGGCGCAACGCCGCCGGGGCACGGGTCGAAGCGCAGATGGCCAACGCCGCCAGGCAGGCACGCGCCGCCGGTGCGACGCGGTTCATCGTCGCCGGCGGCGAAACATCGGGCGCCGTCACCATGGCGCTGGGCGCCACGCGGTTGCGTGTCGGGCCGGAGATCGCGCCGGGCGTGCCCTGGTGCTTTGCCGAAGATGAACGCGGGCCTTTCGCGATCGCCCTGAAGAGCGGCAACTTCGGATCGCCCGACTTTTTTGACCAAGCGCTGACCACGCTGGAGGAATTGCAGGCATGCATATCGTGATCGTCGACTTCACCGTGAGACCGGACGCCCTACGGGCCTTTGGTGCGGCCATTCTCGAACAGGCGCGCACATCGCTTGAAACCGAAGCGGGATGCCGTCAGTTCGATGTGGCATGGCGCGATGACGATCCGGGACATGTCCATCTTTATGAAATCTATGACAGTCCCGCCGCCTTTGAGGCGCATCTGCAAACCGGGCACTTCAAGCGCTTTGACGCGCTCGTGGCGCCAATGATCGTCGACAAGCAGGTGCGCCAGATGACGCGGAGGTTCCCGTGACAGAAGAGAGCCATCTGCGCGAACGCATCTGCCGGTTCGCCCGCTCGCTTTACGACCGCGGTCTGACGCACGGCTCAACGGGCAACATCTCCGCCCGGCTCGACGACGGGCGTTTTCTGGTCACGCCGACCGGATCGAGCTTCGGCTTTGTCGATCCGGCCGACCTGTCGCTGGTCGCTGCGGCCGGCCATCACCTGAGCGGCGATCCGCCCACCAAGGAACTGCCGCTGCATACCGCGTTCTACGGCCTGCGCGGTGCGCGGGCCGGCGCGGTCGTGCATCTGCATTCCCATCACGCGGTCCATCTGTCGCTGCTGTCTGACATCGACCCGGAGGACGCGCTGCCGCCGCTGACGCCCTATTCGCTGATGCAGTTGGGCCGCGTCAGGCTGCTGCCCTATTTCCGACCCGGCGATCCGGCCATGGGACGGGCGGTCGCGGAACTTGACCCCAAGACGTCGGCGGTCATACTTGCCAATCACGGGCCGGTGGTGGCCGGCGTCGATCTCGACAAGGCGGTTTTTGCCATGGAGGAACTGGAGGCGACCGCCCGTCTGGCCGTTGAGACCCGCGGCGCGAAGACACGCCCGCTGGGCCGAAAGGAGATCGCGCAGTTGGTCGCTGCATTCGATCTGGAGGTTTGATGGCACAGGCTATGCGCGATGCAAACGAGCCGCAGGCGTCGGCGGCCGAAGTCCAAAAGGAGCTCGAACTCGACATCGTTCTCGGGCAGTTGCGCCCGCGCGAGCGCCTTGTCGAAGACGAACTGATGGCGCGTTTCGGCGCCAAGCGTCATGTCGTGCGCCTTGTGCTCGCCGAGCTGGAACGTTTCGGCCTTGTCGAGCGGCGGCCGAACAAAGGGGCGATGGTCCGCGAATATTCGCCCGCCGAGGTGGAGGAAATCTACGCGTTCCGGGCCGACCTTCACCGGATCGCATTGGAACGCATGGCGCTGCCGCTGGCGCCGCCGGTCGTCCAGACGCTGACCGGCCTTGCCGATCGCCACGAGGCGGCGATCGAGGCCGGCGATCTGACCGAGGTCATCCTGTGCAACAATGCGTTCCACGACACCTTGTTTGACCAGTGCGGCAACCGGTTCCTGGCCGAGAGCATCCGCCAACTGGGCTGGACCAGCCACGCGATCCGTTCCTATCGCGTCGCCGACCCGGACATGCTGCGGCAGGCCGCCGTCGAGCATCGGCAAATGATCGATGCCGCCGCCGCGGGGCAACGCGCGCGCCTTGCGGAACTGTGCGAACGCCATATCCAGCCTTCCAAGGACATGTATCTGCGCGACAGAACCTTGCGGATCGCCTGAACGCGGGTCAGGACGTCGGATCGGCTGCGGAGCCAACGCCGGCCAAGGCAAGCTCGCCGGCAAAATGGCACGCCGCCAAATGACTGGTCCCGGCAACGGGCCGCGCCGCAGGATGGTCGCTCCGGCATACCGGCCCGGCATGGCGGCAGCGCGGATGAAAGGAACAGCCCGTCGGCCGATTGGCCGGGTCGGCGATCTCTCCGGGCGCCAGAGTGTGTTGGGCTAGGGTGCCGGGCACCAGCGTCGGCGCGGCGTTCATCAATGTTTCGACATAAGGGTGCCCCGGCGTGCCGAACACCGCGTCGATGGGACCGCTTTCGACGACCCGGCCGCAATACATGACCAGAACGCGGTCGCAAATGTGCTCCACGACGCCCAGATCGTGCGAAATGAAGATCAGCGTGAGGTCCAGTTCGGCCTTGAGCCGGTCGAGCAGGTTGAGGATCTGCGCCTGCACCGACACATCGAGTGCGGAGACCGGTTCGTCGGCAATGATGATCTCCGGTTTCAGCGCCAATGCCCTTGCCAGCCCGACTCGCTGACGCTGCCCGCCCGAAAAGGCATGCGGGTAACGGTCCATCAGCCGTGGGTTGAGCCCGACCATGTCAAGAAGCGCGCCGACCTCGGTGCGCAGGGCAGCGCCCTTCGTGCCGCGATTGATGCGGATCGGCTCACCGACAATGTCGGCCACCGTCATGCGCGGGTTGAGCGACGAGAACGGGTCCTGAAAGACCATCTGGATGCGCTGTCGCACCTGTCGCAGGGTGGCGCGGTCCAGTTGGGCCAGATCGAGCGACCGTCCGCCGCCATGCAGCCGCACATGCCCGCCGGTCGGCGCAATCGCTGTAGCCAGCATCTTGGCGAACGTCGATTTTCCGCAGCCGGACTCGCCGACAATACCCAGCGTCTCGCCCTTGGCGAGCGAGAAACTGACATCTTCGACCGCGTTGAAGCTGCGCACGACCCGCCGCAGCGGTCCGCGGCGAATGTCGAAGGCGCGCGTCAAGTTCTCCGCCTCAAGGATCGGCTGGTCTCGCCCGGGATTGCTCATGCGCCGCCTCCCTCGGTTTTTGCGCTGTGCAGGAAACAGCGCGCCTGCCGGCCGGGCGCAACGGTCGCCAGCGCCGGAACCGAGGCCTCGCAGCGATCGTCGACGATCTCGGCGCAGCGCGGATGGAAGAAGCAGCCGGCGACGGTCTCGCCCGGCCCGGGCACGGCACCCTTGATCGGCTCGAACCCGGCGCGGCGCGGGCGGCCAAGCGTCGGGATCGAGTTCAGAAGTCCGCGTGTATAGGGATGCAGCGGATTGGACAGAATGTCGGCAACCGGTCCCTTTTCCACTGCGCGCCCCAGATAAAGAACCGCAACATCGTGGCATGCTTGCGCGATCACGCCGAAATTGTGGGTGATCAGCATGATCGCCATGCCGGTCTCGGCTTGCAGTTCGGCCAGCAGTCCGAGGATCTGCGCCTGGATGGTCACATCGAGCGCCGTGGTCGGTTCGTCGGCGATCAGAATGTCCGGATCGCAGGCCAGCGCCATGGCGATCATGGCCCGCTGGCGCATGCCGCCGGACATCTGGAAAGGATAGGAGGACAGCCGGCTGCGCGGATCGGCAATGCCGACCCGTTCCAGCAGATCGCCGGCGCGCTGCCAGCCCTCCTGCGCGCTGACATTGCGATGCAGGCGAACCGCCTCGACGATCTGGCTGCCGATCGTGTGCACCGGGCTGAAGGAGGTCATCGGCTCCTGAAAGATCATGGCGATCCGGTCGCCGCGCAAACCGCGGATTTCCGGCCCGTCTATCGGCAGCGCGGCCAGGTCGATCGGACCGTCATCGCCATCGAACAGGATCTGGCCGGCCGAGATCCGTCCCGGGTCAGGCGTAATGCCGAGAATGGCGCGCGCGGTCATGCTCTTGCCGCATCCGGATTCGCCGACAATGCCGAGCGTGCGGCCGCGATGCAGCGACAAGTCCAGCCCGTCGACCACATGAACTTGGCTATGGCGCGTCGGGAATGTCACGCGCAGGGCGCTGACGGTCAAAATGGGCGAATCGAGCCTAGACATGGTGACCATGGGGATCAGCGGCATCGCGCAGACCGTCGCCGACGAAATTGAATGCCAAGACCGTCAGGATGACAAAAACACCCGGCAAGAGGAGCCATGGATAAAGCGCGACCGAGTGGATGTTTTGCGCCTCCTGCATCAGCACGCCCCAGGAGATCACCGGCGCGCGCAGGCCGATGCCAAGGAAGGACAAGGCGGTCTCGGCCAGGATCATCGCCGGGATGGCCAGGCTCGCAGACGCGATGATGTGGCTGTACATGCTCGGCACCAGATGCCGTGTGATGATGCGCCATTCACTGCAATTGGACAGCCGCGCGGCCATGACGAAATCCTCCTCGCGCAGCGCCAGGAAACGTCCCCGCACCTCGCGCGCCATGCCGGTCCAGCCGATCACGCTCAAGATGATTGTGATCGCGAAATAGATGGTCAGTGGTGACCACCAGGTGGGCAATGACGCGCTGAGCGCCATCCAGAGCGGCAGCGACGGGATGGCGATCGCGACCTCGGTCAGGCGCTGGACGATGTTGTCGACCCGGCCGCCGAAATAGCCCGCCGCCCCGCCGATCAGCACGCCCAGCACCAGACTGATCGCAACGCCCAGCATGCCCACGGTCAGAGAAACGCGGGCGCCATGCATGATGCGCGACAGGGAATCGCGGCCCAGGCGGTCGGTGCCAAACAGATACCAGTCGCCCTGCGTGGTCCCGAACAGGTGGCGGTCGGTTTCGAACAGGCCCCAGAACCGGTACGGATCGCCGCGCACGAACAGGGCCAGTTCGAGCCTGGTGCCCGTGTCGAGCGCCCATGTCCGCGTCCCCGTCGCCAGATCGAAGGTCCGCTCCATCGGATAGACGAACGGCCGCCAGTGGAACCGGCCGTCCGCATCGATCATGCGCGGCATTTGCGGCGGGGCATATTGGTAGGTGGCGTTGACCCGATTGGGATCGTGCGGCGCAAGGAACTCGGCGAACGTGGCGACAAGGAACGCGCCGATGACGAAATAAAGCCCCCACATGGCAAGCCTGTGCTTGCGAAAGCGCAGCCAGAAGAGCTGGCCCTGCGAGAGATCGGCGACGGGCGATGGCTGTATGGGCGCGACGGCGTCAGTCATAGCGGATCCGCGGGTCGAGCCAGGCCAGAAGGATGTCGGAGAGAGCCGTGCCCACCACGACCAGCACGCTCAGGAGCATGATGATGGAGCCGGCAAGATACATGTCCTGACTCATCAGCGCGCGCAGCAGCAGCGGGCCGGCGGTGGGCAGGTTGAGAACGACACTGACGATGGCCTCTCCGGAAATCAGCGTCGGCAGGATCCACCCGATCGTGCTGATGAACGGGTTCAGCGCCAGGCGCACCGGATAGCGTGGCAGAAGCCGACCCCAGCTCATCCCTTTGGCGCGGGCCGTCTCGACATAGGGCTTGCGCAATTCGTCGAGCATGTTGGCCCGCATGATGCGGATCAGACCGGCCGTGCCGGCGGTCGAGATGACGATGATGGGAATCCAGATGCGTGTCAGGAAGTCCTGAAACTTTTCCCAGCTCCAGGGCGCATCGCGCAGTTCGGGCGAAAAGAGCCCTCCAACGCTCAGCCCCAAAACGTCAAAGGAGAACCACATCAGCACCAGCGCCAGCATGAAGTTCGGCGTTGCCAGCCCGACATAGCCAAGCACCTGCGCCGCATAATCGCCGGTCGAATACTGGCGCACCGCCGAATAGACGCCGACCGGGATGGCGATCGCCCAGATCAGGGCGAGCGAGGCAACAGACAGCGCCAGCGTGATGCCCAGCCGGTCCCAGACCAGTTGGCTGACCGGTTGGCCCCACTCGAACGACCAGCCAAAATCGCCGCGCAGCATGTTGGTGAACCAGGCCCAGAACTGCACGTGCCAGGGATCATCCAGCCCGAAACGCAGCCGGAGCGCATCGATGCGGGCCTGGTCGATGTTTCCGCCTTCGGCCATCCGCGCCATCATCGTCGTCAGATAGTCGCCCGGCGGAAGCTGGATGATGATGAAGGTCAGGACCGCAACGATGAACAGGACCAGCGCCATGTTCATCAGCCGGTAGAGTATGTAGACCAGCACGACGGCCGCGCCCCGCTTAAGCGTTTGCGATCGCGGGCTGCACCCGGTGGCGCAGCCCGCACCCGATCATGCCCGCATCACTCGGTGAAATACCAGCTTTCGGGGTGAAAGACGCCGGGCGATTCCAGGCTGTCGGTGTAGCTCTCCGGCACGTTGCGCAGCTTGTTGCTGGCGATCGCAAACTCCGGCGGACGCGGGGCGATGCCTACAACCCACAGGTTCGTTTCGGCGATCTCCATGATCTGTTGCATGAGACGCACCTGCTCGTCCGGATCGCCCGTCATCAAGACCTGGTCGAACAGGTCCATCGCACGCCGCATGTCGCCGGTCGGCTCGGTGCCGCTTTCGCCGCCCGAAACGCGCCACTCGGCGTAATCGAGCGCCCAGGTCGAATTGGTGTCCAGGCTGTAGGGAAGATAGACGCCGGGATCGAACAGGATGTGGTTGGTCGTCCCTGCGGCCGCCGACCACAGCCACACATCGAAGTCGCGTGCAAGCCGCCGTTCCTGATGCAGTTCGCGGCTTTGCACCGTCACCGTCGTCTCGATGCCGATATCGGTCCATTGCTGGGCAACCTGTTCGGACGCATCGAGCCGGTTTTGCCGTCCGGCCGGTCCCTGGATGACGATCCGGATGGGTTCGCCGTCAGGGCGCAGCCGGATGCCGTCCGCGTTCTTCTCGGTAAGCCCGAGCGCGTCGAGCATCGCTTTGGCCTTGGCGGGGTCGAACGCGATCGCCGCGTTGGTCAGCCCCTCATTGTAGAAGGGCGTGCTCTCGAACGGCGAGGGCTGGCGCGGACTGGTCACGCCGAAATGGACAAGATCGACAATGGTCTGCCGGTCGATGGCATGCGACAGCGCCTTGCGGAACTCGGCCTTGTGGAACAATTCGTTGAGGAACGGGTCCTTGTGGCTGAGGTTGAAATAGTAGGCCGCAAAGGCCGAAACCGGCGATTCCACCTGCAGCACGCGATAGTCGCCGCGCTCGCGATTGTCCATGAACATGGACAGTTGATCGAGCGGGGCGACATCCTTGAACTGCCAGTCGAACGACCCGTCCAGGGCCATCAGGTTGAGCACCTGTGCATCCTGCACCAGTTGGATCTCGACACGGTCGATATAGGGCAGCTGTTTGCCGTCCGGATCGACCTTCCAGTAGAACGGATTGCGTTCATAGGCGACGCGATCAAGGCCCTCGCCGAACGGCTCGACTAGCACCCAGGGGCGCAGCACGGGACGGTCGGGATTGAGAAGGGCGTTCTGGCGCTGCTCCCAAAGTTCGGTCCAGGTGGAGAGCCCGGCCTCGCTGATCCGCGTCTCCAGTTCCCCGGCATCGGCATGGTCGACATGGTACTGTCTCAGATAGTGTTCCGGCAGCGGAACATCGACCGCGTTCCAGCGCGCCGCCTGCAGTTGAAACAGCGCATTGGGCTGGGCGAACGTGATCGTCACGCTCATCGGGCCTTCGGAGGTGAAGACGCCTACCTCGCCGCCCGAAGCGATCCAGTCGGGCGGCGTTGGCGTGATCCGTTCATCGGACAAGACGCTCTCATACCAGAACATGAAGTCATCGGCCGTCAACGGCTCGCCGTCGGACCATTTCATGCCCTCGCGCAGCGTCAGCGTGTAGGTCGTCGCATCGTCATTGACCGTGATGCTCTCGACGATGTTGGGCGCGACGGTGCCATCCGGCGTCACCCGCGTGATGCCTTCATAGGCGACAAAGTTCAGATAGGCCTCATCGGCGCCGCGCGCATCGCCAAACCGCCATGTGCCTCCATACTCGCCGACACTTTCGAGCGGTTCGACCACCACCGGGTCGTTCGGCAAACGCTCTTCCAGCGGCGGCAAAGTTCCCGCCGCGACCATGTCCACGAGCGCAGGGGCCTGCTGCTCCGCGTTTGCCACGGCGGCCTGGGCCATGAATAGCGCCCCGGCCGCACCGAATGCGGCGGTCCAATGTCTCATTTTTTCCTCCCATTCGTGCCATCAGCTGCATGCACGTTATCGAAACTAGCATTTTTGATGATATTATCAATAATTTTCTCGAAATTTGGGTCGCGCTTGTTCAAACGATGACCTGACGGGACGCCGGCCACACTTGATGGCGCGTATGCAAATTTCGTTTTGCACGACGGCAAACCAAGCGATGCGCGTCCCGGCCAGTTCCCTTTCCATTGCCGACATCCCGCCGACAGGCCTGACCGGTTGGATCGGTTGCATGCCGCGAACATCGCCCGATTGTCCAACCGATGGCTGCGACGTGGTTCCGAAGCTTTACCATCCTGGCATCCGCCCGGACGCCCCTTGAGGCAATGGCTGGACCCGGTCGTTCAAATGTGTGCAATTGGTTCACCACAATTCGCACACGAAGCAGCCATGCCATGACGGTCTCCCAAAACGATTCCTTCCAATCGGATTATGACGTGCCGCCGGTTTCGCGTGCGCTGGCATTGCTGCGCCACATCTCGGCGGGCAATCATTGCCGCAACATCAGTCAGACGGCGCGGGCACTCGACATCAATCGGACCACGCTCCTCCGGCTGCTGTCCACATTGAAGCGGGAACGGATGATCGAGGAGATCGCCGAAGGCGGCGGCTACCGGCTGGGCACAGGGCTGATCACGCTGGCGGCGCAGGCGCTGGGCGAGCGCAGCGTCCTTCAGGTCGCGCGGCCGGTTCTGCGGGCGCTGGTCGAGGAGTTGAACCTGTCGGCTCATCTGGGCGTCATCGAGGGCCGTGACATCGTCTATCTGGCGCGCGAGACGCCCAACTCCCATCTGGCGAGCACGGTGCGCGAGGGCACGCGCCTGCCGGCCCATGCGACAACGATCGGCCGCATCCTGCTGGCGCAGATGGCGCCCGACGCGGTACGGGCGCTTTATGCGGACCAGGCGCTCAAAGCCTATACAGACAAGACCAGAACGGACCTTGAAACGCTTCTGGAACAGCTCGCGGCCGACCGGGCCCGCGGGCTCGCCTGGAGCGCCGCCAATTTCGAACCCGAGATCGGATCGGCCGCAGTGGCCGTCCATGATCATCGCGGCCAGGCGGTCGGCGCGCTCAATGTGACCGGCCATGTCAGCCTGTTTGCCGATGAAGACGCGCAGGCACAGCGCATCGAAACCGTGCTCAAGCGTGCGGCGCAGACCGTCTCGGAGGCTTTGGGCCACCGCGAGGGAGCCGGCGTTCAGCGATAGTCGTAGCCGAACGTCATGCCGAAGGCTTGCGGCGTCAGTGAACCGTTGCCGCGCCGGGCGCCTCTTAGCCACAGACGGCCATGCACCTGCGTTTCGCCGAAATCGGCATCGGCCGGCAGTCGGGCGCCATGGCACCACAGACCGCCGAGCCATTCGGCGCCGTGAAATGAGACGACGCCGGCGGCCTTCGCCTCCTGCAGGGAGAAATTGCCATAGGCGACCGCGTCTTCGAAGCGAGCCCCGGCCTGAAACCGCGCCCGGTCGAACCGGCCGATGCCACGAAACTCGGCCCCGGTGAAACGGGCACCGCCCGAGAAAGATGCATCCTCGAAGCGGGCGTCGTTGAGAAACAGCGCACCGTCAAAGGCTGCATCGTCGCCGAACGCTGCCCCGCCGAACCAGCTCAGGCCGGCAAAGCGCGCGCCGGTGGCATCGATGCCCGCATCGAACCGCGCACCGGTGAAATCGACGCCGGGCAGGTCCAGCCCGGAAAGATCGAGCCGGTCCTCGCAAACGACACCGCGCAGATCGACATGGGCGCCATGGCGCCATGGCACCTCGAGCGCCTGCTGGATCGCCTCGGCGCGCATCAGGCCGCCTTGCCGAACCGGCTTTCGGCCAACGCGACGGCGTCTTTCGCCCAGGGGAGCGCCAAATCTTCGGCAAGATCGGCACCGGACGCATCATGCGTCGGCCGCTCGCCCAGTTGCGCCGCGCCGTGGTTTGTCAGCAATTCGGCCAGCTGTTTGCTGCCGAAATTGAACGTCTCCTCGTATTCGCTGTCGCCCAGGCCGAATATGGCGAAATGGATGCCGGCCAGACTGGCCGGACCCGCCGCGAGCGCTTCGGCAAACGGCTGGGCGGACGCCGGCAGTTCGCCGTCGCCATAGGTCGAGCAGACGATGAGATAAAACGTCGCCGGGTCGAAATCGGTGACCGGAAAATCGCTGAGATTGGTGCAGCTCACCTCATAGTCGGCGTCGAGCGCGTCGCCAATATCCTCGGCGAGCATCTCGGCATTGCCCGTCTCGGTTCCGTAAAGGATCGCGATCTTCATGGTGACGTCTCCTCTTGGTGGCGCGCCGCTTCGATCATCGCCGCCCGGTCGCATATCTTGCCACGGCACCGGTCCGCATCGGCGCCGGCCAGTTCGCGCTGTTCGATGCGCAGCCAGCCCTGATAGTCGATCACGTCGGGCCGCCCCTCGAAGATCGCGCCGACCGGCCGAACGCCTTTGGCCGGCGTTCCGTCCAGATCGGCGAGAATGTCGGCGGCCAGCACCTGCGCGTCGGCGCGGTTGTCGGGAATGGTGCCGCGCGGCCCGCGCCGAAACCAGCCGGCAGCATAGACGGGCGCATCGCTGTCGGCTTGCGCCAGAATGTCGGCACGCGGCAGATCGCCGGTGTCCTCAAAGCCGATCGCCGTGATGATCGACGTGCAGGCAATGACGGTATCGTCGCCCTCGGCGGTTCGGCAGCGCAGACCCGTCACCCGGCCTGCGTCCGTCTCGACCGACACCGGCACATGCGAAAAGACGAACCGGATCGCGCGCACGCCGGTGCCGTGGCCATCGATAGCCGCCAATGCGTCCAGCAGTTTCTTCCCGCGCTCATCATCGGCGGTGCCGGCCTTGTCGATGGCGATGGCAACGCCAGTCAGCTTGCCCAGTTCCTTGACCATCACGGGATCGAATTTCGCCTGCGAAGCGGTCGAGCGGCCAAGCACGGTGATCGCCGTGATGCCGCTTTCCGCCAGCCAGCGCGTTTGCTCGACCCCAAGGTCCGACCCGGAGAGCTCATCAGCCCGTTTGCCGAGAAGCCGGACGATGTCGATCGCCACATTGCCATTGCCGACGATCAGCGGACGCACGCCCAGATCGGGGAGCGGCCCGGCGTCGGGATGGCCGTTGAGCGCCCGCGTGATGGCGCCGGCGCCGAACACACCGTCGACATCATCATTGGCAATGCCCAGCCTGCGATCACCGGCAAGGCCCGCCGCGAAGACCACGGCATCATAGGCCGACCGGAGTTCGTCAAGCGTCACATCCCGGCCCACATGCACGTTGCCGAAAAAGCGCGCACCCTGCCGCTCGAAGATGCGGGCAAACTGGCGCGCCACCGCCTTTGTGCCCTGGTGATCGGCGGCCACCCCGTAACGCACGAGGCCATAGGGAACGGGAAGCGCGTCGATCAGGTCGACATCAAGCTCCGGACGCGCCTTCAAAAGCGCCTGGGCGAGATAGCAGCCGGATGGCCCGGCACCGACAATGGCGATCTGGTGCGTCATCGACCGGACACCGTTTCTGCCGCCCAAGGATGCGGCGTTCCGGTCAGATCGACATAGATGCCCTTCTGCGCCATGTAGGCACGAACGCCCTCGCGGCCCTTTTCGCGGCCGACACCGCTGTCCTTTTCGCCGCCGAAGGGCGTCGAGATCGAGAACTGCTTGTAGGTGTTGACCCAGACCGTGCCGGCGCTGATCGCACGCCCGACGCGCCAGCTCTTGGGGAAGTCAGTGGTCCAGATCCCGCAGGCCAGACCATAGTCGTTGGCGTTGGCCTGCGCGATGACATCATCTTCGTCTTCAAAGGGCAGCACCGCCAGCACCGGGCCGAACACCTCCCTTTGGCAGATGCGCGCATCGTTAGCCGCTCCGGCGAGAATGGTCGGCATGAAATAGGCGCCCTTTTCGTAAGCGCTGCCTTCCGGTTCCCGGCCACCAGTCAAGATCTCCGCGCCGTCTTCCAGCGCCATCGCCACGTCGCGGGCGACTGCGTCGCGGTGATCGAAATGGACGAGCGGTGCCACCTGCGTGCCGGGCTCGAACGGATGGCCGATCGTCAGCCTTTTTGTCGCCGCGACCAGCCGCCCGACGAACGTGTCGAAGATCGAGCGGTGCACGAACAGGCGCGAGCCGGCAATGCAGCTCTGCCCGCTCGATGAGAAAATACCGAACATGACGCCGGCCAGCGCTTGGTCCATTTCGGCATCGTCAAAGACGATGGTGGGCGACTTGCCACCAAGCTCCAGACTGACCGGCATCAGCTTTTTCGCCGCCTTGACCGCCAGCGCGCGGCCGGTATCGGTGCCGCCCGTAAAGCTGACCTTGGCGATGTCGGGGTGCTCGACCAGAAGGTTGCCTATCTCGCGCCCCGCCCCCGGCAGCACCGAGAACAGGCCCGGCGGCAGGCCGGCCTGTTCGACGATGCGGGCAAGCTCCAGCGCCACCAGCGGTGACCAGGATGCGGGCTTGAGCAGCACCGCATTGCCCGCCGCAAGCGCCGGCGCGACCTTTTGGGCGTCCGATGCGATCGGCGAATTCCATGGCGTGATCGCCGCGACCAGTCCAAGCGGTTCATGGACGGACATGGTCAGCGCATCGCCGCGCTGGCTCGTCAGCGTCTCGTCCATCGTCTCGGCAACCGCGCCGAAATAGCGGAACGTTCCGGCAGCAGACGCCGCAAGGGCGCCGGTTTCGCGCAGCGTCTTGCCCGTGTCGCGGCTCTGGATATGGGCGATCCGGGCCGCATCGGCCTCGATCCCGTCAGCGATCGCATAGAGAAAACGCGCCCGCTCATGCGGTTTGAGATTGCACCAAGACGGGTCGGCCTGCGCGGCTTTCGCCCGCTCGATCGCCCGTTCGCCATCGGTGACCGATGCACCCGTCAGCGTGCGGTTGACGCTTCCGTCGGCCGGAAAAATCGACACGATCTCGGCGCCTGTTCCCTTTTCCCAGACGCCGCCGACATAAAGATCGCCGGCGGGCATGTGTGTCTCCTGCACCGTCATCACAACACCACCGCTGCCTGCCGGTTGCGCACCTCGCGCAGCACCGAATGGATGGTGGCGGCCGACGTCCTGGCGTTGCCGCCCGACACCTGGTTCTCGATCCGCACCGAAATGCGCGCCAGCGGTGAGACCGCCTCGAACTGGTGCACATTGCCCGGCGTTTCGGGATCGGCGACCAGTTCGACCTGCGTTTTCTCGAACCCCGCGCCGGCCAGCGCCAGCGTCGCCGCCACATTGGCGTTCTTCGGATAATGCGCCGCCGCCTCGCGCGCCGTGCCGCTGAAGAAGACCGACGGCCCGTCCAGCGTATCGAGATCGACGGCCTTTTCGGCAGGCGTGCCGCGCCATGCGGCCGGCCGCTTGGTGCCGCGATAGCGCACATCGACCGCACCGGCCGTACCAAGTGCGGCCAGCATATCCACCCCGCCGACCGCGCCGGGCGGCACGATCAGGCGGCCGCCGCCCTTTCTGGCGGCGGCGCGCAGCGTGTCTTCGAGCGTTTGATCGGCCAGCGCACCGACCGAGACGACCACCACGTCCAGCCCGGCTTCCAGCAGCGCGGGCCCGTGCGCGCGCACGGCCGAATGGCCAGCGCATTCGACGATCAGATCGCACCGTTCGGCGAGAAGGCCAGCGGTATCGGTGACGATGGCATGGCTTTGCGCCGCATCGGCCAGATCGGTGTCGAGCCGGTTCTGCAATGCGTCACGCTGCTCCGGCTTGCACAGCACCGCCAGATGGGCAAGCGGTGCCGGCCCTTCAGCCAAGAGCGCCATGAGGGACCGGGCGATATTGCCAAAGCCGATCACGCCAAGACGCATCAGGCGGGCTCCTTGTTGCCGGCCGCGCCCGCAGGCGGACCCGAAAAGGCGCTCGCGAACGGGCCGATGGTGCACATGTCGACTTCAACAAGCTGCGGGCCTTCAGCCGACAGTGCATTGTCAAGCGCGCCGGCGAAACCGGCCACGTCGGTCACACGCCGGTGCGGCATGCCGATCGAGGCGCAGAACTGCGCGAAGTCCGGCGCGGCGAGCGCGGAATAATGCCGGCGCGAGTCATATTGCGCATCCTGGATGTTCTGGATCACGCCATAGGCCTGGTCGTTCATCAACACATAGACGAGCGGCGCCTTTTCCTCGACCGCCGTGATCATCTCGGCGATGCCCAGCATCGTGCCCCCATCGCCCAGAAGCGTCACCGCCTTGGCATCGGAGCCACCGGCCAGCGCCGCGCCGATGCCCATCGACACGCCCTGCCCGATCCCGCCGCCGAGCGCATGAACGCCCTGTCTTGGATGCGTGACCCGCACATAGCGGTTGCCGAAGGTCGAATTGGCGATCGTCACGTCGCGCACCCAGACATGGCCGCCGGCGGAGACGGTTTCCGACAGCGTGTCGGCGACAACACGATAGGGGCCGAGCATGTCGCGCATCGTCCCCTCGGCCTGCGCCCGGGCGCGGGCAATGTCGAAGCTCAGATTTGGATCGGTGTCCAGCGTATCGGGCAGCCGGTCGAGCAGACGGCGCAGCGTGTCGGCGGCATCGCCATGGGCAAAAATGTCGACCGGATAGTTGCGCCCGCCCTGGGACGCATCGGCATCGATCTGCAGAAGCGGCCGCGGCAGCGCCATGGCGTTGTTGCGCGTCTCATTGCCCCGCAGGCGCGAGCCGACCACCAGCATCAGGTCGCAGCTCTCATAGAGCGCGGACGCCTCCGGCGTCATGTTGAAGGCGCCAAGGCTGGCCGGCTCCTGCTCGGAAACGGTACCGCGCCCGTTGGTCGAGGTGACGACCCCGAACCCCCGGCGCATCAGTTCGGTGGCTTCGGCGCTGGCGCCGCGCGCACCGCCGCCCAGCCAGATGAGCGGACGCTTGGCCGTCTCGATCAGCGCGGCCATCTCGTCGATCACCGCGTCGCCGGCGCACGGGCGCTGGATGACGGGCTGATGGATGCGCCCGTGCGGCACCGCTTGCGTCCGCTGCACGTCGACGGGAATCTCAAGGCTCACCGGCCCAGTCGGCGCCGACAGCGCCGCCGACACGGCGGCGGCCATCGTGCCGATCGCGCCGTTCGCGTCCCACATCCGGTAGACCGCTTTGGAGAGCCCCCTCAACATCTCCGGCTGGCGTGGCACATCGTGGATCGCCGCCCGGTCGCGGTCGGCATAGGCGAGATCGACCTGCGTCGTGATGTGAAGGACCGGTGCGCCAGCGGTCAGCGCCTCGCTCTGTGCGCCGGCGGCATTGGCCGCGGCGGTTCCCGTCGATGTCAGGCAGACGCCCAGCCCGCCCGAAACCCGTGCATAGGCATCGGCCATGTTCATCGCACCCGCCTCGCCGCGCGCCGGAACGAACCGCATGCGCCCCTGGCGGGCGATGGCATCGAGGATCGGCATGTTGTGGATCGAGATGACGCCGAACAGCGTCGTCACGCCGATCTCGGCGAGATAATGGGCGATGACATCGCCGACCGTTCCGGCCTGTTCAATGGTTTCCATCTTCATGGCCGTCTCCTCAGATATGTCGTGAAAGGCCGCCCGAGACCTCGAGCTGGGCGCCGGTGATGTAGCTGGCCGCATGCGATCCCAGAAAGGCGATCGCGGCCGCCGCTTCTATCGGATCGCCGAGCCGGCCCAGCGGGATGCCCTTGTTGCGGGCAAGCGCGCCGTACCATTCCTCGCGGCTCTGGCTCTGGTCGTCGCGCTCGGCGAAGCGCCGTGTCCATTGGCCTGATCCCACAAGACCGAGCAGGATCGAATTGACCCGCACGTCCGGCGCGAACTCGATGCTCAGCGACTTGAGCAGGTTCTGCACGCCGGCCCGTGCCGACGAGGTGCACACCATGTGCGCTTCGGGCTGGTAGGCAAGCAGCGAGTTGACCGCGACGATCGCGCCGCGCGCTTCTTTCAGCATGGGCAGGAAGGCACGCGCCGGCAGGATCTGGCTGAACAGTTTGAGTTCATATTCGGCGCGCCAGTCTTCGTCGCTCGTCGTCGCAAATGTCGACTGCCGCCCCTGCCCCGCATTGTTGACCAGAAGGTCGCAACGCCCGAAGGCGGTCTTCACCGCATCGGCAAACGCGTTCACCGCATCGGCATCGAGCACCGACAGCGCGCTGGCGAGCACATTGTCGTCGCCATAATCGCGCTTGAGAACGGCGGCGACATCGTTGAGCCGCCCTTCATTGCGCGCGCAAAGCGCCACCCGCGCCCCTGAATCGAGCAGCGTGCGCACCGTCGCAAGGCCGATGCCGGACGAGCCGCCGGTGACGACGGCGACCTGTCCCTTGTAGCCATAGTCCATCAGCCGGCCTCCGCCATGGCGCGCAGTTCGGCAAAGCCGGGGTCCGGGCGGCCCTGCATGACCGCGCGCTGGGCCGGCGTCGGCGGCCCCGCCGTCATCCAGCGATCCATCTGTTCGGGATCGGTGCGCGACCAGACCTTGGCCTCATGCGTCGCCTCGTCGATCTGCTGCAGTTCCGAGGTGAACTCGATGACGAAGCCCGAGGGCGAGACGAAATAGGCAAACGGATTGTTGCCCGGCCCGTGCCGCCCCGGCCCCCAGGTCGGCACATGGCCCTTCTGCTTCATCCGGCCGATGCCGCGCATGAACTCGTCGATGGTCGGCATCTCGAAGGCGACATGGTTGACGCTCGGATATTGCCCGCGCACCAACGCGATCGAATGGTGGTCGGTGTTGCAGCGCAGGAAGACCATCTGGTCGGCCGAATAGTCCGACACGCGAAAGCCCAAAACATCGCAGTAAAAGCGCTGCCGGTCTTCCATGTCGGGCGTGTTGAGCACCACATGGCTGACCTTGCGCGGCTTGGCCCAGTCTTTCAGATCGTCATGGGTCCTCGCTTCCGTCCGGAAACGCAGGCGCCGGTCGTCCGGGTCTAGCATCTCGAACCCGTAACCGCCGGCCCAGTCCTCGAACGGCGCAGGCCGGCCGAGCACGCAGCCATTGCGCGCCAGAACCTGCGCATGCAGCGCGTCGATGGCAGCGCGGTCCGGCATGGCGAAATGCACATAGTCGATGCCGTAGACCGGCCCGTCCCTAAGCCCGTAGAGGAACGCTTCCGGCCCGGTGCCGCGCAACAGCGCTTCGCCGTCTTCGGCATGGGCCAGGCTCAGCCCCCACATATCCTCATAGAAGGGCAGCGTCGCGGTGATGCCGGGGCCGCGCATCATGATGCCGCGAAGGCTTTCGACCCGGATTGTATCGCTCATCGCCTCATCTCCTCATGATCCTCTCACGCCGGCGTCGTCGCACGCGCCAGCAGTTCGGCCACCGCACCGGGCGCCTGCTGCGTGATCGCATGGCCGCGATGGGGAACTTCGACCAGCCCGCCCCGATAGTCGGGTGCAAGGCGATCATGCGCCTGGCGCGCGCCGTCCGGCGGCGTGATCCGGTCTTCCGCGCCAGTGACGATGTCGGTGCGCACGGTCAGGCGTGCGACATCGTCCAGCAGCCGGCCCGAGGCGAGCATGCGCACCGCCTGGCCGTAGCCGGGCATGCGGACCTGCGCCATGGCTTTGCGCACGCCGGAAACGATCGCGGGATTGTCCTCGGGCGCATGCACCAGCGCGGCGGCGCGTGCTTTGGCGAAATCGTCGGGACCCAGCCGTTCGAGGTCATCGATGCGGGCCTGCGCCTTGTCCGACAGCACGCCGCCCGGCCGCACGCCATGGCCCAGCGCCGGCGCGGCCAAAACCAGTTGCGTCACGCGCTCGGAGTGCGAAACGGCAAACGAGGAAGCCATCAAGGCGCCCAGCGAGTGGCCGGCAAGACCGAAACGCTCGAGCCCCAGCCCATCGATCAGCCTCAAGAGCGCCGCCGCATAGTCCGCCGCCACCGGCCAGTCGGACGCCAGTGGTTCGGACCGGCCATAGCCCGGCGCGTTCCAGGCGATCAGCCGCCAGCCGGCCGGCAGGTACGCCATGACCGGCGCCCAGGATGCGGCGTTCGAGCCGATCCCGTGCAGCATCACCATTGCCGGCCCGTCGCCAGGGCGCTCGGCAAATTCGATGCCGTCGATCATGTGCGTGGAAAGGGTCACCGGTTCCATCGCCTCACCCAAACACAAAGCCCTTGTTGACCGGCAGCACCTGGCCGGTCAGCGACAGCGCCCCCCCGCCCAGCAGAAAAGCGACGGTGTCGGCGACCTCCTCCGGCGCATGCGGTCCGGGCACGGCCCGGCCGTCCGCATAGTGACGATGGCGCGCCTCCGGCACGTAGTCGGTCGAGGGCGTCGTCAAAATGCCCGGCGCGATCGCGGTGACGCCGACGCTGTCTGGCCCCAGTTCACGCGCCAGCGAACGGGTCATCGAGATCACGGCGCCCTTGCTGGCGACATAGGACAGAAGCTTCGGCGCGCCCCAGATCGCGGTGTCCGAGGCGACATTGACGATCCGGCCCGATCCGCTCGCGCGCAGGAGCGGCGCCATCGCCCGGACCATCAACCAGGTGCCGCGTACATTGACGCCCATCACCCGGTCCCAGGTCTCGATCTCGATCTCTTCAAACGTCTTGCCGCCGACATTGGTCGCGATCGCGCCATTGTTGACGAGACCGTGCAGCACGCCGCCCGTATGGGCAGCGACCGCCTGTCCAAGCGCGTCGATGGAAGCCGGATCGGCCAGATCGACGGGCAGGAAATGGCCGCCCACATCGGCGGCGACGGCCCGGCCCTCCTCCTCGGCGATATCGGCGAGGACCAGCCGCGCGCCGGCATCGGCGAGCACGCGCGCAAGCACCGCGCCCAACCCGCGCGCCGCGCCGGTCACCAGAACATGGCGGCCATCGAGTGTCATTCGGCGGCGACCTGGCTTTCGGCGAGTTCGGCCTCGATCTGCGTCTTGGCCGCTCGCGTCAGCATCTGCCGGATGCGGCTGACACCCAGATCGTGCTGATAGAGCATTTCACGCTTGCGCGCATCGTCGGGCATGCCCTCAAGCATCACCCGGTCCTGTTCGAGCACGTTCCAATGGTTGGGCTCAAGCTTGGCACGGTAGAGGAACCGCCAGCTGTCGCGCGCGAGCCCTTCGACCTTGCGCAGGCGCCAGAAGAAGACCTTGCAGGTGCGCGCGTCGATCGGCGAGACGAAGCCGACGATCCGCATGAAGCCGCCCGGCCCCGCTGCGGGCGGATAGGGAATGTCGAGAAAGCAGAACATCACGCCCGGATGCAGCTCGAATTCGGTCCAGTCGAAATTCTCGCCGGTCTGGCCGACACGCTCGATCCGGAAGCCGTCATCGGTCTTGTCGAGCTTCATCAAATCCTGCTTGGACCCGTAAGCCAAGGTAAAGCTCTCCGAATGCAGGTAGCAGCCGTGCATCGGGTCGGCCAGATTGTCGAGCGCGTAGCGATAATTGGTCTCCCAGACCGAGGTGCACAGGAAACCGGTCCATTCGTCGCTGACCAGTTCCTTGGGCAGCACCAGTTCGGGCGGCTCGGGCTGGTCGACGGACGGCACATAGACAAAGACCGCGTCATTGGCCTCGGTCACCTTGAAGCTCTTGAGTGCCTTGCGGCCTTCCAGCGCACATTCGGGCATGGCCGGAACGCGCTGGACGACCCCTTCCCCGTCGACGATCACGCCATGATAGCGGCAGCCAATATTGCCCTCATGGATCTCGCCATAGGAGAGCGGCGCACCGCGATGCGGGCAAAAATCCTCGATGCACTGGATGGCGCCGGACCCGTCGCGCCACAACACGATCTTGTCGCCCAGAAGGCGCGTGCCATAGGGCGCGTCCGCCTTGATCTCGACCGACTTGGCAACCGGATACCACTGGCCCAGAAGGCCGTTGTTGACCCGTTCCTCGATCAGGCTCTTCTTGTCCATTTTGTCCTCCAGGAAATTCTAGTGTTCGGCCTTGGGCAGATAGTGCAGGACCCGTTCCTCGATCCGCACCAGGATCGCATAGAGCGCGATGCCGATCAGCGTCAGGAACAGGATCGCGTTGAAGACCATGGCGGCATTGGCCTGCCCGCCCCCATAGGAGATCAGAAAGCCAAGGCCGACATTGCCGCCGACCAGTTCACCCACCGTCACGCCGATCACCGCCAGCGTTGATGCGATGCGCAGGCCCGCCATCAGGTTAGGTAGGGTCGAGGGCATCTCGATCTTGAAGAAGATGCCCCAGCGCGAAAGATTGTAGGCGCGCGCCAGATTGACCAGATCGCGGTCGACGGTGCGCATGGCCTGAAGCACGTTGACCAGAACCGGAAAGAACACGATCAGCACGGTGACGAGCAGCTTTGGCGTCGCATTGTAGCCGAACCACATGATGAAGAGCGGCGCGAACGCCACCTTGGGCGCGATCTGCAGCGCCAAAATGTAGGGCGACAGCACCTTCTCCCAGAAGGCCGACATGCCCAGAAGGTAGCCGATCGCCGCGCCCATGGCGCTGCCGATCAAAAAGCCCAAAACCGTATAGAGCGCAGTCGAGGCGATGTGCGATGCCAGACGTTCCTGCGCCCACATGCGCTGCAGTTCGGCCAGACAATCGGTCACCGTCGGGATGATGAATTTCGGCACGTCCAGCGCCGGGGGCAGAAACTCCCATGCCAGCAGCACAAGCACCAGCAGGCCGAAGCTTGCCAGCATCGTGCCGTTGACCGGAAGCGATGCCCGCGGCTTGCCGGAGGATACCGGCGCGACAGGCGCGCCGGTGCTGGATTGTGCCGCGTCGGTCATTGCACGAAATCGTTCGTGTAAAGGTCTTCGACGGGAACGGCGGTGCGCACGATCTCATTGTCGAGATAGAATTGCTGCACCTCGGCAATCCGCTCGGCATCGAACGTGCCCAGCGGCTGGTTCTCGCCTTCCGGATAGACCAGCGTCGAATAGGCGCGCATGATCGCCTCGATCTGCGCTTCCTTGCCCGCATGCTGCGGCACGATCTGCGTGTAATCGGCTGCTGCCTGCGCGGGATCATCATTGATGTCGCCGATCGCCTTGATCACCGCGCCGACAAAGCCTTCGATCACCTCGGGCTTTTCCGCGATCATCGTGTCCGATGCGATGATCGCCTGCGCCATGGCCGGGAACACGCTGTCGATGGGCATCTGCTGCATCTCAACGCCGGCGCCTTCGACCGCTGCGATCCACTCGGGAACGCCCGACATGGCGTCAAGGTCGCCCGAAATGCTCAACTGGATGATGCCGCCCGGGCCGACCGCCTGGATGTCCGCGTCGGCCTTTGTCAGGCCGGCCGAGGCGAGAACGCCCAGAAGGTTATAATAGGTCGTGTCCTGGAACGACAGGACGCCGATCGATTTGCCGGCGAGATCCTCCGGACCAGAAATGCCGCTGTCGGCGCGCCATGCGAGCTGCGTCAGCCCGCGCCCGCCAAGCAGCGCCACGCCGCGAATGTCGAGCCCGTTGGCGCGCACGATGATCGGCGTGTCGCCGATACCGCCGCCCATATCGGCATTGCCGACGGCGACCTGCGTTGCCACATCGGCGCCGCCCTTGCCGACCTGGAATGTCACTTCAAGACCGGCCTCTTCGAAATAGCCCTTGCCCTTGGCAAGCTGGAACGGCGCGAAGGCAGGCAGGAAATCGGGCGCCGGAAACAGATAGGTGACCTTTTCGGCGGCCGAGGCGACCGCCGGTGACAGGATGGTTGCGATTGAAAACGCCATCGTCGCGATGGCGCGGCCAAGTCTTGTCATGATGAACTCCCTGATTGCTGGCTCTTTCTTGGTTTCAGTCGGTCAAAGGCTTTCGGCGATCGTGACCAATCCCTGCGCGACCGCATCCGGGTCGGTGAGCAGCACCTCGTGCCCTCCGGGGATTTCCACCGTGGTCGCGTCGCCCAGCCACATCGCCATGCCGGCCCATGCACCAGGCGGCAGCGACGCGTCATCGGTGGCCAGCAGCACGAATTTGGAGGCCGTCACATCGGCAAAGCTGCTGGTGTCGATCTCATGGGTGTAAAAGCCGAAGGGCTGCGGCACCATCATGTCGATGATCTCGGTGGCGCGCTCCTCCTCGACGCCGGCCAGCAGCACATTGCGCCAGAAGTCCTCGCCAACGCCGATGCTGTTGTCGCCCGACGCCTCGGCGATCTGCCGGAACGTTGCGGCGATGTCCGGCGGCAAATTCTGTTCAAGCGACGTGCCGTCTTCGATCAGAAAGGCGTTGTGAAAGACAACCGCATCCAGTTGGCCGGCGACCTTGCCGGCCGCCTGCTGAAGCAGAACGCCGGCCGCCGAGTGACCAACGAGGATCACATTGCCGTCATGCGACCGCACGGCCTCGATCAGCGCTGCCTCGGCATCGGCAAACGTGACGCCGGCCCGATCCACATCCTCGCCATGGCCGGGAAGCGTGAGGGCCTGTGCCGTGTATCCCTGGGCGTCCAGCCGGTCCATGACGGGCTGCCATGCCGCCCCGACATGCCAAGCGCCCGGCACCAGTACGAAATGCGCCTTGTCGTCCGCCATAGCGGGCGCCGCCAGCCATGCCGATGCCAGCCCGGCGAGCAGCAGTGTCGTCCATCGTTTCATGCCATCACCTCTTCTGCTTTCTCTTCAAGTTTCAGATGCTTGAAGACCTGCGCCGCATAGGCGCTGACCTCCGGCATGACCCGGCGTTTGAGCGGTTGGTCGCGATGCGGTAGATCGACATTGATCTCGGCGACGATCCGGCCGGGCCGCTCCGACAGCACCAGGATGCGGTCTGACATCAGCACCGCCTCGGCCAGATCATGGGTGATCAAAAGCGTCGTCTTGCCCGTTTCGGCGATCGTGCCGGCGAACGAATTCTGCAACAGCAGCTTGGTCTGCGCGTCGAGCGCCGAGAACGGCTCGTCCAGCAGGATGATTTCAGGATCGACGGCAAGCGTCCGCGCTAGCGCCGCGCGCTGGCGCATGCCGCCGGACAATTGATAGGGAAAGTGCCGCTCGAACCCGTCCAGATGGCAGTGTTTGAGCTCCTGCATGGCGCGGGCGCGCCGTTCGGACTTGCCGACACCGCGCGCTTCCAGCCCGAACTCGATATTGCCGACGATGGAACGCCAGGGCAGCAGCAGATCCTTCTGCAACATGAAGCCGACATGGGAGTTTGGGCCGGTCACGGGCACATTGCTCACCCGCACCTCGCCCTCGGAAGGCTGGTAGAGACCGGCCGTCATGCTCAGAAGGGTCGACTTGCCGCAGCCCGACGGCCCGACAACGGCGACAAATTCGCCCTCGTCGACCTTGAAGCTGACATCGCTGACCGCAGTCAGAACCCCGCCATTGGTCTCGAACCGTTTGGTGACGGCGTTGAACTCAAGCGCCATAGCCATTGGCCTGATAGGCAGCATCGAGATCGGCATTGATCGCCGCAAGCTCTTCGGCGAGCAGCGCCTCATCCCAGTCGGTCCGGCCGGAAACGGGCGCTGCAACGCCGCGTGCGGACAGTTCGGCGGCGACCGCTGCAAAATCATGCGTGCCGGAACCGTAGATCTCCATCAGCGCGCCGGCCAGCGCATCTTCGGCCGGCGACATGTCACGCCCCTTGCTTTGATGGGCCAGGTGCGGGCGGCTCGTATCCCGTGCCCTCTGCGACAGACGGTCCTTGAACTGGTCCATCATGCCCTCCCCGATGTACGTTCAAATATGAACATAGTGTTCAAAATAGATTGCAAGAGGAAGCCCGCCCTGTCAAGCAGGATTCGGCAGGCCCTGGAAAACCGTGGCGGCTCCGGCGGTCGGCGGCGCCGCCACGGTTCAGATCATGCGGCGCGATAGGAAACGCCATCATCCTCCGCCGTGCCGATGACGTGCCACACGGTGGCCGCGCCAGCGCCGTCATTACGGAACCAATGGGCCCGGCCCGCCGGCGTCTTGACCAGATCGCGCGGTCCCAATTCCACTTCGACCGACTGGCCGTCCTCTTCCCAGCCGACCGTCAGCGAGCCGTCCAGCACCATGAATGCGTCCTCGACCGGCCGGGTGAAGGGCTGCACACCGACCCGCGACGGAACCCCCCACATCTCCTTGCGGCACGTATCGTGCTGAAGCCCGCCGGGACCGACATAGACCTTGCGCATGAAGCCGGCCTCTTCCCAGACCGTGGGCAGTTCATTGTGGCGCACCACATAGCGCGCCATCAGCTTTTGCAGCGGATGGTTGCCCTGCGGGTCGAATGGCAGCGTCTTGCCCGGCTCGGCGCCGAAGGTCCGCGCCAGTTCGGTCGGGTGATCCTTGGGATGGTAGTGATAGACCGGCGGCAGCGGCTTGCCGACATCGACCGATATCGACATCAGCACCGGTTCCACGCCATCGACCCGGAAGCCGTGGCCGATCTCGCGCGCGTTCAGGATCATGTCCTTGGGGCCGAGATTGACCTCGACCACTTCGCCGTCCTTTTCCCAGCCGACGATCAGCGCGCCGTCGATGATCAGGAAGCTCTCCTCTATCTCATGGCTGTGGCAGGCGGCGTAACGACCCGGCTCCTTGTAGATCAGGCTGAGGGTGAAATGGTCGGGCTTAAGCGTCGACGCGTCGCCCACCTTGGGCGAACCGCCGGCGCCGATATAGCGCATCTGCGCCCGTGCCAGTTCGTCATAGCCGTCATTGGACGGAAAGGCGTTCCAGTCGAACACCTTGTCGGTGAACCGGCCGGTATGGGCCTTCAGTTCGGCGGCGAGCGCGGGTGTGGGTGCGGTATGCACGTTCATGATCGTCCTCCTTGATCGCGTATGGCCGCAAGCTAGCGCTGCCCCGTTTTGCATGCTACACGCCGTTTTATGGGCAAAACGCTATCCCCGATCGATATCCCGTCCGCGACGTCCTATGAGGACCGCTACCTCGTGCCCGGCCTTATTCGCGGGCTGAAAGTGCTGCAGGCCTTCTCGCCCGACCGGCCGGAGATGAGCCTGAGCGAGATCGCCGGCCATCTGGGGATGACGCGTTCGGCGGCGTTCCGGGCGGTCTACACGCTCAGCCATCTGGGCTATCTGATCCATGATCCGCGCAGCCGGCTCTACCGCCTTGGCCCGGCGGTGATGGCACTGGGCTATGGGCTTCTGGCGAGCCGCGAACTGGTCGAGATCGCGATGCCCGAGCTTGAACGGCTGCGCGACGAGACCGACTGGTCGGCCCATCTGGGCGTGCGCGACGGCCGATCGGTGCTCTATCTCCTGCGCGTTCCGAGCCGGATGGGGCTCGCCAGCATCGTCCATGTCGGATCGCGCCTTCCGGCGGTCACCACCACCATGGGTCGTATCCTTCTGGCGGACCTTGATGAACCGTCGCTTGTCGCGCTTTACCGGGACGCCGCCGAAGACGCGCATGGTGGCACGGGCGGCTGGACGCCGCCAAAGGTGCTGGCCCAGCACGAGACCGATCGCGATGCCGAGACGATTACCCAGGCCGGCCGCTTCGAGAGCGGCGTGACGGCCACCGCCGCCCCGGTGCGCGATCTCTCTGGCCAGGTGATCGCCGCGATCAACGCCACAACCACCGCGCCGCCCGACGATGATACCGAGACGCATGTCCGGGACCGCCTGCTGGCCGCCGCCCGGCGGATCTCGACACAACTTGGCGTGGAGTGAAACCGGTAACGGCGAATACTTGACGGCCAGCTCGACGATTTCCCCTGGCGCAGGGCTTCGCTGCCCCATGCAGCAGAGCAACCGCGTCCGATACCGCTGCCGCCCATTGGTTTCCACGATCCGATGCCGAATGGCTCGTTTACAGCGACACGCTGATTCCGCCATCGACAAAAAGGGTCTGTCCGTTGACGAAGCCGGACGCCGAGGAGGCCAGGAACACGCAGGCGCCCTGCAACTCCTCGACTTCGCCCCAGCGGCCGGCCGGGGTCCGGTTTTCGAGCCAGGCATTGAAGTCCGGATCGGTGTAGAGCGCTTCGTTGAGCGGCGTCCTGAAATAGCCCGGCGCGATCGCGTTGACCTGAAGGCCGTGTCGGGCCCAGTCGGTCGCCATGCCCTTGGTCAGGTTGGCGACCGCGCCCTTGGACGCGGTATAGGGCGCAATGCCTGGACGGGCGAGCGCGGTCTGCACCGAGGCGATGTTGATGATCTTGCCGGCGCCGCGCGCGATCATGTGTCGGGCGACCGCCTGACCGACGTAGAAGGCGCTGCTGACATTGGTGCGCATCAACCGGTCGAAATCGGCCGGGTCATAGTCTTCCAGCAGACCGCGAAGCTGCATGCCCGCATTGTTGACCAGGATGTCGATCGGGCCTTTTTCGGCCTCGTGGGCATCGATGCAGCGGCGCGCCGCATCGGCATCGGTCACATCGAAGGCAAGCGCCTCGGCGCCATCAAACCGCGCGCGCGCATCGGCCAGCCTGTCCGCGTCGCGCCCGTTCAGGATGACCTGCGCGCCGGCCAAAGCGAGCCCTTCGGCAAGGGCCAGGCCGATGCCTTGCGACGAACCGGTGATCAGCGCCGTCTTGCCGGTAAGGTCGAACAGGGTGCTCACGACACGGCCTCCGGTTCTGCCTTGATCCAGTCGCTGGTCAGGCCGGAAAGGGCCACGGCGCGCACGAAAACCTCTGTGTCTTCGGATGGCGAGAACACATAGGCGTTGGCCAGCAGCGGCGCCTCCAGAACCGAAACGGGCTCGCCGACGCCGCGCGCCACACCCACATCATGGCGCAAGCCGACCATGTCCGAACCGGCCCAGTTGACCAGCATTTCCGGCCCGTTGAGCCCGTCAATGCGGGCCAGTGTCGGGTTCGGCGGCGCGGGCACGGCGTCGTCCGCCGGTCTGGCGAGCACCAGCGCGACCGAGGGCAGCGGCACTTCGACATCCAGCGCGACGGGGCCGGTCACCCGGCCGCAAAACCGCGCGCGCGGCTCAGCCGACCGGCGCATGGCGTCAATGGCATCGGAAGGCGCGATGAGCTGGGGCACCACGGGCGGTTTTGGATGGCCGCCAGCTTCCCAGACCGCAAACGGATTGGGCGCGATGTCGTCCAGCGCCAAGACCAGCACGTCCCAGTCGTCCTCCGTTCCAGGCAGATGAAGGGTGATGGTTGAAGGACCGGACAGGCGGATCTGATCACGGCTGTGATAGCACAGCACCGCCCAGGTGCCGTCGGCATGGCGGGTTGCGATAGCGCCGGGGCCTTCCTGATCGGGCGTCAGGTCAGGCAGGGGCAACCATTGATCGCCCAGTTGGGCGAGCAGTTCCATCACCGCCAAGGCCGGCTTCTTCACCAATGAGAAAGCCGGCGCGGCGCGCAACTCCTCGATGCGCGCCAGATCGGTCACATGCTCCGACTGCGCCTTGGAGAAGGAGCGGCCGCCGAACAGGGTGAAGTGGGTGCGCTGGCCCCAGTCGCCCATGAAGCCATTGTCGTTGAACAACATGTCGAACGGCGTGTCGCCATCGCGCATCAGCCGCTGGTGCTGATCGATGATCTTGGTGATCATGGCGGCCGCATAGGCGGTGCCGCGCCATGTATGGTGCTGCCACCAGCCCACCTGCGGGTCGCACTCATTGTTGATCAGCGGCAGATCGGCGAGCCGCGGATGATGCGCCCGGAGATAGTCGATCGCTTGCCCTTCGCGCGCGACAATGCCCAGACTGTCGGGCGCGATATCCTCAAAGCTCTTTTCGACGCCTTTTTCATGCACCGAGATGAAGTCGAGGCGCGACGGCTCGCCGGTCAACCGGTTGGTCCCGGTGTCGCAATGGGCGACGAACGCCTTGAACATCGGCGACAGGGTGCGCGCCGTTCCCGGCCCGCCAATCCTCAAACCCGGTTGCGCCGCATCGAGGCCCGCCGCGCCGGCATCATAATAGTCGAGAAAAGCCTGCTCGCCATGCTCCCACCATGGCAGGTCGGGTTCGTTCCAGCTTTCAAAATACCAGCTCGATACCTCATCGGCACCGTAGCGCTCGACAAAGCGCCGCGTCATATCCGCCACCAGATCGCGCCACCGTTCCGGCCAGCCTTCGGCTTCAAAATCGAAGGCGCCAGACGGATTGCCCATGATCTCGAAGAACGGCGTGAAACCGTTGCTGACCATCACATCCATGGCCTCATCGAGCAGCGTGAAATCGTAACGGCCGGGACCGGTTTCGCGCACAAGGTTCAGCATGAAGTGCGGACGCAGATATTGCACGCCTTGGCGGGGCGTCGCCGCGACAAGCTTCAGCGTCCGCTGCATTTCCGGCGTCAGCAGCAACTCACCGGGCGAAAAGCCCGTGGCACGCCAGAAGCGGGTGAACGGTTTGGCAGCCGAGGGATCGGGTGTCAGCTTCATTTGAACGCGTCCCGCATCCCCTGAATGCCGGGGATCGCGTCCATCAGATGGGTATGGGTCGGTTCGAACCGCTGGATCAGGCCGCGCTGGGCACCGCCCGCCAGAATGGTGAAGATGTAGCCGCGATGCCCCGGCGAGGTGACCGTGGGATGATAGCCGCGATCAAGGCAGAACGTGTCGCCATGGCGCGTGACGAAGGCTTGCGGGTTCGCATCGCCCGTATAGCAGGACTGGTTCCCGAAGCCGGTCGGCGGGTCGAAACGGTAGTGATAAAGCTCCTCGTGATCGGTCTCCGCCTCGCCATCATCGGTGTCGTGCTTGTGCGGCGGATAGCCGGACCAGCATCCGGGGTCGGCATAGAGTTCGCTGACGAGCAGCCTTTGAACCCGGCCATTCTGCCGCTGGCCGAGAATGTGCCGGATGCGGCGGCGCGAATGGGTCTCCGGCGATCCGACATCGACCTCTTCCACCTCCTCCGGCGGTATGCGAAAGGCGTCGCCTTCCACCCCCGTGTCGGCAATCGCGCCCGCGATAGCAACTTCCGCCGCGTCGCTTGCGGTGATGGTGACCGGCCGGTCGGGCGGCGCATAGACGGAATCGGCCAAGCCTTCGAAGACGCCGGGCCGGCCGCCGACCGAGACAAAGGGCTGCCCGCCGACATCAATGTCGACGGTGCCGCTCATCGGAACCAGGCACAGTTCGTGGCCCGCTTCGCGCAATGCCAGCGTCTCGCCCGCGGCCAGACGGACGATGCGGAAGATGATCCGCCGCAGCGTCGCGTCATCCGGCCCGACGATCGGCCGGTTCGCATTGTCATGGGCGGCGATGAGACGGGCCATGAATGGCATCCTCCTTGGGTTCGGTCTGGTGCGTCGACGGCACGGGTCCGTCGAAGGCATTGGCAAGGTCGAGATCGTCGGCATGGTGGCATGCCACCTGATGATCGTTGGCCGCTGTCGCGCGCAGTTCCGGTCGCTCGCGGGCGCAGATCTCCGTTGCAAAACGGCAGCGCGGGTGAAACGGGCAACCGGCAGGGGGATTGGCCGGATCGGCCACCTCGCCCGGCAGTCTAATGCGGTGTGACTGGCCGCGCATGTCAGGATCGGCGATCGGCGCGGCGGACAAAAGCGCCTCCGTATAGGGATGCTGCGGCGCCTCGAAGAGCCGGTCGACTGGCGCGACCTCGACCAGATGACCCACATACATCACCGCGATCCGGTCGCAGATGTGCTGGACGACCGACAGATCGTGGCTGACGAACAGGTAGGTCAGGCCGAATTCGCTCTGCAGGTCCTTCAGAAGGTTGATGGTCTGCGCCTGGACGCTGACATCGAGCGCCGAGACCGCCTCGTCGGCAATCAGCAGCTTCGGTCCGGGCGCCAGAGCCCGCGCAATGCCGATCCGCTGGCGCTCGCCGCCGGAAAAGGCGTGCGGATAGCGATGCATCGTCTCGGGTCTGAGGCCGACACGCGTCATCAGCTCGGCAACACGTTCGCGCAGTGCCGCGCCGCTCGCCACACCATTGACGGCCAGCACTTCGCCAATGATGTCGACGACCGGCAGGCGCGGGTTGAGCGAGCCTTGCGGGTCCTGGAACACCAGCCGGATCTCACGCCGGTATCGGCCGAGCGCCGTTTCGTCGAGCGCGGCCAGGTCCTCCGGCGCCTCGGCCCCGTGATAGACCATCTCGCCGGCGGTCGGCGTGTGGACGCGCAAAAGGGCGCGGGTGATCGTCGACTTGCCGCAACCCGATTCCCCGACAAGGCCCAGCGTCTCTCCGGCCATGATGTCGAAACTGACATTATCGACGGCGCGCACATGCCCGCTCACCCGCCGCAGCAGACCCGAGCGGATTGGGAAATGCATCTTCAGATTGCGCACCGAAACCAGCGGCTCACTCATGCGACGCCTCCGCCTTGACGCAGCGCACGGCGCGGCCTGTCGGCGTCCTTGTCAGCGCCGGCATCACGCGATCGCACAGGCCTGATTCAGCGACATCGCAGCGCGGATGAAACAGGCAGCCGGACGGACGCTCGAACGGTGACGGCACCATGCCATGGATGGTGGCAAGCCGTTCCTTCCGGTTGCGGGACAGCCGTGGAACGGACCCGAGCAGCGCGCGCGTATAGGGGTGGAGCGGGTCATGGAATATCTGCCGCACCGGCCCCTGTTCGACCACTTGGCCGAGATACATCACGACGACCTCGTCGGCGATCTCGGCCACCACGCCCAGATCATGGGTGATGAACAGGATCGACACGCCCATGTCGTCGCGCAACTGGCGGAACAGGTCGAGAATGTTGGCCTGCGTGGTCACATCCAGCGCCGTCGTCGGCTCGTCAGCAATCAAAAGCTTGGGCTCGCAGGCCACGGCCAGCGCGATGCAGACGCGCTGACGCATGCCGCCCGACAGTTCGAACGCATAGCTGTCGAGCCGGTCGGCCGGCCTTGGAATGCCCACCTTGTCCAGCATCTCGACCGCCCTTTGGCGCGCCTCGGACTTCGACAGGCCCAGATGCATGCGGATCGTCTCGACCATCTGGTTGCCGATCGTGTGCACGGGCGATAGCGCCGCCATCGGCTCCTGGCTGATCAGTGCGATGTCCTTGCCGCGAATGGCGCGGATCGCCCGGCCCTTGGGATCGAGCGACAAAAGGTCGATCGGCGCGGCGCCGTTCGGCCGCCAGTGAACGGCGCCTTCGAGCACGCGGCCCGGATAGGGGATCATGTTGAGGATCGAGCGGCCGGTCATCGACTTGCCCGATCCGCTTTCTCCGACGACGCAGACCGTCTTGCCCATGGGGATCGAGAACTCGACCCCGTCAACGGCTTTCACCACGCCCTCATCGGTGAAGAAGTGTGTCCGCAATCCCTCCACTTTGATCAGATCGTTCATCGTCACCGCCCGTAGGGATCGGCTGCGTCGCGCAGACCGTCGCCAAGAAAGTTGAGCGAAAGGACGGCGATGATTACGGCAAGGCCGGGCAGAAACAGCCATGGCGCGTTGGAGACAGCGAGGATGCTCTGGCTTTCCTTGAGCAGCACACCCCAGCTCACCACTGGCGGCCGCAGCCCGATGCCGAGAAAGCTGAGCGCCGTTTCGGCGAGAATCATCGCCGGGATCGCCAGCGTGGTCGACGCGATCAGGTGCGACATGAAGGACGGCACCATGTGGCGCCAGATGATGCGCTGCTGGCCGCAACCGTCGAGCCGCGCGGCGGTGACGAAATCCTCGGTCTTCAGCGCCAGGAACCGGCCGCGCACGATGCGTGCAATGTCGGTCCATCCGATCAGGCTGAGGATCACCGTGATCCAGAAATAGACGATCAACGGCTGGATGTTGAGCGGTATCGCAGCCGCCAGCCCCATCCAGAGCGGGATGGTCGGGATCGCCTTGAGGAACTCGATGGTCCGCTGGATGACTTCATCCACCCAGCCGCCCAGAAGGCCGGAGATTCCGCCCAAAAGGATGCCCAGCGCCAGGCTGATCGCCACGCCGATCAGGCCGATCGACATGGAGACGCGGGTGCCGTGAACGGTGCGGCTGAAGACGTCGCGCCCGAGCCGGTCGGCGCCGAACAGATAAAAGGGCTGGCCGGCCTCCTTGGGGCCGAACAGGCGCCGTTCCATCGGCACCAGACCCCACAGCCGATAGGGTTCGCCCTTGACGAAAAAGCCGAGGCCGATGACGGCGCTTTCGTCCACTTCGAAGTTCCGCGTCAGCGCGATGGAATCCACCGTGACGACATAGTCGTTGACGTAGAAAAGATGCCGCTGCCCTTGCGCGTCCTGGCCGAACAGTTTGACGCGCTGTGGCGGCGCGTAAGTGTATTGGGCCGCATAATGATTGGCCGTCGTTGGCGCCAGAAAATCGGAGAAGGCGGCCACCAGATAGATCGCGATGACGATGACACCGCTCCAAAAGGCCAGCTTGTGGCGCCGGAAGCGCAGCCAGATCAGCCGCCACTGGCCGGAGACCGCAACCGACTTCTTTTCGCCTGCCGGTGCATCGCCTGGCCGATCGATCGCCGCTTCAGTCATAGCGGATCCTCGGGTCCAGCCAGGCCAGTAGCAGGTCTGAGATCAGCGTACCGATCAGGGTCAAAATGCTCAGCAAAAGGATGAAGCTGCCGGCCAGATACATGTCCTGGGCAAACAGCGCGTTCAGCAGCAACGGCCCTGAGGTCGGCAGGCTCAGGACGATGGCCGTAACGACGGCGCCGGAGACAAGCGTCGGCAGGATCCATCCCAGCGTCGAAATGAACGGGTTGAGTGCGACCCGCACCGGATATTTGAGCAGCAGCCAGGTTTCCGAAAGCCCGCGGGCGCGGGCCATTTCCACATAGGGCTTTTGCAACTCGTCGAGCAGGTTGGCGCGCATCACGCGGATCAGCGCGGCCGTGCCGCCGGTGCCGAGCACGATCACCGGCACCCACAGATGGTTCATCAGATCGACGATACGGCCCCAGGACCAGTCGGCATTGACATAGTCGGCCGAGAACAACCCGCCGACATTGGCGCCCATATACCGGGAGGTGAAATACATGAGCACCAATGCCAGCAGGAAGTTGGGCACGGCCAGGCCGATGAAGCCGAAGAAGGTCGCGATATAGTCGCCCCAGGAATATTGCCGGACGGCGGAGTAGATGCCGATCGGAAAGGCCAGCACCCAGACGAAGATGAGCGTGGCAAAGGAGACGACCAGCGTCAGCCCAAGCCGTTCCCAGATCAGGTCGGAAACCGGCCTGTTCCACTCGAACGACTGGCCGAAGTCGCCATAGAGCACGATGTTGGTGATCCATTTCCAGTACTGGACGATCATCGGTTGGTCGAAGCCGTAGCGCTGGCGCAGGGCTTCGAGTGTCGCCGGGTCGATCTGCTCGTTGTTTTCCGACATCTGCGCTGAAAGCGCGGTGACGAAGTCGCCCGGCGGCAGCTGGATGATGATGAAGGTGACCAGCGAAATCGCCAGCGTGATCGGGACCATGAACAGGATCCGCCGCAAAATGTAGGTCAGCATGGTCGTTCACCTGATCAGGCGGGAATGGGCCCGGGGGGCATGGGGGGCCAGCATTTCACCGGCCCCGCCGCGTTGCAATCGGACAGCTATCCGTCAGTTGGCGAAGTAGAACTGTTCCGCCGACGCCGGCCCGGGCGTCATGTAGAAATAGGTGTTGGGCATCGACCGCGGCACATTGCGCAGATTTCGGTTCACAATGCCGACCCGGTCGGGCTCCATATTGGTGCCGATGATGTAGAATTCCTCTTTGGTGATATCGAGGATCTGTCCCATCAGCTCCATCTGCTGACCGAAATCGGCGGTGGCCTGTACCTGTGCATAAAGCTCCAGCTGCCGCTTGGCCGCCTCGCTCGGCTCCTCGGCGTTGGGATCGTTCGGGTCCTGGGCCCAGATACCCCACGCGCCGGCAAAGGCGGACTGCCACTCGAACGGCATGTACCATTTGGGATCGAGCAGTCCGAGCATGTCGTAGCCGCCGCCGCCGATCCAGACGCTCGCATCGTGATCATTGTTCTGACGCAACTGTTCCGACAGCGAGCGTTCGACGGGACGCACATTCATCTCGACACCGACATCGGCCCAATAGGCCTTGATCAGTTCGAGCGAGTCGATCTGGAACTGGCGCGACGTCAGCACCTCGATGTCGAACGAAAACCGCTCGCCGTCGGACCGCAGCCTGAAGCCTTCGCCGTCACGCTCGGGCAACACGCGGTCCAGATGCTCATTGGCCAGATCGGTGTCAAACGCCGTGAACTGCGTTGCCAGTTCCTCGTCGAAAAGCGCCGTATCGGGACGCGGTGCGGCCTGCCATGCCCGCGACGTGCCGGCATAGATGATCTGGTTGAGTTCCTGCCGGTTGATCGCGTGGCTCAGCCCGATGCGGAAATCCTTGTTGGCGAAGACCTCGCGCATCGCCGGATCCTTGTGCGTCTGATTGAGCGAGATCAGCATCGCATTGGACCAGGCCGGCTGGGCGATCCAGAGATCGTAATTGCCCTGTTCGCGGTTCTGGACGATCAGGGGACGTGCCTGGGTGGTCTCGATGTGACGGTTCTGGAAGTCGATCTCGCCGTTGATCGCCTTGAGGACGATGGCCTGCGTGTCTTCCATGACGTCATAGGTGACGCGATCGATATAGGGCAGTTGCTGCCCTTCGGGATCGACCTTGTGGTAGTAGGGGTTGCGCTCGGCGACGACCTGGCCGGTCCCGTCATAGGGTTCGGTAAGAAGCCAGGCATCGACAACCGGGCGCTCGGCATCGCGCCAACGCGAGGCCGGGACGCCGATCTTGGCGTTCAGATGCGCGGCCCAGTCCGAAGCGCCGGCCTCCTGCGCGAGTTGGCTGGCGTTCTCATTGTGATCGGCGTGGAACTGCTTGAGCCAATGGGCCGGCGAGCCCGCCAGGACATTGGCACCGCGCACGGTCGCCATGTTGAACAGGAACAAAGCATTGGGTTCGGCGAAGGTAAAGACGACCGTCGCGTCGTCGGGAGCCGTCACCACCACCGGCTCGCCGCCGGCCTGCAACCAGGACGGCACGGAAGGCGTGACGTCGCTGTTCATCAGGATGCTCTCATACCAGAACAGAAGGTCGGCCGATGTGAACGGCTCGCCATCGGACCAGCGGTGCCCCTCGCGCAGAACAAAGGTGAATTCGGTGGCATTGTCGTTGACGGTCACGCTCTCGGCCACATCGGGGACGATGGCGTTCCACTCCCGGTTCCAGCGGGCCAGGCGCGTATAGCCGATGGTGCGCTCAAGCAGATTGTCCGAGCCGCCGCGCATCGCCTGGCGCCATGTGCCGCCATAGCTGCCCACGCTTTCGAACGGCTCCTGCACATGGGGCGTGCTCGGCAGCCTGTCTTCGATCGCGGGCAAGGTGCCGGCGCTGACCCGTTCGGCAAGCATCGGGCTTTCGCTGAACGGTTGGGCCAGAGCCGTGCCGGCCAGCAGCATCGATGCGGTCAGCACGCCGAGACAGGCCGCAAACGGCCGCGATCCACCGCGGTGGCGCGAATGGTAACTCATCAGATTTCCTCCCTGCTCATCGTCTAGCATTTATGGCTAGGTTATCGATAACGTAAATTAAGATCATCACGATCATCCTTGTCAAGAGCGCAGCCGAAGATTCCAGTTTTCCGCGAGAAATCCAGCGTTTGACGCTTGACGGGCAATGTCTGATTTGGCGTTATCGGTATCTGATATCGGAGGTGCCGAAGCGGTGCAGAACGACGACACACTGGTGACCCTGGACGACGTGGCCACGCTGGCCGGCGTGTCGCGCATGACCGTCTCGCGCGTCCTGAACAATCGCGGCGGCGCATCGCAGGAGACCCAGAGGCGCATTCGCGAAGCGGCTTCTCAACTGAACTACCGGCCAAACGCGATGGCGCGCAGCCTCAAGTCCCGGCGCTCCCAGACCGTCGGCGTGATGGTGCCCGACATTTCCAACCCGTTCTTCCCCGAGATATTTCGCGGAGCCGAAAGCATCGCGCAGGCGCATGGCTATACGCTCATCCTCTCCAACGTCGTCGAGAGCGCCGACCGGGAAGTCGAGGTTCTGGAGAAGCTGCTCGCCCAACAGGTCGATGGCATCATCTGGT
This sequence comes from Phyllobacteriaceae bacterium, assembly GCA_024742765.1. Taxonomy (GTDB): domain Bacteria; phylum Pseudomonadota; class Alphaproteobacteria; order Rhizobiales; family Rhizobiaceae; genus Roseitalea. Next base: position 112,622 of record JANSXT010000005.1, on the reverse strand, counting down.
GCTCTGCCCGCATGCCCGGCGACGCGCTCGCCGAATCGCTGCGCACCGCGCGCCAGGTCGTGCTCGTCAACCGCACGACCGATCCCGAACTGGCGCGATCGGTGACGGTCGACTACGGCCTGGGCGCCCGATTGGCCGTCGAACATCTGACACAGATCGGCGTGCGGCGGGTCGGCATCGTGGCCGGTCCGGACTGGTCCTATGGCGCGCGCGAACGCCTGTCGGGCGTGACCGATGCGCTCGCCGACTGCGGTGTCGCGGCGGGCCGAATTCTGCACTGTGACCCCACGATCGACGGCGGCCGGATGGCAGCCGCGTCGATGCTCGCCGACGACCGCTCGATCGACGGGCTGATCTGCTACAACGATTTGACCGCGATCGGCGCGACCCAGGCCTGCCGGAACCTGCGCATCGGCGTCCCCGACGATCTGGCCCTGCTCGGCTTCGATGACATCGACATGGCCCAACTCGTCACGCCGACCATCACGTCGCTGGGTGTCGAGCGCTACGAGATCGGCCGGGCGGCGATGACGCTTCTTTTGAAACTGATCGAAGGCCGGCCGGCCGAGGACAAGATCGTGCTCCATCCCAAGCTGGCTGTCCGCGGATCGACGCTCCGCACAGCTGCGCAATAAAGACCTTCAGGCCGCATTGACCGACCGCCCCAACATACTGGTCATCATGACCGATCAACAAAATGCCGACGCCATGAGCTGCGCCGGCAATGCCGACCTTTCGACACCCCATCAGGATCGGCTGGCTGCCGAGGGTATTCGGTTTGAACGCGCTTACGTCGCCTTTCCGCTCTGCGGCCCGTCGCGCGCGGCGATGGCCACCGGCCGATGGCCGCACCAACTGGGCGCCATGAAGAACGGATCGAACCTGGATGCCGGCGACATTGCCGCCTCCACCGGCCCGCTGATGCGCGCCGCCGGTTACCGGACGGCGTGGGCCGGCAAATGGCATGTGCCCGACATCGACATGGGGCATGATGCGGAGTGTTTCGGTTTTGAGAGTGTCTGCGGCTTTTCGGACACCTATCTGGCGAGCGCCTGTATCGATTTCCTTCGGTCGGCCCATGACCAGCCATTTCTGCTGTTTGCCTCCTTCGACAATCCGCACAATATTTGCGAGCATGGCCGCGACCAGCTGCTCCCATGGGGCGAGGTGGAGACCGCGGGCGATCTTCCGGCCGGCTATCCCAACCTGCCGACCAACTTTGCCCCGCCGGCATTTGAAGCGCGGGTTCTGACCGACCTGCGCAAATCCATTCCGCCGGTGCAATATGGCTTCACACAGGAACGCTGGCGCCGCTTCCGGCATGTCTATTTCCGGCTGTGCGAGAAGGTGGACACCGAGATCGGCCGGTTGCTGGCCGTGCTGGACGAAACCGGACTGTCGGAGAACACGGTCGTCATCATGCTGTCGGACCATGGCGAGCACAATGGCGCTCACGAACTCATTCAGAAATCGACATCATATGAGGAGTCGGCACGGGTTCCCCTGATCATTCGCCACCCACCGAACATGCTTGCGGTACGGAACGAGACGAGTACCGCCCTGATCAACACCGGTCTCGATCTGTTGCCGACACTGCTCGACTATGCCGGCGCCCCACCACAGACCGCGCTGACTGGCGCGTCACTGCGCCCGATCGCCACCACGGGCGAACAGCCTGCCGATTGGCGGACGGCCGTCTTTTTGGAGTCCCGGATGGACCGGACCGATGTCGAACTGCGCATGGTGCGGAGCGAGCGCTACAAATATACGCTCTATGATCGGGGGCAGTATCGCGAAATGCTGTTCGATCTCGAAGCTGACCCAGGCGAAATGGTCAATCTGGCGGTGGAAAGCCGTTTTGCCGACGTCCTGAATTCACACCGTACGCTGCTCCACGATTGGTGCATTGAAACCGGCGACACATTCGGCACGCACTATTCCCACGGGCCCCATGCCGTCATTCCGGGTAAGGGCTATGCCAACGCGCCGGCGCGCCGCTCCGTACCGGTCAGGTCTGCGCCTCGATCGCGTCCATGATCGCCGGTGAACCCGCCCAGATCAGCGCCACGATCACCGCATCCCGTTCCGGCACGCGGCCTTGGCAAAAAGGGCGATACGCCCGCATCGCGATCAGTGGCTATCGGCCCAGCGTTTCCACGACCAACTGTGCGGCGGCGGCGCCCGAAAATTGCTGCTGACCGGTGATCAGGTTCCCGTCGCGAACCGCGAACGGCTTGAACATGGATTGAACCACGAAGTTCGTATCGGCGATCTTGCGCGCCTGCTGCTCGATCCAGAACGGCTGGATCTTCTGGCCCACGAAATCGTCGGCGAACCGTTCCTCGGCATCGGCAAAACCGGTCCAGGTCTTGCCCTTGACCAGAAGGTCGCCATCGCGCGTCCGGGTCTTCAGAAGGATCGACGTACCGTGACAGACGATGGCGACGATCTTGTCGGCCTCATAGGCCCTAGCGACGAAATCGTGCAGATCGGTGTCATCGACCATCGTCACCATCGGCGACTGCCCGCCGGCGACGAAAACGGCATCATAATCGTCAATGGACACGTCGGTGATGGATGTCGTGCCTTGAAGCAACGCGCTGTGCGTCGGCGATTTCTTGAAGCCCAGTGACAGGATGTCGTGCGCCGAATATTGGCTGTCATCCTCGGGATCGGAGAAGCCGTCGGCGACTAGATCCCCGCCTTTCGGCGAGACGATGTCAACCTCATAGCCGGCCTCGGTGAACGTCCAGTAGGGGTGGGAGACTTCCGCCCACCAGAAGCCGACCGGCCAGCCCGTGGTCGGCGATGTGCCGGGATTGGCCACGATCATCAGCACGCGCTTGGAACCGTGGACGTCAATGGATGCGGACATGGGAACGCCTTTCAGATTGCTGTTTTGGTTGAGGGAAATATCCACCGCGCCAGCCAGCGTGTGACGCGGGGCATGATGAGGTAGGTCATCAGCAACACCTGCAGAACGACCGTCACCAACAGCCTAAGGGCCAGTGGCCAATGGCCGATGATCGGGTCGAGCGCGACGTTGAGGATCAGCACGAGCACGAACACGACCGCCACCAGAACGAGCGCCATCCGATGCGGCGACGGCTGGGCGACCACCGTCCCCTTGGGCGCTTCGAACCAGACCTCAAGTCCCGTCGTCCGGTCCCAGACTGCATCCGAGGCGACATGGGGTGCGATCTCCCGGAGATACCGGGCCCGCAGCTCCGATCGCTCGAAGGCATCGAGCGTTTCCAGACTGTCGAACCGGAAGATGCTGACATAGGGGTTGCCCGGCGATGCAGGCTTCTGGAACTGGCTGCCCAGATATCCCGGCATCGCGCCGGCGGCCGATGTCAGCCGGTCAAGCCAATCCTCGTAGAATGCCTCCGAGCCCGGGCGCACATGCCGGCGCACGACGACGGTCACCGGTTCGCCCATCATCGACTGCTCCGCCGCAATGCGCCAAAGGCCCAGTCCCGCCCCATACCCCTGACGACGGCCTGATTGATCCAGACGAGGGCAAATGGTTCGAGAATGCGGGCCGCAGCAAGGCCGCCTGCATCCAGCGGTTCAAAACCCAGATCGGACACGAGCGCGGCAACCACCTGTTTGGCATTTTCATCATTACCCGCGATCAACTGAACCGGCGGCTGCGCAAATCCGGCGGTGTCGGCCATGATCTCGGCGCCGACCTGATTGAGCGTCTTGACGATATGGGCCTTGGGCAGGAGCGATTGCAGCTTCTCGGCACCGGATGTGGTGTGGCCCAGCGCCAGGCCCGGGCCGTCCGGCCCCATGGCAATCGGATTGGTGCAGTCGATGACGATCTTGTGCGCCGCGCCGTCCAACCGGGTTGCGACGGTCTCCAATGCGGCAAACGGCACCGCCAGGACGATGATGTCCGCCCATCCGGCGACCTCTTCGATCGACCGCGCCGTGGACCGGCCGGCCATCTGAACGTCATGACCCGACGCCGACCATCCCTGCCGCAGGGCCGACCCGACCCGACCGGTGCCGATGATCCCGATGTCCATGCCGCTCTCCTTGCATCGTCTCCCGAAAGCGGATAGCGAGCATTTTAGTGAAATGAAAATGAATTGGATAAATGTCCAATATCAATGAAATCGAACTTCGGAGATTGGATCTCACGGTTCTGCTTGTGTTTGTGAACCTGATGCGGTTCCGCAAGGCATCCGATGTCGCCGCCCATATGGGGCTGACCCAATCCTCGATCAGCCACTCGATCAAGCGATTGCGCGGCGCGTTTGGCGATCCGCTGTTCCTGCGCACGCCCAAGGGCATGCAGCCCACATCCGTCGCGCTCGGCCTTGAGCCGAAGATACGCGCAATTGTCGAAGCCCTGTCCGAGGCGGTCAGCGCGACGGCCGCATTCGATCCCGCATCGTCAACCGAAGTGATCCGGATTGGCGCCTACGACAATGAAATGACGTCGCTGGTCCCGGACCTTTTGCGGGTGGTCCGCACCCAGGCGCCCGGCATGCGCGTGAGCATATTGGCGCTTGGCCGTCGGCAGGCGCTGGAGGCACTGGAGAACCAGGACATCGACATCGCCTTCGGGTATATCTGGGACTTGCCGAAAAGCTTTCGGAAGATCGATCTTCACCAGGAAAGCTACAGCGTCGTCGTCCGGCGCGGGCATCCGCTCGACGCAACGGGGATGGATCTGGACACATATCTGGGTGCCGAGCACCTGATCGTGTCTCCCGGCGCCGAGCTGAAAGGAATTGTCGACACCGAACTGGCCAAGCATGGGAAAACCCGTCGCGTCGCCGTCTCGGTTCCGCAATTTCTGCCGGCACTGTCCATCGTCGCCACGACCGACCTGATCGCCACGCTGCCAAAGCGGCTGGTGGAGAGCCAGTCCAAGCGATACGGGCTTTGTGCCCTGCCGCCTCCGATCGCCATTCGGCCCTTCACGGTTTCGGCGATCCTGCACGAAAGGAACGCGAACAACCCCATGCATAACTGGTTGATCTCTGTTCTGAGAACGCCCGGAGGCTGATCACACGGCCATGGGAGAACTTTCGGCGCTTTGGCTCTCGCGCGGGCGGCCTTCGCTTCGTCTGCAAGGTGCTGGCGGACTGTTCGGCTTCGGCAGCGTCTGACAGGCTCGCTTCATCGCAGGCGACATCCGTCACGATGGCGGCGCCGGTTGTCGACGGCCGTTGGCCATCGGCGGCGTTGCGCAAGATGAGCATTCGCCGCACCGCACGTCTTGCGCCTAGCCCGGCCACATGATCCCGATGGTCAACCGGTGCTGGCCAAAGATGAGCCGCCGCTAAAGGCGGACCATCCCGGCATCGACATTGACGCACTGGCCGGTCATCCAGCCGGCATCGTCAGAGACAAGGAACGCCACGACCTTGGCGATGTCCTCGGGCTGGCCCTTGCCGGGCATCGCCTGAAGCATCTCGACAAAACCGAACGCTTCATTGTGGGGGCTGACCTTCACCCCGTCGGATTCGGTCAGGCCGGGCATCACCGCATTGACCCTGATCCCGTCCTTTCCAAGTTCGGTGGCGAGCGCGCGGGTAAAGCCGACCACCCCGCCCTTGGCTGCGACATAGGCGGACATGTTGGGCGTGCCCGCATAAAAGGCGTTGGAGCCGATATTGAGCACCGTGCCCTTGCGCCCGGCCGCGCGCATCATGTCGGTCGCCTTGCGGCTGGCGATGAAGACGCTGGTCAGGTTTGTGTCCACGATCTGCCGCCAATGGGCGAGATCCACATCGTCCCATGCGATGAAGGGCACGATGGAGGCGTTGTTGACGAGGATGTCGATCGCACCGTCCTCGGCGGCATCCTCCAGCATCGCATTGACCTGATCGACGTCGGTGACATCGCAGGCCACGCCCTTGGCGCCCTGTCCGATCTCCGCTGCGGCCGCCTTTGCGCCTTCGCCGTTGATGTCGGAGACCACCACCTTTGCCCCGGCCTCGGCAAGCGCCCTGGCGATGGCTTTGCCGATGCCCTGCGCTGCACCGGTCACGACGGCGGTGCGGCCCTTCAGACTTGTACTCATCTTGATTTCCTTTCCCGTTTTGCCGTCACCGGCCCTATTGGTCGATTGCCGCGTCCCAAACCGCTTGCGCGGCCGCCAAGCCGGCCGGTACGTCCACCTGCGCGCCTGCCGCCTTCAGCGCCCCGCCGATCGCGGCGATTGCGACCAGGGCGTAGGCCGGCTGGGCAGTGGGGCCCATATGGCCGATCCGGACCAGCTTCCCGAGCGTTTCGGCACGGCCAGCGGACATGGACACGCCGTAACGCGCACGCGCCATGGCCAGCACCGGGCCGGCGTCGATCCCGTCGGGCATCCGAACCGCGGTTGTGGTGGGCGAAGCGATCTCTTCACGTGTCGGCCAGAGCGCGATGCCCATGGCCTTGACCCCTTCGCGGCAGATCCGGGCGGTCAGCGCATGGCGCGCCCACACCGCTTCCGGTCCTTCCTCGAGATAGCGGTCAAGGGCCGCATCCAGCCCGTTGATTTCCGACACAGATGGCGTGAAGGGAAACGGTTCGGTCTTCTTCCACGCATTCTTCCAGTCGGTGAGGCTGAGCATGGACGCGAATGGCGCGTCGGGATTTGCCTCGATCTTCGCCCAGGCCGCGTCCGAGACCGCCACCAGCGACAGTGCGGGCGGACAGCCCAGGCACTTGTTCGGCCCGGTGACATAGATTGCGGCCTGGCTGGCGGCCGCGCTTGTCGGCATCCCGGCCCACGAAGAGACCGCATCGACCAGCAGCAGAGCGCCCGCCTCCGCAACAATCGCGCCGATCGCGTCGATATCGTTCAGCGTTCCCGACGGCGTGTCATGGTGGCAGACACAGACGACCGCAACCTCGGGGTTCGCCTTGAGAAAGGCCCGCACCTGTTCGGGATCGATGGCGCTGTCATAGGACACCTCGATCTCTTCGACCTTCTTGGCATAGCGGGCGGCCCAATAGCCAAAGCCCTTGCCATAGACCCCGGACGCAAGATTGAGGACAACGTCATCCTTGGCGATCAGGGAAGCGGCAGCGCCTTCGAGCGCCATCACCGGTTCGCCCTGCAATATCAGCGGCGGAACATCCGTTCCCATCGCCTTTTGCGCTTTGCGCGCAACACCCTCATAGAACGCCTGGAACGCCGGATCGTAATCGTACAGAACCGTGCGCCCGAGGGCGCGCAACACCTCCGGATAGGCATCCACGGGCCCGGACGTCAGCGTGAAAACCGGCGCCCTTGACTCATCAAACATCATGCAATCCCCCTCCCTAGCCGTAGAAATTCACGCCGGTCCGATATTCCTTGAAGCTCTCCGGATCGTGGCTAAACAGCACCTCGGCGTTCTTGTCCTCTTCGATCTTTTTGAGACGGCGCATCGATTCCACGCCCGCGACAGGGTCGATGTGGAAGCCGGCATTGATGTCGTTTTCGTAGTTCTTGCGCGTGTAGGCCGCATCGAGCGTCAGCAGCAGCGGGCGACGCGTGTCGAACTCCACCAAAAGGGAGTAGTGACCGACCGTGTGGCCCGGCGTGTAGATCAGCGTCACACCCGGCGCGAGCTCCACATCACCCTCGACGAACTCGAAACTGGTATTGCCGGCCGTCTGGCCTGCATCGAGCTGGTCGGTCAGGCCGCGCGCCTCGGCGACCTCGGTCGAGAAAGCCAGATCGGAATAGCCGAGCACTTCGAAGGGCTGGCAATTGGCCGCCTGCGGCATCTCATCCTTGTGGCAGATCTTCTTGGCGTCGGGGAAAAACCTATTGCCGCCGACATGGTCGAAATGAAAATGCGAGTTGAACAGGACATCAATGTCCTTGGGCTCAAGACCGAGCAGTTTGAGCGAACCGGGGATGGTCTGCTGCTCGGTCTGCTGCGGTTTCTCGAACGGCAGCACCTTCTGCACATGGTCGTAGTCGTAGCCGGTATCGATCAGGAACTTGCCTTGCGGATGATCGACGAGCACCGAATAGACGGGAAACCGAACCTCTCCTCCCGGCCCCTTGTTCCACCAGATGTGAAACCCGTCCAGCACCAGCGTGCCGCCATCAAGCAGGTAGACCTTTGTATCTGGCATGTGACTTCTCCTTCCTGTTGTCCGGCACGTTTGCGCGTGCCGGGATGATGTTCGCGCGCGCTAGCGCGCGCCGCGTTCATAAGAGACGGCGAGTGCCGAAGGCAGTTTCGCCCGGCGTCCGAAAAGGACGAGAACCAGCATCACCGCCGCAAAGGGCAGCATCTGGATCACCTCGGTGGGCACGGTTGACCCGGCGACCTGCAGGGCGGTGGTCAGCGACAGCGCGGCACCGAAGATCAGTGCGCCGATCAGAACCCAGAGCGGACGCCCCCGCGCCAGCATGGCCAGCACGATGCCGATAAAGCCGGCGCCGCCCGTCATGAACGGAATGAACAGGCCCGCCGCGATGTTGGCGAGGTAAGCGCCGCCCAGACCCGCCATCGCGCCGGTGAAGAGGACAGCGGCCAGCCGGATGCCCACAACGTTGCCGCCGGCCACGTCCAGGGCGGCGGGCCGTTCACCGGCCGCCCGCAAGGTCATGCCCAGATTGGTACGCCTGTAAAGAAGTGCCAGGACGACGACCGCGAGCAAGGCGACATAGACGATCGGGTGACGCCCGAAGAGCGACGCCCCGATCACCGGCAAATCGGTGAGGCCCGGAATGTCCAGGCGCTCGGGCGCTGGCAGCCGGGGATAGGTCCGCGAGAACTGGAAATGATGCAGCAGCGCCGTCAGCCCCTCGGCACCCAGCGTCAGTCCGATACCGATGACGATCTGGTTCAGGCCCATCCTCACGCACAGGATCGCCATGACGAGGGCCGTCAACAGGCCGCCAACGATACCGCCCAGGAACCCCAGCCAAAGCGAACTGGTCTGGAACGCCACGAGGAACCCCATATAGGCCCCCATCAGCATCATCCCCTCGATCCCGACATTGAGCACGCCGGCCTTTTCCGACATCTGCTCGCCCAGCCCGGCCAGCAGGATCGGCACGGCGGCGACGATGGCCCCGGTCAGAAGCGACGAAAGGAACGCCTCGGTCAGCAATCCGCCCATCTCAGCGCTCCTGCTTCTGCTTGCGGTAGTCGATATATTCCCCCAGACCCAGGCAGATCAGCAGGCTGGCCACCAGCACGAGAGTGAAGTCCTGCGGCACGCCCAGCCGGCGCGCGGCGCTTTCGCTGCCGATCAGGAGGGCTGAATAAAAGAACACCAAGACGATCGATCCGACGCCATGGAAGCGGGCGAGAAAGACCAGCGGTATCACCATCAGGCCGTAGGCCGGGTTCCAGTCCGCGCGCACATTGCCGGCAACGCCCAGAATTTCGGACGCGCCCGAAAGGCCAGCAAAACCCGCCGAAAGCGCAAACGTCGCCATGGTCAAAAGTGGCACCGACAGCCCCGCATGGCTTGCGGCGGACGGATTGGCGCCAACCATCCGCAGCTTCATGCCAAACGCGGTGCGGGTCATCATCAAATGAACCGCCAGCACCGCGATCAATCCCCAGATCAGCCCGCTGGAGATCGAGGTGTCAAACAATCGCGGCAGCCGGTCGTCGACCGGCAATGTCCGGGTTTGCGGCACGGTGGTCGCAGGGTCGCGAAAGGCCAGCTTGACGAGCGTTGACGCCAGCAGCACGCCAAGAAAGGACATCATCAGTGTGGTGATGATCTCGTTGACGCCCTGATAGGCCTTCAGGAGCGCCGGGACGATCGACCACAGCGCACCGGCAACCAGGGCCACCGCGAAGCCCGCCAGCAGCACGCCCCAGCCCGGCAGCGTGCCCACAAGTAGCGGCGCGGTGGCGGCCGCGACGACCGCACCGAGCAGAAACTGCCCGTCGGTGCCCAGGTTCCAAATCCCCGCGCGGAACGCGACGATCAGACTGGCGCACAGGAACAAGAGCGGCGCCATTCGCGTCGCCGTCTGCTCCAGCCCCAGCCCGGAGAACAATGACCGCTCGAGAATGTATCCGTAATAGGTCCACGGGTTGACGCCCACCAAAAACAAGATGACCGCCGACAGCAAGAAAGCCGCAACGATGGGACCCGCGGTCAGCGTCACGAACCGCCTCAGGGACCCACGCCACGCCATTGGCGCGGCGCGCGCGGCTTCGGCGTCCGGGTTTTCGGCGGCGGGGGTCGCGTCGTCCACCATGCTTACTCCATTGTCTCCGTGTGCTCTTCGGCGCCCGCCATCATCCTGCCGATGCGCAGGCGCAGGGCTTCGCCGCCGCCGTTATTGTCGACAACGCCGCGGATGCGGCCGCCCTCGATGACGGCGATGCGGTCCGAAAGGGCCATCAATTCGTCGAGATCGGTGGAGATCAGCACGACCCCCATCCCCTGCGCCGCGATCTCGGAGATGCGCTCGCGCGAAGCATCGATGTTTTGAAGATCGAGCCCGTATGTCGGCTTGTTGAAGACCACCGCGCGCGCCTCGCCCGATAGTTCGCGACCGAGCAGGACCTTCTGGATGTTGCCGCCGGAAAGGCGGCCGATCGGCGTCGTTTCGCTCGGCGTGTAAACCGAGAACCTGGCGATCAGGTCGCGCGCATGCTCGGCAATGCGTGTCGGTCGCTCGATGCCTTTCACCCAGAAGGGTGCACGGCCGACATCCTTGAGGACCGTGTTTTCCGAGACGGGGAATGCGCCGACCGAGCCTTCCTCGAGGCGATCATCGGTCAGGTATCGCAGCCCAAGTTCGCGGCGCTGCGCGACCGTGGCGCGGGTGATATCGACACCATCAAATTCCACGCGTCCGGTGGAAACCGCACGCTGGCCCGCCACCGCTTCGGCCAGTTGCTTCTGACCATTGCCGTCGATGCCTGCAACGCCAAGGATTTCGCCCGCCTTCAGCGACAGGGACACATTCTCAAGGCCAACAACGTCCGTGTCGCCTTCGGTTGCCAGTTGCTCGATGCGGAGCAGTGTCTCCGCCCGTGCCGTGCTTTGCCGATGCTCGGTCGAGGTGGCGCCGTCCTCGCGGCCGAACATCAGCCGCACGATCTCGTCCACCGCCTGCTTCTCGGTCATCGATTTGAGCTGTTCCGGACCCATTTCGCCGGCCAGAGCACCCTGTTTGAGGACGGAAATGCGGTCTCCGAACTGATAGGCCTCGGCGAGCTTGTGGGTGATGAAGATCACCCCCAGACCGCCCTTCACCAGTTTTTGCATCCTGGCACCGAGCTCCTGCGCGCCCTGCGGCGTGAGCATGGAAGTCGCTTCGTCGAGGATCAGCACCTTGCTGTCGCGCAAGAGCGCACGGGCGATCTCGATCTGCTGCTGCTGGCCCAGCGACAGATCGCCGGTGACGGCGTCGAGTGGCAGGGACAGCGAAAATTCGCGCTTCAATTCGGCCATGCGGGCTTCGATGCGCGCGCGCGGCGGGCGCTCGTACCAGGGGGCGCCCAGTGTCAGATTCTCCAGCACCGTCAAGGTGGGCACCAGCATCGAATGCTGAAACACGGTGCTGATTCCGGCATTCAGGCTGGCCGACGGGCTGGAAAGCCGCGTCCTGTTGCCGTCAACGGTCAGATGGCCTTCGTCCGGCTCCTGAAGGCCTGCGAGGATACCCACCAGCGTGGACTTGCCGGCGCCGTTTTCACCCAAAAGGACATGCACTTCACCGGCGTGGATCGTCAGCGACACATCATCGACCGCGACCACGCCGGGGAAGCGTTTGGTGACCCGGTGAACGCCGATGACGCCCGCCCCCGTTTCCGGGGGCAGGTCGTTCGTGGCTTCCGTTGCCGTTGCCACGTTTGTGCTCATTCGGCCACGGTGACCATTGCGCGCACATCTTCGGCATCGAACATCGCCTCGATGGTGATGTCGCCGGACAGGATCTGATCGCGCAGCGCCATCACCGTGTTCCACGCCTCGTCGTCCACCTGCGGCGTCTTCAACAGCTTGGCCGAATCATCGGCCAGGCTGATCGCGTAGCTGCGGGTGCCGAACGTGTCGTTCTTCAGGTCCTCGATCATCGCCGAATAGACCGGGGTCATGTCCCAGACCACCGAGGTCAGCAGGTGGCCGGTATCAAGTTCCGACTTGTCGCCGATCACGTCGATGAACAGCACGTCCGATCCGTCGGTCGCCTGGTTCGATTCGACCGCCTGGATCATGCCGAAGCTCGACCCGTTGCCCTGCCCGAAGATGATGTCGGCACCGGCAGCGATGACAGATGTGGTCACGCGATTGCCGCCGGCCGCATCGGAATAGGCCGCCGGTCCGATCACCGAATAAAGGATGTTGACGTCCGGGTTTTCGGCGCGCACGCCGGCTGCAAAGCCAGCGGATTGCGAGTTCCATGATGGCGGTTCGCCCGAGACGACGATGCCCACTGTGCCCGTCGTCGTCATCTTGGCTGCCAGCCGTCCAGCCAGGTATGCGCCTTCATGGCCCGACAGCGTGTAGTCCGCCACAAGGCCCGGCTTGAGCGCGTCGGGGCTGTCGACGATCGCCACCGGAACGCCCGTCTCTTCGGCGATCTCGGGACCGGCGGTGTTGTATCCGCTGGCATGGGCGATCAACAGATCGGCGCCATCGGCCGCAAGTTCGCGCATCGGTGCGCGAACGTCGCCATAGCCGAGCCCTTCTGCGACGATGATCTCGACGCCGGCGGCCTCCGCTGCGGCCCGTGCGGCATCAACGCCTTGCTGGTTCCAGCCGAAATCGCTGCCCTGTTCCGGTGTCAGAACCGCTATGGTATCGACGTCGGCAGCAAAGGCCGCCGAGGTGGCGAGCACCACGCCGAGCGCGGTGGAAAGAAATAGGTTCTTCATGATGATACTCCCTGAGTGGGTTGTTTTTTTCCGTCTGGCGACGGGCATCGGTATTGTCGGTCTTGTCCTCCTGACTTTGTTTGGTGGGCTCTCAACGCATCCGGCATGGGCCGAAAGCGACACTTACGTGCCTTACTCGGGCATTGTTCGGGGCACTGAAGGCGCCGACCCGGTCGAGGTTTCCGTTGCCAATGAAACCGGCGTGTCCCTCGACTGCCAGGCGGCGCTGGCGCATTGGTACTCCGATGAGCTTGGCCGCATCGCTCCGGGCGATGAACTGACGCTGACCCTGTGGCTCGACAGGCAGACCGGCGTGCTCAACCTTCTCAACACGATCGGTGACCGGATGCCCGTCGAAGCGGTATGGTGTGCCAACGACACGGCCCGAACGCGGCTGACACTGCCGATGGCGGCGGGCACGTCGCAGGTGGCGTTTCGCTTTTCCTGCCATGCCCGCGATGACCAATCGCTGCGGTGCGACGCGCTGGACGGATAGCCCGGTCACTCGCCCCGAACCTCTTGCAGCCGTTCAAGGATCCGGTCGCGCACCTCCACCACGTCCGGCTGACTGTCGATGATTTCAATGCCGACCCTGGCAAAGGTTTCCTGAAGTTCCGCCTGCTGGTCGGCAGGCAGCGTGTGGATCGTGCCGCCATTCTCCACCCAGGCGCCGTTGGCGCGTTCGACATTGGCGACGCCCCACGGAAAGACCGTTTGTTCGGCGGCACGCCCCGCTTCTAGGATCGCCGTCTTCACCGCGTCCGATTGCGACTGGAACCATGTCTCGTTGACGACGGTCACCGACACGATCTGGCTCATATTGATGTCGGTGACATTGACGGCCGTGTCGAAGAACTTGAAGGCGGCCAGGATCGGCATGCCCGCCAGCATCCCGTCGATCCCGCCCGACTGGAGCTGCGGAATCACTTCCGACAATGCCAGCGGCGTGGGGTTGGCGCCGACAGCCGACATCGGCTCCATCTGCAATGGCGAAGCGAAGGTCCGGATCTTGAGCCCTTCGAACCCGTCGAGCGTGGTGACCGGCTCCCGGCTGAGCATCAGGACGGGCGAGTTGTAGATCGCGCCGACAATGCGCAATCCCTTGTCCAGAAACAGCGTCTCCATATAGTCGCGGAACTCGGGATCGTGGATCACCGCGCTCACTTCATCGGCATCGCTGAACAGTCCGGGCATGTCGAAGGCCTGGAAACGCGGATCGACATTGGTGACGAAGGCGGTCGGCGTGGTGAAGGCTTCGATCGTGCCGAGCAGCACGCCCTCGGACATGCGCGGAATCGCGCCCAATTGCGAGGCGGGATAGATTTCCACCGTCAGCGCATCGCCGACGCGTGCTTCCATCTCCTTCTGGAATTCCTTCTGCCACTCGTGCTGGACATCGTTGATCGTGGCGGACGCCAGCTTCATCGTGTCCTGTGCCTGGGCCGGGCCGGCCAGCGGCAGGGCGAACATAAGGGCGGCGCCGGCGAGACACCCCATCAGATTGCGGCGAACTATTTGAACGGTCATTGTCCGGTTACTCCTCTGTTTCGGTCGACTTGGGTTTGGTGGGTTGCTTCCAATTGGGTTGACGCGGTCAGGACATGCTGTTGACCAGCCAGAGCGACAGTCCGGGGATGAGGGTGATGACGGCGAGCGCGCAGATCTGGACCGCGACGAACGGCAGAACGCCGCGATAGATGTCGGCTGTGCGTGCGCCCAAGACGGACTGCGCGACGAAAATGTTGAGCCCGAAGGGCGGGGTGAACATGCCGATGGCCAGATTGACGGTCATCACCACGCCGAAATGGATGGGATCGATGCCCAGGGACATGGCGATCGGCACCAGCAGCGGCGACAGGACCAGAATTGCCGACGTCGGGTCGAGCACGCAGCCGATCGCCAGCAGCAGCAGATTGACGATCAGCAAAAAGCCCAATGGCGACAGACCGGCATTCGCGGTCGCCTGAATGAGGGCCTGAGGGATGCCTTCGACCGTGAGGATCCAGCTGATGACACCGGCGGCGGCCACCACCATCATGATCCGCGCCGTCATCATGGCCGATCGAACCGCGGCCTCCAGCATCGTTTGGAACGTGATGGTCCGGTAGACGACAAAGCCCAGGAACAGCGCATAGGCGCAGGCAAACCCGCCCGCTTCGGTGGGCGAAAAGAGGCCAGCATAAATGCCCACCAGCACGAAGACCGGCATGGTCAGCGCCCAGAATGCCTGACGCAAAGCGACAAGGGCGGCGCTGGCTTGAAAGCGCTCCTGCCGGGGGATGCGCGCAATCGCGGCGGAGGTGGATATGTAGCCGGCCATCAACAGCGCGATGACGAGGCCCGGAACGATGCCGGCGATGAAGAGCTTGGGGATCGACTGCTCGGCCGACGCGCCATACAGGATCATCGCGATCGAGGGCGGGATGACGATGTCGATCGCGCCGCTCGAAGTGATGATCCCGGCTGCCCGCTGTTTGCCATACCCGCTTTCGATGAGCTGCGGATGTATGTTGCGCCCCACCGCGGCGACCGCCGCAGCCGACGAGCCGCAGATCGTGCCGATCAGCGTCGAACCGCCGAGCGCAGCAAGGCCCAGCGAGCCAGGAACCCGGCCGAACATCGCCCGCACCAGCCCGATCAGCCGATTGGCGATGCCGCTGATCGCCATCAACTCGCCCGCAAAGACAAAGAACGGCACCGACAACAGAGCGTAGGCATCCAGCCCGCCGAAGATCGTCTGCTGCAGCGCAATCAGCGGCGGACCGGGAAACAGCAACAGCGCCAGCGACGCTCCGGCAAGCAGCGCCACGAAGATCGGCGCGCCAAGCGCGGTCAGGACGGCGATGCTGATGCCCAGAACCCATGTCAATCGGACACCTCTTGGCCGCTGGCAAATCGGGCAATATCAAGCACCGTCAGCACGGCGGTCACCACTGCGATGCCGCCAAAGCCAACGAGAATGGCCGAGTGCGGAACAACCATCGGGATGCCCAGTCCCATGCTTGCCTGGTTGAGGCTGGCGATGCGCCCGACAAAGTCGAAACTGTGCCGGGCCACGAAGGCGGAGACGGCGACGGTCACCAGACCGATACCGATTTGCAGCGCTGCCGCCGATTGCCCCGACACCGCCGACGGCAGCAGGTTGATCGAAAGGTGGCTGCGATCCCGCGCCGCCAGGATGGCGCCCAGCATGACGATCCAGATCATGCCGTAGACCAAAAGTTCGTCCGCGCCGACCAATGCGAAAAGGCCGCTATAGCGTCCCACCGCATTGGTGACGTTGACCGCCACCATGGCGATCATGCCGAGGCCGAGAAAGATCCCGATCAGCCAGACCACCAGCGCTTCAAGCCGAAAGATACCGTTCGGGTTCATGTGCCGTCCTCCTCGAGGATGCGGCGGATCGCGACCAGCTTGCGCGCGCGCTCTTGCTGAAGTTCGGCAATGCGTTCCGGGGTGTAGGCGTAGATCCCCTCGCCCGATTTGATCCCGAGCTTGCCGTCGGCGATCTGCCTGGCAACCAGCGGAGCCACGTCCTTGCGGTCGGCCAGGTCGTCATTGAGGAAGGAAGAGACCGAGTGGTAGATGTCCATGCCGGCCATGTCGAGCAGCGCCATGGGCCCGATCACGGCGAGCTTGTAGCCGATGCCCCAGGACACGCAGGTGTCGATATCCTCGGGCTCGATCACGCCGCGCTCCACAAGGTCCACGACCTCGCGCAGCAGCGCATACAGAACCCGGTTTTCGACAAATCCCGGCACGTCCTTCTTGACCAGAACCGGCAGCAGGCCAAGCGATGCGATGAAATCCCTGATGGTCTCCACGGCTTCCGGCGCGGTCTGATCGCCACCGATGACTTCGATCATCGGAACGATGTGCGGCGGGTTGGACCAGTGCATGCCGACCATGCGCGCCGGATTTGAGATGTGCGCCTGCAGCTTGGTGATGGGAATGCCCGACGTGTCGGAGGCGACGATGGTGTCTTGCGCGATCAGACCGTCGATCGTGCGGTAGACGTCGGCCTTGATGGCGATGCTTTCCGGCACGTTTTCGATCACCAGTTCGGCGTCGGCCACGGCATCCCCTATCGTTTCGGCAAAGCGGACCGTGCCTTCTTCCGCCCGCGGCATGCCGAGCGCGTCCAGGACGGCCTCTGCCGCTTTCAGCATCACGCGTGCGCGCTCGATCGCCTCGGGTGCGATGTCATGGGCGGTCACCGCGATGCCGCCTCTTGCGAGGCGCGCAGCCATGCCCGGCCCCATGTTTCCAAGACCGACGATCGCTACACGCTTGATCATGCCGCTATCCTGTTTGCTTGTTCGATGGAGATGAGATCGGCGGCCTTCTCGGCGATCATGATGACCGCTGCATTGATGTTGCCGCAGACCAGATCGGGCATGACGGACGCATCCACCACCCTCAGTCCGTCGACGCCGCGCACCCGCAGTTCCGGATCGACGACTGAGGCCGGATCGCTGCCCATCCGGCAGGTGCCGGCCGGGTGATGCACGGTGATGCAGGTTTGGCGAATATGCTCATCGATCTCGTCATCGCTCCGGCAATCGGGGCCGGGAAAGAACTCCGCCGCGATGAACGGCTCCATGGCCGGCTGTGCCGCAAGGTTCCTTGCCACGCGGAAACCGGCGCGGAGCGAGTCCCAATCATCGGGATGGGCCAGAAAGTTCTGGTGGATCAGCGGCGCGGCAAGGGGGTCGGACGAAGCGAGCCTGATCGAGCCACGGCTCTTGGGCTGCGTTGCGACGATGCGCGTTGCGAACCCGTCCTGGAAGGGCTGTTTGAACGGCTTGAGATATGGCCATGCGGCCAGCGGCGCTGCCGTGAAGAGCAGTTGCACGTCCGGCAACGGCCGATCCGGTCCGCTTTTGAGGAATGCGGCAACCCCGCCCGGGACGTCCGAGGAAAAGCCGCGACCGGTGAAGTAGGTCTTCAGGAAATCCACCGCGATCCGGTCCGCCCGCATGTTTTTAAGGAACGGGCCGGGTGTCCGGCGCCTGTACATGACGATGACCGACACATGGTCCTGCAGGTTCTTGCCCACCGCCGGCAGATCGACCAGCGTCGCAATTCCCTGCGCCGACAATTCATCCGGCGCGCCGACACCCGACAGCATGAGGAGTTGCGGCGTGTTGATCACACCGCCCGCAAGCAGCACTTCCCTGCGAGCCACGGCGGTTCTTTGCGTTCCGCGATGGAGCATCTGAACGCCGGTGGCGCGCCCGTCCTTCAGCAGGATTTTCGTGGCCGTCGCATCGGTCAATACCGTCAAGTTGGGTCGCTTCAGGACCGGACGCAGATAGGCCGATGCGGTGGAAGAACGTCGACCGTTCGAGATCGTCATCTGAAGGCGGCCGAAACCTTCCTGGGTCTCGCCATTATAGTCGTCGGTCTGCGGATAGCCCGCCTGTCGGCTGGCCTGCGCGAAGGCCTCCACCAGCGGGTCCCGATAACGGCAGAATTGGGTGCTGACCGGGCCTGAGCCGCCGCGGTACCGATTCTCGCCACCCTCCCAGCGTTCCTGCTTCCGGAAATAGGGCAGCACCCGGTCGTACGACCAGTCATCGAGCCCGCCCGCGGCCCAGCGGTCATAGTCCCCGCGATTGCCCCGAACATAGGCCATGGCATTGGTCGACGACGAGCCGCCGATCACCTTTCCGCGGGCGCACTCGACGCTGCGTCCGCCGACATTCTGCTCGGGTTCGCAGAAGTACATCCAGTCATGGCGACGTTCAGTGAGTATCTTTCCCCATCCGAGCGGGATGTGGATCATGGGATCGCGATCCCAGCCGCCTGCCTCGAGCAGCAACACCGAACAGTTCGGGTCGGCACTCAGCCGGTTGGCGAGCACGCAACCCGCCGACCCGGCGCCAACGATGATATAGTCGTAGTTTCCTGCATTCGGCATGATGTTGCTGCCTTCATCTGGCGCCAACGCGCCAGGAAACTATTGCGTGTGACGCCAGCCCTTTTCGGCGGACGGCGAATTGTCCTGCAAAGCCGCAGGCACTAGATCAGCCCCGCCTGCGCGAGGCGCTTGGACCAGTGGTCCCATCCGCGATCGATCTGGGCACCGACGAGTTTTCCCGCCGTCCTGACCTCACCGGGTGAGAGATATTCGATTGTTCCGATCTGCAGCCCCGCCGTCTGCGCGGCGGCGTTCTGTTCGGTGTAGAACGCCCGAAAAACCACTTCCCGGACCGAACTGCCGACATTGACGACACCATGGCGCGCCATCAGGACCACCGCCTGGTCGCCCAGGCTCTCGGCAATATCCCGGCACACGTCGGGACTGCCGCCGAACAGATCCGTATCGTCGCCCTGCTTGTCGCGTATCTCGTAAACGGGAACCGTTTCGCCCAGGAACGCCCCCATATGGGTCACCGGCCGCAAGGGCTGATCGACGAAGCAATAGGGCAGCACGGCGGGCGAGTGGCTGTGCAGCACGCAACTAACATCCGGCCGCGCCTTGTAGATCTCGCTGTGAATGTAGCGCTCCAGATAGGATGGCCGGTTGTCCGACGTTTCCCCGTCCAGATTGAAGCGCTGCATGTCCTCGACCGTGATCAGGCTCGGCGCCAGCTTTTGCGCCAGGAAGAAAGCATCGGGGTCTTCGGGATCACGCGCGCTGATATGGCCGAACGTGTCGAGAATCCCCTCATTGAGCAGGATCTTCGTCGCGATGACCAGTTCCTCGAAAACAGTCTGGCGCGCTGCGCTGACGTTTGCCATTTTCGAAGCCTCCCATGAATTGGGCCACGGCATGCGGTCTCCACCGCGCGCCGGGACCTTGAAGTTCACTTGTTCTCGTAAAGGCCGACGATGCGGTTCTGCTCGATGATGTTGTCGGCATATCGGTCCAGGAACTCTTCCCGCGTCGGCGTGCCCTCGACATTCGTATCCAGAGCGTAGACCCAGAAATAATAGTGATGTTCGCCGTGGCCGGCCGGAGGCTGGGGCCCGTAATACTGCTTGTCGCCGGCACCGTTCGGGCCGACCCGAAACCGTTCCTGGGCATCGGAAAGATCGGTGGTCGCCGGATCGATGCCGAAGACGACCCAATGGGTGAAGCCTTGCGGAAGCGGCGCATCGGGATCGTGGCAGATGACCGCCAGTTCCTTGGTGCCGTCGGGAACGCCGCTCACCGTCAGCTTCGGCAGGACGTTGCCCTTGTCGCCGGCATGCTCGTCGCGCAGTTTTCCAAGCGGCTGGAAATCGGCGGATGTGATTTTCAGGTCTTTGATGTTGAGGGGCATGGGATGCGTCCTTGATCGGTCGAGTTCGAACTAAACGGTGGCTTTGAGGTCGGCGGCGGTTTTGCCGCCGACACGCTGGTGCACACGCGGTCCGGTGGCCGCGGCTATGCAGACGAGGATTTCATCGGGACGGGGGCCGTCCGGCACGCAGAAGGTGATCGCATCGTAGTGGGACCGGATGTAGAGCTCATCCTTGTGGGCGAGCGGAATGTCGATGGACGTGCCCGCGCTGCCGACCTTGCTGGCCGAGGATATCCAGGCATCGCCGCCACCCACCTGCTGGCGCAACGGGTCGCCGAACACCGTGGTCACGCAGGCCACCACATGCTCCTGCTCGCCGGCGACGCCGGCAATTCCGCCCTTGCCATAGCTCTCGACCGGCCGGCCGCCGAGCAACGCGACGGCCCGTTCGCCCAGCGCATGGCCGATGGCCGCACTCGGCCCGGTCAATTGTGACAGGTCGGACACGAACTTGCCCGCATAGGGGTTCTTGATGATCACGCCGACCGCCGCCTTGACGAGCGCGTCGCCGGGCTGCCCGCCATCATGGCGGATCTCGTGGACGGTCGAGTACCAGCCACGCACCTCATAGTGCTTTTCAACTGCGGCTGAGTTATCCATTCTTGTCTCCCGAAAGGCGCGCAACGGATGCGGCGGCTGTCAAACTTGCGGCAGTCAACGCCTTCACTGCGGCCATGAAAAAACACCTCGCAGCGGATCGTAACTGGCCGATTCAAGGGCCGCCGGGGTGAACATGTTGCCCTTCGAGAGCGAGCGATTGGCCGCATATTCGCCCGACAGGGCCTGGCAGCGATCCGTGACCGGGCGAACGCGCTTTTCCCATGCGGCGAGCGAGTCCTCGATCGACGATCCCCGCTCCAAGTCCTGCGAAAGGCTGAACGCGTTGACCATCGCGCACCCTGCGCCCTGCGCCAGGGCCGGACACATGGCATTTGCGGCGTCGCCGACGAGCGCGACCCTGCCTTTCGACCACGCGTCCAGCTTGGTCGTTGCATATTTGTCGTATCGGGCGGTCTCCAGCTTGGCAGCCTCGACCAGACAGGGCTCCAGGAACGGGAACATTTCGACCCAGACTTCGAGATCGAGCGGAACACGCGATCCACGCGGGTCGTCCGCCGGCGCCATCAGGCCCAGATAGAGTTCGTTCTCGTTGCACGGCGAATAGAGAATGCGCTGTACGCGCGGCCAGAAGTTCCACATGTCGATGGTGTTGTCCCACTCGCCATGGCCGAGCTCCTTTTTCATCCGCGGCACGATCAGCCGTATGATCCCGTCGGTGGAGACCCAGCGGTCCTGCTCAAAGCCGACCGAGTCCCGGACCTTCGAGCCCACACCGTCCGCTCCGACGATCAGGTCGGCTTCGAGCACCTCTCCGGATTGAAGCGTCAGCCGGCCGTCAGGATCGGCGCCGACGGCTTCCGAACTGGTCCGGATTTCGACGCCGACCTCCTTGGCCCGCTTGACCAGCGCATCATGCAGATGCGCACGCGTCATGATGCGCCAGGGCAAACCGTTGAATGTCTCCCGGGAGACCGACTTGTTGTGCAGCCAAGTCTCGTAGACGGGCGGCGTATGCGAACCCGCCAGAACACCTTCGAGCGCGCCGACGCCTTCGAGAACACGCAGACCATTGTACCAAAGATAGATGCCCGCCCCGAACGCCCGCAGTTCCGGACCCTTTTCGTGCAACTGAACGTCCCATCCGTTCTGCCTGAGCGCGATTGCCGCAGTCAGCCCGGCAAACCCGCCGCCGGCCACTTCCGCGCGACGTGTCTTTCCGGTTGTTTGGTTCAGATTGGCCATGCGTTTGAGTCCTCCTGCGCGCTCGAAAGCAGCGCCTTCTGTGTCAGGCATCGATGAAATTGGTGATGGCTTTGAACGTTGTGTCGGGAGCCATCTCGTTGACGTAATGATCGGCATCGGGAACGACGACCACGGGAAGATCGGCGCGAAGCCGGCTGGTTTTTGCCAGCGCGTCGGCCGAAACCAGTTTGCTGTCTGCGCCGCGCACGATCAGGACGGGCCTGGTCACTTCGCGATAGGCCCCGGTCAGGTCCGAGCGGAGACCGGTGACCGTCTGGGCCATGGCCGTCGGCGAAGCCAGCGGCACCAGACCCGCGTCGACCGCGTGAAATCCGCTTTCGGCCCTGATCTTGATGGCAGCCGCCGGCAGGTTCGGATAGCGCGCCGTCAAATAGGCTTTCACGTCCTCCGGCCGGTCGAAAACCTGGGCCCCCGCGTTCACGCGGGCCTCCAGCGCATCAAGCGCTTCGGTTTCGATGTAGGGCGTAAAATCGATCGCCACGACCGAGCGCACCAGGTCCGGATGGTGCGCCGCGGCGGTCACCGCATTGCGCGAGCCGAGGGAATGCCCGACCAGAATGGCCGGCCCCCGGTCGAGCGCACGGATCAGGTCGGCAATGTCCCGGGCGTATGAATCGGCGTCGTAACCGCTCTCCGGCTTGTCGCTGTGGCCATGCCCCCTCTGGTCAACGGCGATGGTCGTGAACCGATCGGCGAGCCGCGCCATCAGCGGCGTGAAGACGACCGAATTGGCCGTGATGCCATGAAAGAAGAGCATCAGCGGACCGCTGCCGGCCTCACGGATGTTCAATGCAATGCTGCCCGCATCGATGCGCCGCGAATGCATGCCATCTAGGTGTGTGTCCGCCGCCATATACCGGTTCTCGTCACTGCTGCCTGTCACCCCGAGGGGAACACGAAACCCGACGCGGCGTCAACCCAATTGTCTGACATTCTTTCAATCTTGCAAATTGACGGTCTGGTCATTCATGGCGTCATCGTCTATGCAATGTCATCTGATAATTCTCGGCTCCCCTCCCTCCTGATGAGACCTAGACAATGCCACCAGAAATAAATCTCCGGGTTTTACCGCGAACGGTGCAGCAGGAGACAGTCGACAAGCTGCGGCTGGCCATATTTTCCGGCATGTTCGAGCCCGGGAGCCGCCTGGTCGAAAGTCATCTTTGCGCAGAACTCGGAATCAGCCGCCCTTCACTGCGAGAAGCGCTGCGAAGTCTGCAGGCCGAACGGCTGATCGACATCGTGCCCAATCGCGGGCCGTCCATCCCGGCGCTTACCCTGGAGGAGATGACGGCGATCTATGAAGTGCGCGAACTGTTGGAACTGGAGGCGGTGGGCAGGTGCTCGAAGCGGATATCCAAAGACCAGTTGCATGAGCTTGAAAAGTCGCTTTCGGCCTTCGAGGAGGCAGCTTCCAGCAATGACAGTCTGGCGCGCGTCAAGACCGCCGCGGACTTCTATTCGATCATACTGGCCAATTGCGGAAATCCGATTCTCGAGGAGATGCATCGCGGCCTGGTCGCGCGGATCAGTTTCTTTCGCGCGCGGTCAATGTCGTTAAAGGGGCGCGCGCAAAGCAGCCTGGCGGAGATGCGGGAGATATTCGAAGCCATCGCCGCCGGCGACGAAAAGGCCGCCCGCAAAGCCTCCAAGAAACATATCGCAAAGGCGAAAGCGGCGGCGAAGCGCTCCATGGAAAGCGGCAGCTGACCTCTGACACCTGCTCCCACCTTAAACCGCCGGTCATTCATGAGCCGCTGGACGTCAAACAGGGTATGGCTCTTGGCTTGGGGTCAGGAGCCATTGATGTGATTGATCGATCCCGGAAACGGCGATGCAGGGTCCTTGCGCACAAACGGAGAGGCCATGAACATCGACATTGACGAAGCCAGCCTTGCCGCCGACGTCGCCATCATTGGCGGCGGCTCGGCGGGCACACTTCTCGCGGCGCGGCTGAGCGAAGACCCGAGCCGTAACGTGCTCCTGATCGAAGCCGGCCAGGAGGCATCCGACCCGGACATCTGGCGGCCCGCCGCTTGGCCCGCACTGCAGGGCCGCAGCTATGATTGGGACTATCGAACTGAACCACAAGTCGGAACGGCTGGCCGGATCCATCATTGGGCCCGCGGTCGGGTCATCGGCGGTTCGAGCTGCCTGCATGCGATGGGGTACATGCGCGGTCACCCCCGGGACTATCAGGCCTGGGTCGATGCAACCGGCGATCCGCGTTGGAGTTGGGATGAATTGCAGCCCGCCTTTCAGGCCATCGAAAACCGCCTTCCGGACGGGGACGACGCGCATCGGCAGACCGGACCAATGCCCGTCTACATGCCGCATGAAGAGGTCAGTGCGCTGACGCGCGCCTTTATCGAGGCAGGCGCTTCGCTTGGTCTGCCCCGCCTCAAAAGCCACAATGACGGGGAGATGGTCGGCGTTACGCCGAACGCGCTGAACATCCGCGACGGCCAGCGAGTGACCACGGCCGATGCGTGGCTGACGCCAGCGGTTCGCAACCGCAAAAATCTGACGATTGTCACCGGCCTGCTGGCGCGACAGCTCATCTTCGATGGCAGCAAAGTTCGCGGTGTCGCGCTTGCCGGTTCCGGCCGCACGGTCAAGGCGCACGCCGAACAGGTGGTGCTGAGTGCAGGCGCGCTGGAAAGTCCGGCACTGCTGATGCGCTCGGGCATCGGGCCGCAGGAATGGCTCGCCGCAGCGGGCGTTGGATGCCGCATCGACATGCCCGATGTCGGCCGCAACCTGCAGGACCATCTCTTGGGCGCCGGCAACCTCTACGCGACAAAAAATGCCCTGCCTCCGTCTCGCCTCCAGCATTCCGAATCGATGGCCTACATGCGGGCCGGAGACTTCACCGCTAGCGGACGGCCCGACATCGTCGTCGGGTGCGGCGTCGCGCCCATCGTGTCCGAACGTTTCCAGGCGCCCGAGGCCGGCAGCGCCTATTCGCTGCTGTTTGGCGTCACCCATCAGACGAGCCGCGGAAGCCTGCGGATCACGGGACCGGAACCGAGCGATCCTTTGGTCATCGATCCGGCCTATCTGCAGACGGACCATGACCGCGGCCTGTTTCGACAGGCCCTTGAAGCCGCACGAACGATCGGTCATCGGAAAGAGCTGGCCGAGTGGCGTGAGCGCGAACTGCTTCCCGGCCCCTTGACCAGCCCGTCCGAAATCGATGCGTTCATCCAGAACGCGGTCATCACCCATCATCACCCGTGCGGCACCTGCAGAATGGGCAAGGACGCGACGGCCGTCGTCGATGCGGATCTCCGGCTCAAATCGCTCGACAATCTCTTCGTGGTGGACGCCTCGGTCATTCCAAGCCTCACCGCGGGGCCAATCCATGCCGCCGTTCTGGCAATTGCCGAGACCTTCGCGCGTTCGGCCAACGCAGGGGATTGATCGTCACACACGGCGCTCATCGCGGCGGCTATGCTCGCGTCGGGATGGGCCGGCACAGCTCTTTTCGACAAGACCACAACGGAGGACACACGACATGACCAACAATCGCCCCGAGTTTCAGGGAGAGCAGTTCGACAAGGGCTTGCAGATTCGCCGCGAGGTGCTCGGCGACGCTTATGTCGACCGGTCGATTGCGGCCGCCGACGATGTCTCCGCGCCGCTGCAGAAGCTGATCACCGAATGGTGCTGGGGCGAGATCTGGGGTCGGCCGGGCCTCGAGCGTCGCATGCGCAGTGTTCTGAACCTCGGCATGACGATGGCCCTCAACCGATCGGCCGAATTCAGGCTCCATGTGCGCGGCGCCCTCAACAACGGGCTGACGCGGGAGGAGGTGGTGGAAATCATCCTGCAGGGCGCGATCTATTGCGGGGTCCCCGCCTCGCTCGATGCCATGCGATCGGCCCAAACGGTCTTCGCCGAGCTCGACGAGGAAGCGGACGCCGGCTGAACCGGTGCGCGTCAGTTAAGTCTCAGCTTCCCGCAACCACCTTTGGCACCGCGTCCAGCAACCGGCGTGTGTAGGCGTGGCTTGGCGCCGCAAAGAGATCGGCGCAATCGGCCCGTTCGACCACGCGCCCGTCCTTCATCACCACGGCGCGATCGGCAAGCGCCTCGATCACGCCCATGTCGTGGCTAACGAACAGGCAGGAGAACCCCAGCCGCTCGCGCAGGTCGGCAAGCAGCGTCAGCACCTCCTTCTGCACGGTCAGGTCAAGCGCCGAGACCGGCTCGTCGGCCACGACGAAGCGCGGATGCGTGACAAGGGCACGGGCGATGCAAACGCGCTGGCGCTGTCCGCCCGACAATTCGTGCGGCAGCCGGGCGCCATAGACATCGAGCGGGAGCTGCACGCCGTCGAGTATGTCGCGCAGCCGCTTTTCGCCTTCGGACCCTTTCGGGCCGAACCGGCGCAAACCGGCCGAGACGATCCGCGCCACCGTCATGCGCGGGTCCAGACTGGCATAAGGGTCCTGGAAGACGATCTGCATGCGCCGGCGGAAATCGGACGGCCGGGGCGCGCCATCGAGATGGACCTGTCCGGAATTCATCGGCGCCAGACCGACCAGCGCGCGTCCGAGCGTCGTCTTGCCCGAACCGCTTTCCCCGACAAGGCCGACGATCTCCCCTTCCCTGATCTCGATATCGACATCATCGACCGCGACCACGGGCGCCGGTCGCGACCAGGGCAGCTTGCGCCGACCCTCGAAGACGACGCGCACGCCCCGGCCTTCGACGGCGGGCGGTGTGGTCGCGCCCCGTCCCTTGCGTGGAACCGGCAAGGCATCGACCAGACGTTTGGTGTAGGGATGCCGCGGCGCGGTCAGGATCTGTCCGGTCTTGCCTGTCTCGACGGCGCGGCCCGACTGCAAGATCACCGCTTCGTTGGTGTGCTGGGCGACAAGCGGCAGATCGTGGCTGACGAGAATCAGCGCAGTGCCCTCCTCCTCGACCAGCCGCGACATCAGATCCATGACGTCTTTCTGGATCACGGCGTCGAGCGCCGTCGTCGGCTCGTCGGCGATCAACAGGGCCGGCCGCATCATCAGGACGGACGCCAGCATGATGCGCTGGCGCATGCCGCCGGAAAATTCGTGCGGATGGCGTGAAAGCGCGCCGGCCGGATCGCGCAATTGCACGCGTTCGAGCATCTCGCGCGCGGCGCGTTCGGCATCGGCCCGCGTCAGGCCCTGCTGATGCATCGGCCCCTCGGTCATTTGCCGGCCGACGGTGAGCGAGGGGTTGAGCGAGGTCATCGGTTCCTGGAAGACCATGCCGATGCGGCGGCCCCGCACCGCGCGCATCGCCGGCGGATCGAGGGTCAAAATATCTTGGCCATCGAACAGGATGCGCCCGCCGGCGACGCGCGCGCCGGGGGGCAGGAGGTTGAGGATGGCCCGGCCGATCATCGTCTTGCCCGAGCCGCTTTCGCCGATCAGGCCAAGGCGTCCCCTCGCCGGCATGGAAAAAGACACATCGTCCACGACGCGGCGCGGCCCGTCCGGCGTGTCGAACGCAATCGTCAATCCCTCCACGGACACGAGCGTCATGGCCGCACATCCAGTCCGCGCATGCGCGGGTCGAGGCGGTCGCGCAGCGCATCGCCGAAAACGTTGATGCCCAGAAGCGCAATCGAGATCGCAAGGCCCGGAAACAGGGCCAGCCACGGCGCGGTGACGAAATCGCCGCGCGATTCGGCCAGCATGTTGCCCCAGGTCGGCGCCGGCGGCGGGATGCCAAGACCCAGAAAGCTCAGCGCGCTTTCGGCCAGCAGCGCAGACCCGAAAAGGGCCGTGCCCATCACGATGAGCGGGGCGGTGCAGTTGGGCAGAACATGGCGAAACAGTGTGTAAAGCGCGGGATCGCCCACCGCACGGGAGGCTTCCACGAACTCGCGCTCGCGCACCGACAGCACCGTGCCGCGCACCAGCCTGAGGACCGATGGCGCATAGGACAGGCCGAGCGCGACGATCACGCCCAGTTGTGACGGCCCGGCAACGGCCATCACCGCCAGCGCCAGAAGCAGCCCCGGAAAAGCCAGAAGCGCATCGGTCAAGAGCATGACGAACCGGTCGGCCCATCCGCCGAAATAGCCCGAAAGCCCGCCAACGATGGTGCCGACGCTGACGGCCAGCGCGACCGTGGCAAGCGCCACCGTCACGGATGCACGCGCGCCCGCCAGAATGCGCGAGAACACGTCGCGTCCCCATTGGTCCGTGCCCATCAGATGCGCCAGGGACGGTGCTTCGAAGCGTTTGAGAAAGTTCGGCTCGACCGGATCGTAAGGCACCCAGACATAGCCCATCAGCGCGCCGATCAGGACGACGGCCAGCAAAGCTGCGCCCACCGTGCCATTGATCTGGCGCAGGAACCAGGGTCTGCGCGGGCGCGCCGGCCGGACAGCGCTCGGCGTCTGGGCTTCAAGCGTCACAGGCGCACCCTCGGATCAAGAACGGCATAGGCCAGATCGACCAGCAGGTTCACGCACACATAGATGAACGCGATCAGCAGCAGGCAGCCCTGCAGAACCGGATAGTCGCGGGCATAGATCGCATCGACCAGAAGACGGCCGATGCCGGGGATCGAGAACACCGTCTCGGTCACCGACGCGCCGCCGAGCAGACCGCCAAGGATCAGCCCGATCACGGTGACCGCAGGCCCCAAGGCGTTGCGCGCCACATGCCGGGTCAGCACCAGCGATTCGGGCAGACCCTTGGCGCGGGCGTGGGTGACATAATCGAGCCGCAGCACTTCAAGCGTCTGCGCCCGCATCATCCGCGCTACGACCGCCATCTCGACCAGCGCGAGCGTCGCCACCGGCATGATCAGATAGCGCAGGCCGCCGACAAAGTCCTCCGATATCGAGACGAAGCCGATCGCCGGCAGCCAGCCCAGCGTGATCGCAAACAGCCAGATCATCATCAGGCCGAGCCAGAAGCTGGGCAGGGATAAAAACAGGATCGACACGCCGATGATCGCCGCGTCGGTAAACGTGTCCTGTTTCCACGCTGCGATCAGGCCGGCCGGAATGGCCAAAAGAACGGCGACGCCAATGGCAAGCGCGGTGATCGTCGCGGTAACGCCCAGCCTGTCGAACAATGCCTCGGCCACCGGTTGGCCGGTTCGGATCGAGGTGCCCAGATCGCCGGTCAGCACATTGCCGATCCAGATGGCGTATTGGACCGGAATGGGCCGATCGAGGCCCAGTTCGGTGCGCATGGCGGCGACGGCGGCGTCGCTGTCCAGATCGTTGAGCATGATCTCGGCGGGATCGCCGGGGATCGCCCGGATCAGGGCAAAGACGATGATGGAGACGACCAGAAGGGTCGGCACCATCATCGCTGTTCGCCGTGCCACATGAGCCCACATGGGTGGCGGCCTCTTTCAGCCGGGTCTTATTCGCTCACGGATGTCTGCCAGAAGCGCAGGCGCCCGCCCGGCCACAGTTCGAACCCTTCGACACGGTCCGATAGCGCAATGGCGGTGGGCTGGCTGTAGAGCCCGATCGCCGGCACCTGTTCAAGGAACTTGCCCATCAATTCGTCGGAGATGGCAGCGCGCGCGTCCGGATCGGTCTCGGTCATCAGCATGCCGATCTTTTCAAGCGCTGCCGGATCGGCCCAGACCTTGCGCTGCTGCTCGCCCGAGAACATGTCCCAGCTCAATGCCGGATCGAGCCGCGCCGAGAAGCCGAAGGACATCACGTCATATTCGCCCGACCGGTAGAGATCGAGCTGGGTGCCCCATTCCAGGACCTCGATCTCGGTTTCGATGCCGGCCTGCCGCCACATGGCCTGCGCCACGACCGCCTGGTCGAACATCGTCGCCGACCGGCGTGAAGTAATCAGCCGGATTGGCGTACCGTCATAGCCCGCCTCTTCCAGAAGCGCCTTTGCCGCGTCCACATCATAGCCGTACGTGCGGTCTTGTCCGTCGGTGTAAAAACTGCTGATCGGCGGGATCGGCGAGGCATTGTGTGCCTCATAGCCCATCAGTTCCGCCAACTGATCCATGTCGAGCGCCTTGGCCATCGCCTGGCGCAGGGCCGGGTTGGCCATCCGCTCGGAATGGCGCGAGATCAGGAACGTGCCCCAAGCGGGCGTCGGCTGGATCAGCACATCAAAGCCCGCTTCGCGCATCTCGTCGGCATCGGAGGTTGAAATGTCCAAAAGGTCGACTTCGCCGGCACGCATCGCCGCCTTGGCCGAAGCCGCATCCGGCACGATGGTGATCAAAATGCGGTCGACCATGGGCGTCTTGTCGCCGGTCATGCCGTCGCGCGGGCCCTCGTCGGCGACATAATCGTCGAACTTCTCGAGCACGATCCGCTCGCCCGGCCGCCATTCAACGAAGCGGAACGGGCCGGTGCCGATCGGGCCCTGCCAACCATCGGCCCAGGCGTCGGGATGCTGGATCGCCGTAGCGCCGCAGTCAAACCGCGCCATGTCCTTCAAGAAGAGCGGCGAAGGTTCGGAGATGGTGAAGACGACCGTCGCCTCGTCCGGCGCTTCGACGCTTGTGACCTCAAGGCGGCCCGATCCATCGAACCGGTCGCGGCACCGCCAGCCCGTCTCTTCTTCCATCAGACGTTCCCATGAGGCGAGCACATGTTCGGCCGTCATCGTCTCGCCATTGTGGAACAGAACGCCTTGGCGGAGCGGGAATGTGTAGGTCAGCCCGTCTTCGGACACCTGGATCTCGTCTGCCAGGACGGGGCCGATCGACAGATCATCCTTGTAGCCGACCAGGCCCTCAACGATGTTGAGATGAACAGTGTCCGAAAAGCCCGACCGGTCGACGCCGGGATTGTCCGATGTCATGTCGCTCGTGCTGGCGACACGCAGAACCGATTCTGCGGCGGCGATGGACGGCAGCGCGATCAATGCTGAGGTCGCAAGCGCGACGGTGGCGACGAGCTTCATGTGAATTCTCCCTGCTTGGTTTTGGTGAGGCATCATCTCTTGCGGACCAGAAGCTATTGCGCCGCGACCCGCGCCGCCGCGCCGTCGAGGCGATGCGTGGCCCATCGGGTCTGCTCATCCCAGGGCGCCGGGCGCACATGCAGCGCGCCGGCCGCTGCGTCGAAAATCACGCTCGCAACGGTCGTGCTCAGATGGCCTGAACGGGACCGGACAGGCGGTCGGCATACGGCAAACGGATGGCCAAAATCGTCGGCGAGCGCGCGTTCGAATGTGGAGCGGGTCACATTGGGCGCGTCTGCGGCAAGATGGTGCATGACGCGTTTGTCGCGATAGAGCGTGCAAGGCGTGCGCCCGTTCAGCGCGCCGTCGCGCAGCCGCACCCGCGCTTCAGGCGCATTGAAGTGGTTGGCGTGGGCAAACAGGCCATTGTCTTCAGGATAGAGCACGAACACATCGTCCGGCGTCGTCTCCAGATTGATCGCCATATCGCCGCCGGCATGGGACAGCGTCATATTGTTGGACACCGCTCTGGGGGCCGAGGTGATCGCACCGACGGCCTCGGCAAAGGTCCGCGCCATCAGCGCCCGTCGCCTGATCATCGACAGCGGCATGCCTGTCCGCCCAGCATCCTGGTCGCTTTCCAGATTGTTGGCGGTGATCGCGATGCCCGACGAGTTCAGGCCCGAGCGCGCCAATCCGCCGGCCTCGACGAAGGTGAGAACGCCGTGCCCGGCCTCATCGGTCAGATGCAGGACGATCGACGAGCCGATGCAGGCGGCGTTGAAATCCCAGTTCTGCGCATGCAGAAGCCGGCCTTCCGCGGTCGCATGGGAAAGGGCCAGCCCGGACGTGCACCCGCCTTCCAGCGCGCCCGCATGCGGCGTCCGTCCGTTGAAAATCTCCGAGCGCGCATTGATGACGATCACCGTTTCGACATCGATCCCCGCCCCTTCGGCGATCGCGTCGATCTCGATCATGCAATCGGCATCGGTCGCCTCGATCGATGGCCGGAACTCGGCAGCCAGCCGGCGCACCTCCGACCAGTCGAACCCGCGGCGGCCCATTGCTTCACGATAGAGCGTCTCGCCGGCGGCGATGCGCTCCGCGGCGGCGCGCCCATACGCCAGGCCCCGATCTCGCGGCGAACCTTCGATGCGGACAAGGGGAAAGGGAGCGTGCATGACGATCAAGATTGTACTGGATGCGTATTCGAGTCAATCTCTGTTTTGCGCCGAGCGGAGGATGCCGGCGGATCGACAGGGCTCTACAAACCGCCGCGCGAGTTGCTATGACTGTCTTCATGACAACAGCGTACAGCGATCTGCACCGGCGACTGGCCGGACGCATCGTCGAAATCGCCCGCATGCGGGGCCTGCCCGAAGGCACGCACATCGCCGCGGCGCCACTGGCCGAGGAACTGGGTGTGTCGCGCACCCCGGTGGTCCGCGCCCTGAGCCTTCTGGCCGAGGCCGGTGCGGTGCGGCGGGACGAAAACCGTGGGGCGTTCCTCGCCGATATCAGCGTCTACGACCCGCAGGAACTGGGCTCGGCGGAGGAGGCGCTTTACTGGCGGGTGGCCAACGACCGGCTCGACGGCCATATCGACGCGCAGTTCGATGCGGCCGGCTTTGCGCGCCGCTATGATGCGAGCCGGGCGCTCAGCCAGCGCGTCCTGTCGCGTTTCGTGACCGAAGGCGTTCTGGAACGCCGGCCCGGCGGCGGTTATCGGTTCGCGCCGCTGCTCAGCGGACGCGCGGCGACGGCGGCAAGCGTCCGTTTTCGTCTCGCCACGGAACCGGCCGCCTTCGACGAGCCGGGGTTTCATGCGCCGCCGGGCGAACTCGCCCAGATCCGTGCCGAGCAGGAGATGCTGCTCGACGGCCGCGAGGTTCCGGGCCAGTCGGTCGCCAATTTCGAACGCAACGCGCGGTTCCACGAGGCGATCGCCCGCTGGTCGGGCAATCCGTTTCTGCTCGATGTCGCCAGGCGGCACACCGCGCTGCGGCGCCTGCGCCAGTACCGCATCTTCGTCGAGCCCGAACGGATCGCGGCGTCGGCTTGCGAGCATCTGGCGGTGCTCGACGCGATCGAGGAGGGCGATCTCGGTGCGGCGCGCGAACGGCTCGCTGCCCACATTCGCGACCTGCCGTCGGCGCGCGCCGCGCTCGTCGAACGCCGACAGGACATGGCCGCGGAATGATGCGCATCGACCCCTCCGATGGCGCGATCCCGCTGATCGCGCTGCGCCATGCGCTGCATGACGCGCCCGAACTGTCGCGCAAGGAGGTGGGGACTGCCGCCATTATCGCCGCGCAAATGAAGGCCATCGATGCCGACAAGGTGCTGAGCGGGCTCGGCGGACACGGCATCGTCGCCATCTTTGAGGGTTCGGCGCCCGGCCCGACGATCTGTCTGCGCGCCGAACTGGACGCGCTGCCCATCACCGAAGCGCCTTCGATGTCGCCGCGATCGCGCAGCGAAGGGGTGGCGCATCTGTGCGGCCATGACGGCCATATGGCAATGCTGGTCGGCGCGGCGCGGGCGCTCGCCGCAGACCGGCCGGCCCGCGGACGCGTCGTTACGCTGTTCCAGCCGGCCGAAGAAGACGGATCCGGCGCGGCCGCCGTCGCCGACGACAGGCGATTTCAGGCACTGGGCATCGACATGGCCTTTGCCCTGCACAACAAGCCCGGTCTTCCGCTTGGCGCGGTGGCTGTCGCCGCCGGCCCGACCACCTGCGCCTCGCGCGGCATGCGTCTGACGCTCAAGGGCCGCACCGCGCACGCGTCCGAACCGCAAAAGGCGGTGTCGCCGATGCGCGCCCTGAGCGGCCTGATGCCGGCGCTCGATGCCCTGCGGCAAGGAAACGGTCCGGCCGACGAGGACTTCGCCATGGTGACGGTCACCCATGCCAATATGGGCGCGCAAGCTTTCGGCATCACGCCGGGCGACGGCACGCTGCTCGCCACGCTGCGCACGCGCGACGACGATGCCATGGCGCGTTTGGTGTCGCAGGTCGAGGCTCTGGTGGCCGAGCATGCCGGCTACATGTCCTGCACGATCGGTTGGGAAGACGTCTTTGTCGCCATGCGTTCGACCCGCGCGGCGACCGATATTCTGGCTGGCGCCGCGGACGATCTCGGCCTGGAACGGATCAAGGGCCTGTTGCCGATTGCCGGGTCGGAGGATTTCGGCGGTCTGGGCGCGCCCGAGCGGGCACTTGCCTTCATCGGATCGGGCGACGGCCCATCGCTGCATGAACCCGACTATGCATTCCCCGATGCACTGATCCCGATTGGTGCGCGCCTTCTCGAACATGCCGCCCGGCTGGCTCTGGGCGAAGGGCGTTTGCCGACTTAAAGGGTGGCCGCATGGGGCACCCGGCGGTCCGTTCGCACCGTGCGGCAGGCGAACGGCCGTCATGGTGGCATCGGCGTCCGCCGCCGCTCAGACAAACACGCCCTCAAGACCTGTCCCGTTGCGCGCAAAGACCGGAATTCGGCTGAGCGGTGCATCGACGGTGATCGTGGCGCCGCCTGCATGGGTCTCGCCGGCCCAGACATCGGTCCAGGTCTCGCCCGCGGGCAGATAGACCTGGCGGTCGCGCGCGCCATGCGCAACGACAGGCGCGACCAAAAGCCCGTCACCGAACAGATAGGCGTCATCCACATCCCAGGCGGCCGGATCGTCCGGGAAATCAGCGAAAAGCGGCCGCATGGGCGGCAGGCCGCTTTGCGAAGCTTCCGCCATCGCCGCGTGGATGAAGGGACGCAGCCGCTCGCGCACGTCCAGATAGTCCTTCAGGATCGCATAGGCTTCATCGCCAAACGACCAGACTTCATTGTCCGCGCCGCCGAAGCTGAATTCGTGGCCGTAGCGCGGATCGCGCTCTCGGTCCTGGCGGAAGCCATGCAGCCGCATGACCGGGCAGAAGCAGCCATACTGGAACCAGCGGATGACCAGTTCGCGAAATTCCGGATCGCCCAGATCGCCGCCCTTGAAACCGCCAATATCCGTCGTCCACCAGGAAATGCCGCTCATCGCCATGTTGAGCCCGGCGCGCATCTGCCTGGCGAAATCCGCAAACGTCGACTTCACATCGCCAGACCAGACGACGCAGGGAAAGCGCTGGGTGCCGAGCCAAGCCGACCGTGACAGGAGCAGGCCGTCATCGAGCCCCTCAGCCGCCATCCGCTCCGCAAAGCCCGATTGGTGCAGGAACGGATAGGCATTGGTCACCGCTGTTCCCGGACCTGCATGATAGGTCAGGTTCTCCGGATGGATCGGATACATTTCCGGTTCGTTGGCGTCGAGCCAGAAACAATCGATCCCGTGATCGACATAGCCCGCGCGGATGCGCTCCCAGTGGAAGGCGCGCGCATCGGGATGGGTCGCATCGTAAAAATGCAGCGCGTTCATGCCGTCCGGTTCGCGGTCATAGAAGATCGACCCGTCGAACGCGCCACGCGCCGAACCGACGATAAAGCCCGCATCCTTCATCGGACCAAACGTCTCGGCATTGGCGTTCACGGTGGGCCAGACCGACACCATCGTCTTGATGCCCATCTGCCGCAATTCGGCGACCATGGCCGACGGGTCCGGAAACTCTTCGGAGCGGAACCGCCACTCGCCCATCTTGGTCCAGTGGAAGAAGTCGATGACGATGCAGGAGAGCGGCAGGCCCCGCCGCTTATATTCGCGCGCAACGCGCAGCACCTCGTCCTGCGTCTCATAGCGCAGCTTGCACTGCCAGAACCCCATGCCCCAATCGGGCATCATCGGCGGCTTGCCGGTCAGCGCGCCATATTCCGACAGGATGGCGGACGGTGTTTCGCCTGCGATCACCACATAATCGATCTCCGGCACACCATCCATCGACCACAATGTGCGGTTCTCGGCGAACTCCACATGGCCGGTGCCGGGGCTGTTCCAGATCAGCCCGTAGCCGGCAGATGAGACCATGAACGGAATCACCACCTCGGTGTTCATCTGCAACAGGTCGATCACACAGCCCTTCTGGTCGAGCCGGCCATGCTGATGCTGGCCCATGCCGTAAATGCGCTCGCCATCGCGCGCCTTGAAGCGCTGGCGCAGCGACGACAGCCCGCCCGATTGCGCCTTCCATGCGCGGGCGCCGGGCCACAAAATATGCGGGATTTCCTCTTCAACCAGGACGGCGCTGGTCTGCCGGTTCAAGAAACGCACTTCCAGCGCCGGCCCCATGCCGCGCGGCACAAGCCGCAACTCGGCCCGCATCAAACCGTTCTCGACGATGCCATAGTCGTCACCGATATCGACGGCAGCACCGCTCGCGCCTATGTCATCGAGCAGGGCCGAAACGGGTGCATCCTGGAACCGCGCATTCATGGTCGCGCGCAGCCGTGCCGAATCCCGGCCCACCGGCTCGACGATGACGGTTTCGCCCTGCCAGCGGGCGGCAACGCCGTCGCCGTGGCGCTCGAAGATGGGCCTGATCATGGATTACCTCAGAAGATGGGACGCGCGCAGGATCGGCGTCGGCTTGATGATGTGATGGCGCAAATCGGGCGCGCCGTCGGCGCCCAACCGCTCGATCATCACCGTGCTCAACAGGTCGGCGACGAAACTGTCCTGCGTTGAAAAGGTCGAAAGCGGCGGAGAGGTGTATTCCGAACCGGGAAAGTTCTGCCCGCCAAACAGCGAAAAATCCTGACCGGGTACGACCTGGCGCGCGGCCGCCGCGCGGAAGAAGCCGAACGCCACCGAATCCTGAATACAGCAATAGGCGGCGCGAGAGCCGGGCTCCAGCAGATCGAGCGCCAGCCGCTCGCCGCCATCCTCGCTCATTTCCACCCGGCGCACATCGGGTTCGGGCAGTCCCCCGGCGCGGGCGACCTCCCGCGCGCCCTCGACATAATTGTCGGCAAAGCGCTGGCCCTGTTCGGCGCTGATGATGCACACCGTGTCGGGGTTGCCCTCGGCGACCGCCGCAAGGGCCTGACGGCCCGCTTCGGCATAGTCGATCTCCACCCATGAATGCTCGTCCGGCCATTCTGTCTGACCGAAAGTGACGAAGGGAAATCCCGCTTCCCGCAGATAGGCGACACGCTCGTCGCGGGTCTTGGTGCGGCCGATGATGATGCCGTCGGCGAGCCGGTCCTCAACCACATTGCGCACGATGTCGAGTTCTTCCGAGCGCTCCCATGCCGCAAACACCGTCAGCGACATTTCATGGTCGTGCAGCCGTTTGCCGAGCGTGGCCAGAAGTTCGAGGAAAACCGGGCTGGCAAAGCGCTGCTGCGGCGGCGACAATAGGACGGCGACGCGGCCCGACCGTCCGCCCTTCAGCGCGCGGGCTGCCGAATTGGGCCGGTAGCCGAGTTTGCGCGCCGTCGACTGCACCAATTGCCGAGTCTCGGGCTTGACGCGCGCATCGTTGCGCAGTGCCCGTGAGACGGTTGACGCGTCCACCCCCAGCGTCGCCGCAACCTGCTTCAAGCCGACCTTGCCCATGACCCTCCCCGCAATGCGCGTGTCACCATTTTCTACAGGATGACGGCGGGCGCAAGGAGAAATACAAACGTTTGTATTGACGCCAGACGGATTTCCCCCCACTATTGGACGAAGGGAGGATGCGGGCGATGATCAAGCTGATTGCGCTTGTCAAAAAGAAGCGGTCAATGACCGTTGGCGAGTTCCGCGACTATTGGATCAACGTCCACGCGCCGCTTGCGCGCAAGATCCCCGGCATGCGCGGCTACCGCATCAATGTGGCCGGTGCGCCGGGCGACATGACGCCCGCGCCCTATGACGGAACGGCCGAAATCTGGTTTGACGACCGGGCCGCCATGGAGGCCGGCCTGTCCTCGCCGGAAAACGACGTGGCCGGCGGCGATGTTGTCAACTTCACCGATGATCTTGTCTTTCTCGTCTGCGAGGACGAGGCCGTCATCATCGACCAATGCGCCGCAGAGATCGCGGCATGACGGCACGCATGTTCCCGGTTGCCGGCCGACACCGGGACAGGGTCTATGTCATCACCGGCGGCGCCACCGGCATCGGCCGGGCATGCGCCGAACGCTACGCGCAGGAAGGCGCGCAGGTCGTCGTCGCCGACATTGACGATCGCGGTGCGGCGGTCGCAGAGGCGGTCAACGGCGCCTTCATCAAGACCGACATGTCCCAGCCCGACCAGGTCAGGGCGCTGGCCGACGCGGCGATCTCAAAGTTCGGCCGCATCGACATCTGGCACAACAATGCGTTTTCCGCCGTCTTCAAGCCGATCCACGAGCAAACGCTCGAAGAGTTCGATGCGATCACCGGCGTCGGCATTCGTGGCTACTGGATGGGTGCCAAGGCGGCGGTCGAGCATATGCGCGCACGCGGCGGCAAGGGCGTGATCATCAACACCGCTTCGGTCCAGAGCTTTGTCGGCGAGAAGGGGTTTTCAGCCTATCAGGCGACCAAGGGCGCGGTTCTGGCGATGACCCGTTCGCTGGCGCTCGATCATGCCCCGGACATTCGGGCCGTCGCCATCGCGCCGGGGCTGATCAAGACCGACGCGATCAAGGGTATCCCGGAAGACGTGATGGCCGAGGTCATCGCCGGCATTCCCGCAGGCCGGGGCGCCGAGCCCGAGGAAGTCGCCGCGCTCGCCGCCTTCATCGGTTCGGACGAAGCGGACTACATGTCAGGCACCGCCATCATCCTCGATGGCGCCTATCTGGCGATTGGATAAGCCATGGACCAGATCGTTACGCACACTGTGAACTCTCCCTTTGCCACCGAAGACGGCGCACTCATCTGCCGGCTGCATGGCGAGACGATCCGCATCGAAGCGTGGGGGCCGAACGCCGTGCGCGTGCGCGCCAGACCAGGTCAGGGCGTCGCCGAACCCCATGTCAGCGCGCTGAGCCCGGCCGAAGGCGGTACGCCCGATGTGGTGATCGAGGACCGTGTGGCCCGTCTTCGCAACGGCGCCATCACGGCGGAGATCGTGATCGTCGACCGCTATGGCGCCGACCTCAAGACCGAGGCGGTGATCGGTTTTCGCGACAGCGAAACGGGCGAGGAACTCCTGGCCGAAACGCGCGGCCATTTTGCCGGACCGCGCACCCGCAACTTCAAGTCCATCGCCTCCAGCTCGTGGAAGATGGAAGCCACCTTCAAGGCCTATGAGGGCGAGCACCTGCACGGGCTCGGCCAGCCCCAGCACGGAAAGGCCGATCTCAAGGGCGTTTCGACCACGCTTTTGCAGCAGAACGCCCATGCGGTGATCCCATTCGTGGTGTCCTCGCGCGGTTACGGGTTCCTGTGGAACAATCCTGCGGTCGGCCGCTGCGAATTCGCATCCAACATCACGCGCTGGTCCGCGGAGGCCACAAACGGGCTCGACTATTGGATCGTTGCCGGCGACACGCCGCGCGACATTGTCCGCGCCTATCACGGCGTGACCGGCCATTCGCCGGACCTGCCCGACTGGGCGCTGGGTTTTTGGCAATGCAAGCT
Source organism: Phyllobacteriaceae bacterium (assembly GCA_024742765.1). Lineage (GTDB taxonomy): Bacteria > Pseudomonadota > Alphaproteobacteria > Rhizobiales > Rhizobiaceae > Roseitalea. The sequence continues at coordinate 73,304 of JANSXT010000005.1, read as the reverse complement.
GCGCTATCGCACCCAGGACGAACTTCTCGATGTCGCGCGCGAATATCGACGCCGCGGACTGCCGCTCTCCTGCATTGTGATCGATTTCTTCCACTGGACGCGCCAGGGCGAATGGAAGTTCGACCCCGACGACTGGCCCGATCCCGCCGCTCTGGTGACCGAACTGCGCGACATGGAGATCGAAACCATGGTCTCGGTCTGGCCCACAGTATCGGCCTCGTCAGAAAACTACCGCGCGATGACCGAGCAGGGCCTTCTGCTGACGACCGAGCGCGGCGTGCCCGTCGTGATCCCCTTCCCCGACAAGGACCCGTTCGGCCCCGGCTTCTTTACCTATTATGACGCGTTCAATCCGGAGGCGCGGGACTTTCACTGGGATGTGGTCCAGCGCAACTATGTCGCCCACGGTTTCGAACATTTCTGGCTTGATGCCTGCGAGCCGGAAATGCGCCCCGCGCACCCCGAAAATGTCAGGACCGCGCTCGGCAACGGCGCCGAGATGATATGCGCCTATCCGCTCCTGCACGAGCAGCGCTACCGCCAGGGCCTGGACGCGGCCGGGCGCGACGGCGTGCTCCTTTGCCGCTCGGCCTGGGCCGGGTCCCAGAAGCATGGCGTCATCCTGTGGTCCGGCGATGTCTGGTCGGACTGGGATTGGTTTCGGGCCCAGATACCGGCGGGCCTTCATGCGGGCATGTCCGGCCTTGGCTGGTGGACGACCGACATTGGCGGTTTCTATGATGGCCATGGCGGTTCGGACGCGTTTCGCGAATTGCTGGTGCGCTGGTTCGAGTTCGGCGTTTTCTCGCCGATCTGCCGCCTGCACGGCTTCCGCGTGCCCGAAGGCGTGCCCGCACCCGGCCCCGGCGAAAAGGTCACCTACGGCCAGGACACGTTCAACATCTTCACCCGGTCGGGCGGACCGAACGAGGTCTGGTCCTATGGCCCGGAGGTCGAGGCGGTGCTGACGGAGTTGCTGCGGGTGCGCGAGGCGCTGCGGCCGTATCTGAAGGACTGCTTTGCTCGCTATGCGCAAACGGGCGACCCCGTGATGGCGCCACTGTTTTATCATTTCGACGCCGCCGGCGACCGGCATGGCGATGCGGGCACCTATATGCTCGGGCCCGATCTTCTGGTCGCGCCGGTCCTGTCGCCGGACCAGGAGACGATGCGCGTCGCGCTGCCAGAAGGCACGCGCTGGCGCCATGCCTGGACCGGCGCGCAATTTGAAGGCGGGGCCGAGGCGGACGTCGCATGTCCCTGGGGCAAATGCCCGGTCTTTGTGCGGGAGAGCGCCGTCGATGCGTTCACGCCCGTCTTCCCCAACATCGAAAACGGTTCTTAAATGGCGCCCGGCCGGGCGCCCCATCAACGGGAGGTACTCATGAAGAGACTGACATTGACAACCCTGGCGAGCGTCCTGCTGTGCTCGACCGCCTTCGCCGACGACATCACGCTGACCATGTGGACCGAATCCTCCAACGCGCCGGAATCGGTGTTCGCGCAGGAATTTTCCGACATGGACAACGGCATCACCATCGATGTCCGCGAAGTGCGCTTCGACGATCTGGTGGCCGAAACGCTGCGCGCCTTTGCGACCGGCACCAATCCCGACATCATCGCCATCGACAATCCCGATCACGCCGCCTTTGCCTCGCGCGGCGCGTTCCTCGATCTGACCCCGATGATCGAGATGTCCGATCAGATCGACATTGAGAACTATTTCGACGGGCCGCGCTCGTCGCTGACCTGGGACGATGGCGTCTACGGCATCCCGCGCGCCTCCAACACGATCGCGCTCTACTACAACAAGGACATGTTCCGGGCAGCCGGCCTTGATCCCGACAGCCCGCCGGCGACATGGGCTGAATTCTACGATGCCGCCAAGGCGCTGACCGATCCCGACAATGACGTCTATGGCGTGGCCTTTTCGGCCAAGGCCTCCGAGGAAGGCACCTTCCAGTTCCTGCCCTGGGCGCAGATGGGCGGCGGCTCGTTCGACAACATCAACACCGACGGTGCGGCCGAAGCGCTCGATCTGTGGAAGCGCCTGTTCGACGAGGGCCTGACATCGCCCGACACGCTGACCCGCGGCCAGTGGGATTCCACCGGAACCTTCAATGGCGGCAACGCGGCCATGGCCATTTCCGGGCCTTGGGAGCTCAAGCGCATGGCCGAAGATGCCGACTTCGACTGGGGCGTGACCCTGTTGCCGGTCCGCGAAGAGGGCGGACCGCGCGCGTCAGCGCTCGGCGACTTCAATCTGGCCGTCTTCGCCAATTCGGAGAACCCGGAGGCCGCGTTCCAGTTCCTCGAATATTATGACAGCCAGGCTGAGCGCATCTGGCCGGAGTTCACCCGCATGCCGTCCAAGATCGGCGTCGAACTGGCGCCGACCGGCGATGAAAAGATCGACGCGGCGGCACCCGTCTTCGTCGAGCAGCTGCAATATGCCCGCAATCGCGGCCCGCATCCGGAATGGCCGCGCATCTCCAAGGCCATCCAGGACGGCTTCCAGTCGGCCTTGACCGGCCAGGCGGAATCCAAAGAAGCGCTTGATCAGGCAGCCGGCGCCATCGAACGCATCCTGAACTGAACCCATCCGGCTCCGCGGGGCTTGCCCGCGGAGCCCTTCACGACGCGAAACACCCCATGCAACGCATCGCGCACACGATCCGGGACGGCGTCGGTTTCGACGTGCTGCTGATCGCGTTCGCGCTTTTCTACCTGTTTGCCTTTGCCGGCCTGCCCATCCTTTATAACGTGATCCTGTCGTTCCAGCAGGTCGACATGTTCTCCCTTGGCAGCCTCTTCCACGAGATCACCGGCTGGGAGAACTATGTCGCCGTCTTCAACGATCCGCTGGCCAGCCGGGTGTTCTGGAACACGATCGTGTTCACGGCTGCGTCGGTCTTCTTCCAGTTCTCGATCGGCTTCGCGCTGGCGCTCTATTTCAACCAGCGTTTTCCCGGCGCAAGCTGGATCCGCGGCCTTTTTCTGGCCGGCTGGGTCATGCCCGGCCTCGTCGTCGGCGTTCTGTGGAACTGGCTTCTGTCCGGCGATTTCGGTGTCATCAACTGGGTTCTGATGTCGATGGGCTTCATCGACGAGCCGATCTTCTGGCGCTCTGACACCGACTATTCGCTGATCGCCGTCATCCTCGCCAATGTCTGGTACGGCGTGCCGTTCAACATGATTCTGCTCGCCGTCGGGCTGGCCGCGATCCCCGACGACCTCTACGAAGCCGCTTCGCTCGATGGCGCGACCACCTGGCAGAAGTTCTGGACCATCACGCTGCCGATGATGCGCTCGACCATCGGCGCGGTGATCGCGCTCGGCATCATCTTCACGCTGCAGCAGTTCGACCTTTTCGCCGCCGTCACCTCGGGCGGGCCGGCCGGCTCCTCCATGGTCGCCCAATACTGGTCGTGGGAACTGTCGTTCCGCCAGTTTGATTTCGGGCGCGGCGCGGTGATCGCCGTGATGATGATCGTCGTCGTTCTGGGCGTTGCGGCCATCTATGTGCGCTCGACGCGCCAGGAGACGCGGCTATGACCGATACGCGTCTGCGCAACAGTGTGATGCTGGCGGTCGCGGTCATTCTCGCCGCCATCTACCTGTTCCCGCTCTACTGGATGTATGTGACGAGCCTGAAGACCAACTCGTCCATCTTTGCCGTGCCGCCCGAATTCCTGCCCGGCGCGCCGCAATGGGAGACCTATTCGCTCATCTGGGGGGAATCCAACATCGTCCGCTATCTGGCCAATTCACTGTTCATCGCCTTCGGCGTGACGCTGGTGACGGCGGTGGTCGGATCGGGCGCGGCCTATGTTCTGGCCCGGTATCGCAACATCTGGATCGATGTGGCCCTCTTCATGGTGTTGATGCTGCAGGTGTTGCCGCCGAGCCTGATGGTCACGCCGATCTTCGTCGCATTCACCTCGCTGGGCATCCTCGACTATCCGCGCATCGGCACCATTCTGGCGATCTCGGCCAAGACGATGCCCTTCTTCATCATCCTGTGCCGCGCCGCCTTCATGACCATTCCGCGCGAACTGGAGGAAGCCGCGCTCGTTGACGGCAATTCGCGCATCGGCGCGTTCATGATGGTGGTGCTGCCGCTGGCCCGGAACGGCATATTGGTCGCCGCCCTTTTGATCTTCATGCAGGGCTTTGGCGAATATGTGTATTCGGCCTCGCTGATCGCCGACAACCGCCTTCAGCCGGCCTCCATCGGCATGACCAACTATCTGCAGCCCAACGTCGTGACCTGGAACGCCATCATGGCGTTCGCGGCGACCTACGTCACGCCGATCCTGGCCGCATTCGTGATCCTGCAGCGCAACATCGTCAGCGGGCTGACCTCAGGGGCTCTGAAATGACCGACGCCACCGCCACCCAGATCACCGTCGAAAATGTCGACAAGCATTACGGCACGTTCCATGCGCTCAAGGGCATCGACCTGTCGATCCCCAAGGGTCAGTTCGTCGCGTTGGTCGGCCCGTCCGGATGCGGCAAATCCACGCTTTTGCGCACGCTTGCCGGCCTTGAGGGCATCACCTCGGGCGCGATCACGATCGAAGGCGAGAACGTCACCGGCGTGCCGCCGCGCAAGCGCGATCTCGCCATGGTCTTCCAGTCCTATGCGCTCTATCCGCACATGAATGTGCGCGACAATCTAACCTATGCGCTGCGGCTGAAGGGCGTGCCGAAGGCCGAACGCGCGCAACGGGCCGAGGAGGTCGCCGCAACCATCGGACTGGAAAACCTGCTCGACCGCCGCCCGCGCGAACTGTCGGGCGGCCAGCGCCAGCGGGTTGCCATGGGCCGCGCCATCATCCGCAATCCCAAGGCGTTCCTGTTCGACGAGCCGCTTTCCAATCTCGATGCCTCGTTGCGGGTGCGCATGCGCAAGGAAATCCGCGCGCTGCACGACCGGCTGAACGCCACGTCCGTCTATGTCACCCATGACCAGATCGAGGCGATGACAATGGCCGACCATGTGGTGGTCATGCGCGCCGGCATCATCGAACAGCATGGCGCGCCGCTCGACCTATACGAGCGCCCCGCCAACCGCTTCGTGGCCGGGTTCATCGGCTCGCCCGCGATGAATTTCGTCGATGGCGTGATCGCCGAGGACGGCCGGCATGTGCGGCTCGGCATCCGCAGCAACAGCACGATCGCCATCGACCGCACGCTCGAAGCCGGGCGCGAGGTTTTGGTTGGCCTGCGGCCCGAACACATCGCGCTTGGCGATGCCCAGGACGCGTCGGCCGCCTTCACCGTCGGGGCCGTCGAGCCGACCGGCGCTGTCACCTACGTCTTTTCCGACGATGAGCCCGAACTGATCGCCATCGCCGACGGCATCAGCACGCTCAAGCGCGGCGATACGGTCGGCTTTTCGATCGACCCGGGCCTGGTGCATCTGTTCGACCCCGAAACGGAGATCGCCATCCCTTGAGCGGAACCGCCGACCCCTGCGACGCGATTGTCGTCGGCGCGGGGCCGTCGGGCGCCGTTGCCGCCACCGAACTGGTGCGGGCCGGCCTTTCGGTCACCGTGATCGAACAGGGCGACTGGGTGCTCGCCGATGCCTTTGACGGCGCGCGGCCCCAATGGGAACTGACCCAGTTGCGCAAATGGCATCCCAACCCCAATGTGCGCGGCCGGCCGGAAGACTATCCGGTCGATGTCGCAGCATCGGACGTCAATCCGCTCATGTTCGCAGGCGTCGGCGGTGCCGCGCTCATCTATGGCGCGCACTGGATGCGCTTCATGCCATCGGATTTCCGGGTAAGAACGCTCGATGGCGTCGCCGACGACTGGCCCTTCGCCTATGACGATCTGGCGCCCTTTTACGCCTATGTCGAAGAAGCGATGGGCGTATCGGGCCTCGACGGCAATACGGCCTATCCTGACGGAGCGCCCTGCCCGCTGCCCGCGCTGCCGATCGGCAAGGTCGGGCGCAAAGCCGCCCTCGGCATGAACAGGCTCGGCTGGCATTGGTGGCCGGGATCGAACGCGATCCCCTCGCGCGCCTACCGCAATCTTCAGCCCTGCGTGCTGCGCGGCACCTGCGGCACAGGCTGCTCCGATGGCGCCAAGGCGACGCCGGACCGCACCCATTGGCCCGGCGCGATCGATGACGGCGTCCGCCTGCTGACCAATGCACGTGTCGCCGAAGTGACGGTCGACAGCCACGACAGGGCGACCGGCGTCGTCTGGATCGACCGGGACGGCCAGCGCCACCATCAGCCTGCCGGCATCGTCATCCTGTGCGCCAACGGCATCGGCACGCCGCGCACCCTGATGATGTCAAACGATGGCGCGGGCATTGCCAACCGATCGGGCATGGTCGGCCGGCGGCTGATGATGCATCCGTTCGCCGCCGTGATGGGCACGTTCGACGAAGACCTTGAAAGCTGGGTCGGCCCGGCCGGGCAGATCCTCACCTCGATGCAGTTCTACGAGACCGATCTCTCACGCGGCTTTGTTCGCGGCGCCAAGTGGAACTGCATGCCCGCCGGCGGCCCGCAAAGCTTCCGCGCCGGCTATGGCGACGGCCCACTGACCGATGCCTGGGGCGCCAACCTGCATGAGCGGGTGCGGCGCAAGTTCGGCCGCTCCTTTGAATGGGGCATTGTCGGCGAGGATCTGCCGGACACTGAAAACCGCATCGCCCTGTCCGCTTCACTGACCGACACGAGCGGGCTGCCGGCGCCGGAAATTCACTACACGGTTTCCGACAACACGCGGAAGATGCTCGATTTTCACACAGCGCGCGCCGTCGAGGCGATGGAGGCCGCTGGCGCCGTCGAAACCGCGATCACGCCCTTGATCCGCGATTGCGGCTGGCACCTGATGGGAACCGCCGTGATGGGCGACGATCCAGAGACCTCGGTCGTCGACGAAAATGGCCGTTGCCACGATGTGCCCAATCTCTACGTCATGGACGGCTCGGTCTTTCCCACTTCGTCGGGCATGAACCCGACGGCAACGATCATGGCGGTGGCGGCAAGAAGCGTCCTTGCACTGATCGAGAACCGCCGCGAGGTGGAGGTTGCGGCATGAGCCATGCCCTGACCGATGCCGAACGAGAGCGGCTGGCCACGCTCGCCGATTTGATGGTGCCCGGCGGCCAAGGCATGCCGTCGGCCGGTGACATCGATCTGGCGAACGGCCCGGCCGAAGAAGTGCTGCACATCGACCCGACCCGTCTTGCGGGCGTCCAACGCTTTCTGGCGCTGGAAGGCATGGTAGAGACGCTCGCCGATGTCGAAGCCCTTGCCCAGAAGGACGCCGACGGATTTGCCGACCTCGGCGTGGTCGTCGCCAACGCCTATTTCATGGACGCGGCCGTGCGGCAGGCCATCGGCTATCCCGGTCAGGAAGCGCGCGATGCGTCCATCGGCCTGACCGACGAGGACAGGGCGCTCTTGCAGCCGGTGATCGATCGCGGGGCCATTCACCGCTGAATGCATCAGACGGACGGCACCATCCTGCGGCCGCCGGGCAGCACCGCGCGCACCCGGTAGAGCGACGAGACCGCCGTGATGTAGACATCGCACATGTCCGCGCCGCCAAACTCCAGATTGGTCACCATCTCCGGCACCGGCACATGCGCCACTTGCGTGCCGTCCGGCGCATAGACGTAAACGCCATCGCCGCCACCGACCCATAGACGGCCCTCGACGTCGACGCGCATGCCGTCCGGAACGCCGACCGGCATCACCGCGAAATCCCGTCCGTTCGAGGCCACGCCACCGGCACTGAAATCAAAGGCAATCACCTTGTGATGGGTTTCGGACGAGTCGCTGACAAAAAGAACCCGCTCGTCCGGCGACAGGCAAAGGCCGTTGGGCCGGTAGATGCCGTCGATCACGGTTCGCGGCGATATCGGCGTGTCACCCACCGCCAGGACGAAACAGCCCGGCAGTTCCATTGCCTGCTGATAGCCGTGCAACTCCCCGCCTTCGGCACGCACGCCAAAGGGCGGATCGGTGAACAGGATCGCGCCGGTGGACGAACAGATCACGTCGTTGGTCGAATTCAGCACATGCTCGCCAATGCCGCTTGCCAGCACGGTGCGCGCGCCGCACGCGCCATCGGCCGTGACGGCAAGCCGCGTCAGCGCCCGCGTGGAATGTTCGCAGGACAGGATTTGTCCATCTTGGTCTCGCGTCAGCCCGATGGAAAAGTGGCTGTTGTCACACCAGACCGAAAGGCCGCCGGCCTCGCTCCATTCCATGATCGCGTTGGCCGGAATGTCGGTGAAGATGATCTTGCCATGTTCGGCAAGCCAGCACGGCCCCTCGGTGAACGCCATGCCCGTCGCCAGCCGTTCCACACTGCCCGCCACCGGATGTGCCGCCATGTCCGCCTCCCAAAAGCCTAGATCGGTTTCAAATTGCGTGCCCAGCGATCAACGAGCACGATTGCGATCACCAGCACGCCCTTGATGATCTGCTGTGTGTTGAAGTCGACATTGAGGATCGCCAGCCCGTTGTTCATCACGCCGATCAGCAAAACGCCGACCACCGTGCGCAGGATCGAGCCATAGCCGCCGCCGAGCGCCGTGCCGCCCAGAACCACTGCGGCGATCGCGTCGAACTCGAGACCGATCGCTCCGTCGGCGCGGGCATTGCCGATCCGCGCGATCATGATCATGCCGACAAGGGCCATCAGCGTGCCGGTCAGCGTGAAGACGGCGATCTTGATGCGGTCTACGGCCAGCCCCAGCATGCGCGCGCTGTCCTGATCGCCGCCGATCGCGTATATGTGCGCGCCGAACCGCGTCCGCGACAGGAGCCACCACATCAAAAGGCCCGTGACCACCAGCCACAGGAAAGCCGATTGCAGACCGCCGACGGCCGCGATCGCAAAAAGGTTCCGGAACCAGGCCGCATCGAACAGGATCGTCTGCCCGGTGGTGAGCGTCAGCGCGACGCCCTGCGCGATGAAGAAGGTGACCAGCGTTGCGATGAAGGACGGAACGGCGATGTAGACGGTCAGAAGACCGTTCAAAAGGCCAAAGCCCGCACCGCAGACGAGCCCGATCAATATGGCCCACGGCCCATAGCCGGCCGCCAGCGCCAGAGCGGTGACGACGCTGACGGCCGAGGCCACCGCGCCCACCGACAGATCGATCTCGCCCAGGATGATCACGAAGGTCATCGCAAAGGAGGCAATGCCGAGCACGGCCACCTGCCGGCCGATATTGATGAGGTTCGACGGATCGCGGAAGGCGGGGCTGATGATCGCCAGGACGACCACCAGCAGCGCGAACGCGATGTAGATGCCCGATGTGGCAACCAGCGCGCGGCGCATGGCGGCCTTGTTGGCTGCGTCTGGCGCCGAACCGCTCATGGCCGCCCCCGCGCGGCCAGCCGCTCCAGCACCACGGCCAGCAGGATGATCAGACCCTTGATGATGTACTGCGAATCCACATTGACGTTGAGCAGCACCATGCCGTTGTTCAGTACGGCGATCAGCAGCGCGCCGAGCAGTGTGCGAACCATCGACGCCTTGCCACCAAACAGGCTCGCCCCGCCAATGATGACTGCGGCGATGGCATCGAGCGTCAGCGCCGGGCTGGAACCGGGCGCGCCGCTGCCCAGTCGGGACGCACTCAGCACCGCGCCGATGCCGACGAGAAGACCCATGATCACGAACACCGCGATCTTGCGCCGTCTTACCGCGATGCCCGAAAGGCGCGCCGCTTCCATGTTGGTGCCGATGGCGAACAGTTCGCGCCCGAATGCGGTGCCGCCCAGAAGGATCACGCACAGCGCAAAGGCGATGACGACGATCAGCAACGGCACCGGCAGGCCGAAGACCTGATCGGAGTAGAAGAGATCGAGAAAAACGTCGTCCATGATGGCGACCGAGATCGATCCGGTGAAGACATAGGCCAGCCCGTTGGCAATCGCCATCATGCCAAGCGTGACGATGAAGGACGGGATTTCGCCGATCACGGTGATGGCGCCATTGACCAGCCCGATCGCCATCCCGATCGTCACCGCCACCATCACGGCGGCATACCAGGGCATTCCGGCGGCCATCACCTGCGCCGCGATCACCGCCAGAAGCGCCACCACCGCGCCCACCGACAGGTCGATTTCCGCGACAAGAATGACCAGCGTCATGCCGAGCGCGACGAGAATGAGCGTCGCCGAATCGGTTGCCATGCGCTCGAAATTGCGCGTGTTGAGGAAAAAGTCGCTGGCAAACGAGAAGTAGACGATCAGCACGATCAGCCCGGCATAGGGCAGAACGTCGCGAACCACGGCGAACAGTCGCGACGCGCCGGACGGAACCGCGGTGGGGGCCGACGCGCTCATGCCGCTTGATCCCCGGTTTCCTGGAAGGCCAGCTCCAGCAGGGCTTCCTCGGTGGCCGACGATCCGTCGACGATGCCGGCGATCCGGCCCTGCGCCATCACCGCGATCCGGTCGGACAGGGCGATGATCTCCGACAGTTCCGAGGAGATCACCATGACCGCGACCCCATCGGCGGCAAGCGACCGGATCTTGTCATAGATCTCCGCCTTGGCGCCGACATCGACGCCGCGGGTCGGCTCGTCGAGCAGGATGATACGCGGTTGGGTCGACAGCCATTTGGCCAGCACGACCTTTTGCTGGTTGCCGCCCGACAGCATGTTGATAACGGTGTCGGGCGAAGGCGCCTTGACGTTGAGCGCGGTCATCCATTGCGCCGCCAGGGCACGCAGGCGGCCGCGACGGACAAGGCCAAGCGGTCCCGACAGGGCGCCCAGCGATGGCAGCGCGATATTGTCGGCAACCGTCAGCGGCAGCAAAAGGCCAAGCGCCTTGCGGTCCTCGGAGACATAGGCGACGCCCGCATCGATCGCCTCACCCACATGGCGCGGGGCGAACGGCGCACCGTTCAGCGTGATCTGCCCGCTATCCGGCATGTCGATGCCCGCCATCAGGCGCGCCAGTTCCGTGCGGCCCGAGCCCATCAGGCCGGCCACGCCCAAGACCTCGCCGCTCCGCAGTGTCAGGTCGACCCCGCGCACTACGGGCTGCCGCTGCAGGTCCCGAACCGTCATCGCGACCGGCAAGTCGGAAAGATCGGCGCCATGGCGGCGCTCGGCCACATCGCGGCCCACCATTGCCCGGATCAGGCTTTCCCGCGTGAACTCGCCGACGGGTCCCGACACAACGAACCGGCCGTCGCGCAACACCGTGATCCGGTCGCTCAGTTCGAAGACCTCGGACATGCGGTGGGTGATGTAGACGATCGCCACGCCCTCATCGCGCAATTGCCGGACCAGGCGGAACAGCAGCAATTCTTCCTCGCGGCCGAGCGACGATGTCGGCTCGTCGAGGATCAGCACCTTGGGCGTTTCAAGACAGGCGCGCGCAATCTCCACCATCTGCCGTTGGCCGGCGGACAAATGTCCCGCCTGGGCGCGCGGATCGATGGCGATGCCCAGACGCTCGAGTACCGCTTTGGCCTCGGCGTAGAGCGCCCGCCGATCCACGGACATGCCGCCCAATGCGGCCGGTTCGCGGCCGATCATGATGTTGTGCGCCACATCCCGGTTCGGCAGCACAGTCAGCTCCTGGAAGACGGTGCGGATGCCAGCGGCGGACGCTTCCTGCGGTGAACGGAAGGCGACGGTCCGCCCGCCCAGCTTGACCGTGCCCGCATCGGGCCGGTGAATGCCCGCGACGATCTTCATGAGCGTCGATTTGCCCGCCCCGTTTTCGCCCATCACCGCATGGACTTCGCCGTCGCGGGCCTCGAACGGCACGTCATCAAGCGCCAGAACGCCGGGGAAGCGCTTGGAGATACCGTTAAGGGAAAGGATGCCGGCCATGCGGATCAAACACGGCGGAGCAGGCCGGAAGCTCCGGCCCGCCCCGACCGCGTCAGGGAGAAAGCGTCATTGCTGCCAGGGCGGTGTCGCACCGGGATACTGGATGTCCCACATCTCTTCATGGTTTTCGGCGGTCACCAGCAGGTTGGGCGTGATGATCTCTTCGCAAAGCTCGGCGCCGAGGATCGCCTGTGCCAGACCTTCGATCGCCGCCCGGCCCTGAAGCGCGGCCTGCTGGCCGGACAAGGCAACGATGTTGGTGTCGCCGCTGGCCAGTTCGGCATAGCCGGGCGCCTCGGAATCATAGCCTGCGATAGGAATGTCGCGACCCGACTGCTTGACCGCCTCGGTGGCCGCATTCACCGCCAGCGACCATGTGGCAAAGATGCCGCCAAGGTCTTCATTGGCCTGGATGACATTGGTCGCAAGCTGCAACAATGTCTCCTGGCTGAAGTCGGACTGCATGGAAATCATCTGCCCGCCATTGGCACCGATTGCATCGAGAATGCCCTTTTCCCGGTCGCGGATGGTCTGCAGCGCGAATGGAATGCCCAGAACGGCGATCTTGGCGTTGGGTTCGCCGATCTCTTCCATCAGCGCGACGCCAGCATCGTAGGACCCCTGATAGGACGAAGCGTTCATGACCGAAATGACGTCGCCGCGCGCCGGTGCGCCGCCGACGATGAAGACCGGAATGTCCGCATCATTGGCCCGGCGCACGGCCTGGCCGATCGAGCCGGCATCGACCGCCGTCAGGAAGATGCCGTCGACCTGCTGCTGGACGAGCGCGTCGAACTGGGACAACTGCGTGTTGGCGTCGAAGTCGGCCGAGTTGACGATCAGTTCAACGCCCACTTCCGCCGCATAGCTTTCCCCGCCCGAGATCAGCGTCCGGCTGAAATCGTCGGAATTGTTGTTGGTCAGAAAGCCGAACCGTAATTCACGGCCGGAAATGTCAGCCTTTTGCTCGTCGGTCAGGTGCAAGTCCTCGGCGGTCGCAAGGCATGCGTCCTGGGCCTGGGCGGTGCCTGACAATGCGATGCTTGCCGACAGGGCCAAGGCGACGGCCACCGCTGTGTTGCGATGTGAACGGATGGTGCGGGTCATTGGCGGCTCCTCCCAAAGCGGCGATCCATCGAGATGGCGACAGGTCAGCAGATATGGGCGGCAAGGTCAATACAAACGTTTGTATTTTCATGGGCGCCTCCCGACTTTTGCCGGTCGCGCACTGCCTACGGCAATGTCGGGCGTCGTCTGGAGCGCAGTCTTATGATTGGCGCGCGCATCGGCCACACGCTCGCCAAACAGGGACCGAGGGTCAGGAGCCCAGACATCTTGCGCAGGTGTCCGGTCGCGGTTCGCGCATTTTCGATGTTGATGCGGGCCGGCAAGAAGACTAGCGTGGCCGCGATGGTTCTTGCGGGCCGAGCGCGTCCGCGGGATGAAAAGGGAACACGGTGAGGAGGAGCCGCAAGGGCGCCAAATCCGTGACTGCCCCCGCAACTGTGAGCGGAGAGCGACCCCCACCAATGCCACTGGCCGGCATCGACCGTCCGGGAAGGCGCGGGGAAGCGACGAACCGCAAGTCAGGAGACCTGCCATCATGGTTTCACTCGAACCGGACGGGGATGTCCGGAGGAGAGACGCATGATGAGACGATCTGGCGCCTTGCGCCGCCCATCACGGTCTTTGCCCTCCGTCCCGCGGAGCAGGCAATGGGCGATCAATCCAACCACAAGATAACCGTATGCGTCTCGTGCCGTCACAAGAGCGGTGAACCGGACGACCAGTGCCGGCCCGGCCTTGCGCTGATCGCACGCCTGCGCGACGCAATGGCCCTTGCGGGCGATGCCATCGGCACGGACTTCGAAATCTCCGGCACGGTCTGCATGGCCGGCTGCGATAGGCCGTGCACGGTGGCCTATTTCGGCTCGCACAAGGCCACCTATCTGTTCGGCGACATCGATGCCGATGCGAACATTGACGATCTGGTCGCGTTTGCTCGGCAATATGCATCGCTCGACGATGGCTGGTGCTCGTCCACGACGCGGCCGCCGGGGCTGTCGGGCAAGACGCTGGCGCGTGTTCCCGCCGCGCTGCTGGTGTCCGAAACGGGCGTATCGGTCCAATGACCCGCCAGACCGCCGCTCTCGACCTGCGCGATGTCGGCTACTGGCCGAGCGGACGAAGCCCGGCCGACGCGCTGGTCTCCGGCATCAGTTTTTCCGTCGGCGCCGGCGAGAGCGTCGCGCTGGTCGGCCCCAACGGCGCCGGCAAGACCACGCTTGTCCGGATGATCGCCGGCCTTGCCTTGCCGGGCACCGGCACGATCATGATCGATGGCAAGTCCATGTCAGCGATGAGCTTTGCCGAACGGGCCCGGCACATCGCCTATGTCGGCCAGTCCGACGAAGCCGACGGGCGGCTGAGCGTTGCCGACTATGTGGCGCTCGGCCTTGTCCCCCACGGGCGCTTGTTTGCCGGCGACACTGGGCGCGACGAAGCCCGGCGGGCCTGCGAAACGGTCGGGCTCAGCGCTTTTGCCGACAGGCGGCTCGACCGGCTGTCGGGCGGCGAGCGGCAGCGGGCCAGGATCGCGCGGGCCATGTGCCAGAAACCGTCGCTTCTGGTCCTGGACGAACCGACCAATCATCTCGACCCGCAGGCGCGCGGCGAACAGCTTGCCATCGTCGCGTCGATGGGCATTCCGATCGTCGCCGCGCTTCACGATCTGACCCTCATCGATGCCTTTGCCGACAAGGTGGCGATCCTCGCCGATGGGCGCCTGCGCGCCTTCGGGCCTCCCGGCGAGACGCTGTCGACCGCCAATGTCCGCGACGTCTTCGGCGTCGACATGCACCGGCTCAAACATCCCGAGCGCGACTATCACCTGCCGACGCTCGATATCCCGCTTCCGCGACCGTTGTCCAACGCCGCAATGCCAAACTGAAAGATGGAGACCTATTGATGAAACGACTGCTCACCACACTGTTGCTTGCCGCGCTGGCGTCGCCCGCCATGGCGTTCCCGGTCACCGTGGACAGTTGCGGCACGCCCGTCACCTTCGAGGCCGCGCCCGAGCGCATGGTCGTTCACGACATCAACATGGCCGACATGGCGTTCGCGCTGGGCCTGCAGGACCGCATGGTCGGCGTGACCGGCATCACGGGCTGGTACAAGACCAGCCCCGAATTCGACGAGCGGCGGGGCGACATTCCCGAACTGGCGCCGAAATACCCGACCATGGAGAACCTGGTCGCCGCCGAACCCGACCTCTTCTTTGCCGGCTGGTATTACGGCATGCGCCCGGGCGGCGAAGTGACGCCGGAAACGCTGGACGCGCAGGACATCCAGACGCTGGTTCTGACGGAAAGCTGCATCCATCTCGACCAGAACCGACCGGCGGCCTCGATGGACCTTCTGTTCGACGACACGCTGCGCCTTGGCGCCGTCTTCGGCAAACAGGCCGAGGCGCAGGCCCTTGTCAATGGCTGGACGTCCAAGCTCGAAACCATCCGCCAATCGGTGCCCGAAGGCGAAGCCACCCGCGTCTTCCTCTACGATTCGGGCGAAGACCAGCCCTTCACGGCCGGCAAATACGCCATCACCACCGCGATGATCGAGGCCGCCGGCGGCACCAACGTCACCGGCGACATGGAAACGAGCTGGGGCCGGACATCGTGGGAGGCCGTGGCCGCCGCCAATCCCGAATTTCTCATCCTTCTTGACTATCAGGGCGGCGATGGCGCCGAAGGTCTTCTGGCGTTCCTGAAGGCGCATCCCGTCATGTCGCAGACGGACGCAGTGAAGAACGAGCGCTACGTGCCCCTGCGCTATGAGGAACTCACGCCGGGGCCGGCCAACATCGACGCGATCGAGAAGATCGCAACGGCCATTCAGGGCGGCGCGTCCTAGCGCGTCCCCGGCATGCAACGAACGTCGGCGTGGCTCCTGCCTGGACTGGGGCTGCTCGCAGCCCTTTTGGTGGTCGCCATCGCGGTCGGCTCCACGCCGATCCCGGTCGGCGTCGTCATCGAGGCGCTGTCGAACGCGCTGACCGGAGCCCATGGCGAGGCCGGCCCTTCGCCGATCGACCGGATCGTCGTCGATCTCAGACTGCCGCGCGCGCTGCTTGCCGTGATGGTCGGCGCCGGGCTCGGCGTGGTCGGTTGCCTGCTCCAGACCGTCACGCGCAACGATCTGGCCGATCCGTTCCTGTTCGGCCTGTCGTCGGGCGCGGCAGCCGGCGCGGTTCTGGTCATCACCGTGACGGGCGATGTGCTCGGCGTCTGGACGCTGCCGCTGGCGGCCTTTGTCGGCGGCATGCTTGCCTCGGCCATCGTGCTTGTTCTGGTCTCGCGCCTGCGCGATCAGGGGCCGGCTCGGCTGGTTCTTGCCGGTCTCGCCGTGTCGTTCCTTTTCATGGCGGTGACGAACTATCTCGTCTTTGCCGGCGACCAGCGCGCGGCCCACTCGGTCCTGTTTTGGACGCTCGGCGGTCTGGGGCTGGCGCGCTGGGATCTGCTGCCGATCGCGCTTGTCGGCGCGGTGGTCATCTTCGTCTTCGCCCAAGTGAGCTACCGCCGGTTCGATGCGCTGCTCGCCGGTGACGACACCGCCAGGACGTTGGGCGTCAATGTCGACGCCATGCGCCGGCTCACCTTCCTTGTCTGTGCCTTCGCCACGGCCGCCTTTGTCTCGATCACCGGGGTGATCGGCTTTGTCGGGCTGATGGTCCCACACCTTGCGCGCGGGCTCGTCGGGCCGATGCACAAGGGGCTGATCATCATGTCGGCGATCATCGGTGCCTGCCTGCTCCTGGCCAGCGATATCGCCGCGCGCACCCTTCTGATGCCGCAGGAACTGCCGATCGGCATCGTTACGACCGCTGTGGGCTCGGTCTTCGTTCTGGGGCTGCTGCAGCGGCTTTAGCCGTCAGCGTCCGGCAGCGGTTACGTGCAGGTCAGGCCGCGCTACACGCTGCGCACAAGCCGCGCAGTTCGACCGTCGACTTCTCCAGAATGAAGCTGGCGTCCTGTGCCAATCCGGTCAGGCGCCGCGCCAGCGCCGTGTCGGCAATCTCGATCACGCTTCCGCACTCATCGCAGATCATGAAGGCCGTGAATTGATGACCGTCACATCCCGGATGTCGACACGCCACGAACGCATTAAGGCTTTCGAGACGATGAACCAGACCGAACTCGACCAGCTTGTCCAGCGCGCGATAGACCTGAAGCGGCGCGCGAAGACCGTCATCGCGCAACCGGTCCAGGATCGTGTAGGCGCTCAGCGGACCATCCGCATCGGACAGGGCACCCATCACCAGAGCCTGGTTCTTGGTCAGCGCCTCGGAGGCATGGTGATGTTGCATCCCGATTATCCTTTCGCGCCTTGGCGGGGCTCGGTCGCCGGATGAACGCCCGGACGGGTCAAACGCCGCCCGATCGGAACGAGCGACATCAGGAAAAACAGCAATGCCGCAACGACGATGCTCGGGCCCGACGGCGTGTCCCATTCCAGCGATCCGAACAGCCCGGCGACGACCGATGCCGCGCCGATGAGCGCGGCGAGAATAGCCATCTGCTCGGGCCCGGTGGCGAACCGGCGAGCGGTCGCGGCCGGGATGATCAGCATGGCCGTGATCAGAAGCACGCCGACGATCTTCATGGCGATCGCGATCACCGCGGCCATCAGCAGCATGAAGATGATGTTGGCGCGGGCCGGGTTCATGCCCTCGGCTTCCGCCAGTTCGCGGTTGACGGTCGCCGCAAACAGCGGACGCCAGATCGCCGCGAGGATAGCAAGCACCACGGCGCCACCGAGCCAGATGGTGGCCAGATCCGATCTCGAGACGGCCAGAATGTCGCCGAACAACAGCCCCATCAGATCGAAACGCACCCAGGTCATGAAGGCCAGGACGACCATGCCGAGCGCCAGCGAGGCGTGCGCCAGAAGGCCGAGCAGTGCGTCCGCCGACAATGTCGCGCCGCGCTGAAGCAGCAGAAGAGCGATCGATACGCAGGCCGACACGGCAAAGACAGCCACCGTGATGTTGACCTCGAACAGGAAGGCAAGCGCGACCCCCAAAAGCGCCGCGTGGGACAGCGTGTCGCCGAAATAGGCCAGCCGACGCCAGACGATGAAGCACCCCAAGGGGCCGGCAACCAGGGCGACGCCGATGCCGGCGATCAGCGCGCGGGTGAAGAAATCATCGAGCATCGCCATCTCCCGGCTCGTTCAGCACATCGGAACCGGGATGGTGCCCGTCGCCGGGATGGCAATGGTCCGTGATCGTGCCGTCGGCATGCTGCACGCGCCCGTCCGGCAGATGGGTATGGTCGTGGCTGTGTTCGTAAACGGCCAGGGTCGAGGCCGCACGGGCGCCGAACAGCGCCTTATATTCGGCGCTCGATGCGACGGCGGTCGGCGTCCCCGAACAGCACACATGACCGTTGAGACAGATCACGCGATCGGTCGCCGCCATGACGACATGCAGATCATGGGAGATCAGCAAAACGCCGCAATTGAGCCGGTCCCGGATGGACTTGATCAGCTCGTAAAGCGCGATCTCGCCGGTGAAGTCGACGCCCTGCACCGGTTCGTCCAAGACCAGAAGATCGGGCTTGCGCGCAATGGCCCGCGCCAAAAGCACGCGCTGGAACTCGCCGCCGGACAGGGTGCGCACTTCGGCACGGGCCAGATGGCCAACGCCGGTGGCGGCCAGCGCGTCCGCTGCCTCTGCCTTGCTGATCGGTCCCGTCAGGCGCAGAAAGCGGTCAACGGCCAGGGGCAGCGTCCAGTCGATCGCCAGCGACTGCGGCACATAGGCGATCCGCAGACCGTCGCGGCGTTTCGCCGAGCCCTCGTCGGGCTTCAATATGCCGAGCGCCATTTTCGCGGTGGTCGATTTCCCCGACCCGTTCGGGCCAATCAGCGTGACGATCTCGCCGGGGTCGACCGTGCAGCTCACCCCGCGCACCAGCCATCGGCCATCGCGGAAAATGCCCGCGCCATCGAGCGTCACAAGTGGGTCCGGTCGTTTCAACATCGGTTCGAGATATCAAGCTCGCATGGTCGCGGCAATCGGTGCAAAACCGGTTGCGATGGTATCGCACACGTTATACCATTACACAATCTCGTTGTGAGGGATCGCCCTCGCCACACCGGTGCAACAGGGAGAACAATATGCGCCTTGCGAAATCAACCCTTCTGGCGTCGACATTGCTGGCCGCATCGGCCGGCGCCGCCCAGGCCGAGATCAATGTGGTCGCCTCGATCAAGCCGATCCATTCGCTTGTCGCCGGGGTCATGGAAGGCGTCGGCGAGCCCAGCCTGATCGTTCAGGGTGCCGGCTCTCCGCACACATATGCAATGCGCCCCTCCGAAGCGACGATGCTGCAGTCCGCCGATGTCGTTTTCTGGGTCGGCCATGAACTGGAAGCCTTCCTGGAAGGCGCGCTGGAAAACATCGCGGCCGATGCAAAGACCGTCGAACTGATGGACGCGCACGATCTGGTCAAGCTCGGTTTCCGCGAGGGCGGCGCCTTTGAAGCGCATGATCACGGCGACGATGATGAGCATGCACACGATGATCATGGGCACGACCATGATCACGGTGAAGAGACCGCCGAAGCCGGGCATGATCACGATCACGACCATGACCACTCGCATGAAACAACCGAAGCCGGACATGACCATGATCACGAAAAAGAGGAAATGGCGGAAGCCGGACATGACGACGGTCATGGGCACAGCCATGACGGCGCCGATCCCCATATCTGGCTCGACCCGATGAACGCCAAGGCGCTCGTCCACGAGATCGAGGAGGCGCTCGTCGAGGCCGATCCGGCCAATGCCGCAACCTATGAGGCCAATGCCGAGGCGCTGGAAGCCAGGCTCGATGCGCTGATCGCCGAGGTGGAGACCGAACTGGCCGGACTTTCCGATCAGGGCTTCGTCGTCTTCCACGACGCCTACCACTATTTCGAGGACCGTTTCGGTCTTGAAGCTGCCGGCTCGATCACCGTGTCGCCCGAGGTGATGCCGGGCGCCGAACGCATCGGCGAACTGCGCGAGACCGTCCAGAACGCCGGCGCCACTTGCGTCTTCTCCGAACCGCAATTCGAGCCGCAACTGGTGTCGACGGTGATCGAGGGAACATCGGCCAAATCCGGCGTGCTCGACCCGCTCGGCGCGGAACTGGAAAACGGCCCGGACCTTTATTTCGAGCTGATCCGCAACATGACGACGTCGTTCAAGGATTGCCTGACACCGGCAAGCTGACGATCATCGGCTTCCATCACCGACGGGCGGCAGGAGCCGCCCGTTTTTCCGGTCTTCAGATGTGATGTGATAACATATGTCCGACCCCCGCCTTCCCGTCACCGTCCTCTCCGGCTTTCTCGGCGCCGGTAAAACGACGTTGCTCAACCGCGTCCTGAACAATCGCGAGGGGCGCCGGGTGGCGGTCATCGTCAACGACATGTCCGAGGTCAACATTGATGCCGATCTCGTGCGCGCCGACACCGAACTCAGCCGCACGGACGAGACGCTGGTCGAAATGTCGAACGGCTGCATCTGCTGCACGCTGCGAGACGATCTGCTCGCCGAGGTGCGGCGTCTGGCCGGCGAAGGGCGGTTCGATTACCTTCTGATCGAGTCGACCGGCATTTCCGAACCGCTGCCCGTCGCCACGACCTTCGATTTCCGGGACGAAGACGGACACAGCCTGTCGGACGTTGCCCGGCTCGACACGATGGTCACCGTCGTCGATGCCGTGAACCTTTTGCGCGACTATTCGAGCCACGATTTCCTGCACGACCGCGGCGAGGTGATGGGCGAGGAGGATGAGCGGACGCTCGTCCATCTCCTGACCGACCAGATCGAGTTCGCCGATGTCATCATCCTCAACAAGGTCGATGATGCCGAGCCCCATCAGGTCGATGCGGCGCGCAAGATCATCCGCAGCCTCAACGCCGATGCGCACATCATCGAGACGAGCTACTCCGATGTCGGCGCCGATGCGATCCTCGACACGGGCCTCTTCGATTTCGACAAGGCGCATGAACATCCCATGTGGGCCAAGGAGCTTTACGGCTTTGCCGATCATGTGCCCGAGACCGAGGAATATGGCGTCACATCCTATGTCTACCGCGCGCGCCGGCCGTTCGACCCGCAGGCCATCTACGCCCTTCTGAACGGTGACATGCCCGGCGTGATCCGCGCCAAGGGCCATTTCTGGATCGCCACGCGCCCCGATTTCGTCGCTGAATTCTCGCTCGCCGGCGCCCTGTCGTCGGTCGCGCCGCTCGGCCTGTGGTGGGCGTCGGTCCCCAAGGACAAATGGCCCGACCAGGACATCATGACCCGCTACATGCAGTCGAACTGGCAGGAGCCCTGGGGCGACCGCCGCCAGGAGATCGTCTTCATCGGCGCCGGCATCGACTGGCCATGGCTCAAGGCACGGCTGGACGCAGCGCTCTGTTCCGAGAAACTTGCGTCATCGCCAGACGACCTTGCCGGCCTGGCAAACCTGCCCGACCCGTTCCCCTCCTGGCGGCGTCAGGAAGCGGCCTGAACGGACGTGATGATCGGGCGGTCGTTCTCGCCGACGCGATGTCGGGCGACCCCGTCGCCTGTGCAAGCCCGCCAAGGCGCGGTCGGTCCGGGCGTTCAAACACTCTTCGTCCTTGATCCCCAAGATTGTCGGGCACGATACCTTTTTGATCGACGAAGGCATTGATGCGCGCGGTCCGGCATGTCAGGAGCAAGCCGGCAAAAGAGCGCGGACATGCCTGATCGCACATCGAAGTTTGAAATGCGCATCACGGCCCGGTATGGGCAGAGCGCAATCCAGTTCGGCTGCCGGGCCTGCTCATGGGCATCAGGACGATTATACTGACAGGAGCTTTTCGACGATGGCGAAACGCGCTTTGGTGACCGGAATTACCGGCCAGGACGGGGCATACCTTTCACAACTCTTGCTTGAGAAAGGATACGAGGTTCACGGCCTTGTCCGACGATCGAGCACGGCCGACGTCAACACGGTTCGGCTGAAATGGCTGGGCATCGACCGGGATGTAAGGCTTGTCGACGGCAATCTCACCGATCTGTCCGGGCTCATTCGCTCGATCCGCGAGGTCAAGCCGGACGAGGTCTACAATCTGGCGGCCCAGTCATTCGTCAAATCCTCTTGGCAGCAGCCATTGCTGACGGGCTCGGTGACCGGTTTGGGCGTCGGCAACATCCTGGAAGCCGTCCGCCTGGAACAGCCCGATGCCCGCTTCTATCAGGCTTCGTCGTCAGAAATGTACGGCCTTATCCAAGAGGCCGAACAAAGCGAAGAAACACCGTTCTACCCGCGTTCGCCCTATGCGGTAGCCAAGCTCTACGGCCATTGGTTGACCGTGAACTATCGCGAAAGCTTCGGGCTGCATGCATCAAGCGGCATCCTGTTCAACCATGAGTCACCTTTGCGCGGGATCGAGTTTGTCACGCGCAAGGTCACCGATGGTGTCGCGCGCATCAAGCTAGGCCTGGCCAGCGAGTTGCGCCTCGGCAATATCGACGCAAAACGCGATTGGGGTCACGCCCGCGACTATGTCATCGCCATGTGGCTGATGCTGCAGCAGGACCAAGCGGACGACTATGTGGTCGCGACCGGCAGGACGACCACCGTACGTGACATGTGCCGCATTGCCTTTGAGCATGCGGGCGTTGAGATGGATGCGCATTTGGTGATCGATCCCGAACTCTTTCGGCCGGCGGAAGTCGACGTATTGCTCGGCAATCCGGCGAAGGCGAAGGCGAAGCTGGGATGGGAGGCCACCACATCCCTGGAGGACATGATCCGCGAAATGGTCGACGCCGATCTGAAACGGCTCAAAATCGGCTGACCCTTGCCCGATGTGGAGAGTGACGGCATGAGTGACCAGCGCGTCTCGACGATCGCGATAACCGGCGCGTCGGGCTTTGTTGGAGGCTGGGTCGTTCGGCAGCTTGAAGCGGCCGCCAAGAACAGGCCGATCCGAATCATTCCCCTGCTTGATCGCGCCGAAGCTTCGCATGCCGATATCCGCAACGCGCAGGCGGTGACAGAGGCCGTCATTGCCGCCCAACCCACCGCTGTCATTCACCTGGCGGCGATCGCAGCGCCGGCCGAAGCGCGCAGCGACCCGGTTGCGGCCTGGGACATCAACGTCATGGGCACGCTGAAGCTGGCGCACGCCGTGCTCGAACATGCCCCTCACGCCCGGTTCGTCTTCGCCGGCAGCGCCGAGGCCTATGGAACGAGCGTCAACCAATCCCACGGACCCGTTCAGGAAGACATGCCGCTTGAACCGGTGAACGCCTACGGGGCCAGCAAGGCCGCGGCGGACCTTATGCTTGGCCAGATGGCGCGGCAGGGACTGCGCGCCGTCCGGTTCAGGCCATTCAATCATACCGGGCCCGGGCAGGTGCCGAGCTATGTCGCGTCCGATTTTGCCCGACAGGTGGCGCGGATAGAGACGGGGGCGCAGGAACCGGTGGTCCGGGTCGGAAACCTGTCGGCGGAACGCGACTTTCTGGACGTGCGTGATGTGGCCGAGGCCTATGTGGCCGCGGCGCTGGAAGACATCGACGTCGCGCCCGGCACGGCATTCAATTTGAGCACGGGATCGCCCTGGTCGATCCGGCGGTTGCTCGACACGTTGATCGCCGCTTCGGACGCCGACATTTCCGTCGAGGTCGAGCCGACCCGATTACGGCCAAACGAGATCGAACGCGCATCCGGCGATCCTGCGCGAATTCGTCAGCAACTTTCCTGGTGGCCTCGCTATCGCTTTGAGGAAACGCTCGGAGATCTGTTGGAGGACTGGCGCAACAAGATCGCGGCCGAATCGCAAAGCGGGCGCGCATGAAGCCATTTGTGAGTTATGCCCAGAACTTTGAGGACGTGATGCTGTGGCGCGCGCTCAAACACGTCGAAAATGGATTCTACATTGATGTGGGAGCCGAAGACCCGAGTGCCGGTTCGGTCAGCAAGGCGTTTTATGACAATGGATGGAGCGGCGTTAGCATTGAACCGTCTCCGAGCCGTATCGAAGAGTTGCTTCGACAGCGCCCACGAGATGTGGTGATCCAGGCCGCAGTGGCAACGGCCGAATCCAAGTTGACGATGTTTCTTATGCCGGGAACGTCGATGCTGACGGGACATCGGACCATCGCCGAAAACCTGAGTGACGACGAAACGACCTTGGAAGAGGTTTGTGTGGATGTCATCAGCCTGAAGCAAGTTTTTGACAAGCATCCCGATCAGACGATCCACTGGCTGAAAATTGACGTCGAAGGCATGGAAGCCGATGTGATCGCAAGTTGGAAGGGCTCCGATGCTCGACCATGGATTGTCGTTGTGGAAAGCACAAAGCCGTTCTCGCAAGAGGCCAGCTATCGGGAATGGGAACCGGATTTGGTCGCGATGGACTATGTTTTCGCTTATGGCGACGGCTTGAACCGGTTCTACGTGCATGAGGAGCATCGGAGTTTGGCCGCCCTGTTTGATCATGGGCCCGGAGTTTTCGATGACTTCATCCTGAGCCTGTCGGGAAACTCGCCGGCCCTGCGCGATGCTTGGAAAACGTTGGCCGAGGAGCGTTCGCGTGCCGATGGAGCGGCCGACGAAATCACGAAGCTGACGGCCCAGGTCGACGATCTATCGGCCGAAGTCAGGCGGCTGGACGAACAATACCGCAGTACGAACCTGGCATTGTCGGCCGAAGTTGGGCGGCTGGATGAACAATGCCGCGACGCGAACCTGGCATTGTCGGCCGAGACTGAAAGATTGCTCAGCGCCCAAGACTTGGTAGACAGGCTCCGGCACGAGCGTGAAGCGATCTTGTCGTCACGGTCCTGGCGCCTGACGCGTCCGCTTCGTTCGGTCCGACGGTTCCTGAAGGGGCGGCGCTAGATGGAATGCACGGCTGAACCGAAACGGGGGACAAAAGTCCGCAATGCAAGTTGTGGGTCCCCGTCATCTGCCATCGGGCTTTTGCCAGCGGACCACCGGGGCCGCTCGGACGACTGCCCCGAACGCCGGCGCCATATTGTGCCGGCCGGCCGAGGACCGCACTTGCAGCGGTGGGTGATGGCGGTTTTTCGACACGGCTCAAGAACTGCTTTTTTTATCGAGAACGCCCCGATTCCGTCGATTTGGAGCCTATGTAGATGTTGACGATTTCCAAGTCTCCGGTTCGGATCAGCCTCTTCGGAGGCGGTACGGACTATCCCGAGTATTATCACCTGTATCCGGGCGCCGTGATCGGCATGGCGGTTTCGCTGTATGTGTACACGACGGCCATTCCGATGGCCGGCTTTGCCGACCAAAGGTACAGGATCCTCTACCGGGAAATCGAGAATGTTTCGTCGGCCCAAGACATTGCGCACCCCGTAGTCCGCGAGGTCCTGCGCAAGGAGAACTATGATGTGCCGCTCAACATATCTATCTTCTCCGACGTGCCGGGCGGGACGGGATTGGGAAGTTCATCGGCATTCACCGTCGGCTTCATTGCATTGATCAAGTCCCTCAAGAATGAAGAGATCAGTCGCTATGGCCTGGCGATGGCGGCCATCGATATGGAGCGAAACATCCTTGCCGAAAACGGCGGCATTCAGGACCAGCTGCATTCTGCGTTTGGAGGGTTTTCCAGGTACGACTTTGGAGAAAACCGGCTCTCGGTCAGTCCGGTAAACATGCCCCATGCCAACTACAGTAGGCTCAATGACTCGCTGTTTCTTGTCTATACCGGCTCGCAGCGAAGGGCATCGACCGTCGCCGGTGAGCAAATGGAGAAGACGAAAAAAAAGGCTATCGTTAAGGAGCTGGGTCACCTGAAACTTCTGGTTGACCAGGCCGTGTCGACATTTGAAAATGAGAACTCCGAGTCGATGATCGATGAAATCGGCCGGATGCTGAACGAGGCTTGGTACACCAAACGGTCGCTTTCGACGGCCGTTTCTACGGACCGAATTGACGCAATTCATGAAAAGGCGCTGGCTCTTGGCGCTCACGGGGCAAAATTGTGCGGTGCTGGGGGTGGCGGCTTCATGCTCGTGCTCGCTCCTTCGCGCCTCAAGGCGCGGTTCGATGAGGCGTTCGGCACCGGCAACGTCCTGAAAGTTGCAATCGATGAACAAGGAGCGCGGACAAGGCGCGGCCTCTAGCTGAAAGACGTGACTGATGAGCAAAAAGGTATTGATCACCGGCATCACCGGTATGGTGGGATCGCATCTGGCCGACTACCTGCTGAGCGAAACCGATTGGGAGATTCACGGTCTTAGCCGATGGCGAAGCCCGATGGACAACATTTCCCACCTCATTCCAAGAATAAATGGCGCCGACCGCGTTTTCCTGCACTATGGCGACCTTCGTGACACCATGTCCATCCGGAATGTCGTTCAGGACGTCGAGCCCGACTTGGTGTTCCACCTTGCCGCGCAGAGCTATCCCCAGACCAGCTTCACAGCGCCGCTCGACACGATGGACACCAACATACTGGGCACCGAGCGGCTCTTGGGCGCCATTCGAGAGGTCAGGCCGGACGCGGTGACGCACATTTGTGCATCTTCCGAGGTCTTTGGACGTGTGCCGAAGGAAAAGCTGCCGATCGACGAAGAGTGCGGTTTTCATCCTGCCTCGCCATATGCGATCTCGAAGGTCGGGACCGATCTTGTCGCGCGCTACTATGCCGAGGCCTACGACATGTGCGTGATGTCGACGCGTATGTTCACCCATACCGGGCCGCGACGTGGTGACGTCTTTGCGGAGTCCTCGTTTGCAAAGCAGATCGCGCTCATTGAGGCCAACGCCATCCCGCCGGTTTTGCGCACCGGTAACCTGAAATCGATGCGCACATGGGCTGACGTCCGCGATGCGGTTCGAGCCTATTATCTCCTTGTCACGGTGAATCCCACACCGGGCGCGTACTACAATATCGGCGGCACCTACAGTTGTACGGTGGGCGACATGCTCGACAGCTTGCTTGCATCGTCGCGCGTCAAGGACATCAGGGTTGAGACCGATCCGGCCAGGCTGCGCCCGATTGATGCAGACCTGCAGATTCCCGACACCCGAAAGTTCTCCCAGCACACAGGCTGGAAACCTGAGATCGGTTTCGAACAAACGATGGCGGACCTGTTGGATTATTGGCGAAGCAAGGTCGCCGACGGAACCGTTTTCTTGGCTCGGTGAAGTCATGATTGCATTTGATCTCAGGGCGTTTTCAACGTCCGCTTCCGAGCGTGGCATGGGGCGTGTGGCGCGCGAGATCATCAGCCACGTTTGTGCCGCAGAACCAAACGAAACACACTATGGCCTGACCTACGAGCGCCACTTCGACCAAGACGTGGGAGCCAAGGTCGGCGATGACTGGTTGTTCAAGAGTGTGCAGAACCTGAAAAGGCTGGACATCTCCGATATCTACGAGTCCATTCCATACGATCTAGACGACCGATTCTTGCGACGCGAGGCAAACACACTGCGCCTTGCCGATAAACTCAGAGAAATCGGTGCCGCCCAATATTGGAACCTGACCCCGTTTATCGGCGATTCCTTCGTTCCGATTCTGGACCTTCCAACCGTCGCCATACTCTATGACGCAATTCCGTTTCTGTACCAAAAGCACTATCTGCCGGACAACAAATGGGCACAGTACTACATCGAGCAGGTCGCCTTCGCGAAGGAGTGTGATGCTCTAATCTCTATCTCGAACACGACCCGGCAGGATTTTGCCATGCATTTCGGCGTTGATCCGTCGAAGATCACAACGATCTATCCTCTATTGGGACCGAGGTTTCGAGAAGCAGCCGCAGAAGAGACGCCGCAGTCCCATCCCAATACTGGGCCACAAGAGAACCGTCACGCAATCTGCGTTTCGAGCCACCACCACACAAAAAACCTGCCGCAACTGTGCATGGCATGGGACAAAGCGCTTGCCGGTTGCGACCGCAATGTCACTTTGAAAATTGTGCTTGCCAGCGAAACTTTTCGACAGTCACTGATCGACGATGTCGGCAGACGCAACGGAATAGAACTACTGATCGACGTTTCCGAACAGGAACTGGTATCGCTTTACCGGAACGCCCGCTTTTGCGTTCAACCATCAAATTATGAGGGATTTGGATACCCGGTCGTTGAATCCGTTGCGCTGGGCGTTCCGACGATCGCAAATAATACCAGAATATTCAAGGAAGTAGGAAAGGGTCTGCCGCACTACGTTGATTCAAACAACGTGGAAGAATTTGGAATGAGTCTTCGAAGAGCAATCGAAGACGACGACTGGGTCGACAAACTCCGACTAAGAACGGATGCGGGCCGCCGCCAACTCTTGCGAGATCTTGAAATCACGTCGGATCACATACAACAGGTAAAGAACCAAGCCGCCTCCCGCTTTCACAGCCGAAGTGAAACGACCGCGACGGCAATTGCTAGCTCCTACTATCCCGACAAGTGCGGCATCGTCGACTATGTCGACAACATCGCCAGCAGGTTATCGGCCGAGTGTCCGACGTTTGTGATCGTGCGCTCAGGCATGGAACCACTGATATCACTGGGTAAACACTATGTGGTTTGCACCGAGAAGGCTGCGGAACTTCTGATCAAACGTTGGCCCGATACCAGAATTTTCTATCAGCTGGGCGGGTCGTCATGGCAGTACTTCATGTGGCGGATGATGCAGCGCCTGAATGGAACATCGGTCTTCCATGATTTGACAATGGGTGAAGGTGTTTTCCTCCTCAGCGATGCCCACGACAAGCGGGCGGTTTTTGACCGTCTCTTTGAGGCAGAACCGGCAAGCCGAACAAAGTCGCTTGCTGTGGAACTGGCCGGCAAAAACGACCAAGAGGCTTGGACGTCCGCGATTAGGTCTGCACTCGGTGGCCGGCTCAACGCTTTTGCCCTGAAGACGTCAAAGCGGGCACTCGTTCACGACGAGCAGTTTCGGCGGATGCTGGTGGAAGACGCCGATGATGCGGCCATTGCCGAAAAGATCGAAGCCGTTCCGCTCGCCAAGCGCGATATTCGCTTCAAAATGAGGAACCTAAACCGGACAGCGTTGCGCGAGGCCACGTTTGATGCCTCTGGCGCGTTCGTCATCGGAATGTTCGGCAACATCGTGCCCAACAAGCTTGTACGTGAGGGCCTTGCGGCCATAGCGAGCCTCAAAGACAGATACGCGCTGCATGTGCTGATAGTCGGCAACCCGGTCGACGATGGCTACTATCAGGAGATCAAGCAGCTTGTGGACGACCACGGTATGAGCGAGCAGGTTACCCTGAAGGACTGGGTCAGCGACGACGAATTCGATCGGCTGCTTTACAGTTGTGATGTCGTTCTCAATCTGCGTTATCCGCCCAACATCGGCATGACCGGCCCGGGCGTGCAGGCGATCTCGGCAGGCGTGCCAGTGATCGTGTCACAAGAAGCCATGTGGTCGGCTTTCGGTCCGGAGACAGGTGAAGAGGTGATTTGCAGCAACGGCGACACCGAGCTGCAGATTGCCGATGCGCTTGACAGAATATTGCCGCGGATCGAGGCCCTGCGCAAATCAGCCTACGAACGATACAGGTCGTCACTGACGATCGATAAACTGGTCCCGCACTACAGATCCCAGAAGGATGCATAATGCTTCCCTATACGAAACTCTGTGAAATTGAAGACTTTCAAACCGAAGAACTACGTCGCCTGATCACGCAGATATTTGGCCATGAGTTCGACCCGGCGCTGGAAGACGACGAAACCGTCGCCGACTCCAAGCGCTGGGAGATCGCAATGGCGGTCCGAACGCTTGAAGACCATGACGTACTGCAACGAACAGCGGACGTCCTTGGCGTCGGCGCCGGACTTGAGACGACATCCTATTTCCTGACCAAGCGTGTCGGGCGCGTGTTTGCAACGGACATCTATGCCAATGCCGGAGTTTGGTCTTACGGCGCCCCGGTGGGGATGCTGCTCGATCCGTCGCGCTATCAGAGCGCCGACTATGAAGAGGACCGACTGCTGCCTATGCATATGGATGCGCGGCGATTGCGGTTTCCTGACGAAAGCTTCGACGGCATCTACAGTTCCGGCAGCATCGAACATCTGGGCAGTCTCGAATATGTCGCCAACTGTGCTCACGAGATGGGCCGGGTCATCAAAAAGGGTGGCGTGCTGACCGTTGCGACAGAGTTCAAGCTGTCCGGCCCCCATGATGGAATCGGGTGGGATCCGTTTGTGATCCTGTTCGATCCCGACCTGCTCAACAAACACATCATCGAAGCATCGGGGCTCAGCCTTCTGGGTGACGCAACTTATGAAATATCGGACGAAACCGCCAAGCTCTCCCAACCATTGGTGGAGTTTCTCGGGAAAGTGGATCGGAAAGAAGGGGCGATTGTTCGGTCGGAGGCCTACCCGAACCTTGTTCTGTCGCACGAAGGCTACGCGTTCGGGTCCGTTCATCTTGCCCTGTACAAACCCCGGGACTATGTCGGCGGCTCAAATGCTTGGGCAGCACCGTCAGAGCAATTGCTCGATGTGATCGCGGCTGACAATGCGTCTTCTGTGGAGGTACTGGCTGGCAACACGCGAAAGGCACAGCCGGACATGTCATCGCAGAATCCCAACAGCGATGATCCCCGGAACGTAGAAGCGATGCCGCTTGGCGTCATCCCCGCCTGGTATGAGCGATTAACGGCGGGCAGGAGCACCAAGATCGGCACGACGATTGTGGTCGATGCCAACGATGGCGACATGGTGCTGCAGGGGCCGCGGGTCAATCTGACGGCAGGCGACTACATTTTTGAGGTGAACGTTGCCGGCGGGCAACCGGCAACGGGGCAGCTTCTGATGGAGATCACGTCGGCCAACGGCGCTGTCGTGCACCAAACGCGGTCCGCATCCCTTCAAGAAACGGCTTTGGGTACGACGATTAGAACCAGGACCGTATTTCTCAGTAGTGCCCCTGGCGTGGAGATCAAGCTCACCGCCCGGTCGCATGTGGTGTGCATGATCACATCAATCACAATTCGACCGACCACATTTTTCGACAGGGCACGCGGCAGAATTCGTCGCGAATTGTCCGCCCTTCTCAAGCGCCGCAAATAGTCGGAGCGATTGCACCTTCTTCATGCAATCGCACGACAACGGCCGTCGGCCAATTCAATCCGGGGGAATCTATCACATGGAACGTCTGCAACTCACCAGTTGGTTGGAGGACGCGCGGTCACTTTTGGCCATCACTGACGATCAGAATATGGCCGATACGATGGAAAGAGCCGTCGACGCGGTATGCACGGTCGTGCGATCCGGAAAGCTGATCCTTGTCTGTGGCAATGGCGGCTCTGCAGCGGATGCCCAGCACATCGTTGGAGAATTGGTCGGCCGCTTTCTCAAAGAGCGAGAAGCCATTCCCGCCGTCTGCCTTTCCTCCAATCCTGCTGTACTGACCTCTTGGAGCAATGACTACAGCTTCGATACCGTCTTCGCGCGCCAGATCGAAGCCTATCGACAGATGGCAGGTGTCGTGATCGGCCTTTCGACATCCGGCAACTCCAAAAATGTCGTTGCGGCATTTTCTGCCGCCAAGGCGAACGGCATGACGACAATCGGCCTGACCGGACGCGGCGGCGGAAAGATGGCCGAACTGTGTGATCATCTGCTCGCAGTCGACAGTTCGTCGACGCCCGCCATTCAACAGATCCATCTTTGCCTCTACCACTTCATGTGCGCGCGTATCGAACAGGAGCTGATTGGCTCCTGATGCCCGTCCGACCGGCCTCACAATATGTGATACTTGCGGGCGGCCGCGGGACCCGTCTCGGTGATCTCACCACGGACACGCCCAAACCGCTGATGCCGGTTGCTGGACGCCCCTATCTGGAGTGGCAGATGGAGGAGGTGGCACGGTTCGGCTTCACCGACATCCTCATTCTGGCCGGTTACCACGGCGATCAGATCTATCGCCGCTATCACGGCCACACGTTCGGCAGGGCGATTGTCAGGGTTCATGTCGAGCCCAGCGCGATGGGCACCGGCGGAGCCCTGCAAGATGCCAAAGACGAGTTGGCTTCGAGCTTTTTTCTTGCCAACGGCGACACCTACTTCCCGATCAACATGCTTGATCTGCAAACCCTGCCAGGAGATCTGGTTGGGCGGATGGCTTTGCGCGAAACATCGAACGCCAGCCGGTACGGCCTGGTGCACTTGGACAACGACGGACTGGTGACTGAGATAAGCCGGTCGTCTACGGCACGAAGTGGTCTAATAAATGCCGGTACGTACCTGCTTTCGAAAAGAGTGCTCGAGTTTCTGCCGGCGGGCCGTTCATCGCTTGAAGAACAAGTCTTTCCCGCATTGATTGACAACCAGCTCCTCGGCGGTCGGGCGTATGATGCTCCGTTCATCGACATCGGCGTGCCGGAAGACCTTCAGCGGGCACAATCGCTGTTGCCCGACATACGCCGGAGACCGGCTGCTTTTCTGGATCGCGACGGCGTTTTGAACGTGGATATCGGTTACGCCAACCAGCCGGATCAGATCCGCTGGATCGATGGCGCGGTCGAGGCCGTGAAGACGCTCAACGGCCTTGGCTACTACGTGTTCGTGGTGACCAATCAGGCCGGCGTTGCGCATGGGTATTATGAGGAAAGTGATGTTCGCGCGCTTCACGAATGGTTCAATTTGGAGCTTGGAGCACAAGGCGCGCACATTGACGATTTTCGATATTGCCCGCATCACCCCGATGCTGCCCGGTCAGAGTACAAAGTGGCTTGCAAGGACAGAAAGCCAGAACCGGGCATGATCAGGGATTTGCTCGAGCGTTGGCCTGTCGACCGGCAAAGATCGTTTCTGATCGGAGATCGCCAAAAAGACTTGGACGCGGCTTCGGCTGCGGGCATTCCCGGCTTTCTTTTCGAGGGCGGCAATTTGATGGCAAAGCTGTCAACCGTGCTCTCGGAGACCGGTTCGGGCGTATCTTAGGCATCGCTTCGCCTATCTGCCATCAATCACCAGCAACGAAAAAGACGATCACAACGCCGCAAAACGCTCGTGGCCGCTGGCGCCCATCTCCGCGTGCGCCAGGCCTTCCTGCCCAGTGGCCCGATCAAGGTCGCCCGTTTGCGCCAGCCGTTCGACGAACTCCGGCGGTGCGTCGGCCAGCCGTCCGCCGGCATCGAGGTCGAGGGCAGACAGCCAGATCGTCCGGGCGCGCAGCCATGGCGTTTCGCGCACTGCAAGGCTGCGGCCCTCGACATCGGTGACGGTGACGTCCCATTCCGCATCGCCGAGATCGCGCCATTCGACATTCAGATGGACGCCAGCATGGGCAAAGAGGTTGCGCAGCGCCCGGGCCGGCTGGGTCGCACGCGCGGCCACATCATCCCCATCGAGCAGCAAGGCGTCCGGCATGGGGTCGCCCTTCCCTTGCCGGGCCCAGGAGACGATGTCCGACATTTTGCGGGCGTGATAGCCGACATGGGCGACCACATGGCGCCGGGAAACCCCGTCAAGCCGGGACGGCGCATCCAGATCCGCATCGCTCAACCCGTTGAGCAACCGCGCGAAATAGGCCGTCCCGCGCCGCGCCCAGTCAAGCTCAACCGCCGGGGCGCGCTCCGCGTCATAGCGGGCGCCTGCGCCCTGCCTTTGCCGCAGCGCGGCGCGCGCCTTATCAAGCGTGTCGCTCACCGGTCGCCTTCGTCCACATGGGTTCGCGCGAAATGCAGGCGCTCCATGATCGGCGCATCGGAAAAGCGGAACAGGTCGAACCGCGTCTCGGCCTGCAGCGACCATTCGATCCAGGACGGGATGACGAACATGTCGCCAATGTCGATCCTGTGCTCGACGCCGTCCATGACAACCGACCCGCGCCCGTCGAACACCTGGAAGACCGTCGAGCCGACCTCCCGGCGCGCCGGTGTCTTGGTGCCTTCGCGCAGGCGATGGAACTCGCAGCGGATCGTCGGCATCACATCGCCGCCGGTCGTCGGATTGACATAGCGCACCGCCGCATGCCCCTGCTCGACGGTGGCCGGCTGACCCTCTTCTTCCAGGAGCAACTGCTCGGTCAGTGCCCGGTCGGTATGCTCCCAGCGATAGGCACCGATGGGTGTGCTGACCGTGTCCTTCAGGCCCGACAGCGGCCGCAGGCCCGGATGGCACCAGAGCCGCTCGCCCCGCGAAAAGCGCGGCGTTGCATAGTCAGTGACGCGGTCCGAACCGAACTCGAAAAAGCCCACATCGTTTTGCTGCGAGAACGGGATGTCGAGCCCGTCGATCCAGGCCATCGGCTTGTCGGTGTCATTGTGATGGCCGTGGAAATACCAGCCCGGCGTCAGGAGCAGATCGCCGCGGCTCATCCGCACCGGATCGCCATTGACGACGGTCCAGACGCCCTCGCCCTCGACGATGAAACGGAAGGCGTTCTGCGAATGGCGGTGTTCGGGCGCCGTTTCGCGCGGACCCAGATACTGGATCGCCGCCCACAGGGTCGGGCTGACATAGGCATGGCCGCCAAGGCCCGGGTTGGCGAGCCCGATGGCCCGGCGCTCGCCGCCGCGGCCGACAGGCACCAGTTCGCCCGATTTTTCCGCCAGCGGCAGAAGCGATGACCATTTCCAGACATGGGCGACGGCGCGCGGCTTGGGGTGGATCGGCATCAGATCGCCGATCTGCGTCCATAGCGGGATCAGATGATTGTCTTCGAAACCGCGATAGAGCGCCCGCAGTTCCGGCGTGTCCTCGGGCTGCATGGCATGCTCGACGGTTTCGTGCGTTGCGGGCTGGCTCATGGCATTCCTCCGTTCGGGTCTTCGTTTGCGGTCAGGTCGCGTCGGGCTGGTTGGGCGGGGCGGCCTTGCGGAAAGCATCGATCGCATCGAGCCGCTCGAAGATCGCCGCGATCGTCGGCCATTGCGCGGTGTCGATCGCAAAGCGCTTGTTGTTCCAGACCTGCGCGTAAAGGCAGATGTCCGCCATGCTCGGCGTCTCGCCATGGCAGAACGGACCGGTTGCGGGATCGCCGGCGAGCATGGCTTCCAGCGGGTCGAACGTGGTCGTCACCCAATGGGTGAACCATTCTTTCTGCCCGGCCGCGTCGGTGCCGAAACGCCCGGCCAAATGGTTGAGGACGCGCAGATTGTTGAGCGGATGCACCTCGCAGGCGATCATGTAGGAGAGCGCGCGCACGCGGGCCCGGCCTTCCGGATCGGATGGCAGCAGCGCCGGCTCCGGCCGGGTTTCGTCGAGCCATTCGATGATCGCCAGCGACTGGGTCAGCACGGTGCCGTCCTCAAGTTCAAGCGCCGGGACAAGCCCTTGCGGATTGAGCGCCAGAAAGCCCGGTGAACGGTTCTCCTGCGTGCGCAGCGCATAGGAAACGTAATCGTAGTCCACGCCCTTGAGATTGAGCGCAACGCGCAACCGGACCGACGTGGACGAGCGAAAATAATTGTGCAGCTTGAGGGTCATCGGCCTATCCGCGCGGTCCGATCGTGGTGGTGATTTCGCCAAGTCCTTCGATGGTGACCACGCAGACATCGCCTTCCATTAGCGGGCCGACACCGGCCGGCGTCCCCGTCATGATCAGGTCGCCGGGCTTGAGCGCGATCGAGTGCGACAGGATGGAGACGACCTCCGGCACCGACCAGATCAGCTCCGACAGATCGGCATCCTGCCGCGTCTCGCCATTGACCGTCAGCCGGATGGAACCCTTGTCCGGATGGCCGACATCGGATGCCGGGTGGGCCGGCCCGATCACCGCCGACCGGTCGAACGCCTTGCCCATGTCCCAGGGCCGGCCGAGTTCCCGCGCGGCCAGTTGCAGGTCGCGGCGCGTCAGATCGTTGCCCACCGCATAGCCCCAGACATAGGACGGGGCATCGGCTTCGGCGATGTTCCGTCCGCCCTTGCCTATGACGACCACCAGTTCGGCTTCATAGTGGAAATTCTCCGTCTCCGGCGGATAGGCCACGGTCTCGCCATCCATGACGACCGCATCGGCCGGCTTGGTGAAGAAGAAGGGCGGCTCGCGATCGGGATCGCGCCCCATCTCGCGTGCGTGGGCGGCATAGTTGCGGCCGACGCAGAAGATGCGGCGCACCGGCACAAGATCGTCGCTGTCGGCCACCGCGATCGTGGGGACAGGAGCCGGTTCGAAGATATGGGACATGCATGCTTCCTTCGTGTGAATGGGGTCTTTGCCGGCTGGCGTTGGCCGACGCTTATCATTGCCCGATCTCCCCGGCCATGGCGCGCCGGGCGGCGGCGCGTCCGGTGCTCCACAGCAGCGCGAGCGCGGCCAGTCCGGCGCCGTTGATCCAGAGCGTCGCATCGCCGCCAACACCGGGCGGCAGCAACAGCGCGGCGCCGGCCGCGGCGATCGCGATCCGCCGCGCGCTGCCCGCCGGGCCGTGCAGCCAGCCGACGAACGCCGCCGAGATGGCATAGACGCCCAGGATCGCCGTCGACACCGCGATCACGATCTCCAGCGGATTGCCGATCAGCAACAGCGCCGGCGAGAAGACGAACAGGAACGGCACGATATAGGCGGTCCAGCCAAAGCGCATGGATTCGAAAGCCGTTGCCATGGGCGGCGCCTTGGCGATGGAGGCGGCAAAGAACGCGCCGATGCCGACCGGCGGCGTGACCATCGACATCATGCCCAGATAGAAGATGAACAGATGCGCGGCGATCGGTTCCACACCGGACTCCACCAGCGACGGCGCCACCAGAACGGCCAACAGCAGATAGACACCCACCGTCGGCATGCCCATGCCGAGCACCAGGCAGACGGCAGCGGAGATCAGCAAGAGGACGAACAGATTGCCCTGGCCCAGATCGACCAGCGCATGGGTGACGGCAAAGCCAAGGCCCGTGACGTTGAGAACACCGATGATGAAGCCGGCCGCCGCGGAGATCAGGATGATGTCGGTGATCGCCGTGCCGGTCTCGACCGCGCATTCCCAAAGGTGACGCAGCCGCATCTTCTCGTCGCCATAGCCGATGAACAGGCCGACCAGAAGCGCCGCCGCACCGCCCCAAAGGGCCGCCGTTTCCGCCCGCTGGTTGAACCAGAACAGGGCGATGATGATGGCGGCGAACGGCAGGATGAAAATCCATCCCCGCGACATGACGGTCGATGCTTTCGGCACCTGGTCGGCGTCCACCGGCTTGATGTCCTGCTTGGCGGCCAGAAGGTCGGTCTGTGCGAACAGCGACACATAATATAGCAGCGCCGGAACGATCGCGGCGACCACGATCTCCGAATAGGGCTTTTGCAGAATATCGGCCATCAGGAAGGCGACCGCGCCCATGACGGGCGGCGCGATCTGGCCGCCGGTGGAGGCGACGGCTTCGACGGCCGCCGCACTGACACGGCGGAAACCCGAAGCGATCATCAGCCGGATCGTGACGATGCCGGTCGCCACGATGTTGGAGACGACAACCCCGGAGATCGAACCGAACAGGCCCGAGGCGACGATCGAGATCTTGGCCGCGCCGCCGCGCTGCCGGCCCATGGTCGCGGTGGCGATATCGTTGAAGAAACTGGCGCCGCCCGAATGCAAAAGCACCTGACCAAAGAAGACGAAGGCGACGACCACGGTCGCGGCGACATTTAGCGTCAGGCCGAGAAGGCCGTTGGGATCGAACGCCAGATAGACCGCCATGCGCGGCGGCGCGACCTCGCGCGTCTGCAGAGCGCCGGGCACCAGATGGCCGATCAGCCCGTAGCCGCAGATCACCAGGACCACGATGACCAGCACCCAGCCGACACAGCGCCGGAGCGCTTCAAGGACGAGGACGAACAGCACGCTGCCCGCAATCAGCGCGTCCCACGGCAGCATCATCGCCCGCCCGACCAGCGAGGGATAGGCCCACGCCACGTAAAACGACAATGCCAGCCCGGCCGTCCCGAGAACCAGATCGAGAACCCGGGCAAAGCTGCCGGCCTTGCCGCGCGCGCCGCGCTCGCCGAAAAAGACGAGCCCGAGGCTCAGCCCCAGCACCACGGCGAGGAACTGCTCGGTGTAGTAGGAATAGCCCAGCCGCGAGCCGACATCGGCGGCCTGCCCGAGCGACACCAGCGTCAGCGCGCCGCCAAGCGCGGCCGTCAGCGCGGTCAGCCGCCTTGGGCCGCCCGGCACCACATTGCCGGACGTCTGCGATATGTCATCGGTCGCCATGCTGATGTCCTGAACCAAAGGGCCGGGCGGCGCTTTCGCGCCGTCCGGCAAAGGCCGTGATCAGTCCGCGGGAGCCTGCGCCACGCCGCGTCCTTCGAAGAAGGCGATCGCGGCGGGGTGGTATTCGAGCCCCGGATAGTCCTTGTAAGCCGTCTCAAGATTGAGCGCGCGCAGCGGCGGATAGGCGTTGCCGATCGCTTCGGCCTCATCGAACAGCACGGTCAAAAGGGTCGTGACCTGCTCGTCGGTGACGTGCGTGCCCGCCACCATGACATTGTCCCATGTGACGAACATCATCGGCTCCTTGACGCCGACACGCGGCGGCGCAGGCGCCACTTCGAGGAAATAGAAGGCCGGGCGAACCTCCTGGATCTTCGCCAGCGTCTCGTCATTGGCCTCGACCGTCAGGAACCGCACGCCGCCCACCGACGCGTCCACTTCGGCCACCTTCGGCCCACCCACGGCGAAGAAAGCGCTGTCGACCCGGCCCGACGCCATATCGTCCGATCCGCGGATCAGTTCGGGCACCGGCACCTGACGGACATCGTCCCAGGTCAGCCCGCCGGCCGCCAGAATGGCGGTGATGTGCGAGCGGGCGATGGGAAATGCGTCCCAGCCCGACGGAACGCTTTTTCCCGCAAGCTCGGCGACCGATGTGATCCCCGCGCTTTCCTTGACATAGAGCCCGACCGGGAACGGATTGATGCGCGCGATGACGCGCAGATTGGGCATCGCGGTCGAATATTCGCCGCTGCCTTCGACGGCGGTGATCACATCGTTGACGTCGTTGAGCGAGAACTCGGCCAACCCCTCATTGACCGACTGCATCATCTGCGCATTGCCGCCATAGGGTTGCACGACCATCGCCATGTTGGCGCTCTCGCGCACCTGGCCGGCGATCACCGAGCCCATCGTGTTCCAGACCGAGCCCTGCGGCGGTGTCGAGATCGAACTGACCTGCGCGGCCGCAGCGCCCGTCAGACCCAGCGACACGAGCGCCGCCATCACGTTTCTTGCTAGTTGCATGTCATTCCTCCCAATGAAGACTGCGTTGAAGTTCTGCGCCGCGGCAGGGCGTTCTGTTGCAACGCGCCCTTGCCGCCGGCATGCCCGGCCCGCCGCTCATCGCGCTTCGCGAAGCGCGTGACGGTCGATCTTGCCCGTCCCGGTTTTCGGCAATTCGTCGGTGTAGTCGATGATGCGCGGATATTTGTAAGGCTGCAGGCGCGCCTTGACGAAGTCGCGCAGCCGGTCGCTCTGGGTCTCGGACTGGTTGCCCGCATCGCGGAGCCGGACGACGGCTCTGAGCGTCATGCGCCTGTCGGGAAGTTCCTGCGCCAGCACAGCGCATTCATGCACATCCGGATGCTCGTTCAGGCAGCGCTCGACCTCCAGCGGCCAGACCCACTGGCCCGACACCTTGATCAGATCGTCGGCCCGCCCCTGGAAGTAGAAAAACCCGTCCCTTTCGATGAAGCGGTCGCCCGTATAGAGCCAGTCGCCGCGCATCGTGTCGCGAGTCTTGTCGGGCCGGCGCCAATAGCTCGGCGCAGACGAATGGCCGCGCACCAGCATCACGCCCTCTTCGCCCGGGCCGGCCGGCTTGCCATCGACCGTATCGAGCCGCACCTCATAGCCCGGCACGCGCTTGCCCGCCGCGCCCAGGCGATGATCGTCGAGCGCGTTGGACAAATAGATGTGCAGCATCTCCGTCGAGCCGAGCCCCTCGGTCGGGCCATGGCCGGTGCGCGCCTTCCAGGCGTTGTAGACATCTTCGGACAGCACTTCGGCCGCCGACATGGACTGGCGCAGCGATGACAGGTCGCGCTCGTTCAGCGCTTCTGCCCGCGCCAGCGCGGTGTAAAGCGTCGGCAATCCGAACAGGACCGTCGGGCGCCATTGTTCGATCATGTCGAGCACGCGGTCGGCCTGCGGCTGGCCGGGCATCAGAAGCGATGTCGCGCCCACCGAAAACGGGAAGGTGATCGCGTTGCCGAAGCCGTATGCGAAATAGAGCTTGGGCACCGAAAAGCAGATATCGTCCGCGCGCAGCTTCAGCACATGGTCGCCGAACGAGGCCTGGGTGTAGGCCATGTCGTGATGCAGATGGACGACGCCCTTTGGCCTCCCGGTCGAGCCGGACGAATACATCCAGAAGGCCATGTCGTCCGGGCCGGTGTCGGCGCAATCGAGCGTTTCGGGCTGTCCCGAGACAAACGTTTCGGCCGCGATCTGGCCGCCCCCGCCGGCCGCGCCATTGGCGATGACGAGCGTTTCAAGCGCCGTGCCTTCCAGCGTTTCGCCGGCAAACCGGTCGGCCAGCGCCGCTTCGCAGACCGCGATCCGCGCGCCGGTGTCCTTGAGGAAGAAGTTCAGCACGTCCGGCGGTGTCTGGATGTTCAGCAGGACCGGCACGAAGCCGGCACGCACCGCGCCGAAAAACGCGGCCGGATAGACCGGCGTGTCATCGAGGAACATCGGAATGCGGTCGCCACGCTCAAGGCCGGCACCGGCAAAGGCATGGCCCCAGCGCGCAGCTTCTGCCGCCAGCTCGCGATAGCTCATCGTTCCGCCGGGCCCGATCACCGCCGGCTTGTCGGGATTGCGGTCCAGATTGTCCCACAGGATCGCCGAACAATTGGGGTGCGCGGCCTTGTCGAAGCCGATCTCCGCCGCGCCGGGCGTCTCGTCGCCGACCGGGTCGACGATGGCGTCCGGAGACGCTGCCTTTTCCGCCTCATAGCGCGCCATGAATTGCGGCGCGATGGTGCGCAGCCGGTCCATGTCGACGCGGCCCGACCGGGTCATATAGTCGAAGGCGAAATCGAGCGGCGCCATGTCCATCTTGCCGGCAAAGCCGTCATACCATGTGGCCGAGGTGTTGGCCGCATCGACGATCTTGCGGGCGATCGGCTGGCGCTCCTTCTGGTAGACCGCCAGCGCCTCGTCGATGTCCTTGTTGGCGGCCAGCGACCGGACGAGCGCGATCGCATCTTCCATGGCAAGCCGCGTGCCCGAGCCGATCGAGAAATGCGCCGTGTGCACCGCATCGCCCAGCAGCACATGGCGCCCCGCCACCCAGTTCTTGCACCACAGGCGCGGGAACCAGCGCCACATCGACTTGTTGGTCACCAGCGGCGCGCCGTCCAGCACGTCTGCGAAGATGTCGCCGCAAAGTGCGGCGCTCTCATCCTCGCCCATGGAATCGAACCCATGGGCCTTGAAGGTGGGCGCGTCGCACTCGACGATGAAGGTGCTGCGGTCGGGCGCAAACCGGTAATGGTGGGCGTTGAAGGCGCCGCGATCGGTTTTGACGAAGCTCTGCGTCAGTGTGTCGAACGGCTGGTTGGTTCCAAACCAGGCGAAGTGATTGTCGAAATATTCGATCGTCGGCTGGAACGCGGTCTCGAGCGACTGCCGCACCAGCGAGTTGAGCCCGTCCGCGCCGACGATCAGGTCGGCGTCCAGTTCGTCCAATGCGGCCACATGATGCGAAAAGCGCATCTCGACGCCGAGCGCATCGGCATGCTTGCGCAGGATCTCGTTGAGTTCGAGCCGCCCGACCGCCGCAAAGCCGACCCCGTCCAGCACCACCCGGCCGCCGGGCAGGTTCAGCGTCATGTTCTCCCACCGCTCCATGTGCGGCGTGACCAGATCGTGAATGTCGGGATCGTCGGCCTTCAGGAAATCGAGCGCCTGGTCGGAAAAGACGACGCCAAAGCCGAACGTCGCGCCCACCGGGTTCTGCTCGGTCACGCGCACCCGGACATTGGGCATCAGGCGCCGCATCAGGATCGCCGTGTAAAGCCCGGCCGGTCCCCCGCCCAGAATCTCGACCTTCGACAAACCGCCCATGATCCTCCCTTCCCTCTCGACAAGCGTGAGGCGGGAAGATACAGAGATTTCCATATCATGCAATAGCTTTCTTATTATGAAATCATGACAGAGCCCATCCACCGTTTTCCCGTCCGTGTCAGCTTCGGCGATTGCGACCCGGCGGGCATCGCCTACTATCCCAACATCCTGTCCTGGCTCGATCGCGCCTTTCACGACTGGCTGTGGGGTTTCAGCGGCCACGATGCGCTGTGCCACAAGCTCGATGCTGTCGGCATCGGGCTGATGGATGTCTCGGCCAAATTCGTCCGGCCGATCCGCAATGGCGATGATCTGACCGTCACGCTGACGATCGAACGCTGGCAGGCAAAAGCGCTTGTGCTCGCCTACGAGATCCGCGCAGGCGACCGGCTCATGGCGACCGGCCGGGAAACCAGGGGACTGTTCGCCAAGGCCAAAGCCGGTATGATCGCCGCCGACATGCAAACCCTGCGGGCGATTCTGGAACCGGATGGCGACCACCGGCAATAAGGCAAGGAGCACGGAAACCTCCGGCGGCATCCAGTCACTCGATGCGGCGCTGCGGCTGCTGCGCTCCATGGCCGGCTATGGCCGCGCGGTCTCGCTGTCGGAGATTGCGCGCGACTGCGACATGCCGCTGTCCAAGGCGCATCGCTATCTGGCCTCGTTCATCCATGCCGGCCTTGTCGAACAGGCCGGACGCTCGGGCAAATATGATCTCGGCCCCGGCGCGGCCAAGCTCGGCCTCGCCGCGATTGCCCGCTACGACTTCGTCAATCGGACCGCCGAGGCGCTGCCCGAACTGTGTGCGGAAACCGGGCTGACGGGCCTCTTGTCCGTCTGGGGCGACCAGGGCGCCACCGTCGTCAGATGGGAGCGCACGGCCTCACCGACGATCACCTCGATGGGCCTTGGCACGACCCTGCCGCTGCTCAATTCGGCCACGGGCCGCGCCTTTCTCGCATGGGCGCCGCCGCGCCTCATCCAGCCCATGCTGGACCGCGAACTGCGCCAGGCGCGGAGCAATCCCAATCTCTTCCGCGATCTGGACACCAGCGCGCGGGGCCTGGCGGCTCTGAAGCAGACGATGCGGGACAATGGCTATGCCAGCGTCGATAGCCGGTTCATCCCCGGCCTTGTCGCCATCGCCGCCCCCGTTCTGGACTGGCAGGACGAAGCGCAGGCAGTGGTGACGCTGATCGGCACCGATGCCGGCCTGACCGAGGCGCAGTCCGATGCCGTGCGCAGGCTCGTGACATTCGCCGCCGGCCATTCGCTGGCCCAGCCCGCCCGCTGACTGACAGCCGCGCTATCCCACGCCTCCACGCCCGTCATCGACAATCTTGCCGGCGGAGAACAGGATCGGACGACAGCCGAGACTTTCGAGTAGGGAATTGTCGTGGCTGGCGACCACCAGGATGCGCACGTTGCGCTTGAGTTCCTCGATCCGCTCGGCCGCTCGCTCCTGAAACGCTGCGTCGCCCGCGCCGATGCCCTCATCGATCAAAAGAATATCGGGCTTGATGGCCGTCGACACGGCAAATCCCAGTCGGGAGAACATGCCAGCGGAGTAGGTTTTGACCGGCAGGTCCAGAAAATCGCCGAGCTCGGTGAAGTCTGCAATCTCGTCGATCAAATCCGCGATCTGGCCCTTGTCCATGCCCAGAACATAACCCCGCAGATAGATGTTCTCGATGCCAGTGGCTTCCGGGTCCATTCCAGCCGCCGGATCGATCAGGGTGCCGACTTCGCCGGTGATCGTGATCGACCCCGCTGTCGGCTTGTAGATCCCCGCCACGGTACGCAGGAATGTCGATTTTCCGGCGCCATTGTGACCGACCAGGCCAATCCTGTCTCCGTCCTTGATCTCGATGGAAACGTCGTCCAGCGCCCGGACGACGACAGCGTCGTCGGTCCCTTCGGCGATACGCCCGCCGGTTGCATGGGAGACAAGGCGCCGCTTCAGCGAGCGGGAGTTGGCCCCGTAGATCGGAAAATCAACCGTCAGGTTTTGGAGGGACAGATGCGCCATATTTGCCTTCAGGCCCAATAGGGAATACGCGGATAGGCGCGGCGATACAGATAGAGTGCCAACGGTATCGAAACGGCCAGAAGCCCCAGCGAAACAAGCCATGACAGCGGCTCCGGCCAGGCTCCGAGCAGCGGCGCACGGACGATCTCCAACAGGTGATAGACCGGGTTCCAGAAGATAAAGGCCGGGCGGTCAGGAAATGTCTGCACAGACCAGAAAATCGGTGTGATGAAGAAGATCACCTGAAGGACGCTGGCGATGACCTGCGGTATGTCACGATAACGGGTCGAGAGCACAGCCACGCAAAGACCACCAACCACCGCAATGGCCAGAAACAGGATGAACCCGGGGATGAATGCCAGATAGGCCCAGTTCACATCATGGCTGAAGATCAGGTACACGAGCACATAGATCACCATGTTGTGCAGCCAGATGATCAGGTTCCTTGCGATCATCCGGTAGTAATGCACGCTTATCGGCATGGGCACGTTCCGGATGTATCCCTCTGCCGAGACAAACGCCGTGCCCGCCTCGTTGATGATCGATGTCAGCAACGTCCAGAAGATGATTCCGGTCGCCAGATAGGGAACGAACCAGGCAGGATCCTGACCAAAAAGACGGGTC
Organism: Phyllobacteriaceae bacterium; assembly: GCA_024742765.1. GTDB lineage: Bacteria > Pseudomonadota > Alphaproteobacteria > Rhizobiales > Rhizobiaceae > Roseitalea. Next base: position 28,746 of record JANSXT010000005.1, on the reverse strand, counting down.
ATGACGAAACCCAGCGCACCGATGAAGATGCCCATCGAAAGCGTCAGCCAAAATGGCCCGATCATCGATCGCCGGAACCGTTGTTTGGTCTCGTGGACCGCCGACGACCACCAGAGATTGTGCCGCTTCAGACCAAGCCAGAGGTCCGCATCGCCCATTTGCCGAACATTGTCGGCAGAAATCCGGATCGTTCTGTCATTGCTGTCGGAAGCTCGGGAGCTGTTTGCCACGTTGGGTCCGTCCGATTGGCCTTCGACCGTTGTCTTGCTCATCGCCGTGCAGTTCCTCGACACCTGTACGCCAAGGGTCGAGTGTCGCATCCGCACCGGCAAGACGATTGCCTGACGCTGAGGTGTCAGCCGGATAGAGCGCAAAGCAGATTTCGTCAACACGTCAAAATCGGCCGGTTGGCTCGTGTTGTGCGTCAACCCCTCGGGTCAACGCCGGTCGATCTGAGAAGTCGGCCGGCGGACCCACACACCATCGACACGGAGATCGATGCCAAGCTTGTGGCTGCGCAAACATAACGGGCAAATCAAAAGCCGGAAAATGCCGTTGCAAGCAGGTGAAAACAGGTCCCGCGGTCGCTGGGACGGGCATTTTTTGAGGATGGTTTGGCCAAAAGCTATGTCTATCTCCGCCGAGGGCTGATAGGTGGCGGCGGCCCGGCGCAGCGTCACAGGAAAGCGTGCCGGACGGCATCACAATACCGGGGTCCGGGACATTGACTGACTTCAAGGGGCGATCGCTGGCGATTGCAAAACGCATCATCCGCCAAACGGTATGGCGCTGGATGCCGAACGCGTTTCGAGAGGCGCTGCTCACACGATTTCTGGCGCCGCGCCCTCCGGCAATCTCGGCGTCGGCGACAATGCGTCCCCCGTACATCATCGTCGGCCTTCTGACGCAGACCTCCGGCCTCGGGGCTGCAGCCCGAGCATGCTACACCGCTTTGGACGATGCCGGCATGGAGGTCTACGGCATCGATGTTACCGGCCACTCGATCCACGAGCCGGAACAGGCCGACTTCACCTTCCGGGACGGCGGTACGATGACCGGTCCGGGCACGCTGATCGTGCATATTGGCGGCGGGCGGGTTGCGCCGGTCCTGGGCCTGCTCGGCGCTCGAATGGTCGCCGACAAGCATGTGTTGGCGCACTGGTTCTGGGAGTTGGACAGAGCCCCCGATCAATGGCGGGGATCGATCGGCTTTTTGCACGGCATCTGCGTCAACAGCGGCTTTGTGGCCAATGCGGTGCGACAGATCGCCGATCCATTGCCGGTTCACATCGTCCCTTACCCGATGAAGCCGATGCGAACCGGCGACGCCACATCCATCGGCAACGGAAAATTCGTCGCGCTGACCGTTTTCAACATGTCCTCGAACTTCTATCGAAAGAACCCCTGTGCCGTCATCAAGGCCTTTCGCCAGGCATTTGGCGATGCCGATGACAGCGTCGAGTTGGTCGTCAAATATTCAAACGCGTTTGCCTGGCCCAAGGGAGAGCGCCTGATGCGCGAAGCGGTGGGCGACGCCAGAAACATCACTCTGATCGGCGAAACGCTGTCACGCGAAGCGCTCGACGCGCTCTACGACCGCGCACGCGCGGTGGTATCGCTGCATCGGTCCGAGGGCCTCGGTCTGGTGGTCGTTGAAGCGATGATGCGTGGCATTCCGGTCATCTCGACTGACTGGTCCTCGACAGCGGAATTCGTCGACGATTCCACTGGATTTCCGGTGCCGGCCAAGCTCGTTCCGGTCGATGATCCACAAGGCAACTACACGCAAAAGGACGCCCTGTGGGCCGACCCGGACATCGACATCGCCGCGTCCCATCTGCGCCATATCCGCGCAAATCCCGAAGACGCCGCGCAGCGCAGCGCCGCGGCCCGGCTCCATGTCGAGGAAACGTTCAGCGCGGAAAGCTATGCGGCCGCGATTTCCCGGCTCTCCGACACCCCCGAACCGTCAGGTTGACGCACCGCGCATACCGCCTTGGCGCGCACGACGGCACAATCGGCGAGCCTGCCCCGACACGCGGTCAAGCCGGCGCGCCCGACAGGCCGTCAGCCGTAAATGCCCGGACAGTCCGATCGGCTCTGCATGCAAGCTTGCAGCGCACTCTCACGTTTGGAGCCAACGTCGCAGCCCCGCAAGGGCGGGCCATCGGCCCGGGACTTCCGGTCCGGGTGCCGCCGGCGTTTGCGGCTGTTCCGGTTCAGAAAAGCCGGCCGTGGCATCGACGATCTCGGCCTCCAGAGCTCTTTGCCGCACATATGCCTCGTCCAGGTCGAAAAGCGGGTGCCGGAAGAGCGATTTGCTGGTTCGGCAGTAAGAAATCGACGGTGGCTCCCAACCATCCAGCGAGCCATCGAAGTCGGCGACGATCAGCCCGTCGCCCGAAAAACTCTCCGCGACATCATGTTCAAGGGCCACTCTGCCACCGCCCTCCTGGATCATGGCAATCGCCCGCTGATGCGTGAGCGGATCGCCGGTGATCATGTGATGATGGGTCGACATGACGAGGACACCGATGCCGCGCCTTGCGACAACCGGGCCGATGCCCTCCAGCAATTCGATTTCGCCTCCCTGAGCATCGCAAAGCAGCAAGTCGGCACGCTCGACATGGGCGGTATCCATTAATCCCGACAGCCCGTATGTCGGCACGGACTGAACATTCGAGCTTTCCGTCAAAAACTCCGCCGGCGGTGCATCTTCCGCACCTATCCGACCGTGGAGGAAACGCATGTCGAGATCGTTGAGGCGGGCATTTCGTCTCCCCACGTCCAAATGGGCGGGGTCCATTTCCAGACCGATTGCCTGTCTGGAACTGGGATGCTTGAACAGAAACCAGATGGAATAATAGGACCAATAGGCGCCAATCTCGATCATGGTCGCCTGTTGGGGCATCCGCCGAAGGAGGCTGTCGAACACAACCTCTTCCTGGGGTTCATGGACACCCGCCAGGCGTTCAATGAGTTCCGACATCCATGCGCCATAGTAACCGTCCGCCTGGACGCGCAAACCATTGTGCATGATCTGCACTCGCGCACCGGTCTCGGCATCGGTCTCGATCTTGCCGGCGCCTTCGACACGCGGCAGCACGTCCGCATCACGACATGAAGCGGTCAGCGCGATACGTCCAGCAGAGTCGAGGAGAGCCGGGGGCGCATTCAAGGCCAAGTCTCTGTCTATGGGAAGCGACAAAACGACCCTCTAGTCCAGGTTGCAGGCAGTTGTGCCTATCCCGGATTTTTGAGCCTTTCAATATGGCAACACCGGCACGGCTTGGCCTTCCATCTGCTGGAACGGCTATCGGGCTCGCCGACTGGCGCACGCGCCGCCGGCCTGGACGACCGCCGGTCGGCCATGCCCGCCTACGAGAATATCCTGGCCGATGACGAAATCATCGCGGTTCTCAGCTAAATCAAGAGCCGGTGGCCGGAAGAGATCCGGAACCGCCACGACGCGCTCAATCGGGCCTATGCCCGGCGGGCGCGACAATGAGCCTTTGGCCCGGAGACGCGGCGGCGCCCGGCAAGCGCGACTAATGAAAATCCCGGCTCTTGGGGATGATGCGCACATCGCGCGGATGGCGACCACGGCTGGGCGGCGGCCCGCCTTTCGCGCTGTCCCCGCGGGCAAATTGCGGGCGGATCACCTCGTCGGCGGGCGACAGCGCGATGGTCGGACGGTGCGCGTCCGACAGCCGGTCCATTTCGAAGGTGCGATCCAGAACGGATGTGGCAATCAGGTGGATGACGCCTTCCTTGCTCTTTTGGACATGGCCGCACGCAACCGCCAGCTTGGCACCCATGATCGCCCGGCGGAAACGCTCGAACCGGCGCGCCCAGACCAGCACGTTGACGATACCGGTCTCGTCCTCAAGCGTCATGAAGATCGCATTGCCCTTGCCCGGCCGCTGCCGGATGAGAACGACGCCGGCGGTCCTGATCCATTTGCCGTCAGCCATCTCGGCGACCTCTTGCGATGACAGGATATTGTCGGCCGCAAAGACTGGCCTGAGCAGCGCCATCGGGTGGCTCTTCAGGGAAAGCCGGGTGGTCTGATAGTCCGCCACCACATGTTCGGCCAGCTTCATCGCGGGCAGGGACGCGTCCGGCTCGGCGGACAGTTCGTTGCGCCGCGCCGCCTCGAACAACGGCAGCGGCACATCGTCGGGCAGCCGCCTTACCGCCCACAGCGCCTCGCGCCGGTCGAGCCCGATCGAACGGAACGCATCGGCATCGGCGAGCACTTTCAGCGCCCGCTTTTCGAGCCGTGCGCGCCGCCAGACCATTTCGGCGCTGTCAAAGCCCTCGCCCCGCGCGGCGACGATCCGGTCGGCCCAGTCCTCGTGAAATCCGTCGATCTGGCGCAGGCCGAGCCGCAGCGCCAGCGCGCCTTTGTCGTCGCGCTCAAGCGTATTGTCCCATTGGCTGTGATTGATGTCGGCGGCGCGCACCTTGACGCCGTTCTCCTGCGCGTCGCGCACGATCTGGGCCGGCGCATAAAAGCCCATGGGCTGGGCGTTGAGCAGGCCGCAGGCGAACACCGCCGGTTCGTGGTGCTTGATCCAGGACGAGATGTAGACGAGCTTGGCGAACGAGGCGGCATGGCTTTCGGGAAAGCCATATTCGCCGAACCCCTTGATCTGGTTGAAGCATCGTTCGGCGAATTCGCGCTCATAGCCGCGCTCCACCATCCGCTCGACCATCAGGTGTTCGAAATTCTGGATCGTGCCGACATGGCGGAAGGTGGCCATGGCGCGGCGCAAGCCATTGGCCTCTTCAGGCGAAAAGCGCGCGGCGACCATGGCGATCTTCATCGCCTGCTCCTGGAACAGCGGCACCCCCTTGGTCCGGTCGAGCACCTTGCGCAATTCGTCGGGCGGGCCGTGCTCCGGAGACGGCGCGGGATAGACGACATCTTCCTCGCCATTGCGCCGGCGCAGATACGGGTGGACCATGTCGCCCTGGATCGGGCCGGGCCGCACGATCGCCACCTGGATGACCAGATCGTAGAACTCTTTGGGCTTCAGGCGCGGCAGCATGTTGATCTGCGCCCGGCTTTCCACCTGGAAGACGCCGACGGATTCGCCCCTTTGCAGCATGGCGTAGACGTCCTGGTCACCGGGCTCGAAGTCGGCTAGGCCGAAATCCCGGCCGCAATGCTCACGCATCAGGTCGATGCATTTGCGGATGCAGGTCAGCATGCCCAGCCCCAGCACATCGACCTTCATCAGGCCGAGCGCGTCGATATCGTCCTTGTCCCATTCGATGAAGGTGCGATCATCCATCGCCGCATTGCCGATCGGCACGATGTCGTCGAGCCGGTCGCGTGTCAGGACGAACCCGCCCACATGCTGCGACAGGTGGCGCGGAAAGCCGAGCAGTTGCGTGGCCAGATCGATGGCGCGCCCGATGACCGGATTGTCAGGATCGATGCCGGCTTCGCGCACATGTTTCTTGGCGATTTCGGTGCCCCAACTGCCCCAGACCGTGCTCGCAAGGCGCGCCGTCACATCCTCGGTCAGGCCCAGCGCCTTGCCCACCTCGCGAATGGCGCTGCGCGGCCGGTAGCTGATGACGGTGGCGGCGATACCCGCCCGCTCGCGGCCATAGCGCTCATAAATGTACTGGATCACCTCCTCGCGCCGCTCATGCTCGAAATCGACATCGATGTCGGGCGGCTCCCGGCGCTCGGACGAGATAAAACGCGCAAAAAGCAGATCATGCTCGGCCGGATCGACCGCCGTGATGCCGAGCACATAGCAGACCGCCGAATTGGCCGCCGAACCGCGCCCCTGGCACAAAATGCCCTGATCGTCGGCAAAGCGCACAATGTCGTGGATGGTCAGGAAATATTGCGCATAGTCGAGCTCGGCGATCAGCGCCAGCTCCTGTTCGAGCAGGCCGGCAACCTTGTCCGGTATGCCGTCCGGATAGCAAAAGGGCGCACGCCGCCAGACCAGTTGCTCGAGCCATGCCTGCGGCGACTTGCCGGGCGGGATCGGCTCTTCGGGATATTGATAAGTGAGCTGATCGAGTGAAAAGTCGATCCGCGCCAGAAAATCGCCCGTTTCGGCAACCGCTTCGGGCGCATCGCGGAACAGCCGGGCCACCTCGTCCGGCGCCTTCAGGTGGCGTTCGGCATTGGCCTGCAGAAGATAGCCGGCATTGTCCAACGTACAGCCCTCGCGGATGCAGGTGACGACATCCTGCAACGGGCGCTGGCCCGGATCGTGATAAAGCGCATCGCCCACCGCGATCAGCGGAATGCCGGCCCGGTCGGCAATCGCCTTGAGACCAAAAAGTCGCCTGCGATCGTCGCCGCGATAGGCCATGGATGCGGCCAGCCAGACCGCGCCGGGCGCGTGCCGGGCAAGCCGCAAAAGCCATTGGTCGAGACCGTCGGTCTCATCGGGCGGCATGACGATCAACAGAAGATCGCCGCAATGGCGCAGAAGATCGGCTTCATGGATGAGGCAGTCGCCCTTTTCGGCGCGGCGTTTGCCGAGCGTCAGAAGCCGGCACAATTGCCCCCATCCCGCACGGTTTTCCGGATAGGCGATGATGTCGGGCGTATCATCGGCAAAGACCAGCCGCGCGCCCACCACATAGCGCAGCGGCAATTGCGCATCATCACCATGCACATCCTGCCACGCCTTGCAGGCGTCCCTGTAGGTGCTCAGGCCGCGCACCACGCCGGCCACTGTGTTGCGGTCGGCGATGCCGATGCCCGCAAGGCCCAGTTCAAGCGCCCGCATGACAAAATCGCCCGGATGCGACGCACCGCGCAGGAAGGAGAAATTGCTCGACACCACCAGTTCCGCATACCGGGTCATGCGAACAGCCCGTGCATGAACCAGCGGGGAATGTGCGGCCCCTCCTCGTAAAGACCGTGACGGAAGATCCAGAAGCGGCGGCCATGGCTGTCCTCGACGCAATAATAATCGCGCGTCCGGCTGGCTTCGTCGCCGCGCCACCATTCGGGCGCGATCCGCTCGGGCCCTTCGGCGCGCGCGACCTCGTGCAGCACACGCCGCCAGCGGAACCTGAGCGGCGGCCCGTCCGGAATTTCCGCCAGTGCCTCGATCGGCTGCGGTTGGGCAAAAAGATGCACCGGGCGCATGGGGCGGGCATCGGTAGCGGTCACCCGCCAATCCCCGGCGACGGCAACCGCCTGCCCGGCGGGCATAGCGCGCACGGCCGCTTCGGGAATATGGGTTTCAGCGGGCACAAACTGTGTGACCGCATGCCGGCCAAACCGGGTGCTCAGCCGGTCGACCAGCGCCGTTACGTCCTCATCTTCGACCTGACGGCCGTCCAGCGTGTGCTGGGCCGTTTCCAGCGCCGCCGACACCGGCACCGACAGCCGGATCAGATCATAGCCATAGCCCGGATCGAGCGGGTCGCCGAGCGTGTCGATCCGCTCCCTGAAAAGCCGTATGACGGTTTGCGGCGCGCGGACCGGCCGCGCCGTTTCGATCGTAAGCCGGCTGACGGTGCCATCGGTGCGAAACAGCGCCGCATCGAAGCGCCGCCCGCCATGGCCGCGCTTTTCCAGACTGTCGGCGGTGTGGCGCGCCAGCGCTTGAAGCGTCGCCAGCACATCGTCTGTCTGGGTCAGCGGTTCGGCGAAACGGCGCTCGGCGCTGCAGACCGGCACCGGCCGGCGCGGCGTGATCGCAATGTTCTCCCCGCCCTGAAGCCTGACGAGGCGGGCCACCAGCGCCGCGCCGAAACGGGCGACCAGCGGCTTGTGCGGCCGGCATGCCAGATCGCCGACCGTCTTCAGCCCGGCGCGCAGCAATGCCGTGACCGTCTCGGCGCCCGCTTCTAGGGCGGCAACAGGCAAGGGCGCGACGGCTTCAGCCTCCCCGCCCGGCGCGATGATCACATGGGACGGGCCGAAGCGCGCCAGCGCACGCGCCGCCTGCGGCGTGCCGGCAAGCGCCGTGCGCACCTTGGTTGACCCGTGCGACAGGCGCGCGACGAGATCGTCAAGCAGGCCCTTTTCGCCGCCGAACAGATGGGCGCAACCGGTGATGTCCAGAACCAGCCCGTCGGGCGCATCGAGCGCCGTCATCGGCGTGTAGCGGTCGCAGAAATCGGCGATCCGTTCGAGCCAGGCCGCATCGGCCGCGTGATCCATCTCGACGGCGGCAAGCTGCGGCACCCGCGCCCGCGCATCTGCAAGGGTGAGCCCCGGCGTCAGGCCCATCTCCATGGCCTTTGGATCGATCTGTGCGACGCGCAGTGCATTGTTGTGCTTTTCGGTGAAGCACAGCGGCGCGTCAGCCCGCACGTGCGAGCCGTTCGACTGACGCCTGAACCGGTCGCTTGTCAGGAACGGCAGCCACACCGCCAGATAGCGCCGCCCCGTGCCGGAAACATTTTCGCTCATGATCCCACTCCAGATGCCAGCGCTGACCGGACACGCCGGCGCGGTTGCGCAACAATGTGATGTCGAAAGCCGGCCTGCCCGGCGCATTGGCGGCCAGCGCACGGGACGGCGCCGCCGCAACCCGCCAGCGTGTCTGCGCAACGCTCGGACCCGGCTCGGCAGCCAGCCGCATGAGGAGCGGCGCTGTGCCCGATGTTTCGGCCGCAAGCGCAAGCCGGCGTGTTGCCGTCAGATCGAGGCTCCCGGGCATGCCCCAAAGTTCGATCAGGACCGCGCCGAGCGCCGTGCAGCGCACCGCTTCCAGCGCGGCGCGCAACCCGTCCTCGGGCCGCCGCACCCGCACATGGATGATATGGGTCGGATCGAGCCCCAAAGCCGCGAGCCCCGGCATAAACAAAGGGCCGGCCTCACTTTCCGAAAAGCCCTGGCGGATCCAGACGACCCGACCCGCATCGCCAGAAATGCAGTGCGCAAGGCCCGCGCAAAAGCCCGTCAGCGCCGCCGCATCGGCCGCTTGCGCCGCAAACATTTCGTGCAGGGCGCCACGCGCAAAGGCGCCATCAAGGCTCCGGTCGACCGGTCCGGCATCAAGGGGGATGGCGCGTTCGGACTTGTCGCCCCGTCCCGCAGGGGGAGCCAGAGCATCGATCCGGTGCTGCAATTGGTTCAGCGTCGGGTTCATGGGCAATCATTGGGTCATCGTAATGTTCATCTTTTGTTCTCATTACAGGCCAACTTGGCGGCAGAGTCAATCATGCCACCCAAAACCCTGCCTTGATGCGTTCCCGGGCCGCAGAGCCGGCTCCGGATGTACCCATGCATGCGATCGGGATCGAGGCCATATGGCATCGTCCTGCCCCGCCGGATCAGGGGAGATCTGGCCTCACATACACTCTTCGAACAGTTTGCGTGTGTTTTCGGCGGTCATTTTGACGGGGTTTCCGCCGACGCTTGGGTCTTCGAGCGCGGCGGCGGTCAGCGCATCGAGATCGGGATCGGTGACGCCCAGTTCGGTGAGCGTCCGCGGGATGCCAAGAGCCGCGTTCTGGGCGTCGACGAACGCGCAAAAGCCCTTATAGCCGCCCTCAAGGCCCAGATAGGCCGCCGCGCGGGCAAGCGGTTCGGCCACCGCTTCGCGGTTGAAGCGCAGCACCGCCGGCATCACCACGGCGTTCGTCGTGCCATGATGGGTGTGATGGTGGGCGCCGATCGGGTGGCTCAGCGCATGGATGGCGCCCAGCCCCTTCTGGAAGGCGGTGGCACCCATCGCGGCTGCGGCCATCATGTGGCTTCGCGCCTCGATATCGGTGCCATCGGCATAGGCGCGCGGCAGATGGTCCTTGACCAGCCGCATGCCTTCGAGCGCAATGCCCTGGCTCATCGGATGATAGTGCGGCGAACAATAGGCCTCAAGGCAATGGGCGAACGCATCAAGCCCGGTGCCGGCGGTCACATGCGGCGGCAGCCCGACGGTCAGTTCGGGATCGCAAATGACCACGGCCGGCAGCATTTTGGGATGGAAGATGATCTTCTTTTCGCGGGTGGCCATGTTGGTCAGAACGCCGGCGCGCCCCACTTCCGAGCCCGTGCCCGCCGTGGTCGGGACCGCCACGATCGGATGGATGCCGGCAGGATCGGCCCGCGTCCACCAGTCGCCTATATCCTCAAAGTCCCACACCGGGCGGCTCTGGCCGGCCATGAAGGCGAGCACCTTGCCCAGATCGAGCCCGGAGCCGCCGCCAAAGGCCACCACGCCGTCGAACCCGCCCGCGCGATAGGTATCGAGCGCTTCATCGAGGTTCTCGCCGGTCGGATTGGGGTCGACGGCGGAATAAAGCGCCTCGCCAAGCCCGGCATCCGCCATCTTCCGGCGCGCGGCATGGGTGATGTCGAGATCAGCGAGCCCCCGGTCGGTGACCAGAAGCGGCCGCGACATGCCGGCCGCGCGGCAGGCTTCGCCCAGTTCGGCGATCCGCCCCGCACCAAAGCGGATGGCCGTGGGATAAGACCAGTTGCCGTTCAGCAGCATCGGATCAGACCTTCTTCAGATGGTAGGATTTGGGGCGCGTCAGCGCATGATAGGCAAGAACCGACAGGCCCGTGCCGCGGCCTGTGTTCTTGCAGCCCGTCCAGCACAGCGCCGGATCGAGATAGTCGCAGCGGTTCATGAAGACGGTGCCGGTCTGCACCTTGGCGCCGATGTCTAGCGCTGCCTGGCGGTCCTGCGTCCACAGCGACACCGTCAGGCCGAATTCGCTGTCATTGATCCGTTCGATCGCCTCGGCATCGTCCCTGACCGCCATGATGCCGACAACCGGGCCGAAGGTCTCGTCGCGCATGACGCGCATGCCATGGTTGACGCCGGTGAGAATCTGCGGGGTCAGATAGGCGCCGCCGTCATCATCGGCGAACGGCGCGATATGGGCCGTGGCGCCAGCGGCAACCGCCTCCTCGATCTGGGCCCGCGCCTCGGCGGCAAAGCGCATATGCGCCATCGGGCCGATCGTCGTCTCCTGATCGAGCGGGTTGCCGAGCCTGTAGCCTTCGACTAGCGCCACCGCCTTTTCCACAAACGAATCAAAAAGACTGTCATGCACATAGATGCGCTCGATGCCGCAGCAGCACTGGCCCGAATTGAACATCGCCCCGTCGATCAGCGTGTCCACCGCCGCATCGAGATCGGCGTCGGCCCGCACATAGCCGGGATCCTTGCCCCCCAGTTCCGTTGCCACCTGCGTGAACGTGCCGGCCGCCGCCCGCTCCATCGCCCGGCCGCCGCCCACCGAGCCGGTGAAGTTGACCACATCAAAGGCCCGTGCCGCGATCAGCGACGCCGTCGTCTCGTGATCAAGGACAAGGTTCTGGAAGACGTCGGCCGGCACACCAACGGCATGGAACGCCTCGGCCAGCCGCTCGCCGACCAGAAGCGTCTGGGCGGCATGTTTGAGCACGACCGTGTTGCCGGCGATCAGCGCGGGCGCGATCGTGTTGATCGCCGTCATATAGGGGTAGTTCCAGGGCGCCACGACGAAGACCACGCCCTGGGGCTCGCGCACGATCTGGCGTAGGAACGCATCGCTGTCCTCTATCACAAGCGGCGCCAGCCCTTGTTCGGCCAGTTCGGCCATCATCTCGGCGCGCTCGGCAAAACCGCCAAATTCGCCGCCATAGCGGACCGGGCGGCCCATCTGGTGCGCCAGTTCCACCGCCATGCGGTCCGTGGTCTTGCCCACCTCGGCAATGGCGGCTCGGACAAGCGCGATCCGCTCATCGAGCGTCCGGGCGGCCCATGCCGGCTGGGCGGCGCGCGCCCGCGCTGCCGCTTGCGCCGCATCGTCGGCCGCCATCACCGGGCGTTCGAGATAGACCGATCCGTCGATCGGCGAAATCAGGCTCACTGTCGCTGACACGTCATGTCCTTTGATCTTGATATCGGGGTTGGCCGGCGTGGGACGTTCAGGCGCGCTCGAAGCCGCGGGCGATCTCCCAGTCGGTCACTACCCGGTCGAACTCTTCCTGCTCCCATTCGGCGCAGCGCGTATAGTGATCGATGACATCGTCGCCCATTGCCTCGCGCAGCATTTCCGAACTGCGCAAGGCGTCCGTCGCATCGCGCAGGGTGCGCGGCACGTGATCATCGTCACCATCCTCATAGAGATCGCCCTTGGCGGCCGGACCAAGTTCCAGCCCCTCCTCGATGCCGCGCAGGCCCGCCGCCAGCAGCGCCGCCTGGGCCAGATAGGGATTGAGGTCGGAACCGCCGATGCGGCACTCGATGCGCACGGCAGGCGTGTCTTCGCCGCAAAGCCTGAAGCCGGCGGTGCGGTTGTCCACCGACCAGCCGGTCTTTGTGGGCGCGAAACTGCCTTTGACGAACCGCTTGTAGCTGTTGACATAAGGCGCAAGGAACACCGTGCAATCGGCGGCATATTTGATCTGTCCGGCGACGAACTGGCGCATCACCGCGGACATGCCGTATTGCGCCCCCTGATCGAAGAAGGCTGGCTTGCCGTCCCGCCACAGCGACATGTGCACATGGCTGGCGCTGCCCACCTTGTCATGGTGCCATTTGGGCAGGAACGAGGCCGCCCGTCCATGCATCCAGGCGATCTCCTTGATCGCGTGCTTGGCGATCGTGTGATGGTCGGCGCAGGCCAGCGCGTCCGCATAGCGGATGTTCAATTCCTCCTGCCCGGTCTCCGCCTCGCCCTTGGAGTTCTCGACCGGAATGCCCGACGCGAACAGGTGGTTGCGCACCGGGCGCATCACCTCTTCCTCCTTGGTGGTCTGGAAGATGTGATAGTCTTCATTATAGCCCGAGATCGGCTCCAGATCGCGGAACCCCGATGCGCGGATCTCCTCATGGCTACCGGCGAACAGGAAGAACTCCAGTTCGGTTGCCATCATCGGCGCAAAGCCCATCGCCTCGGCCCGTTCGATCTGCGCCTTGAGAATGGCCCGCGGATCGTGCGGCACCGGCGCGTGGCCATGATGGTCCAGCACGTCGCACAGCACCATCGCCGTGCCGTCCAGCCAGGCCAGCTTGCGCAGCGTGGTCAGGTCCGGACGCATCATGTAATCGCCATAGCCCTGCCGCCAGCTCGTCGCCGCATAGCCGTCCGGCGTCGCCATCTCCAAATCGGTCGCCAGAAGATAATTGCAGCAATGGGTTTCGTCATGCGCCGTGTCGACAAAATGACGCGCATGGAACCGCTTGCCCATCAAACGACCCTGCATGTCCACCAAACACACAAGAACCGTGTCAATCTCGCCGGCATCAACCATCGCCGTCAAAGCCTCAAAACCCAGCGCCGGTTTCATCTGCGAATTCATGGCCTGCCCCCTTGCTGATTGTCGGGTTGGAGATGCGCAACGGCACGGTCGATCAGCGCATGCAATTGTTCGGCAACCTGCGCCTGTCGGCCCGGGCTGGCAATCAGATCGTTGCGGATTTCGAGCATCGCATTGGGCCAGCCCCGGCCCAGCGCGTGCCGCACCAGCGTGTGCGTGACGCCGTCGGAGGCGTCATAGGGCACATTGCGCTCGGTGCGCATGGACACCAGGCCTGGTGCGGCCGCAAGCATCGCATCGGCAAGGCGCGTGTCGGCATCGTGCAAAATGCCCAGTTCCGTGTCGCGGCGCACGCCGTTGAAGACCGGCGTGAAACTGTGGACCGTGATGAGAAGCCCCGACCCGCGCGCATCGAGCAGGCCTTCAAGCGCGCGCTCAAACGGCCGGTAAACCGTTTCGACGCGCGCCGCCCTGTCGCTTTCCGACAGGTCCTGGTTGCCGGGAATAACAAACCGTTCGGAGCGCGCCGGCATGGCCGATGGCGCCTCGGGAGGACGATTGCAGTCATAGACGAGGCGCGAAACCGTGCCCGCCACCAACGGCGCATCAAGGAGCCTGCCCAGATGCGCGGCAACTTCAAACGCGCCCGGATCGTAGGCGGCGTGGCTTGCGCGGGCCGATGCGTCGATGCCCAATCCGCCATAGGCGGCCGGAATGTGGTTGGACGCATGCTCGCAGACCAGCACAACGGCGGACGCGCCGTCCGCATTGTGGATGTGCACGGGCGAAGCGCCATATGCCTCCTGGCGCATGTCGGGTTGGCTGGCCGTCACGAATTGGTCCCCCATTCGGCCGGCTTATCCCAGGCGGTCGAGTTTGCCAATCGGCTCATTGCGGATCGGTGCCGGTGGTAACAGCGGCGCCAAATGCCTGCGCCGCCCGGCGGGCGGCGGCAAAGCCGGAGCGCCAGGCGGCCGGTTGCGGATTTGGCCGAAGCGCCATGGCGCGGGGCGGGCGGGCAACGCTTCCTCCGGCCGCTTCGGCGGCCAGCATTGCCGTCCCAAGGGCGGACAGTTCGGGCTGGTCCGACACGGACACGGGTCGTGCGAGCGTATCGCACAGGAATTGCGAGAAATACGGGTTGGCGCTCATCCCCCCATCAATGGTGATCGGCGCGGAAACCGGCTGCACCGAGGCGATCGCATCGACAACCTCGGCCATGCGAAAGGCGATGCCCTCGAGCACGGCGCGCACCATGTCCTGCCCGGCCGTGTCCAGCGAAAGCCCCATCCAGCTTCCGCGCGCCTCGCGGTCCCAGTGCGGGCAGGCAAGACCGGCAAGAGCGGGGACGAAATAGAGCCCGCGATCGGCGGCGGCTGGTCCAGGGAAGCTGATGATCGCGTCAAAATCCTCAAACAGGCCGATCGACCGCGCCCAGTTTATTGCCGCGGAAACCGTATAGACGCCTCCATCCAAGGCGTAGACCGGCGCCTCTCCCTCTGTCTGCCAAGCGATGGTCGGCAGCAGGCCGCCTTGCGCGTCGGGCCGTTCGGTGGAGCCGACAGCCAGCGCGAACGCACCCGTGCCGAACGTGATCTTGACGTCGCCGGGCCGCCGGCACCCATGGCCGTAAAGCGCTGCCTGCTGATCGACGATGCTCGCCGTCAGCGACACGCTGCCGCCGCCGCTGCACGCAACCGAGCCAAGTGCGCCCGATGTCGGCGTGATCGCCGGCAGCGCACCGATCGGAACGCTGAACAGCGCGCACAAGTCTTCGTCCCATTGGCATGTGTCAAGATTGAGCAGAGAGGTGCGCGACGCGGTGGCCAGATCGGTTTCGAAACGGCCGGCCAGCCGGTCACGAAAGAAGGCATCGGTCGTGCCCAGCCGCAGCCGGCCGGAGGCTGCCAGTGCAGCAGCCTGCGCATTGTTGCGCACGATCCAGCCCAGCTTTGAGGCTGAAAAATAGGGATCGAGCGGCAGGCCGGCGCGCTCGAGCGTCACCGCCTCCGCACCCTCGGCCTTCAGGCGTTCGGTCTCCGGCGTCGTGCGGTCATCCTGCCAGACGATGACCGGACCGACGGGCGCGCCGCGCTCGGCGTCCCAGGCAAGGCAGCTTTCGCCCTGGTTGGCGATACCGGCCGCGTCGAGATCGCCCGAGGCACGGGCAACCTCAAAACAGGCCCGGACATTGTCGAGCAGTTCCTCCGCATCATGCTCGACCCAGCCGGACCGGGGGTAGGATTGCCGGTGCTCCCGGCTGAACACCGTCTGCGCTCTGCCGTCCTTGTCAAAGACGATACCGCGTGTGCTGGTCGTTCCCTGATCCACTGCGAGAATGCGCATCACGCCTCGCCCTCCAACACGATCCGCGCTTCGCCGGGACCGGCGCTCGCCAGTTTTTCGAGCGGCACCGTGATCCTGCGCTCCGGACGGGTGTCGACGGCGCCCAGCACGGTCATCTCACCGTCTGTCTTCCGCAAAACGAGGCGACCATGGGCAGGCCTTTCCAGCCGCATCTGCAACCGGTCGATCGGCGCGGGGCGCCGGTCGGGCACGATCACCTGCGGGACCACATATTTCAGCGGATCGGCCACATCGGCAATCCGCAATGCGTTAACGCGATCGCCAATGCGGGCCTCGAGACTGTCGGCGATGGCATCGGCAACGGCCCTGCCCTCACGCCAGCACCAGCCGGCGGTCTCGACCGGATGCAGCATATTGCCCGCGGCGAAAAAAGCGGGGTCCGAACAGCGTCCGAACTGGTCGATTTCGGGTCCGCCCGTGCGCGGGTCGACGGCCAGGTGACTGCCGGACAAAAGAGCCGCCTCGGGCCGGAACTGGCCGGAAACGATCACGCCATCGGTCTCGATGGTCCGCACGCGCCCGTCATCCTCGCGCACGATCACCGCTTCGACCCTCCGGTCGCCGCAAATCTCGATGATCTGCGTTCCCAGCAACAGCGGGATGCCGAAAAGCCTGGGGTAGAGCCCGGCCGGCGCGCGCGCGGTGATCGTCCGGTTCGGCTCGATCATGGCAACCGGGCGTATTCCCAGATGCCGGCACGTCATCAGCGCCGAAAACGACACCAGTTCGGTGCCCAGCACGACCGGCCGGCGGAACGGGCGCAGCGACTGAAGATAGACCAGGCCCTGCAGCGCGCCGGTCGACATCACGCCGCCCGGCTTGGTGCCGCCAATCATGCGTTGCGCTCGCGAGGTTTCGCGGACGCCGGTGCACAATAGAACGCGATCCGCCCGGATCGAGCGAACGCCTCCTCCGGACGAGACGGTGAGTTGCGGCCCCTCGCCGAGCGCCGTCACCGTCGTTCCGGTCATTATCCCGACGCCGGCCGCCTGCGCCACCTCGACATTGCGGCGCGCATAGGCCGGCCCCTTCATCAGCCGTCCGAATTCCCTGACCCCGAAGGGATAATGCCCGCAATGGCGCGGAATGCCGCCGGCCTCCGGCTCGCGGTCGATGACCAGCACACGGTCGACGCCCCGGCTGCGCAACCGGACCGCCGCCGCCAGCCCGGCAGGTCCGCCGCCAACGATGGCGACATCGGCCCGGTCGCAAGGTTCACCGGGCATCGGTCTTGTCCGCCTGCTTGCGGGACGTTGGCCGGCGGTCCGTGGGCTGGTCCTCACCGGCGGCCATCGGCACGACAAACCGTCCGGCGGTCATCGCGGCCAGTTGCGCGGTGCAGTAAAACCCCTGGCAGCGCCCCATGGTCACGCGCGTCCGCCGCTTCAGTCCGGCAAGGCTTTTGGCGCCCAGCGGGCCCTCCAGCGCCACTTCGATCTCGCGACGCGTGACGAGTTCGCAATGGCAAACGATTCCGCCATTGCCGGGCTCGCTCCAGTCGCGCGCCGCATGTTCGGAGATGTTGCCGACGCGCGGCCAGACCGGGTCGGCAAGCGGTTCGGCCGCCACATCCATCTGCGCGCACAGTTCGTGCACATGGTGCGCGGTCCCGAGCGCCGATGTCAGGCCGGTGGAGCGAATGCCGCCGACGGTGACATAGTTGAGCGCGTTGCGTGCACGGATGCGGTAATCGGCTTGCTCCGTCGCCGGGCGCAGGCCGGCATAGACTGCGATCACATCCTGGGTCGCAAGCGCCGGAAGGATGCGTTCGCCGGCCTCTTTCAAACGCTGCAGCGTTGCGGTGTCGACGGTCGCGGCCCGCCGGTCGTCCTGCTCCTCGGCGGTCGGGCCGACAAGAAGATTGCCGAACGCCGTGCGGCAGACGACGATGCCCTTGGTGGTTTGTGTCGGCACCGGCAACAAAATGTGTTTTGCCAGACCGGCTGCCGGCTTGTCGAAGACGATGAACTGGCCCTTGCGCGGTCGGATGGAAAAATCGCTTTCGCCGATCAAAAGCGCATCGACACGGTCGCCGTAAAGGCCGGCGGCGTTGATGACGACCCTCGCCCTGACCCTGCCACGGGCGGTTGCCAGTTCCCAATGACGCCCGTCGAAGCTGCCGCCCGTGACCGCGCAGTCGCGCATGACGACAGCGCCATTTTCCACCGCCTGCAGAAGATAGGCATAAGGCGTCGACCAGGGATCGACCAGATGCTCGTCCGGCACGCGGAACCCCGCCCGGACGCTTTCTGCAAGGTTCGGCTCAAGCGCCCTGATCTGCGCCGCCGACAAGGGTTCCACATTGTCGATGCCGTTGGCGCGCGCCTTGTCCATCAGCGTGTCAAGCCGGCCCTCCTCCTGCTCTGACCAGGCCAGTACAAGCGCCCCCGCCTCGATCAGCGGAAGGCCGAGCCGGGCGTGAATTGCACGAAATTCCGCATATCCCCGCGCGATGCATTCGGCCTCCAGCGAACCGGGCGGCGCATCGAAACCGGTGTGCAGGATCGCGCTGTTGCCCTTGGACGCGCCATCGAGAATGTCGGGCGCCTTTTCCAGAAGTGCCACCCGCCGGCCTTCCAGCGTCAGGCGGCGCGCGATGGCGCATCCGATCACGCCACCGCCGATGATGGCGGCATCGAGCGTCTCGGACATGGCGCAACCGCCGTCTGGCATTGTTCCTCCGGTTCGTTCGCCGCGATCGGCGCGGCGCTTCATATCGCCGTTTGCGCCAAGAGGTGGCACGAAATGCCCGTTCGGTCAATTTTCCATCGGTGAGCGTGACCGAATTTCGCATCTATCGGCAGCAATGTGTTGACATGGGCATTTTCGGCACGCTTAACTTTGCACGAGGGAGAGCAGCCATTGAAGCTCAGGAAGCGCCACGGGGACATTGTCGACGCCGTCAACCGCCTCGGCCGTGTGAGCGTCGAGCAGCTTGCGCGGCGCTTTGACGTGTCGGCCGAAACCATTCGCCGCGACCTCACCCTTCTGAGCGAAGCCGGCCGCCTTCAGAAGATCCACGGCGGCGCCAAGCGGGCACGCTTGTCGACCGAAGCATCGTTTCAGGTGCGCGTCGGCGAAGAGGCCGAGGCCAAGCTGCGAATCGCCGAGAAACTGACCCTGGCCGTCGAGCCCGGCGACACGCTCTTCATCGACACCGGGTCGACGACCCTGGCCTGCGTGCCGGCCTTGTTGGCCAGGGGCGCCTTCACCGTCATCACCAATTCGGTGCACGTCGCGCGCACCTTCGATGCCGCACGCAACGGATCGACCGTGTTCCTGTTGGGCGGCCAGTTCGGCAGCGGCAACGACCAGACGCTCGGCCCCATGGCGATCGAGCAGATTGCCGGTTTCCAGGCCGACCATGCGGTGATCACCGTCGCGGCGATCAATGCGCAGACCGGCGCCATGGATGCCAGCTTCGAGGAAGCGCAGGTGGCGCGCGCCATGCGCCGTCATGCCCGGAACATGGTCGTGCTGGCCACCGGCGCAAAGATCGGCCGCAGCGCCGCCTTCCGCGTCTGCCGGCTCGACGAGATCGACATGTTCGTCAGCGACCAGGAGCCCGGAGGCGCTTTTCAAACAGCGCTTGCCACCGCGCATGTGGAGGTGAAATGATCGCCTCTTGGAGACCGACCGGGCCGGCGCCGACGGCGCTGCGAGCAGGGGAGCAGCCACCGTGCCCAAGGCGATAAGAGTTTACGTGCATTGGGTCGATCGCCTGTCCGACTTTGTCGGCATCGTCGCCATGTATCTGATTTTCCTGATGATCGGCATTCTGCTGATCGATGCGATCTGGAACAATGTGATCGGCTTCCCGATCCATTGGGGCATCGAGGCGACCCAGTTCACGCTCGCCGCCTATTATTTCATGGGCGGCGCGATGACGCTGAAGAACGACAGCCATGTCCGCATGGACCTCTTCTACGACCGGCTCTCCGAGCGCGGCAAGGCCAAGCTCAACCTGATCACCATGATCTGCCTTCTGTTCTATCTCGGCGTCATGCTGTTCGGCTCGATGTCGAGCCTGCAATACGCAATCGACACCGGCGAGCGCCGGTTCTCCATGTGGAACCCGTCGATGATACCGATCAAGGCGCTGATGGTCGGCTGCATCGTCTTGATGATCCTGCAGACGATCTCGCTTGTCTTCAAACACATCGCCACGCTGCGCCGGGTCGACCTGTCATGAGTTATGAACTGATCGCCATCTTGATGTTTTCGTCGATGATGGTGCTGCTGCTGACCGGCCAGCGCGTGTTCGCCGCCATCGGTTTCGTGGCCGCCGGCGCGGCATTGCTGCTTTATGGCAATGGTGGCATCGAGATGCCGTTCAGCCAGGCGTTCAAGCTGTTCAACTGGTTCCCGATGCTGACGCTGCCCCTGTTCATCTACATGGGCTACATCCTGGCTGAATCCGGCATCGCCGAAGACCTCTACAAGATGCTGCATGTCTGGTTCGGCCGGTTTCGCGGCGGGCTGGCCATCGGCACGATCGTGCTGATGGTCATCATCTCGGCGATGAACGGCCTGTCGGTTGCCGGCATGGCGATCGGTGCGACCATCGCCCTGCCGGAGATGATCCGGCGCGGATACGACAAGGTGCTGATCACAGGTGTCATCCAGGGCGGCTCGTCGCTCGGAATCCTCGTGCCGCCCAGCGTCGTCATGGTGCTTTACGGCATGATCGCGCGCGAACCGGTGAGCGCGCTGTGGCTCGCCGGCATCATTCCCGGCCTTTTAATGGCGACCATGTTCGGCATCTACATCGCCGTGCGCTGCCGCCTCAATCCCGAACTGGCACCGATTGTCTCGGACGAGGAACTGGACATGCCGCTCGGCGAGAAGCTGAAACTGCTGCGCGCCGGCATCATCCCGTTCCTGATCTTCTTTGCGATGACCGGCCTGTTCGTCACCGGCTATACGTCGCTGGTTGAAAGCGCCGCAGTCGGGGCGACGGCGGCGACCCTGGCCGCGCTCTTCAAGCGGCGGCTGTCGTTCCGCGTGCTGCATGAAACCGCGCGCAAGACGCTGGCTGTCTCCTGCATGTTCCTGTGGCTGATACTGGCGGCGCTCGCCTTTGGGGCCGTGTTCGACGGCATCGGCGCGGTCAACGCCATCGAATCGCTGTTCGTCACCCGCTGGGAACTGGAACCGTGGCAGGTGATCGTCATGATGCAGCTCAGCTTCATCGTGATGGGCATGTTCCTCGACGACACCGCGATGCTGGTGATCGTCGCGCCGCTCTACATTCCGCTGGTCGACAGTCTGGGCTTCGATCTCGTTTGGTTCGGCGTGCTCTACACAATGACATGCCAGATCGCCTACATCACACCGCCCTTCGGCTATAATCTGTTCCTGATGCGATCACTGGCGCCGCCTGAAATCAGTCTGGTCGACATCTACCGGTCGATCTGGCCCTTCGTGCTGATGATGGCGACCACCATCGCGCTTGTCATGATCTTCCCGCAACTGGCCCTTTGGCTGCCGCAGACGGTGCGCGGATAGCGCGCTCAAAAGGTTCACCCGAATTCAACAAGAGGAGACCAAGACCATGACCAAACCAAAGAAGACGCCATCGGCGTCCGAGGCGGTCCTTGCCAGCCGCCGCACATTCCTGCGCAAGGCAGGCCTTGGCGGCGCTGCCGTCGCCGGCTCGACACTCGCCGCACCGGCCGTGCTCGCACAGAACGGCCCGATCAAGTGGCGCCTGCAGACCTATTCGGGCGCACCGCTCGGTGCCCATGTGATCAAGCCGCAGATCGAAGCCTTCAACAATGCCGCCAATGGCGAGATGGAGATCGAACTCTATTATGCCGACCAGCTCGTGCCGACCGGCGAACTGTTCCGCGCCATGCAGAACGGCACGATCGACGCGGTGCAGTCCGACGAAGCAACCATGGCCTCGCCCGTCGATATCTCCGTGTTCGGCGGCTATTTCCCGTTCGCCACGCGCTACAGCCTCGATGTGCCGTCGCTGTTCCGCTATTACGGCCTGCAGGAAATCTGGGAAGAAGCCTATTCGGAAGTCGAGAACGTCACCTGGCTTTCCGCTGGCGCCTGGGATCCGCTGCACGTCTTCACCAAGGAACCGATCCGCTCGCTCGCCGACATGCGCGGCAAGCGCGTCTTCGGCGTCCCGACGGCCGGCCGGTTCCTGTCGCGCTACGGCCTGATCCCGGTCACCGTGCCATGGGACGATGTCGAAGTGGCTTTGCAGACCGGCGAACTGGACGGCGTCGCCTGGTGCGGCTTCACCGAAGCCTATGAAGTCGGCTGGGCCGATATCTGCAACTATGCCCTGACCAATTCGGTGACCGGCGCCTGGTTCGGCTCCTACTTCGCCAACACCGAAAGCTGGAACAAGGTGCCGCCGCACCTGCAGGAACTGTTCCGCATCACCATCGATCAGTCGCACTATTATCGCGCGGTCTGGTACTGGGGCGGCGAAGCCAAGCTGCGCGTCGAAGGCGAGAAGATGGAGCTGACGTCAATTCCGCAGGAGGAATGGGCACAGGTCGTCACCGACGCTGCCGAGTTCTGGGACGAGATCGCCGCATCGTCCGACCGCGCCGGTCGCGTCGTGCAGGCCTTCAAGACCTATTCGGACACGATGGAAAAGGCCGGCTATCCCTACCGGACCTGACCCGAGAACGGGCGCCCCTTCCGGGGCGTCCGACCCAATCGCACCATCGGCCGGCGCCCCTGAAGGGACCGCCAGCCGCCCTTTTGCACCACCCCCTCAAGCATCAATCGACGATTTGCGTCGTCGCGTCCGGAACCCTGCGCCATTTCCGCCGTTTTGATCCCGAGACACAATTGGGAGCTTGCGCCATGGCGGACATCACGGTCGGAGACACGGTCAAGTGGTCTTGGGGCAACGGCACGGCCAGCGGCACCGTGACCGAACGGTTCACCGACAAGGTGACGCGGACACTCAAAGGCACCGAGGTCACCCGCAACGCCAGCGACGACGATCCGGCATTTCTCATCGAACAAGACGATGGCGACCAGGTGCTCAAATCGGGCAGCGAACTCGACCATGCCGACGGCTGACGACGCGCCGCCGCCCGGCCTTGTCTACTATCCCGACAGCCGGCCCGGCATCCGCCGCAAGCGGCACGGGCGCGGCTTCACCTATCTGGCCGCCGACGGCACGCGGATCGACTGCGCGCGCGAACGGACGCGCCTGAAGGCCCTGGCGGTTCCGCCCGCTTATGAGGATGTCTGGATGTCGCCGGTTGCAAACGGCCATTTGCAGGCGACCGGTCGCGACGCGCGCCGCCGCAAACAATATCGCTATCATCCCGACTGGACCAAGGCGCGCTCCGAGGACAAGTACGACCAGCTCGCCGCCTTCGGAGAGACCCTGCCGGCGCTGCGTCGCTGGATCGCCGACCGGCTGACCGGCGAGGTTGGCGACCTTGAAACGGCGGTCGCCGCGATCCTGGCGCTGATCGATCGCGGCGCGCTTCGTGTCGGCGATCCCGGCTACACCGCCGACAATGGCAGCTACGGTGCAACGACGCTGCGCAACCGGCATGTCCGGTTCGACGGCACGCGCGTGCACCTCGATTTCACGGCCAAGGGCGGCAAGCACGTGCACCAGACGGTGGTCGGCGCGCAATTGCAGCGTGTCCTGCAGCGCAGCCGCGACCTGCCGGGCAGCGAACTTGTCACTTGGCTCGCCGATGACGGCACGCCGCGCATCGTCCGCTCCGAGCATCTGGGCGACGTGCTCGCGCGCATATGCGGCGGTGGCACGACCGCCAAGAGCCTACGCACCTGGCACGGCACCCATGCAGCCTTCATGGCCGCTACGAAACCTGAACCGCTGACGATCCGGATCATGAGCAAAGCGGCGGCCGAACGGCTGAACAACACGCCGTCCATCGCGCGAACGAGCTACATCCACCCGGCGATCATAGCGCTCGCCGAACTGTCCGACGATGAACGTGCGATGCGGCTGAATGCTCTGGGCGACGACAGGCGCGACGGCCTGCGCCGGGGCGAGGCTGCGCTGCTCGCCTGTCTGCGAGAGGCGGCCTGAAAGGCCCCGTCAGCCGCCGAACCCTTCAAGCACGTTGATCGTGTTGATGCCGACCTCCTCGACCGCATAACCGCCTTCCATCAGGAACAATGTCGGCAGGCCCAGCGCGGCAATGTCGGCGCCCATCGTCGAAAAGTCATTTGATGTCAGCTTGAAGAAGCTGATCGGGTCCTTTTCGAACGTATCGACGCCCAGCGAGATGATGACGAGGCCGGGATCGAAACGCGCGATGCGCTCCATCGCCTTGCCGAGCGCTGCCCGCCAGACATCGAAGCCGGTTCCCGGCGGCATCGGCAGGTTGAGATTGAACCCCTCGCCCGCGCCGCTGCCCGTCTCGTCGGCAAAGCCGAGGAAATGCGGAAACGCCTGGTCCGGATCGCCATGCAGCGAGATGAACAACACATCGTCGCGATCATAGAAGATCTCCTGCGTGCCGTTGCCATGGTGAAAGTCGACATCGAGGATCACGACCCGTTCGATGCCCCTGTCGCGCGCATGCTGCGCGGCGATCGCCGCATTGTTGAAGAAGCAATAGCCGCCATACTGGTCGGTCGCCGCATGGTGGCCCGGAGGCCGGCAGAGGCCAAACGCTGTGCGGGCGCCGCCGATCACAATGTCGGCTGCCGTCAGCGCCACGTCCTTGGATGAAAGCGCCGCCTCCCAGGTGCCGTCCGAGATCGAGGTTTCCGACGCCAGGCAATAATAGCCGAGCTGCGCCTCGAAATGGGCCGGGATGCGGTCCGAGCGCATGGTGCGCGCCGGCCAGACCGTCACGATCGCCTCGCCCTCATAGCCGAGCGCGCTCCAGTTGGCCCACGCATTTTCCAAAAACGCCGCATAGCCCGCATCATGCACCGCGAGCACCGGCGCCATGCCATGCGCGCGCGGCGGCACGATGGCGCCGAAACCGCGCTTTTTCGCTTCGCCCAGAATGAAGTCGATCCGCTCGGGACATTCAAACGGCGGCACCAGCCGCCCGCCATAAAGTTCTGTTTTGGCGCTGCGTTTGCGGTGCTCTTCGGTATAGACAAACTTCATTGATGGGGGTCCGTTGCGGTGGTTGATGGGGGTTTGCCCGGCGGCCGGAAGACGATGGCGCGCAGCCGGTCGACGCCGCCGGCAATGCCCTTGGGCAGGAAGACGACGAACAGGACGATCGACAGGCCCAGGACGATCGACCGGGCATCACCCAGTTCCTTGGCAAGTTCGACGACGATCATCATCACGCCGGCGCCGACCAGCGGCCCCCATGTCGAGCCCAGCCCGCCGACGATCACCATGGCGAGCACGAACATCAGCGTCGAAAATTCGAACAGGGACGGACCGGCGAAGCGGAAATGGCCGGCATAGACAGCGCCGGCAAGGCCGGTCAGCAGCGCCGAACTGGCAAAGGCGATCAACTGGTAGCGCTGGCGGTCGATGCCGCGGCTCGACGCATAGCCGACATTGTCGCGGATGGCGCGGAACGCCAGACCCAGCCGCCCGTGAATGATGACGACGAGCGCGACAAGGCTCAGCACGAAGACGCCCCAGACGACATAATAGTGGCCGACGATCCAGTCGCCACGCAGGATCGGCCGGAACCCGAAATCGGCAAAGCGCGAAAAGCCCGTCGATCCGCCGAACAATTGCTGGCAATTGTTCTGGATCAGCGTGAAGCAGTGCGTGTCGGTGACGATCAGAATGCGCACCATCTCGGCGATGGCGAAGGTCAACAGCGCGACATAGGCGCCGGTCAGCCGAAGGCAGGCCAGGCCGATCAGAAGCGCCAGCACCATCGCGGCCAGCGCGGCCAGCGGGATCGCCAGCCAGATCGACAGGCCCGCCAGTTGCGTGCCCATCGCCACGCCATAGGCGCCGCAGGCAAAGAACAGGAGCTGCGCCAGCGAGAAGACGCCCGCATGGCCCATCAAAAGGTTCCAGTTCATCGCCACCATCGCCCAGATGAAGAAGACGATGACCTCGCCCAGAAGATAGCGCTCGCCGACAAAAAGCGGCACCGCGGCAAAGCCGACGGCAATCACCAGCGCAATCGCCAGATGTTTGTTCAATTCGCCCGCAAACATCACAGACGCACCACCTTTTCGGTGCCGAACAGGCCCTGGGGACGCCAGATCAGGATGGTGATTACCAGAACCAGCATGACCGGAAAGCCGAACCGCACGCCGACATAATATTGGATCGCCGCTTCCAGCAGCCCCATCGCGAACGCGGCAACGCCGGCGCCCCACGCATTGCCGAGACCGGCCACCACGCAGATGACGAACGCCTTGAGCAGCGGATCGCCGCCCATCGACGGCGATAGCGTCGACAGCGACGAGATCATCACGCCGGCGACACCGGCCAGCGCGCCGGCGAGCGCCATCACCTGCAGATAGACGCTGTTGGTGCGCACGCCCATCAGTTGCGCCGCCTCGCGATTGATCGCCGTCGCGCGGATGGCCATGCCGAACCGTGTTTTCAGAAGCAGCCAGGCAACCGCGCCGATCAGGACCATCGCGACAGCGATGATCAACAGCGACTGGCGCGCCACGGCCACGTCAAACAGCCGCACCACGCCCTCGATCCGCACCGGCTGCGGATAGGGATAGCCGCCGAACAGTTTCAGGACGAAATCCTGCAACAGGATGGCAAGGCCGGCCGTTGCGACGATGACATTGGTCTCGAATGCCTTGGAGCGCAGCATGAAACGCACCATCAAAAGGTGCGTGGCAACGCCGATCACAGCGCCGGCAGCCATCGCCGCGACAACCGCGACCACGAGCGGCAGGCCGAGCGATTGCACGGCGGCATAGGCCGCATAGGCGCCGATCGTCATGAACAGACCATGCGCCATGTTGAACATGCCCAGCGTGCCGAAGATCAGCGACAGGCCGACCGCCGCGAGCGCATACATCGCGCCAAGCGTCATGCCGGTCACGAGGATCTGGATGACAATATCCATGCTCAATGCCCGCCCAGATAGGTTGCAAGAATGTCGCGCGAGCTGGCCACTTCGGCGACCGTTCCCGACCATTCGATGCGTCCGGCATCCATCAGGCAAATGCGGTCGGCGATGCCGATCAGACGGCTCGGATTTTCCTCGACCACAAGGAAGGCGCGGTCAGATCGCGACAGGCCCCGCAGCCCTTCATAAATCTGTTCGATGATCAGCGGCGCAAGGCCGAGCGACGGCTCGTCGATCATCATCACCTTGCCGCCGGCCATCAGCCCGCGCCCGATGCCGACCATGCGCCGTTCGCCGCCCGACAGGCTGCTGGCCGACTGGCCGCGCCGCTCGGCAAGCCGCGGAAAGAACGCATAGACCTCGTCGAGCGCTCGCGGAACCTCTGCGCCGTCGCGCAGATAGGCGCCCATACGCAAATTCTCTTCGACGCTCATCTCGCCGAAAAGCTGGTCGCCCTGCGGCACGTGGACCAGGCCCGCCTCGACCCGCTCATGGACCATCGCCGTCTCGATTGCCTGCCCGAAAATGCGGATGGCGCCCGACCGAGCCGGCACCAGCCCGGAAACCGTCTTCAGCAATGTCGTCTTGCCGTGCCCGTTCGGCCCGATCAGCGCCGCCATGGCGCCCGGTTCGATGTCGAGCGACACGCCGTGCAGCACCGGCCGGTTGTGATAGCCCGCCACCAGATCGCTGATCGAAAGCGCTGCCATCATGCCGTCTCCGCCATGCCGGCCAGTTCGGTGGTGCCCAGATAGACCTCGCGCACTGTCCGGTCCGCCGACAGACCGGCGGGCGCGCCGTCATAGATGATCCGGCCCTGATGCATGATCAGCGCGCGGTCGGCGACGCTGGTCAGGAACCGCATGACATGTTCGATGAAGACCAGCGTCACGCCTTCGGCCTTCAGCCCCAGCATCAGCGCGATGAAATCGTCGATTTCCGGCGGCGTCAGCCCGCCGACCGGCTCGTCCAGCAGCAAAAGATCGGGCTCGTTGACGAGGGCCGTCGCCACCATCAGCTTCTTGCGCGCCAGAACCGGCACATTCTCTACCAGATCGTCGGCAATGTCGGTCAGGCCGAACTTTTCCAGCATCGCCCAGGCCTTGGCCCGGTCGTCGCGCGCGGTCAGAAGCCAGCCGCCCGCCGAACGCCGCCCGAAGGCAACGGCGGCGAGCACATTGTCCAGAACGCTCAGCCCGTCAAAGCCGGAATTGAGCTGGAAAGTGCGCGCCATGCCCATCTGGCAGATGCGGTGTGGCGGCGTGCCGGCCAGCGGCCGTCCGCGCAAGGCGACGCTCCCCTCGCTCATCGTGTTCAGACCGGAAATCAGGTCGAAGAAGGTCGTCTTTCCGGCGCCGTTCGGCCCGCCAATGCCTACGGTCTCGCCGCGCCGGACATCGAAATCGACACCATCGACGGCGACCAGGGCGCCAAAGCGCCTGGTCACGCCCCTGCATGACAAGAGGGGCTGTTCGTCGATCGATGCGTCCGGCAACGAGGTCAGCCCTGCATCCAGGAGGGCAGCTTGAAGCTGGCGACATTATAGGGCGGCGGCGCCACCAGCACGCCGTCGGACGCCATGTCCTGGATCTGGCTGAAGATGTGCGGCATGCCCAGCGACGGATCGTTGGTCTGGCTGGGATAGCAATAGGCCGACTGGGTTTCGGGCACGATCCGCATCGTGCCCACCGGGCCGCGATAGATCAGGTTGCGCAGCCGGTCGGCGACCAGCCGGTTCTGATCCTCCTCATAGGGCGCGCCCGGCCCGCCGGCGAGCGCGGCCGCAATCGCATAGGCATGCATCGCCAGATAGGTCTGGCCGCCGCCATTGGGCGAGGCATTGTCGCCGAATTTCGCCGTGTAGGCTTCGGAAAATGCGGTGCCCATCTCGTCCTGCAACGCGCCGATCACCGTCGCATAGAGCACGCCCTCCGAATTCTGGCCGGCGATCTCGCGGAACGCGGCGAGCGAGGCGCCATATTGCATGTAAACGAGGCTGTCGGTCGGCTCGTTCATGAACTGGTTCATGAACTGCGCCTGGTCCTGCGCATAAAAATGCGTCACCGCGATCAGCGCCGGCGGATCAGCACGCAGCTTGGCCAGCGTCGGGCCCCATTCGGAGATCGGCACATTGACCGTCTCGAACAGCGACACCTCGAACCCGTACTCGGCCGCCTTTTC
>JANSXT010000031.1 GCA_024742765.1 Phyllobacteriaceae bacterium | reverse complement strand
TCTCGACTCGGTCTATGAGAAGGATCATGTGCGCGCCGACATCACCGGCAAGGGCGGCAAGGGGCTGGCGAGCGACGAGGGCGCGCTGGTCGGCAACAATCTGGCCGCCCATCTCGAGGCGCTCGAAAAGCAGATGCGCGACGCCGCCGCCGACCTCGATTTCGAAACCGCCGCCCGCCTGCGCGACGAGATCAAGCGCCTGCGCGAGCAGGAACTGGCAGTCATGGATGACCCGCTGGCGCGGGAAGCAGCCTCCGGGTCTCCCTCCCCCTTGAGGGGAGGGTCGGCCGCAACAGGCGGCCGGGGTGGGGGAAGCCCAAAAAGGGCAAGGGCTCCTACTTCCGCAAGAACACGCTCGACGAGATGACCGTCGGCCGCACGGAGAAGCCGCGGCGATGATCTGGCGCGCAGCGCTCATCGTGGCCGCCGCGCTCACCCTTGGCGCGCTGCCCGCCCGCGCGGTCGACTGGACGGCCACCGAGAGAACCGTCCATTACGCCATCGACGGGTCGACCGGCATGGCGCTCTACCAGTCCATCGGCCAGAACGGCCCGGTCGTTAGCCTCAGGCGCGCCATCGCGCTCACCGAATATGAGCTTTTGTGGGGCCGCGACTATGTGCCCGACGGCACCGCCTGCCGGCTGGCCGAAGTGCGCCCGTTCCTGACGATCACCTACCGCCTGCCCCGCCCGCGCGGCGCGCTCGATGGCGGAACGCAGGCCCGATGGTCGACCTTCATCGCCGGCATCACCGCCCATGAGCATGTGCATGGCGCGCTGATGCGCGGCATGGTCGACGACATTATCGGCCAGACGCTGGGGCTGGTGGTCGCCGACGATCCGGGCTGCCAGAAGATTCGCGCCGAGGTGGAGCGCCGGGTCATCGCCGCCCATGCGCGCTACAAGGCGAAGAACCGGGCGTTCGAACAAAGCGAAATGGCCCCCGGCGGCAATGTGCAACAATTGGTGCTGGGCCTGGTGCGGTAGGGCGCCGCCGCCTTTCCTTCTCCCCGTGAACGGGGAGAAGGTGGCCCGAAGGGTCGGATGAGGGGCAGCGCCATGACCCTGCCATCCGCTTCCGCCGACCGTTGGACGCCCCTCACCCGACTGCGACCGGCGCTCGCGCCGCTCGCGCGGTCTCCTATCCCGCTCCCCGCGCGCGTGGAAAGGGAAAGCCTACTCCTCCGGCTCGGTCGCAAACGTCAGCGGAAAGCCGGCGGCCTTGCCGGCATCGGTGGCGCGGGCGGCCTTGGTCTCGGCGACATCGCGGGTGAAGACGGCAACGACGCAACTGCCCTGCCGGTGCGCGGTGATCATGATGCGGTAGGCTTGGTCTTCGGTGACGCGGAACTCGGCCTTGAGCACGCGAACCACAAACTCGCGCGGCGTGTAATCATCATTGAGCAGGATCACCTTGTAGAGCTTCGGCTTTTCGACCTTGGGTTTGGTCGAAGCGCGCGGCTTGGTGATGGTGGCGTCGTCGCTCATCCGAGGGCTCCGGGGATTGGCCCAACATAGAGCGCTGCCTGAACGCGGACCAGCCGCACGGCCTCCCCATACTCCGTCATCCGACCACCACCCGCCGTCATCCGATCGCCACACACCGTCATCCGATCACCACACGCCGTCATCCTCGGGCTTGAGCCGAGGATCCATTCCATGATGGCGTCGCCTTGTCATGATCAGCAAAAAGACCGCACGACGAATTCGCGCGGCGTGAAATCGTCATTGAGCAGAAACACCGGCCGGAGTGCGCTCAGCGAAAAGCCCATCCCGGACCTGTTCCGGGATAGCAACCGGTTTAGCGGCTCAAGCGCGCGACCACCGAAGACACGAAGCAAGGACGCGCTTCATAGCCGGGGGTTCTCGACCTTGGGTTTGGTCAAAACGCGGGATTTGGTGATGGTTGTGCCGATGCTCATCCGTGGGCTTCTGCCAATGCCCGGCTACTTGGAATGAGATTGGCAAACAACACACGCCCGCTGGATTTCGAGAGGCTTCTACTTGACGGGTAACAACCACCTAATTCGTTTCAGTAGACGGTTCTTCCGACCAGAAGGCCGTCGAAGTTGGCCCCAAGCCGAACCGTGATATGGATTGTCACTCAAAGGAGCGTAGCCGACTAGCGCTTCTTCCGCACGTAGCGCGCCCGCATCTAGCTCCACGGCTCCGTCAAACTGCCGTTCACGCAAGTAGCGATTTTCAGGATCACAAGAATCGGCCTCCATTAATTTCTTGATGTCGGCAGACCAACCTTCATACTTGTCGCGAGATTTCGAGCTAGGCGTTAGAATAGCTGAAGATAATCTCGCGCCATCATCATCCAGCACCATGTGATGCTCGCGCTTAACGCCTCTCACAAGCAAGTCCGGATCAAGTATTTCTGAGTGGTTATGGGGACAGACTTCCCCATCGCCGTCACGCGGCGGATCGGCAAGCATTCGAGATTTCCGCCACCCACTTTCCAACTACGGTGAAGTCAGAATCAAACTCTTCTTCAACGCCATCCGATTCGTCACCTTCACTTGAGAACCAACCATACGATTTACGCGGTTCGGCCACCAAGAGTTCTAGGTGATAATCGCCCAAATGCCATTCAATTTGAACACCGCCACAGGGCGAAGGTAGAATGGTCGGAGGCACTAAGCCTTCATTGCAGATACGCCTGATGACTTCGTGGGTGAACACCGCAGTTGGATAGGAGATTGAGGACGCTCCGTAGCCGTCCCAATTGAACGGCAACTTGACGATTTCGTTGAGTCGGCGTTCGACAATTCGACTCCAGCAGAAGTCGCCAGAGTTAATAGTTCTCCGCTCTGAAATCCATGGACGAGGCCGGGTCGACAAGCCCTCATTGGACGAATCAAAATCCGGTATCTCAGCAAATCCGTCGAGTGACATCGCATGGTCAAGCACCGTCATCGCCCTCCATTCTTCCCCACACTCGATGAAACGAATCAGCTGTAAGTTCAACGAACTTTCGGACAACAAGCTCTCTACCAAACTCTAAGAATTCTTCAACATCTGACAGCGTAGGCCCAACAGGAGCACCACGCACCGTAAGACTCAACCTTAGCACCGGCTTCCCAGTCAGACGCTTCGCACCACTACCAGCCTCAATTACCATTCTCCCAACTGGCTTGTCGTTAGCATAGATAAGTTCCCCGCCCCTGAAACTGAAGCCCTCAAGTTCAAAAAGTTCCATATTGATAAAATTAATGGAATCGAAGTAACTAAGAGAATCAGAGCTCTCAATTACATTTATGTACGATAATTCTGCCTGATTTACCTCTATACGCCCCAAATTATTATCTATCAGATAGGAATCTACGATTTTGAAATGATTGTAAAATCGCTCACTAAGCGACTCGAAATGTGGATATTCATTATCTGTTCGTCTTCGCCAGTTGGAAATAAGTCGATCTTCTTGAAACTGAACCAACTCAGAATCATCTTCGCTAAGAAACCAAAATCTATCGTGAATGCCCGATTCTGCTGGCTCAAATGCGATCACCGGTTCCGGTGCCGATACACCAAAAGTCTCAAATCTCGGGGCCAAAGGCGGGTGAATCTGC
Organism: Phyllobacteriaceae bacterium; assembly: GCA_024742765.1. Lineage (GTDB taxonomy): Bacteria > Pseudomonadota > Alphaproteobacteria > Rhizobiales > Rhizobiaceae > Roseitalea. The sequence goes on along the minus strand of JANSXT010000031.1, from coordinate 21,780 downwards.
AAGTTCGGGTACTCAGATTGAAAGAGCCTCCAAACATCGGCGGCATACAGCTGATGATAACCCTCTGGTTTCTTGAATTGTACGCCGATCACGACCTCATCAAGGGGCGGATCTGAGAATTTCGGAAGGTGAGAGGCGCTCTTCATTTTTCTTTCACTATGGAACGAGCCGGACGAAACAAATACCACAATCCGCGATCAGTTTGGCAGATCACAGGCGGAAATCCACATATCAAAGTTGCTGTCGGCGAATCTGAACGAACTCCCAGCGAGCGGAGTTGGCTATTCCCCATCCGCGCTTTCCAAAACTTATCCCCCTTCCCTCACCCTCCCCCATACTCCCCGCACCTCTTTCGCGAAGGCTCGGGTCTAGAACCGACCATCCGGGGAAAGGGGCGGCGGCGTGGTCGGTCGGGCAGAGGTGTCCGGCTGGAGGATGACTCCCCAGATCACGGCGGAATGAAGGTTTTGGCCTCGGGTCTGCGGGTGTTCCCCGCAACCGGCTTCGAACCCCGCTGAGCGACCAGCGAAGCGGACAGGTTTTCGAAGCCCGCCAAAATGTCGATCACCGCAAGCCCGCCGAACGGGCGGTCGCAAGATCGCACATAACTCAAGAACGGCTCGCGCTCTTCCGACCGCCCGTTCCTTCATCCTTGCGCTCACGCCAGTCCCGCTGGCGCGGGACGGCTGCGCGTGCGCCTCGCAAAGGCTCGGACGGCCGCTTGGCCTTGCGGGCTACGCCCGAGGCGCGCATGGCGCCGGATCGCGGGCGTCCCCCGCAACCACCGCCGCACCCCGTCGAGCGGCCAGCGAGGCGGAAAGGTCTGCGGCGGCATCAAAGAAAGGAATCGCTGATGATAGACCCCGAAACCGACCTCAACGCTCTGCTCGACGATCTTCTCGGCCCCGACCCCGAAGCTGATGCGCGCGCCGAGGCCGAAACAGCAGCGCTGGCCACCCGAGCCGCGCAATTCGTCGCCAACCGCGCCGGCCGCTGGAAAAAATGCCCCAAGCGCGCCTGCCGCCGCGCCCATGCCTGCACCGGCGAAGGCCTGCCGGCGGCGCTGCCGCCCTGTGGCGCAAAAGGCGACTGGCCGGCGATCAACGGTCTGGTCCTGTTCACGATCCTCGAGCGGCTGGAGGCGGCGCGCCGGGAGTTCAAGGCCCTCAAGGACCAACGGCAGGCGGACCGTGCGACACATGCCCGCGGGGAGGCATGGCTGGACGGCAAAGACGAGGGTCCGTTCAGCCAGCGTTCAGGTGACGCCGGTTACATGCTATGAAGGGCAACGATTGCCGAAGGAGACAGCCATGAAGGCCATACGCACCGCGCTTGGCGCGCTTGCCGTCGCCGCGACTGCGCTGACCGGCCTGCCGGGAGCCATCGCGCCGGCCCATGCCGAAAGCGAATATAATGACTGGTCGAACTATCATCACGGGCGCCGCAACGTGCCCGACTGCGTGCGCGCCGGCCATTGCCGGCTCTATGACGTGCCGGGTTACCATCACGGTCACCCCCATGTGCGCCGCCACAAGCCGCACCGCGCCTATCGCCAGCACCACCGCCCGCGCCATCACTATCGCCATGGCGGGCGCGTCGATGACGGCACGGCGGCGGCGATCCTGGGCATCACCGGGCTTGCCATTGTCGGCGGCGCGCTCGCCCACCAGAACCGGACGCTGCCAAGCCATGCGGACCCGGCCTATCGGCACCGCTCGCCGCGCTCGGGCGGCCATTATCCGCCCGCGCCCTCGGGCCCCAACGTGATCACCTATGAGAGTTCGCTCGAACCCTGGTCGCCGGGCTGGTTTGAATGGTGCGACGCGCGCTACCGCTCGTTCGATCCCAGGCGCGGCACCTTTCGCGGCTATGACGGCAAGGACCATTTCTGCGTGCCGCGCTGATACCGGCGTGCGACGCCGATCGCACGGCCCGCTGAGGCGCCATTCCGCCATGCCATCGGCGTCGCAAGGGGGCGACCGGCGCGGCATGGCGGACAGTCTGGACCCGAGGGGGATCTAGACTTGGCCGGCGAGGAACGGATTGGTCCGCCGTTCCTCGCCGAGCCTGCCGCCCGGCCCGTGCCCGCAGATGAAACCGAAATCATCGCCCAGCGGCATCAGCTTGTCGCGGATCGAGGCGAGAAGCGTCTGATGGTCGCCGCCGGGCAGGTCGGTGCGGCCGATCGAGCCGCGAAACAGGACATCGCCCACATGGGCGAACTGCGCCGCCCGGTTGACGAACACCACATGGCCGGGCGCATGGCCGGAACAGTGCAGCACCTCGAATGTATGGCCGGAAAGATCGAGCGTGTCGCCCTCGGAAAGCCAGCGGTCCGGCGTGACATTGCGCACCTCGGTGTCGAGGCCGAACATCGCCGCCTGCTGTTCCAGCGCGCCGAGCAAAGGTTCGTCGTCGCGGTGCGGGCCGATGATTGCGACGCCGAGCCGGTCCTTGAGATCCATCGCGCCGCCGGCATGGTCGATATGGCCGTGCGTCAGCCAGATCGCGCCGATCGTCAGCCCGTGCCCGTCGGCCGCTTCCGTGATGCGCTCGATATCGCCGCCCGGATCGACGACGACGGCCTCCTTGCTGTCAGCGTCGAACAGGAGCGTACAGTTCTGCTGAAATCCCGTCACCGGGACGATGATCGCCTGAAGCGCGCCGGACATGATGGTCAACCTGTGTGAGGATCGGACCGCGCATCCATAGGCGGCACGCCCGGCGCATGCAATCGCCGGACGCGATTTCAGCCCGGCAGGGGTCAGCGCTTGGCGGCGCCCATCACCATGCCGGCGATCGCCGTCAGCGCGCCGCCGCCGGCCAGTCCGCCCACCGCATCGCCGATCAGCGCCGATGCGCCACCGTCTCCGCCCAGGAGGCCGCCGATCAGCGGGCCGAGTGCCGCGCCGCCGCCGACACCGCCGACGACGCCCGCCAACAGTTTCGGCAACATGGCCATCGCCGCCTGCTTGACAAATTGCCCGGCCAACCCGCCGCCAACCGCGCCGGAAACCGCCTGGATGATAAGGGGAAGAAGTGCTTCCATGATATTGTCGTCCCGTGATTGCGTCCGCTTCGCGCGCAAACAAGCGCCCTGCCCTGTCACAATCAAGCGGCAGGGGCAGTCGGCAGCGTTAGTAACGGTTACGTTTCCCGTGGGGCGGCTTACTCGGCGGCGACGGCCGCCGCCGGCATAACCTCGGCCTCATAATCGGCCATCAGCGTCCTGGCGATTTCGCCGACGGTGAAGCTGTAGGGTCCGATCTCGGAGACCGGCGTCACTTCCGCCGCGGTGCCCGTCAGGAAGCACTGTTCGAAGTCGGCCATCTCATCGGGCATGATCACCCGCTCATTGACGGTCAGCCCGCGCCGCCTGGCCAGATCGATCACCGTGCGCCGCGTGATGCCATCAAGGAAGCAATCAGGCACCGGCGTGTGAAGTTCGCCATCCTTGACGAAGAACACATTCGCGCCGGTGGCCTCGGCGACGCGCCCGCGCCAGTCGAGCATCAGCGCATCGGCAAAACCCTTGGCTTCCGCGGCATGCTTGGAGATGGTGCAGATCATGTAGAGACCGGCTGCCTTGGATTTGGACGGCGCGGTCGCCGGATCGGGCCGGCGATAGTCGGCCATGTCGAGGCGGATGCCCTTGAGCTTTTCGGCCGGGTCGAAATAGCTCGGCCATTCCCACACCGCGATCGCCAGATTGATCCGGTTCTTCTGCGCAGAAACGCCCATCATCTCCGAACCGCGCCAGGCGACGGGGCGCACATAGGCGTCGGTGAAGCCCTGCCGCGCCAGCGTCTGGTTGCAAGCATCGTCGATCTCGGCGACCGAATAGGGAATCTCGAAACCCAGGATGCGCGCCGACTCCACCAGCCGCTCGGAATGTTCGGTCAGCTTGAAGATCTCGCCGCCATAGGCGCGCTCGCCCTCGAACACCGAGCTTGCATAGTGCAGTCCATGCGTCAGCACGTGAATTTTCGCGTCGGCCCACGGCACGAAGGTGCCATTCATCCAGATGTCGCCGTCAAGCTGATCGAAGGGCACTCCTGCCATGGCCGTATCCTCGCCTTGCCGGTTCGCGAGTCATCATCGGCGATGCGCCCGGACCGTTCTTTTAAGCGCTGCGTCTTCGCCCGGCGGCGGCGCAGCGATCGGCAATCTTTACAGAGCGACACAAAATATGTCAATATGGCTGACATAATTTTGCGAGCACAGACCGCCATGCCAGATTCGGGCGCCGACACCGACACGCTGATCGAACTTCTGTTCTTCGCCTATCGCGATTTCATCGCCGATCCGGATGCGATCCTTGCCGAACTCGATTTCGGGCGCGCCCATCACCGCGTCCTGCATTTCATCGACCGCAAGCCCGGACTGACCGTCGCCGAACTGCTCGATTTTCTCGGCATCACCAAGCAGAGCCTGGCGCGGGTCCTCAAGCAGCTCGTCGATGGCGGCTTCGTGCGCCAGGATGCCGGCCATGGCGACCGGCGGCGCCGCGAACTGCATCTGACGCCGAAGGGCGCCGATCTGATCGCCCGGCTGCGCGAGCCACAGTCTCGCCGCATCCACGCGGCATTGACCGAGTCCGGCCAGTCGCCGGACGAGATGGCCCGCTTCCTGCGTGCGATGACCGATGCGCAAGGCCGCGCCCAGATCGAGGCGCTGACCTGATCAGGGGCGGCGGCGATGCAGCCAAGGGAGGCAGCCATGGCGCAACCACAGCACACGGACCGAACGGCGGCCGAACCGCCGGCGGATCAGGCGCCGCATATTCTCATCGTTGATGACGACACGCGCATCCGCCAGCTCCTGACGCAATATCTGTCGCAGAACGGCTACCGCGTCACCGCCGCCGAAGACGCCGCCGACGCCCGCCGCAAGATGGAGGGTCTGGCCTTCGACCTGATGGTGCTCGACGTGATGATGCCCGGCGAGAACGGCGTGTCGCTGGCCCGCTCCCTGCGCGGCGCCGAAAGCGACGTGCCGATCCTGATGTTGACCGCGCGCAGCGAGACCGACCAGCGCATCGAAGGGCTCGACGCCGGCGCCGACGATTATCTGGGCAAGCCGTTCGACCCGCGCGAACTGCTGCTGCGCATCGGCAACATCGTGCGGCGCCGCGCGCCCGAGGATATCGGCCTCGTCGAACAGATCGTCTTCGGCCCGTTCATCTTCGTGATCGGCAAGCGCGAACTGAAAAAGAATGGCGAGGTGGTCAAGCTGACCGACCGCGAACGCGACATATTGGTGCGTTTCGCCCGCAATCCCGGCGAGACCATTGCCCGCCATGCGCTGGTCGATGACGACGCCGAGATCGGCGAACGCACCATCGACGTGCAGATCAACCGCCTTCGCCGCAAGTTGGAGGCCGACCCCGCCAATCCGCGTTATCTTCAAACGGTGCGCGGAATGGGCTACCGTCTGTCGATCGAGTGACGGTGGCGCTGCCACCGCCAGGGTGAAGATGACGGGCGGCCGGGCGCGATGACACTGGCACACAATGACGGCGCCAGGGCGAGCGCCCCGCAGCGGCGCAGCCTGCGCCGGCGGCTGGCGCGCGCCAGCCGCTACACCGCGCTCAAATGGCGCCAGTGGATTTCGCGCGCCACGCTCACCCTGCCGCGCGGCCTTTATGCCCGCTCGCTGATCATCATCATCGCGCCGATGGTGCTGCTGCAATCCGTGATCGCCTTCGTCTTCATGGAGCGCCACTGGCAGACCGTCACCCAGCGCCTGTCCACCGCCGTCACCCGCGACATCGCCGCCATCATCGATGTCATCGAAACCTACCCGCAGGACGAGACCTATGCGGAGGTGACGCGCATCGCCCGCGAGCGGTTGGCGCTGAACGTCGCCATCCTGCCGCCCGACCCGCTGCCCGCGCCCGCGCCCAAACCGTTCTTTTCGATCCTCGACCAGATCCTCTCCGAAGAAATCACCCGGCAGATCGGCCGGCCCTTCTGGATCGACACGGTCGGCAATTCGAACCTCGTCGAAATCCGCATCCGGCTCGAAGACAAGGTGCTGCGCGTCTTCGCCCGCCGCAGCCAGGCCTATGCCTCCAACACCCACATCTTCCTTCTTTGGATGGTCGGCACCTCGCTGGTCCTTTTGTTCATCGCGATCCTGTTCCTGCGCAACCAGATCCGGCCGATCCAGAAGCTCGCCGAAGCGGCCGAGGGGTTCGGCAAGGGTCACGCTTTGCCGGAAGAGTTTCGCCCGCGCGGCGCCATCGAGGTGCGCCAGGCATCGCTCGCTTTCATCCGCATGCGCGAGCGCATTGAAAAGCAGATCGAGCAGCGCACCGAGATGCTGGCCGGCGTCAGCCACGACCTGCGCACCATCCTGACGCGCTTCAAGCTGCAGCTTGCGATGAGCGAGCCGTCCGACGACATCGCCGCGATGGAAAAGGACATTGACGACATGCAGTCGATGCTCGAGGGCTATCTCGATTTCGCCAAGGGCGATGTCGAGGAGGAGACCGGCGAACTCGACCTGCGCGAGGCGCTCGATGAGATCGCCGCCCAGGGAAAGCTGCACGATCGCGATGTCGATGTCAGCGTCCTCGGACGGCGTGACATCGTTGTCCGACCCGTCGCCTTCCGGCGGCTTCTGGCCAACATCGCCTCCAACGCCTTCCGCCATGCCGAGCGGCTCGAAGTGGTGGCGCAGGTTTCGCGCGGCCGGCTGACGCTGACCATGGACGACAATGGCCCGGGCATTCCCGAGGATGAGCGCGACGACGTGTTCCGGCCCTTCTACCGGATCGACGATGCGCGCAATCTGGACAAGAGCGGCACGGGCCTCGGCCTGTCGATCGCCCGCGATATCGCCCGCAAGCATGGCGGCGACATCGCGCTCGATGATTCGCCGCTGGGCGGCTTGCGCGTGACGGTGCGCCTGCCGGTGTGAAGAGCCCCCTCACCCAACTGCGGTTAGCGCTCACTTCGTTCGCGTAGCCTCGTATCCCTCTCCCCGCACGCGGGGCGAGGGTTAGGGCTGTTTGCGACTGTCCCCCTCTCCCCGCAAGCGGGGAGAGGGTAAGGGTGAGGGGCAACAGTCGCGCACCTACATCAGCCGCTGGCCGTTCTGGACGGGCTTGTCGATCCCCGCGAGCACGATCGCGCCATCCTCATCCTCGAACCCAAGCGTCAGCACCTCCGAGCGCATCGGCCCGATCTGGCGCGGCGGGAAGTTCACCACCGCCATCACCTGCCGGCCGACAAGCTCGTCGGGCGTGTAATGCACGGTGATCTGCGCCGAGGATTTTTTCACGCCGATCTCCGGTCCGAAATCGATCTTCATCTTGATCGCCGGCTTCCGCGCCTCGGGAAACGGCTCGGCCTCGACGATCGTGCCGGTGCGGATGTCGACCTTCAGAAAATCGTCGAATGCGATGAAGCCGTCGTCGCCCATCGTCACGCCTCGCCGACGGTTTCGAACATCGCATGGTCCAGTGCAACGCGCGCATTGACGCCCGACCAGACGACCGACTGGAACGCCTGGAAATAGCTCTCGCAGGTTTCGATCGCGCTCGACAGCATCACCTCGACCTGCGCCTCGGTCGGCTCGGCGCCGCCCGCCAGGATCAGCGAATGGCGGAACATCACCGCGCCTTCCTGTTCCCAGAAGTCGAAATGGCCGATCAGAAGCTGCTCGTTGATCAGCGACAGGAGCCGGGTCAGTTCCACCATCCGGTTCTTCTGCACGGTCACGTCGAACGCGCAGGCAAAATGCAGCGACTCGAAGTCCGGCATCCACGCATAGGAGATGTGGTAATTGGTCCAGTTGCCGGCGACCGCCACGGCGATCTCGTCATCGCCGGTGCGCTCGAAATTCCAGTCGCGCGCATAGGCGACATGCTCGATCACATCGACCGGGTGGGCGATCCTGTCATCGTCCAGTTCAAGAAGGCTCATCAACACATCCAAGGGCTTGGCCAGAACGTCCGGCACACAGGGCATTTGGGCGCCGCTGCGAATCACTCAACAATTTCAGTGTATTGATGAGCGCCCCCGGGGAAAGCCCCGGCAAGCTGTCTTCGATCAAACAGATGTGGACGGCGGGTTTTGCCCACAGATTCGCATGTCCATTAAGCGACTCTCGGCAAAGGGCTTTTCGAGAGCGCGGACTCGGTTCGTTCCTGTGGAAAAAAATCTTTGCACAAATGTCATCAGGACCGTTCAGCCGGGCCGGTTACTTGCCTTCGAGCTTGGCGATCCGCGCTTCCAGCGCATCGACGCGCTCGGCCAAAGTCTCAGCCCGCGCGCTCGCCGACAGCGCCGCTTCCTTCATCGCCTCGAACTCTTCGCGCTGAACCAGATCCATCGAGGCGAGGAATTTTTCCGCCTGCGCCTGGAACATGGTCTCGGCCTCGCGCCGCATGCCCTGCGCCGCGCCGGCGGCATCGGTCATCAGCTTGGCGAAATCGTCAAAAATCCGGTTTGGGCCTGTTGTCATGTCGCTATCTCCACTATTGCACTCTACCTATGAGCCCGCGCCCTTGCAGACAAGGCGCCAACCGACGCAGGACCGCCGAAAGCCCCGCGCATGGATGTTGTCACCCCCGCCCTTTTCACCCAGGCCGCCCTCGCCTTCCCGAACCTCGATCCGGTTCTCGTCCAGATCGGCCCGGTGGCGATCCGCTGGTATTCGCTGGGCTATATTGTCGGCATCGTCATCGGCTGGGTGCTGGCGCGCCGCATGGTGCAGAACGAGCGCCTTTGGGGCGGGCCTTCGCCCATCCAACCGGTCGACATTGACGATTTTCTTCTCTGGGCGACGATCGGCATCATCGCCGGCGGCCGGCTCGGCTATGTGCTGTTTTACGATCTGGCGACCTTCATCGACGCACCGATGCGCATCTTCACCGTCTGGCAGGGCGGCATGTCCTTCCATGGCGGGCTGATCGGCACGACGCTGGCCATGTATCTCTTCGCCCGCTCGCGCGGCATCGATCCATGGCGCCTGTTCGATGTCATCGCCGCCGTCGCGCCCATCGGCATCGGTCTGGTACGCATCGCCAACTTCATCAATGCCGAACTCTATGGCCGGCCATCGGATGTCGGCTGGGCGATGGTCTTTCCGACCGATCCCGAGCGCCTGCCGCGCCATCCCAGCCAGCTTTATGAAGCGTTTCTGGAAGGGCTGGTCCTGTTCATCCTACTCTGGGTGGCCGTCCATATCTGGCTCAAGCTGAAAAACCCGCGCTTCGTCACCGGCCTGTTCATCGGCGGCTATGGGGCGGCGCGCACCTTTGTCGAATTCTTCCGCGAACCGGACCCGCAACTGGGCTTCCTGCTCGGCACCGAATGGCTGACCATGGGCATGGTGCTGTCGATCCCGATGGCGCTTCTGGGTCTGGCGCTGATCGCCTCGGCCCGGCCCGCCGCGCCCACACCACGCACCGCCGAAGACATGCAATGACGACGCCGCTCGCCGCGATCCTTGCCGCGCGCATTGCCGCGGCGGGGCCGATGACGGTCGCCGACTATATGGCCGAGTGCCTGCTGCATCCCGAGCATGGCTATTACGCCGCGCATGAGCCGTTCGGGGCGGCGGGGGATTTCATCACGGCGCCGGAAATCAGCCAGCTCTTCGGCGAAATCGTCGGCGCGGTGCTGATCAACGCCTGGCGGCAGGCCGGACGCCCCTCGCCCTTCCTGCTCGCCGAAGCCGGCCCCGGCCGGGGCACGCTGGTGGCCGACATTGTCCGCACCGCGCGGGTCGATCCGGGCTTTTCGGACGCGGCTCAGATCGTATTGATCGAAGCGAGCGTCCGGCTGCGCGATGTCCAGCGCGAAATGCTTGGCGCCGATGCGCATCGCGTGACATGGGCCGATACGCTCGACGATCTGCCCGCCTTGCCGCTCTTTCTTGTCGCCAACGAATTTTTTGACGCGCTGCCGATCCGGCAATTCGTCAGGACGGGCGATGGCTGGCGCGAGCGCATGGTCGGGCTCGGCAGGGACGACGCGCTGGCCTTCGTCGCCGGCGCCACAGCTTTGCCGGACGGCGATTTGCCGCAAAACCACGCTGCAACGCCGGACGGGTCAATCTTCGAGATCGCGCCGGCGCGCGAGGCGGCGGCCTCGGTTATCGGCGCGCACCTGGCCACCCATGGCGGGCTGGCCGTGCTGATCGATTACGGCCATCTGCGAACCGCCATCGGCGACACGTTCCAGGCGATGCGCGGCCATGGCTTCACCGACCCGCTGGCCGAACCCGGCCTTGCCGATCTGACGAGCCATGTCGATTTCGACGCCCTCGCTCGCGCGGCGGTCGCCGAGGGCGCGCGCGCCCTGCCCGCAATGACGCAGGCCGACTTTCTGCTGGGCGGAGGGATCGTCGAACGGGCCGGCGCGCTCGGCGCGGGCAAGGACGCTTCGGCGCAGGATGAGATCCGCGCCGCCGTGGCGCGCCTGTGCGGCGACGGCGATGGCCAGATGGGCGCGCTCTTCAAGGTTCTGGCCCTCGCCGGCAAGAATCTGGACGGTCCGGTCCCGCCCTTTCAAGCCGGTTGACAGCGCGATGCCCATCCCACACCGTCGCCCCGCGATGAACAGGTCATGCACGCATGAATGAGCACGGACCGCCGCCGCTTCAACCGGTGATATCCAATGCGTTCGGCGATGGCCGCACGATCCGGCACGGCTTCTTCACCCGCGCCGGCGGCGTTTCCGAGGGCCTGTACGCCGGGCTCAATGTGGGGCTCGGCTCGGCCGACGAATCCGACCATGTGCGTGAGAATCGCCGCCGCATCGCCGGCTGGTTCGGCGTCGGGGAAACCGCGCTCAGCGGCTGCCATCAAATTCATTCCGCCGATGTCGTCACCATCAATGCGCCGATCCCGCTCGACGAACGGCCCAAAGCCGATGCGCTGGTGACCGCGACGCCAGGCATCCCGCTCGGCGTGCTGACCGCCGATTGCGCGCCGGTCCTCTTCGCCGACCCGGACGCGCGGATCATCGGCGCCGCCCATGCCGGCTGGAAGGGCGCGCTCACCGGCGTTCTCGACAACACGGTCGAGGCGATGGTGGCGCTGGGCGCCGAAAGGGCGGGCATTGTCGCGATCGTCGGCCCGTCGATCAGCCAGACCAACTATGAAGTGGGACCGGAATTTGCCGAGCGCTTCATCGCCGCCGCGCCCGACAATGCCGGCTGGTTCGAGCCGAGCGGCAAGCCCGGCCATCACCTGTTCGACCTTGCCGGCTATTGCGTCGCCCGGCTCAAGGCGGCCGGTGTGACCGCATCGGCCACCGGCGAATGCACCTATGCGGACGAGGCGCGCTTTTTCTCCTTTCGCCGCACCACCCATCGCGGCGAACCCGACTATGGCCGGCAAATGTCGGCCATCATGATCGTTTGACGCCCATCACCCAGGAGAACCCGATGGCCCTGCATTTCGACGATGACGAATTTGCCGCGCGCAAGGGGCGCCTTCTGGCCGCCATGGCCGAGGAAAAGCTCGACGCGATGCTGCTTTTCGCCCAGGAGAGCATGTATTGGCTGACCGGCTATGACACGTTCGGCTTCTGCTTCTTCCAGTGCATGATCGTCGAAAAGAACGGCGAGGTCGCGCTTCTGACCCGCTCGGCCGACCTGCGTCAGGCCCGCCACACCTCCAATGTTGAGACGATTGTGGTCTGGGAGGATCGCAGCCATGCCAACCCGGCCAAGGACCTCAAGGAACTTCTGGCAGACCGCGATCTGGTCGGCGCGCGCATCGGCGTCGAATATGACAGCGCCGGGCTGAACGCCCATTATGGCCGCCTGCTGGACGACCAGTTGGCAAGCTTTGCCGACATGCGCGACGCTTCGCGTCTGGTGTCGCGCCTGCGCGCGGTCAAGAGCGCCGCCGAGATCGCCTGCGTGCGCACGGCCGCCGAACTGGCCGACGATGCCTTCGACGCGGCGATGAAAGAGGTGCGCGCCGGCGCCGACGAGGCCGCGATCCTCGCCGCCATGCAGGGACACATTCTGGCACAGGGCGGCGATTATCCCGGCAATGAGTTCATCATCGGCTCGGGCCGCGACGCGCTTTTGTGCCGCTACAAGTCCGGTCGGCGCACGCTCGATGAAAACGACCAGCTCACTTTGGAATGGGCCGGTGCGTGGCGTCGCTACCATGCCGCGCTGATGCGCACCGTGATTATCGGCAAGCCGACTGAACGCCATGTCGAGATGCATTCAGCCGCCGCGGCCGCGCTCGATGCCGTCGAAGGCGCGATGCGTCCGGGCAACAGTTTCGGCGATGTCTTCGATGCCCATGCCCATGCGCTCGAGGATGCCGGCATGACCCGCCACCGGCTGAACGCCTGCGGCTATTCGCTGGGCGCCCACTTCACGCCGTGCTGGATGGACCGGCCGATGTTCTATGCCGGCAACCCCGAACCGATCGTCGAAAACATGACGCTTTTTGCGCACATGATCATCATGGATTCCGACAGCGGCACGGCGATGACGCTGGGCCGCACCTATCTGACCACCGCCGAGGCGCCCGAGCCGCTGTCACGGCTGGGCCTTGATTTGGTGGTCGCATGAGGTAAAGGCTTGTCACAAAGGGTGTAGGGGCAATGCACGACAAACGCGCACACGCGACCGGCCAGCCTTCGCTGGCGCGCCACGCCGGCATCGGCGCGATGCTCGCCCTTGGCCTGACGCTGGGCGCATGCACGACATCGGACGACAGCGCCAATGCCGTTGAATCCACCCTCAATGTCGAGAGCACGCCCGGCGCCGCCGTCGCCGTCGATCCCAACGCGGCCACCCAGACGGCAGCCGCGCCACAGGCCTTTGCGGCCAATGCGGCGCGGGTGCATTTCGCGCCGATCGTCGGCGCGCCGGTCGACCGGGTTGCCGCCCTGTCGCGCCGTCTGTCGGCATCGGGCGCCCAGAACAATATCCGCATCCTGCCGTCGGCCTCCTCCGGCGTCGACCACGAGATCCGCGGCTATTTCTCCGCCCTTTCGGAAAACGGCCAGACGACGGTGATCCATGTCTGGGACGTGTTCACCCCCTCGGGCCAGCGCGTCCACCGCATCCAGGGCCAGGAGCGGGTGCCGGGCACCAATGCCGATCCCTGGCAGGCGGTGCCCGCATCGGCGATGGAACGCATCGCCGACACGATGCTATCGGACTATAATGCCTGGCGCGGCCGCGCCGCCTGAACGGCGTTTCCGGCACCGCTTCCCGCGCCTGCGGCAATTGCGCCGTGTGAAACATTGATGACACCTTGCATTAGCCCCTGCGACCGCTAAAAGGCGGGCCATCCGATACGGTGAGCGCGGGGCGGCCCATGAAACTCTTTGCTGGCAATTCCAACCGGCAATTGGCCGATTCGGTCGCCAAATATCTCGGCATGAGCGTCGGACGCGCCAATGTGCGCCGCTTCGCCGACGACGAGATTTTCGTTGAAATCCAGGAAAATGTGCGCGGCGAGGATGTCTTCATCCTGCAATCGACCTCGCGGCCGGCCAATGATCATTTGATGGAAATGCTGATCATGATCGACGCGTTCCGGCGGTCGTCGGCGCGGCGGATCACGGCGGTCCTGCCCTATTTCGGCTATGCGCGACAGGACCGGCGCGCCCAGGGCCGTACGCCCATCTCGGCCAAGCTGGTCGCCAATCTGATCACCGAGGCCGGCGCCAACCGCGTTCTGACGCTCGACCTGCATGCCGGCCAGATCCAGGGCTTCTTCGACATCCCCACCGACAATCTCTACGCCGTGCCGGTGATGGCGCGCGACATTCGCGTTCGCCACAAGGATATGAGTTCGATCATGGTGGTCTCGCCCGATGTGGGCGGCGTGGTGCGCGCGCGGGCGCTGGCCAAGCGGCTTGACGATTCGCTGCTCGCCATCGTCGACAAACGGCGCGAACGGCCGGGCGAATCCGAGGTGATGAACGTGATCGGCGACGTGGCCGGCAAGGACTGTTTCCTAATTGACGATATTGTGGATTCCGGCGGCACGCTGTGCAACGCCGCCGACGCCATCCTCGCCAAGGGCGCACGGAGCGTCACCGCCTACATCACCCATGGCGTCCTGTCGGGCAGCGCGGTGGCGCGGATCGAAGCATCCGCGCTCACCGAACTGGTCACCACCGATTCCATCCAGCCGACCGCCGAGGTCAATGCCGCCAGGAAGATCCGCGTCCTGTCGATCACCGACCTGATCGGCGAGGCGGTCGCCCGCACCGCGCACGAGCAGTCGGTTTCGAGCCTGTTCGACTGATCACAGAGCCAACGTCGTCGCAACGACACCGGCCACCGCCGCAGCGCCCAGAACGGCGAACAGTCCGGCCTTGAAGCGGATCAGCGCCACCGCCGCCGCGAGACCGATCAGCGCCGCCATCCAGTCGAAGCCCGCCCAGCGAATATCCGGCAGATAGACCGGCCCCACGCGGACTTGGTCGAAGGTGCCGAAAATCACGTTGAGCCCGAACCAGAGCGCCAGATTGGCGATGACGCCGACCACGGCCGCCGTGATCGCGGCCAGCGCAGCGGCCAGCCAGCGCACATGGCGCAGCGCCTCGACATAAGGCGCGCCGGCGAAGATCCACAAAAAGCACGGCACGAAGGTGAAGAAGGCAGCGACCAGCCCGCCCAACAGACCGCCAATGAGCGGTTCCATCCCGCCGAGAGACGCGCCGCCGACAAAGCCGACAAAGACCAGCACGAGCACCAGAGGACCGAGCGTGGTTTCGGCAAGGCCCAGCCCGATCAGCATCGCGTCGGGCGTCAGCCAGCCATAAAGATCGACCGCCTGCTGGCCCACATAGGCGAGCACCGCATAGGCCCCGCCAAAGGTGACGATCGCGGTCTGCGAGAAGAACAAAGCCGCGTCGGCGAACACATTGCCGGGTCCCAACAGCGCCAGCAGCGCGGCAAGCGGCAAAAGCCAGATCGCCAGCCACAGGGTGGCCGTGCGTGCCACCGCGCCATGGTCCTGCCCCCGCACCGTGGCGATCGATGCGTCGAATCCATCGGCGTCTTTGGATGCGGGCAGCGCATGTGGCGCCGTGACGTGCAGTAGCGTGCCCGCGATTGCGGCAAGCCCGATGATCAGCGGGAATGGCAAGCGCAGCAGCGCAATGCCGACAAAGGCGGCAGTGGCGATGGCGATCATCGCGGCCGATCCCAGCGCGCGGCCCGACACCTTGATCAACGCCTGGACGACCACGGCGAGAACCGCCGCCTTGAGCCCATACAGGAGCCCGGCGATCACCGGCACGTCGCCGGCGACGACAAACACCGCCGACAGCGCCAGCATCATCGCAAGTCCCGGCGCGATGAACAGGAGACCGGCCACCAGCCCGCCGCGCACGCCATGCATCAGCCACCCCGCATAAGTGGCAAGCTGCATCGCCTCGGGCCCCGGCAGCAGCATGCAGAAATTGAGCGCGTGCAGGAACTGCTTTTCGGTGAGCCAGCCTTTCTCCTCGACGAGAATCCGATGCATCACGGCGATCTGCGCGGCCGGGCCGCCGAACGACAAAAACCCGATGCGGGCAAAGGCGCGGGTCGCCTCGGCCTGATCGAACCGATCCAGCGCCGGTTCCGTTTGCCGGGTGTCGGTCTCAGTGGCCATCAATCGGCTCCACGGGCAGGCCCGCCTCTTTCCACGCATCAAATCCGCCGGCCAGATACCGGCAGTCAATCCACTCGTCACGCAGGAAACCGCAGACGGCCTGGCTGACCTCGTGCCCGTGCACACAGTAGATGACGAGTTGATGACGCTTTTCAGCGTCCGCCCAGTTCATCGCATCGAACGGATGGTGGAACCGGCTGCCCGGTATCGCCAGCCCGGACGCCGCGCGCGCCGCAGGCTTGCGCACATCGATGATCGCAACGGCGCTGCCAAGCGCGCGCAAATCGTCAGGTGAAATGAAATTGGTCATGTCCGAACCCTCCGGATACCAAGGAGGGCGGAACTTGGGGCAACGCCCTCAAGCGGGGAGTCCGCCGAAATCCCCGCCTTTAAGTGCCATCAGCCCCTACCGGCAGTCAATGGCCGGCAGATGGGCCTTGCCGTCGCGTGAAACGTGACTTATAAGTTACATGTGATCGAAGTGCGTCAGACGCGCGAATTCGCCGGCTGGCTCGACAAGCTCAAAGATCGCCATCAGGCTGGCGCGGATCGAGGCCACAGGCAATCTCGGTGACTACAAGCGGATCGACGAAATCGCGGAGCTGCGCATTGCCTACGGACCGGGCTACCGGCTCTATTTCACGTTCAGGGGTGCTGTGATGATCATCCTCTTGTGCGGTGGCGACAAGACCAGCCAGAAGCGCGACATTAGGCGTGCGCGGCAAATCGCAAAGGATCTGGACCGATGACCACAACGACGCCATTCGATGCGGCGCGCTATCTCGAAAGCGCGGACAGCCAGCACGAGTTGATCGCCGACGCGCTCGAAAGCGGCGATCCGGCCTATCTGAAGCATGCGCTCAACATCGTCGCACGCGCCCGCGGCATGACAGCCGTAGCCAAGGACGCCGGCGTTGCGCGTGAAGCGCTCTATCGGGCCTTGAGCGAGACGGGCGATCCGCGCCTGTCGACGCTGATGGGCGTGTTCAAGGCATTGGACATCCAACTGACCAGCCGATCCGCCGGCAAACAGGAAACCGAAGGCGCCGGCTGAGACGGCGACCACCCATCACCAGTCGATCGGCTTGCCGTCGCGGAAAAAGCCGCCGGTCGGCCCGTCATCGGGCAGCGTCGCGGCCCAGACGATGCCGCGCGCGCCTTCGGGCACCGGCCGGCCTCCGCCGCCCATGTCGGTTGCTGTCCATCCCGGGCAGACCGCATTGACCAGAATGCCGTCCTGCCGGAACGCGCTGGCCATCATCCGCGTAAGCCCGTTCAGACCGAGCTTTGACAGCGAATAGGCGGGCGTCCCGCCGGTCATCGACGACCAGGCACCCGATTCCGATGACACATTGACGATGCGCGGCGCATCCGACCGGCGCAAATGCGGCAGCATCGCCGCTGTCACGCGCCATGCACCCACCGTGTTGACCGCCAGCGCCTCTTCGACAATGGCAAAGTCCGGCGCGCCGACGCGCTGGTGCGTGTCATAATGGACCGCCGCATTGTTGATCAGCACATTGAGGCCGCCGGCCATGCCCGCAATCATGTCGGCGGCCGCTTCGATCGTCTCGGGCGCGGCCACGTCGAGCGCAATGAAGTCGGCGGTGATGCCGGCGCCGCGCAGCAGTGCTTCGGCGCGCCGGCCGGCCTCGGCATTGCGGATGCCGGCGAGCACGTGAAAGCCCTTTGCGCCCATCTGGTGGGCCACTTCGAGCCCGAGCCCCCGATTGGCTCCGGTGATCAGCACCGTCTTCATCGCCGCCTCCTTGACCATGCGCGACATGACGAAAGGGTAACTTGTGATGGCCCAAAACGCCCGTCATGTTTTTCGGGGATGATGCCTTCCGTCAAAGGATTTCGCCATGAAGAAATTTCACATCGCAGGGCTGGCCGCAATCGCCACGACACTGACCGCCGCAACGGCGCTCGCCCACGACAACCAGGTTTCCATCGAACAGTCCGGCAGCCAGATCTGCATCACCTCCAACGGCCTGCCGAACCACGCAACCGGCAGCTTTCCCAACCGGGGCAATCCGCATGCGCTTTCCGAACAGCGCCTGCGCTATTGCGTCAGCGCCAGTCCGGTCAAAGGCAGCCGCAAGACCGACATCACGCGCGGACCGGTCGGCATCGGGCTCAACGGCATCCTGTTCCGGCCCGAAACAGCGGATTATTACGACCCGTCCTCGCCGCGCGGCCATTCGCGCGACCGGTCCTCGGGCTGGAACCTTGAGGGTATGGGCGCCGCCGACATGCTCGGCATGGACCAGCACAACGCCCATGTCGACAATCGCGGCATCTACCACTATCACGGCAAGCCCGAAGGTCTGGTCGCCTCGGTCTCCGGCACACATATCGGCTATGCCGCCGACGGCCACGAGATCCACTATGTCGGCTCGGCCGCCCGGTCCGGCTGGACGCTGAAGTCCGGCACACGGCCAAGCGGCCCGGGCGGGCGCCATGACGGCACCTATGTGGAAGATTGGGAATATACCGGCGCCGGCAATCTGGACGAATGCAATGGCGGCACGCTGAACGGCCAGTATGTCTACTTCGCCACCACCAGCTATCCGTTCTATCCGCGCTGCTTCTGGGGCGAGGTCAGCGGCGATTTCCGGTAGTGATGACGCCGACCGGTAACGGCGAACCTGACCCGTTAGAGCCGGCCCGCCAAACGACGCATCAGGTCCATCCGCTCGTGAAACAGTGCGATGATGATGGCATCATCATCGCCTCTCAAGAAGAAGATGACATGGTGCTGGCATCGATGGGAATGACCCCCCTCAGCGCCGGGCACAACGCGGCCCGGTGCAGTTCCGGCAGAAATCCTGGCGCAACAATCAAACAATGTCTCGACATACCGGTCGGCCCGGTCTTCGCCCCAGGCTTCTTCCGTGTACAACCAGATGTCCGCCAGATCTTCACGTGCGCCGGGCGTGAAGAGATAGCCTGCCATGTCAGGCTCTACGGCGCGCCTTGGCCCGGCTTTTGACATCAGACAGCGTCACGCCGACAGCCTCGCCGGCATCCGCTTCCGCGATCCGGGGCGCAAGAAGCTGCTTGAGCGCGCCAAGCGCCTCGTCGTCCGTCATCGTCTCCGCGTCGGGCAGATCGACCAGCGCGCGGGAAAGGACATAATCCTTGATCGATTGCCCCTTAAGGGCTGCCATGGCCTTCAGTTGCTGATGCTGGCGTTGATCGAGTTCGATCGACAGTCGCGGCATTATGCTCTCCTAAATTGGCCGCACACTAGCTGCAAACGCCAAGGCCGACAACAATTGTTGTCAATGTTGTCGGCCAACCCGCTGCTCACTGCACCGGCAGCGGCCGATACAATTCGCTCGTCACGCCGAAATAGGAATCCCAGGCAAACCAGCAGGCGATGTGCGCGGCGACACGGTCGAGCCGCGTGCCGTCGGGTCCGGTCAGCAATGCCGGTTCTTACCAGCGCATTGCCTCGGGCGGGGCGGCTTTGAGCGTGAAGGAGAGGTCCCTTAGATCGATGAGCCGTTCGGCGCGATCGAGCATCGCCTCGGGCGGCACCGCGCGCCAGTCCCTCAGGCGAAAAATCTGGCCGTCGCATCCGAAAAGAAGCGCCCCGTCGCGCTCTGTGGCAAATTCAAACCAGCGCACGCCGGATGCGGCAAGCGCACGCTCGACCGCTTCTCGATCCTCCGCTCCGGCAGGCCATGGCCACTCGGCCGAAATCTCCATGTGCCGATAATGGCGGTCCTGCGGATCGAGCCCGGGATGAATGCGCCAAGAGCGCGGGATCGGCACATTGGCTTTGGGGACGATACCGTCACGCGGTTCGTTCAAAACGACGGTCTTGCCACCAACAAAGGCTCCGCGGCCGGTCCAGTGGCCGAAACAAGGCCAGATGGCGAGCGCCGAGAACCATGGCGGTGTGGAGATCGCTGTCCAGATGCCTTCATTGAACCGCCTTGCACCACCGGGCGCCGGCGCCAGATGGCGCATGTAACGCGGCACTTTGGCGACGCGCCGGCCCTTGCGGTACCGCGTTGGCAGGCGGTCACGCAGCAGCGGATCACCATCGCCTCCGCCGCGCCGCTGGGCCTCATTTTCGGGCCGCCACCGGCGCCCGGCGCTACCCCATTGCCGCGCCCAATAGATGAGCTTCCCGCCATCGGGCGACAGATCGCACAGTTCGATCGTCCCCTTCATCCATTGCCCATGCGCGAAACTGTGATCGGCCAGGTTCCACAGAACCAGATGAAAATGAAGACGCGGCCCGCGCCGCAGCACCACGGCAACCGGCGCCCTGGCCGCAAACAGCACATCTAGGCGCACACGATGGTCCGGCGGTCGCACGTCTTTCGCTCCCCTATCCCCTCCGTTGACAGACTAGGAAGCGATGCCGCCGGAGGCAATCGGATCACCGGGGCGGTTGCGGCCGATACAGGTCGCTCGTCACGCCGAAATAGGAATCCCAGGCGAACCAATAGGCGATGTGCCCGGCGACACGGTCGAGCCGCGTGCCGTCCGGCCCGACAAGCGCGGTCTCGGTGATCCGCCAGCGTTCGCCGTCCGCGATCAATATGTCGGGCGCTGCGGCCGGTTCGAACGTCAGCGCGCCGCGCTCATAGGCCCGCACGGCGCCCACATCGGCATCGCCGACAAGCACCAGCGGCCGGTCGCCGATCGCATCGTTGATCACCGGCTCTGCCGTAAAGGCGGCGATCGGCCAGGCTTTCTGGATGCCGACATCGCGCACGCCGAACACCTGCTCCTTGCGCGCCACCACGCTCTCATCGCCCACATTGACCGGAAACATCAGGTCCGGGCTGGCGAAATAGTCCGCATAGGCCGCGCCCTCGCTATAGTCGCGCAGATGGCCCGTATTGGGCGCCATAACCGTCGTGTCGGGGTGCTTGGCGCGCCATTCGCCCCATGTGGTCAGGACCAGCGGCCGCACCTTCAACCTGATGCCCGAAAAGGCCAGCGGCCCGGTCACCGGCTCGCCGGAAAACTGGTTCCACAGACTGTCGGTCTGCCGGTCATACATCAGCTTGTTGGACCGGTAGAGCAGCCCCGATGTGCCGAAGGTGAAGGGCGCGTCGAACCCGTCGACATTCGTCTCGAACAATATGCCGGCACCGCACAGCGTGCAGAAGGCGAGCGAGACCGGCACATCGCCGATGATCGCATTGGCCATCTCGTGCCAGGCGAGGATGCGCAGCGGATAGGCGCGCGTGTCGCCATTGATCGACACGCCGAACACCAGATTGTCGTCTGCCATGAAGGCGGCATTTTCGGGCAGCCACATGATCGGATCGTCGAGCGTCGGGATATCGCCGATCATCACCCCGCCCCAGACGATTTCCTCGAGCCGGATGCGCATGTTCTCTTCGAGTGACCGCGTACCGCCCAGAAAGCGCATGAAACGCGCGTCGCGCCGCATGAAGACGCGCAGCCGGATTTCGCGCGCCACCGGATGGGCGACGATCTGCGGATTGCGCTCCTGCCAGCGCATCGCATCGTGCCAATTGTTGATCGGTTCGCCCGCAAGTTCCGAGAGCGCGATACGCACCTCGTCGTCGATCACCACATGGCGCATGCCGACGATCAGGGCGGCCATCGCATCCCTGGCATCGCGTTCGACCAGCGTTTGAAGCGCCGCGTGCCGCTCCGCCTCCCAGCCGAAAACGGCGGTGCGGATCAGCGCGGCATGGGCCGCGTCTTCCTCGGACACGGGCTCATAGAAGAATGGCGCATCCATCGGGTCGTCATCGGCCGCCGCCATCGGAGGCGCGGCAAGCACCCATGTCGATACGGCAAGCACGAGGGCGACCGGCGCGAAAAATGCTGTGACGGGTCGTGGCATGGCAAGCTCCGCGCAGGACCGGCCGCCATTTTGGGCACAGCCATCGCCGTCCGACAATTCAACGTCTCGTGTTCGCCCGGTCGACTGCCCTAAACGCAACGCCCACCGCTTGCACCCATTCGCCTTTTCCGTTATGGCACCGCCACCCGCGCGGACACCCTTGGAGGCAGCGCGGCGGGCCGCCCATCGGCCGGAGCGATGCTCCACCTCTCCTATGCCCTCGAAAGGACAATGCCATGAGCGACAGCTACGTGCTCACGGCCGAGGCGCGCGACCGGGTCGGTAAGGGGTCCGCCCGGGCCATTCGGCGCCAAGGCAAAATTCCAGC
>JANSXT010000015.1 GCA_024742765.1 Phyllobacteriaceae bacterium | reverse complement strand
TCGCGCATCTGCTTTTCGAGCGCCTCGAGATGGGCGGCCAGATTGTTGCCGACCAGCGCGCCCTCGTCGCTCGCCAGCCCCTTGCCGCCCTTGCCGGTGATGTCGGCGCGCACATGATCCTTCTCATAGACCGAGTCGAGAATGTCGGCGATGTTGGCCTTGACCGATTGCGGCGTGATGCCGTGCGCCTCGTTATAGGCGAGCTGCTTTTCGCGGCGGCGGCCGGTCTCGGCCAGCGCGCGCTGCATCGAGCCGGTCTCCCGGTCGGCATAGAGGATCACCTTGCCGTCGACGTTGCGTGCTGCCCTGCCAATTGTCTGGATCAGCGAGGTCTCCGAGCGCAGGAAGCCTTCCTTGTCGGCGTCGAGAATGGCGACGAAGCCGCATTCGGGAATGTCCAAGCCCTCACGCAGCAGGTTGATGCCGACCAGGCAATCGAATGCGCCGAGCCGCAGATCGCGGATGATCTCGATGCGCTCGATCGTGTCGATGTCCGAATGCATGTAGCGGACACGGATGCCCTGCTCGTGCAGATATTCGGTCAAATCCTCGGCCATGCGCTTGGTGAGCACGGTGCACAGCGTTCGGTAGCCGGCCTGCGCGGTGGCGCGGATCTCGCCCAGCACATCGTCGACCTGATCCTTGGCCGGGCGGATCTCGACCGGCGGGTCGATCAGGCCGGTGGGGCGGATCACCTGTTCGGCGAAGACGCCGCCGGACTGGTCCAGTTCCCAGCCGCCGGGCGTTGCCGACACGGCGATGGTCTGCGGGCGCATGGCGTCCCACTCCTCGAACCTGAGCGGCCGGTTGTCCATGCAGGACGGCAGCCGGAAGCCATATTCGGCGAGCGTCGCCTTGCGGCGGAAGTCGCCCCTGTACATGGCGCCGATCTGCGGCACGGTCACATGGCTCTCGTCGATGAAGACGATGGCATTGTCGGGGATATATTCGAACAGGGTCGGCGGCGGCTCGCCCGGATTGCGGCCGGTCAGATAGCGCGAATAGTTCTCGATGCCCTGGCAGGAGCCGGTGGCTTCGAGCATTTCGAGATCGTAGCGCGTGCGCTGTTCGAGCCGCTGCGCTTCGAGCAATCGCCCTGCCTTTTCAAGTTCTTCGAGGCGATGCTTCAATTCTTCCTTGATGCTCTTGATAGCCTGATTCAAGGTCGGCCGCGGCGTCACATAGTGCGAGTTGGCGTAGATCTTGACGCTTTTCAGCTCATCCGTCTTGTGGCCGGTCAGCGGGTCGAACTCGGTGATCTGCTCGATCTCGTCGCCGAACAGGGAGATGCGCCAGGCGCGGTCTTCCAGGTGCGCGGGAAAGATCTCGATCGTGTCGCCGCGCACGCGGAACGAGCCGCGCACGAAGTTGATGTCCTGGCGCTTATATTGCTGGGCGACCAGATCGGCGAGAAGCTGGCGCTGGTCGAGCCGGTCGCCGATCGTCATCTCGAAGGTCATCGCCGTATAGGTCTCGACCGAGCCGATACCATAGATGCAGGAGACCGAGGCGACGATCACCACATCGTCGCGTTCGAGCAGCGCCCGGGTCGCCGAGTGGCGCATCCGGTCGATCTGTTCGTTTATCGTGCTCTCTTTTTCTATGTATGTGTCGGTGCGCGGGACGTAGGCCTCGGGCTGGTAATAGTCGTAATAGGAGACGAAATATTCGACCGCATTGTCGGGGAAGAACGATTTCATCTCGCCATAAAGCTGGGCGGCGAGCGTCTTGTTCGGCGCCAGGATGATCGCCGGGCGCTGGGTTTCCTCGATCACCTTGGCCATGGTGAAGGTCTTGCCCGAGCCCGTGACGCCGAGCAGAGTTTGGGTTCGATCGCCCTCGATACCCCCCTCTGTCGGCTGCGCCGACATCTCCCCCTCAAGGGGGGAGAGGGGAGCGAACTCGCCCAAACCTTCCACCAGATCCTTGATCGCCGTGGGCTGGTCGCCGGCGGGCGCGTAGTCCGTCACCATTTTGAGCGCGATGCCGCCCTCGGACTTCTCCGGCCTTTCGGGCCGGTACGGCACCCACATCCGGCCGTCCTTGAACAGCGGATTGCCGCTGTCGATCAGGCTTTTCAGCGCCTCGACGGTGGCGGTGACGCCGGTGGTCGAGGCGAGCTTTTCAGCCTCTTCCAGCCCGACATCGAGGCCGGCCACCGGGTTCAGACCGGCCGCGGCGCGCTCCTTGGGATCGTTGGTGCCGCCGATGGAGACGCCGCCGCCCGTACGCTTGTCGCCGACTTGATATGTCTTATCGCTCGCTGATCGCTCGCTCCGGCGGGAAGCCGCCGACGCGCCGTCGCGCTTGCGGCCCTTCGGGCCGTCGCTGGCCTTCTCCGCCTTCTTTCGGTGCTTGCCGGCCTTGGAGCGGATATCCCGCATCTCGGCGTCGCGCTGCTCGCGCGCCGCATCGTCTTCGAGCTGCTTGACCCAGTCCTCGATCGAGCCGCCGGAGACGGGCGCGCCTTCAAGGGGCGCTTGCGGCGCTTCTTCGAAGCCTCGTTCCCCGCTCACACTTTCGCGTGCCGCGGCGGGCTTGCCGGTTTTCTTCTGCTGTCTGGCCATGGCGCCAATATGGGAAAATGGTCCGGCGAAGGAAAGGGGGCCGGCAGGCTTTCGCACGGCCCTGCTGACAGGAGGGTGGCGGGAGCCCGCCCCTGGTCCGAGCGGCGGCAAGGGAACCGGTTCCGGCCGGCTGCGTTTCACCCACGCACCGGAACCCATTCTAGGAGCACGCCCATGCATATCATCAAACTGGCCACCGTTGCCGCCCTCATGCTGGCCCTTGCAGGCTGCGCCAACACCATTCGCGGCGTCGGTCAGGACACCGCCAACACCGTCGATGCGACCCAGCAGGCCGCAGGCAATGTGGCCGGCGCGGTCAACTGACGCCACAAGAAGCGGCGGCACCAGACCAAGACGTCTTAGGCCTGAAAGTCAGCTCTGTAATGCTCGGGTACCAATCGAACGTGCCGGTCGATCGAGCCCGCCATTTCGAAGGCTCTTGGGCTTCGCCGAAAATCATATAGACGCATTAGGCGAAAGCGATCACCGGTTTCGCGGGAGAACTCTGTCTCATTGCGGCTGATAAAGAATGGTGTTCGGCTGCTGCCGGTGGTGGTTTTAACCTCCACGAACTTTTCCCGTCCGTCCGGTTCGAAGCTCAGGATGTCAAATCCGGCGCCGTCACCATCTTCTTTTGAAACCCAACGCACCTTGCGCGCGAGATCGTCCCGCTGGTGTCCTTCAAGAGAATGTTTCTCGAACTGAAACACCAACTCTTCTCCCGCTTCTCCCAGCGCCCGGTTCCTTCGGTCGCGCTCGCTAGGATCGAACTTCTGTACCAATCGCTCGATGTATGTCGGAAGAGGGTTGGGCTTAGTGGCTCGTTCGGGCGCGGGCTCGATGTATAGTCCGGCTGGGTCGCTCAGTCCTTCTTCCGGCTGCGCAAAATCCATTGCCAAGAAATCCGGCAACCTTCGTTCAACGGCCTCTGCCAGAGCACGCTGGAAATTGTTGCGTGGTGCCAAACCGCGAATCCATTCGACGCCCATCTGGTCGAGCACAGCCGAGATGTTTTGAAATTTGAATTCGATGGCTTTTTCGGTGCGCGGGATCAAACCGGTCAATTCCCGATAAAGGTGTGCTTTGTTGAAGCGCTCACCGCTCACGTCCAATTCAAGATGATCGAAATAGGCTGCCACGCAGGCTGCCACTTCGTCGTCGGTCCAGTCAGTTCCGTTGCTCGACATTTTTCAAGGGTCAGTGATCAGAGGCGACCGATATACGCCGTTTACGCATGACAGACACTGCCGGCGAAAATTGTCAAACGAGCATAAACTCCTACCGCAACATGCGCACCCAGCGCGCAAGGTCCACAAGGCCCATCAACGCGGCGGCGACATAGGTGAACGCGGCGGCCTTGAGCACCGACCGGGCGCCGGCCAGATCGGTCTCCTCAAGGTAGCCGCCCTCCTTGAGGATCGGCAGCGCCTTGCCGAAGCTGGCGTCATATTCGACCGGCAGCGTGACCAGATGGACCAGAACGCGGATCGCCAGAAGCGCGATGCCGGTGGCGGCCAGCGCCAGAAAGGCGCCGGGTGTGCGCGCGATCACCGCCAGAACGGGCGCTGCGATGAAGAACAGGCCAGCGAACATGTCGGTGACGCCGGCAATGCGCACCAGCGCCTGGCGCAGCTTCAGCCCGCGCTCGCCGCGATGGTGCTGCAAGGCATGGCCGACCTCGTGCGCGGCGATCGCCACGGCGGTCAGGGAAGGTTTGTCATGGGTGTCGGTCGACAGGCGCACCATGCGCGCGGCCGGGTCGTAATGGTCGCCCTTGTCGGTGCGTTCGACGCCGACGCCATCGAGATTGTAGTGCGCGATCAGATGTTCGGCCAATTCGCCGCCCGTGCCGGGAAAATCGGGGCGCGGCGTGCCGTGGCGCTGCATCGTGCGCCGCACCCAGAGTTGCGGCAGCACGATGACAGCACCCAGAAGAACCAGAGCGACAATGCCGAGTAGCGCCATGGGCGCGCGATCTCCCAAATGCGGGCGGCGCGCATCATCGCGGCCGCTGACGCTTCATATGGGGATGGCACGGCGCGTGGCAAAGGGCGGTGCACGCCAGTGTGCCGGGCCCGTCAGTTGGTCGAGATGGTGCCGCGCACGCAATTGTCCGGTTCGACCCCGTCGGGCAGGGGCGGCGAGCCGGGCGTGCTGTTGATGCGCCGGCATTCCTCCACCGTCGTGCCCGCTTCGCCGGTGATGGTCGGTGCGGTGGGGTCGCCCGCCAGTGTCGAACCATCCGTGGTGCCGATGCGGGTCGCCAGATTGCGGCTCGACGAGGTGGCGATCACATTGCCCTGGACGGGCGGCAGCGGCTCGCTCGACCCGCGATCGAACGGATTGAGATCCGAGACGGCGTTGCAGCCCGCAAGAAGGGCGAGCGCGGCGATGAGGGTGGCCGTCCGGCCGGTATTGGCGAGCATGGGCATGTCCGATGTTGAACGATGGCCGACGTTAATCGCCAAGCGGTCGGCGATCAATGCGGGTTCGGCATCCTTTCTGCCCGCCTCACGTTGCGTTAACCATGAGGGAACCTTTTGCCGGCCGGCCCGTTTCCTCCGCACGATGGTTCACCGTGTGACCAAGCGCACAAGCCCACGCCGATGGTGGCGATAGGGTGATCGCAAGGAGGCGGAAGACATGATGACTTCCGGAACGCACATGACACATAATCGCTCGCAGACCACGCAGACGACACCCCTGACGGCGCTTGCGATGCAGGCGCGGCCGGCGCCGCGCCGCCGCGATGCCGTCGCCATCCTCGCCGCGCAGCTCGCCGCCGTTGCCGCGCTGATCTGGCTGGTTGCCGGCACAGTAACGGCCCAGGCAAGCGATCTGGACGCGCTGGACGCCGGTGAGACGCCCGTCCTTGCCTATGCCGAGCCGGCGCCCGAGCGCTTTGCCGATCCGTTCGCGGAGCAGCGCGGCCTTGAAACCCATGACGCCTATGACGGCCATCCGCTGAACGATGCCTGGATGGGCCTGAACGCGGTCACCGCCGATGGCGTCATTGCCGGCTATGTCAGCGACGCCTTCGTCAATCCCGACGGTTCGATCGACGAGGTGATCATCACGCCCGCGCCGGGCACCGCGCTGACCCATCCGGTCTATGTGCCGGTCGAAGCGGTCGAATTTGACGGTGTCGAAGTGGGCCTGACCATGACGCTCGCGGTGCTGGCCACCCAGGAGCCGGTGACCGAAGACTACGCCGCCTACGCCGAATAGATCCCCCGCGCGACCCTCCAGTCACGCAAGTCCGAAGACACGGCATCCGTCAGGGTGCCGTGTCTTTGACGATTCGGCCGTCTTCCATGGTGACGATGCGGTCGGCCAGTTCGAGAATGCGGTTGTCGTGGGTGACCATCATGGTCGTGGTGCCGCGCTCGCGGCCCATCTGCTTGAGCATGCGCACCACCGTCATGCCGCTTTCCTTGTCGAGTGCCGCGGTTGGCTCGTCGGCGAAGACGATCGCGGGGTTGCCGACCAGCGCGCGGGCGACAGCGACGCGCTGTTTCTGGCCGCCCGACAGGTTGCCCGGCAGATAGTCGAGCCGGTCCCCAAGGCCCAGCGCGGCCAGCAGGTGGGCGGCGGCCTTGCGCTGCAAAGCCTCGTCCTTGTGGCCATGCACCTGCAGACCCATCATCACATTTTGCCGCGCCGTGAGGCTGCCGTGCAGGTTGTGGGCCTGGAAGATGAATCCGAGCCGGCGGCGGTAGAGCACCAGATCGGCCTCGCGCGCGCCGTTCAGTTCATGACCGAGCAGTTCGACCGAGCCGTCCTGTACGTCGCGCAGGCAACCCATCAGCGTCAGCACCGTCGTCTTGCCGGAGCCGGACGGCCCCATCAGCACGGTCAGGCTGCCGGGACGCACCGTCAGATCGACATCGAACAGGGCCTGTTTGCGCGCTTCGCCGTCGCCGAAGAAATGGTTGAGGCCGGTCACGCGGATCGGCGGGGCCTCGGCGACCGCGGGCAGGCTGTCTTTGACCGGCGCATCCATTTCAGAAAAGATCCGCGGGATCGGCGGCGGCCAGGCGGCGGGTGGCGATGGCGCCCGAGACAAGGCAGGCAATGATGGTGCCGGCGAACACGGCGGCTGTGGTCACCAATGTCAGTTCGACCGGCAGGCCGGTCATCGCACCGAGCATCTCGTAGAGCAGCCAGGAGACGATGATGCCCGGGATGAAGCCGAGTATGCCGAGGATCACCGCCTGTTCGAGGACGATGCCCAGAAACATGGATTGGCCATAGCCCATCGCCTTGAAGGTGGCATATTCGGCCAGATGGTCGGCGACGTCGGTCGACAGGATCTGGTAGACGATGACGATGCCGACGAGGACGCCGATGACGACGCCGAAGCCGAAGATCAGGCCGGTCGGTCGTTCGGTCGTCTGGTAGGCCTGGTCCTCCAGCGCGGCGTCTTCCAAACCGCGCACCCGCAGCCCGGTGCCGTCGAACTGGGCTTGAAGCGCGGCGAGAACGGCCGCCGGGTCCGCATCGGCGGCGATCTTGATCAGGATATGGTCGGGCGCGCCGGTCGACCGGTTGGGAAAGATGCGGTGGAAGGTCTGGTCGGAAACCAGCATGTAGCCGTCGCCGGCAAAGCCGCCGCCGCCGACCAGCGTGTCGACCGCGGTCAGCGTCAGGCCCGACACTTCGAACCGCATCGGATTGTCCGGGCCGATGGCGGCGAGCGTCTCGGGATCGATGCCGCGCGCGCCGCGATCGATCACTGCGCTGTCGCGCAGCCTCAGGCGCGGGGCGAACGGCGCCAGATCGTCGCTCAGGAAGTCGCCGCGCTCGGGATCGATGCCGAAGGTGGTGAAGGCCGTCGTGTCGCCGTCGGGGCGTTGCCAGTCGGCGGTCGCGACGTAAAAGGGCATGGCGCTTTGGACGCCGGGCACGGCGAGCGCCTGGAACATGCGCTGGCGGGCCACATTGTCGCCCTCGGTCAGCGTGTTGGCGTTTTCCGCCGAGATCATGATGTCGGCGTCAAGAAGGCCGTAGGAGATCAGGATCGAATTGTTCAGCGAACCCATGATGCCGAGCTGGACCAGCACCAATATGTTGGCGAAGGCAACGCCCGCCATGGCCGCCGCAAGGCGCGTTTTCGAATGAATCAGTTGCAGCCAGCCGATCGGCAACCGGCCGATGAGCGCGCCCAGAAGAGCGGTCATGGCGTGGCCCGCGCGTCCGTTTGAATGCGCGCCAGCACTTCAAGATTGATGAAGCGGGCGGCGATCTGCGAGGACGCTTCGTCCAGATCGACGTTGACGGTGATGACGCGCGCATCGGTGTTGGCCGCCGGATCGTCACCGATGATTGTCTGTCGGCCCACTTCAAGGCCGATCTCGGCGACGGTGCCGGTCAGTTCGCCGTCGAACGCGTCGGCGGTCACCATCACGTTTTGGCCGAGGCTGACGCGGCGAATGTCGGACTGGTAGATTTCGATTTCGGCGGTCATCAGCGAAATGTCGCCCAGATCGAGCACGCCCGAGGCGTCCGGTTTTTCGCCCTCGCGCGCATGGATGGCGATCACCGTGCCGTCGGAGGGGGCGCGGATATAGGCCTTTTCGAGATCGGTGCGGGCGCGTTCGAGGTCGGCCAGCGCGGCGTCCAGATTGCGCTTGGCAACGGCGACATCGACCTGCTCGTCGGTTTCCACGCCCTCATAGCGGCTGGCCGTCGCCGCGGCGCGCTCGACCTCCTGGGCAGCCTGATCGAGCGTCGAGCGGCGCTGGTCGAGCGCTGCGCGGGTGACGATGCCGCGCTCGAACAGGGTCTGGTAGCGGTCGAATTCGGCCTGTGCATTGGTCAGCGCGGCCTGCGCCTTTTGCAGGCCCGCCTCGGCCGCGGCGGCGGCGCTTTCTGTGTTGCGGCGGGTCTGGGCGAGCGTGGCGGTGCGCACTTCGACATTGGCCCGGGCGCTGGCGACTGCCTGTTCGAGCGCGCCCTTGTTGTCGAGCACGGCCAGAACGTCGCCGCTTGCCACCTGATCGCCCTCGCGCACATTGAGTTCGGCGATGCGAGCATCGCCCGCGCCAAAGGGCGGCGCCAGCGTGCGGATATCGGTCTGCGGCACCAGCCGGCCGAGCCCGACCACCATCGGTACCGGGGCTGCCGTTTCGCTTTCGGACGGGTTTTCGACCGCGACCGCGATCGGGGTTTCGGTGCCGCCGCCGGGCGTCAGTCCGAATGTCTCGAAAAAACGCTGTAATCCCGTGGGCTGAAAATACATACCCAGAACGCCGCCCGTCGGGATCAGCAGCAGGACCAGCGGTAAAAGGAAGACGGGGCGAAGACGGCGCCGGTGCCGCTTCCTGTCCGGGTCGGGCGCCTGGTCGATCACCTGGAGCGGCAGGATGATGTCGCTGTCGGCCGGATCGGCGGGTTTTTTGGTGTCGGTGTCGGCCATCGGTCTCGTCTTGAATTTGGTGCCGGCGAGCGCAGGTGCGGCGCGGGGACATCCGCCATCGCCGGCGATTTTGTACTATCCAGTACCATAAGGCTCAAGCCCAGCGCATCTTAAATCTCGGTCATGTTGCGGTTCGCTCGCGTTAACGGGGGCTTAACCACTTCTCCGAACGTCCCGTTCACCTTGCCGGCGTAGCGTGGCGGCGGGACCAAGCCTTCGGGACGGAGTGGTGTGATGAGTAAAACCAGCGGACGAACCAGCGGTGCGGCGCGGCTGCGCACCGGCCTCAGGCTTGCGGCCGTCATTGCCGGTGGACTGGCGCTGGCCTCATGCAGCTTTCTGGACTGGGGCTTCATGGGCGGCGGGTCGAAAGCGCCATCGCCGAGCGTCGATCCGGCGCCGACGCGCTCGGTCTTCTCGCTGCCGCGCGTGGGCTTTCCCGGGCTTGGCCGTGGCGGACGTGGCGGCATGATGTCGGCCAGCGAGCGGCAGTGCCGCGCCGCGCTCAGGCGCCGTGGCGTTCAGTTCACCGATCTGGCGCCGATCCGCGATTCGGCCGCCTGCGGCATCGATCATCCGGTGCGCATCTCGACGCTGGCGTCGGGCGTCGCCATCAAGCCGGCGGCGACGCTGAACTGCCAGACCGCGCTGGCAGCCGCCGAATGGCTGCAAAAGGATGTGGGTCCTGCCGCGCGCAAGCGCTATCTGACCGGCATTGCCGAAGTGAACAACATGTCCTCCTATTCGTGCCGGCGCATTCGCGGCTCGAGCCGCTGGTCCGAACATTCCAAGGGCAATGCGCTCGATATCGGCTCGTTCACGCTGAAAAACGGCCATGTGATCACCGTTTCCCGGCAGAGCATTCTGGCGATGCGGGCGCGGGGCTTCCTGCATGCGGCGCGGGTCGGCGCCTGCGACGAGTTCACCACCGTGCTCGGGCCGGGCAGCGATGCCGATCACGCCGATCATTTCCATTTCGACCTGCGCCAGCGGCGGTCCGGATATCGCCACTGCGATTGACCGGGCTCAGTTCTCGGGCGGGATGGCGGTCGGCTTTCCCGTGCCGTCGAGCGCGACCATGGTGAAGCGGGCAAAGGTGACGCGCTCGGTCTCCTCGCTCAGATAGCGCTGCGCCCAGGCTTCGATAAAGAGCACCATCGAGGTGCGCCGGACGCTTTCCACACGGGCATGGATCGACAGCGTGTCGCCGATGCGCACCGGGCTGCGAAACGCCATTTCGTTGACCGCCGCTGTGACGACGCGGCCCCTGGCCCGCTCGGCGGCGGCGATGCCGGCGGCCAGATCCATCTGCGCCATCACCCAGCCGCCGAAAATGTCGCCCGCCGCGTTGGCATCGCCGGGCATGGCCAGTGTCCTGAGGGTCGGCGTGCCCGCCGGCGCGGACGGATCGGCGTCGTTCATCGAAAGGTCCCCATCGCCATCAGGGGCTCTGGTTGCCGGGAACGGCCTCGTCCGTCAACCCGCCGCAGCGTGCGCCGGGGCTTCGTTCGGCCAGATCGGAGCCGGCAGGCGTTCGATTTCAGGGCGCCCGAACAGATAGCCCTGCATCAGGGTCACACCGAGGTCGCGCAGCACGCCATATTCCGCCACCGTCTCGATGCCTTCGCAGACCAGATCCACACCCAGATCGGCCAGCATACGCACCATATGGCGCACGATGCCGCGTTTGATCGGGTCGCTCTCGATATCGCGGACCAGCGCCATGTCCAGCTTGACGATGTCGGGCTGGAAGCGCGACAGAAGCTCGAGGCCCGCATAGCCGGCACCGAAATCGTCGATCGCGGTGCGAAAGCCCAGCGAGCGATAGGCGCGCAGGATATTCAGTAGATGCTCGGCATCGAGCCGCTCCGCCTCGGTGAATTCGAACATGATTCTGTCGAGCGGAAAGCCGGTGCGTTTCGCGGTTTCAAGCGTCAGGCGGATGCAGGCGCGCGGCTCATAGACCGCGTTGGGCAGGAAATTGATCGACAGGAAAGCGTCGGTTTCGGCAAGGCCGGCGGTCGTTGCCACCTCGATCGCCGTTCTCCGGCAGGTCTGGTCGAACACATAGCGATTGTCGTCGGAGACCTGGGCAAGTATCGCGCCGGCTCCTGAGCCGTCCTTGCCGCGCAACAATGCTTCCTGCGCCAGTATGGTTCCGGCCTCAATGTCGATGATCGGCTGAAAAGCCATCGTTATGGGTATGTCAAACGACGCGCCGTTTTTGCAGGCGTCGCACTTTATGCTGATGCTCATAGAACCCGCCCAGTCTTGATGTCTGCCATGCAATTTCTATCCCTCAGACTTTAACAATTGCTTGTGGCCGGCTGCGCGGTTGCTTGCCGCCGTCACCGTCGCTGCCCGTCCGTCTTTTCAAAATGCCGACGCGGCGTGTCGCCCTTGCGGAACTGCCGATGGCCGCGCAGGCGTTTAGATGGCCGGCGCACGCCAATGCCGGGGAGGGCAGGCCATGCCGCAGACCATACGCGCCGCCGTCTGCCGCGCCTTTGGCGAGCCGATGTCGATCGAGCATGTCACGCTTGCCGATCCGGGCCCCGGCGAAGTGCTTGTGGCGGTCAAGGCGTGCGCCATCTGCCATTCCGACATCACCTATGCCGATGGCGGCTGGGGCGGCGATCTGCCCATCGTGCTTGGCCATGAGGCGGCGGGCATCGTCGAAGCGGTGGGCGCCGGGGTCGATCATGTCGGCCCGGGCGATGCGGTGGTTGTCACGCTGATCCGCGCCTGCGGCGCCTGCCATTATTGCGAGGCCGGCCATGACTATCTGTGCGAGACGGTGTTCGATCTCGACCGGCGTTCGCCGCTGACCGACGCATCGGGTGCCGTGCTCGGCCATGGGTTGCGCACCGGCGCGTTCGCCGAAAAGCTGGTGGTGGAGCAAAGCCAGTTGGCCGCCGTCGATCCAGCCATTCCCCATGAGTCGGCCAGCCTGCTCGCGTGCGGCGCGATCACCGGCGTCGGCGCGGTGACCAACACGGCGCAGATGCCAAAGGGCGCCCATGCGGTGGTGATCGGCTGCGGCGGGGTGGGCCTGAACGCGGTGCAGGGCGCGCGCATCGCCGGCGCCGCCTCCATCATCGCCATCGACCTGTCGCGCGAAAAGCTCGATGCCGCCGAACGGCTCGGCGCGACTCATCTGCTGGACCCCATCCATGAGGATGCGGTGGACAAGGTGCTGGCGGCGACGGGCGGGCGCGGCGCCGATTTCGTGTTCGTCGCCTCGGGCGCGCCGGCGGCGCTTGAAAGCGCGACCAGCTATATCGGCAAGGGCGGCACGGTCGTCATTGTCGGCATGCCGCACAGCGATGTGAACATCGCGTTCAATCCGGCCAGTTTTGCCGGGTTCAGCCAGCGCATCATCGGCTCGAAAATGGGCTCGGCCTGCGTGTGCCGCGACGTGCCGCATCTGGCCGGGCTCTATGGCGACGGGGTTCTGGAACTGGACGCGTTGGTCACCGGCCGGTTCTCGCTCGATCAGATCAATGAGGCGATCGCGGCGACCAAGGCTGGCCAAGGGCTGAGGAATGTGATCGTTTTTTGAGTCAATCGTCGTTCGTGGGTCGTCGGTCGATTTCCGTTACGAACGACGACCGACGAGCAACGACCGACGGAGCCGACATGCCAACCATCACCGACATCGAGACCTTCATCGTCGGCACGCCCGAGGGCACGCCCGGCGGGCGCTATTTCATCTTCGTCAAGCTGACCGATTCCGAGGGCGTGGTTGGCTATGGCGAAGCGTACAATGCAACCTTCGGGCCGCAGACCATGGCGGCGATGATTGAAGACGCCGCCGAGCGGCACCTGATCGGGCACGATCCGCACAATATCGAGGCGTTGTTCCGGCGCTGCTATTCGTCCGGTTTCACGCAGCGGCCGGACGTTTCGATGATGGGCTGTTTTTCGGCACTGGAGATGGCCTGCTGGGACATCATCGGCAAGCATGCGGGCCAGCCCGTGCACCGGCTGATCGGCGGCGCGGTGCAGACCCGGATGCGTTCCTACACCTATCTTTATCCGGCGACCGGCTCGATCTATCCGGCGGAGACGGAAGGCCGGAACGTCTACAACGACCCGGACATGGCAGCCGAGGCGGCTTGGCAGTGGGTCGAACGCGGTTTCACGGCGGTCAAGTTCGACCCGGCCGGGCCCTATACGATCCACGATCCGCACCAGCCGCTTCTGACCGATATCGAGCGGTCGGCGGCGATGGTGGCCGCGGTGCGCAAGGCCGTCGGCACGCGGGCGGACATCTTGTTCGGCACGCACGGCCAGTTCACCCCGTCGGGCGCAGCAAGGATGGCGAAAGCGATCGAACCCTACGATCCGCTGTGGTTCGAAGAGCCGGTGCCGCCCGATATGCCCGAGGCGATGGCGGAATTTGCGGCCAAAACCTCGATTCCGGTCGCCACCGGCGAGCGTCTGACGACCAAATATGAGTTTGCCCGCCTTCTGGCGCTGGGCGCGGCGCAGATCGTCCAGCCCGATCTTGGCCGCTCGGGCGGCATTCTGGAAACCAAGAAGATCGCGGCGATTGCCGAGACCCATCACGCACTGGTCGCGCCGCACTGCTATTGCGGACCGATCGCGGCGGCGGCCAACATCCAGCTTGCGGCGACGCTGCCCAATTTCCTGATCCTCGAGGCAATCAAGGACTGGACCGGCTTTCATGCGGACCTGCTGACGACGCCGCTGGTGCTGGAGGATGGCGACACGCTGGTGCCGACCGAACCGGGCCTCGGCGTTGCGCTGAACGAGGATGTGGCCCGCGCGCACCCTTATGACGGTCCCGACCTGCATCTGGTGATGGAGGATGCCCCGGTTCGCCCGTAAGGGGCAGAGCGGGATGGCGCGGCATGTCCGCTCGTCGTTCGGACGGAAAATCATGCCGCGCCCGCCCCAACGCCCGGTCCTGCATCCGGGTGTGGAGCTGGGACGGCCCGGACCGGGTTCGGGTGAGAACCCCGGTCAGGGCAAGCGGGCCGCCCCGGGCCCGTCCGGCCTTGCCGGTGTTACTCGACCTTGGTGACCTCGGTCAGCGTGGTGGTGCCGTCGGTGTAGACGACGCTGATCGTGTCGCCGGGCGCAAGGCCCGCCAGTTCCACTTCGTCGGCGGCGAGCCAGCTCGAACCGTCCTCCAGAACGATCATCCGGGTCTCCGGATCGATCGAGGCGATCACGCCCTGTCCCTCGCCGGCGAAGGCGAAGATGGTCGAGGCGAGCAGCGCGCCGCCTGCCAGTGCTGCGGTCAGTTTGTTGGTCATGGGTCGTATCCCTTTCTGTCTCCCATTGGTGCCACCGGCGCCGGCGGGGAAGGTGCCGTTCAAAGGCGTGCCGACGGCGGTGACGGGGCGAAACTGGCGGTGGAGCCCGTCCGTTGCAATTCACGTTCGGTTGCCAAAAGTCAGCAAAAACAACGACATAATTCGGCCATGGTTGGCCCGGGTCTGCCACAATTGACCGCGCGCAGTGGGCAAATGCCGGCATCGTCAGCGCTTTTTGCCGCCGCCGCACGGGCGAAATCGGGCAGGGGCGGGCGGCCGGGTCGCGCGGGCCGGTAACGCGCCTTGCGCCGGCATGCGAATTTGATCGCTGTCAGGGTTCGTGAGCGGCCCTTTGCCGGGCCGGGCGCAGCATCGGCACGAGTTCGACGGCAAGGATCGCCAAGAAGATCAGCCCGCAGCCGATGATGCCGATGGCGGGAATGCGCTCGGCGAGGAACAAAGCGCCAAACAGGGCGGCAAAGGGCGCTTCGGTGGACATGAAGATCGCCGCCTGGGGCGCGGTCGTATGGCGCTGGGCCACCGCCTGGATGGTGAAGGCGACCCCGCCGGAGACGATGCCGGCAAAGGCGATCTCGGGCGCTGCGGCGACGATCAGATCAAACGAGACGGGTTCGATGAACGGTGCGATGACGCAGCCGATCAGCCCGCAGACGACAAATTGCGTGAAGGCCAGCGTGAAGGGGCGCGGCGCGCCCCTGACGAAACGGCCAAGCGCGATGACGTGGCAGGCCCAAAGGAGCGCGCACAGAAGCGTCCACAGATCGCCCTGTATCAGCCCGGACAGCGCGCCGCCGGACAGGAGCCAGATGCCGCCGAGCGTCAGCGCCGCTGCGGGCCAGACCACCGGATGGGGAAATTCGCGCAGGACGATGACGGCGATCACCGGCACCAGCACC
This sequence comes from Phyllobacteriaceae bacterium, assembly GCA_024742765.1. GTDB lineage: Bacteria > Pseudomonadota > Alphaproteobacteria > Rhizobiales > Rhizobiaceae > Roseitalea. Next base: position 113,667 of record JANSXT010000015.1, on the reverse strand, counting down.
ACATAGGTGCCGGTCAGAAAGCCCGAATTGGTGACCGTCGTCGTCAGAAGGCCGATCTGCTGGGCGGCGAGCGAAGCGAACAGAAGACAGCCAAGGATGGCGAAGTTGCGCCATTGGCCAGGTGTCAGCGGCGGGCTGCCGGCGGCTTTGGCGCGCCGCATCTCCCAAAGCGCCAGCGGCGCGACGGCCAGTGCAGCCGCCAGAAACCGCACACCGGTGAAGAAGACCGGGCCGATCGCGTCCATCGCGGTGGACTGGGCGACGAAGCCCATGCCCCAGATGGCACCGGTGACGAGCAAGAGGGCATTGGCGGTGGCGCGCTGCATGGGGCGCCCGTGCCACGGCCCGGACGGGCGGGCAAGCGGCAAACATGTCACCGTGACAAGCTTGCCAAGGGGCTGGCCGCGCGGCACATTCGCGCCGATCACGGGATTGCGCATCATGTGGCTCTTATCAAGGCCGGCGGGCAGCCTATGTTAGGGCGAGACAAAACCAACGGGAGTTCCCCCTTGCGTCAGCAGCCTTTCCGATCGCCGTTCGGCGCTCTTGCCTGCCTTTGCGTTGCCATTGCCGGTCTTGCGGCGGTGGCGCTGCCCGCGCCGGCCGATGCCAGCCAGTTCAAGCGCATCCGCGACGTCAACGTGTCCTGCACCAACGCGCTGCGCTGCGACATGTTCATCACCAATGCGCGCGTCACCCTGTTCACGGTGGGCTTCCGCCGGGCGGCGGCGTTCGATGCGCCCGTCGCGCTTTACCTGACGATGCGCGAGCCGCTGGCCGCGGGTTCCGAGGTGCGCTTTTCGATCGATGGCGCCGACGTGCTGACGGTGCCGTCGGGCGCTTTTTCCTATCGCGCGGCGATCTCGGAATATTCCTATGCCGACCAGGACGAGGTGCGCGCGCTGCTTGCCGCCGCCAAGGCCGGCGAGCGGCTTCAGGTGACGTTCCGCACGCGCTCGGGCCAGACGACCGCGCCCTATTCGCTTTCGGGCGTCGTTGCCGGCGCGATCTTCATGGACGAGGTGCAGGGCCGGGTCGGACGCGAGGATGCGCTGGCGGCCATCGGCGCGGTGCCGGCCGCGGACGAGCAAGACGATGGCCGGATGGCGGCGCTCGATGCGGTGCCCGCCGGCCTGCGGCGCTTTTATGAGGGCGAGGATGCACCCTGCGCCAATTTTGACGGCTCGCCGCCCGATCCGCTGGGCGGCTTTTCCGCCGATATCGACGATGAGGCGCGACTGGTCGGGCTGCGCTGCGGCTCGGGCGGCGCCTATAATGCGCCGTTCGCCTTCTGGGCCGAGGTGGACGGCACCTATTACCGGCTGCCGCTGCCGGTGATGACCGATCAGGGCCCCGGCGCGGTGATGGTCGCCTGGAATGCGGGATGGGACGCCGAGACGCGACAGGTCACATCGTTCTTCAAGGGCCGGGGCATCGGCGACTGCGGCACCGTCACTGACTGGAACATTGGCCAGGTCGGCCCCGGCTATGGGTTCGTGCTCGCCGAGATGCGCGTCAAGGACGAGTGCGACGGCGTCTTCGACGAAACGCAGGAAAGCTGGGAGCGCATCTGGCCGGTGGCCGGCGACAAGTCGTGACCGGCGACATCGGGGCCCGGCTGGCGTTCGTCCGCGAGATCGAGCGGATCAAGGACACGCTGCGCTCGGGCATCACCGCGTCGGGACGCGCCGAGAGCGTTGCCGAACATTGCTGGCGGCTGTGCATGACGATCCTTGCCTTTGCCGACCTGCTGCCGGCGGAGATCGACCGGCTCAAGCTGCTGAAGCTGGCGCTGATCCACGATCTGGGCGAAATCTATGAGGGCGATGTGCCGGCGATCCACCAGAACGCCGACGATGGGCGCGATGCGCGCGAGCGAGCCGATTTCCACAAGCTCACCGACGGGCTTCCGGCCGCGCTGCGCGACGAGTTCCGCGCGCTTTACGACGAATATGCCGCGGCGATTACGCCCGAGGCGGTATTCGCCAAGGGGTTCGACAAGATTGAGACGATCCTGCAGCACACGCAAGGGGCCAACGCGCCCGACTTCGACTACCGGTTCAATCTCGACTATGGCACGGCGCGCACCGACGCCCATCCGCTGCTGGCCGAGATCCGCGCGCTGATCGATGCGGAAACCGAGGCGCTGGCCGAAGGCCGCACGGCCTGGGCGCGGTAACGGTCACTCGACCGCCCCGGTCCAGCGGGTCAGCCGCGCCCGGTTGTTGCCCGCATCGGAATAGCCGACCTGCGCGCGGGCATAGGCGACAAGGCCGCTCGATCCGTCGCCGAGATCGACGGCGAGGAACTGGTTGGTGTCGGGAAAGCGCATCGTGTCGGTCCAGGTGACGTAACGCAGGGCGCGGGGGTCGGCGCCGTCATCGACGCGCTCTTTGCGCTCGGGCTGCGCCTCGACGGCTGCGTTGAGCGCTGCGATCAGCGCTTCGGGTGTCATCGCATAGACGGGCAGGTCGCCATCGGTCTTCGCGCCGTCGCAAAGGCCCGGCGAGCAAAGGAGCGCGTCGTTCGGCCGGCTGGCGCGCTGCGGTGCGGTCAGGTCGAACGGGCCGAGATCGGGATTGCCGGCGATCATCCGCCAGCTCTGTTCGCGGCCGACGAGAAGGAACGCGCCGGTCGCCACGATGGCCAGCGCGACGATCAGCAGCACGAGGCCGACAAACCAGTTCATAACGGAACGCTCAAAATCAGGAGGCGGGGTCGCGCACGATCCTTACGATCCGGCCCGGATCGGCGTCAATGGCGACGAGCAGCGAGCCGTCCGGCGCGATCTCGATGTCGCGGATGCGGCCAAGGTCGCCCTCGAACAACTGTTCCTCGCCGATGATCGCGCCGCTGTCGTCGCGGTCAAGCCGCGACAGGAGCTGGGCGCGCAGCGCGCCGACCAGAATGTCGCCCTCCCATTCGGGGAACATCTCACCCTGATAGATGGCAAGGCCGGACGGTGCGATCGACGGGTCCCAATAATGGAGCGGCTGCTCGAAGCCCGGTGCCTCGGTGCCCTGGCCGATGCGCAGGCCCGAATAGTGCCGGCCATAGGAGATTTCCGGCCAGCCATAATTGAGCCCGGCCTCGGGGCGGTTGATCTCGTCGCCGCCGCGCGCGCCATGTTCGACGGTCCACAAAAGCCCGGTTTGCGGGTCGATGTCCGCGCCCTGAATGTTGCGGTGGCCCTTGGACCAGAGTTCGGGCGCGGCGCCCGCCTGGCCGATGAAGGGATTGTCGGCGGGCACGGTGCCGTCGCGATTGATACGGATCACCGCGCCGGCATGGTCGCTCATCACCTGCGCGCGGGGCCGATCGCCGCGGTCGCCGGTCGTCACATAGACCGTGCCGTCGGGCCAGAAGCCGGTGCGCGAGCCGAAATGGCGCCCGCCCGAGGATTTGACGTTCATCGAAAAGATGGTCTCGGTGCCCTCGAGCGCCGGATTGCTCGTCGCCTCGCCGGTCAGGACGCCTTTTGCCAAGGCGGTGCCCGTGCCGCCCGCGCCGGGCTCGGAAAAGGTGAAATAGATTTCGCGCGTCTCGGCGAAATCGGGCGCCAACGCCACATCGAGAAGCCCGCCCTGGCCGCCGGCGGCGATGTCGGGCAGGCCGGATATGGGTGCGGACAGTGTGCCGTCGCGGACGATGCGCATCGTGCCGGGCCGTTCGGTGACCAGAAGCGCGCCATCGGGCAGGATCTCGACAGCCCATGGGCTCGAAAGGCCGGTGGCGAGGGTTTCGGTGCGCAGCGTGATGCCGTCGGCAGTGGTCGCAGTGCGCTCCTGCGCGGCGACGGCGGTGGCCGTCAGCGCGGTCGCGGCGGCAAGGAGGGCGGCGGGCAAGAGGGTCGGGCGCATGATCTCTCCGGGCGATGGGCTCTTGACATCATGTAGGCCGTGCGCCCGCCCGACCAAGGGCCATGGGCCCGAAAAAGCGCGTCAGGGATGACGTCAGCGCTTGCGGATTGGCGCTTCCTGCCAGCCGGTCGTCAGCCCGCGCCAGAAAGCGAATGCGCCGGCGCTCATGCCGACCAGGCCCAGGCTCATCAGAAGGAGAAGCGCCTCGCGCCCGAAAAGCGGGGCGGGGAGCGTCAGTTGCGGCGCGGCCAGCATAGTGGCCAGCGTCGCCGCATCGACGGCCTGGGTGTAGGTGGCGGCCTGGGCGGCGGAGGTCAGGCCGATCAGGACGATGACGGTCGCGAACGCAAACACGCCGGCGATGGCCGCGAACGCCTTGGCGCTCGATTGGCGCCACTGGGCGCGCCGTGCGGTGTAGTCCATGAACATGGTCGATGCTCCAGGCGGGGCGTTGTCCGAAACTGCTCCGATCACGGATAGTTACGCTTTGGGGCACGATGTGGATCGGATTGAGCCGCGCGCGCGGAAAAAGTGCGGCGATTTCGTGGCAAAAGGCCCGTTTTCGGCGCTCAGTTGGCGTCGGGCAGCCACTCAAGCGGGACATGGCCGGGTTCGGACGCCACGCGCGCGAGCCAGCGATTGACCGCCGGGAAGCGGTCCATCTCAAACCCGCCCTTATCGCCCGCCGAATGGGTGTAGGCGTAAAGGCAGATATCGGCGACGGTCAGGGTTTCACCGGTCATGAACGGTGTCTGGGCCAATTGCTGTTCCATCAGGGCAAGCGCTGCGTGGCCCTTTTCCAACAGCGGATCGAGCTCTTCGGGCGTGCGCCGGTGGGCGCGGTCGTCATAGGTCAGTATGCCCGCGCGCACAGCAATTGTGGGCTCGTGGTTGTACTGTTCAAAGAACATCCACTGGTGGACCAGCGCCTGCTCGTACGCATCGTCCGGCAAAAAGCGCGTCCCACGGGCCAGATAAAGCAGGATCGCGTTGGATTCGCGCAAAGTGCGCCCGTCTTCGAGTTCCAGCAGCGGCACCTTGCCGGCGGGATTGAGCGCCAGGAACGCGGCGCTTTGCGTGACACCGGTTCCGTACTCTGCGTCCCTGTGTTTGAACGGAACGTTCAAATGGGCGAGCAGCAGGCGCACCTTGTAGGAATTGCCGGAGGAGGGCATGGACCAAAGCGTCAGCATGCACTGTGGGTAAGCACAGCGGGCGGCCCTGTCAAAGCAGTTTTGGTGAAGACGTGTTCAGCGGCGCTGAACCGGGGGCATCAGTTCCAGGCGGCGATGCGTTCGGCATCCGGCTCGCTGCGGCTGGCGGCGATCAGCGCGGTGAAGTCGCCGGGCGCGGCCTGCGGCGGCGCCAGCGCGAACCCTTGCAGAAAATGGGCGCCGGTGCGGCGGGCCAGCTCCACCTGCCGCATCGTTTCCAGCCCCTCGATGACGCAGCGAATGCCCTGGCGGCGGAACGTGTCGACGATGCGCGTCAGTTCATCAAAGCCGTCGGCGCTGTCCAGATGCCGGCGGGCGAGCGCGCCATCCATCTTGACGATGTCCGGCGTCAGCCGGGCGATGCGGTCGGGATCGGAAAAGGCGGCGCCGAAATCGTCAACCGCGATCAGAAAGCCGCGCGCCCTGAGCGCATAGACGAAATGGCGCAGCGCGTCGGGCGATGTCTCTTCATGTTCGGTGAACTCGCAGACCAGATCGCGCGGCGAGATGCCGGACTGGCGCAAATCCTCGCCCAGCGCGGTGAGCGCGGGCTCGAAAGTGGCCGGCGCATTGACCGCAGCGGGATGGAAGTTGAGGAACAGGCGGCGCGCGGCCTCGGGCAGGAATTTGGCGTTCTGGACATGGATGTGACGGATCAGCGCCTCGACGCTGCGCAATTCGCCGGGCGCGATCTGGCTGAAATAGGCGTCGGGCAGGAGCGGCGTGTCGCCGCGAAACGGGCGGGCCAGCGCCTCGAAGGCGACCGGCACGATGCGCTCGCCCTGGCAGCGGAAGACGGGCTGGAACGCCGAGCGCACGAGCACCATGCCGTCGACCGCGCTGAGCGTGCCGTCGTCATTGCGGACCGAACGGCGTCCGCCGGCGGCGCCGTCATGGGGTGCGATCGTCATCAGTGCCGTCTCCGGGGCGCCATCGCGTCAGACAGATATCATTAACGATTGTGGTTAACGGAGTGTTGCGCAATCGTCGGATATGGTTAACGCGATCATCGCGGCGACCGGCTTGCGCACGGGCGCGGTTGGCGCAATAACGACGCCGCCCGCGAAGCCTCGTGCGGGCTGCCCAACGGAGTGATGACATGGCCTTTCTTTCCGATACGCTTGCGCGCGTGAAGCCTTCGGCGACGATCGCGGTTTCTTCGAAGGCGCGCGAACTGAAGGCGGCCGGCCGCGACGTGATTGGCCTCGGCGCGGGGGAGCCCGACTTCGACACGCCCGACAGCATCAAGGCGGCGGCGATCGAGGCAATCAATCGCGGCGAGACCAAATACACCGCGGTGCCCGGCATCATCGAATTGCGCGAGGCGATCTGCGCCAAGTTCAAGCGCGAGAACGGGCTCGATTATGCGCCCGACCAGATCATCGTTGCGACCGGTGGCAAGCAGGTGCTCTACAACGCGTTCGCGGCGACGCTGAACCCGGGCGACGAGGTGCTGATCCCGGCGCCGTACTGGGTCAGCTATCCGGACATGGTGCTGCTCAATGGCGGCGAGCCGGTGTTCGTCGAAACAACGCTGGCAGACGGTTTCAAGCTGACCGCCGAAGCGCTGGACGCGGCGATCACGCCGAAGACCAAATGGCTGATCTTCAACTCGCCGTCCAACCCGTCGGGCGCGGCCTATACGCGCGACGAACTCAAGGCGCTGACCGACGTGCTGATGAAGCATCCGCATGTGTGGGTTCTGACCGACGACATGTATGAGCATCTTTGCTACGGCGATTTCACCTTCACGACGCCGGCGCAGGTGGAGCCCGCGCTCTATGAACGCACGCTGACGATGAATGGCGTGTCGAAAGCCTATGCGATGACCGGCTGGCGGATCGGCTATGCCGGCGGGCCGGTCGATCTGATCAAGGCGATGACCAAGGTGCAGGGCCAGCAGACGTCGGGCACCTGCTCGATTTCGCAATGGGCGGCGGTCGAGGCGCTGAACGGGCCGCAGGACTTCATCGCCGAACGGCGCGCGGTGTTCGAGGAGCGGCGCGATCTGGTGGTCTCGATGCTCAACCAGGCAAGCGGCATCGAATGCCCGCTGCCGGAAGGGGCGTTCTATGTCTACCCGTCCTGCGCCGGGCTGATGGGCAAGACCGCGCCGAACGGCACCAAGATGGAGACGGATGAGGACTTCGTCACCGCGCTTCTGGAAGCCGAGGGCGTGGCCGTTGTGCACGGTTCGGCGTTCGGGCTGGGGCCGAACTTCCGCATCTCCTATGCGACCTCCACCGAGGCGCTGACCGAAGCCTGCGAACGCATCCAGCGTTTTTGCGCCGCTTGCAACTGAACGGATCCACAGCGCTTTGGAACATTGAACGGCAGCGCGCTTCGGCACGCTGCCGTTCGGTTTTTTTGATGTTGTGATTGGCGCGGCCGGCTTGGAGGATCAGCGCCCCATCGATCGTGGTGATCCCCCGCCGCGCGTTATCCTGTTACCTGCTTGCGGGCCCTTTGGTCAGGTATCAGCAGGTTACAACCGGTTACACGACACCTGTTACGCGTCCGAAAGCGGACAGTGTTGCCGGCCTGCACTGGCGAGACCATGCCGCGCCGGGCTAGGGTTGGCTCTGCCGGAGTGGAGTTGGCACGAGCGGGCGCATTGAATATGGCCGGTACAGCGATGACAGCGCGGTGGCAACGCGGGGCGATTGTGTTCGCGGCGCTGCTTGCGCTGGGCGCCGGGCCGGCGCAGGCGGACAGCCTCTATGACCGTGCCTTTGAGGCCCGCGTGACCGACTATGCCGATCCGGCGACGCTGGCGGCATTTGCCGGCGAAGCCGTCCGCACGGGTCAGTACGACCAGGCGATCTCGACGCTCGAACAGGTGATCTTCCAGGATCCGGGCGATGCGGGCGCGCGGCTGACGCTGGCGCGGCTCTATTTCCATGTCGGCTCGTTCGATCTGGCGATGGGCCATGTCAATGAAGCCCTGGCGCTGGGCGTGCCGTCGCTCCAAGCGGCGCTCAACCAGCTCAAGGCGCGCATCGAACGCGCCCGCCAGCCGGTGCGCGCCTATCTCGACGTGACCGCCGGCGGGCAGGTCGTGCACCGGCGGGCCAGTTTCCCGTCCGGTTTTGCGGCCGCGGCCGAGCAGACCGGTTTCGGCGGCTATGCGATGCTTGACGGGCGGGTCGTCTTCGATCCGGACACGGCGACGCGCGACCTGGTCCTGCTCGATGCGGGGATATCGGTCGACCGGCCGTTTCTCGACACCGATTTCAACGGCACGGGCGATGGGTTCACCGCGCTTGCCGGCCATGGCGCCGTCACCCTGTCCAAGGGCCTGCCGGACGTGATCGACACGCTGCGCGCCGACCTGACGCTGTTCGGCGATTATGATGAACTGGGCGGCGGCCGAGACAAGCGCGAACTGGGCGTGCGCGCGCGGATCGGTTTCCGGCCGAGCGTTGAAACCCAAGTCTATCTCAATGCGTCCTATGGCTGGCTGGGCGAATCGCGCGCTTTGTTCGCCGACGACCAATGGTCGGTCGGGATCGGTGCGCGCTACCGCATCGCGCCGGGCTGGACCGCGGACGGGTTCGTGCGCCACTATCAGCGGCGCGGAACCGTGCCGGCGGCGGTGCTAGGGGGGACGGCGTTCGGCTACCGCACGCAGGGCACGGAGGGCGGCGCCGCGCTGACCCATCTTCTGCATGTGTTCGAGGACGGTCGGGCCTGGTTCCAGACGCTGTCGGCCAGCTATGCCGACGACACGATCCTCGATTATGGCGCGGTCGGCGCCGGGCGCGGCGCGCTGGTGACGGGGCGACAGGTCTGGCGGGTCGATTGGGATCATGCTGTGCAATTGAGCGCACAGGGGCGCCTGCGCTTCGGGGTAGGCTATCACCATGAACGGATCGGGCCGGGCGGTGCCAGTTCGCGGACGGACGCATGGACCGGCCGGCTGCGTTACACCTACCGGTTCCAATAGGATGCCCGCCATGAGAGCCAAAGCCCGAACGATTGCCGCCGGCCTTGCCGTCCTGGCAGCGGGCTGCGCGGTTCCGGCGGCGGCGCAGACGGTCGGCACGATGACCGCCGAGCGCGCGGCGGTGATCCGCGACGGCGGCCGGGTGCTGGCGGGCGATCCGATCGCGCTGGGCGACCGGCTACGCAGCAATGAAACGGGCGAGGGGATCATCGTCTTCGATGACGAATCGAGCGCGCGGCTTGGCCCCAATGCCGACCTGACGATCGACAGCTTCGTCTACGATCCGCAGGCGCGCAACGGCACGGTGCGCCTGTTGCAGCGGGGCGGCACGGCGCGCATTTTCGGCGGTCAGATCTCCAAGCGCGGGCGCTCGGAAGTGCGCACGCCGCACATCGTTCTGGGCCTGCGCGGCGGCATTGCCGATGTCACCGTCGAACCCGGCGGATCGTCGAGCACGCTGCTCGCCGGCACGATGACGTGCGAAGCGGGCGGCGAGCGCCGCACGGTGACCAATCCGGGCTTTTCCTGCGTGTCGGACGGTTCGGGCGTACAGACCGTGCGGCTTGGCGGCGGCGACAGCCAGTTCGTCGACCCGGCGGGCGGGCAGGGCGGCAGCGGCTCGCGGACAGTTGCGAACCATTGTGCCTCGGAGGCGGGCATGGGGTCTGCCGCCTGCGCGACGCGCGACGGCCAGCTTCCCGGCCCGCAGTCGGGGTTCGGCAGTTTTTCGGCCGGCGGGACCGCGACCGGCGCTCCGCCACCACCACCACCTCCACCTCCCCCGCCGCCGGACCCGCCGCCACCTCCGCCGGACCCACCGCCACCGCCGCCGCCACCTCCGCCGCAACCGCCGACGACGATCAATGATCCGGTCGCCGACTGCATCGCATCGGGTGGGTTCTTCGATACGCAAACGGGCATTTGCGGTCCCTGACGGCGATGCGGGGCGTCCGCCTGACCCAACCGGTCGCGCTCGCCTTGCTGGCGCTTTTGGCGGCGCTTGTGGCGATGGCGTCGCTCGGGTCGTTGCGGGAGCGCGGGTTCGACCTCTACCAGACGCTGCTGCCGGGCAATGTGCCGCTCGACCAGGTCGCGATCGTCGCCATCGACGAGGCGAGCCTTGCCGCCGAAGGCCGCTGGCCCTGGCCCCGCGCACGGGTCGGCGCGCTCGTTGAGGCCATCGCGCAAAGCGGCGCGGCCGCGATCGGGCTCGATCTTTTGTTTCCCGAGCCGGACGCGTCTCCAGACGGTGGTGCCAGCGATGCGGCGTTTGCGGACGCCTTGGGGCGCGCGCCGTCCGTGCTGGCGATGACGCTGGCGGCCGACGCGCCGCCGGTGCTGGCCGACCCCAAGGCCGGCTTTTCCTTCATCGGGGCCGGCGCGGAGGCGTACGACGAGGGCTATGGCGGCGGTGTCGCGCCGATCGATCCGCTCGCGGACGCCGCAAGCGGTCTCGGCGTCATCCGCTCCTTTGCCGATGATGACGGACGGATGCGGGCGATCCCGCTCGTCTGGGCAGAACAGGCGCCGGGCGCGCCGCTGCGCCACTGGCCGGCCTTTTCCGTCGAGATGTTGCGCGTCGCGCAGGGCGAAGCGGGCCTTGCCGTGCGCATGGGTGGGGCGGGCGATGATGCGCTCAGGGTCGGCGGCGCCATCGTCCCGCTTGGCGATGGGCGGCTGCGGCTGATCGACGTGCCGGCCTCGCCACTGCGGATTTCGGCAAACGCCCTTCTGGCTTCGGGGGCCGATGACCGGCTTGCCGGCCGGATCGTCGTGCTGGCTGTCGATGCGGCCGGGCTCGACCGCTACCATCTGACCGCGCGCGGCGAATTGCGGCTCGGCGCCGATCTTCACGCCATCGCCGTCAGCCAGATGCTGTCTGGCCGCTATTTGCTCGAAATGCCGCGCGCGCGGCTGGCCGAGTTCGTGCTTCTGGGCCTGGGCGGCCTTGTGATCCTGCTTGCGCTGGCGTTCCTTGCGCGGCGGCCAGCGCTCGCCGCATTGGCCGCGCTGGCCATGATCGCCGCGCCGCCGGTGCTCGGTTTTACCGCCTATGCCAACGGGTTGCTGATCGACTGGACGCAGCCTTCAGTGGGCCTGTTTCTTGTCGCCTTGGCCGGCGGCTACGGGCTCTACCGGCAGGCCGAGCGCCGCCGCCGGACGCTGCAGACCCAGTTTGCGCAATTCCTGTCGCCGGAGATCGTGCGGCGGCTCGCCGAAACCGATGCCCGCGCCGCGCTCGCCGTCGAGGACCGGCCGATCACCGTGATGATGGTCGACATTCGCGGCTTCACCGCGCTCACCGAGAGCTGGCCGGCGGACAAGACCGTCGCTGCGCTCAACCATTTCCTTGCCATCGCCAATGCCGAGATTTTCGCGCGCAACGGCACGATCGACAAATATCTCGGCGACGCGGTGCTCGCCTTCTGGAACGCACCCGTCGAACAGGCGGGCCATGCCGATTTGGCGCTTGAGGCGGCGCTGGCGATCGTCGCACGGGTCGAACTCGAGAACGCAAAACTTGCAGCGAGGGGCCTGCCGGCCCTGTCGGTGGTGGCCGCCGTCGAGAGCGGCACCTGTTCGGTCGGCAATATGGGCACCGCCGATCGGGTCGACTTCACCGCGATCGGGCCGGCGGTGAACATGGTTGCAAGGCTCGAACAGCAGTGCAAGCAGCTCGGCGAGCCGGTGCTGGCGGGGCCGGCCTGTGCGGCGGCGGCGACCATGCCGATGCGACCGGTCACGGTGGCCGCGCTTCGCGGCATTGACGGGCCGACCGAACTGTTCGCACCGCAACAATGACGGCGCGTCCGTGCCGGACTTGTTAATTGAACGGTATCGAGTGTCCTGTAGGGTGTTCCGAATGGACGGTCGCAATGGTGGACGAAGGGGCCGGATGGACACGACCGAGATCAACCAGGACGCATGGCAGCAGCTTCCGCTGGCGCGGGTGCCCCGGCGCGGGCCGACGCGCGGCAAGAACGCGCAACTGCGCGCCAAGCTCAGGAGCCTGGTCGCCTTCGTCTATCCCGACGAGGATGCCGATGCGGTTGTCCAGTCGATCTGCGACGCGTTCTGGCCGGACAATCTGAAATCGCGCCAGCGCGGCCGCCAGCCGGGCAACACGCTGTGGTCGGAGGAGGATGCGCTCGTCATCGCCTATGGCAACAGCTTCGTCGACGGCACGCACAAGCCGCTCGATCTGCTCAACGACTTCATGCACCGCTATATGAGCGGCACGGTCAATGGCGTGCACATATTGCCGTTCTTCCCGTTCACCTCCGATGACGGGTTCGCGGTCACCGACTATCGGGCGGTCAATTCGACGCTGGGCGACTGGGACGATGTTCGCCGGATCGCCGCTGACTTCTCGCTGATGTCGGATCTCGTGCTCAACCACGTCTCCAGCCAGAGCGCCTGGTTCAACGAATATCTGCAGGGGCACGAGCCCTATGACGGCTTTTTCGTCGAGGCCTCGCCCGAGGACGATCTGAGCCAGGTGGTGCGGCCGCGCGCCCATGATCTCTTGCGCGAGGTGGAGACCGCCAAGGGCATGCGCCATGTCTGGTGCACCTTCTCGCACGACCAGGTGGATCTCGATTTCGCCAATCCCGAAGTGCTGCTCGAATTTATCCGCATCATGCGGCTGCATGTCGACAATGGCGTGCGGATCATCCGGCTCGATGCGGTCGCCTTCATCTGGAAACAGGTCGGCACGCCGTCGATCCACATGCCGCAGACCCATGCGATCGTGCGGCTGATGCGGGTTCTGGCCGACTATGCGGCCGAGCCGATCGTGCTCTTGACCGAAACCAACGTGCCGAACACGGAGAACCTTTCCTATTTCGGCAACCGCAACGAGGCGCATGCGGTATATAATTTCCCGCTGCCGCCGCTGGTGCTGCATGCGCTCTGGTCGGGCTCGTCGGACCTTTTGAACCGCTGGCAGATGGCGATGCCGCCGGCACCGCTGGGCTGCGCCTATCTGAACTTCACCGCTTCGCACGATGGAATTGGCGTGCGCGGCGGCGAGGGGCTGATCACCGAGCCGGACCTTCAGCGCATGACCGAAACGGTCGAGGCGTTCGGCGGCAAGGTGTCGATGCGGGCCATGCCCGACGGCACGCGCCGGCCCTATGAGCTCAACATCACCTTTTTCGACGCGATGGCCGGCACCTTCGCCGGTGCCGACCATTGGCAGGAAGAACGGTTCTTGTGCAGCCAGACCATCCAGATGGCGCTGGAAGGCATGCCGGCCTTCTACATCCATTCGCTGATCGCCACGGGCAACGACCAGGCTGGGTTTGAAAAGACCGGCCAGAACCGGGCGCTGAACCGCAAACGCTGGCCCTATCCCGAATTGCGGGCGCTGCTCGACCGGCGCGACGGCGACAATGTCCATGCGCGCATTCTCGAGCGGCTTTCGGCGCGCATCCGCATCCGCTGCGCGCAGCCGGCCTTCCACCCCAATGCGACGCAGTTCACCATGCAGTTCGGGCCGAAATTGTTCGGCTTCTGGCGCCAGTCGCTGGACCGGGACCAGTCGGTCTTTGCGATCCACAATGTCAGCGCCGGGACGGTGACGATCCCGGTCAGTGCGATCAATCTGATCGGCGGCGACGACTGGACCGATCTCTTGTCGGGCGAGCATGTGCGCGCGCACGGCACCGACATTCTGGCCGGCGACCGGGCACGGTCCAACGGCGAGATCGCCTTTGCGCCCTATCAGTGCCGCTGGATTTCCAACCGCGCTTGAGGCGGTGGTCCGGTCCTGAATGTCCCGACCCTGGAGCGGTTCATCTTCGGATGGAGGCGGATTGTTGAACCGCTCTAACGCCGGAACATGCCGCGCGGTCGCTGGGTCTGTTCGATGATCAGCGTGTTGATGCCGCCATTGGTGTAGGTCGTCACATAGTTGGTCGCCCCGTTCTGGCGGACGATCGAGCGGCTGACGCGACCGGTCTGCATGACCGCGGCTTCATTGGCTGTGCCGATCTGGCGCACACGCGAGGCGCTAACGCCGCCGCTCTGGGTGACGGCCGCGGTGTTGGCCTTGCCAATCTGGAACAGGTCGGACTGGTTGGTCCGGCCGTGCTGGCCGATGACGGCGATGTTGCGCGCGCCGAACTGGTTCAGCCTGACCGAATTGTGCGACGCGCGCTGATCGACCTCGGCGATGTTCACGATCCCGGTCTGTGTGCGGACGATCGAACTTTGATCGTTGGCGGCGGCCGGGCCGGCGGAAGCGACGAGCAGTGCGAGAACTGCGACATGGGGGCGAAAGGTCATGATGCCGGTCCTTCTATCGCCGTTTGAGCACGCTGAAGCGGCCGAATTCGGCGAGCGGAAGGTGCATCTGGTCGATCAATGCCGCGCCCCTGGCGCCAAACTGGCTGACATGCGCGCGGTTTGTATGTCCGCGCTGATAGATCGCGCCGTAGCCGCCGGAGCCGGGATCGACGATGGCGGCGGAGTTGTAGAGCCCGGTCTGGCCGACCATGACTGTCCGGCCCGCATAGGGCCCCATCAGCACCACCGGCTTGATGTTGATCGCGCCGTTCTGGCGATGGATGATCGTGCCGTCGGCGGAGGCGGGCGCGGCCAACGCGGCTGTTAGGATGGCGCCGAAAAGTGCAGTTGGCATACGCATGGCATCGCTCCTTGTTTGTTGACGGGAAAGGCGGAGCGGCGGACCGCTTCGCCCTGCCGATGATTGTGGCGATCAGTCGCGCTGCCAGCCGCCGACATGGTTGCCGGCGCCGCCCATGATCACGTCGAGCTTGTTGCGAAGGCCCTGCTGGCTTGTGAACACGCCGCCGCCCACGCCACGCGTCTCGACGCCTGCCTGATTGACGAAGCCGCGCTGGTCGATGGCCGCGCCGTTGACAGCGCCGCCCTGGAGCAATGTCGAAAAGTTGTGCGAGCCGTTCTGCCTGACCGCCAGTCGGTTGCCGACGCCACGTTGAATAGCTTCGGCTCGGCTTCCATAGCCGCCCTGATCGACAATGGCGCCGTTGCCCGCGCCCGACTGCGAAATGCCGGCATAGTTGCCCTCCGGGCCGCTCTCGATGCGCTGGTAGATGGACATGTAGCCTCGCGAGCCGATCTGCGCGCCGAGCGCCTGGTTGGAGTTGCCCCTCTGATTGATGGATGCGCTGTTGCCGTAACCACCCTGAACGGTGGTTGCGAAATTCTGTGCATGAGCCACGCTGGAGATCGCCAGGGCCGCGGCAATGGCTGCGGAGAAAACGATTGCCTTCGTCATATACTTGTCCTCGCTGTTTTCAGGGTTGGACCATTATCGGTTCCCCTGCGGCAATGACTAACAAATACATAACGTAATTCAATTATAATTAGGTCTTCTTCCCCTTTACATAAAATTAACCCTAACTCTGACAAATCAATTCAACACAAACTCGAATTGGAGTGATCGTGCCTGAACGTGCTGGATCGGAACGCATGACCATGCGGCGACGCGCCCGGCGGGTCCGGTGCCTGGTCGGCGTGGCGATATTGGCGCTGCTTCAAAATCCGGCAATGGCCGACATCGTGCCCGATGCGGGGACCGAGGCGGCGGTCACGCAATGTCCGGGTTTCGGACCAGGGTTCATCCGGATGCCGGGCACTCAGAGTTGCCTGAAGACCGGCGGCCAGATCACCATCAGCCATGAGACCAACAGCGCCAGCTCCGATCTGTTCGCCGAAACGAGCTATGTGGCGGGCGAGCCGTTCCTGATCTACGATCTGGTGGCGCGCGACAGGGCGGTCCTTCAATCCAAGGTCGACGCGATGGTGACGTTCACGGCCGCCACGCCGACAGACCACGGTCCGTTGGTGACGTTTGCGGCACTGCGCGGCATCATCGACGAAAACCCCGACCAATCGCTGTTTGTCGACCAGGCGTTTGTCGCGCTGGCCGGCTTCACCGTTGGCCGGCGCGCTTCGTTCTTCGATTTTTCGACCGGGCTGAGCTTCAAGGACGGCTACGCGTCAAGCGCCATAACCAACCTGATTGCCTACACGCGGCCGGTTGGTCTGCGTGGCGCGTTGACCGTTTCGCTGGAAGACAATCGCGCACGGCGTGTCGAGGACGGCGTCTGGTCGTTGCGCAGCGGCGACACGCTGCCCGATCTGGTGGTGTCAGGCCGGATCGAGCGCGATTGGGGCGCGGCCCAGATCAGCGCGGCGCTGATACATCTGGCCGACGATCGCGCGACCGCATGCTGCGGGAAACCGGACGACCGGCTGGGTTTTGCGGTGTCGGCGGGCGCCGAGTACCGCACGCGGGTGGCCGGGCGCTTTGCCCGCTTCATCGTCGGCGGCGCCTATGCCGAGGGCGGCATGTCCTATCTGGGTGGCCTGCCGTTCGCGAGCGACTATCTGGTCGATGGCAACGGCGCCATCGTGCCAACCAAGGGCTTTTCGCTGCTGGCCTCTTATGAACATGTCTGGCGTGAAGATCTGAAATCGACGGTGACTGTCTCCGGCATCTCGGCCCGCATGACGACGCAGGCGCTCGACTGGCGGCCGACGACCGTGCTGG
Organism: Phyllobacteriaceae bacterium; assembly: GCA_024742765.1. Classification (GTDB taxonomy): domain Bacteria; phylum Pseudomonadota; class Alphaproteobacteria; order Rhizobiales; family Rhizobiaceae; genus Roseitalea. The sequence continues at coordinate 97,104 of JANSXT010000015.1, read as the reverse complement.
CCACGCTCGGCACCGAATACATGCCTGCACCGGGACTGATGGTCGGGCTTGAAGGCAGCTATTATGTCGACAGCGGCAAGGCGCGCTATTTCGGCGTGGAGGGCGAACGCAGCCAGACCGACTTCTTCAAACTGACGAGCTACGCCCGGCGCCAGTTCTGACCCATTGCGCCGGAAATCCAACCGGGCGTGAGGCAGCAACCCATTAGCGCGCGACGACGTCAACACGGCGGTTGAGCGCCTTGCCGTCGGCGGTGTCGTTGCTGGCGACGGGCTCGGCTTCGCCCAGACCCTGCGGCGTCAGCCGGCCGGAATCGATGCCGCGTTCGGCGAGCCAGGCGACCACCGAGCGCGCGCGCCGGTCCGACAGGTCGAGATTGTAGCCATCCTCGCCGTCGGCATCGGTGTGGCCCTCGATGACGACATTGAGTTCGGGCGCGCTTTCAAGCGCCTCGGCGAGTTGTTCGAGCGCGGATGTGGCCGACGGTTTGGGCACGTCGCTGTCATGGTCGAAATGGATGCCGTAAATGCGCGCTTCGCCGGTTTCCTCAAGCGCGGTGATGATGGGGTTTGTGGGCTCGGTGGCGCTGCAGGGCGTCGTGGTTCCTTCCGGTGCGGGCGGGCCGTTCCAGATGCTGCGGCTGCGCTGGCGGTAGCGCACGCCGGCGAGCGCGCCGGTGCTGTCGATGGTCACGAGCGCGGTGCCGGTGATGCCCTGTTCGGACGTCCAGTTGAGCCGCGCGACGCCGTCTTCGACCGCGCCCGACAGGCTGCCATTGCTGAGGCCGCTGTTTTCGACATAACAGCCGGTGACCGAGGTGCCGTCCTGTCTGAGCTCGATGAAATCGGCGCGGCCGCTCTGGAAGATGCCGGTGAAGCGGTCGTCTTCGTCGGGCGGGGTCACCGTGCCGTGGGCGATGGCTTCTGCGACATAGACCCAGGCGGCATCGGCGCCGATCGGGCCGCCGACGGAAAAGCGCAGCCAGCGCACGGGCGTGTCGATCGTGCTTTCGGCCATGGTCGCCCCGTCAGGGCCGGCGGTAAACGCCGCCATGGGTGCAAAGCCGCTGTCCGGCCCTTCGGCCGAACCTTCGACGGTCACCGGGCCGGCCGAGCCGCCGACGACCCCGCCGGGCCGTTCGCCGACGCCATGGATGCCGACGGCCTCAATCACCGCCGGCGCGACCAGTTCGAAGGTGAATGTGTAGGGCGCCGGGTTTTTGGCGGTGCTGGTGTTCCAGTTGCTGGCCGGATCGCCGTCGGTCAGCGCCAGCGCGGCGCGGGCGTCGATCGAGGCGTCAACGAGAACCGCGCCCCTGGCGAGCGTCAGAAGATCGTCCAGCGGCGGCGGTTCCTGCGCAAACGCCATCGATACCAGCAGGGACAGGCCCAGCGCCCATCCGGTGATCGTCGCCCATTGCCGCACATCGCCCTCCTGCCGCCGGGAACTTCATGAAAGGCTAGCGGGTGAGGGGCATCGCGGCAAGGCGGGGGGGACTTGGCGCGACGCAACCAGTTTGGCCAAGGCGTTCATCCGTGCCGTCTCAGGCGCGACGAATTTGCCCGCAAGGCCGGAACCGCGCGATAGCGATGCCCAAGGGCCGTGGCCTTAAGCCCAAATTGATCGGGTGAGCTGGCATAGTCGCCAGATGAGGGCCATTGCCAAGACCAGCAGCATCCAGTTTGGCATGAGCCGGGACATGTCTTGCATGGTGCGGGCGCGATTGCGGAGCATTGTGACGTCGTCGTCGGCGGTGCCGACCGTCTTCTCCCGCCGATTTGCCTGTAGCTCGGCGATACGCGACAGACCCAGATGCACGGCCGCCCACATGACGGGCAGCAAAAGCAGCGTCGAGGCGATGGCTTCGGGTCGGGTCACGTCCGTGCAGTGACCTTCAGCTCAATGTCGAACCCCAGTGCCTCGGCCAATGCGTAAAGCCGCCAGAGTGTCGGACCGGAAGCCGATTTCCCGTTTGCCGTGCGCGACAAGGCGGCATGGTCATATCCGAAGCGGGCATCGATTTCCCGGCCGCTCAGCCCACTTTCACGCAACATGGAGGCAAGCGCCTCAGCGCCGGCGATCCGAGCCAGATCCTTGCCTATGCCGTCGAACATCGCCTTCCTGTCATCCGGCGACATCGCCTCGAACATCGCGTCCAACTGCGTCTCGTCACCGGGACGCATGGGCGACTTCGGCGTGCTCTTTTCCAGTCCAGCGCCCATTTTGCCATAGGTTACTGGTGCGACATTGTTTTTAACTGCAACTGCATCGGACATTTGACACTCCTTTGCTCGAAAGACAGCGTTCTGTTGTTGTCTTTCAAGGCAACATACAGACTGTTGTCTTATAAGTCAACATTGCTCAGGCCAAAGCGCGCGCCCTTTTGATCTCCTTCCGTGCGGTTGCGGCGGACCGGAAGCCCGAAAGCAGGCCCGATATGTGGGCTTTGTCGCCGATCCCGAACACCACGAGGCGCGGCGACGGCACCAGAGTGAACAGGATGGCACAGTGGAGGTCTTCCCGCCCGGCATCATAGCGCGTGACATAGCCTTCGGGGTCCGGATCAGACAGTGACGCCACACTGGCGAAAGCGATGCAGTCCCCGCCGCTGCGGCTATCAAGATCGGCGAGGAAAGCGCCAAAAGGTCGAGGCGGGTAATCCGACCTCGCGTGCACTGGCTCCTGCAGATGGCTCAGTGCAAGCCATTGGCCGTCTTTGCAAATGGTTCCGATCTGCTTCAACACTCTGTAAATTTGCTGAAACGCGATCTCCTTCTCTGATTTCCGCATTGGTCCGAGCCGATCGAGACCTGGCGGACCGTCGGTGAAGCCACGCGTGAAATGAACAGTCGGTTTCATCGTCAGCCCCGGAGTGTCAACAGGAAGCCACCGGCTTAAATTCCGGCGTTTCCGCCGGCCAGTTTATCGAAGCAACCCCATTTTGTGGACAGTGAGAAGAACTGCGCCAAACACCAATGTTTGATGCGGCATCAGGGCCGGATATTGCCGCATGTTGCAATCACGGCCGTCATGAATTCATCGATGCTTCCTGCGTCGCGGCGGAAACCGAGGTGAGGAAGGTGGCGAGCATGCCACTCTCGTTGCCGGTTTCGCGTGCCATGCCCGCCCCCGAACACCCCTAACCAAACTCCTCGTCGTCGGCCTTCACCGCCTCGTAAAGATCGCGGACGAGGTCGGGGTCGGCGGCCTGGACGCGGGACCAGGCGGGGATGAAAGGCGTGTCCATTGGATTGTCGAGGAAGGTCTTGCCGGCGTCCACGATGTTGGCGGCGAACAGTTCGACGGCGCGCTCCTCCTTGTGCCGGTCCACATGCAGGCCGTTCATGCGCGCGTCGTTGTAATAGGTTTCGACGAAATCGAGCGCGGTGCGATAATAGCTCGCCTTGAGCGCGCGGAAGGTCTCCTTGGAAAAGACCGTGCCGTCGGTCGCCAGCTTCCGGTAGAGCGCCTTGCAGATGTCGGTCGACATGCGCGACAGGCCCTTTTGGGCATCGCCCTCTGAAAGCGGCTGGTGCTTGTGGTCGTAAGCGTCGGAAATCTCCACCTGGCAGACCGCGCGCGGGGCAAGGTTGCGCCAGGCTTCGGACAGGGTGCCGATCTCCAGCCCCCAATCGGAGGGAATGCGCATGGCCGGCAGGATGGAGGTGCGCATGGCGAACTCTCCGGCGAGCGGATAGCGGAACGAGCGCAGATAATCGAGATAGTCGCGCTCGCCGATGGTCTTGCGCATGGCTTCAAGGAGCGGTGCGACCAGAAGCCGGCTGACGCGGCCGTTCATCTTGCCCTCTGCGGTGCGCGGGTAATAGCCCTTGCAGAACTGGTAGGCGAATTCGGGGTTGGCGACCGGATAGACGAGCCGGGCCAGCATGTCCTTGGAATACGTCAGGATATCGCAATCGTGCAGGGCGATCACATCGCTTTCGGCGCGGGCCAGCGTGTAGCCGATGCAATACCAGACATTGCGGCCCTTGCCCGGCTCGGTCGGCGACAGGCCGGCCTCCGACAGGCGCTCGTCGATGGCGCGCAGGCGCGGACCGTCGTTCCACAGAACCGAATGGGGCAGTTCCAGCCGGTCGAAGAATGTGCGCGCGGCCTTGTATTCCTTCTTGGTCGCGCGATCGAGGCCGATCACCACATGGTGGACGAACTTGACCATGTTCAGTTCGTCCAGAATGGCGGGCAGGGCATCGCCTTCGAGCTCGGAATAGAGCGAGGGCAGGATCAGCGTCACCCTTTGCCGGCCGGTGATGGTGATCAGTTCGCGCTCGAGATCCTCGGGCGTGCGCGTGCGCAGATTGTGAAGCGTGGCAACCGCGCCGTTCTGGTGAAAATCAGCCATGGAATGGTCCCTGTTCGGTGTCAGTCTATCGCGCGCTCGACGCAGAGTCTTGCGTCAGGTCAAGGGCTTGCCCAAGCGTCCAGCACGGACAGGACGGCCGCGTTCCAGCCGGCCGGGCCGGGTTCGGCGGTGCGGGTGATGGTGCCGTCATCCTCGCCGGCAAGAGGCGGCAGCGGCGTGCCGTGCGGATTTGCGACGATGAAGGCGCGGTCGGCGGCTAGAAGCATCTCGGTGTCGTTGGGCGCGTCGCCCAGCGCGACGGTGAAGGGTTGGACGCCATCGAACAGGGCATCGGTGATCTCGGCCATGCGTCCGGCCTTGGTGCCGCCGAAGGACAGCGTCACGAAGCGGCCGCCGGACCGGGCCTGGCCCCCCAGCGCCGCCAGTGCGTCGGTGAAACGCGCCATGTCTTCGTCGGTTCCCGCCCATAGGCCGGGCTCGGAAAAGCGCCGGTCGGCGGCAAGGCGCGCCGCGTCTTCGGGCAGACCGGTGGCGTCCATGATGCCGGCAACGCCCATATCGCCAAAGCCGGAAAAATGCCGGCGCAGGTCGGCGGGTACGCGGTCCAGCGCGGCGCGTAGCGCCGAATAGCGGGTGTCGCCGGCGCCTTGTTGCGTGCCATCGGCGGGCAGGATGCCGGCGCCGTTCTCGACAATGGAAGGGCAATGGGCGAAGCCCAGTTCCGCCCGCAGCGGTGCCATCTCGGCGGCCGTCTTGGAGGAGGCCAGGATCAACGGGACCGATTGTTCACGCAGCGCGGCGAGGGCCGGTTCCGCGGGCCGCCAGTCATAGGTCCCATGGTCGAGCAGCGTGCCGTCCAGATCGGTGAAGACGATGAGCGGGCGGTCGGACGCGGCGGACATGGCGGATGAATAAACGCAAACGTGTGACAGGGATGCGACAAGGCTAACACCGTTTGCGCGCCGCACCCAAGGCCCGGCTTTCGGCGTGCGGGAGATGCTTGTGTCGGCGCACGGCGCGGCCTAAGGATCGGTCCATCCCCATTTGTTGCATGCGCATCCATGTCCGTCGTTCTTGAAAATGTGCACAAGAGCTTCGGCGCCGACCGGGCCGTGGCCGGCGTCGATGCGGAGATCGGAACGGGTGAGTTCTTCTGTGTCCTGGGCGCGTCGGGCTGCGGAAAATCAACCCTTCTTCGGCTGATCGCCGGGCTGGAAATGGCCGATGCCGGCACGATCCGGCTTGGCGGCGAGACCATGTCGGGCCCGGGCCGGCATGTGCCGCCGGAGGACCGGCGCACCGGGTTCGTCTTCCAGTCCTATGCGCTGTGGCCGCATCTGTCCGTGCGCGACAATGTCGCCTTTCCGGGCGAGGCGCAGGGCCTTTCGAAGGCCGAGGCGCGCCGGCAGGCGATGGACCATCTGGAAACGGTGTCGCTGACGGACTTTGCCGACCGCAAGCCGGCGGCCCTTTCGGGCGGGCAACGACAGCGCGTGGCGCTGGCGCGGTGCCTGGCCGGCGGCGCGACGACCATCCTGATGGACGAGCCGCTCGCCAATCTCGATCCGCATCTGCGCGCGGTGATGGAGGAGGAACTGACGCGCTTCCATCGCGCCTCGGGCGTCACCACCATCTACATCACCCACGACCAGCGCGAGGCGATGGCCGTCGCCGACCGGGTGGCGGTGATGGAAAAGGGCCGCTTTCTGCAGGTCGGCACGCCGCGCGACATCTATGAGCGGCCGGCCAATGCGGCGGTGGCGCGGTTTATCGGGCGGGGAACGCTGGTGCCGGTGACGGTCGAAGGCGGCGGCGCCGAGGTGAACGGGCATTCGGTCGCGGTTGACGGAGACCCTACCGACGGGCCGGCGACGGCCTTCATCCGGCCTGAGCATGTGACGCTCGGTGATCCGGACGGCATGGAAGGGCGGGTCGGTTCGGCGCTCTATCGTGGCGGGCACTGGGAGGCGACGGTGCTGGTGCCGGGCATCGATGCGCCGGTTCAGGCGACGAGCACGGTTTCACTTGCGGCGGGCGAGCCGGTGCGCGTGGCGTTCGACAAGGCGTGGCTTTTGCCGGAGTAGGGATAAGGACGGTCGTCATCTCATACCGGGCCGATGCACACATCGGTTTTTCCAGCGACCGCATCATCGCCACTGCGTCATTCCGGGGCCTGACCCCGGAACCCACCGGCCCTGTCCTGAACCGTGGATCCCGGAATCAAGTTCCGGGATGACGATGCGGTCTTGTTGCCGCTCCTGGTCATGTCAAAAACGGAGCAAAAATGCCTAAACCCGCCACGGCACCACGCCCGGCGGCAGGCGTTTGCCGAAGCGATCAAGGGCGACCATCAGCGCCACCGTGGCGACCACCGTGACCGCCGACATAGCCGCCGCCAGCGTCGTGTAGCCGCCATCCTCGTAATTGTAGATGGTCGTGCCGATGGTCTCGTTGCCCGTCGACCATAAAAGCGCCGAGACGGTGATCTCATTATAGGCGGTCAGGAAGACGAGGATCGCGCCGGAGGCGGCGGCCGGTGCTATCAGCGGCGCGAAGATGCGGCGCATGCGCATCAAAAAGCGCGCGCCCGAAATCCGCGCCGCCTCGTCGAGCGCCGGGTCGAGTTGCGCGCAGGCCGCCGTCACCGGCTTGAGCGCGATCGACAGGAATGCGCAGATATAGGCCAGTCCGATGATGACCAGCGTGTTGTAGATCGACACGTCGATGACCGGGAGCGGCCGGATGAAGGCAAGGATAAAGGCAATGGAGATGACGAGGCCGGGAATGGCGTAGGTCGTCTCGGCAAGGGTTGCGAGCGCGGTGCCGGCGCGCCGATAGCCCTTTTGCCGCGCATTGAGGAAATGGCCGACGGCCATGGCGATCACGGCGAGCGTCAGCCCGGCAAGGCCGGCGACAAGCGTCGAATTGGCAAAGGCCCGGAGCGTGACCTGCTGGCGGAACAGCACCTCGGCGAAGTTCTCGAACGTGATCGTCGTCAGGTTGAACGGCACGCCATAGGTGGGGATCAGCGCCGTCGTCGTCAGTGCGATCACCGGCAGGACGAGCGTTGCGGCAATCAGAAGGCCCAGCAGCGCCTCGACCAGCGGGCGTCTTGCGCCGAGCCGGATTGCGAGCGGCGGCTGGGGCGGGCCGATCAGCGGGCTGCGGGTGCGCGCCAGAAGCGTCATCTGGAGGGCGATGATGGCGATGGCGATGGCGGCCAGAAGCGCGGCGATGGCGGCGACCGAGGTCAGCACATCGGGGCCGAAACTGGCAAGCCGCTGCCACAGCAGCACCGGCAGCGTGGTGTAGCGCGCCGGAATGCCGAGCAGCGCCGGGATGCCGAAATTGCCCAGCGCCGAGACGAAGGCGAGCGCAAAGGCCGAGATCAGGATCGGCGCGAGCAGCGGCAGCACTACACGGCGCAGGACGGCAAGCGGCTTCGCGCCCGCGATCCGTGCCGCCTCGATCATCTCGCGCGGCAGGGCGCGCAGCGCGGCGAGGACGACCAGAAAGACCAGCGGCATGTGCTGGATCGACAGGAGCGCGATCACGCCTTGCCGCGAATAGAGCGGGTGGGTGGAGCCGGGTTCCGGTGCGATGCCGAGCATCTGCAGGAGCGGGCTCGACGGCCCCATCGCCTGGATCCATGCGATGGCGGTCACATGCGGCGGCACCATCATTGGGATCAGCAAAAGGAAGGTGAAGATGCCCTTGGCGCGCACGTCCGTCAGCCCGATGACAAGCGCGATCATCGTGCCGAGGGCCAGCGCGATCAGGCCGGAAAAGAAGGCGCTGTCGAGCGAATTGACAAGCGCGCGGGGCACCGAACGGCTGTCGAGCGCGTCAAGGATCGGCTGAAGCGTGACGGCGCCGTCCAGCGTCAGCCCGGCGCGCGCCAGAAGCGCCAGCGGCATGACGAACAGGACAAGGGCGATCACAATGACGATGGCGAGGGTCAGCCCCTCGCCATCGGGTCTTGGCAATATGCGTTCGTTCAAGGGTCAGCCGCCGAAAATGTCGACGAACTGTTCCTTGTTTGCGGCATCGTTTTCAAGGGCGGCGGCCGGATCGAATTCCATCAGCTTGATCTGGTCGCGGGCCGGAAAGCCTTCCGGCGGCGCAATATCCGGATGGGCGGCCAGATAGCCCTGGTCGGCGGCAAGCTGCTGGCCTTCGGGCGACAGGAGGAAATCGACGAAGGCCTTGGCGGCTTCCGGGTTCTGCGCGGTCGAGAGGATGGCGACCGGCTCGGTGACTGCCGAAACGCCCTCTTCGGGGAAGACGAATTCGACCGGCGCGCCATTGGCCTTTTCGCGGATCGGCAGGAAGTCGACTACGAAACCGTAGAGCTTTTCGCCGCCGGCGATCGCCCGGTAGGTGCCGCCATTGCCGCCCTGCGGGTTGGCGCCCTGGCCGGCCAGGCCCTCATAATAGTCCCAGCCCAGATCGGGGTTGGCGGTCAGCGCGGCCATGTGAATGGTCGCCGCGCCCGAGGTGAGCGGCGAGGGCATGGCGATCTTGTCTTTCGCCGCCTCGTCGAGCAAGTCCTTGTAGGAGGTCGGGACCATCTCGGCGGCGGTGTTGTAGACGATGCCGGTGGTGATCAGCTTGGTGGAGAAATAGAATTTCTCGTCGTCCATGATCGCCGGGTCGTAGGCAGAGATGTCGGCATCCGCATGGGCCATCAGCCGGCCTTCGGCCTTCAGCCCTTCCATGGTGACCATGTCGGCGATCAGAAGCACGTCCGGCTGCGGCGCGCCCGCCTCGAATTCGGCGGCCAGCTTGGCCATCACCTTCGTCGTGCCGTCGCGGATCCATTCGACCTCGACGTCCGGGTGCATGGCGGTGAAGGCGTCGACCGTTTCCTGGGCGTCCTCATTGGGCTGCGAGGTGTAGAGCACCAGCTTGCCCGAGCGGGCAAGGGCGGGGCCGGCGAGCATGGTGGTGATGGCAAGGGCGGACAGAAGCGTGCGCATGGGTGGGTCCTCTCAAGGGTGGGAGACAGGCGGCGGCTAGCAAGCCAATGTGACAGTCTCTTAAAACATGAGCTGGAAAGGCAGTTTTCCCAATGAGACCGGATGGCTCCCAGAGTGTATCCGCAGGTTTCACCGTGTGACAAAGTGCACAGGGCGCCCTGCGGCGGGGCGCTAGCTTTGGATCGACGGCGCACCGGATGCGCCGATCCAGACAGAGGAACCCGCCATGACCCGTTTTGCCCATTTTGCCGCGCTCGCCGCCACCGCCGCGCTGATCGCTACCACCGCCACCACCGCCGGCCATGCGGGCATGAAGCGCCACGGCATCGCCGCTGCCGGTGGCATGCAACTGGCCGCCAAGGGCGCAGGCGGGTCGACCGCGGACGGCTATCCGACGCCGGGCCGGGCGTTCGAGGCCTGCGGCGGCGCCGGCAATGTGTTCGTCATGTATGACGAACTGCCCGACGGCACCCGGACCAACCATTCCTACCACTGCGTCGACGAATAAGAGGGGCGATGGGGCGCCGGAAACGGCCGCCACCGGCGGCCGTTTCCGTTAGATATCGCCCCTGTGTGCGGATGGCCTACACCCGTGCCTCATATGCCTGACTGATCCTGGCAAGAGCCGCGCCATAGTCCATCTGGGTCGTGCGGCCATTCACCCACGCGAAGGGGAAGGGCGGCTCGTTGGTGGCCCGAAACCGGAGGATGATGAATTCATCGAAGGCTGGGGCGGCATGCTGGATCAGCCGGGCCTCAGCGTCCGCCGCTTCTTGGGCAGGGTGCTTGTTTTTTGTGCCGTCAGTCGGGTAGGCGCGCTCGCCCTCGTATGACGTGCAATGATCCGCCTTGTTGATACCGACGACGCCCACGCAGATTGGATTGCCGCCTCGCGACCGGAAGTGCTCTGCCTGACCACGCAGATCGCTCGCGACCCGATCAATCTGCTTAATCATGGCTTTCATCAGTATCTTGACCTCAATGCCGACCTCAATGGTGGCGATAGGTCCCCGGCAGACGGTGAAACCCTCGTCCTTGATCGGTTTCGCATTCGGGACGATTTCGCCAAAGCTGCCGTCGCCCCGGCGGGCTCTGATGCCGTGGCGCTGGTTCTTGGTGTTCAGGACCGATAGGCCGGTGTTCACCCGGTGAACCAGCCTAGGGCTGCGGCCCAGTGCATGGAGATCTTCATAGATGTGCATCGCCACATGGTCGCCCAGGTTGGACCGACGGTGCAGATAGGCGTGGCCGTCGAACAGTCCACGGAACGCATCAAGAAGCTGGTAGTCCAAACATCACCTTACGCGCGCCTGCGGCGCTCCTCGTCTGAGCTACCGAGCACGGCCTCTACCGCCCCCACATTCCGCTGCTGCGATGCTGCTCGCGTGACGTTCTCACTGGCGATCTCAATGTAACCTGGGTCTACCTCGACGCCGAGTGAGTTCCGTCCCGAGGCGATTGCCGCGATCGTAGTGCTGCCAGTGCCCAAGAAAGGGTCCAACACGGTATCACCTGCGAAGGAGAACATACGGATCAGTCTTTCGGCCAGTGCTGGCGGATAGGGTGCCGGATGGCCTGCGCGGGTAGACGCGCCGCGCACATCGGTCCAGATTGACCGCCACCACCCCTGCATCTCTTCCTTAGTCAACATGGACAGAGCTTTCTGGAGGGCGGACGGCCTGCGGTATTCGCCGCCTTTACGCATGAAGAGGATGTATTCAACGTCATTCTTGACGACCGCGCCAGGCTGGTAAGGCTTGCCGTAGAAGCCGGCGCCGTTGCCCTTCGCCTCCGTCACGCCGTTGGCGATCTTGTGCCAGAGGATCGGCGTCAGCACGTCCAGCCCTAGTGAGCGCGAGCGCACCTGAATATCCGCATGGAGGGGCATCACAAGGTGGCGGCCCATCTTCCGGCGCGGAACGCACACGTCACCGACGACGCAGCAGATGCGTCCGCCGGGCGCTAGGACGCGCGCGCATTCAAGCCACACTTTGTCGAGCTCATCAAGGAACGCCTCATAATTTTCAATGGCTCCGAGTTGCCGGTCACCGCCGCCCACCGAATACTCCTTGAGCGTCCAGTAGGGGGGTGACGTGACCACGAGGTGCACCGAGCCGTTGCGTATTGCAGAGAGGTCGCGGGCATCGCCCTGCCATATCCGGTGCTCTGTCTGGTGGAACGGGCGGGGCCACGGGACTTGACGAAAGCGCTCGTTGGCCGCACGCAGTATCTTGAGCCCCTCCGGCGTGTTGTCCGCTGCGCTTAGCTCGATGTCACCGTCAAACAGCTCCACAACATTCTTTTTGGCCATCTGTTCTCTCCACGCGATTGATTACAGCACCCTCCAAAGCTATGGAAGCGTCGCTGCTGAGCCTATGGCCCAAATTCGTAACCAAATATCGCGTGGGATCAAGAACAAATAGTGAATATAACCGCTGAATCGAAGGTCAAGCAGTCATTTGGAGAAGCGATTGCGACTCTCGTCAACGCAGACACGCTATCCTATCTAATGTGAAAATGGTGCTGCTAGTGAGATTTGAACTCACGGCCTCTCCCTTACCAAGGGAGTGCTCTACCCCTGAGCTATAGCAGCATTGGCGGCGGTGTCCGCGACGGGCGGCTTGTGCCACAGCCCATTTCGCATATCAAGGCGTCAATTGATGGCGTTGCGCGATATTGACCGGCGGCGCGGTTCGCACCTCCCGTAGCACGCGATGGACCGGGTGGCGCGGGTCGTCGGGTGTGGCGCTGGCGCTGATCGTGAGCTGGTGACGGCGAGGCCGGCATCCGTATCGTAGTTCGGTCCGAGGCGGGCGGCGTGGCCGGCGCCACCAGTGGGGAGGTGAATGCCGATGGCGAAGAACGAGAGCGCCAAGGCGCGGCAGGAAAGGCTGGCGGCGGAATTGCGTGCCAATCTGCAAAAGCGGAAAGTCCAGGCGCGGGCGCGGCGCGCCGGCGATGCCGATCGCCGCGACGAGGGCATTGCCGCCGCCAAGGACGCCAAGCCCCGCGCCGATGACGGCGCGCAAAGCTAGGCGGCTGATGCCCGATCAATGCCGGATGGCCGCGGCGACGCGACGACCGCGCCATTCGGATGGCCGGTTGCATCGCATGCGGCCGTTGCAATCAACCATGCATTAACCATCCCTTCAGCCCTGTTTGGCAAACCGGGTGGTCTCGACAGGGGCCAAATCGCCCGTGCGCCGTCGGCCCGGCGGCGGGGTGCCTTGCCTTGAACCGGCCCCGATCATCGTCTAGACGGCGCCGATGCCGCGGACCGGCGGGTTGCGGCGCAGGGGTGCACGCAGCAAGGGGACACGTTTCCAGATGGACAGCATTCGCATCGTCGGCGGCCATGAACTGAACGGCACCATTCCGATCTCCGGCGCCAAGAACGCGGCGCTGCCGCTGATGATCGCCTCGCTCCTGACCGACGACACGCTGACGCTGGAAAACGTGCCGCATCTGGCCGATGTCGAGCAGCTGATCCGCATTCTGAGTAATCACGGCGTCGATTATGCGGTGAAGGGCCGGCGCCGCGCCGAGGGGCAGGGCTATGCCCGCACGGTCGATTTCACCGCGCGCGACATTGTCGACATCACCGCGCCCTATGAGCTGGTTTCCAAGATGCGGGCCAGCTTCTGGGTGATCGGGCCGCTTCTGGCGCGGATGGGCGAGGCGCGCGTGTCGCTGCCGGGCGGCTGCGCCATCGGCACGCGGCCGGTGGACCTCTTCATCGAGGTACTCGAGGCGCTGGGCGCGCAGATCGAGATCGAAAACGGCTATGTGCACGCCAATGCCGGCGGCGGGCTGACCGGCGCACACTATACCTTCCCCAAGGTCTCGGTCGGCGCGACCCATGTGGCGCTGATGGCCGCTTCGCTCGCCAAGGGCCAGACGGTAATCGACAATGCGGCCTGCGAGCCCGAAGTCGTGTGCCTTGCCGAATGCCTGAACGCGATGGGCGCGAAGATCGAAGGCGCCGGCACGCGCACGATCACGATCGAGGGCGTCACCTCGCTTTCGGGCGCGCGCCATCGCGTGATCTCCGACCGGATCGAGACCGGCACCTATGCGATGGCCGTCGGCATGACCGGCGGCGACGTTCTGCTCAAGGGTGCCGAGGCCGCGAGCTGGCAGGCCGGAATCGACGTTCTGGGCGAGACCGGCATCGACATCACGCCGCAGGAGGACGGCCTTCGCGTCTATCGCAACGGCAACGGGCTGACGGCGGCCGATGTGACGACCAAGCCGTTTCCGGGCTTTCCGACCGATCTGCAGGCCCAGTTCATGGGGCTGATGACCAAGGCCAGCGGCGTCTCGCACATCACCGAGACGATCTTCGAAAACCGCTTCATGCATGTGCAGGAACTGGCGCGGCTTGGCGCCGATATCGCGCTCAGCGGCCAGACGGCGACCGTGACAGGCGTTCCGGTTCTCAAGGGTGCGCCGGTGATGGCGACCGATTTGCGCGCCTCGGTGTCGCTGGTCATCGCCGGGCTCGTCGCCGAGGGCGAAACCCAGGTCAACCGGGTCTATCATCTGGACCGCGGTTTCGAGCGCCTTGAAGAAAAGCTGGGCGCTTGCGGCGCGGAAATCGCCCGCGTTTCGGGCTGATTGCGTCGCCGCTCCTGTTGCACCGCGAAAGCGAAAGGCGTAGCAGTCGATCAGACCCTTTCCCCGACCTGCCAAAGCGCGTGACGGACCGATGGACGGCTTGAAACTGATGGCGCTGGATGCGTCCGATCTGACGGTGATCTCCGCGCAGATGCAGGACGCGATCACCAAGCCCGACCAGATCGATTATGCGCCGGCGGCCCGACGTTTGACCATCGTCGCCAACCGGTTCGCATGGGACGCCGAACAGGGGGGTGGATCAGCCACCCACGAACGGCGCAAGACCGCGCTTTCGTTTGCCCGCGTCACTGCGGTCCGGACAATCGGCATAAGGCGCGGCGATGACAGCCAGGCGCTGTCGCTTCTGGCGATCCGCTTTCACTCCGATGCGGAACCGGGCGGCACGATCGAACTGGTTTTCGCCGACGACGCGGCGATCCGGATCGATGTCGAGGTGATCGAAGTGCAGATGGCCGATCTGGGCGCGGCGTGGGAAACCCGTTTCAAGCCGCGCCATCCGGCCGGCTGACAACAGGACCGTTCGCCGTGCCGCATTTTCTTGACAGCGCAGACCGCGACTTTCCCGCCCGTTTCGGCGCCTTTCTGGGCCTGAAACGGGAAGTGTCGGCCGATGTCGAGGCGACGGTGCGGGCGATCATCGACGATTTGCGCCAGAACGGCGATGAAGCGCTCAAGCGGCTGACCACAGAGTTCGACCGGGTCGATTTCGATGCGGTGCCGATGCGGGTCGGGGCGGACGAGGTGGCTGCGGCCACAGCAGGCATCGATGCGGAGACGATGGCCGCGCTCACCCTGGCGCGCGACCGCATCCGTTCGCACCATGAACGGCAGATGCCGAAGGACGACATCTATACCGACGCGCTGGGCGTGACGCTGGGCAGCCGCTGGACGGCCATCGAGGCGGTGGGGCTCTATGTGCCCGGCGGCACGGCGGCCTATCCCTCCTCGGTTCTGATGAACGCGGTGCCGGCGGTCGTTGCCGGCGTGGGGCGCATCGTCATGGTCGTGCCGTCGCCCGACGGCGTGCTCAACCCGCTGGTGCTGGCCGCCGCCGATCTGGCGGGCGTCACCGAGATCTACCGTATCGGCGGGGCGCAGGCCGTCGCCGCGCTCGCCCATGGCACCGAGACGATCGCGCCCGTCGCCAAGATCGTCGGTCCCGGCAACGCCTATGTGGCCGCGGCCAAGCGGGCCGTTTTCGGTACGGTCGGTATCGACATGATCGCCGGACCGTCCGAGGTGCTGGTCGTCGCCGACGGGCAGAACGATCCGGACTGGATCGCCGCCGATCTTCTGGCCCAGGCCGAGCATGACGCAAACGCGCAATCGATCCTGATCACCGACGATGCGGCGTTGGCCGAAGCCGTCGCGGCGGCGGTCGAGCGGCAACTGGCGGTGCTGCCGCGCGGCGAGACCGCGGCTGCGAGCTGGCGCGATTTCGGCGGCATCATCACCGTCGGCGACATCCATTCGGACGACACGCTTTCGCTGATCGATCGGATTGCCGCCGAACATCTGGAACTGGCCTGCGAGGGTGCCGACGATCTGGCGAACCGCGTCACCAATGCGGGCGCGATCTTCATCGGCCGCCATACTCCGGAAGTGATTGGCGACTATGTGGGCGGCTCGAACCATGTGCTGCCGACGGCGCGGTCGGCGCGCTTTTCCTCGGGGCTTTCGGTGCTCGATTTCGTCAAGCGCACATCGGTGCTCAAGCTCGGCCCCGACCAGTTGCGGGCGCTCGGCCCGGCCGCGATCAAGCTCGCCGAGGCCGAGGGGCTTTCGGCTCACGCGCGCTCGGTCGCCATCCGCATGAACCCGGGAGGGCCCGATGGCGGATGAGACCGATTTCGCGCCGGAGGACCGGCTCAGCGATCTGACGCTCGATGATTCCATCGGCCGGTCGACGCCCGATGTGGAGCATGAGCGCGCCGTCGCCATCTTCGACCTGATCGAGGAAAACCGGTTCAAGCCGGTGGGCGATGAAGGGTCCGGCCCCTACACGCTGCATCTGTCGGTGATCGACGGGAAACTGGTCTTTGCCGTCAAGCGCGAAGGCGGCGAGGAGGTCGCCACGCACATCCTGTCGCTCGGCCCGTTCCGCAAGATCGTCAAGGACTATTACATGATCTGCGAGAGTTATTACGAGGCAATCAAGAGCGCGACGACCAGCCAGATCGAGACGATCGACATGGCAAGGCGCGGCGTTCACAATGACGGGTCTGAAACGCTGATGGACCGGCTCGACGGCAAGATCGCCATCGATTTCGACACCGCCCGGCGTCTGTTCACGCTGGTCTGCGTGCTGCACTGGAAGGGGTGACGGGGGAGAGCCGTGACGGCTTGGAACCCAAATGGCCCGATGCTTCGCATATAGCGAATGTCGGCTATGGTTCACGCATGAGCCAGTTCATCGCCACAGATTATCGGACGGCAGAGCCACTTGTGGCGAATGCAGGCGAGATGGCGACTGCGCACATCAAAATCATTGTTGCCGATCGGGGCTTTTTTCGCATCGCAGGTCGCAAACGAACGGCTTTCGTGGTCGGGAGCCGCGTTAAGCCGATTGATGTGAGCTATTCCGACAATGCCAGTTGCATCGAGTTCGTTCTTGCTCCGTGGGTCGCGACCGCTGTGCTGGGCGTCTCGGGTGGGGAACTGAGCCACGCCGTCCATGATGCCGCAGACCTTGCTGCCACGCCGTTTCTTGCGGCGATCCAGTGCTCAGATCCGCATGCTCTCGACGTTGCGAGACTGGCATACATGAACTGGAGCGCCGGGCGCGGCACCGCCGATGCCCAGATCGCACAGAAGGTTTGGCAGGATTTGCGAGCCGATCCGACGCGGCGGCTGGATGACGTTGCAGATGGCATTGGCCTGAGTGACAGACGTGTTCGCGCGGCGGTCCGATCCGAAACGGGTCTGAGCCCCGCCCAATTGCGCAGGCTGATCAGGCTTGAAAAGTCCAGCCGCGCGATCTCAAACAGCAATGACACCCTGGCAAGCATAGCCGTCGATTCGGGTTATGCCGACCAGAGCCACATGAACCGTGACTTGATCGAACTGGCCGGTATCAGTCCGTCGAACCTGCGTCGCGCGACGGCAATCCGGCGATCGTTTCCTTCCGATTTGTCCAAGATCGATCCTCGGTGAAGAGCTACCGTTGCCCGGAAGGACAAGAGGAGCACCCCGATGAAACCTTCCTATCTCGAAATCGGCGCGCCTGACGATGACAAGGCGCGTGCTTTCTTCGCAGAGCTGTTCGAATGGCCGTTCACACCAATGGAGAATGGAGGGTGGTTCGACTCCGGCGAGATCAAGACGGGCCTGCACGGCAAAGACAACCGCCCCGCCATCATCGTCTATTTCGACTTGCCCGACATAGACGCAGCGGTTTCCAAGGTTCGCAGGCTTGGCGGGACTGCGGACGATCCTACACCGGAAGAGCCGGGTTTTGGTCGGTTTTCGACCTGCGCTGATCCACAGGGTGTTCGCTTCGGCCTTCGACAAGAGTGAGGCAATAAGCCGACATTCGGCGGAAATGGTCTGACCGCGGCGTAGCCCCGCATAGTGGTCGCATGGCCTGGCAGACTTGGCTGCCCGTTCACATCATCGCCGAAGCTTGTCCTCCGATCCGCGCCAGAACCAGCCGCGAGATAACGAACGCAATCACGCCGCACAGTGCGATCGCCGCAACCATCGGCAGCGCCGTGCCGTCGAAAAACGGGGCGGCGAGCATGATCATCACGCCGCCGGCCACCATTTGCAGCGTGCCGCCAAGCGAGGAGGCAAGGCCGGCGATCTCGCCATGATCGTCAAGCGCCATCACCATGGTGGACGGGATCACCAGACCCATGAAGGCGTTGGCGCAAAACAGCATGCCGACCAGAAGCGCCAGCGAGACGTGGCCGGCCAGAACGATCAGGAACAGCGCCACGGTGACCGCGGCGAAGCCGGCGGTCGCCAGCGCCACCATGCGCGCCATGCCGATGCGCGCGCCGAGCGGCGCGGCCAGTTGCGAGGCGGCGAAAAAGCCGATGGCATTGACGGCAAAGGCCAGGCTGAAGCCGATCTCCGTCAGGCCGAACTGGCCGGTATAGACGAAGGCGGCGCTGGCGATGAAGACGAAGAAGCTCGCCATGCCGAAGCCGCCGATGAAGGTCAGTCCCATGAAGGTTGTGTCGGTCAGCAGCGTGCGCGCGCCGGCGAAAAGCGATCTGACGTTGACGGGCACGCGCTGATCGGGCCTCAGCGTCTCGTCGAGCACAAAGCGTGTCATCAAGAGGCTGATCACCGCCGCCGCGCACAGAACAAGGAAGATCATCCGCCAGCCGGAGACGAGGATCAAAAGGCTGCCGGCCAGTGGCGCCAGCATGGGCGACACGGAGATGACCAGCATGATCGCCGCCATCAGGCGTGTCGCCTGTTCGCCCGTATGCAGGTCGCGGATAATGGCGCGCGGCACCACCATGACGACCGCGCCACCCATCCCCTGCAAAAAGCGCGATACGGTCAGCCATTCCACGGTCGGCGAAACCATGCAGCCGACCGATCCGGCGATGAAGATCAAAAGACCGACATAGAGCGGCCGCTTGCGGCCCGCCTGATCGGCCCACGGTCCGTAGACGAGCTGCGAGACGCCAAACGCGATGAAGAACGCCGTGAGCGTTGTCTGCGTTGCGGCCACCGATGAGCCCAGATCTTCGGCGATAGCCGGCAGGGCCGGCAGATACATGTCGATGGCGAACGGGCCGACGGCGGCCAAAAGCCCGAGCACGAGCGCGATCCTGAGCATGCCGTGCTCCCTTGAGCAGATGCGATGGTGGCCAAAGACGATGGGTGTGGAGCCCAAAAGGGCCGATGAGGCACCTTCTAGGCCTGTGCATGTCCTGGCGCAAAGAAATTCGCCAACGCGTTGCCTAGGCATGGGTTCGCGCCCGTTACGCGTTGCCTCGCGCACGCCCATGTTCTTTTGACCCCCGGCGGCAAAGATGAGACCGTAGGCCCATGGACCTGCCGGCGACGCTTGATCTGCGCGACATTTTCTACACCGTGTTCGGGCTCGCCCTTCTGGGGCTGACGCTGCAGCCGGCGCTGTCGGCCTACCGGTTCGTCAACGTGCCGGCGATCTACGTGCTGGGCGGCTTCGCCATGGCGCTCGTCGGCCTGCCGGTGGTCAATCCGCTGGGCGGCGGCTTTCAAACCAGCGTCGTCGAGCACATTTCCGAACTCATCGTCATCATTTCGCTGGCCGGCGCCGGCCTTGCCATCGATACGCCCATGTCGCTCAGGCGCTGGCGACCGGCATTTCTGCTGCTGGCCGTCGCCATGCCAATGACGATCGGCGCCGTGTTCGTGCTCGGCTGGGCGTGGCTCGGTCTTTCGGCGGCGGGCGCGATGCTGCTGGCGGCGGCACTCGCCCCGACCGACCCGGTGCTGGCGCGTTCGGTGCAGGTCGGTCCGCCGGGCAAGGACGAAACGCCCATGCAATTGTCGCTGACCGCCGAGGCCGGCCTTAATGACGGGCTGGCGTTTCCGTTCGTCTATCTGGCGATCGGCATGGCGGCCTATGGCTTTGCAGATGGCGCGGGCTGGCTTTGGCAATGGGCGGCGTTCGATCTGGCCTATCGCGTGGCCATGGGGATCGCCGTCGGCTACGCGGTTGGCTGGGGGATCTCCTGGCTTGCCTATTCGCGCATCGGCGATGCGGAGCAGGGCGCCTGGAACTCGACGGTGATGGTGCTGTCGTCGACGCTTTTGTCCTATGGCGTTGCCGAGGCGGTCGACGGTTACGGCTTTCTCGCCGTCTTCATGGCGGCGCGGGCCGGGCGCGAACGGTCTCGCCGGGCCGGGCGCGGCGAATATGAAAAATATGTCCATCACGGCGCCGAACAGCTCGAAAGCATCCTGCTGGCGCTGCTTCTGGTCTGGTTCGGCGCGTTTCTGGGTGCAGGCGCGCTGGCCGGCGTGCAGCTCCGCGAGATTGCCTTTGCGCTGGCGCTGATCTTTCTCATCCGCCCGTTCGCCGGCTGGATCGGCCTTTGGGCCTATGACTGCCCGGAACTGGAAAGGCGCAAGGTCGCGTTCTTTGGCATTCGCGGCATGGGCTCGATCTTCTACATCGCCTATGCGCAGTCGCATGGCGCTTTCGACGATATCGGCGCGGTCTGGCGCATCGCCGCGCTGACCATCGCGCTGTCGATCCTGGTTCACGGGTTCGCCGCCAATTTCGTCATCGGGCGGCCGGGCGAAGAGGCGGAAGGCGAAACCCATCCCTACAAGGCGGAAATCGGCGAAGACCGCCCGGGCCGGCGATGAGCGCTACTCATCCGGTCATCGGGTTCTCCGCCCTTTGATCGGGAAACCGAAGTTGACGCAGCGTCGGGCCGGTTGCGTGTGGCTATCGAGGAGAGGGCCGGGTTCCGGTTCAGCCGCCATCCTTCGAGCCGGCAAAGGCCAACAACCGTTCGCCCCGCGCGGAGAGCCGGTATCCGACGGTGAGACTTTCGGTCAGCCCAAGCTCCTTGAGGCGGCGGACATGGCGTTTGAAGGATGGCTTGTCGATGCCGATCTCGGCGGCCAGTTCGGCCGCCGACCGTTCCGGCCACCGCTTGATCAGTGCGAGCACCGACAGGGACGATTGCGGAATTTTGGCGCGCGCATCCATGCGATCAAGCCTGTCAAGCAGCGCCGCGCAGGCATCGTCCGGCAGATCGTCATTGTCGCGCGGCGCCACCCGCGCATCAGGACCCTTATAGCGCAGCGCGATGCGGTAAAGCGGCCGGTCCGCGGCGGCGGGAAGATCGGCCTTGAGGGCGTCGACGGACCGGTACCCGGCGCGGCTTGCGTCGACCTCGGTCAGCGCGCCGATATCGATCACCGACACATCGTCGATCGCCAGTTCGCCGACCGCCGTCCGCAAGCGGCCGCCAGCCTTGACCGTCGGACGCTTCCAGCGCCGGAAGGCACGATCGACCTCTCCGGCGACGATACGGTCGAGCACATCGCGCTTGATCAGCATGCGGGCAAGTGTAGTTGGCGCAACGGCGGGCGCGCAATGCCCGGCTTGCTCCGGCAGATGGTTCTGGCGCATGGGGCCGGTTTGCTGGTGATTGAGGAATGGCGCTGCGCGGCGGCTTGCCAAGGACCGTATTTTTGCCGACAGGACATGTGAACCGCCCACGGGGCGCGGCGCGCCGTCGCCGCGCCTCTTGCGCCAGCCTGAGGCCCTGCCAATGTCCTACCGCCTGACCAACTCGCTGACCGCGATGATCTTCCTGGCGCTGTGCCTTGTGCTGATCTTCGTGCCGCAACTCATCTACTGGCTCTTCGGGCTTGCCGGCAACACTGTCAGTGATTTCCTGGCCAACCGGGCGGCGTTCCTGTTTCTGGGTCTGGCCGTGCTGTGTTTTGCCGCCCGCAACACGCAGAGCGCCGAAGTGCGCCGCACGGTTTCTTTGGCCGTCCTGGCCAGCATGGGCGGCATGGCGCTGCTCGGCATGCTCGAATTGTGGCGCGGCCATGCCGGCCCGGGCATCCTGGTCGCGATCGCCGCCGAAGTGGCCTTGTGCGCGGCCCATGCCCGGTTCGCGCTCATCCGCCGCAATGAAGCGGACGGCAAACTTCACGCAGCCGACTGAGACGCCGGGCGCCGGCCCCTTCAAAGCCGCTGTTCAAATCACCATCTTTGCGCTAAAGACCCGCCCATCCGGGCGGCGGGGGTCCGGCTGCCGCCGGGCATGCCCCTTCAGCCTCATCAACAGGGATCGAACAGGATCGCATGGCGAAAGAAGAACTTTTGGAGTTTCCAGGTGTCGTTACGGAGCTTTTGCCCAACGCCACCTTCCGCGTACAGTTGGAAAACGAACACGAAATCATCGCCCACACCGCCGGCAAGATGCGCAAGAACCGCATCCGCGTTCTGACCGGTGACAAGGTGCTGGTCGAAATGACGCCCTATGATTTGACCAAGGGCCGCATCACCTACCGCTTCAAGTAACGTCCGTTCCCATGGATGCGCCGCAGACACTGGTTCTGGCCTCGGGCTCGCCGCGGCGCGTGGAACTTCTGGCCCAGGCCGGCATCGAGCCGGACCGGCTGTTGCCCGCCAACATCGACGAGACGCCGTTCAAGTCCGAGCATCCGCGTTCGCTGGCGCGCCGGCTTTCCGGAGAGAAGGCGCAAAAGGCGCGCGCACTGATCGATGAAGAGCGCAAGGCACTGCCCGAAGACGAACGCGGCGCGGCACCCTATGTGATCGCCGCGGACACGGTGGTCGCCGTCGGCAGCCAGATCATGCCCAAGGCCGAACTGCTGGACGAAGCCTCGCAATGCCTGCGCATGCTGTCGGGCCGGGCGCACCGCGTCCATACCGGGCTGGCGCTGATCACGCCCAAGGGCCAGATGCGCCAGCGCGTCGTCGAGACACGCGTGCGCTTCAAGCGGCTGACCCGCGAGGAGCTGGAAAGCTATCTGGCCTCGGGCGAATGGAAGGGCAAGGCGGGCGGTTATGCCATTCAGGGCTTTGCCGGCACCTTCGTCGTCAAGCTGGTGGGCTCGTACACCAATGTGGTCGGCCTGCCGCTGGCCGAGACCGTCGCGCTTATGACCGGCGAGGGTTTCCGGGTGCATTTCAACTGGCTGTCGGGCGGGGTCTGAACGATGTCGGCGACCGTCGAACCGCTGCGCCCGAAGCGCAAATGCCCCGAATGCGGCCAGCCCTCGGCGCGCGAGACCTATCCGTTCTGCTCGACGCGCTGCAAGAACATCGATCTCAACCGCTGGCTGTCGGGCGCCTATGTGATCCCCGGGCGCGACGATGAGGACGAGGACGTGCCGTCCGGCTCGGCCGATCCGCAGCCGTAAACGGTTTCTTTGTTCCGCCCGTTTAACGTCGCTGACAGAGTTGGACCGATTTCGCACGCATAGGGCGCCGTCGGACCTTGTCGTTGCGACGAGGCGCTGGAATGGCAGGCGCGGCCTTGCGGTTTCACCTCGTCCTTCGACAGGCTCAGGATGAGGTGAAACGATATCGCCTCTGGTTTTGGGGACGCAACCATGCGCTTTGCGATCATCGGCACGGGGTTCGTCGCCGACTATTACATGACGACGCTCGCCAACCATCCCGGCATCGACCTGGCCGGTGTGTGGGACCGCGACGATGCGCGTCTTGCGCAATTTTGCGCCCATTGGAATGTGCCGGCCTTTGAGTCGCAGGCCGCGCTTCTGGCGGACGAGACGGTCGAAACAGTCGCCGTCCTGACCAATCCCGAAAGCCATTTCGAGATCGGAATGGACGTGCTCGGCGCGGGCAAGCATCTTTACTGCGAAAAGCCGTTGGCAATGGCGTTCGACGATGCGCAGACATTGGCCAGGATGGCCGACAAGGCCGGGCTCGTTCTGGCCGGTGCGCCGGCCAATGCACGGTCGGATGCCTTTGCGCTGGCGCGCAAGACGCTCGAAAGCGGAGCGGTCGGCGCGCCGAAGCTCGTCTATGCCGAGATGGAGGATGGGCCGGTGTTCCGCCTCAACTGGCGCGACTGGCGCTCGGTCTCCGGCGCGCCCTGGCCGGGCGCGCACGAGTTCCGCATCGGCTGCACGCTGGAACATGCGGGCTATGCGCTGACCTGGCTGATCGGCCTGTTCGGCCCGGTGCGGCGCATCACCGGCCAGTCCGGCACTTTCTTCTTCGACAAGGGCGCCGACATTCCACCACCTGAGATGGCGCCCGACTTCTCCTGCGCGCTTCTGGAGTTCGACAAGGGCGTGATGGCGCGGTTGACCTCGGGGCTGAGCGCGCCGCGTGACCGGGCGCTGACCATCATGGGCGAAACCGGCACGCTGACCGTCGCCGACCTTTGGGACAATCGCGCGGCGATCCATCTCGAGGCTGACGGCGAGAAGGCGGCGTTCGGCCATCGGCTCGTCCGGCGGCTCGAGCGGCAGTTGGGCCGGGCGCTGCCGCTGCACCTGCCCGCCGGGCGAAAGCTGCGCTATGACGGGCCGGCGAAGCGATCGCATCTGCCCGCCTATCCCTCGCAGATCGACTTTTGCGCCGGTATTGCCGCGATCGCCGATTGCTTGGGCGGGACCGGGGTGAGCCGCGAACGGCTTGCCGCCGAGGCACTGCATGTCACCGAGGCGGCTCTGGCGCTCAACCGCCTTGCCGACCATGGCGGGCGCTACGCGATGCAAAGCACGCTTTGACCGGCCCGGCGCGTTGCGGTGCGGCGTTCTTTCAACTACATACCGCCCTTGCCAGTCGGCCGGGCAGCCGCGGCGTTCCAATGCCGAAAGGCGGGCGTCGAGGAAAGTCCGGGCTCCATGGAGCAACGGTGCCGGATAACGTCCGGCGGGGGCGACCCCAGGGAAAGTGCCACAGAAAGCAAACCGCCCTCGCGTTGCGCCTTGCGCGCCTGCCGGGGTAAGGGTGAAAGGGTGGGGTAAGAGCCCACCGCGTGGCCGGTAACGGTCATGGCAGGGTAAACCCCACCGGGAGCAAGACCGAATAGGGACGGCGCGGGCCTCGGCCCGGTGGCTCCGCACCAGTCGTCCGGGTGGGTTGCATGAGGCGGTCAGCGATGGCCGTCCCAGATGAATGGCTGCCGGGCCGCCTTGCGGCTCACAGAACCCGGCTTACAGGCCGGCTGGCAATTTTTCCGGGCCTTCCGGAGCGTATGGCCGGCACGGGCCGGCCCTCAACCATTCCTTAAGGTTAACGGTGGATAAACGGCACGGTTGCGCCGATGCGTCCATTTGTACGGTGCTGAACCCCTCTTGGGTCGCGTGATCCCGTTGACGCCCATGCCAGCCCATGTTACCCCAAACAACGACGGCGTATTCGTCCTTTCAGCGTTTTGTGATGCGGCATGCGGCCCATGCCCGGCGGTTCCGGGTGTGCGCGAGCGCGCAGGCGCATCACGACAAAAGACGCATCGGGACGATGCCGTTGCAGCGGCCGGCGAGGCCGCCGGCGGATCGGGATCCGCGGTGAAGGGGACAGGTTTGGCAATGGCTCGTGGCAGGGCTCGTGGCCGGACGGAAACAGCGGGTGTCGTGCGTGGAGCGGTTTCTGTCGAATGCGGTGAACCGGATCGATGCGAAGGGGCGGGTGTCCGTCCCGGCGCATTTCCGCTCCGTGTTGCAGGCCAAGGGGCTGACGGATTTGTACGCGCTGCAATCGATCGACATGGCGGCGATCGATGCGGGCGGCATGGACCTTCTGGAGCGGTTCGAACAGCGGCTGGCGGACGACGATCCGTTCATGCGCGCCTCCGACGACATGTCCTTTTACTGTCACGGGGATGGTGCGTTCCTGAAGCTGGATGGCACGGGCCGGATCACGGTCACCGACTTCATCCGCGAACATACGGGCATTGCCGACGAAGTGCATTTCGTCGGGCGCGGCCAGTTCTTCCAGATGTGGTCGCCCGAGCGCTTTGCCGAGCACCGCAAGACCGTGCGTGCGCGGCTTCTGGCGCAGCGCGAGGCGCAGGCCGGGACGCAATCACCGTGAGCGCCGAGGCGCCGCACATTCCCGTCATGCTGGCCGAGGTACTCGCCGCGCTCAATCCGGCGCCCGGCGAGACGGTCGCCGACGGCACGTTCGGCGCGGGCGGCTACACGCGCGCGATCCTCGATGCCGGCGCCGATGTGATCGCGTTCGACCGCGATCCCGATGCCATTGCCGCCGGCAGGCACCTTGCGGACGAAAGCGAGGGCCGGCTGCGGCTTGTCGAGGCGCCGTTTTCGACGATTGCCGATCATGCCGCGCCGGGCTCGCTTGACGGGCTGGTGCTCGACATCGGCGTGTCGTCGATGCAGCTCGACCAGGCCGGACGCGGCTTTTCGTTCCGTCAGGACGGCCCGCTGGACATGCGCATGGCGCAATCGGGTCCGAGTGCCAGCGACATCGTCAACAGCTATGGCGTCAAGGATCTGATCCGGATCATCGGCATTCTGGGCGAGGAGCGCAACGCGCCGAAGATCGCCCATGCCATCGTCCGCGCGCGCGACGGGGCGCCCTTCGAGACGACCGGCCAGCTTGCCGCGCTGATCGAAAAGGTGCAGCCGCGCAAAGCCAAGGACACGATCCATCCGGCGACGCGGACGTTCCAGGGCCTGCGCATCTTCGTCAATGACGAGTTGCGGGAGTTGGCGCGGGCGCTTTTTGCCGCCGAGACCTGCCTGAAGCCGGGCGGGCGGCTCGTCGTCGTCAGCTTCCATTCGCTGGAAGACCGTATCGTCAAACGCTTCATCGCAGACCGGACCAGCCAGGCATCCGGCTCGCGCCATCTGCCCATGGCGGCGCCGCGCGCGCTGACCTTCAAGATCGCGGGCAAGGCGATGGTGGCCGCATCGCCGGCGGAGATCGAGGTCAATCCGCGCGCGCGTTCGGCCAAGCTGCGTGCCGCCACCCGCACTGAAGCGCCGGCGCGCGATGCCGACATGGCGGTCTTCGGCCTGCCGGATCTGCCATCGCCCGCCATCGGCAAACAGGAAGGGCGAACGGCATGATGCGCCTCGTCAACATCGCGCTCGTGGGGCTGGTGATCGCGACCGCCACCTGGACCTATTCGGTCAAGCATGAATCTGAACAGCGGCTGGCCGAAATCCGCAAGCTCGAACGGCTGATCGCGCTCGAGCACGAGACGATCGACCTGCTGCGCGCCGACTGGGCGCATCTGAGCCATCCGCAGCGGCTGCAGGCGCTGGCCGAGCGCTACTCCGAAGAGCTCGGCCTTGAGACGCCGGAGGCCAGCCAGTTCATCACCGCGTCCGACCTGCCCGGTCCGCCGCAGTTCGATCCGGGCGATGCGGTTGGCGACATCATCGCCGGCGAACCGGACGATGCGCTGACGACCGGCTCGATCGGCGGGGAGGAATGAGAATGGCGCTGACGCTTCCCCGTTTGCGGTTTGGCGGTTTCGGCAATGCTGCGGCGCGGCCGCCACTGCGGCGCAGCGATGCGCTGTTGCGGATGGGGCGCGGCCGGCTCGGCATCGCCATCGCCTGCTTCGTCGCCGCCTATGCGGTGATCGGCGGACGGCTGGTCCAGTACGGGCTGACCGATCTCGACCAGGCCCGCCATTACGGCGTCAACGACCGCATCCTCGCCGCGCGACCCGATCTGATCGACCGGCGCGGCAAGCTGATGGCGACCGACATTCGCGTGCCCGCGCTTTATGGCGAGCCGCGCCGGATCATCGATCCCGACGAGGCGGTCGAGGCGCTTTCGAGCGTCCTGCCGGACGTCGATTACAAGGACTGGCACCGCAAACTCTCCTCGGGCGCCGGCTTTGTCTGGCTGCGGCGCGAGATCACGCCGAGACAGCAGGCCGACGTGATGGCGCTCGGCATTCCCGGCATCGGCTTCCGCAACGAGACACGGCGCTTTTATCCCGGCGGGCCGACCGCCTCGCACATTGTGGGTCTGGTCAATGTCGACAATGCCGGCACGGCGGGCATCGAAAAATATGTCGACGATCAGGGGCTTGGCACGCTGCAGGAGCTGGGGCTCGATCAGTCCGACGCGCTCGAACCGGTACGGCTTTCCGTCGATACGGGCGTCCAGCATGTGCTGCGCGACGAACTGGTGCAGGCCATGCAGCGCTATCAGGCGATTGCGGCGGGCGGCGTCGTCCTGAACGCCAAGACCGGCGAAGTGGTCGCCATGGTCTCGCTGCCTGATTACGACCCCAACAACCCGTTCAACGCGCTCGACAAGGACCGGCTGAACCGCATGTCGGCGGGCACGTTCGAGATGGGCTCGACCTTCAAGGCGTTCACCATCGCCATGGCGCTCGACAGCGGCCGGGTCAATCTGCAAAGCCGGTTCGATGCGCGCCAGCCGATCCGCTATGGCCGCTTCACCATCAATGATTTCCACGCCAAGCGGCGCATCCTGTCGGTGCCGGAGACCTTCATCTATTCGTCCAACATCGCCACCGCCAAGATGGCCGAGGTGGTGGGCATTGACGGACACCGGGAGTTTCTGGCGCGGCTCGGCCTTCTGGACCGGATGGACACGCAGCTTCCCGAAGTGGCGCGGCCGACCGAGCCGTCCGAATGGAAGCAGCTCAACTCGATCACCATCTCGTTCGGCCATGGCGTGTCGACGACGCCGCTGCAGACCGCCGTTGCCGCCGCCGCGCTCGTCAATGGCGGCAAGCTGATCCCGCCGAGCTTCCTGCCCCGGTCGCAGGCGCAGGCGAACGCGGTCGCCGCCCAGGTGATCAAGCCCGAGACCAGCGCGATGATGCGCTACCTGTTCCGGCTGAACGTTGAAAACGGGTCGGGCCGGCGCGCCGAAGTGGACGGCTTCTTCGTCGGCGGCAAGACGGGGACGGCCGAAAAGGTGGTCAATGGCCGCTATTCGGGCGATCACCGGTTCAACGCGTTCCTTGGCGCCGTGCCGATGGACGATCCGGAATATGTGGTGCTGGTGATCATCGACGAACCCAAGCCCGAGGACGGCCAGCAAAGCGCCACCGCCGGCCTCAACGCGGCGCCGACCGTCGGCCGGGTGATCCGCCGCGCCGTGCCGCTTCTGGGACTGACGCCGCGTTACGAGGCGGACCGCGACGCCTTGCTTGTGTCGTATTAGACGCTAACAAGGAGCCCGATTCTGACGGAACGGCCTATGAGATTCTCCGACCTGAGTGCCCTGATCGGCCTTGACCCGGATGCCCTGCCAGAAGGCGGGTTTTCTGGCGTTAAGGCGGATTCGCGGCGCGTTGTGGCGGGCGATCTGTTCGTCGCCGTTCCGGGCTCGAAGACCGACGGGGCCGCCTTCGCCGCCGATGCCGCTGCAAAGGGCGCGGTGGCCATCCTGTGCGGGCTCGATGCCGAAGTGTCCGCAGACGTGCCGGTGATCCGTGCCGAAGACCCGCGCCGCGCGCTGGCGCTGATCGCGGCGAAGCTGCACGGTCCGCAGCCCGAAACCATGGTCGCGGTGACCGGGACGGCGGGCAAGACCTCGGTCGCCGCCTTCACGCGGCAGATCTTCGCCCGTGCGGGCCTGAAGGCTGCCGCCATCGGCACGACCGGCGTGATCGCGCCGGGCATGTCGATCGAGGGCGCCTTGACGACGCCCGATCCGGTCAGGCTGCACCAGATCCTCGCCGACCTGTCGGCCGCCGGCATCACCCACGCCGCGATGGAAGCCTCAAGCCACGGGCTCGACCAGCGGCGGCTCGACGGGGTCGAACTCGCCGCTGCCGGTTTCACCAATCTGGGCCGCGATCATCTCGACTATCATTCCGACATGGACGACTATTTCGCCTCCAAGATGCGCCTCTTCGACACGCTTCTGGGCCCCGGCAAGCCGGCGGTGATCTTCGCCGACGATGCCTGGTCGGAGCGAGCCATCGGCGCGGCGCAGGACGCCGGCTGCGACGTCATGACGGTCGGCCGCAAGGGCGCGTTCATCGCGCTCAAGAGGGTCGAGCATGAGCGCCACAAGCAGGTGCTCGAACTTGTCCATGATGGCGTGACGCGCCGCATCGTGCTGCCGCTCGCCGGCGATTTCCAGGTCGCCAATGCGCTGGTCTCGGCGGGGCTGGCGATTGCCGCCGGTGTCGCGCCGGATATCGCGTTCGCCGCGCTCGAACATCTTGAGGGCGCGCCGGGCCGGCTCGATCTTGTCGGCACGGCAAAGAATGGCGCGGTTGTCTATGTCGATTATGCGCACAAGCCCGAAGCGCTGGAACAGGTGCTGCTGTCGGTGCGCCCGTTCACGACGGGCAAGGTGGCCGTGGTGTTCGGATGTGGCGGCGACCGCGATCCGGGCAAGCGGCCGATCATGGGCGAGATTGCGGGGCGGCTGGCCGATCTCGTCTATGTCACCGACGACAATCCGCGCTCGGAGGACCCGGCGACGATCCGCGCGGCGATCATGGAAGCGGTGCCCGGCGCCACCGAGATCGGCGACCGGCGCGCGGCGATCCGCACGGCGGTGGCCGCGCTTGCGACCGGCGACACGCTGGTTGTTGCCGGCAAGGGCCATGAGACCGGCCAGACCGCGGGTGGCGTGACACGCCCGTTCTCCGACCACAACGAGGCGCGCGCCGCATTGTCCGAGGTGGCCGCATGAGCGCTGAGACCGAACAGGCTCCGCTGTGGACCGGCCAGGACATGCTGGACGCGATGGATGGCCGACCCGTGAACGGCGTGGCGGGCTTGGTCACCGGCATTTCCATCGACACGCGGACGCTCCAGCCGGGCGACGCGTTCTTCGCCATCAAGGGGGATGTTCATGACGGCCATGCCTTTGCCTCCAAGGCGGTCGCTGCGGGCGCCTCGTGCCTTGTCGTGCAGGAGGGCAAGCTGGCCGCGCTCGGCGGGGTGACGCTGCCGCTGGTGGTCGTGCCGGACGTGCTGGAGGGCTTGCGCCTTCTCGGCCGGGCGGCGCGCGCGCGCACCAAGGCGCAGATCATCGCGGTGACGGGCTCCGCCGGCAAGACGACCACAAAGGACGCGCTGCGCCATGTGCTCGGCCGCTGCGGCAGGGTGCATGCCTCGGTCGCCTCCTACAACAATCATTGGGGCGTGCCGCTGACATTGGCGAGGATGCCCGCCGACACCGATTATGGCGTCTTCGAGATCGGCATGAACCATGCCGGAGAGATCACGCCGCTGGTCAAGCTGGTGCGGCCGCATATCGGCATGATCACGCTGATCGCCGCCGCCCATCTGGGCAATTTCAAGAACCTCGACGGCATCGCGCACGCCAAGGCGGAGATCTTCTCGGGCGTCGTGCGCGGCGGCACCGCGCTGATCAATCGCGACGACAAGCGCTTCAAGCTTTTGGCCGAACTGGCCGGGCAGGCCGGCGTCAACAAGATTATCGGCTATGGCGCCGACAAGAAGGCCGATGCGCGGCTGGTCAACGCCAAATATCACGCCGACTGTTCGACGGTGACGGCCCGGGTGTTCGGCGAGGAAGTCGCCTTCAAGGTGGGCCTTCCCGGGCGCCATGTGGTGCAGAACATGATGGGCGTCCTCGCCGCCTGCCATCTGGTGGGCGCGGACATGACCATCGTGGCCCACGCGCTGGCCGAATTGCAGGCACCCGACGGCCGTGGCCGGCAATATATGTTCGAGACTGGCGACGGTCCCTTCACGCTGATCGACGAGAGCTACAACGCCAACCCGGCATCGGTGGCGGCAGCGCTTGAACTGCTGGCGGCGCTCGAACCCAAATCGGGCGGACGACGGATCGCCGTTCTGGGCGACATGCTGGAACTGGGCAGCCATTCGGCGCGCCTGCATGAAGAGCTCTCGGAACCGGTTGGCAAGGCCGGCCTCGACAGGCTCTATCTGGCCGGCGACGAAATGCGCGCGCTGGCCGGGGCGATCGGCGAGGACGGGCCTGTCACCGACCATTTCGACGATGTCGACACGCTTGGCACGGCGCTGCGGCGCGACGTGTCGGCGGGCGATGTCGTCATGATCAAATCATCCAACGGGATCGGCTTTTCGCGGCTGGTGTCGATGTTCGAGAACGCCAAGCCGCGCGGCTGAGCCGGCAGGATCTGAGGGAACAGACCACATGCTTCACTGGCTGACGCAATTTTCCGATCAGGTCCAGTTCTTCAATCTGTTCCGCTACATCACGTTCCGCACGGGCGGGGCGCTTCTGACCGCCGCCTTCATCGTCTTCCTGCTCGGCCCGCGCATCATCGATGCGCTGCGTTTGCGACAGGGCAAGGGCCAGCCGATCCGCGCCGACGGGCCGCAGACCCATTTCAAGAAGGCAGGCACGCCGACGATGGGCGGGCTGATGATGCTGTTCGGCATCATCGGCGCGACGCTTTTGTGGGGCAATCTGACCAACCCTTACGTCTGGGTGGTGGTCGCGGTGACGCTCGGCTTCGGTGCGATCGGCTTTTACGATGATTATCTGAAGGTCACCAAGCAGACCGACAAGGGGTTTTCCGGCCGCGCCCGGCTGGCGATCGAATTCCTGATCGCGGGGCTGGCCGCCTATGTGATCATGCAGGCCGGCGCGACGCCGTTTTCCTCGTCGCTGGCCTTTCCCTTCTTCAAGGATTTCCTGATCAATCTGGGCATCTTCTTCATCCCGTTTGCGGCCTTCGTGATGGTGTCGGCGGGCAATGCGGTGAACCTGACCGACGGGCTTGACGGGCTGGCGATCGTACCGATCATGATCGCGGCCTCCTCGTTCGGTGTCATCGCCTATCTGTCGGGCAATGCGATCTTCGCCGATTATCTGCAGATCCACTTCGTGCCCGGCACCGGCGAACTGGCTGTCATTCTGGGCGCGGTGATCGGGGCGGGGCTTGGCTTTTTGTGGTTCAATGCGCCGCCGGCGGCGATCTTCATGGGCGATACGGGTTCGCTGGCGCTCGGCGGGCTGATCGGCGCGGTCGCCGTTGCCACCAAGCATGAGATCGTCATGATCATCATTGGCGGGCTGTTCGTTCTGGAAGCCATGTCGGTGATCATCCAGGTCGCCTATTTCAAGATGACCGGGCGCCGCGTCTTCCTGATGGCGCCCATCCACCACCATTTCGAAAAGCTCGGCTGGACCGAAAGCCAGGTGGTGATCCGCTTCTGGATCATCGCCGTGATCCTGGCGCTGGTCGGCCTGTCGACGCTCAAGCTCAGGTAGGCCGATGATCCCCGTCACCGCATATCAGGGCCGGCGTTGCGCGCTGTTCGGGCTGGGCGGCTCGGGCATGGCGACGGCGCGGGCGCTGGTCGCGGGCGGAGCAAAGGTCACCGCATGGGACGACAATCCCGAGACGGTGGCCAAGGCGGCCGAGGCCGGCATCGCCACCGGCGATCTTGCGGCCGCCGACTGGTCTGCGTTCGATGCGCTGGTTCTGGCACCCGGCGTGCCGCTGACCCATCCCGAACCGCACTGGACGGTTCACAGGGCCAAGGCCCACGCCGTGCCCGTGATTGGCGATATCGAACTGTTCTGCCGGCAGCGCGACCAGATCGCGCCCGGTGCGCCATTCGTTGCGATCACCGGCACGAACGGCAAATCGACGACCACGGCGCTGATCGCGCACATCTTGCGCGAGGCGGGCCGCGATGTGCAGATGGGCGGCAATATCGGCGTGCCGGTGCTTGAACTCGAACCGCCCGCCGCGACCCGCATCCATGTGGTTGAGGTGTCGTCCTACCAGATCGATCTGGCGCCGGGCCTTAACCCGGGCATCGGCATCCTTCTCAACCTGTCGCCGGACCATCTGGACCGGCACGGCTCGATGGAAAACTACGCGCTGGTCAAGAAGCAGCTCGTCAAGCGTGCCGACAAGGCGATCATCGGCACCGACGATGTCTGGTGCGCGTCGATCGCCAACCTTCTGGAGAAGGACGGGCGGGACGTGACGCGGATCAGCGTCGCGGCGGATCGCGATGCGGTCGATCTGTCCGGTGCGCCGGCGTTGCGCGGCGACCACAATCTGCAAAATGCGCTGGCCGCGCTCCATGCCTGCCGCATGCTCGGACTGGATGACACCGCGATTATGGCCGGTATGGCCTCGTTCGGCGGGCTGGCGCACCGGATGCAGATCGTCGCGCGGCATGGCCATGTCCTGTTCGTCAACGATTCCAAGGCGACCAATGCCGATGCGGCGGCGCGGTCGCTTGCCAGCTTCGAGGCGATCCACTGGATCGCCGGCGGCCTGGCCAAGGAGGGCGGCATCGCGCCGCTTGCGCCGCTCTTCGGCCGGATCGCAAAGGCCTATCTGATCGGTGAGGCGGCGCCGGCGTTTGCCGCAACGCTCGGCAGCCATGTGCCGTTCGAGATCGCCTCGACCATCGATGTCGCCGTGCGCCATGCCGCCGCCGATGCGGCGCAAAGCAGGGCGCCCGAATCGGTTGTGCTGCTGGCGCCGGCGGCGGCCAGCTTCGACCAGTTCGCCAATTTCGAAAAGCGCGGCACGGCGTTCACCGATGCCGTTGCCGCACTTGAAACCGACGCCGCGCCGGCACGCGCCGCACAGGGAGGGCAATGATGCACCGACGCAGCGACAGACGGCCGGTCACCGAATGGTGGCGCACGGTGGACCGCTGGTTCCTGTTTTCGTTTTTCGCGCTGATTGCGTTCGGCATTTTCCTGTCGTTTTCGGCCAGCCCGGACGTCGCCCAGCGCATCGGGCTCGACCCGTTCCATTTCGTCGAGCGCCATGCGCTGTTCATCATTCCCTCGATCGCGATGATGATCGGCGTGTCCTTTCTCGACGACCGGCAGGTACGCCGCGTCGCGCTGGTCGTGCTGCTGGGGGCAATGGCATTGATGGTGGCGACTTTGTTCTTCGGCTTTGAGGTGAAGGGCTCGCGGCGCTGGATGCGCATCGCCGGCCTCTCCATACAGCCGTCTGAATTCATGAAGCCGGCCTTCGTGATCATCTGCGCATGGCTGTTTTCGGAGCATTTGCGGCGCCCCGACATACCCGGCAACCTTCTGGCCGGCGTTCTGTTCGCGGCGATCGCAGCGCTTCTGGTCGCGCAACCGGATCTGGGCCAGACCGTGCTGGTCGCCGCCACATGGGGCGCCATGTTCTTCATGGCGGGCATGAGCTGGCTTTGGATCGTCGTCCTGGGCGGCGTCGGCGTGCTCGGCCTTGGCGCGGCCTATCTGACGCTGCCGCATGTGGCCAAGCGGATCGACGGGTTCGTGTCCGGCGCGGGCGACACGTTCCAGGTCGACACCGGGCGCGAGGCGATCGTGCGCGGGGGCTGGCTGGGCCAGGGACCGGGCGAGGGCACCATCAAGCGTGTCTTGCCGGACAGCCACGCCGACTTCGTCTTCGCTGTCCTGGCCGAGGAGTTCGGCATCCTTTTGTGCATGGTGCTGGTGGGGCTGTTCGCGCTGATCGTGCTGCGCGGGCTGATGCGCTCGTTCCGCGAGGAAGACCATTTCCGGCGCCTGGCCGTGGCCGGTCTTGTCACGCTGATCGGGCTGCAATCGATGATCAACATCATGGTCAATCTGCAATTGCTGCCGGCCAAGGGCATGACGCTGCCGTTCGTCTCCTATGGCGGCTCGTCCATGCTGGCGGTGGCAATCACGGCCGGCTTCGTGCTTGCGCTGACGCGGCGGCGGCCGGAGACGCGGTTCGGCCAAGTGCGCTTTTCCGCCAGCGGTGCGATGCAGGCGGCCGAATGAGCTATTCGCCCAACACCGCCTTGCGCAGAGCCGCGTTGGCGCGGGTCTGCCAGCCCTTGCCGTCCTTTTTCAGCGCCTCCAGCACGTCGGGATCGATCAGCATCGTCACCTGCTTCTTGCGCTTTTCGGGCGGCAGCGGCGGGCGACCGGGACGGGCGCGTTTGAAATCGTCCTCGGTGAGCGGCGGATTGTCCGGGTCCGACAAGGCTGCGGCGTGGATCGCGGCGTCTTCTTCTTCGGTTGTGCTTTCAATATCGGCGCGGATGCGTGCCCTGAGCGCCGCCTTGCGGTCATCCAAAGTGGTATCGTTCATAGGCCCGCTTCTCCTCATTTTCCGCGCGGCGCAGCGAAATCACGCGGATTTGGCCTTGGCGCATCGTGTAGATCAACACATACAGACGACTGCCGATGAAGCCGACGGCCTTGGTGCGAGGCTCGCCGTCCGCACGCATATCGGTGTCATCCATCTCAAGCGCATCTGCGAACTCGAACCGTTCGATATCCGCAAAATCGATGCCGTGCTTGGCCCTGTTTGCGCGCGCCTTGTCCGGGTCCCATTCAAACATCGAGCACTCATGTCCGGTCCATTTAATATAACTATAAAAAACCGAACTGCAAGCGTCGTCAGCGGGGTGGCCTAGATGGCGGTGGTTGGCGGCACGGTCCTTTTGTCGGCGGGCGGCACGGGCGGACATTTGTTTCCGGCCGAGGCGCTGGCGCATGAACTGATCGCGCGCGGCTGGTCCGTCCATCTGGCGACCGATGCGCGGGCGGAACAATATGCCGACCGGTTCCCCGGCCCGATGCATGTCATCCGCTCCGATACGCCGTCGGGCAAGAACCCGCTCAAACTGATCGGCGCGGGGCTTTCGCTTTTCGCCGGCATGCGGCAGTCGCGCCGGCTTCTGGCCGAACTCAAGCCCGGTGCGGTGGTCGGCTTTGGCGGTTATCCCACGGTGCCGCCGGTCTTCGTGGCGGCCGGCGCATTCCCCACCATGATCCACGAGCAAAATGCCGTGATGGGCCGGGCCAACAAGATGCTGGCCGGCCGGGTGACGGCTGTGGCCGGCGGGTTCCTGAAGGCCGATGGTCCGATGGCGGACAAGATCGTGGTCACCGGCAATCCGGTGCGTCCGCCGGTGATCGAGGCGGCAAAGGCGCCCTATGATTCGCCGGGCGCAGACGGCCCGATCCGGCTCGTTGTCTTCGGCGGCAGCCAGGGCGCACGCTTCTTTTCCGAAGCGCTTCCGGCCGCGCTCGCCATTCTGGACGATGGTCTCCGAAAGCGCATCGCAATCACCCAGCAGGCACGACCCGAGGATGAAGGTGAGGCGAGAGACGCCTATGAGGCGCTGGGCGTGAAAGCCGATGTGTCGCCTTTCTTTGCCGATCTGCCGGCGCGGATCAGCGCGGCGCATCTGGTGATGGCGCGGTCGGGCGCGTCGACCGTCTCCGAGGTGGCCGCCATCGGCCGGCCGGCGATCTTCGTGCCCTATCCGCATGCACTCGATCACGATCAGGCAGCCAATGCGCAGGCTCTCGCCGATGCTGGCGGCGCGCTTGTGCGGCGCCAGTCCGAGCTTACGCCGCAGGTAATTGCCGACCTTCTTGCCGAGCTGCTGGGCGATCCAGCCCGGCTTTCCGCCATGGCATCGCGGGCGAAGGCCGCCGGCCGGCCCGATGCCGCATCCTTGCTTGCCGATCTGACCGAGGCTATTGCGGAAGGCCAGTCGCCGGCCGCTTTTCGCGCCCGGCACGGGTGAGACAGGACGGGACAGACATCGATGAAAATGCCGCAGAATATTGGAACGGTGCACTTTGTCGGCATTGGCGGCATCGGCATGAGCGGCATTGCCGAGGTGCTGCATAATCTGGGCTATTCGGTTCAGGGCTCCGACCAGGCGGACGGCGCCAACCAGCAGCGCCTGCGCGACAAGGGGATAAAAGTCTTTGTCGGCCATGACGCGGCCAATCTGGGCGATGCGGAGGTCGTCGTGGTGTCAACCGCCATCAAGCCCGACAATCCCGAACTCGTCGCGGCCCGCGAGACCCTGTTGCCGATCGTGCGGCGCGCCGAGATGCTGGCCGAGATCATGCGCTTCCGCAACGCGATCGCCATCGGCGGCACGCACGGCAAGACGACGACCACGTCCATGGTCGCCACCCTTCTCGATGCGGGCGGGCTCGACCCGACCGTCATCAATGGTGGCATCATCAACGCCTATGGCACCAATGCGCGTATGGGCGAGGGCGACTGGATGGTGGTCGAGGCGGACGAAAGCGATGGCACCTTCCTGAAACTGCCAGCCGATGTCGCGGTAATCACCAATATCGACCCGGAACATCTGGACTTCTACGGCACGTTCGATGCGGCGCGCGAGGCGTTTCGCCAGTTCGTCGAGAATGTGCCCTTCTACGGCTTCGGTGTTGCATGCATCGATCATCCCGAGGTGCAAGCGCTGGTCTCCCGGGTCACGGACAGGCGGCTCGTCACCTATGGCCGCAACCCGCAGGCCGATGTGCGCTTCACGCCGCGCGGCATGGATGGCGCGACCTCACTGTTCGATGTGGAGATCCGCGACCGCAAGAGCGGTGAAACGATCGCGCTGGACGGGCTGCGCCTGCCCATGCCCGGCGCGCACAATGTGTCCAACGCGACAGCCGCCATTGCGGTTGCCCACGAACTGGGCCTTTCGCCAACGGCGATCAAGGACGGGCTTCTGGCGTTTGGCGGTGTCAAACGCCGCTTCACCCATACCGGCGACTGGAACGGCGTGCGTATTTTCGACGATTACGGCCACCATCCGGTGGAGATCGAGGCGGTGCTGGATGCGGCGCGGCAGGCGGCGGGCAGCGGCCGCGTCATCG
Source organism: Phyllobacteriaceae bacterium (assembly GCA_024742765.1). Taxonomy (GTDB): domain Bacteria; phylum Pseudomonadota; class Alphaproteobacteria; order Rhizobiales; family Rhizobiaceae; genus Roseitalea. The sequence continues at coordinate 59,153 of JANSXT010000015.1, read as the reverse complement.
CCGTCATGCAGCCGCACCGCTTCACGCGCCTCAACGACCTGTTCGACGAGTTTGCCGCCTGTTTCAACCAGGCGGACACGGCACTGGTGGCCCCCGTCTATCCGGCAGGCGAGGCGCCGATCGACGGTGTGGATGCAATGGAACTGGTATCGCGCATGAAGGCGGGCGGGCATCGCGATGCCCGCGCCATCGCCGGACCCGAGGATGTGGCGCCGATCATCCGCGCCGAGGCCAAGGCCGGCGATTACGTCCTCTATCTCGGCGCGGGCAACATCACGCAATGGGCCCATGCGCTGCCCGGCGAACTGGCCGATGAGGCCGCCGCATGAGCACGGTCGACGGGGACGGGCTCCTTGCGCGGCTCGAGCCGCTGATGCCCGATCTGCGCGGCCGGCTGAAGGCCAACGCACCGATGAGCGAGATCACCTGGTTTCGCACCGGCGGGCCCGCGGAACTCCTGTTCCAGCCCGCCGATGCCGACGATCTGGCCGCCTTTCTGGCCGCATTGCCCGAAGATGTCCCCGTTCTTGTGGTCGGCGTCGGTTCGAACCTGCTGGTCCGCGATGGCGGGATCAAAGGTGTGGTCATCCGCCTGTCGGCCAAGGGGTTCGGGCAGATCGAGGTTCTGGACGGTAACCGGATTCGCGCCGGCGCCGCGGTGCCGGACAAGCGGCTGGCCGCTGCCGCGCGCGATGCGGGCATTGGCGGCTTTCACCATTATCACGGCATTCCCGGCTCGGTGGGCGGCGCGCTGCGCATGAATGCGGGCGCCAATGGCGTTGAGACGCGCGAGCGCGTCATCGAAGTGCATGCGGTCGACCGTCGCGGGGTGCGGCACGTTCTGACCAATGACGCCATGGGCTACGCCTATCGCCATTCATCGGCGCCGGCCGATTTCATCTTCACCGAGGCGATTTTCGAGGGCTATGCCGAGGAGAAAGCGGTCATCACAAAGATGATGGACGAGGTGCAGGAGCACCGCGCGACCGTCCAGCCGATCCGCGAGAAAACCGGCGGATCGACCTTCAAGAATCCGCCCGGGACCTCGGCCTGGAAGGAAGTGGATGCCGCCGGCTGCCGCGGGCTGACGATCGGCGGCGCGCAGATGTCGCCCATGCACTGCAACTTCATGATCAACACCGGCGCTGCCTCGAGCCATGATCTTGAGATGCTCGGCGAAACGGTGCGCACGCGCGTTCTCGACCATTCGGGCGTTCGGCTCGACTGGGAAATCAAGCGGATCGGCGAATATGCCGATGGCGAGGAACCGGTGCAACCGTTTCTGGGCCGGTTGTTGTAGTTTAAATTCAAACTATACTGTCGGCAATGGCCGATGATCTGGACAAACTGCTGAGTGATCTCAAGTCGGTCGCCAGCGAAGGTGGTAATGTCGCAACCTATGAAAGCTTGCGAGAGTTGCTGCGTAAACCGAATTTCGCGCGCATGCTCGAAGCGGCGTATCACAGGCGCGGCAACAATCAGGAAGACCGCGATGCCTTTGTTGAAGACGTGCGGAAGATATCAGACGCACTTGGCGATCACATGTCCGAGCTTCAGACGGATCTGGACAACATAAATCTGGTGGTCATTGGCGGCGGTTCGGCGTTGACCACGGGTGGCGTCTTGAGCATCCCTGCCTGGGGTGTTCCGCCGCTGGCGATCCTCCCGATCGGGGCGGGGGCATATGCGGTTTGGCGCGGAACGTTGGAGCGGCGGCAAATTCGTGCCAAGATTGCGGTTCTGACTGATTGCATCGACTATTTCGACCGGGCACGACGCAAAATCGACGACATGCCGGGCGACGACAAGGACGACAAATGACCGCACTTGTCCCATACGGCTTCGACATTGCCGCCTTGGCGGCCACGACGATCATTTTTGCCCTGATTTTGGCAGTGCTGCGATCTGCGCGCCGTCCGCACGCCGTTTCGGTCGACTTTCGGAAGTTTGACGCCCTTGTGGAAGAGATGGGCTCGATGCCGCGCAAAGGCGATGCGCAAACGGGCAGCGCACCCGCCGAATAGTCCCTGCACCGATGGTCTCCACCGCCCCGTCCGACATCAACGCCGTGGACCCAGCCGTCGCGCGGCCTTACCGGTTTTTGATATGAACGACATCCATACTTGCGAGCGGAAACCTGCGCCATGGGCATGCTGATCGAGGGGCGGTGGGACGATGAGGCCGATCGCACGATGGTCGACGGGCGCTATGTGCGCGCCGGCAGCACGTTTGACGGACCGATCGAGCAGGCGGTGATCGATGCCATCGCGGCGGGCGAGCGGCGCCATATGCTCGTCGCCTCCGACAGCTGTCCCTGGTCGCACCGCACCACACTGATGCGCGCCGTCTTGGGCCTTGCGGACCGGTTGCCGCTGCACACTGCCGGCGGGCCGCGCATCGAAGGCTATGGTCTTTTCGCCAACGGGCCGCTGAATGCGGGCCGCGCCACGCCGCTGCGCCACATGCATCAGCTCTACACATTGACTGATCCCGGCTACACCGGCCGGGTGACGGTCCCGGTCCTGTGGGATGCCGCCGAGGAACGCATCTTCAGCAATGATTCGGCGACCATCATGCGGGCGCTTGGGTCGATCGAGGGCGACGACGGTCTTGTGCTCGTGCCGGCGGATCGCGAAGCCGAGATCGACGCGCTGAACGATCAGATCCATCACGGTCTGGCGAACGCGGTCTATCAGGCGGGCAAGGCGCAGGCGCAGGACGCCTATCTGGAGGCCGTCGATCGTGTGTTCGCGACGCTCTCCATGCTGGAAAAGCGTCTTACCGATCGGCGCTTCCTGTTCGGCGAGGCGCTGACCGAGACCGATCTGCGGCTCTTTGCGACGCTCGTCCGCTTCGATGCGGTCTATGCCACGCACTTCCGCTGCACACGGCACAGGCTGACCGACTATGCCCGTCTTTGGGCCTATGCGCGCACCATCTACAATTGGCCGGGCGTAGCCGAAACGGTCGATTTCGACGCCATCCTTTACGGCTATTACGCCAATGACGGCGTGCACAATCCGTTCGGCATCGTCGCCGAGCGTCCGGCGGTCGACTGGTCTCTGCCGTAACGGCCGCCGGCGATACTTGGCGCCTGCCCGAAAAGCGACCTTGGACGCCGCTTTCTGAAATCGACAAAATCGCCAATCCGCAGCCTGATGGGCCCCGTGCGGATGCGCTGGCCCGCATCAGCTTCCGGGTGGCCCATGAACGTCGAACAGCCCTTTTCCTCGTCGAACTGCAAGATCGACCCTTCGCGGCGCCGCGCGACGCAGCTCTTCAAGCCCGATGGCACGCCGCTTGATCCGAACCGGCTCGAAATCGGGCCGACCGATGTCGCCTTTGCCGAATGGGAGGCGCTGGGGGTCACGCCGCCCAATGTGGAGCGGATGCGCCAGACACGGCTCGACCGCACGGTCGCCGAGATCAACAAGCGCGGCTATGGCGGCTGCCTGATGTTCGACCCGCTCAACATCCGCTATGCGTCGGATTCGTCCAACATGCATGTGTGGATCCTGCACAATTGGGCGCGGGCCTGCTTTGTCGGCGCCGACGGGCATATGGTCGTCTGGGATTACAAGCGCTGCGAGCATCTGTCGGCGCATCTGCCGCTGGTGAACGAGGTGCGCGTCGGCGCGGGCATGTTCTATTTCGTCGCCGGCGACCAGGAGGATGCGATCGCCGCCGAATTCGCCGCGCAGATCGACGATCTGATGCGGCTGCACGGCAACGGTTCGCGGCGGCTGGCGATCGACAAGATGGAACTGCATGGCGCGCGCGCCCTGACCGCGCGCGGGCTCGCAATCGGCTCGGGCCAACAGGTGATGGAGCATGCGCGGCTGATCAAGTCCGAGGACGAGATCAACGCCATGCGCTGCGCGATCGCCACCTGCGAGATCGCCATGGCCGAGATGGAAAAGGCGTGCGAGGCGGGCATTGCCGAGACCGAACTCTGGGCGATCCTGCATGCGGAGAACATCAAGCGCGGCGGCGAATGGATCGAAACGCGGATTTTGAGTTCAGGCCCGCGCACCAATCCCTGGTTCCAGGAGGCGGGGCCGCGCCGGCTGCAGCCCGGCGATCTTCTTGCCTTCGACACCGACCTGATCGGTCCCTATGGCATGTGCTGCGACATGAGCCGTACATGGTTCGTCGGCGATGGCGCGCCGACCGCCGAACAGCGTGAGGCCTATCGCGTCGCCCATGATCACATGTTCGCCAATATGGACCTTCTCAAGCCCGGCGTGACCTTTTCGGAGCTGACAGAGCGCTGCGTTCACCTTCCGGAAGCCTACCGCGCGCAGCGCTATGGCGTCTTCATGCACGGGGTGGGCCTGTGCGACGAGTTCCCGTCGATCTATTACCCCGAAGACTTTGTCGAAGGCGCGTTCGATTACCCGCTCGAGCCGGGCATGGCGCTGTGCGTCGATGTCTATGCGGGCAAGGTCGGCGGACCCTGCGGCGTCAAGCTCGAAGACCAGGTTTTGATCACCGACACCGGGTTCGAGAATTTGTCCAGCTATCCGTTTGAGGAGCGATTGTTGGGGTAGGCGCACGACCCCGTTTCGACCCTTGCCAGTCGTTCGTCTCCTCCGCTAGTTTTCCGGCATGGATGTCAACCTCCTTTCGATCTTCGCTATCGCCGTCGTTGCGCTGATGGTGCCGGGGCCGGCAACGCTGCTGATCATCGGAACGGCGTTATCGGAAGGCCGACGGATGGCGTTGGCCGCCGCCAGTGGCGTCGTCACCGGGTCGCTCATTTGGTCGGGCCTGGCTGCGCTGGGAATGGGCGCCGTAATGCTCGCCAATGCTTGGGTGTTGGAAGCGGTGCGCGTGGCGGGGGGATTGTATCTTCTTTATCTCGCCTATCGCTCCGCCCGGTCTGCCCTCAGGCGGCATGCGCCGACGCCTTTGGCCGGAGGGGGGCGATCGCTGCGGGCCGGCTACTGGCGAGGGCTCGGCCTGCATCTGTCGAATCCCAAGCCGATCCTGTTCTTTGGTTCGCTTTTCGCGTTGGCCGTGCCGCCCGGGGCTTCGGCGCAGACGCTGCTGGCGGTGATGGCGACGGTTGCAGCGCCGACGATCGCCTTTTTCCTTGGCTGCGCGATTGCCTTTTCGCGACGTGGTGTCGTCCGCCATTACGAGAGGGCGCGCCGGTGGATCGAAGGGACGTTCGCCCTGATCTTTGGCGCGATTGGCCTGCGGGTTCTGTTTGCGAGGGCGCCGGCCTGAAACGCGTGATGTCTGCTTGACGATATGTGCGCTGCGTCCAAGATGATAGCTGATGCCGGGATGCCCCATGACAGACTTTGAATCCAGACCACTCAACGCCGATAGCTGGCCGCATTTTGCGCGGCTGTTCGAGGCGAACAATGGCGTCTGGGGCGGCTGCTGGTGCATTTGGTATCACGGCAAGGTGGGCGCCACCTGCGGCGTCAAGCTCGAAGACCAGGTTTTGATCACCGAGACGGGGTTCGAGAATTTGTCCAGCTATCCGTTTGAGGAAAGGTTGCTGGGGTAGGGGTGGCGGTCTGGAAAATGTACGCGATGTCGCGCGGCAATCAGGCGGCCCCCGGGCGCATCCCCGCATTATGCATTAGAAAGGTCGCCTCATCGAACACGTAAGGTTGATCGCTCATGTCATGGCGCTGGAATGTCTCCTGGTGGATGGCCAGCACTCGCTGATAAAAGGCAAGCGTCGTTTTCAGAAAGGCGGCCCCCAACGGCGCAAGCCTCCACATGTTCTCGACAAAGTACTGCAGGTCGTACGAAAGTTTCTGGAATGCAAAGGACAAGCGTCCTAGAACGACGGCACGTTCGGTCGCGCTTCCACTTCCTGGCCAGTCGAAAAAGCCTTCGCTGATCAGTGCGAGTGTTGCCATTGAATGGAACCGAACAAATGTCTCCGAACCGGCATTGATCATGTGCGTGTGATCCGGGTCGAAATCACCTCCGGCCTCGCCACTCACAAACAACGAGCCGTCGGTCGAGATTTCGTCGATGACCGAGTGCACCGACTGATGAATGAATTCCTCGATGACATGGTGGATGGACTGTATTGGGCGCCAGTTGATGAAAACCGTTCGCCGCAGGTCGGGATGATAGAACGAGTTTTTCGTTTCGCTTTCAAAAAAGACGACGGACCGAGTGTTGCTCTGACAAAGCTGCAAGGTTTCGCTGTGCGCTGACAGGTCGCGTATCAGGCTGCTTGCTTTCCGGGCCTGGGACAGTCGTGCATCTTCCCATTGGAGGTTTCCTTCGGACCCAAATGATCCGTCAACAAGCAGCCAGTATCCAATCGGGTCATCCGGCAAGGCGCAGTCGATCGGGACAATTGAATTGCCGGGCAGACCGGTCGTGTTCATGCCGCCACGGGGCTTGGCTCCCTTCCCCGTGGCGTCCGATTCAAGGCTCGTCACCAACAGGTGCGAGGGGCTGGATGTCACTTCACCATCTCTGGCGCCGGGAGGCCCAGCAACTGGTCTAGGTCCTTGAACACCTGTTCCAGTTCCGGCACCCAAATGCCGGTCTGCGCACGGATGGCCTGGTGGCAGGCTTCAAAGCCCTTGCCGCGCAGCATGTCGTCGCTCAGCGACTTTTTCACCTCGTCCGGCAAGTCGTACTTTGCTATTTCGGTCAGGTGAATTTCCAAAACATCTCTTTTTGATTCCATTTAAATGGCCTCCTCTATGTTTTTCACATTTACTCCAATAATTTAACATCAATATTCGAGACATCAAATATCGCTCATGCATTAAATTATTGAACAAATCACAGTTGAGTTTCAATTTTTTTAGGATGTCATCAAATAGTCATAGCCCCGGATCGGTATTTGATCGATACCCAGATCGGATGTCTGGGTCCGGGGGCACGTCGATATATGTTCAACGAACAGGACGACATGGATGGCGCCGCACCATCGCTCAACACCCCCTTCTTCCCCGACATGTCATTTTATGCTGCAATGCAGCATTGCAAGCATAACCAAGGGAAGTGCGTCATGAATGAAGTCTATCGCCCTGTCAAAATCGAGTTTCCGTCCGGCGATGTTTCGCAATGGTTCGAACAGTGGAACTCGATGTTCACGGCGACCGGCAGCCAGGTCGGGCTGATCAACGTCAATTTCGGCCGGTCCAGCGCGCCGCAGGTGGAACAGGCGGTGCTCGACGAGGTGGGCTCCTATGGCAAGCAATTGGGCCGGATGGGCGATGTGCTGATGGTGCTGCTCAAGCATTTCAAGCCCGATCAGGAGCTGAGCGAGGATGAGCGGCACGCGATCGAGGATCTGTCGGTCATGCTGCGCGAGATCGCTGCGGTGAAGGAGCGCCACGACCGCACGCCGCTGCGGATCTGAATCGCGCGGCGAAAATCTGGCGCCTGCCGAAGCGTTCCGGGATGGGCTGCGGTCTCACAAATGGCTATGGTTCGAAACAGCCGATCATGCCGGAATGAGGACACCGATGAGCGCTGACGAGATCCGGTTCTCGGCCCGCATCCTGCGCAAGCAGCAAGATTTGCCGCGTTACATCGTCGTCGGGCCCGAGCATGTGTCCGGCAGGACCGCGGCATTCACTGCCGATGTGATGCTCAACGATGCCGGCCCGTTCGAGCGCAGCATTCGCCCCTGGGGCAAGGGCTCGGACGTCTTCTTCTTCAACCTGACCGCGCCGCAATGTGCCAAGGCCAGGCTCGACACGAATGATGTGTGCGTCGTGACGATCGTCCCACGGGGCTAGAGCCAGTCCCCTGTTGCGCGACCGGGCGGCACGTGGCGCGCCTGCCGGGCGTTCCCATCGACTTATTGCCGAGAGCGACCCGCTTCCCAAGCCGTTCCGTTTGGGGTCTTGTGTGGCTTCGATCCGATCGCGCGGGGGTGACCCATGACATTTGAGACCTGGCTGGCATTTGCCGTGGCGAGCATGATTGTCGTCCTGATACCGGGCCCGAACATCGTCTTGACGGTCAATTATGCGATCCGGCACGGCAGGCGATCGGGTCTCGCGACGGTTCCCGGCGTGGTTGCCGGAGCGTTCATCGCCATGTCGCTGTCGCTGGCGGGAGCTGGCGCGTTGCTCGCGGCGTCGGCGCACCTGTTCACGCTGCTGAAACTGGCCGGGGCGGCCTATCTGATCTGGCTGGCCTATACGCTCTGGACAGCACCGGTCGAGGGCATTTCGGCCGATGATGACACCGAAAAACGGCCTCTGACCCGTCTGTTCTGGCAGTCTTTCCTGATCAGCGTGCTCAACCCCAAGGGTCCGGCCTTCTATGTGGCCTTCGTGCCGCAATTCGTGAACCCGGCGGGGCCGATTTTTCAGCAGTTCGCGATCCTCATTGCGACGTTCCTGCTGGTGGCGAGCCTGAACAGCCTGTTCTGGCTGTTTTTCGCCAGTGGCTTGCGGACCCAGTTCCGGAAGCCGGGCGCGATGAGGGCGCTCAACCGCATCGGTGCAGGCTGTCTGTTCGTGGCCGGCGTGTTTACGGTGCGGGCGGCGCGCACCGCATAGTTCGAGCCAGATCAGGCCCCGTTTGCCCTCGCGCGCGGGCGGCTATTTGAGGACGATCCAGGGGCGGCTCCACACGCGATAGACGCCGTGGAAACCGTCTTCGACATGGAAGCCGAACCCCAGCGCTTCACGCGCATATTCGCCATCGCCGCCAAGCATGCCGTCCAGTTGGCGGCTGAACGTTTCAGCGGGTTCGGTCCATTTGCCGACCTGCCGCTCGACAAAGCCGGTGACGGCCTGTTCGAGCGTCAGAGACTGTTCATGCCGATGCTCCTCGCCGTCCAGCCCGAACACCGATCGGCCGGCCAAAGCCGAGATAAGCCAGAGCTGGTCCAGATAGCGGGACTGCGTCGGGCGCCGCGATTGCGAGGCGATGGCGAGGAAATCGCGCCGGCTGCTCCGAACCCCCATGATTTCGAGCACATCGCCCAACCTGTCGACGCTTGCGCCGGCAAAGTAGATGGTGCCGCCCGCCACATCGGTCAGCGGCGCCGACAGGAGTGGATCGGCCGGCTCGCTGGACCGGACACCGGTGTCCGCGTCGCTGGCGGGTTCTTGAACAGCCGCGTCATTGCCGGCACCGTCCAACAAGCCCCGATCGCGATAGTGTGTTTCGATCGCGTGCCTTTTGATGTTGCACCGCTCCGACAGCCAAGCCGGCGTTCGAACCGCGAGGCCGTGCGGATAGGCGCTCATGCAGGCCCCCGATCAAGGGCCGTCGAGCCATCGGGTTCGTCTTGGAATGACAGCACGGCGGTCCCGGCTTTGGTGCTGGGCGGCAAAGCGATCAGCGCGCCTCTTCCAGCAATATGACGTGCCAGCCGAACTTCGTCTCAACGGGTCCGGAATGTTCGCCCGGCGACAAGGCAAACACCGCCTCCTCAAAGGGTTCGACCATCTGGCCACGTCCGAACCATCCCAGATCGCCGCCATTGGCGGCGCTCGGGCCGATCGAATGTTTTTGTGCAAGTTCGGCAAAGGCTTCGCCGGCATCCAGAGCGGCAATGATCGACTGCGCCGCGGCCTCGTCTTCGACAAGAATGTGGCGTGCCCGAAGTTCGGTGAAACCCGGATCGTCCGCAGCGGCAAAAATGTCGCTTTGCACCTGCCCGCGCGCGACGGCGATCATGCATTCCTCGGGTATCGAAGACGTGCCGCAGGTTTCGTCAAACAGGCTGCGCTGCACATAGTGCACCTGGTGATAGGCCTTGAACCCCTCAATGTCGGGCGTCGGGAAGGTGATCGTCGTATAGTCCAGGGGCGCGATCAGAAAGTCCAGTTTCTCGCCGATCGTTCCGTCGCTTCTGGGGCCGTGGATCGCGGCACGAACCTCGGCATCGCACAGATTGTGGAAATGCCAGTTCCAACTGTCCTGCGCGGTGGTATCGCGTTCCGTGCTGGTCTCGACGCAATATCTGGCCAACGGATAGATGTCGTCTCTGACGACAAGCAGCGGCTCGACGGCCCCGCCGGGTCCGTAGTCGGCGACGAGCGCCTCGCACACATCGGCCGGACCGGCGCCGATCAGGGTATGAAAGCCCAACTGATCGAGGAGTTGCTGCTCGACCAATGCGGGGTCGGCCGCCTGTTCGACACCGGCTTTGGTCAGCCCGTGTCTTGTCATGAAGCCTGTCGAGACAAGGACCGGCGATGCCTCGACATTTTCGCAGAGTCTGGCGGCGATGAAGGCGCTCTCAAGCATCTCCGACGGCGATGGCTTGTCTTGCGCCTGGGCAAGGCCGGCGGACGCGCATGCGGCCAGAACGGAAACCAGTGTCGAGATCAGCCTACGCATTGGCGGTCAACCCCGCTGTCGCGTCATGGGTGAAAACTACCAAACTTTGTTGTCTGCTTCAAATCGCGCGGCACTGACCCCACCGCCTGTTCTTGCGATTGTCACGATCACAAGATCGGGCTTGGCAGGGCGCTTTGGCGGGCGTAGAGGCGGACGATGAGCACAGCATCGCACAGCCTTGGCTCGGCGCCCGCGCCGATGAGCTGGTCCGCCCATGGGCGGGCGACGCTGGCGCTCGGCGTGCCGCTGGTGGGATCGCAGCTTGGCGGCATGGCGATGAACACCACCGACACGGTGATGCTGGGCTGGTATGGCGTGACCGAACTGGCCGCCGGCTCGATCGCCACGCAGATCCTCTTCACCATCATGATGTTCGGCGCGGGCTTTGCTTATGCGGTGCTGCCGATGGCGGCGGCCGCCGAGGGGCAGGGCGATCACCGCCAGGTGCGCCGCTCGGTGCGCATGGGGCTGTGGGTCGGCGCGCTTTATTGCCTCGCCGTCATGCCGGTCCTGTGGTTCATCGAGCCGATCATGCTGGCGCTGGGTCAGGACGAAGCGGTCGCCGAACTGTCGCGCATCTATATGCGCATCGCGCAATGGTCGATCTTTCCGCTGCTTCTGTGGTGGACGTTGCGCGGCTTTCTGACGGTGATCGAGCGCACGCGGATCGTCTTCTGGGCGACGATGGCTGGCGTCGTGCTCAACGCGCTTTTGAACTGGGCCTTCATCTTCGGCAATTGGGGCGCGCCGGAACTGGGCATGCGCGGCGCGGCGATCGCAACGCTCGGCACCAATCTTCTGATCTTCGGTCTTTTGGTCGCCTATGCGGCGCTCAATGAGCGGGCCCGGCCCTATGAGATGTTCGTGCGCTTCTGGCGGCCGGACTGGCCGGCCTTTGGCGAAGTGTTCCGCATCGGCCTGCCGATCGGCACGATGATCACCGCCGAGACGGGCCTCTTCATCTTCTCCTCCATCTTCATGGGCTGGATCAGCGTCGTGGCGCTCGCCGCCCACGGCATCGCGCTGCAACTGGCGTCGCTTGCCTTCATGGTGCCGATGGGCATGGCGCAGGCGGCGACGGCGCGCGTCGGCCATTATCACGGCCGCCGTGACCCGGTCGGGCTCGACCGGGCCGCGAAGACCGTGATGGCCATGTGCCTTGCGTTCGCCACGACCAGCGCGCTGCTGTTTTTTTCGATTCCCGAAACGCTGATCGCGCTGTTTCTGGACGAGACCAATCCGGACACGGCGGCGGTGCTCGCCTATGCGGTGCCGCTTCTGATCGTCGGTGCGTGCTTCCAGCTTGTCGACAGCGCCCAGGCGATCGCCGCCGCGCTTTTGCGCGGGCTCAAGGACACGCGCGTGCCGATGATCATCGCGGTCTTTGCCTATTGGCCGGTCGGGCTGTTCCTGGGCTGGCTTCTGGCCTTCCCGCTCGGGCTCGGCGGGGTCGGCGTGTGGATCGGCATGGCGCTCGGCCTTCTGGTGGCCGCGGTGCTGCTCAGCTACCGGTTTTTCGCGCTGCGGCCCAATATCGGCCATTGATCGCCCGCATTGCGCGGCCCGCGCCATTCCAGCGTGCGTCAAGTTTCGCAGCTTATGATTGCGCCGTCCGGTGCCGTGCGCCGGCCGCGCGCGCAACACCGGAGAGACCATGACCAAGAAACACGTCGCCGTCCTGATGGGTGGATTTTCCTCCGAACGGCCGGTGAGCCTGAGTTCCGGCGGCGAATGCGCGGACGAACTTGAAAAGGTCGGCTATCGGGTCACCCGGGTCGATGTCGACCGCGATGTGGCCCGCACGCTGGCCGACCTGAAGCCGGACGTTGCCTTCAACGCGCTGCACGGCCCGTTCGGTGAGGACGGCACGATCCAGGGCATCCTCGAATATCTCGAAATCCCCTACACCCATTCGGGTGTTCTTGCGACGGCGCTGGCCATGGACAAGGAAATGTCCAAGCGGCTGGCGAAAACCCATGGCATTCCGATCGCCGAATCCAAAGTGATGGACCGGCACGACTTCACCTCCAAGCACCCGATGCAGCCGCCCTATGTGGTCAAGCCGGTAGCGGAAGGGTCGAGCTTCGGTGTCGTCATTGTCCAGGCCGACCAGCCCCATCCGCCGCAGATCATCACCTCCGACGAATGGGCCTATGGCGACCGGGTGATGGTCGAGCGCTACATTCACGGGCGCGAGCTGACCTGTGCCGTTATGGGCAACGTGGCGCTGGGCGTGACCGAAATCATACCGGTCGGGCACCAGTTCTACGACTATGATTCAAAATATGTTTCAGGTGGTTCAAAACATGTCTGTCCGGCTGAAATTTCACCAAATATTTACCAAACGATAACGAAACTGGCGCTCAAAGCACATCAGGCGTTCGGGTGCCGGGGCGTGACGCGTTCGGATTTTCGCTACGATGACCGGTTCTCCGAAGACGGGGAGCTGATCTGGCTGGAAATCAACACGCAACCGGGGATGACGGCGACTTCGCTGGTTCCGGAGATCGCCGTTCACGCCGGTCATTCGTTTGGTGAACTGCTTGAGTGGATGGTGGAGGACGCAACTTGCATGCGTTGACGTCAGATCGGAACGGAGCGGAGGCCGGCAGGGCTTCGGCGAAGCGCGGGCCGCGTGCCCGTGTGCTGCCGCGCGCGCTGCGCCGGCCGGTCCGTTTCGTCGGGCGTCTGGTCTCCGGCGATGTCAGCGTTCCGCCGCGCACCGAAACCATGCTTTTTGGCGCGGTGATCGGCGGCGCGATCCTTTATGGCTCGGTTCTGGGCGGCCAGTTTGGTCAGGCGGTCGAGCAGACGACGGCTGCGGCGGGCTTTGCCGTCGAGGAGATCGAACTGTCCGGCAACACCTATACGCCGGTGGATGACGTGTTCGCAGCGCTCGGGCTGAACGGACGGCGTTCGCTGGTCTCGATCGAACCGGCAACCGCCCGCGCCGCGCTGACCGACCTGCCATGGATCGCCAGCGCCCGGATCGCGAAAGTCTATCCGTCCAAGCTCGTCGTCGAAGTGGGCGAACGCGCGCCCTTTGCCGTGTGGCAGACCGGCGAAGCGCTATCCGTGATCGAGCAGGACGGCGCGGTGATCGGCGGTTATGCCGCCCATCCGGGCCTTGCCGCGCTGCCGCTTCTGGTGGGCAAGGGCGCCGCCGAAACAGGCGCCGGCTTCGTGGCCACCGTCCAGCAATACCCGACTGTCGCCGACCGGGTGCGCGCTCATATCCGCGTCGGCCAGCGGCGCTGGGATCTCAGGCTCGACAATGGCATCACCATCCGCCTGCCGGAGACGGGCGTCGAAAAGGCGCTCGAGCGGCTGGTGGCGATGCAGGACGAACTCGACGTGTTCGGCCGCGATCTGGCGGCCATCGACATGCGGTTCGAGGATCGCACCCTGTTTGCCCTGACCAGCAATGCGCTCGACGCGCGCAAGGCGCTGATCGAGGCGCGCGATGCGGCCCGCGAACAGGCCCGGCGGGGGAACCGCATCTGATGGCGTCCACCCGCACCCAGGACACGTCCAAGCGCAGCCGCCGCACGGCGACGGTCACCGTGCTCGATCTGGGCAGCACCAAGACGGTCTGCATGATCGCGAAAATGATGCCGTCCGAGAGCGGCCGCTTTCTGACCGGCCGCACCCATCAGGGCGAGGTGATCGGCATCGGCCACACCCGTTCGCTCGGCATCAAGTCGGGCGTTCTGGTCGATCTGGACGCCGCCGAGCGGGCGATCCGTCATGCTGTCGAAGCCGCCGAGCGGATGGCCGGCGTCACCGTCGATTCGATGATCGTCAATCTTAGCGCCGGCCGGCCGAAATCGGCGATCTGCACGGCGACGCTGCCGCTCCGCGACAAGCCGGTCTCGCCGCGCGAGATCGAACAGGTGCTGCGCGCTGCGATCGCCCGCGCGGCGCGCGTCGACCGCCATGTCGTCCATCTGCTGCCGATCGACCACATGCTCGACGGCGAGCGCGGCATCATCGACCCGCGCGGCATGATCGGCAACGAGCTGGCGCTGAACATGCACCTTCTGACGGCCGATGCGGCTCCGGTGCGCAATCTCGAACTGGCGATCAACCGTGCCCATCTGACGATCGAAACGCTTGTCGCGACGCCCTATGCGAGCGGCCTGGCGACGTTGGTCGACGACGAACTGGAACTGGGCTGCGCCTGTGTCGACATGGGCGGCGGCACCACTTCGATCGCGATCTTCTCCGAACGCCGTTTCGTCCATGCCGAGACGATCCCGCTGGGCGGCCATCATGTGACGATGGACATTGCGCGCGGGCTCAATTGCCGGCTGGAGGATGCCGAACGGCTGAAAGTCATGCAGGGCTCGGTGATCGCCACATCGGTCGATGATCGCGACATCATCCAGGTGCCCGCGATGGGCGAGGATGGCGACGAGGGCGGGCATCAGATCCCGCGCAGCCTTTTGAACCGCATCATCGCCGCGCGCGTCGAGGAGACGCTGGAAATGCTGCGCGAGCGCATCAATGCGTCGGGCTATTCGTCGGTGGTCGGCAAGCGGGTCGTTTTGACGGGCGGGGCGGCGCAGCTTGGCGGGCTGGCCGACATGGCCCGCCGGACGCTTGGCCGCAATGTCAGGATCGGCCGGCCCTTGGGCGTGCGCGGGCTTCCCGCCGCCGCCAAGGGTCCGGCCTTTGCCGCTGCCGTGGGCCTGATGGTCTACCCGCAGGTGGCGGCAAATGATCATTCAAGTGAGCGTTTTCGCGGAACCGCGTCGGTCAGGCTGACCGGAACAGAAGGGCCGCTCGGGCGGATGACACAATGGATCAAAGAGAGTTTCTAGACACGGACGAAGGCAACAAGGCCCCAGAGCCGCAGGCCGGTCTGGCACACACAGAGGATGAAACCATGACAATCAATCTCCAAAAGCCGGACATCACCGAGCTCAAGCCGCGGATCACCGTCTTCGGCGTCGGCGGCGGCGGCGGCAACGCGGTCAACAACATGATCACCGGCGGCCTCGACGGCGTCGAGTTCGTGGTCGCAAACACCGATGCGCAGGCGCTTTCGATGAACAAGGCGGGCCGGATCATCCAGCTCGGCATGGGCGTCACCGAAGGGCTCGGCGCCGGCTCGCAGCCCGATGTGGGCCGCGCGGCGGCTGAAGAATGCATCGACGAGATCAACGATCATCTCAATTCGACGCATATGTGCTTCGTGACCGCCGGCATGGGCGGCGGCACCGGCACGGGCGCTGCGCCCGTGGTCGCGCGCGCGGCGCGCGAGCGCGGCATCCTGACGGTCGGCGTCGTCACCAAGCCGTTCCACTTCGAGGGCCAGCGCCGGATGCGCACCGCCGACCAGGGCATCGAGGAACTGCAGGCCAATGTCGACACGCTGATCGTCATTCCGAACCAGAACCTGTTCCGGATCGCTAACGACAAGACCACCTTTGCCGATGCGTTCGGCATGGCCGACCAGGTGCTCTATTCGGGTGTCGCCTGCATCACTGACCTGATGGTCAAGGAAGGGCTGATCAACCTCGATTTTGCCGATGTGCGCTCGGTGATGCGCGACATGGGCAAGGCGATGATGGGCACCGGCGAAGCCTCGGGCGAGGGCCGCGCGATGACCGCGGCGGAAGCTGCGATCGCCAACCCGTTGCTCGACGAAACCTCGATGAAGGGCGCCGGGGGCCTGCTGATCTCGATCACCGGCGGCCGCGACATGACGCTGTTCGAGGTGGACGAGGCGGCGACCCGCATTCGCGAGGAGGTCGACCAGGATGCCAACATCATTCTGGGTGCGACCTTCGATGAATCACTTGAGGGCCTGATCCGCGTCTCGGTGGTCGCAACGGGCATCGAATCGGGCGAGGCCATGGCGGCGCGTCCGGCACCGACATCGATCCCGCGCGCTGTGACCGGCGCGGCAACGCCCGCCGCAAAACCCGAAGCCGGCGCCGACAAGCCGTCGGTTCTGCGGCCCGCCGCGCGCACCCAGCCGGCAGCACCCGCCACCGCTTCGGCGCCCGCCGCCACACCGGCAGCACCGGCACCGTCTGTCAGTGACGATGTGATCGCCGAGACCGAGCGCGACATGGCGGCCTTCGAGATGATGCCGACCGCTGCCAGCGGCGCCGCGCAGGCACAGGCCGATGGCGACTTCCGCCCGCAGAGCAGGCTCTTCCAGTCCGCGCCGCAGCCCATGCCGGCCCGTCCGGCAACCGATCTGCCGGCAGCCCAGCCGCCTGTGGCGGCGAGCGCGCCGGTGCAGCCGGCATCGATGCCCCAGGCGCCGGCGCCGATGGCCGAAGCGCCCGCACCGCAGCCGCGCATGCCGCAGGTGGAGGATTTTCCGCCCATGGTACAGGCGGAAGTGGAAGCGCGCGACACCGGGCTGGACGATGATGACGCCCATGACGAGCGCGGCCCGCTGGGTCTGCTCAAGCGGCTGACGCACGGCCTGTCGCGCAAGGACGAGATGGATGCGCCCGAGCCGCCGCGCCTGCGCCCGGCAGGTTCGATCGAGCAGGGCGCCGGCCAGCCGCGCCGCTCGCTTGGCGCCGATGCTGCGCTCTATGCGCCGCGCAAGGGCCAGCTTGACGATCATGGCCGCACCCAGGCGCCTTCGCCGGTCGCCGACAGCGACGACCAACTTGAAATACCGGCCTTCCTGCGGCGCCAGGCCAACTGAACCTGGCCGCTGCCTTACCAAACCGTAATCCGCTGACGGGGCGCCACAGGCGCCCCGTTTGCCATTTGTTAAACCACTGATTGTACTTACGAATGTATGAAACCGGCGGGCCGCACGCGTTACATATGGTAACCATCCGTGATTTGGCCGTTTCGCCGACTCGCGACTAATGTGCGGCGCGAAGTGGAGAGGGTGTCCCTTCGTCTGATGCTACGAAACCGGTCCGGGGAACGGGACGTTTCGCAAAACAATAAGAGCAAGGAAAGCTCATGGGGACTGATCTGCGGGCCTATCAGGCATCACTGCGCAAAGCGGTAGGCCTGTCGGGAATCGGTGTGCACACCGGTGCCGAAGTGTCGATCACGCTGCTCCCGGCCGAACCGAACACCGGCGTCGTCTTCCGGCGCATTCTTGACGACGGATCGAAAGTTGATCTGCCGGCCGTGGTCTCCCAGGTCGGCGCCACCGATCTGTGCACCATGCTCGGCGACCCCGCCGGCGTCCACGTCTCCACAATCGAACATATCATGGCCGCTTTCTCGGCGCTCGGGCTCGACAATGTGATCGTCGAGATCGACGCGTCCGAAGTGCCGATCATGGACGGCAGTGCCCGCGTCTTCATCGCCGCGATCGAGGAAGCGGGCATCGAGCATCATCTGGTCAAACGCCGCTATATCCGCGTCAAGAAGACCGTGCGCGTCGAGCATGGCGGCTCCTGGGCCGAGTTTCGCCCGCATGAGGGCACGCGCTACGAGATCGTCATCGATTTCGAAAGCAAGGCGATCGGCCGGCAGGAATTCCGCGGCGAGATCGACGGTGACGTCTTCCGCGAGGAACTGGCGGACGCGCGCACCTTCGGCTTCATGAAGGATGTTGAGCGGCTGTGGGCCTCGGGCCATGCGCTGGGCTCCTCGCTGGGCAATTCGGTTGTCATCGGCGACGATCACGCGGTCGTCAATTGCGAGGGCCTGCGCTATGCCGACGAGTTCGTGCGCCACAAGACGCTGGACGCGGTGGGCGATCTGGCGCTGGCCGGCGCCAATTTCATCGGCTGTTTTTCGTCCTATCGCGGCGGCCACCGGCTGAACGCGATCGCGCTGCGGGCGCTTCTGGCCGATCCGGCCGCCTATGAGATCGTCGAAACGCCGGTGCCGCACGCCATCGTCTATGCCGGCGATCTGGTGGCGGTGACGGGCCAGGTCTACGCGCCCTGGGCCGTATGACCGGCGGCGGCGGGCGCCATTAACGGCAACCGCCACAAAATTGTGCCAATTTCTTTGCAGGCGTTGCCGCAAGGGACCCGAACAGGTAAACGGGCGAATGTTCGCGCGGCAGGCCGATGGCCGCCATGCGCAATAGGAGACGGGCTGGTTCATGAGCGCCAATCGAGTATCAGCATCGCGCACGATGCGCATCGGCACGATGGTTGCCCTTGTCGCGCTGGCCGCGACGGGCGTCAGCGGCTGTGCCCGCGATAATGATTCCGTCGATCTGTCGAGCTATGTCGACACGATCGAGCCGGCCGACGTGCTCTACAATCAGGGGCTTGCCAATCTGAACACCGGCCGGCTGCAGGAAGCGCAGCGCAAGTTCCAAGCTGTCGACCGGCAGCACCCCTATTCGGAATTTGCCCGCAAATCGAACGTGATGGCCGCCTTCACCGCATACCGGATGGGCCGGTTCGACGATGCGATCTCGGCATCGCGGCGGTTCGTGAACCTTTATCCGACCCATGAGGATGCGGCCTACGCGCAGTACATTATCGGCCTTTCGTACTTCAAGCAGATGCCCGAAGTGACGCGCGACCAGCGCGACACGCGGCTGGCAATCCAGAACTTCAACCGGCTTCTGGAGAGCTATCCCGGCTCGATCTACGAGGAAGACGCCAAGGCCAAGATCCGCGCCGCGCGCGACCAGCTGGCCGGCAAGGAGATGCAGGTCGGACGCTATTATCTCGAGCGGCGCGAATATGCCGCCTCGCTGCCGCGCTTTCGGCTGGTGGTCGAGGAATATGGCAACACCCGCCATGTCGAAGAGGCGCTGGCGCGCCTGACCGAGACCTATTTCGCCATGGGCCTCGCCTCCGAGGCGCAGACGGCTGCGGCGGTTCTGGGCCACAACTTCCCCGACAGCCAGTGGTATGCCGATTCCTACGCGCTTCTGGCAACCGGCGGTCTTGAGCCGCGCGAAAATGCCGGCTCGTGGATTTCCCGTGCGACGCAGAATGTCCTGAACCGCCCGGCCGGCGGCTGATCCGGGCTCACTTGCGATGCTCAGCGAGCTGTCGATCCGCGACATCGTGCTGATCGAGAGGCTGGCGATCCGCTTCGAGGCGGGGCTGGCCGTTCTGACCGGCGAGACTGGCGCCGGCAAATCCATCCTCCTTGACGCGCTTTCGCTGGCCCTTGGCGGGCGCGGCGATGCGGGTCTTGTGCGCCAGGGCGCCAAGGACGGGCAGGTGACGGCGGTGTTCGACCTGCCGGCCAGCCATCCCCTGCACGGGCTGTTTTCCGAAGCTGGCGTTTCGGTGGAGCCGGGCGAGCCGGTGATCTTCCGCCGGGTGCAGAGCGCGGACGGGCGCACGCGCGCCTTCGTCAACGATCAGACCGTCAGCGTTGCCACGCTGCGCGACGCCAGCCGACAGCTTGTCGAAATCCACGGCCAGCATGACGACCGGGCGCTGGTCGACACCGCATCCCATCGCGACCTGCTCGACGCCTTTGGCGGGCTTTTCGCCGATGCGGCGCATGTGGCCGGGCTGCACGCGGCGTTCAAGGCGGCCGATGCGGCACTTGCCCGTCAACGGGCGCGCATCGAGGCGGCGGCGCGCGAAGCCGATTTCCTGCGCGCCTCGGTGGACGAATTGACAACGCTGGCGCCCGAGGCGGGCGAGGAGGACGCGCTGGCCGAAAAGCGCACCGCCATGATGGCCGCCGAAAAGGTGGCGGGCGATCTCAACGATGCGCAGGAGACGCTGGGCGGGCCGGCATCGGCGGTGCCGGAGATTGCCGGTCTGTTGCGGCGCCTCGAGCGCAAGGCGCCCGAAGTTCCGGGCCTGCTCGATGATGTCAACGAGCATCTGGCCACGGCGCTCGATCATCTTGCCGAGGCGCAGAACCGCATCGAGCAGGCGATCGCTGACAGCGACCATGATCCGCAGGCGCTCGAACGCACCGAGGAGCGCCTGTTCGGCCTGCGCGCGGCAGCCCGCAAATATGATTGCGCGGTCGACGATCTGCCGGCGCTTGCGGTGACGATGGCCGATCAGCTGGCCGATCTCGACGCGGGCGAAGCCGCGCTCACGGGGCTTGAACAGGAAGCGCGCGAAGCGCTTGCCGCCTATGACCGGGCGGCGGCGGACCTGTCGGCCCGGCGCGCCGAGGCGGCCGAAGCACTGACCGCCGCGGTGATGACAGAGCTGCCCGATTTGAAGCTCGACAAGGCTGAATTCATCGTCCACCGCACGTCCGATCCGGACCGCCGCGCGCCGGCGGGCATTGACGAGGTCGAATTCTGGGTGCGGACCAATCCGGGCACGCGCGCCGGGCCGATGATGAAGGTTGCGTCCGGGGGCGAACTGTCGCGGTTCCTGCTGGCGCTGAAAGTGGCGCTGGCCGATCGTGGTTCGGCGCCGACTTTGGTCTTCGACGAGATCGATACGGGCGTCGGCGGCGCGGTGGCCGATGCGATCGGCGGACGCCTTCGCCGCCTGTCGGACGGTGTCCAAGTCCTGTCGGTGACCCATGCGCCGCAGGTGGCGGCACGCGCCGCGCATCATTTCCTGATCGCAAAGAGCGGCGGCAATGGCAGCGGCGTCGTCACCTCTGTGACCGAGATGGACCGCGACGCGCGGCGTGAGGAGATCGCCCGCATGCTCGCCGGCGCGACGATCACCGCCGAAGCCCGTGCGGCGGCGGAGCAATTGCTGGCTGGGGCGGGTTAGTTGAACGGGCCACCTCCCCCTTGAGGGGAGGTCGGCGACTGCCGAATACAATGAGGCAGAGCCGGGTGGGGGTGTTTCTGCAACGGCCGGGAAAGTTGATACCCCCACCCGGATCAGCTTCGCTTCGCTTGCTTCTCCGACCTCCCCTCAAGGGGGAGGTGGGTGCGCGACGGGCCTTTCCGCGCCCGGCAAATCCCGCTAATCCTGCGCCGTCATATCTACAGCGGACACTGCCATGACGGCCGAAACCAAATCCGTCGAAACCCTCTCCGAAGCCGAAGCGACGGCCGAACTGGCGCGGCTGGCCGATGAGATCGCACGGCACGATGTCGCCTATCACGGTGAGGACGCGCCGGTCATTTCCGATGCGGACTATGACGCGCTCAAGCGGCGCAATCTGGCCATCGAAACGGCGTTTCCGCATCTGAAGCGCGCCGACAGCCCGAGCGAACTGGTCGGCGCTGCGGTTTCGGAAAAGTTCGAGAAGATCGCCCATAGCGTGCCGATGCTGTCGCTGGACAATGCGTTTGGCGATCAGGACGTGCATGATTTCGCAGCGCGCGTGCGGCGTTTCCTGAAGCTGGGCGAGGAGACGAAGCTGGCGCTGACCGCCGAACCGAAGATTGACGGGCTGTCTTTGTCGCTGCGCTATGAGGATGGCAAGCTTGCCTATGCGGCAACGCGCGGCAATGGCGCGGTCGGCGAGAACGTCACCGCCAATGCGCGCACGATCGCCGACATTCCCGAGACGCTCGCCGGCGATCCGCCTCAAGTCTTCGAGGTGCGCGGCGAAGTCTATCTGACCAAGGACGATTTCGCCGAACTGAACCGCCGGCAGGAGGAAGCGGGCAAGCCGACCTATGTGAACCCGCGCAACACGGCGGCCGGTTCGCTGCGCCAGCTCGACGCGTCGATCACCGCGTCCCGCCCGCTCAAATTCTTCGCCTATGCCTGGGGCGAAGTCAGCGCCATGCCGTCGGACACGCAGATGGGCATGGTGGACAAGCTCGCCGCCTATGGTTTTGTCACCAATCCGCTGATGGGCGTGTTCGACGATGTCGCGGCGCTGCTCGCCCATTACCGGCAGATCGAACTGGAGCGCGGCGAACTGGCCTATGACATTGATGGCGTGGTCTACAAGGTCAACGATCTGGCGCTGCAGCAGCGGCTCGGCTTCGTGTCGCGCTCGCCGCGCTGGGCGATCGCGCACAAATTTCCGGCCGAAAAGGCGATGACGGTGCTCAACGCCATCGACATCCAGGTCGGCCGCACCGGCGCGCTGACGCCCGTGGCGCGGCTCGAACCGGTGACCGTCGGCGGCGTGGTGGTCGAGAACGCGACGCTCCACAATGCCGAGGAGATCGCGCGGCTGGGCATCAAGATCGGCGACACGGTGACCGTGCAGCGCGCCGGCGACGTGATCCCGCAGATCCTCGGTTTCGTGGCCGAAAAGCGGCCGGACGATGCGGCCGATTTCGCCTTTCCCGAAACATGCCCTTGTCCCCTCAAAACGCCGATCGTGCGCGAGGCGACCGCCGGCGGCACAGAAGGCGTGGTGCGGCGCTGTTCGGGCGAATTTGCCTGCCCGTTCCAGCGCAAGGAGCACCTGAAACTGTTTGTCTCGCGCAAGGCGTTCGACATCGATGGGCTCGGCGACAAGCAGATCGACTATTTCTACGATCTGCCCGAGGACGATCCGCTGCGCATCCGCACGCCCGCCGACATTTTCAAGCTGCAAAGCCGCGACGGGGACGACGAACTGCGCAAGCTGAAAAACCGTGATGGCTATGGCGAGATCTCGGCAAAAAATCTGTTCGAGGCGATCGAGGCGCGGCGGACGATCCCGCTCGACCGGCTGATCTTTGGCCTTGGCATCCGCCATGTGGGTGAGACGACGGCGCGAACGCTGGCGCGCGCTTATGGATCGTGGGCCGAGTTCGATGCGGCGGCGCGCAAGATCGCGGCGGGCGACGAAGGCGCGCGTGAAGACATGGACGCCATCGAGGACATTGGCGGTGCGGTGGTGGAAGCCGTGGCGCGCTATTTCGGCGAGGAGCACAATCTGGACATGGTCGGCGATCTGGTCGACCAGCTCACCGTCGAGGATGCCGAGCGGCCCGCCGCCGAAAGCCCGTTTGCCGGCCAAACCATCGTCTTTACCGGCTCGCTCGAAAAGATGAGCCGCGACGAGGCCAAAGCGATGGCCGACAGGCTGGGCGCCAAGGCATCGGGCTCGGTCTCGTCCAAGACGGATCTGGTGGTGGCCGGCCCCGGCGCCGGCTCGAAGCTGAAAAAGGCGACGGAACTGGGCATCGAAGTGATCGACGAGGCCGAATGGCTGGCGCGCACCGAGGGGCTGTAAGCGCGCTTGGCAGCGCCTAGATCAATGGCCTCAATCATGCACGGGAGGCGGTTATGGACGCTCTCTTCAAGGGTGCCGAACGGCTGATGGCGATGGACGATGCCTCCTGGGCGCGGCACGCCAATCCGTGGAGCGCCTATACGCGCTTTGCGGGCAGCGTGCCGACCTTCCTTGCCCTCTATAGCGGCCACTGGATCGGCTGGTGGGCGCTGGTGCCCATAGCGGTCATGGCGGTCTGGACGTTTGCCAATCCGCGGCTCTGGGTGCCGCCGGCGACGACGACAAGCTGGGCGGCGCGCGGTGTGCTGGGCGAACGGGCCTATCTGAACCGGAAAACCGTGCCCGTACCGGCCGAACATGTGCGCTTTGCCAATCTGACGACCGCCTGCGCCATCGCCTTCATGGCGGTTGCGATCTACGGCTTCATCGCCGGTATCTTCTGGACCGCGTTTTCGGGCTTCTTCGCCGCTATTCTCGCCAAGACATGGTTCGTCGACCGGATGGCGTGGCTCTGGGCCGACATTAAGGACGCCCATCCCGTCTATGCGGCATGGGACCGGGCGGATTGGACCGCGAGTTTCAACGAGAAGAGCTAATTGGAGTTGGGGCCTTTCGGCTTGCGCGTGCGGGTGAAGCGCATCTTGTGGGCCACCATGTCCTGCGGTTCGGCGGTCCAGGCATAGGCAAGAAGGCATGGCTCGTTCGCCGAGGTACGGATGGTGTGCGTCGTGCCCGGCGCGTTGAAGATCATCGAAGGCGCGCGGAAGACGCCGATATCGTTCTGCGAACAGGCGCCTGAGAGCACGATGTAGCTCTCGGTGATGCCATCGTGCTTGTGCGAGGGATAGACGCAGCCCGGCCCGAACAGGACGAAGCCGAGCGCGATGTCCTCGGCGCGCACCAGCCCGCCCGGACCCAGAATGTCGGCATAGCCATATTTCCGCGCCAGCGCCGCCGGCAGCTTCTCATAGCCATGCTGCCATACGAACCGGTCGGCCATCTTGGCAGTGGCGCGCACGAAACCCTCGGCGGCGTCCTGCTGGCCATTGTCCAGTGCGCGGGTCATGTGCGCGTTGACCGGCACGCGCGACGGCACCGTGAATTCGACGGCCGGATTGTCCTTCAGCACCCGGCTGATGCGCTCGCGGACCCGGCGCATATGGGCGCGGATCGCCGCGCTGCCGCCATGGGGCGCATAGCGATAGGCCACATCGAACTCGCGCAGCAGGTAGAACAGATCGGCGTCGTCATTGAGATGGTGCGTCATGGCGGCCTCGCTTGGCGGCAGACTCTATTGTGGTTGCGCGCCCTGCGCTTCGCCGATTGCGACGGTGGATGCGACGTCAGGATGATTGTCACGATGACAAAAACTGACGTGACAGACCGTCCGGTGCCGCGCTAACCCCAAGGCCGGAGATCTTCATGACAGCGTCACAACCTGACTTCTGGCGCGGCGTGCGCGACGCGGTGCCGATCATGATCGCGGTGGCCCCGTTCGGCTTGCTGTTCGGCGCGCTGGCGGCAGAAAACGGGATGACGCCGTTCGAGGCCACGCTGATGAGCGCGACGGTCTATGCCGGCGCCAGCCAGATGGTTGGCATCGAACTGTTCGGCGCCGACATCGCGCCATGGATCATCGTCTTTTCGATCCTGGCGGTGAATTTCCGCCACGTCCTTTATTCCGCGACCATGGGCCAGACGATCGGGTCCTATTCGCGCCTGCAGAAGGCGTTGGCCTTTGCGCTTATGACCGACCCGCAATTTGCGACGACCGAGCAAAAGGCGGAGAAGGGCGCTGCGACGCCCTTTGCCTGGTATCTGGGGCTTGCATTGCCGGTCTATGCGCTGTGGGTGGCCGAAGCGTGGCTCGGCGCGGTCTTCGGCAGCCTGATCGACGATCCGGCCGCCTATGCGATCGACTTCCTCTTGCCGCTTTATTTCCTGGGCATGGTGATGGGCTTTCGCGGCCGCGCCAACTGGCTGCCGGTGGTCGCCGCCAGCGCGGTCGCCTCGGTCGCCGCCTATCATTTCGTCGGCAGTCCGTGGCATGTCAGCCTTGGCGGGCTGGCCGGCGTTGTGGTTGCCGCCATCATCGGCGTCAGGCCCGGTCACAAGCTGGTGGTGTGAGGCGATGGCGGTGTCGACGACGATCTGGGTGATCCTTGGGGCCGCGGTTGCGACCTATCTGACGCGTGTGGGCGGCCACGCCGTGCTGTCGCGCTTCGAGCGCATCCCGCCGCGTGTCGAGGCGGCGCTGAACGCGGTGCCGGCCGCCGTCCTGACGGCGATCGTTGCGCCCTATGCGGTGTTCTTCGGCCTTGCCGAAGCGATCACGATTGCGGCGGCCATCGTGCTGGCCTTGCGTCTGCCGACGCTGGCCATGCTCGGCCTTTGCTGGGCGCTGGTCTGGGTGCTGCGGCAAGCGATCTGAGCTGTTCAGCGCACCGGCGCGGTGGCCTGTTCCAGCCAATCGAGAACCGCCCGGTCTTCGATCAATGGCGACAGTTCGCGCCGGACGCGCGCGTGATAAAGGTTCAGCCAGCGCCGCTCTGACCGTTCGAGCAGTTTCGGCGCGATCAGGCGACGGTCGATCGGGCACAGCGTCAGCGTCGTAAAGCCGTGCACTGCCACATCGCCGCCCTTCGGCACCCTGGCGGGCTCGACCATGACCAGGTTCTCGATGCGGATGCCATGGCTGCCTTCGGCATAGTAGCCCGGCTCGTTGGACACGATCATGCCGGCCTTCAGCACGGTCATGCCGCGTCTGGAAATGGTGTGCGGGCCTTCATGCACGCCCAGATAGGAGCCGACGCCGTGACCCGTGCCATGGCCATAGTCGAGGCCCTCGGCCCACAGCGCCCGGCGGGCCAGTACGTCCAGATCGACGCCGCGCGTGCCTTCGGGAAAACGCGCCAGCGAGATCGCGATCATGCCCTTGAGAACCAGCGTGAAATGGCGCCGGTGCGTGTCGGTGGGCGTGCCGGTGGGCACGACGCGGGTAATGTCGGTGGTGCCGTCATCATATTGCGCGCCCGAATCGATCAGGATCAGATCGCCCGGCGTGACCTTGCGATTGCTCTTTTCATCAACGCGGTAGTGCACGATGGCACCGTTCGGCCCGGTGCCGCAGATCGTGTCGAACGAAATCTCGCGCATCGGCATGCCGAGCCGGTCGCCGGTCTCGGCGCGAATCGCTTCCAGGCGCGTGACGATGGCGATCTCGTCCAGCGTTGCGGGGTCCTGCGCATCGAGCCAGGCGAGAAAGGTGACCATGGCCGCGCCATCGCGCCGCTGGGCGTCGATGGCGCCCTTGCGCTCGGTCCGGTTCTTGATGGCGCGGGGGATCAGCGCCGGATCGGTGCCCGCGACGGTGATGCCGCCAGCCGCCTCGATCGTGCCGGCGATCGCCGCATTGGCGCAGATCGTGTCGAGCATGACCGGTTTCTTCGCATTGCGGCCCAGATCGGCCAGAGCCGCTTCGAACGCGTCCGGCGCGGCAAGATCCGCATGGTCTTCCAGATAGGCGGTGACATTGCCCTCATGCTTGCGCGGATCGACGAAGAGTTGCGGGCGCCCACGCGCCGGGATGATCGCCCAGGCCATGGTGAGCGGGGTGTGCACAATGTCCGAGCCGCGAATGTTGAAGGCCCAGCAGATCGTCGACGGATCGGTGAGAACGGTGGCCGATGCGCCCTTGTCGCGCACCGTTCTGGCCAGATCGCGCAGTTTGGCACGGGCGCTGCGGCCTGCCCGTTCGGGCGGATGGATGCGGATCGGGGTCACCGGCGGGGGCGGCGCGTCCTGCCAGGCCGTATCGACCGGATTGATCGGACAGCGCACCAGCGTCGCATCCGCCCTGCCGCAAGCGGCTTCCAACTGACGGACCTCGGCGATGGTGTGCAGCCACGGATCGATGCCGATCCGCGTGCCCGCTTCAAGATTGTTGCCCAGCCATTCATGCGGCGGCGTCTCGGTCAGGCTTTGCGGCGTGAAATGGTCCGTGTCGGTCTGGTTTCGGACCTGCAGCGTGTAACGGCCGTCGACAAAGATGTGGGCCGCCTCGCGCAGGATCACGGCAAGGCCGGCCGAGCCGGTAAATCCGGTCAGCCATGCCAGCCGTTCCGCATGGGGCGGCAGGTATTCGTTCTGGTGCGCGTCGGCATGCGGCACCAGAAAAGCATCGATGTCCATGGCCGCCATGCGCGCGCGCACCGCCTCAAGGCGCGCCTGTCCGGTCGAGGGATCGGAGGTGGTGGTGAAGGACTGAAACATGAAACCCGCTTGGCTGTTGCCGGCGGACGCTAGCCGCCCGCCGTCGCTTGTTCAACGGGGCGGTCGCAGCCAAAGATGAATATTGCGTTGCAATATCAATCATTCGCATATGCGAAAAATGCATGGCTGTCCTGCATCTTCCGGCCTACCGAAACCGGCCCGCATGGCCCATCTTGTCATTGTCACAACGCTCCAAAGGAGACACGACATGGCCAATGCAAACCGGAAGGGCTTTTTCCGCAACGCGCTTGACGCGATGATCGAGGCCCGCTCCCGCCAGGTCGCCGGCTATGTGAACGGCACGCTTTTGATGCTGGACGACGACACGCTGAAGGCGAACGGCTACGACCGCGAGACCCTCAAGCGCCGCCCGCATTTCACGCCGCCCTTCTGACCAGCGTCTGAAAAACAGGTCCATCAAGGCAGTCCGCAGGGTGCGTCCCGGGACTGCCTTTTTGTTTGCGCCATGAATTTTGTATATACAATTTGCTTTTGCGATCGCGGGCCGTGTGATAATGTCGGGTGGTGGAGATCGAGTTCGACCCCGACAAGGACCGTCGCAACGTCGAAAAGCACGGCATATCGCTTGCTCGGGCCGTCGATTTTGAGATCCTGACGTTCATCGAGGACGCGCGCTTTGACTATGGCGAAACGCGGTATCGGGCCTGGGGCCTGCTCGATGGTGTTCATCATGCATTGGCGTTCACGATGCGCGATGGCCGCATCAGGGTGATCACGCTGCGTCGGGCGCACCAAAAGGAGATCAGGCGACATGTTGCCGACCGATCCGAAGACCGATGACGATGATTGGGCCGAGCGGGAGTGGACCGACGCCGATTTCCGGCGCGCCAAACCGGCATCGGCGTTGCCGCAGGCGGCGAAGCGTGCATTCCCGAAAACGCGCGGGCCACAGAAGACGCCGAGAAAGGTCCCTGTCTCGATCCGGCTGAGTGCGGAGGTGGTCGAGCATTTCCGCGCCACGGGAGCGGGTTGGCAGTCGCGGATCGATGACGCGTTGAAAAAGGCGATCGAGGACGGCTGATCACGGACCAGCTTACCGCAAATGCAGCGTCACCCAGCCTTCGCGCGCGATGGTGCGGCGATGATGAAGGCCGACCTGCCGGAACGCGGCAAGCACCTTCCAGCGCTGTTCGGCGAGAATCCCCGACAGGACCACATCGCCGCCGGGCGCCAGATGGCGGGCAATGTCGGGCGCCATGGCCATCAACGGCCGGGCGAGAATGTTGGCGACGATCAGGTCGAACGGACCGGCCTCGGCAAAGGCACGATGGCCGAACCCGGTCGCCGTTTCGCAGCGGACGAGTGCATGCACCCCGTTGAGCCGCGCGTTTTCGGCGGCGACACGGGTCGCCACGGGATCGATGTCGGTCGCCAGCACCGGCATGCGCGCCAGCTTGGCGATGGCGATCGCCAGGACCGCGCTACCGGCGCCCAGATCGAGACTGATGGCGGGTTTGCGGCGGGCGATCAGCCGGTCGAGCGCGATCAGGCAGCCGCTGGTGGTGCCGTGATGACCGGTGCCGAAGGCCTGTCCCGCTTCGATCTCGATGCCGATCGTGCCGGCGCGGACCGCCCCGCGCTGGTGGCTGCCATGGACCATGAAGCGCCCGGCCTCGACCGCCGTCAGCCCTTCGAGCGATCTGGCAACCCAGTCGATATCGCCCAGTTCCTCGATGCCGAAATCGAGCGTTGCCGCGTCGGCGCCAAGACAGCCGGCGATCGCCGCCCGGGCGGCCCCGGCCTGGTCGGCTTCGACATAGACGGACACCTCGAACAGGCCGCTGTCCTCGCCGGTTTCGGCGATGGCGACCGGCCAGCCTTCCTCCTCAAGCGCTGCCTCGATCGCCGCAAACATCGGATCGGCATCGGCCTTGGCGGCGGTCAGGTAGACACGGACTTGGCTCATGGCGGCGATGTCAGGCGTCGGGAAGGTCGGGCACGGGCTTGGCCGTGCTGGCGGCCGGAACGTCCTTTTTCGGCCGCGGCGGCGCGAACGACAGGATCACATCGTTCTTTTGCGGTTTCTGGTCGGCCGCCGAGGCGGCGAAAACCAGCCGGCCGCCGGGCTTGCGCCAGAGGATCACGCGAGTGTCGGTGGACCGGCTTTCGACGAAATCGTCATGGGTGAATTCGTCGGTCAGCCGGGTCGACTGGAAGGTCCAGCCTTCGCGGACGCGGCGGTTCAGATCAAGCAGTTCAAGCCCCGGCGACAGGAGTTGCTTGCCGCCGAGCGTGAAGTTGAGCGCCTGGCGTTCGGTGCGTTGGCTGTGATCGCCGATCTGGAAGATGTTGTTGCGGCCGATATCGGGGCCGAAATCGGTGCAGACCAGCGCGTTGTAGGCGTCATTGTCGGTCGCCGCCAAAAGCGCGCCATAACGGTTCAGGTCGAGATGGTGGTGGGCGTGCTCTGACAGGATCTCGCCGTAATGGACGGGGATCGAGGCAAAGCGCGCTTCGCTCAGATGGTTCCAGTTCGGATCGGAAATGCGCACGGGCACATCCATGTCGTGCAACTTGCCGGCAAGCGCCGTCGACCAGCGTGAGCCGCCGACGATCAGAAGGCCCGGCTCCTCGGTCGAGCGCAGGCCGAGCCGGCGGGCGAGGGGGCCGAGCGAAAAGCCGTGCAGGATGATCGAGGCGACGACGACCGCAAACGTGAAGGCGATCATCTTGGTGCCGTCCTCGATGCCCAATTCGACGAGCGAAGCGCCGAACAGGCCGATGACGGCGACCGCGACGATGCCGCGCGGCGCGATCCAGCCGACCAGCAGCCGCTCCTGCCAGCTTAGCGGACCACCGATGGTGGCGATGAAGACGGCAAGCGGGCGCACGACGAACAGGAGGAGAGCGACGAAGGCGGCCGCGCCCCAGTCAAGGCTCTGAATGGTTGGCCAGTCGAGCGCCGCTGTCAAAAGGATGAACAGGCCCGAGACCAGAAGGATGGTCACCGTCTCCTTGAAGCGGCGCACCTCGGTGAGCGAGGCGATCTTCGAATTGGCGAGCGTGATGCCCATGATCGTCACCGTCAGTAGTCCAGACTCCTCCAGAAGCAGGTTGGACAGGGCAAAAAGGGCGATGACAGTGGCAAAGAGGACCGGGGCCTTGAGATAATCGGGCACATGGCCGCGTCCGAACGCCCAGGCCAGCGCCCGCCCCAGCCCGTAGCCGGCGGCGATAGCGAAGGCGAACGCCACGAGGATATCGACGACGATCTGGCCGGCGCTGGTCGCACCCTGCAAGACCAGAAACACCTCGAAGGCGACGACCGCATAGAGCGCGCCGATCGGATCGTTGATGATCGCTTCCCAGCGCAGGATTGCGCCCGGACGGGACTTCAGCTTGGCCGACCGCAAGAGCGGCATGATGACGGTGGGGCCGGTGACGACCAGAACGGCGCCGAGGATAATGGCGGCGGGCCAACTCAACCCGCCGGCATAATGGGCGGCTAGCGAAGCGCCGATCCAGACAAACAGCCCGCCGGGGAAGATCACGCGCCGGACGGTCTGCGAGGTTTCCCTGATCTCGCGGAAATTCAGCGTCAGCCCGCCCTCGAACAGGATGATCGCCACGGCAAGGCCGACCGCCGGCTTGTAGATTTCGCCGAAATCGCGGACCGGATCGATCAGGCCGGTGGCCGGACCCATGGCAAAGCCGGCGGCCAGCAGCAGCACGATGGCCGGCAATTGCAGCCGCCATGCGAGCCATTGGGCGGCAATGCCTGCCGCGCCGATGGCGGCGATCTTCATCGCGATCAATTCCAACGGATGTCCCTTCCGCGCCGCATGACGCCCAACGATCACATGGCAGCTTGTGCGCCTACGTCAACCTTTGAAAGCCGCGCCGGTTCCCGCCGGTATACGTGCAAAGGTCAGGTGCCGGCCAGATCGCGCAGCTTTTCGACCGCCGTGTCGGGATTTTCGCCATAGGCGATCGTCTTGCGGAAGGCGCCGTCCGAATCGAGCAGGAAGATGGAGGCGGTGTGGTCCATCGTATAGTCGCCATCGTCCAGTTCGATGCGCTTGAAGTAAACGCCAAAGCCGCGCGCCATCTCGCGGACCGCCTCGGGATCGCCGGTGATGCCGCGCACCCGGTCGGTGACCGAGGCCACATAGTCGCCCAGGAGTTCGGGCGTGTCGCGCTCGGGGTCGATGGTGACGAAATAGGCGTCGATGTCGGCGCCTTCCTCGCCCAGTTGCGCGAACCAGCCATCCAGTTCGTAAAGCGTGGTCGGGCAGATTTCCGGACAGTGGGTGAAGCCGAAGAAGAGCGCGGTCGGCTGGCCCTGGAACGCGGCCTCGGTGATCGGCGCGCCATCCTGGTCGACAAGCGCGAACGGCACGCCATAGGCGGCTTCCGGTTCGCGCTGGTTGACGATGGAAAAGGTCAGCGCGAACAGCGCGATGCCGAGGGCAACGACGAGGGCGGCGAACAGGTAGCGCATCGGACGGGTCCATCTTCAAGAAAGGGTCCGCGCCATCTTTAGGCGCGCATTGGCCCGGTTTCACCTGCGCATTTGCGCGCAGGGTGCGTCATCCCCGGCCGGAAAGCGTCAGAAGCACCAGGCCATGCCGGTTTCGATCAGCGCGACGAACAGGTCGGCGCCCCGGTCCGAGACCGAATAAACGCCGAAAAGTCCCGCCGCGAGGATGGCGGCGGAAAGGGCCAGCGGCGCCAATGGAACCTTGTTGGCACGGGTTGGTGCGGGTGCGTTCATGGCGCAAAGATAGCAAGCGCGGACGGTGATGGCCAGCGCGGCGCGGGTTGTGCTTGATTTCGGCAGGCAAGGGCGGGCATGATCGGGCCCGGGTCGGTCGGTTGGGAGACCTACGATCCACGGACTGGCAGGGAGGACGCCATGTCGACCACCGAGACGGAAAACGGCAACGGCGTTGCCGGTACGATGCCGGCCGTCAACACGCTGACGGCCAGGGACATTCGCGAAGCCTTCAATGCTGGCTATGCGGATTTTCTCAAGGCGCCCTTGTTCGGCTTCTTCTTCTCCGGCGTCTATGTCATTGGCGGGCTTTTGATCGCCCAGTCGCTGTTCGTCTGGGACATGCCCTGGATGATCTATCCGGTGGCGATCGGTTTTCCGCTGATCGCGCCGTTTGCGGCGGTGGGGCTCTATGAGGTCAGCCGGCGCATCGCCGCGGGCGAGCCCTTGGCATGGAACGCGATCCTGTCGGTCATCCGCCTCCAGTCCAAGCGCGAACTGGCCTTCATGGCGTTCGTCGTCCTGTTCATCTTCTGGATCTGGATGTATCAGGTGCGGCTGCTGATCGCGCTGGTCCTGGGACGCATGTCGTTTTCGACACTGGAACGGTTCACCGATATCATCTTCACAACGCCCGAGGGCTGGCTGTTTCTCGCCATCGGCCATGTGGTGGGCGCGGTGCTGGCGCTGGTCCTGTTTTCGGTCACGGTGGTGTCGATCCCGATGCTGCTCGACCGCAATGTCGATTTCGTCACGGCGATGATCACCTCGGTCAAGACGGTGGTGGCGAGCCCGGTTGTGATGCTGGGCTGGGGCGTCATCGTCACGCTGATGGTGATCGCGGCGATGATCCCGGTGTTTCTGGGCCTTCTTGTCGTCCTGCCGGTGCTCGGCCATGCCACCTGGCACATCTACAAGAAGGCGGTGCAGTAGGGCGTTTCGCCCTCCACATCCTTCGTTTTGGCGGACGGGCGGTTTTTCAGAATGCCGGCTTTGATGATAAGGACTGTCATCAACCGGCATGAAGGTGCGTTGTGGGTACGCAGGCGCTGATCGCGAAACTGAAGGGACTGAAGCCCAGGCTTGAGGACGAAGGCGTCGTGGGTCTGGTGCTGTTCGGCTCGCAGGCGCGGGGATCGGCGGGCCCGGACAGCGACATCGACATCGCCATCAGCGTTGCCAAGGGTTCGCGTTTTTCGATTCTCAATCTGGTCGGCGTGGAACAATTGGTCAGTGAAGCCACCGAATTGCCGGCCAATGCATTCATGCTTCGGGCGCTCGACGATGGTTTTCGCTCCGACATTGACCGCCACGGCATCAAGGTCTTCTGATGACCGATCGTCGCCTGTTTCGCCTTGGAGATATCAAGCAGTCCATCGAGAACATTGATGGACTTTTGTCTGATGCTGATTTTGAATCGCTTTATGGTGATGTCGTCAGCAGGGCGGCGTTCGAGCGGTTCCTGGAAATTCTCAGCGAGGCGTCGCGGCATATCGGCGATGACCTCAAGCGAGATGAACCGGACATACCGTGGCGCCGGATCGCCGATATCGGCAACCATCTCCGCCATGCCTATCACCGCGTCGATTTTGAGATATTGTGGAATGTCTGGGCCGATGGCGACCTGGCGAAGCTCAACGATGCCGTCGGGCGCATGATCGGTCGGCTTGAGGCCGATGACTAAAGGCAGGTAAGGGCGCCGCCGCCATTGAACCTCCCGCGAAAACCCTCCATCTG
The DNA here is from genome assembly GCA_024742765.1 of Phyllobacteriaceae bacterium. Classification (GTDB taxonomy): domain Bacteria; phylum Pseudomonadota; class Alphaproteobacteria; order Rhizobiales; family Rhizobiaceae; genus Roseitalea. The sequence continues at coordinate 25,126 of JANSXT010000015.1, read as the reverse complement.
ACCGTGGCGTAAGCCACAGATCAGAAAGAGGTTCGCCATGTCCTTTCGTCCGAAGATTGTTGCCCTGTCATGCGGGGCCGCTCTGGCTGCCGCAATCGCCTCGACCGGGCCCGCCGCGGCCGAACAGGTCGGCGAAGTGGGCGTCGACTGGTTCGGCAACGACATCATCATCGAGGCGATCAACGATCCCGAGGTTGCCGGCGTGACCTGCCATATCAGCTATTTCGAGCGCGGGCTGATCGACCGGCTGCAGCAGGGCAACTGGTTCGAGGACCCGTCCAATTCGTCGATCGCCTGCCGGCAGACCGGGCCGATCAACATCGGCGATATTGCGCTGGACGAGGATGGCGAAGAGGTGTTCCGCGAGGGCCGCTCGATCATCTGGAAGCAGCTCGTGGTCAAACGCATCTATGACGCGGCGAACGAAACGCTGATCTATCTGTCCCATTCACGCCAGGTGCAGGAGGGGTCCGCCAAGATGAGCCTTTCGACCGTGCCGCTTTACGGGCAGGAGGTGACCTGGGCAAACGGGGCGCCGGAGTAGCGATCAGGCGGCGTCGGCGAACGGGTTGACGATGGTCACGCCATGCATCGTGCGTCCGTGATCCATGTCTTCGCTCAACAGCGTTTCGCAGCCGCCGGCTTTCGCCGCGGCGATAATCATGCAGTCCCACATGGAATAGTTGGTGGTGCGGCGCAGTTCGAGGCCGGTGAAGACCAGATGCTGCGTCACATCGATGATACCGGTGCGCCGTAGACCGACGATGATGTCGCTCGCCTCGCCGTGGGAAATGCGGTGGCTGCTGCCGGGCCTTGTTGCCTGAACGTAGAACTCCAGCAGCACCTGCGTCGACACGCGGAAATCGTCTCGCTGCAGGATATTGTAGGCGATGTTCCTTTTGGACGCTTCGCGCGGATCCGTGGAAATGGCATAGAGGACGATGTTGGTGTCAACGAAAACGGGCATCGCCCAGTTCGCTGTACAGCTCGTCGCGGGTCAGGCGTTGCGATGCCGAGAACGATTTGATCTGCGCGATCGTATCGTTCTGCAACTTCAACAGCCGCTCGAACTCCTCCTTCTGCCGCGTCTTTTCTTCCAGATAGGCGCGCAGCATGGCGGTCACCGTCGTGTCCTCCTCGGCGGCGAGGATGCGGGCGCGGCGGTAAAGATCATCGTCCAGTGATATGGTCACATTCTTCATGAGTGCACAGTATCACAGTTTCACAGTGACGGCGAGTGACCCTCACACCGCCTGCACGAAGCCGTCCAGCACCTTCTTTTCGCCAGCCTTGTCGAAGGCGATGAAGGAGGTCGTTGGATTCAGTTTGCACCATCGCGCTGGTTGGCCGCCTCCGCGGCCTCTTTTTCCAGCATCTCGATGAATTCTTTCGTGGGCATTCCGGTCCCCTCGTGAAACATCGCCGGCTTGAACTTGAATGGTATAACGAAAGTCGCCAATAAAATCACCGCATAGCTGCAGAGGAGAATTGACGCCACTGCCATAATAATTTCCATCAATGAAGAATTAGAATCTTTCATAATGGAAATAAAATTCACTATACATACGGAGAGTGGATAAGAGATCAGAATTAAGTAAATCAAAACCGCAATTATTGCAATTAACGCGAACGCGAAATTTTGCCCCAAACCAGACTCTTCTCCCAGGTTTTTGGGGGTTATCGCTTCAACCCAGAGATTCCCAGAGAACCGGTCTGAAAGGAATATGTTGAACGAATAAACGCCCGAATGGCGTCCAATTGCGGCGATTATTCTATCTAGAGTGAGTTGGTCGAGTGTGGCCAATACACTAGAAATCAGGGCTATGGAAACAAGAACAGAAATCGCTGCGTCGGCGGATTTAAATATTTCTATCTCGACTCCTTGAACGTTTATGCTTCCGTGGATGCTGTCGAAAAACGCAAGAAAAGTTGTCAATCCGACTAGTGTGGCAATTGTGCGGGATTGGCGCTTTAGTATTTTTTCCCTTTGGGTCGATATTCCATCGAGGAATTTCTCCGTGAGGAAGTGGCTACCTATCGGGCTTTCTAGGTAGCTCTCAACCGTCTTGTCGACCCTTCGGAGTAAGGACAAACGCATCCGCTCACACCACCTCCACGAAGCCGTCCAGCACCTTCTTTTCGCCGGCCTTGTCGAAGGCGATGGTCAGCTTGTTGCCCTCGATGGCGGTGATGTTGCCATTGCCGAATTTGAGGTGGAACACCCGGTCGCCGACGGCAAAGGCGGACGGTTCGTCGGCGACGGACTTGGCGATCAGTTCGCCTTCGATCACCCGGCCCTTGACCGAGCCCTTGCCGGCGCCGAAGCCCGAGTCCGTTTCGCCATAGCCGATGCGCTCGACCGCGACGCCCGACCGCGAGCCCCAATTGCCGCGCGTCGCCTCGGTCTGATTGGCCTGGGCGCGGCGCCAGCCGGGGGATTCGCGTTTGGTCGAGAAGGTATCGGCGCGATCGAAGCGCGAGGTGCCATAGCTGCCATACCCGCCATAGGAGCTGGGCGGCTCGGCGACGTCCACATGGTCGGTCGGCAGTTCGTCGAGAAAGCGCGAGGGAATGGTCGACTGCCAGAGGCCATGAATGCGCCGGTTGGAGACGAACCAGATGTGGCAATGGCGCTTGGCGCGGGTCAGGCCGACATAGGCAAGGCGCCGTTCTTCTTCGAGGCCGGACCGGCCGCCTTCGTCGAGGGCGCGCTGATGCGGGAAGAGGCCCTCTTCCCAGCCGGGCAGGAAGACGGTGTCGAACTCGAGCCCTTTGGCCGCGTGCAGCGTCATGATCGACACCGCGTCCATGTCCTCGTTCTGCTCGGCGTCCATGACCAGCGAGACATGTTCGAGGAAGGCGCGCATCGATTCGAACTCTTCCATTGAGCGGATGAGTTCCTTGAGGTTTTCGAGCCGGCCCGGCGCCTCGGCGGAGCGGTCGGCCTGCCACATGGCGGTGTAGCCGCTTTCCTCTAGGATCGTTTCGGCCAGTTCGGCGTGGGGCGTGTTGTCGAGCAGTTCCTGCCAGCGGGCGAAATTTTCGACGACGCCGCGCAGCGCGGCGCGCGGCTTGGGCTTCATCTCCTCGGTGGCGACGATCTCTTCAGCGGCGGCGAGCATCGGAATGTCCTTCGCCCGCGCATAGTCGTGCACGAGACGCACCGAGGCGTCGCCGAGGCCCCGCTTGGGCGTGTTGACGATGCGCTCGAAGGCCAGATCGTCGGCGGGCTGCGCAACGACACGGAAATAGGCCATCGCGTCGCGTACCTCCATGCGCTCGTAAAAGCGTGGGCCGCCAATGACGCGATAGTTGAGCCCCAGCGTGACGAACCGGTCCTCGAACTCGCGCATCTGGAAGGAGGCGCGGACAAGGATCGCCATGTCGTTGAGATTGTTGCCGTCGCGCTGGTGGCGCTCGATCGTCTCGCCGACGGCGCGGGCCTCTTCCTCGGAATCCCAGGCGGCATGGACATTGACCTTGGGATCGTCGGGGTCGGGCGCGTCGGTGAACAGCGTCTTGCCCAGCCGGCCTTCATTGTGGCCGATCAGGTGGGACGCGGCGCCCAGAATGTGCGCGGTCGAGCGGTAATTGCGTTCCAGCTTGACGACGGTGGCGCCGGGAAAATCCTTCTCGAAGCGCAAAATGTTGTCGACGTCGGCTCCGCGCCAGCCATAGATCGACTGATCGTCATCGCCGACGCAGCAGATGTTTGGCGCAGCCAAATATTTGTTGCCGTTTTCGTTTTCCGCAACCGCATCCGCGCTTGCGTCCGTTCGCGGGCTGGCGCTTTGGCTGGTCGCCAAAGCTTGCCCTGCCACGGAGGGAGAGCCCCGTTCCACCCGCCTCTGCGCGAGCAGCCGTAGCCACAGATATTGGGCCGTGTTGGTGTCCTGATATTCGTCGACGAGGATGTATTTGAACTTGGCCTGATAATCCGCCAGCACGTCCGGATTGGCCTTCAGAATGCGGATCGGGTGGCACAGAAGGTCGCCGAAATCACAGGCGTTCAGCGTCTTCAGCCGGTCCTGATAGGCGGTGTAGAGTTCGCGGCCTTTTCCGTTGGCGAAGGCACGTGCATCGCCTTCGGGAATGTCGGCGGGGCCGAAACCCTTGTTCTTCCAGCCATCGATCATCATGGCGAACTGGCGCGCCGGCCAGCGCTTGTCGTCCAGCCCCTCGGCCTGGATGAGCTGCTTGAGGAGCCGGATCTGGTCGTCCGTGTCGAGGATGGTGAAATCGGATTTGATGCCCGCCATTTCGGCATGGCGGCGCAGCATCTTCACGCCGATCGAGTGGAAGGTGCCAAGCCAGGGCATGCCTTCGACCGCGCCGCCGACCAGAAGGCCAATGCGCTCCTTCATCTCGCGGGCCGCCTTGTTGGTGAAGGTGACGGCGAGCACCTGGCTGGGCCACGCCAGCCCTTGCGCCAGAATATGGGCGATGCGCGTGGTCAGGACGCGCGTCTTGCCGGTGCCGGCGCCGGCCAGCACCAGAACCGGCCCTTCGGTGGTCTCGACGGCGCGGCGCTGTTCGGGGTTGAGGCCGGTCAGATAGTCGGGTGCCTGCCGGGCGCCCATGGCGCGCGCGGCAATGCCCGAGCCGCCGCCGGCCGGTTTGGGCGCGGGCCCATGCGCATCGTCAAAGGGAATGTCGTCGAACGGATTGCTCATTGATTCGCAATGTAGGGATTTGGGAGGCGAAAGGAAGCGCGGGGCTTGGCGCGCGCATCCCTCATCCTGAGGTGCGAGCAACCATCATCCCGTCCTTCGAGGCTCGCTGCGCGCGCACCTCAGGATGAGGATGATAGTTGGCGAGCCTCGAAGGGCGAGGGATGCGGCCAACCTTACCGATGCTCCTCGACGCTGGCATCGATCAGCGCCTTGTTGAAATAGCTGAGGGCGCGCACCTGCGTCGCCCAGGCGATGATCCGCGTTTCGTCGCGCGGGTCGACCACCGGCAGGCGGGCATGGCCGCCCGAATCGAACTGGCGCAGCGCATGTTCGAGCGTGTCGCCGGGCTTGAGCGCAGGCGTGTCCTTATCCGGATCGATGGTTTCGGGTTCGGCGTCCCCGCCAACGACATCCATGAAATCCATGACCTTCTTGGTGCGCATCAATTGCCGGTGCGGCCCCTGATGGTCAAACAGGCCGCGCATTTCGAGCTGCCAGTGGAAATAAGAATGGCCGTGCACCGCCTGGTTGACGCCATGGGCGATGGCGACGGTCAGCAACAGCGCGATGGAGAGCGCATAGCCGCCGGTCAGTTCAAAGACGATCACCGTGGTCGAGATCGGCGCGCCGAGCACCGCGCCGGCCACCGCGCCCATGCCGAGGATCGCATAAAGTCCTTCCGACGATGCCATTTGCGGGAAGGCCGAGCCGGCGATCAGCCCGAAGGCGCCGCCTGTCAGCGCGCCGAGATAAATGGCAGGCGAAAAGATGCCGCCGCCAAAGCGCGCCGCGAGCGTGATTGCGGTTGCCGCGGTCTTCATGACGATCAGCATGATCAGGAGCGACAGCGGCAACTGGTTCCAAAGCACCTTGTCGGTGACTTCGTAGCCGACGCCCAGAACATGCGGGAAGAAGATGCCCATCACGCCGATGATGGCGCCGCCGATCACCGGCTTGTAGCGCAGCGGAATGGCGACGGAACGGGCGACGTAATCGGCCGAAAACAGCGCGAACTGGAAGGCGATCGCCACGAGCGCGGCAACCACGCCCAAAAGCGCGAAGGCGGGAAACTCCCAATAGGAGGTGATCTGGTAGTCGGGGATGATGAAGGCGGTCGTCTCGCCGAACCAGATGCGCGAGATCACCGAGCCGACGGCCGAGGCGATGACGATCGGCACGAAGGAGCGCATCGAATAGTGCTGCAGAATGACCTCATGGGCGAACAGGACGCCCGCGATCGGCGCGTTGAACGAAGCGGAGATGGCCGCGGCGACGCCCGATGCCAGAAGCGTGCGCGAACACCATTCGGGCATTTTGCGGCGATGGGCGATGACCGAGGCGAGCGTTGCGCCCAGATGGATGACCGGACCTTCGCGGCCGGCGCTGGCGCCGGAGCCCAGCGAGATGGCCGAGATCAATGCCGACCAGAGCCCGTCGCGCAGGCCGAGCGGCCGGCCGGTCAGCGCGCGCGCTTCGATGACGTCGGCGACATTGCCGGCGCGGCGCGCCGAAACCCGCTCCAGCAACTGGCCGACCACCAGACCGCCGACGATCGGCGCGGCCAGCACCCAGTACCATCCGACATTTTGGGCCGCTGTCAGCGTCTGCTCGGTGGTGTTGCGCAGCCACCAATATTGCACGATGCCGATCGCCTCACGGAAGATGACCGCCGCGACCGCGACCGCCGCGCCGATGATCAGCGACAGAAGCCACAGTTTGGGCGCCCGGGTCTCGATGAAGGTGCGCAGGTTCGGCCGCACCCAGCGCCACAGCATGTCGCCCCAAAGGCGCAGGCGTTCGGCGGGGGTCATGGCGCCACCTTCGGCCGGCGCCGCAGGCCGATCTGTTTGCCGACGCCTTCGGGCACCGGCAGGCCGGCATGGCTCGCCGCCAGCGCGTCGAGCGCGGCTTTCACGTCCGGCGGGAAGGGGCAGACCTTCGGCCCTTCCATGTCGATATGCAGCGTCAGCGTTTCGCAGGTGGCGGCCACCGTACCGTCGCCGGCATGGCGCAGTTCCTGGAAGGCGTGGATGCGTTTTTCGTCGTGATCGAGGATCTGGTAGCTCGTCACCAGATCGGCGTTCTGGTGCAATTCGTTCAGATAGGCGATCCGCGCATCGCCGGTATAGGTGGTCAGCCGGCGGGTTCGCGCATAGTCGGCGCCCATGCCCAGGGCCTTGGCGACCGCCTCATAGCCTCTGTCGAACAGGACCAGATAATAGGCCATGTTCAAATGGCCGTTATAGTCGATCCAGCCGGGCTCGATACCCGCTACCGGACTGATGAACGGCCCTTTGTGACTGTCTGCGTTGCCCACCGCGACTTCCGGTCGCCTCCTGCGACTCCGGTCGCTTGTTCGCGACCGGTTCCCACATTACGGTCTGAGCGCATCGCGGCAAGGTGATCTGCCCAAAATTGATGCAGACCGTTAATTCGAGCCCGTTGCCCGACAATGCCCATGCCGCAGGAATACCAGCTTGCAACGCAGCGCTTCGATGCGTTCCTGGCCGATGCAGGCGACGCGCTCGGCCTTGCGACGCGTAACCAGACCTACACGGTCGTCGAGGGCGTTCTGCTCGCCTTTCGCCGCCGCCTTAAGCCAGACGAGGTGCTCATCTTCGCTGACGCGCTGCCGGCCGTTCTGCGGGCCATCTTCGTTGCCGGCTGGACGGTGAGCGAGCACATGTCCGGCTTTCCGGGGCGCGATGCGCTGGAGGCGGAGGTCCGCGCGCTGCGCGCCGATCACAATTTCGCGCCTGCCGGCTCGATTGGCCTTGTCTCGCGCACCCTGCGGCATCACGTCGACCGCGGCCGGTTTGACAAGGCCATGGCCAAGCTGTCACCTGAGGCGCAGATGTTCTGGGAGGACGGAGATGGCGCTCAAGGATCTGGCGCAGGTGGCGCGCAATGATGACGGCATCGCGCTGGTGCTCGGCATCCTCAAGCAGCGCTTCGGCGAGCGGTTCCAGACCGGCACGGCGCTGCGCGGGCAGCATGCGCACACGACGACCTATATTCCCGCGCAGATGCCTGACGGGGTCCTGTTTGCCCAATCGGCCGACGATGTGCAGGCCGCGGTCGAAGCCTGTGCGGCGCACCGGGTGCCGATCATCGCGTTCGGCACGGGCACCTCGCTGGAAGGCCAGGTGAACGCGCCCGGCGGCGGCATATCGATCGATGTCAGCCAGATGAACAACATCCTCGAGGTCCATGCCGAGGATCTCGACTGCGTGGTCGAACCCGGTGTCACGCGCAAGCAGCTCAACACCCATCTGCGCGACACGGGCCTGTTCTTCCCGATCGATCCGGGTGCCGATGCCAGCCTTGGCGGCATGGCGGCAACGCGCGCCTCGGGCACCAATGCGGTGCGCTATGGCACGATGCGCGACAATGTGATCTCGCTCGATGTTGTGTTGCCCAATGGCCGCAAGATCACCACCGCCAAACGGGCGCGTAAGAGTTCGGCGGGCTACGATCTGACGCGGCTGATGATCGGCTCGGAGGGCACGCTGGGCATCATCACGCAGCTGACCTTGCGGCTTGCCGGCCAGCCCGAAGCCATTACAGGTGGTGTCTGCCCGTTCCCGACGCTCGAAGCGGCGGTCCAGGCGGTGATCATGACCATCCAGATGGGTCTGCCCGTGGCGCGCATCGAACTGGCCAACTCGCTGCAGATGCAGGCGATCATCGACTATGCGTCGCTGCATCTGCCGGTCGGTCCGTGCCTGTTCCTGGAGTTTCACGGCACCGAACGGGGTGTTGCCGAACAGTCGGAAACCTTTGGCGAGATCGCCGGCGACCTGGGCGGAGGGCCGTTCATCTGGTCGGCGCATGAAGAGGATCGCACCAAGCTGTGGCAGGCGCGGCACGATGCCTATTGGGCGGCGCTGACGCTGCGGCCCGGCGCCAAGGGCATCTCGACCGATGTGTGCGTGCCGATCTCGCAGCTTGCCGAGTGCATCGTCGCCACCGAGGCGGACATTGCCGAACACGGGCTGGTCGCGCCCATCGTCGGCCATGCGGGCGATGGCAATTTCCATGTGCTGCTGCTGATCGATGATACCAGCCGGGAGGAGATCGCGGCGGCAGAAAGCTTTGTCGAGCGGCTGAACCTTCGGGCGCTGGCGATGGGCGGCACCTGCACGGGCGAACATGGGATCGGGCAGGGCAAGATGGCGTTCCTAGAGATGGAAATGGGCGGCGCGGTCGACGTGATGCGGCAGATCAAGCGGACGCTCGATCCCGACGACATCATGAACCCGGGCAAGATCTTGCGGCTTTGACGGCACGCCGCGGCGTCTTGATCTTGTCGCTTTGAGGCCCGACAACAGGCCGTTGCCGCCCTAACCGGGGGCATGCAGGCTTGAACGCGCGGGAGAAACGGCACTTTGCGCCTTTTCGTTGTGATCGGCGGGCTGATCGTCGCGGTGCTGGTCACCGCGCTTCTGGCGCCGCTGTTCGTCAACTGGTCGGACTATAAGGGGCGCTTTGAGGCCGAGGCGTCGCGGCTTCTGGGCCAGCCGGTGCGCGTGGCGGGCGAGGCGAGCGCGCGCATCCTGCCCTTTCCCTCGGTCAGCTTTTCCGATGTCGAGGTCGGCCCGCCCGAGGCGCCGATGATCACCGCCGCCGAGTTCTCGTTCGACGCGGAACTTGCGCCGTTTCTTTCTGGCGAGGTGCTGATCTTCGATCTGCGCATCACCGATCCGGTGATGAATGTCACGCTGGACGAGACCGGCGCGCCGATCTGGCCGCTGCCGGACACCGGCCCGATCGATCCGGCGCAGATCACGCTCGAGAACGCGGGTGTCACCAATGGCCGGCTGGTCGTGCTCGATCCGTTCGACGAGCGGCGCTGGACGGTTTCGGACATCGACATGGCGGTCTCGGCCAACAGTTTCTTCGGGCCGTGGCGCGCGGAAGGCACGGCGCGCATCGACACGTTGAACACCCAGTTCACCATCGGAACCGGGACGCTCGAACGCGACGGCTTTTCGCTGCGTGTCGCCGCCAACCTGCCCGACCAGATCGTGCGCATCGTCACCGAGGGACGCATCGCGCCGGACGCCGACAGCGGCGAGATGGTCTATACGGGCGGGCTGACGCTTCTGCCGCACGGCATCGATCAGACCTATCGCGTTGATGGCGACTTTGCCGCCACCGCGCGGCGCCTCGATGTCGGCGAGTATCGCGCTGCATTCGGCGACCCGGCCGATCCCTATGTGATCACCGGCACGGCATCGGTGTTCGGCGGCGCCGCGCCGGGCTACACGCTGACCGCGCGCGGCACCCAGGTCAACATGCCGACCGGTTCGGACGCGGAAGCGGGCGACGCCGCCGGCCTTGGCGAGCGGATGGCGGCGATCAATGCCATGCTGGCGGGTCTGCCGCTGCCCGCCGTGCCCGGCACGATCAATCTCGATCTGCCGGCGATCGTCGCCGGCGAAACGACCATTCGCGATGTTAAGGTGCTCGCCCGGCCCGAACCGCGCGATGCGGACCGGCGGCGCTGGCGGATCGACCGGCTCGACGCGCAATTTCCCGGCCGCACCGCACTGGAAGCCGACGGCGTTCTGACGCTGCCGCGCCCCGGCGAAGCGATGGAGGCGGCATCCTTCGAAGGCAATCTGGTGGTCGCTTCGCGCCAGCCTTCGGGTCTGGCGCGCTGGCTGGCGGGCGATGTGGACGAGGCGATCCGGCAATTGCCGGGCGCCGGGCTGAGCGCGCGGGTGACGCTGGGCGCCGAACGCCAGCTTGCCGAAAATGTCGAGATCATCGTGGGCGACACGCAACTGGCGGGACGGATCGCACGGCGCGGCGGCGCCTTGTCGACCCCATACCTGTCGGTCGCGCTGGCCGGTGAGACGATCGGCCGGCCGACGCTCGATGCGATGGCCAGTGTCTTCGGGGCCGGCGAGGGCGGTGCCGGGCTTTCCGGCCATGATGTCGATCTGTCACTCGATTTGCGCGATGTCGATGCTGGCGGAATCGTGCTCGACCATGTCGACACGGCGATCCGCACGCGCGGCGCCCGCACCGAGATCGACCGGCTGGTGATCACCGGTGTCTTCGGCGCCGCGGTGACCGGAGCGGGCTCGGTCGAGCGGCTCGGCGGCGGCGATCTGGCGGTCACCTTCGATGCCAGCGTGATCGGCGCCAGCGGCGCACCGTTTTTCACCGGAGTCGCGGAGCGGTTCGAAGGTCATGGACTGATCGATCATCTGGCCGACGTCGCCCGGCGCGATCCGGCGGCGGTCGCCGACATGCAGTTGACGTTGGTCGGCTCAGCCCGCACCGCCGATGGCGCCGCCCGCACCGAAGCGTCGGCGAGCCTTTCGGGCACGCTGGGCGGCGCGAATGTGTTCGCCCAGTCCAACCTTACCGACATGGGTGCGACCGAAGAGATCGACCGGCTGGCGGTTGACGGGTCGGTCGCCCATGACGACGCGCTGCGCCTTCTGCCGCTGGCCGGCATCGTGCCCGCCGTCGCCAACGGAGTGACGGTGGGTCTTGATGCGCCGGGGCAGGTGGCGGTCACGTTGCGTCGCGCCGAGGGTGGCGACGACACGGTGTCGGTGACCGCGACCTCCGGCGCCGACCGGCTGGATTTCGAGGGCACGCGCGACGGCGCCGATTTCGCCGGCGACGCAAACCTTGCATTGGCCGATGCCGAGCCGTGGCTGTCGGCGCTCGGCCATGTACTGCCAGGCACCGGGCTTGGCACGCCGCTCGATCTTGCCGCAACCATCCAGCGCAACGGCGCCGTGTGGCGGTTCGACGAAATGGGCGGCACGGTTGCCGGCACCGACATGGGCGGCGCGCTGACATTCACCGATGATGCGCTGCTGGGCTGGTCGCTGCGCGGCCAGCTCGATCTGGACGCGTTCGACGGCATGCTCCTTGCCGGTCTTGTGACCGGCCATGTGGATGCGATCGGCCCCGATACCGGCTTCGGTGCGCCCATCTATGACGGGGCGGCGGTCAATCTGGACTGGACGGCGGAGCGGCTTTTTGCGGGTCCTGTGGCGTTTGAGCAGGCCGATGGCACGCTGGTGATGAATGGCGGGCTGGCGACGGTGCAGAACATGACCGCGCTCCTGGGCGAGGACAGCCAGATCGCGGCGACCATGCGCGTGCAAAATGCCGGCGGCGCGGTCAGCCTTGGCGGCGAGGTGGAATTGGTGGCCGTTGCGCTCGGCGATCTTGCAGCGGTGCCCGTGCCGGTGACCGGTGCGGCCGATCTGGCGCTGTCGCTGACCGGCGGCGGGCGCACCCTGTCGGAGCTTGGCCGGTCGCTGACCGGTACGGGCGTTGTCGCCGCGGACGATCTTGCCGTGGACGGGCTAGATGCGGATGGGTTCGACGCGATCATCGACGGCGCCGACGCGATCGGGTTCGGCATCACGCCGGCGCAGATCCAAACCGTCGTGGAGGACGCGCTTTTCTCCGGGCAGACCTGGCTCGGCGCGGCCGAAGCGCCGCTGACGGTGACGGGCGGCATCGCGCGCGCGGCCAATCTCTCCTTTGGCGACCAGGACGGCCGATTGCAGATCACCGGCGATGTGACGCTCGATCTCATCGAGCGGGCGCCAACCGGCGCGCTGACCGTGACGCTCGATCCGGGCTCAGAGGCGATTGCCGGCATGGCGCCGGCGGTCGATCTGTCGTTCGGGCCGGACGAGGCGGAGACCCTTGGCGCTGCGATCGGCTATCAGCCGGTAACCGCCTATCTGACGCAGCGGGCGCTGGAAATCGAGCAAGCGCGCATCGAGCGGCTGCAGGCACGGCTTCTGGAGCGCCAGCGCATGCGGCGCGAATTGCGCTATGCGCGCTATCTGCGCGCGGAGGACAATGCGCGCCGCGAGGAGAGCCGGCTGCGCGCCATCGCCGACGAGCGCCGCGCGGCGCTCGAAGCGCAGCGCGCCGCCGAAGCCGAGGCCGCGGCGATCGAACAGATCAACGCGCCGGCCCCGGCGCCCGCGCCGCTTCTCGCCGAGCCGCCCGAAACGCCGGCACCGGAAGCCGCGCCTGAGGAGGCTGCCGTGCCAACCGATGCAGCCGTGCAAGTGCCTGAGACGATTGCCGGCGACGATGTGGTGCGCGCGCCGCTGCCGCCCGTTTCGGGCGAACCCACCGCCGCGCCGGCGCCGGGCATTGATTTCAGCGAGGACGCGGTGCGCTCGCTGATCGAGGGGCTCGGCCAGTAAGCCGGCCATCGATGGCCGCATCGAGCACGTAAAGCCGCAGCGCCGAGGAGAGGTTGGAATCGGCCGGCTTTTCGGCGTCGATGCGGGCGATCAGCCTGGCCAGCGACAGGCCGTCATCTTCGGCAAGCGCCTGCAGCGCGTCCTGGAACGCATCCTCGACGGAATAGCTGGTGCGGTGGCCGGAAATCGAAACCGAGCGCTTGCGGACGGCCATGGGGATGGATGACGCCGCGCGCTATTTCTTCTTGCGGAAAGCGTCGAGCGAAACCACGTCGGCAGTTCCGTCCTCGTCCTCGCCGTCTTTGGCAGGGGCTTCGGTGACGGTTTCCGAATCGTCTTGCCGCGCGGGGCCTTCGGCCGCCGGCTCGTCGGCATTGGCCGCGCCATCGTCGCCGGCTTCCGCGTCCCCATCGGCGACATCGAATTCCAGCTCGAAATTGACAGAAGGGTCGTAAAAGCCGCGCACCGCCGCATAGGGTACGTAGAGCTTTTCGGGCACGTCGGAGAAGGACAGGCCGATGCCGAAGCCGGTCTCGCCGATCTCCAGATCCCAGAACTGGTGCTGCAGCACGATCGTCATCTGCTCGGGATATTGCTCGCGGATGCGGTTGGAAATGCGCACGCCAGGCGCCGTCGTCACGAAGGTGATGAAGAAATGGTGGTTGCCCGGAAGGCCGGTTTTCTCCACCTCCGACAACACCTTGCGGATCACGCCGCGAAGCGCGTTCTGCACCAGGATGTCATATCGGATAATGTCTTCGCTCATCAGCCGGTTATCCCACCGTTCCCATGATGGCGTAGATGTGCGCTGTCGCCGCGCCGAGGTCAAGTGGCCGGCGTGGCAGGCGGGCGGACGCAAGCCGTGTCGGATAGGCGTGAAGGAGGAACGCGGGAATGGGGAAAAGTGGAGGCTTCTGTTGCCAGGTGCCTCCGAACCCCGCCTAACCGAGCAAACCGGTCAGGAGTTCAGGTGAAGCTGTCGCACCGCCATTAGGCAGCGAGACGTGCCTCTGCGTAGTTGTCGTTTGCAACTAACATTGTGACCCGATAACGGCGGTATCATGCCGGGCAAAAGTACGGTTTTTACACCCTCGTCGATCCTGTTTCGCCCCCATCAGCAGCGCTGCCGGCCTGTTGCAGCAGCGTTCCTGGTGGAGGCGCCGGGTACCGCCCCCGGGTCCGAAAGGCTTATTGTACCGCCCGTTTATTGCCATAGCCGGCGAACCGGCACCGCCAATATAGGATGAAAAGCGTGACGATTCAAAGGCCCGGCGCGTTTGCCGGTTGACATTGGGTATGGCGTTGAGAACAGTCGGCAGGGATGGCGGCGCAAGGCTCTGGTCCGGAACGCCTGCCGCCGGCGCAATTTGGAGGGGGAATGCCCATGACCGACTATCTCGCCGATGTGAAGAAATATGATGCGGGCGCCGATGAGGCAACCGTCAACAAGATCGTCAAGCATCTGGGCATCGCACTGCGCTCACGTGACGCCTCGCTCGTTTCCTGTTCCGATCCGTCCGAACTCGAGCGCGTGCGCGAGAAATGGTGCGGCAAGAAGCTCGGCGTCACCGATCAGGCGGCCGGCGACGAAGTGGTCGCCAAGGTGTGCGAGGAGATGAAGGACGATCGCTCCAAGGCGCGCGTGACCTTCTATTATCTGGTGGCCAAACATCTGGGCAAGCTCGGCGATCTTTGAACCCAATTCCGGCCGTCATTCCGGGGCTTGACCCCGGAATCCATGACGCGGTCCTGAACCATGGATCCCGGAATCAAGTTCCGGGATGAGGCGACCGACAGGCACTTGGTGCAGCCCCCGGACCAAACGGTTCGGGGGCTTTTCCTTGGGGCAAGCGCCATCGCCCGATGGACGTTTCGGCCGGAATCGGCCCATAAGGACGCATGCGCCAATATCACGATTTGATGCGCCTTGTGATGGAGACGGGCACCGACCGGGGCGACCGCACGGGCACGGGCACGCGCTCGGTTTTCGGCCACCAGATGCGCTTTGACCTTGCCGACGGCTTTCCGCTGGTGACCACCAAGAAGCTGCACATCCGTTCGATCATCATCGAATTGTTGTGGTTCCTGCGCGGCGACACCAACATTGGCTGGCTCAAGGAAAACGGCGTCTCCATCTGGGACGAATGGGCCGACGATAAGGGCGATCTCGGTCCGGTTTATGGCGCGCAATGGCGCTCCTGGCCGGCGGGCGACGGGCAAACGATCGACCAGATCGACAAGCTGGTCGCAGGCATCAAGACCAATCCCGCCTCGCGCCGGCACATCGTGTCGGCATGGAACCCGGCGCAGGTGGACCATATGGCGCTGCCGCCCTGCCATTGCCTGTTCCAGTTCTATGTGGCCGACGGCAAGCTCTCCTGCCAGCTCTACCAGCGCTCGGCCGACATCTTTCTCGGCGTGCCGTTCAACATCGCTTCTTACGCGCTTTTGACCCACATGATCGCCCATGTCTGCGATCTCGATGTCGGCGAATTCGTGCACACATTCGGCGACGCGCACATCTATGCGAACCATTTCGAGCAGGCGGCAACGCAACTTGCGCGCGAGCCGCAGCCGCTGCCGACCCTCAAAATCACGCGCGAAGTGCCGTCGATCTTCGATTTTGCCTTCGAGGATTTCGAGATCACGGGCTATGATCCCCACCCGCATATCAAGGCCCCGGTGGCGGTGTGAGCGGCGACCCGACGATTGCCGTCATCGTCGCAGTGGCTTCAAACGGCGTGATCGGCCGGGACGGGGACATGCCGTGGCGCCTGTCGACGGATCTCAAGCGCTTCAAGGCGTTGACCCTCGGCCATCCAGTGATCATGGGCCGCAAGACGTTTGACAGCGTCGGCAAGCCGCTGCCGGGCCGGCTGAACATCGTCGTCACCCGCGATCATGACTGGCAGGCCGAGGGGGCGCTGGCGGTGGGTTCGCTCGGCGCGGCGCTGGAACTGGCCACGGCGCATCTGGAGAGCTTCGAGCCGGACCCGGACGCCCCCGACGCCGAGGCGCCGAACACGATCTTCATCGCCGGCGGCGGCCAGATCTACGCGCAGGCCATGGCGCTGGCCGATGTGCTGCATGTGACCCATGTGGATGCGGAGATCGACGGCGACACGGTTTTTCCGGCAATCGATCCGGCGGTGTGGGAGGTAACGCGCGAGGAGCATGTGCCGGCGGGGGAAAAGGACAGCCACCCCACGCGGTATGTGGTGTGGGAGAGGGCGTGAGGGCGGATTCTCCGGCCGTCACGCTGTTTGCGACAGCGGTTGGATCTCATCCAGCGCCACGTTCTGGCGTGCGCGGGCGAGATCATGGTTCGACTGCAAATTCATCCAGAACTGCGATGAGGTGCCAAAGAAGCGCGCCAGCCTGAGCGCCGTGTCGGACGTCACGCCTGTCTGTTCCTTGGCAATCCGCTCGACGCGCGTGCGCGGTACCTTGATCGCCTTGGCAAGCTGATAGGCGCTCATCCGATAGGGTACGAGATATTCTTCGCGCAAAACTTCCCCCGGGTGAACGGCAGGGGAGGGGATGGTTGCGATCTGGTTCAGCATGTCTTGCTCCTAGTGATAGTCGACAATCTCGACGCGGTCAGGTCCACGCTCCGTCCAAACAAAGCAGATGCGCCACTGATCGTTGATCCGCACCGAATGCTGTCCTTCGCGGTCGCCTTTCAGCGCCTCCAAGCGGTTGCCCGGCGGCGACCGAAGATCATCCAGAACCAAGGCGGCTTCGAGCATGGCGAGTTTGCGATAGGCCACCTTGAAGACATCGGCCGGAAACCCTTTGGGACACTTGCGCGAGGCAACTGTCTCGATGCGGCGGTCGCGGTACCCGACGATCATGACATCAGGTTTGTATCATGGGATGATACAGAGTGCCAAGAGGAGAATTGGGACGTGACGCAGGGGAAGAGGGACAGTCACGCCACAAGGTATGTGGTTTGGGAAAGGGCGTGAGGACCCTGTACCTGATCAGGAAGCCTTGAGCGTGGGGATCGATGACACATCAACCTCGCGTTCCGCGATCGCCAGGTCATAGTTGCGCTGCATATTGATCCAGAACTGCGCTCCATTTCCGAGAAGCTTGCCCAAACGAACCGCGAGGTTCGCCGTGACCGGCTGTTTCTGGTTCAGCACATCATAAAGCGTTTGGCGCGAGACGCCGAGGGCTTTGGCGAAGGCGACCTTGGTCATGCCGGTTTCGGGCAGAATATCCTCGGCGAGCAACTCTCCCGGATGAACCGGTGGAATGGAAGGGTGACGTTTCAACATCAGTGAAAATCCTCCAAATCCACATCAATTGCGTCTTGGTCCGACCATGCGAACGTGATGCGGTAGTTGCCGGTGAGGCGAACAGAATAGCGGCCGGCCTTATCGCCTGTCAGAGCGTGGAACCGAGCGCCGGGATAGTTCATTGCTTCCGGTTTTTCTGCCGCGTCCAGCGCTGCCATGATGCGATCCAGTTTGCGGAGCCATTGCGCATTCAGGCCTTTGGTCTTGCCTTCGGTCCAATAGGCTTTCAGAGCCTTGTGCCGAATGCTGCGGATCATGAGTGTAAGGTAACGGCTTACACGCCGGGTGTCAATCAGAAGCCGTTTCCACCCCGGCGCCCTTCCGGACATTCCACCAGAACAATCCCACAAATGCCGCGAGCGCCACGAGGTGAACCAGCCCGCCGATCGGCCACATCAAAGTTGCGCCGACCGCGAGGACCAAGATGCGCTCGATCGGGTGAAGCCGGTTTTCCCAATGGCCCTGAATGGCGGCGGAGACGGCCCAGAGGCCGGGCAGGGCGAAGGCGAAGATCTCCAGCATTTCCGGCCAGTTGCCCGAAAGGAAGGGCGTGTAGGCGAAGAGCAGCGGGACGAAATAGAGCCCCTTGGCGACCTTCCAGGCGGCGACGCCGGTCTTCATCGGCGGGGATTCGGCGATGGCCGCGGCGGTGAAGGCGGCGAGGCACACGGGCGGGGTGACGTTTGAATCCTGGCTCAGCCAGAAGATGATCATGTGCGCGGACAACAATGCGAGTGTGAGCGCCGCCGGATCGAACGCCAGATCGTAGACCTGCAGCATCAGTTCGGGCGGCAGGGCATCGACGATTGCGCGTGCTTCGGCCATCGCCATGGGCGCCGAGAGCGCGGCGATCTGGTCGGGCACGGCGATCATGAACATCGCCTTGGCGGTTTCGGGCAGTTGCCCGGCGGCGATCAATTCGACCGTCTGGCCCTCGAGGATCAACTGGTTCAGCGCCGGCGCCGACAGCGTTCCGAGGACGATGTAGGCGGCCGTCACCGGCAGGCCCATGCCGAGGACGAGCGAAGCGAGCGCCACCAGCAGGATGGCGATGATCAGCGAGCCGTCCGACCATTGCGCGATCATCAGCGAGAAGGTGTTGCCGATGCCCGCCGTGGTGATGACGTTGACGATCAGCCCGACGCCGCAGAGCAGGATGCCGGTCATGATCATGTTGCGGGCGCCCAGTTCCAGCGCCTCGATGATCTTCGTCGGTCCCATGCGGTTGGGCGTCAGCCAGGAGGCGGCGATGCAGGTCAGGATCGCAAAGCCGGCGGCATAGGTGGGCGTATAGCCATAGACCAGAAGCCCGATCAGAAGGCCGACCGGCAGCACGAAGGGCGGGCCGCCGCGGCGGAACACTTCCCAGAAGCCCGGCCCGTCCTCTTCGGCCAGCGCCGTCGCGTTGGAGCGCTTGGCCTCGATGCGCACGAAAAAGCCGACGGTCGCGAAATAAAGGATCGCCGGCAGGATCGAGACGGTAACGATGGTGGTGTAGGGAATCTGGGTGAAAGACGCCATGACGAAGGCGCCCGCGCCCATGATGGGCGGCATCAGCTGGCCGCCGGTGGACGATGCGGCCTCCACACCGCCGGCAAAATGCTTCGGAAAGCCCGCCCGCTTCATCAGCGGAATCGTGATCACGCCGGTGGATGCGGTGTTGGCGACCGCCGAGCCTGAGATCGTGCCGGTCAGCCCCGAGGCCATCACCGCGACGAAGCCCGGTCCGCCGATGAACCGACCGGCGACGACGCGGGAGACATCGACGATGAAATCGCCGGCGCCGGACTTCAAGAGAAACGCGCCGAACAGGATGAACATGAAGACGAAAGTGGACGAGATGCGCGCGATCGTACCGAACATGGCGTCGTCGCCATACATGGCGCGGAACATGATCGTTTCGGCCGACAGGCCGCCAAAGCGGAAGACGCCGGGCACATATTGTCCCCACCAGACAATATAGGTGAGCGAAGCGACAATCAGGAAGGGGATGATCCAGCCGGTGGTGCGGCGTGTGTATTCAAGGACCCCGATGATGCACAGGCTCCCGGCCAGCCAGTCCGACCAGATCAGCCGCACGCCGCGGTCGTAAATGGCGCTCTCCGCATTGACCACCCAAAGCGCGGCAAAGGCGACGATGGCGCCGAAGGCGATGTCGAATGCGCGGAACAGCGGCTGTTCGGCCCAATTTTGCTGCACCAGCGGCGTGACCAGCACGCACAGGAGCGCGAACCCGGCAAAGTGGAAGCCGTTCTGGTGAATCGTCGACACATTGCCGAACGAGTTCATCCAGATATGGGCGAGCGAAATGGTGACGCCGACGATCAGGGCGGCGAGCGACAGGCCGCGCCGCTCGAACAGCGACGGGCTGCGCGTCTGCTGGATGGTGTCGGCGCGCATCAGGTTACCGGCGGGTCAGAGAAAAGAGGCGGCGGGCACGGTCGCGCCCGCCGCAAGCGCCATTATTGCGCCATCAGATTGTCGGGGATGTCCAGACCCTGCTCCTGGTAGAAGCGGGCCGCGCCGGGATGCAGCGGCACCGGAAGGCCGGCAATCGCCCGCTCCAGCGCCATCGCCTTGGTCGCCGGGTGGATCGCCTGCAGGAAGGGCAGGTTCTCATACATGGTCTTGGTGATCTGGTAGACATCCTCTTCGGGAATGTCCGCATGGGTGGCGAGGAAGTTGGGCTGCGCGATGGTCGTCACATCCTCGTCGATGCCCGGATAGGTGCCGCCGGCGATTGTATACTCGGTCCAAAGGCCGCGGCCGCCATCGGCCATCTCCATTTCCTCGGGCGTGAATGACAGGAGCGTCACCCGGTCGCCGGCGGCCGAAAAGAGCTGCGTCACCGCGCCGACCGGCACGCCGGCGGGCGTCGACATGCCCACGGCCTGGCCGTTCTGCACCGCTTCGGCGCTGGGACCATAACCGCCGAAGACAAGCTCATATTCATTGTCCATGTCCACATCGAAGCCCGACAGGATGGTGCGGTTGGAGCCGATCGTGCCGGAATTCTGCCGGCCCATCGCCATTGCTTCGCCCCTGAGCGCGAGCACGTCGGACACGGTGCCGCTTTCGACGCGGTCCGAGGCGATGATGAAGTGTTCGACATTTTGCCAGAGCATCGAGACCGAGCGCAGATGCTCCTGCGGACCGTCGGCTTCGACGGGGCCGGTGCCGGTCGCCGCATAATAGCCGAACAGGCCCTGAAGGATGGCGAACTGCGCTTCACCCTCGCGGATCAGCCGGACATTTTCGCCCGAGCCGGCCGAGGAAATGGCGCTCATGCCGATCTTCTGCTTGGGCTCGAGGCGCACCTTGGTCAGCGTCGAGATGGCAACGCCCACCGGATAATAGGTGCCGCCGGTCGAAGCGGTCGCCAGAATATAGTTGCGCGCTTCCTGCGCGAACGCACCGGTCGCCGCGCCCAGCGCCAGCCCCGCAGCGAGCGTGGCAGAAACAAAGGTTCTGCGTTTCATGAGTATCCTCCCAGTTGTGGGCACGGTCGGTCGTCAACCGGCCTTGCCGTCAAAAACAATCATTTGCGGCGCCGGTTCAAGGCGCAGTTGTGCTGCGGTGCGAAAAGTCGGCGGAATCCCGCCACGTTCGGCGGTCAGGCAAGCTCTGACGGGTCAATTCCCAGCTTCGCTATCCGCTCGCCGAGCGTGCGGCGAGGGATTCTCAGTGCTTGAGCGGTCTTTGACTGGTTGCCTCGGTGGGCGGCCAGCCGTGCGAGGATCACGCCGCGTTCGAACTCGTGCAAAAGCTCTTTCAGACTGGTTTGGGTATCGCCTGCCTGCGGTTCTGTTCCGAGTGCAAAATTGTGGGCCCGATCCATCATCTGGCGCATGTCGAGATGGTCGGCCTCGGCGAGAATTGCCGAAATCAGGTCAAGCGAGAGGACAGGCGCCTCGGTGCCGGCACGGGCGGCTGCCCTTGACACCATTCCGGCAAATACCGAGGCGATGTCTTCGGCACGCCGGGACAGCGGTAACAATTCAAACACCCACGAACCAAAGGCCTCGCGCAAGGCGGACACGAGAGCCGAAGCCCGTTGGGTTACCATGATGAGCCGGCAGTCGATCGCCACCGGCGTTTCCCCACCAGCGGGCAATATCTGCCGGTCCCGGAGCGCGGCGACCAGCATGTCCTGCACCTGCGGCGCGAGCGTCTCGGCGTTGCGGATACAGATCGTCGCCCGCTTGTTTGCGCGCAAAAGCCCTTCACGCGAAGCGTAGGTTGCGCCACCAAACAGTGTTTCATGTTGGTCCGCCGATGCAATCGTCGCCGCGTCTATCATCAGAAAGTGGCTGGCATGGCCAACTGAATGCTGGTGTATCGTCCGTGCAATATGGCTCCTTCCGCTTCCTTTAGGTCCGGCCACAAGCACGGGATCATCATTGGCGCAAACAGTGTGCAGCATCGCGCGGACCTGATGCGCATGGGCGGAACTGCCAGGCCAGTCGTGCTCGAATCCGGCGGACCCGTCGAGCTGAGACTGCAGGTCGCGAATTTCGCGCCGAAGCAGCGCACGCTCTGCAATGCGCTTGATCCTTTCGACCAGAACATCCGCACTGCAGGGCTTCTCAATGAAGTCGTCTGCACCGAGCCGCATTGCTTCGACCGCGACGGGCACGTCGCCATGCCCGGTCATCATCACGAACGAGCAGTCGCTGTCGGTCCGCTTGATGGCCTGCAGCAGATCCAGCCCTGACATTTGTGGCATGCGCAGGTCTGACAGGATGACGTCAAAAGCGCCGTTCCGATGCATTGCCAGGGCGGACGCCGCGTCTGCAGCGATCGATGTTTGCAGGCCGGCCAGTTCCATGAGCTCGCCAGTGGACTCGCGAACGACCCGTTCATCGTCGACAACAAGAATGCGGGGTTGGCGAGTCATGTCATCGCCTCTATCGCCTCTGTGGTATCGGATTGCCGGCCAGAGCGTTGTCCATCGTCTCCAGTCGCCGTTTCGCCAGCACGGCGCAATGTGACGCTGGCGATGCAGCCGCCCCGGTGATCGTTCTGCAGCGACAGACGGCCGCCGAACTCCTCGGTGATCATGTTTGATATCGACAGTCCGAGGCCGAGACCCTCGCCAGTCTCCTTTGTGGTGTAGAACGGCTCGGCGAGTTGTTTGACATTGGCGATGTTGATGCCCGGCCCGTTGTCCCGGACTTCGATTGTGGCCGTCCGGCCATCGTCATCACTATCGGCGGAGATGACCACAATCGGCTGGTCCGACCCTCGCGCGGCATCCAAAGCGTTGATGGTGAGGTTGAGAATTACCTGTGCCAGCCGAACATCACCGGCCATTACCATGAGGTTGTCGGGCACTGCGCTCTCAATGCGTGCCCCGACTTCCTTGCGGTGCGGCTCGGCCAATGCAACAGCTTCCCTGACGGCCGCATTGACGCTGATGGGCTGAAGTCGCGGCGGGTTTTCGCGGCGTGCGAAGGATTTGAGGTGCCTGACCATCCTTTGAATACGCTCGATTGTCCTTCGGGCACCCTTGACCTTTTCGGTGGTCTTGTCCGGCTCACCACGCTCTGCATAAATGCCTGCGGATGCCAAAGTGTTTTCGAGTGCGGCCAGGGGCTGGCTAACCTCATGGACGATGGCAGCCGACATCTGGCCGAGCGCCGCCATCTTTGCAGCCTGGACGAGACCGTCCTGTGTTTCCCGGAGGGCCGTCTCGATGCCTTTGCGTTCCTCGATCTCTTGCGCCAGCGCCGTCGTGCGTTCCTCGACCTTGCGCTCGAGTTCTTCGGTCTGCGCCAGTTTCAGCCTGATCAGGCTGCGCCTTTGGCTGAAGATGATCATCGCCGCTCCGAGCAGCAGTGTGGCAAGCCCGACGGAAATCGCTGCGGCCAAAGCCGTGGTCTGCACGACGCCAAGAGACGTGCGCTGGATGACCGACCAGCCCGCATAAGGAAAGTCGACGCGTGTTACCAGGTTCTGATCCGCGACGAACGTCCCACCATCTAGGGAAAACTCCGTTGCGTTGTCGGCGAAGATTGGCGTTGCCTGGACGACATTGGCGTTGCCGAATTTGCGGCTCGCGACGATGCGCCCGGCTTTCTCGTCGGTCAGGCTGACAACCGGTCGGTACAGCCACTCGTCGATCGACGTCAGGAACACGATCCCGTCTTTGTCGGTAACCGCCACGAGCGAATTCGCCGCTTTCCAGCCCAGCGCAACTTCTCGCAAGTCGACCTTCACCACCACGACGCCGACGGTTCCGGCCGGCGAAATGACGCGCGTTGATATGAAATATCCCGGAATCCCCGTGGTTGCGCCAATCGCGTAGAACTGGCCGGTACCGTGCGCCAGCGCGTCAAGGAAGTAGGGGCGGAACTGGTAGTTCTCGCCGATGAATGTCGGCTCTTCATCATGGTTCGACGCGGCGATCGTGTTGCCTGTCGCATCCAGCAAAAACAGTTCGGCGGTTCCGGACTGGCCGCGGACGGTCTTGAGGTAGCGGTTGGCGGCTGCCGTTTTAGTGCGGTCGTCGAGAACGGATATCAAACGTGGATCATTGCCGATCACGGATGGCAGGATACGATATTGTTCGATTGTGTTTATGAGCGACTGACGCGCAAGCAACGCCTCGTTGGACAGTTGCGTGGCCAAGTCTGTCTGTGTCTGCGAGGACACAAGCTGATAGGCGAATCCGCCGGCGATCAGGGTCGCCGCGACGAGCAATGCGGACCAGAGCTTTTTTTGCATTTTTCAGGTCCCCGGAAAGGACGGGTGTTTGCTCGTCGATCGCGCCATGCAGACCCAAACGCGGCGTTGCGACTGCGTAACATGCCCACGTTCTGGCATGCCAGCCGGCTTATCGACAAGCAAAGCCTGATCTTCCGTGAGGCAACGACAGCGCATACGCCAGTGAGACGGCGCGGCGTTTTGGCCGCACCGGGCCATGCCGAATTCGGACCGGTTTTCGTTGAAAGGGCAGGGGCGCGTTCCTATAACGCTTCTACGGAGCGCGTTTGGCCTTTCGGCTCAACGCCTTGTTTTTTCGTATCGCGAGGTTTTGGATGCCCTGGAGCAATCAGAATGGCGGCGGCGGCCCTTGGGGCGGCGGCGGCGACAAGAATGGCGGCCCCTGGGGTGGCGGCGGCGGCAATGGCGGCGGCCCGTGGGGGCAGGGTCCGCGCGGCCCCAACCGTCCGGGCGGCGGCGGTGGCCAGCCACCGGACCTCGAAGACATTATCCGCCAGGGCCAGGACCGGCTCAAGCGCGCCCTTCCGGGCGGCGGTGGCGGCGGCGGCCGCGCACTGATCGGCCTGCTGGTCGTCGGCGCGCTGGTGCTTTATGCGCTGCAGGCCTTCTACCAGGTCGACACGGACGAGCGGGCGGTCGAACTCCTGTTCGGCAAGCCCAAGGCCGAACTGTCCGAGCCGGGCCTTCATTTCCACTTCTGGCCGGTCGAAACGGTGGAAAAGGTGCAGATCGTCGAAAAGCAGATCCAGGTCGGCGCGGGCACGGGCCGTGGCGGCTCGAACGGGCTGATGCTGTCGGGCGACCAGAACATCGTCGATGTGCAGTTCTCGGTCCTTTATTCGGTGATCGACCCGCGCTCCTACCTGTTCAACGTCGCCGGACCGGACGATGCGGTGCGCCAGGTGGCCGAAAGCGCGATGCGCGAGATCGTCGGGCGCCGTCCGGCGCAGGACGTCTTCCGCGACAACCGTGCGGCGATCGCCGACGAGGTGCGCACATCGATGCAGATGACGCTCGACAGCTATGGCGCCGGTATCCAGATCAACACGGTCTCGATCGAGGATGCGGCGCCGCCGCGCGAAGTGGCCGACGCGTTCGAGGAAGTCCAGCGCGCCGAGCAGGACGAGGACCGCTTCCGCGAGGAAGCCAACCAATATTCGAACCAGCAGCTTGGTCAGGCCCGCGGTGAAGCGGCGCAGATCCGCGAAGACGCGGCGGC
>JANSXT010000033.1 GCA_024742765.1 Phyllobacteriaceae bacterium | reverse complement strand
TAGTTGCCGAAGATGGATCCGAGGCCGATGGCCGCGCCACCCATGCCGAGACAGGCGATACCGGCGCCGATGAACTTTGCTGCTTCCGCTTCCATGGTGAGCTCCTTTGAACGAAGAATTTGCGGGATGGGTTGTGGCGGCAGGCCGCCATGTGGATCAGTGGCTCGGGTGCAATGCGTCGTTGAGATACATGCAGGTCAGAACCGCGAAGACATAGGCCTGGAGAAACGAGACCAGGAATTCGAGCGCCGTCATGGCAACGACCATGATCAGCGGCAGGATGGCGCCGCCAATGCCCACCGCGCCAAGCGCGCCGAGCGAGACGACGAAGCCGGCGAAGACCTTCAGCGTGATGTGGCCGGCCAGCATGTTGGCGAACAGACGGACGGACAGGCTGATCGGACGCGACAGGAACGAGATGACCTCGATCGCCACGACCAACGGCACAAGGACCCCGGGCACCCCTTCGGGCACGAACAGGCCCAAAAACTTCAGCCCGTGCTTCATGAAGCCGTAAATGATCACCGTGCCGATCACCAGCATGGCGAGCGCGAAGGTGACGATGATATGGCTGGTCACGGTGAAGAAATAGGGGAACATGCCGAACAGGTTGGCGAACAGCACGAACATGAACAGCGAGAAGACGAACGGGAAGAACCGCATGCCCTGGCTGCCGGCGGCGTCGCGCAGCATGGAGGCGACGAATTCGTAGGACATTTCGGCCATCGACTGCAGCCGGCCGGGGACGAGCCCGCGATTGGCGCTGCCGAAATAAAGGAAAGCCGATGCGGTTGCGACGGTCGCGACCATGAAGAGCGAGGAGTTGGTGAAGGACAGGTCGAGACCCGCGACATTCTCCAGCGGCACGATCGTGTTGATCTCGAACTGCTTGATGGGATCGTTCGCCACCGTGCCTGTCTCCGTTCCTGCCGGGCGATGCGCGCCCTTGTCGTTTTTGTCCGCGGCGCAGCGCCGTCAGTCGTCGCCCTGTTGCGATCCCGGCCCGTCGCCGAGCCGTTCTCCGCGCTTGCCCGCGGCCGGATGGGCCACCATGCCCGCCGCGCGCAACACATTCAAAACACCGGCAGCAAAACCAAGCAGCAGGAAGACGATCAGTCCCCACGGGCTGGTGCCCGCCACCTGGTCGAGCAGATATCCGAGCCCGGCGCCAACCAAAATGCCCGCGACGAACTCGCTGGACAGTTTGAGCGCAGCCGCGATCCCGGTTCCGGCTCCCTCCTGCCGTCCATCGTCAGCTGCATCCCCGCTCGGGGCGCGTTGCGCCAGCGCCTCTTCGAGCGCCCGGCGCCGCTGTTCCAGATCGGCATTCGGATTTGAGACGACACGCCCGTCCTGCTGATCGCCGGCCGGGGTGCGTGTTGGCTTGTCTGCTGCCATGACCCTGAACCGTGACGCGCGAGACGGGCCGCAGGCCCCCTCAAATTGCGCGCAACATAGTTTCGGCCCTGTCATTCGTCAAGGCGGATTGGGCGGTGCAATATGACCGCAAAAATTGTTTTAAATCAGATATTTACGCCGGCATTGCCGATTCGTCGCACAGGGCAGTGGCGGGCTTTAGACCAAATGCCGACGCAAGCGGCGGATACGGCCGTCGGCGGTCAGCTCCAGCCGCCGCCATAGGTGCGATAGAAGATGTGCAGGCCGATCCGCGTCAGCCGCTTCATCGACCGGGCCCAGCGCGGGTTGACGTAGGTGGCATGGTAGTGGGTCGACGAACCCACCTCGTCGAGCCAGATCTTGCCGGCCGTCGTCGCCATGGCGATGTCTTTCGCCTTTTGCCACATGTGCGGCTCGGTGATCCGGTCGCGAATGCCGTCGCAGGCGAACGAGAACTGGCAGCGATTGCGCCAGTGCCGGTTCTGATAGACGACGCCGCAGATCGAGTTGGGGAATGAGGGATTGCGAACCCGGTTCAGGATCACCTGGGCGACGGCGGCCTGACCGCGCGCGATCTCGCCGCGGGCCTCGAAATAGATGCCTTCGGCGAGGCATTTCTGCTCGCGGTTGGAGAAGACGCGCGGCGGCAGCGGGTTGCTGGCCCAGGCATGATCGTTCTCCGGTACGGGCGGGATGAACCGACCGCGGGCGGCGGGCTCGTTGCGCAGCAGGCTTGCGAACGGCGATTCCTGGGCGAAATCGGCTTCGGGCGGCGCATAGGCGGTCGCTAGCACATCGGCGTTGGTGTTGGTGACCAGCGAGGCGATCATCGAGGACACCTGCGGCTCGGGCGCCGGCTTGCGAATGTGGAATGCCGCGGCGATCTGCATTTCTTCGCCGCGAATCCGCGGCTTGACGAAGGCCATCTGCACATCGTCGCCAAACGATGGCCGCAGGATGTTGGACTGGCGTTCCAGGATCGAGCCGGCCGAGAAATCCTTGGGCGGGGCAACCGGAACGACAGCGGCGATGCGGCCGGACTTTTCAGTGCGGTTGATGCGCGCTTCGTCGGGTGTTTCCGGCAGAACCTGCTTTTCGCTGATCACGGCGATCGGCCCGACGCCCGACTGCGTGCCATCGGGCTTGCGGATCGCGCCGGTGACGCCGGTATCGACCGGAAAGCGGACTTCGGCGGAATGGATCGAACCGACGCCGGCGCGGCTGACATGCATCAGCCAGCGGTCTTCAGCGGTCGTATCGATACCGGAAACGAGAACCGACATGTCCTGAAGGGACATTTGCGACGGATTGGCGACAATAACAGCAGCGGCGAACGCAAACGGCACGATGAACTTCGTGCCAAAAAGACGCAGAAAACGCACTGACCAACTCCGAAATGCTTGCAACGCAACGCGAACGAGCAGCACAATGCGGCATTAACCTTGATGAGCCGTTAAGTGGCCGGTCAATTTTTGTTAAGGGGTCGCCGGCGACGCACGCACGATCACTTGCGGCGTTTGGCCTTGCTTGCAAACGGATTGTCGGGCGAGCGCAGCATCATCCGCACCGGCACGCCCGGCAGGTCGAAATCCTCGCGTAGCGCGTTGGTCAGATAGCGCAGATAGGATGCGGGCAGCGCATCGGGCCGTGAGCAGGACAGGACAAAGCCCGGCGGGCGGGTCTTGGCCTGGGTGATGTATTTGAGCTTGATGCGGCGGCCGGACACGGCTGGCGGCGGGTGGTGCTGGGCGACCGCGTCGAGCCACTTGTTGAGACGGGCGGTGGAAACGCGCCGGTTCCACACTCTGTGGGTGGCGACGATCTCCTCCATCAGCCGGTCGAGCCCGTAGCCGGTTTCCCCCGAGACGGGGATCGCGCGCACGCCGCGGATTTGCGGCAGCAGGCGCGCGGTGCGTTCATGCAGGTCGGCGAGCCGCTCCTGCCGGTCTTCGACCAGATCCCATTTGTTGAAGGCGATGACGGGCGCCCTGCCCTCGCGCGCGATCAGATCGACGATCTGCAGGTCCTGCTTTTCAAACGGGATCATCGAATCGAGGACCACGACGACCACTTCGGCGAAGCGGATGGCGCGCAGCGCATCGCCGACCGACAGCTTTTCGAGCTTTTCCTGAACGCGCGCCTTGCGCCGCATGCCGGCCGTGTCGAACAGGCGCACCTTGCGCCCGCGCCATTGCCAGTCAACGGAGATCGAATCGCGTGTGATGCCCGCTTCCGGTCCGGTCAGCAGCCGCTCCTCGCCGACCAGACGGTTGATCAGCGTCGACTTGCCGGCATTGGGCCGGCCGACAATGGCGATGCGCAAGGGCTTGGTGTCGTCATAGGCGGGCTCTTCGCCCTCGGGCACGTCTTCAACGGCGATGTCGGTCTCGGCTTCGTCGGCGTCCTCATGCTCATGCGCCAATGCCCGCTCCTCGCCGATGGCCTCGACCATGGCATCGCGCAGATCGCCCAGGCCCTGACCGTGCTCGGCGGACACCGGCACGGCTTCGCCGAGGCCGAGCCTGTAGGCATCGTAAAGCCCGGCTTCGGCGCCACGCGCCTCGGCCTTGTTGGCGACAAGGACGACCGGCTTTCCCGAGCGGCGCAATATGTCGGCGAAGGTCTGGTCGGCAGCGGTCAAACCGTTCTTGGCGTCGACGAGGAACAGCGCCAGATCGGCCTCGCCGACGGCGATCTCCGTCTGGGCCCGCATCCGGCCCGGCAGCGTTGTCGCTTCGCCCTCCTCAAGCCCGGCCGTGTCGATGACATCGAAGCGCAGATCGACCAGCCGCGCTTCATGCCGGCGCCGGTCGCGGGTGACGCCGGGCTCGTCGTGCACCAGCGCCAGCTTGCGGCCCACCAGGCGGTTGAACAGCGTCGACTTGCCGACATTGGGCCGGCCGACAATGGCGACGGTGAACGACATGGCTCAGCCTTCGGCGACCGCGCCGCTGGCCACGATCAGTTCGACCATCATCTGCGCGCGGCCGGCAACCCCCTGCGGCGCGAGTTCGTCATTCAGGATCTCGTCGAACAGGCGCTTGGCGTCGGCAAAGCGATCTTCGTTCCAGGCGGCAAGGCCCATCGCCTCGCGCGCCGAATGGCGCAACGGATTGTCGGGCGCGGTCAATTGCTCAGCGCGGCCGGCGACGTCGGTGTATGAGCCATGGTCGACCAGAACATAGGCGGCGCGCAGCCGCGCCATGTCACGCAGCGCGACCGGCACCGAACGGTCGGCGGCGATCGCATCGAACGCGGCGACGGCCGCATCGGTGTCGCCCTGTTCAAGCTGGACGGTCGCAGCGCGCATGCGCGCCAGCACCGGATATTGGCCGAACCCGTCCGCCTCAAGCGCCTGCAACCGCTCCATGGCGGCATCGGACTGGCCGTCATTGGCGAGATTGAGCGCCTCGAGGAACCGGTCGCCCGATGCGGACGCCTGACGGGCGCTGTACCATTCCCAGCCGCGATAGCCGGCGGTCGCGGCGACGATCAGCACCGCGCCGGCAATGATCAGGACACCGAACCGCTCCCAGAAATTCTTGAGCCGCTCCGAGCGCAGCTCTTCTTCGACCTCGCGGAAAAAACCGTCGTCGGACATCACAAAACCCTGAGGACCAAAATGTTGCGCCGCTTTAGCGGCAAATTGCGCGCATTGTAAGTGGGACCGGCCGCATCACATGGCAACCGGCGGCACGCCGAACAGCCAGGCATGGCCCTGCAAGATCAGCCACAGATAGAGCAGCGTGCCGACCACGGCGGCGATGCCGTCAAAAAGGACTGCCGGATTGTTATAGACCGGATCGCCGCGACGCTTGACGGAAATGCGGTTCCACACGCCCCA
Source organism: Phyllobacteriaceae bacterium (assembly GCA_024742765.1). Classification (GTDB taxonomy): domain Bacteria; phylum Pseudomonadota; class Alphaproteobacteria; order Rhizobiales; family Rhizobiaceae; genus Roseitalea. Next base: position 16,359 of record JANSXT010000033.1, on the reverse strand, counting down.
GCCAAGGAACGCGCCGAACAGGACGAGCGAAGCCAGATCGCCATTGGCGAGCAGATGTCCGAAGGCCCAGACCTTCACGCCCAGGATCATCGGATGTTTGACCGCGCGCTTGATGTAGCCCGCCGGCAATTGCGAGGCGACGAGCAGGATCAGCGCCGGCAGCATCAGCAGAAGATTGATATGCGCCATCCATGTGGGCGGCACCCACAGGATCGGTGCAACCATTCGGGCCTGGCCGAAACCCCAGATCAGCAGCACGAAACCGATCAGTGAGGCGACCGAATAGATGCCCTTCCAGAACCCCTCGCCGCGTTCGGCGATCACGCCGTCGCGAAAGTCCGGTGCGACCATGCGCACCGAATGGATGCCCAAAAACAGGACGAGACCCGCCACCAGCCAGATCATGGCCACACTCCCCGAAAGCTTGCGCCTATCCATGGCGCTTTCTATCGTCCCTCCTATGACAGCCAACGCGCAAAAGGCCAAGGCGCGGCTTGCCGCACTCAAGGCCGAAATCGAGACCTTCCTGGCCATGGGGGCCGACGCCAACGCGCCCGTCGAACTCGATCAGGTCGCGGTGGGCCGGCTTTCGCGCATGGATGCGATGCAGCAGCAAGCCATGGCGCAGGCGGCCGAGCGGGCGCGCCGGCGCGATCTGGTGCGCATCGAGATGGCCGAGCGTCGCATCGCCGAAGGCGAATATGGCTATTGCACCGAATGCGGCGATGAGATCGCCGACAAGCGTCTGGAGATCGATCCGATGGCCGAGCGCTGCATAGGTTGCGCGCGATAGGCGGGAAAGCGCGGATCGAATTCGGAATTCTCCGATCGAAACCGAAACAGGCTGCTCGAAATCGGAATGCGAGCGGCAAGCGCCCGCCGGCATGCCGATCTTCATCCCAGCCCCGCAAGAACTGCGCGGCACCAAGAGATGAGGACGCAACAATGCACAAGACCCTGATCGCCACCATGACCGCCCTGGCCATCCTGGCACCCGCCGGCGCATTCGCCGGATCGACCGCGGACGATGCAGTCCGCTATTATTCCCAGGACATCGACACACGCGCCACCGCGTCGATCGGCAAGGCTTCGGCCTGCGAGGCGGCCGCGTGCGAACGCTTTGTCGACAAGGGCCGCACCCTCTACCCGTCGGCGCCGGTGACGCCGCAGTTCGGCCATTGACGGACCTGCCGGCCGGGTCCTTGAAACCGGGCCCGGTTCGGCGCACCTTGCGGACATGACGCTGTTGGATTTTGCGGAAGCCGGTGCGCGCGGCGCCTCGCTCGTCATCTGCCTTGTGCTGATGGCGCAATTGCTGGTGATCCGTCCCCGGCATGCCGCCAGCGTCATGGGCGCGCTTTTCCTGGGCGCCGCCGGTGTCTATGCGATCATCGCAACGCCGGTGATGATCGAGGCGCTGGGTCCGGCCCACATTCCGCTGAAAGCCTATGCGGTGACCGCGCCGGCCTTCTTCTGGCTGTTCGTGCTGGCGATCCTGGACGATTGTTTCAAATGGCGCGCACCCATGGCCATCGCGCCGCTGACGCTTGCCATCCTGATGCTGATATGCCTGCCTTTTCCGGCATTCGAGCCGGTGAGCCGCGCACTGCATCTGGTCATTACGCTCGCCATGATCGCCCATCTGATGATCCGGGTGCGCGCGGCGCTCGCCACCGATCTGGTCGCCAGCCGCCTGCAATTCAGCAGGACGCTCGCCGTGATGGTGCCGATCATCGCCGCCGCCATCGTCGTCATCATCGTGCTTGAAACGATGCGGATCGAACTGGACGCAACGGTCCGCGCCGGCATTGCCTTCATGATCCTTGCCGTCTGCATGACGCTTGCGCTGACGCTTTCAAGGTTGCGGCAGTCACTTGTCGCGCGCGTGCCCGATCGCGGTCTGGAGCCGGCAACGGGCGTTTCCGCTGCAGACCGGATCGATCTGGGCCGGCTGCGCGACCTGATGGAGGACGGCGCCTATCTGACCGACGGGCTGACCATTGGCGGTCTTGCGTCGCGTCTCGGGCTGCCCGAACACCGGCTGCGCAAACTGATCAACCAGGGTCTGGGTCATCGCAATTTCGCGGCGTTCCTCAACGATTACCGGATCGCCGAGGCAAAACGCAGATTGTCCGACCCTGCCCATGTGCACACGCAGATTACGCAGATCGCCTATGAACTGGGCTATGGATCGCTGGCGCCGTTCAACCGGGCGTTCCGGGAGCGTGTCGGAACCAGCCCGAGTGCCTTCCGGGAACAGGCGCTGGACGACGGCTCGGGATCGGAGGCGTCCAGTGATCTTGACAACGTCAAACGACACACCATCTGACTTGACACTGTCAATATAAAGGGCACTTCGCCATGACCCAACGCGTCGTCCTGACCGGGGCTTCCGGCTTCATCGCCAAACATATCGTTCTGCAGCTTCTCAATGCGGGGTTTGCCGTCCACGGCACGATCCGGTCGATGAAGCGGGCCGACGAGGTGCGCGATGCGGTTCGGCCGCATCTCGACGATGCACAGGCGCTCGATCGGCTCAGCTTCGCCGAACTCGATCTGACCAGCGACGATGGCTGGGCGGAGGCGCTCGAGGGCGCCGACATGCTCATGCACACCGCCTCGCCCTTTCCGCTGGCCCAGCCCAAGGACGAGAACGATGTCATCCGGCCCGCGGTGGACGGCACGTTGCGCGCGCTGAGGGCGGCAAGGGACGCCGGCGTCAAACGCGTGGTGCTCACATCGTCGATGGTCTCGGTGATGGAAAAGGACGCCCCGGACAATGGCACGGCCTATACCGCCGCCGACTGGAGCGATGTCAATTCGGCGCGGATCAATGCCTACGGCAAATCAAAGACGCTGGCCGAACGGGCCGCCTGGGACTTCGTCACCAATGAAGCGCCGGACATGGATCTGACCGCGATCAATCCGGGCCTCGTGCTCGGCCCGGCGCTCGATGCCAATTACGGAACCTCGCTTGGCGTCGTCGAGCGCGTTCTCGCCGCAAAGGACCCGATGCTGCCCAATTTCGGGCTGCCGGCGGTCGATGTGCGCGATGTCGCGCACATGCATGTCGCGGCGCTGACCACGCCCGGTGCCATCGGCAAGCGGCTTATCGCGGTTTCAGACTTCGTCTGGTTCCCGCAAATCGCCGACATGCTGGCCAAGGCCTATCCTGATCGCAAGATCGTCACCCGGCGCGCGCCGAACTTTGCGATCCGGCTGATGGCGCTGTTCGATGCGGAGATCAAGACCATCGCGCCCAATCTCGATGTGCACAAGAAGATCGACAACAGCGAGACCCGATCGGTGCTGGCGATGGAGTTTCGGCCGGTGGAAGAGGCCGTGCGCGCCTCGGCCGAAAGCATCATCGCCACCGGCAAGGCGTGAACCGGGCGCCCGGCGCCGAAGCGCCGGACGCCCCATGACCGGAGCCGGCCGTCAGGCGGCCCAGCCCAGCTTGTAGACGTGTATCTCGAAGGTCGGATGCTGTTCGGCACCGATCACCTCGGGCTTGGCGTGCCGGTAGGTGGAGCGCCAGTATGGCTGGATGATCACGCCTTCATCGCGCATGATCTGCTGGATCTGCGCCATCAGTTCGCGCCGCGCGTCCGGATCGGCAACGGCCATCGCCTCGTTCAGAAGCTGGTCGAACTGTTCGTTCGCAAAGCCCGATTCGTTCCAGGCCTCACCGGTGCGGTAGGCCAGCGACAGGACCTGCACGCCGAGCGGGCGCTGGGCCCAGTCGGTGGCGCTGTAGGGGTATTTGGTCCAGTCGTTCCAGAAGGTCGAGCCGGGCAACACGGTGCGCTTGACCTTGATGCCCGCATCGCGAAGCTGGGCGGCCACCGCATCGCAGGTCGGCTTGCGCCAACTGTCGTCGATCGAGATCAGGTCATGTTCGAAATCGGCCATACCGGCCTCGTCGATCAGCGCCTTGGCCACCTCGGGGTCAAACTCGGCTGGCCCGATATCGGCATATTCGGGATGGATGGGGCAGACATGGTGGTTCTCCGCCACCGTGCCCAGGCCGGCATAGCCCAGTTGCAGGCAGACCCGGTTGTCGACCGCCAGTGCGAGAGCGCGGCGCACGCGCGGGTCGGCATAGGGCTTGACGCCGTCCACTTCGGCATTCTGGTTCGGCCGGATGACGACCGTGTTGGCGGTGACCGCTTCGGACTTGGCCCAGCCGAACTGGTCCATGATGGCGACGAAATCGCCGATCGATTCATAGACCATGTCGACTTCGTCGGATTCAACGGCGGCAACCACGGCGGCCTGTTCGGTGCCGTAGTCGATATATTCAATCCGGTCGAGGAAGGCGCCCTCGCCCCACCATTCATGATCCTCGTTGCGCACCAGAATGCCGCGGTCGCCGACCGCATATTCGCCCGGCAGATAGGGACCGGTGCCAACCGGATCGGCCATCGGATCGCCATCAAAGCCGCGCGGCACGATCTGGGCCGGGTAATCCGACATGCCGGCAATCAGGGTGATGTCGGCGCGCGGCAGGTTGAGCCGCAATGTCAGATCGTCGACCACTTCGATCGCGCCTTCGCGCGCCTTGTTCGTCTCCGGATCGATCAGCGCGTCGAGACGGGCGGCCATGGAGTTGCCCTCCACATCCTTTTCGCACCAGCGCTCGATGTTGAAGGCCACGTCCTCGGCGACAAAATCCTCGCCATTGTTCCATTTGACGCCCGGGCGGAGGTTCAGCACATATTCGGTCGCATCGTCGCTGACCGTCCAGCTTTCCAGCAGCATCGGCCGGATCGTGCCGTCGCGATTGTACTCGACCAGATATTCGAGCCAGCCGCGGGTGTAATTGGACATTTGCGGCCAATCGAAAGTGCGCGGATCGCGCAAGGGACGCACTTCGCTCTGGATGCGCAGCGTGCCGCCCTGTTGCGGCGTGGCCGCGCGCGCTTTCGGCGCCGGCAGGCCGATCATCGCATAGGCGGCGGCAACGCCGACACCCAGCGCGGTGGCGCGGGCAAAGAATTCGCGGCGTGACAGCGTGCCGGCTTCGGCCTCATCAGCGGCCGAGCGGGCGGCGGGGTGAATGTGTTCGGTGTGCGTTTTTGCGGGTACGCGCATGGGTGCATTGCTCCTTTGGGGCAATCGGAAAAGTTCGGGATTTCAGGATCGATCTGCGCGCCCAGTTGTTCCGCCGGACGCTTTTTTGGCGGGTGCTTTTGGGGGTCGACATGGTCGAGGCCGGCCCTGGCACCGTCAATCTTAAGGCGCTGCCGCGCCGTGTCAAAGCGCAAGCGTTCAATAATTTTCAACGCAAGTGGTGTGCCGGCCTATTCGGCCGCCTCCGCCTGCTCCGCCCGCTGCACCCGCGCAGCGCAATATTTGAACTCGGGGATCTTTCCGAACGGATCGAGTTGCGGATTGGTCAACGCATTGGCCGGGCTCTCATTGAAGCAGAACGGCACGAACACCATGCCGTCGGCCACCTCCCGGTCGGCGCGCAGCACGGCCCGGATGGTGCCGCGCCGTGTTTCCACCGCGATCATCTCGCCCACCCGGAAACCGTGCCGATCGATCTCGCGCGGGTTCATCGCGGCAATGCCTTCGGGTTCGATATCGTCAAGAACCGTGGCGCGCCGTGTCATCGCGCCGGTGTGCCAGTGTTCGAGCAGCCGGCCGGTGGTCAACACGAGCGGATAGTCCTCATCGGGAACCTCGTCCGGCGGACGCAGGTCGGCTGGCACCAATTTGCCGCGCCCGTCGGCGGTCGGAAACCCGTTCGAGAAGATGATTTCATTGCCGAAGCCGCCAGGCTCATCGACCGGATAGGTGACGCAATCTTCGGCCTCGAGACGTTCCCAGGAAATGTGGTTGAGCGAGGGCATGACCGAGGCCATCTCGGTGTAGACATCGCCGACGCCGTCATAGCGCCAGTCGAGCCCGATGCGGCCCGCCAGATCGACGATCAGTTCCCAGTCCTGGCGCGCCTCGCCGGGCGGATCGAGCGCCGGCCGGCCGATCTGCACCTGCCGGTTGGTGTTGGTGAAGGTGCCCAGCTTTTCGGCATGGGCCGACGCCGGCAGCACCACGTCGGCATGCCAGCAGGTCTCTGTCAGGAAGATGTCCTGGACGACGAGGTGTTCCAGCTTGGCGAGCGCGGCGCGCGCATGGTGCTGGTCGGGGTCGGACATGGCCGGGTTCTCACCCATGATATACATGCCGCGCACATCGCCGGCATGGATCGCGTCCATGATCTCGACAACGGTGAGCCCACGCTTGGGGTCCAGCGACCGGCCCCAGAAATCCTCCATGGAGGCGCGGATGTCGGCGTTTTCGACGAGCCGGTAATCGGGATACATCATCGGGATGAGGCCGGCATCGGACGCGCCCTGCACATTGTTCTGGCCGCGCAGCGGATGCAGCCCCGTGCCGGGCCGGCCGACATGGCCGGTGATCAGCGCCAGCGCGATCAGCCCGCGCGAATTGTCGGTGCCGTGCGTGTGCTGGGAAATGCCCATGCCCCAGAAGATGATCGAGCGCTCGGCCTTGGCATAGGTGCGGGCGACATCGCGCAGCATGTCGGCGGGTACGCCGCAGACTTCGCTCATGGCGTCGGGCGAAAAATCCTTCACCTTGTGGCGGAGGGCCTCAAAACCATCGACATGGGCCTGAATGTATTGCTCGTCATAGAGTTTTTCGTCGATGATGACGTGCAAAAGCGCGTTGAGCAGCGCCACATCGGAGCCCGGCGTGAACTGGACCGGGTGGGACGCATGGCGCATCAGGTCCTGCTTGCGCGGGTCGATGACGATCAGCTTCCTGCCCTTTTTGGCGGCCTGCTTGAAATAGGTGGCCGCAACCGGATGGTTGGTGGTCGGCCGCGCGCCGATCACGATGATGCAGTCGGCCTTCATGGCGTCGTTGAACGGCGCCGAGACGGCGCCCGAGCCGACGCCTTCGAGCAGCGCGGCGACGGACGACGCGTGACACAGGCGCGTGCAGTGATCGACATTGTTGGTGCCGAAGCCCTGCCGCACCAGTTTCTGGAACAGATAGGCCTCTTCGTTCGACCCCTTGGCCGAGCCGAAACCGGCCAGCGCGCCGCCGCCATGGTCGTCGCGAATGTTCACGAGGCCGGAGGCGGCTCGCTCCATCGCCTCTTCCCATGACGCCTCGCGGAAGATGTCGGAGACCTGCATGAAGCGCATGTCGATGTCGCCCGCCTTGGGCGCGTCTTCGCGGCGGATGAGCGGCCTGGTCAGCCGCTCCGGGCTCATGACATAATCATAGCCGAACCGGCCCTTGACGCAGAGACGGTTCTCGTTGGCCGGCCCGTCGCGCCCGTCGACCTGCACGATCCGGTTGTCCTTGACGTTCACCGTGGTCTGACAGCCGACGCCGCAAAAGGGGCAGACCGAATCGACCGATTTGTCGAATGCGTCGACCGCCCGCGTGCGGCCGGTCGGGTGCATCAGCGTCTTTTCGTAAAGTGCGCCGGTCGGGCAGGCCTGGACGCACTCGCCGCAGGTGACGCAGGTGGAAAGGCCCATCGGATCGTGAATGTCGAAGACCGGGACCGCATGATGGCCGCGCTCGCCCATGCCGATCACATCGTTGACCTGCACCTCGCGGCAGGCCCGCACGCACAGGCCGCAGGCGATGCAACTGTCGAGATTGACAGCGATGGCCGGGTTGGTGACGTCGTGTAGGGAGGGGCGCATGGCTTCGCCCTCAGCCAGCCCAGGGGTCGACGCCGGCTGACTCTTACTCCCGACCAATTGCCCCTCACCCTTACCCTCTCCCCGCCCGCGGGGAGAGGGGGACGCGAGCTCCGATGCCAAGGCCTCCCTCTCCCCGCGGGCGGGGAGAGGGTAAGGGTGAGGGGCGCTCTGACCAAACTTCGACGGCAGACGCGCCGACCCGCCAATGCCCATCGTCTCGGCCCATTGCCAGAAGGCGGACTGATTGTCCGGGCTGTCATCGCGCGCCGGCATGTCGGCGGCCAGCATCTCGAAGACCATGCGCCGCGCGCTATCCGCACGATCCGTGTCGGTCTTGACGATCATGCCTTCGGCCGGCGTGCGGATGCAGGATGCGGCCAGCGTACGTTCGCCTTCGATCTCGACCATGCAGGCGCGGCAATTGCCGTCCGGCCGGTAACCGGGCTTGTCGAGATGGCACAGATGCGGGATGCGGGTGCCTTCGCGCTTGGCGACCTGCCAGATCGTCTCGCCCGCCTCGGCGCTGACGGGCTTGCCGTCGAGGGTAAAGGTGACCTTGTCCGTCAAGACCGCATCTCCCGAATTCCATCAACCAGCAGCCGCCCGCCAAGGGCGCCGAAGGCGGCCGCGAAAGCCGTTTCGATCCAGCGCGCGAAACGGTGGTAACCGCGCGTGGCGAATCCGGTCGAAAACAGCAAGCCATAGCTGCCATATATGATCAGGCCCGAGAGGGCCCCGACCGGCCCGAAGGCCAGCACCTGCGCCGGCGTCAGCCCGGCGCCGAACAGGAAGGTGGCCACCGCCGCCCACATCATCACCGCCTTGGGGTTGGTGAGCAGCACCAGAAACCCGCGCAACCAAGCCTGGCGGCTCGTCAGCGGTCGCTTGGCCGCCTTGATCGAGCCGGGCTTGCCCGCGATCGCGGCGCGCAGTCCCTTAAAGGCGAGCCACAAAAGATAAGAACCACCGACGATCCGCATCGCCGTCAGCGAATGGGGAAACCACTCCAAAACCGTCGCTAGCCCATAGGCGGTTGCCAGCGACCAGACCAGCATGCCGGACGACACGCCGGCAACGACGCACAATCCCGCGCGACGGCCCTGGGCCAGCGAAACCGATGCCACGGCGATCAGGTTCGGTCCGGGCGAGGCCTGGGCGGCGATCACGCCGAGGAGGGTGAGCAGATAGGCTTCAAGCATCTTCGGTCTCCCCGGCGAGTATGTCGATGGCGGCAGGCTCCCATCGCAAATAGGTTTTCTTCGTATCGACACCGCCAAGCCGCTCATACAGCGCCTTTGCCCGCGGATTGTCTTTGTCGACGGTCAGTTCCAGCCGCGCCGCGCCAAGCCGGCGCGCTTCGGCGGCACTCCGGCGCATCAGCGCCTCGCCGATGCCGCGACCGCGCGCATCGGCGGCGACGTAAAGGTCCTTGATAAAGAGGCTGACATTGAGGTTGCCCGCCGGGAACAGAGGCACCAGCGTGACGAAACCCAGAACCCGCTGCTCCTCGACCGCAACGATCACAAGCGTGTCACTGTTGCCGGAGAACCAGCCGCGAAGCGTCGGCAGCACGTCGGCGGCAGGCAGCGCGTCGGCGCCTTCATAATGAAGGTTCTCCTCATCCATCACTGTGGCAAGCAATGGCAGATCGGCCTCGGTCGCGGGGCGGATGTCCATCGCCTACAAGTCCTCCCGGAAATGCGTCAGCAGATGGTTGACCGGATTGGGTGCGGCCTGGCCGAGGCCGCAAATGGATGCATCGCGCATCACTCCTTCAAGGTCCCTGATCGTTCCTTCGTCCAACGGACCATCGCGTGACAGAAGCCGCACCAGTTTCTCCGTACCGCCGCGGCACGGCGTGCACTGGCCGCAGCTTTCGTGTGCGAAGAACTTCATCAGGTTCAGCGTGACGTCGCGGATATTGTCCTTGTCCGACAGGATCACCACCGCATGGCTGCCGACGAACGCGCCATGGCGGAACAATGTCTCGCCGAAATCGAGCGGAATATCGTCCATCGATGCCGGCAGGATGCCGCCGGACGCGCCGCCCGGAAGATAGGCCTTGAGGCTGTGACCATCGGCCATGCCGTCGCAATAATCGTCGATCAGTTCGCGTACGGTAACGCCGGCCGGCGCGAGCTTGACGCCCGGCTCTTTGACGCGGCCGGACACCGACCATGAGCGCGGGCCGGGATGGCCCTCATTGCCCTGTGCGGCGAACCAGTCCGGCCCGTTTTCGACGATGTCGCGGATCCAGTGGAGCGTTTCCACATTGTGGTTCAGCGTCGGCCGGCCAAACAGGCCCACTTCGGCGATATAGGGCGGCCGATGGCGCGGCAGGCCACGCTTGCCCTCGATCGATTCGATCATCGCGGACTCTTCGCCGCAAATATAGGCGCCGGCACCGCGCCGCAGTTCGATGAAACCGGGCACGCACAGGCCCGCCTCCTCGAGCGCGGCGATCTCGGTGCGCAGGATTTCGAGAACCGCCGGATATTCGTCGCGCATATAGAGATAGATGCGCTCCGCCTCGATCGTGTGGGCGGCAATAAGCGCGCCTTCCAGCATGCGGTGCGGATCGCTTTCGAGGTGAAACCGGTCCTTGAAGGTGCCCGGTTCTCCCTCATCGCCATTGATCGTCATCAGGCGCGGACCGGGATAAGAGCGCACGAACCCCCATTTCTTTCCCGCCGGGAAACCGGCACCGCCGAGCCCCTTCAGGCTCGCGCCCGAGAGCGTTTCCATCAGCGTTTCGGCGCCAAGTTCGCCGTTTCGCACCCGCTCCCAGACCTGATAGCCGCCAAATTCAAGATAGGCATGAAGCGGGATATAGTCCGGCAAGGCCACATCGAACTCGCCGGTGTCCGCCATGCGCAGCAGACTGGCGGCGTTTGCATGGTCGACCTCGCGGTCGCCGATCCGGGCGGCGGGCGCGGTGGCGCATCGCCCCATGCAGGGCGCGCGCAGCACACCGATGGTGGCGGGATCGGCATCGCGCTCAAGCGTCGTGATCAGGTCTTCGCAGCCTGCCAGCATGCAGGTGATCGAATCGCAGACGCGGACGGTCAGAGGCGCCGGCTTGTCCTCACCCTCCCTGACAATGTCGAAATGGTCGTAGAAAGAAGCGACTTCGTAGACTTCCGCCTGGCTGAGGCGCATCTCCTCGGCCAGAGCGCGCAGATGGCGCGCTTCAAGACAGCCGAACATGTCCTGGATGGCGTGCAAATGCTCGATCAGCAGGTCGCGTCGGCGCGGTGCTCCGCCGAGCGCCTGACGCACCTCGTCCAGCGCTGCGTCGTCAAGCTGCCGGCCCTTGGGCAGATGCGATTTGCGGCGTCCGGGTACGGGCTGCATCTGATTCATGATGCCAAGTCTCCTCCAACGCACCCAGCCTAGCGGGCCGGAAACAAGCCGACTTTCCCCAGAGCGTCAACAGCGCGTCGTGATCGTCGCCGGCACGATGTCGCTATGCAAGCGCTGGAGGTCGAAGAATTGATCGTCGGCACGCGATGACCCGGCGACAGTGTGGCAACGGGAGGCCCCATGGACCCATTGATCAGCGAAGCGGTTCCGACACCGCCCAAGCGCAGCAAGCGTGGCGGACGCGCGGCCAACATGCGGCGTGGCGGTGCGGCTATCAGCCAGATGCCCTGGGAAGTCCCGGTCAACACCGATGCGCCGACCGAGCCGCTTCCGCCCGAGGGGGTCGAAGCCATCCATGACGGCACGATGCGCATCCTCGAAGAGGTCGGCGTCGAGTTTTTGAACATGGAGGCCGTCGAGATCTTCCGCAAGGAAGGATGCCTGATCGACAATGAGACGCCCGAAAGCGCCCGTGTCCGTTTTGGCCGCGATTTCATCATGGAAAAGGTGGCGCTTGCGCCGAGCCAGTTCACGATCACGCCGCGCAATCCGGGCCGGCAAATCACGATCGGCGGCAAACACATCGTGTTCGGCAATGTGTCGTCGCCGCCCAACTGCTCCGATCTGGACAGGGGCCGGCGCATCGGCGACCGCGCGGCCTATCAGGATTTCCTGAAGCTGACCCAATATTTCAACTGCATCCATTTCGCCGGCGGCTATCCGGTGGAGCCGATGGATCTGCACCCGTCGATCCGCCATCTGGACTGCCTGTTCGACAAGCTCACACTGACCGACAAGGTGGTGCACGCCTATTCGCTTGGCACCGAGCGCATCGAGGATGTGATCGAGATGGTGCGCATTGCCGGCGGGCTGACCCATGAGGAATTCGACGCCCAGCCGCACATGTACACCAACATCAACTCGACCTCGCCGCTCAAACATGACTGGCCGATGATCGACGGCATGATGCGGCTGGCGCGGCGCGGCCAGCCAACCATCATCACGCCGTTCACGCTCGCCGGCGCGATGAGCCCGATCACGCTGGCCGGCACCGTCGCCCAATCCTTGGCGGAATCGCTGTGTGCGGTCGCGCTGGTGCAGACGATCAATCCGGGCTGTCCGGTCGCGATTGGCACCTTTTCATCGAATGTCGACATGAAGACCGGGGCGCCGGCGTTCGGCACGCCCGACTATATGCGCACGACGCAGATGACGGGGCAGATGGCACGGCATTACGGGCTGCCGCTGCGCGCCTCGAACACCTGCGTCTCCAATGCGCCGGACAATCAGGCGACATGGGAGAGTTCGCATTCGCTGTTTGCCGCGATCACATCGGGCGTCAATGTGGTCTATCACGCGGCCGGATGGCTCGAAGGCGGGCTGTGCGCCTCGTTCGAGAAGTTCATCATGGATTGCGAGCAGCTTCAGCAGCTCATCGCCTATATGAAGCCGGTCAAATGGGGCGAAGACGAAATCGCGCTCGATGCCATCGCCGAGGTCGGCCAGGGCGGGCACTTTTTCGGCATCCAGCACACCCAGGACCGGTATGAGAGCGCGTTTTATGCGCCGTTCCTGTCGGATTGGAGCAATTTCGAGAACTGGCGCGATCGCGGGTCGGTGCAGACGGTGGAGCGCGCCAACAAGGTCTGGAAACAGATTCTCGGGGAATTCGAGGCACCGCCCATCGACGAGGCCATGCGCGAGGAACTGGAAGACTTCGTCGCTCGGCGCAAGCAGGAGGGCGGCGCGCCGACGGATTTCTGATGGAAGCTATGATCGCGTCAGTTGATGAAACCAAGAATGTTGGCGACAACGACCGCGCCGATCAGCATGCCGAACGTGCCGGCCATGACGGTGAATGTGGTCGTATAAACTGTGCCGACATCGGGTTTCGTCGCAAGCACCGCATCGATCCGCATCAGGTCCCTGTCAATGCCGGTCAGACGTTCATCAACCTGCTCAAAGCGCTTGTCGACCTGTTCGAAGCGTTTGTCGACTTGCTCGAAGCGCGCATCGACCTTTTCAAAACGCGCTTCCATGCTCGAACGCATGGCTTCGATCATTGTCTTCAGTGTTTGAAACTGGTCTTCGGTCATCATTCACACACCCAGCAAACGCGGAAAAACAGAAATGGCCGCGACAACCACGCCGGCAAAGATCGTAAACGGTATCCAATAGCGCTCGCGATTGATCTTACCCGTTTCCGCGCTCAGTTTCGCAGTCTCGGCAATCAGCTTTGCGATCTCGGCGCGCATCTTGTCGTCGGCCAGCGCCTGCTCTTGAGCTGTCATGTCAAACCTCATTGATGACAAGAATATAACGTGAACATTGGCCGTTGACAAGGAATAGACCATGAAAACATCCACGCGCGTCGTGGTCATCGGGGGCGGCGTCGTCGGCTGCTCGGTGCTCTATCATCTGGCCAAGGCCGGCTGGACCGACATCATGCTGATCGAGCGGTCGGAATTGACCTCCGGTTCGTCCTGGCATGCGGCCGGCGGGTTCCACACGCTCAATGGCGACCCGAACGTCGCCAAGCTGCAGGCCTATACGGTCGGGCTATACGACGAACTCGAAAAGGTCTCCGGCCAGTCCTGCGGGCTGCACCTGACCGGCGGCGTGATGCTTGCCGAAAGCCCCGAGCGGATGGATTTCCTGCGCACGCTGCACGCCAAGGGCAGGCATCTGGGCATGCAGACCGAACTGATCACGCCGTCCGAAGCCAAGGCCATGTTCCCGCTGATGGACGAAAGCCAGTTCGTCGGCGCGCTGTGGGACCCGGTCGAAGGCCATCTCGACCCGTCCGGCACGACGCACGCCTATGCCAAGGCGGCGCGGACGCTGGGCGCCGAGATCGTGCTGCGCAATCCGGTCAAGGAACTGACGCAGGACGCCGATGGCATGTGGAACGTGGTCACCGAGCAAGGCACAGTGCGCGCCGAGCATGTGGTCAATGCGGGCGGCCTTTGGGCGCGCGAAGTGGGCCGGATGGTCGGGCTCGAACTGCCGCTGCTTGCCATGGAGCACATGTATCTTCTGACCGAAGACATGCCGGAGGTGATCGCGTTCAACGAAGAATTCGGGCGCGAACTGATTCATGCGGTGGATTTCCGCGGCGAAATCTACACACGCCAAGAGCGCAAGGGCATGCTGCTGGGCACCTATGAGCAGGCCTGCGTGCCATGGTCGCCGGTCAACACCCCCTGGGATTTCGGCCACGAACTGCTGCAGCCCGACCTCGACCGGCTGGCGCCGTCGCTGGAGATCGGCTTCCGCCATTTCCCGCCATTCGAGAATGCCGGCATCAAGCAGATCATCAACGGCCCCTTCACCTTTGCGCCCGACGGCAATCCGCTGGTCGGCCCCGTGCGCGGGCTCACCAACTATTGGTCCGCCTGCGCGGTCATGGCCGGCTTTTCGCAAGGCGGCGGCGTCGGGCTGACGCTCGCCAACTGGATGGTGGACGGCGATCCGGGCGCCGATGTGTGGGGCATGGATGTGGCGCGCTTCGGCGAATGGGCGACGCTGCGCTATACCAATGCCAAGGTGCGCGAGAATTATTCACGCCGTTTCCGCATCAGCTATCCGAACGAGGAACTGCCCGCCGCGCGGCCCCACCAGACGACGCCCATCCACGACATTCAGGTGAACGAGAACCATGCGGTGATGGGCGACAGTTGGGCGCTGGAAACACCGCTCTGGTATGCGCCGTCGGCCGAGGAAGCGCATGATGTCGTCAGTTTCCACCGGTCCAACGATTTCGCGCATATCGCGGCCGAGGTGAAGAATGTCCGGGAGAATGTCGGGATCACGGAAATCTCCAACTTCGCCAAATATGAGGTCACCGGCGAGGGCGCGGAAGCCTGGCTGTCGCATCTGATGACCAACACCATGCCGAAGCTCGGCCGCATGGTGCTGACGCCGATGCTGAACGAATTCGGCAAGCTGATCGGCGACTTCACCATCGCCAAGCTCGGCGAGAACCGCTTCATGATCTGGGGCTCTTCGGCGGCGCAGATCTATCACATGCGCTGGTTCGAGCGGCATCTGCCGGACGACGGATCGGTCGCCGTCAAACGGTTCGGCATGAATTTGAACGGGCTGTCGATCGCCGGGCCGAACAGCCGCAAGGTGCTGGAGAAGCTCACGGACGCGGACGTCTCCAACGAAACTTTCCGCTTCATGGACAGCCGCGAAATGGGCGTGCAGGGCTCGCCCTGCATCGTCAGCCGCATCTCCTATACGGGCGATCTGGGTTATGAAATCTGGTGCGAGCCGGCCTATACGCGCAAACTCTACCGGGACCTCAAGGAGGCCGGCGCCGCGTTCGGCATCAAGGATTTCGGCATGCGCGCGCTGCTGTCGATGCGGCTTGAAAAGAACTTCCCGACATGGGGCCACGAACTCAGGCCCATTTACGGGCCGTTCGAAGGGTCGATGGACCGGTTCGTCAAACTGTCCAAGAACGATTTCATCGGACGCGAGGCGGCGGCCAAGGAAAAAGCGGACGGGCCGAAGCTGCGGCGTGTCTCCTTCATGATTGAAGCGGACACCGCCGATGTCATGCATGACGAGCCGGTCTGGGCGAAAGTGGGCGACACCGATTACGGGACCGTCGGCGATCCGGAAAAGGTTGGCCCGCGCCGGTTCACCGATGACGGCACCGAACTCGACCCGCCCGGCATGGCGACGATCACCGACGGGGAGTGGCGTGTCGTGGGCTGGGTCACATCGGGCGGCTATGCCCATGGCGTCGAAAAATCGATGGCACAGGGCTATGTGCCCGCAGCCCTTGCCGAGCATGGCGACACGGGCATGTTCGAGATCGAAGTGCTGGGCGTTCGCCGCCCGGCGGTCATCGCGGTCCAGCCGCCGTTTGATCCCGAAGGCAAGCGGATGCGCGGCATCGCCTGACCGACGACACCAAGATTAAGTGTGACCAAGAGCGCCGCGTCAGGCGCTCTTTTTCATGTCGGGGTGCAGCGTAGCGCCGAGTATGTGTTCCGACTTGCCGATCACCTGCGCCGAGTGGCCCACGATCAGCGGATCGGGACCGCGCACGATGCGGCGGTCTTTCTTCGGGTACGGCAGGCTCGACAGGAAGTGCTGCATGCAGTTGACGCGGGCGCGTTTCTTGTCGTTCGACTTGACCACGGTCCATGGCGCATCGGCGGTGTCGGTGTAGAAGAACATCGCCTCCTTGGCCTCGGTGTAGTCGTCCCACTTGTCGAGCGACGCCTTGTCGATCGGCGACAGTTTCCACTGTTTCAGCGGATCCTGGCCGCGCGACTGGAAACGGCGC
>JANSXT010000036.1 GCA_024742765.1 Phyllobacteriaceae bacterium | reverse complement strand
GTTCAACTTCGACACGCTGGCCGTGCAGGCCTATCGGCTCGCGTCAGACGAGCGGCTGGACCAGGCCGGCGTGCCCTCGCTGATCATCGTCGCCTTCGGGCTCTTGCCGGTCATCATCATGATGCGCGCCATCGCCAGGGAGCGGCCCAGGCACCATTCGGAAGTACCTGCCGCGCTGGCCGACCCCTATGCGGCGCCCGAACCCGAAGCGCAGCGGGCGGTTTAGCGGACGGCCTGTGCCCCCACCCTTCATCCCTTCCTCGCAATCATGGGAGGGATGAAGGGTGGGGGTGTCGAACGCCTAACCATAGCGAACACCTGCCTCCAACAGGCTCCGGATTCCGGGTTCCGCTGCGCGGCCCCGGAATGACGACCGGTTATCTGTGGGGCGAAAGAACGAAAAAGCCCGCACGGCCGGAGCGCGTGCGGGCAAGTCGGGAAGGTCTTGAAGACCACTGGCCGGGCTCGGGGAGAAACCGGCCACCCGGAGGAACGGTTACTCCCAGCCGGCCTCGACGAGCACGTCGATGGCGGCGTCGATATTGCCGGCAATGTCGGCCAGGTTGATCGTGTCGGGCCGGAAGATGCCGAGTTCGGCCACCGACGGGCTCAGGCCGACGCCGGGGACGGCCGGATATTCGTCATTGCCGGCGGAGAAATATTCCTGGGCCTGCTCGGAGGCGAGATATTCCAAGAACCGGACGGCATTGTCGCGGTTGGGCGCGTTGACCGCCACGCCGCCGCCCGAAATGTTCATGTGGGCGCCGATATCGTTCTGATTGGGGAAGACCCAGCCGATCGAATCGAGGCTGTCGGACAGGCCGTCCACCGGTTTGCGGATGGCGCGGGCGAAGTAATAGGTGTTCGACATGGCGATGTCGCACTCGCCCGAGACGATGCCGCGAAGCTGGTCGGTGTCACCGCCCTGCGGAGCGCGGGCGAAGTTGGCGACCACGCCGTTCGCCCATTGCTGCGCCGCGTCCTGACCCATATGCGCGATCAGCGCCGCGACGATGTTCTGGGTGTAGACGTTGGTGGACGAGCGGATGCAGATCATGCCCTCATAGTCGGAGCTGGCCAGATCCTGATAGGTCTGCGGCGGGTTGGCCACATCCTCCTTGTCGTAGAAAAGGATGCGCGAACGCTGCGAGAAGCCGAACCACTGATTGTCGTCGTCCTGCAGATAGGCAGGGATGTTGCGCTCCAGCGCATCGCTTTCGACCGGCTGCAGCAGTCCAAGCGCCTTGGCGCGCGACAGGCGCACCGTGTCGACCGTCAGGAAAACGTCGGCCGGGCTGTTGGCGCCCTCGGCTTCCATGCGGGCGATCAGCTCGTCGGCCTTGCCTTCGATGCGGTTGATGGTGATGCCCGTCAGCTCCTCGAAGTCGGAGTAGAGCCGTTCGTCGGTGTCGTAGTGGCGCGAGGAGTAAAGGTTCAATTCGCCTTCGGCGAACGCGGCGGTGCCGGCGGGCACGGCCATGGTCGTCGCCAGCAGCGCGATCGTCATTGTCTTGAGGGGCGGCATGGGAGCACTCCTTAACTTGATAATGGCAATCATGTTTTGTAGAACCGCTGCCATCATGTCAATCCGCCGCCGGCCATAAAGTTGACGATTTTTGGAAGTTTTTTCTGGAACGATTCCAAACTGATCAAGAATTGCCTGGTTGTTGCAAAATGCGTTCCGGCAGACGGGCGCCCATGCTATTGATGGTTCGATGAAACTGACCAAACAGACCGATTACGCGTTCCGCATCCTGATGTTCTGCGCCGCCGGCGGTGACCGGTTGAGCCGCGTGGCCGACATCTCGCGTGTCTATGGCGCGTCCGAACCGTTCCTGTTCAAGATCCTGCATCCTCTGGTCGAGGGCGGCATCGTGCAGACCGTGCGCGGGCGCAATGGCGGCATCCGGCTGGCGCGGCCTGCCAGCGAGATCACGCTCGCCGACGTGGTGCGGCTGACCGAAGACAATTTCACCATGGCCGAGTGTTTCGAGCCGGACGATGCCGACTGCCCGCTGATTGAAACGTGCCGGCTGACCAGCGCCCTGCGCGAGGCGCTGGAGGCGTTTCTGGCGGTGCTGGAAAAATACACGGTCGACGATCTGGCCAAGCCAAGCGCGGCGGTGATCAACCTTCTGTCGATGATCGAAGCCGGCCCGCCGACGAACCCGAGGGCCGGATCGGCCTGACGAGCCTTCGCCTTCCAAGGACAAAGGGATGGCGTTGACGGCCGGATAAAACATCAATAATTCATGATGTATTGATGTTTGGCGATCTGGAGCCTTCCCATGTCTTCACCCATGCAGCGTCTGGGCGCCGAGTTCATCGGCACCGCCTTTCTGCTCGCCGCCGTCGTCGGTTCGGGCATCATGGGCGACACGCTGGCGGGCGGCAATGTCGCGGTCGCGCTGCTGGCCAACACGATCGCCACGGGCGCGATCCTGGTCGTACTGATCACCATGCTGGGGCCGGTCTCCGGCGCCCATTTCAACCCCGCCGTGACACTGGCCTTTTTTATGCGCCAGGAGATCGCGGCGGGCGAGGCGGGTGCGTTCGTTCTTGCGCAGATTGCCGGCGGGGTGATCGGCGTCTGGGCCGCCCATCTGATGTTCGCCGACGATCTTCTGCAGTTTTCGACGACGATCCGCACCGGCGGCGCGCAGTGGTTTTCCGAATGGGTCGCCTGTTTCGGGCTGGTCTTCACCATTCTGGCAACGCTGAAGGTCCGCGCCGAGGCGGTGCCGATGGCGGTCGGCCTCTACATCACCTCCGCCTACTGGTTCACCGCCTCGACTTCGTTCGCCAACCCGGCGGTGACGATCGCGCGCGGACTGTCGGACACGTTCGCCGGCATCCGGCCCGCCGACGTGCCGCTCTTCATCGTCATGCAACTGATCGGCGCGGCCTGCGCCGTCTATGTCGCGCGCTGGCTGTTTGCGGCCAATGCCGAAAAGACCGGCTGAAAAAGCGCCTCACCCCGTTCCCATGCGGTCCTGAAACGGTTTAAGGAACCTTCCGTTGACGACCGGACGGGAGGACCATCATGGGCGACTATATTCTGGCGATCGATCAGGGCACGACGTCTTCGCGGGCGATCGTCTTCGCCAAGGACCAGATGATCGCGGGCATCGACCAGCAGGAGTTCACCCAGCATTTTCCGAAGTCCGGCTGGGTCGAGCACGATCTTGAAGACATCTGGCGCACCGTGGTCGAGACCTGCAAGGGCGCCATCGCCAAGGCCGGCATCGCCGCGTCCGACATTGCCGCCATCGGCATCACCAACCAGCGCGAGACGGTGGCCATGTGGGACCGGGAGACCGGCGACCCGGTCGGCAAGGCGATCGTCTGGCAGGACCGGCGCACATCGGCGATCTGCGACGCGCTGAAGGCCGACGGACATGAGGCACTCTTTACCGAGCGCACCGGGCTGCTGCTCGATCCCTATTTTTCGGGCACCAAGGTCAAATGGAAGCTCGACGAGGTGGAGGGCCTGCGCGACCGCGCCGAGGCCGGCGAGATCGCCTTCGGCACGATCGATACGTTCCTGATCTGGCGCCTGACGGGCGGCGCCCGCCATGTCACCGATGCGACCAATGCGGCGCGCACGCTGATGTACAACATCCGCGACAATCGCTGGGACGAAAAGCTTCTGGCGATCCTGGGCGTGCCGGCGGCGATGCTGCCCGAGGTGCTCGACTGCGCGGCCGATTTCGGCATCGCCAAGGCCGAAATTGTCGGCGCGGAGATCCCGATCTACGGCGTTGCCGGCGACCAGCAGGCGGCGACCATCGGCAATGCCTGCTTTGAGCCGGGCATGTTCAAGTCCACTTATGGCACGGGCTGTTTTGCGCTTCTGAACACGGGCGAGGACGCGGTCGCATCGCAGAACCGGCTGCTGACGACCATCGCCTATCGGCTCGACGGCACGACCACCTATGCGCTGGAAGGCTCGATCTTCATGGCCGGCGCAACGGTCCAATGGCTGCGTGACGGGCTGAAGATCATCGATACGGCGGCGCGCAGCGGTGAGATGGCCGATGCGGCCGACCCTGAACAGGATGTCTATCTGGTGCCGGCCTTTGTCGGCCTTGGCGCGCCGCACTGGGACGCCGAAGCGCGCGGCGCGATGTTCGGCCTGACGCGCGCGACCGGGCCGAACGAGATCGCCAAGGCGACGCTGGAAGCTGTCTGCTACCAGACGCGCGATCTGCTCGAAGCGATGCAGAAGGACTGGAGCCAGTCGGACGATGTCCGGACCACATTGCGGGTCGATGGCGGCATGGTGGCCTCCGATTGGACAATGCAGCGCCTGGCCGATCTTCTCGATGCGCCGGTGGACCGGCCGACCATGCTTGAAACGACGGCGCTCGGCGCGGCGTGGCTGGCGGGCAGCCGTGCCGGCGTCTGGCCCGACAAGGACGGCTTTGCCGCCACATGGGCGCGCGACCGGCGGTTCGAGCCGCAGATGGACGCGGACGAACGCGCCCGCAAGATCGCCGGCTGGGACGATGCGGTGGCACGCACGCTGTCGGAGCGCTGAGTTTGGGCGATACGGTCACGCTGCTGGGCACCAAGGGCGGGCCGGCAATTTATCCCGGCCCCAGCGTGCGGATGCCGACGGCGACGCTCGTCGAGATGGCCGGCCAGCGGATCGTCGTTGATTGCGGGCTCGGGGTGACGCGCGGCCTGGTCGAGACCGGCATGCGGCTGCCGGACCTGTCGGCCATCATCGTCACCCATCTGCATTCGGACCATTATCTCGAACTGGGTCCTCTGATCCACACCGCCTGGACGGCGGGGCTGAAGACGCCGGTCTCGGTCCACGGGCCGGCGGGCTTGAGCGCCTATTGGCACGCCTTCCAGCGGTCGATGGCGTTCGACATCGAAACGCGGATTGCCGACGAAGGCCGTCCTGACATCGATGGGCTGGTCTTCATCGCGCCGATGGGCGAGGGCGGCTTTGCGCGGATCGGGCCGGTGCAGGTGTCGGCCCTTCTCAACCGGCATCCGCCGATCAATGAGAGCTATGCGCTGAAATTCGAAGCCGGCGGCAAAAGCGTGGTGATTTCGGGCGATACGGCGCCGTTCGAAGGGTTTGCCGATTTTGCGCGCGGCGCCGACCTTCTGGTGCATGAGGCAATGATGGCCGAGGGCGTAGACCGGCTGGTGGCCCGCGTCGGCAATGGCGCGCGGCTCAAGCAGCATCTGGAAGCCAGCCACTCCGATGCGGAAGACGTTGGCCGGCTGGCGGCGGAGGCGGAGGTCAAGGCGCTGGCGCTCAACCATCTGCTGCCGGTGGATGATCCGGCCATCACCGATGATATCTGGGAAAAGGCCGTGCGCACCGGCGGTTATGAAGGCCCGCTGCATATCGGCCGCGACGGGCTGGCGATCGGCGTTTGATGCGGGGTTTGGTCCACCCCCCACCCTTTACCCCTCCCCTCAAGGGGGAGGGAGGACACCAGCCGCACACCAGTTCTTGGGCGGTCGTGCCAGGCTTTCGATATGAAGTCTTGGGCTGGCAGGTAGAGGCCCTCCCTCCCCCTTGAGGGGAGGGATGAAGGGTGGGGGTAAGGTCAATCTCGTATGCCGTGTTGCCAGGAGGGTGGCGGGTTTGCGGATCGAAAGCGCCGCGGCTCAGTTCCCCTGTGCCATGCCCGAGCGGTGGGCCCAGCCGGTGGTGCGTTGCTCGATCCACGCCATCAGCGCGTACATGGCGATGCCCTCGATCGCCAGCATGATCAGACCGGCAAAGACCAGCGGCACGTTGAACTGGCTCTGGGCGGCGAGCATCATGTGGCCGAGGCCGGAATTGGCGGCGATCGTCTCGGAGATGACCGAACCGACAAAGGCCAGCGTGATCGCGATCTTCAGCGAGCCGAAGAAATAGGGCATCGAGCGCGGGATGCCGACCTTGAGCATGACATCCATCTTCTTGGCGCCAAGCGCGCGCAAGACGTCCTCCATCTCCGGCTCGATGGTCGCAAGGCCGGTGGCGACATTGACGACGATCGGGAAGAAGGCGATCAGGAAAGCGGTCAGGATCGCCGGCACGTCGCCAATGCCGAACCAGATGACCAGGATCGGCACGACGGCGACCTTGGGAATGGCGTTGAAGCCGATCATCAGCGGGTAGAGCCCGGCATAGATGAAGCGCGACCAGCCGACCAGAAGACCGAGCGCGAGACCGCCGGCGACCGCCATCGCAAAGCCGACGAGTGTCGTGTAGAGCGTCTGGACCGAATTGGTCCAGATGGTCGGCCAGTACTGGATGATGGCGCCCAGGATCACCGACGGTGCGGGCAGCACATATTGCGGCAGCGCGAACAGGTGGACGCTGCCCTCCCAGATCGCAAACAGGGCGATCGTATAGAGCCAGGGCGCCGCCTTGATCCACGGAAACGGTTTGGCCGGCGTCTGCAGGGATGCGGCGACCCGCTCTGCGGACTTGGAGTCGGTCGGCGCCCTCATTGGGCGGCCTCCAACTGTTCGGTGCGGGCTTGGGCGATCTGGCCGCGCAGATCGTGCACCAGATCGGTGAATTCGGGCGTGTACATGATCTCAAGGTCGCGCGGCCGTTCGAACGGCACCGAATGGGTGTCGATGATGCGGCCGGGACGGGCGCTCATCACGAAGATGCGGTCGGCCAGGAACACCGCCTCGCGCAGATCGTGGGTGACGAGCTGGATCGTCACATCCGTCTCGTGATGCAGATCGCGGATGACGCACCAGAGTTCCTCGCGGGTGAAGGCGTCGAGCGCGCCGAACGGCTCGTCAAGCATCAGAAGATCGGGCTCGTGGATCAGCGCGCGGCACAGATTGGCCCGCTGCTGCATACCGCCCGAAAGCTGCCAGGGGAATTTGTCGCCAAATCCCTTGAGGCCGACGGTCTCGAGAAGATGCTCGGCCTTTTCGACATATTCGGCCTTGTTGGCCCTGAGCCGCCGGCGGTGCTTCTGGACGATTTCGAGCGGCAGCAGGATGTTGTCGAGCGTCGTGCGCCAGGGCAGGAGCGTGGGGTTCTGGAACGCCATGCCGACGATGGAGACCGGTTCGGTCACCTCCTTGCCGGCGACGGTGATCGCGCCGACCTGCGGGATGTAAAGCCCGGTCACCAGCTTCATCAGGGTGGACTTGCCACAGCCGGAGGGTCCGACCACGGCGGTGAATTCGCCCTTGTCGACATGCAATGTCAGGCCGGAAACGGCGAGCGTGCCGCCGGGGCCGCCATAGCGCATGTCCACATCATCGATGGTGACGAGATGGCTGGTCACGTCTGCCCTTCCGTTCGGTCCGCCAGTCAAACGCCGGATGCGGTCAATGTCCACATCCGGCGATGTTTGTTCGTTGGAGAGTGGCGCTGCCTATTGCAGCATGCGCTCTTCCTTGGGCGGCAGGAAGGACGGATCGAACACGTCTTCCGGTGCGGGCGGGTTCTGCACGTCCATGGAGATGGCGAGCCATTCCATGGTCTTGGCGAGCTTGTCCATGTCGACATCGCCAAAGCCGTTTTCCTGCACCGCCGGCGTGAGGATCGACTGTTCGATCGCCATGTTGATGCGGTCGATCTCGACATCCTTGCTCAGAACGCCATTGCGCTCGAGCACATGGTCCATGGCGCCTTCTGGATCGGCGATCGTATCGCGATAACCCTTGATCAGCGCGCGCAGGAAGCCCTTGACCGCGTCCGGGTTTTCCTCGGCGAACGCCGGATTGACCATCACAACATTGCCGTAGAGGTCGAGCCCGT
The DNA here is from genome assembly GCA_024742765.1 of Phyllobacteriaceae bacterium. Classification (GTDB taxonomy): domain Bacteria; phylum Pseudomonadota; class Alphaproteobacteria; order Rhizobiales; family Rhizobiaceae; genus Roseitalea. The sequence continues at coordinate 6,311 of JANSXT010000036.1, read as the reverse complement.
TCTCGCCCATCATGATCGGCACGATGTCGTCTTCGGAAACCCCTTGCGCCTTCAGATTGATCACCGACGAAAAGGAAAAGCCGAAGATCGCATCGACCTGGCCCTGCGCCAGCATCGGCTCGCGGACGGGAAAGCCGACATTTTCGATGGTGATGCCGGACGTGTCGATGCCGGCTGCCTCGACGAAGGCCGGCCACTGGCCGAAGGCGGCGTCCGGCGGCGGGGCGCCCAGCGTCTTGCCTTCGAGCGACGCAGGATCCTCGGTGATGCCCTGGCTTCTGAGGCCGATCACCGCAAAGGGCGGGCGCTCATAGGCCATCATCACCGCGGTGACTTTCTGCTCGGGATTTTCCTCGATGAACTTGATCAGCGCGTTGATGTCGCCAAAGCCCATGTCATAGGCGCCGGTGGCGACGCGCGGAATGCTTTCGCGGCTGCCCGCGCCCGAATCGATCGTGACGTTCAGCCCTTCCTCGGCGAAATAGCCCTCGTCCAGCGCGATGAAGAAGGGCGCCGATGGCGCCTCGAACTTCCAGTCGAGGGTGAATTTGAGGTCGGTTTCGGCAAAGGCGGTCGCGGCGGTCAGCGCCAGTGCGGCCAGCGCGCCTGACAGTGTGGCTCCCGGAAATGTGCGCATGTTTGTTCTTCCCTGTGATGCGGCGCGTCAAACGCCTTGCGGGAAGAGTGCACCAGTGATTGCACAAATATCAAGCGCAAAACGCTTGTGCATAATCTGTGGGCAATTGCCTAAGTCAAGCCGCCCTGATCGCTCAAAAAGGCGACAATCTCGCCGACGCCCTGTCCGGCCTTCAGATCGGTGAAGAGATGTGGCCGGCCCTGCCGGTTTGCACGGGCATCGGCATCCATCCGGTCCAGATCGACGCCGACATGGGGCGCCAGATCGGCCTTGTTGATGATCAGAAGATCCGAGCGGGTGATGGCCGGGCCGCCCTTGCGCGGAATGTCGCCGCCCTGGCACACCGAGATGACATAGAGCGACAGGTCGGCCAGATCGGGCGAAAAGGTGGCGGCCAGATTGTCGCCGCCCGATTCGATGAAGATGACGTCGAGATCGGGATGGCGGCCGGTCATCTGCTCGATGGCGCGCAGATTGATCGAGGCATCTTCGCGAATGGCCGTGTGCGGGCAGCCTCCGGTTTCAACGCCCAGCACCCGGTCCGACGGTAGCGCCTGCATGCGGGTCAGCGCTTCGGCGTCCTCGCGCGTATAGATGTCGTTGGTGATGACGGCGACTGACCAGGTCTCGCGCATCGCTTCGCACAGGCGCGCGGTCAGCGTCGTCTTGCCGGTGCCCACAGGCCCGCCAATGCCGACGCGCAAGGGGCCGTGGGAGGATGTCATTGATCGTCCTCTGAAAAGACTTCCAAAGCCGCATTCAACCCGTTGATGGCAGCGGGAAAGCCGCCATAGAGCGCCATCTGCCAGATAACCTCGCCGATTTCGCGCTCGGTGGCGCCCGCCTTTCTGGCACCGGCAATGTTGACCTTGAGCTGCGGCCGCGTCTGGCCACCAAGCGCGGTGAGGGCGGCGACCGTCGCCAGATAGCGGGTCTTCAGGTCGAGGCCGTCCCTTGCATATTGCTGCCCGTAGGCAAAATCGACGACGGATTGCGCCATGCCGGGCACCAGTGCCTCGTAGCGGTCGCGCAGCGCTTGCTCCATGCCCGGATTGAGCGCTTCGGACAGTTCCTGTCCCCGTTCATAGGTCGTGTCGGTCATGGTTATGGCATTCCTGTTTGCGCGTTGCACCGATGCTCTTCCTGCCGGCGCATGTTTTGGCATTCATCGCGTCATGCTCCAGTTGGCGACCAGAAGCCAAAGAAGGGCGAGCCCGATGGCGACGATCAGCGGCGAGAAATAGCGGGCATTGAGGGTTGCGAAGGGCTGTTCGCTGTTGGCCGCGCGGACAGCGGGCACGAAGCCGACGGCGCCGCGGCCAAGAAATATCAGCGTCAGCACGATCATGCCGGTCGTGACCAGCCAGCCGGGCAGGGGCACGGCGATCCATCCCAGCCAGAGCATCGGCCAGAGCGCGGCCGCCGCAATGCCGATCGCGATCAGGCCGGTCAGCCAGGCGGGCGGCATCCGGTCGATGCCGTTGGCGCCGATCACGGTTCTGGCGAGCGATGCGCCGTCCTTGCCCGGCCACAGGCCGCCCGCGGCCCAGTAGACATGCAGCGAGGCGGTCAGCGCCAAAATGACGAAAATCACGACGGCGAGAAGGGTGGTCATGACTGGAACAGCCGCGGTTGGAGGGTCTCGTGGGTCATGGAGGCAATATCGGCGCCAAACGCGCTGCCGCCAAGATCATCCAGTGTCGCAGTGGCGGCGCGGCGGGCGGTGTCGGCGACCAAGGGTTCGAGCGCGGCGAGGATCTTCGCGGCGCCGGTCTGTCCGGTGACCGAAAGCCGGATGGCGCATTGGAGCTGGTTGGTGACCAGCGTGTTGAGAAAGGCGGCGAGCGCCGCTTCCGCATCGATGCCGGCAAGGCCCGCCGCTCTGCCGACGGCCACGGGCAGCGGCGTGTCGCGTGGGTGGAGGGCGCCGGCTTCAAACCAATGGCCGGCGGCATCGAGGAAGGCCGTGCCCTGGTCGACCGTTTCCGTCCGGCGTTCGGCGGAGACGGTGAGCGCGCGGGCAAGATTGGCGAGATCGGCGATGGCCGACGGGTCGGCGGCCGATCGATGGGCGCTCGCGAGCAGGACCGCGTCGTTCCACGGGGCGCCATGGGCCAGCGTCGCCGCGATCCAGTCTTCCAGCGAAGCGGCATTGGTCGCGACGCCGTCGGCGACGGCCTGTTCGAGACCGGCGGAATGGGCAAAGCCGCCCGTCGGGAAGACCGGTGACAGCCAGCTCATCAGCCGGATCAGCGCGGTCGTGTCAGTCATGGCAGTGGCCATGATCGTGATGATGGTGGTGCGCCGCATGCGCGTCGCCATAGGCGCCGCCCTCGGGATCGAACGGTTCGCTCACTTCGGCCAGCGTCGCGCCGAGGCCGGCCAGCATGTCGGCGATCACATGGTCGCGGCGGATCAGGATGCGGTCCGGCTCGATCTGCGCGGCCAGATGCCGGTTGCCGATTTGCCAGGCGAGCGCCAGCAAATGGCGCGGGTCGCGGCCACGCACCTCGATCAGCGGTTCAGGCTCGGCGCGCACCTCGATGATGCGGCCATCGTCCAGAACGAGGCCATCGCCATGGCGCAGGAGCCGCGCTTCGGGCAGGTCGAGCAGGAACGCCACGCCATTATCGGCCACCATCTTCACGCGCCGACGGTGGCGCGCGGTCTCATCGAGCGTGATCGTGCCGGCGGGGCTGTCGAAGGTGCGGGCGAGCGTCGTGCAGACCGGCAGGGCGGTGTTGGTCATGATGGGCAATGAACACCGGTTCGGCGCTCATGGCCATGAAATTCGTCAAAGGCCGCTGTTGAGCAGTGCGCGCAGGGCCTTGTCGCGGGTCGTGCCTCGCGCTTCGAACACGCTTTCGGGCGTATCGGCGATTGCGCTGGCCTGGCGTGCGAAGTCGATAGTCTTGGCGGCGCCGCGCATGAAGCGTCCGACAGGGCGCAGGAACGAACGGGAAGATGGGCTGGACATGGCTTTTCCTTTCGACACATCAGAAATAGGCGCCATGCTGCGTTGCAACAAGCGCTGCCTCTGCAGGTCTGCCATGCATAAAACGCATGGTCGGAAAGCGGCTTGGCGAAGGCGTGTCGCCGGGACGATCGGTTGTCTAGGGTCAGGACCCATGAATGTGATTGAAATGGCGGTCGAGATGGCAAGCAATACAAGGAAAAGCGCGAGGAGCGGGGCCTATCCCCCGGTCGAGAGCTTTGACGCGGTAGGGTGCAGCCATATCGGCCGTCCTTCGGATCGGGCGGATTTGTACGGCCTGCTGTGTCGCAAGTCCTTGAAAGTCGGAAGACTTCCTGCGGCCTTGCTCCGTGCATCCGCACAAATTCGCCACGACCATTTCAACCAGATTAATGGGTCCTGACCCTAAAGATTGAGATCCAGTCGCCGGCCTTGGATGGTGCCAGTCGCCGAGAAGCGTTCGCGGCATATGCCGTCTTGGGCCACGACAAAGCCGCAGCGGGCCAGCGCATCCAGAAGACGGGCACTGTCGCGCCCATCGTAGCTGTCGAAATGGAAGTTGACATATTTGCAGAAGGCGCCGGCGATCGCCGCGCCTTTCAGGCCGAAGACGATATAGGGCGCGCCGGCATCGCACCGCGCGATCCGGAAAAGGGGCGCGACCAGCGGGACGATGGTGTCGGGCGGGCCGACAATGGCGCCGTCGAAATCCGGTTTCAGCCCCAACCCTTCCAGCGTTTTGTGGGCGGCGGCGCTGTGTTCGTTGTGTTGCACGAGGATGGGCGTGCGCGTTATTGGCAGGATGGCGATTTCATCGCAACGAAGCGCCTCGCACAGCGCGCTGAACGCAGGGCCCGCCATGGTGGCGCTTTGCTCGGGCGTTGTGCCGGGCGGCTCGGCGACGGTGAAGGCGGTGCTGTTGCCGTCGGGCAAGGGCGCGCGAAAATCGTCGCGCAGCGCCGACAGTTCGGCATCGCGTTCGTTGTTGAGCTGGTCGGCCAGCGCCGAGGTCAGGACGGTCGCGTCCTCGTCGTCGAGCTCCATGAAGACCTCGTCGCCCGGCTCGTACCGATCGGCCACCGGATCGAGCGCTGCGCTCTGCCAGTCCATGACATTGCGCGCCAGCCAGGGGTAGCTTGCAAAGGCGTCGTTGCGGGAGACAAAGCGCAGGGTCATGGCGGGGGCATTGTTGTTTGCGCGCCTGGTTCAGGCATTTGCGTCACGTGTCCGGCTTCACTGTGCGCGACCCGAGCCACTGCGAGGCTCACCCGGCGTCGGGAAGGAACGTCTCATCGCGCACCTGCTCGATCGTGTAAGGGCAGGCGTCCGGAAAAGCTTCGTAGGCGATACCGGTTTCTTTTTCGGCATCGAGCTTCGCTTTCACATAGCTGTCGGCTTGAATCTCCACCGGGTAACGCTTCAGGCTCGGATTCTCTCCAAGCAGTTTGTTGAGGTCCTTGCGTTGTACGCGGATGCTCACTTCCCATCCGCCCTTACGTTTCTCCGGTTGGAACTGCCATTTGAGAAGATGCAGGAGGACCAAGACCAGCCGGCTTTCGATTTCGCGCTTTTCGCTCTTGCCCAAGCTTTCGATCTCCTCGGCAAGGTTCTCGCGGTCCAACAGGTCGAAGCGCCCGGCGCGCACGGCCGCGGCCTGGTCCATGGACCAGCCATAATAGTCCGCATCATAGGCGCGGGGCTTTGCGAGGCGCGCGTGCTTGTTCATGCGATGATCTTACCGCAAGCAGCGTGGTTGGGAAATGCTGGCCTGGACGTGCCTCAAAACAGAAAATACCTTTGCGCCATCGGCAGCACTTCGGCCGGTTCGCAGGTGAGCAGTTCGCCGTCGGCGCGAACCTCGTAGGTTTCCGGGTCCACTTCGACCGTCGGCGTCGCGTCGTTGAGCTTCAGATCGGCCTTGGAGATGCCGCCGCGCACATTGTCGACGGCGACCATCTCCTTGGCCGTTTCCAGCTTGTGAGCGAGGCCGTCCTCGATCGCCGCCTTTGAAACGAAGGTGACCGCCGAGTTGGTCAGCGCCTTGCCGAAGGCGCCGAACATCGGCCGGTAGTGGACCGGCTGGGGCGTCGGTATCGAGGCGTTTGGATCGCCCATGGGCGCGGCGACGATCGAGCCGCCGAGCAGGATCATGGCCGGCTTGACGCCGAAGAACGTCGTGTCCCACAGCACCAGATCGGCACGCTTGCCCACTTCGATCGAGCCGATCTCGTTCGCTATGCCATGCGCGATGGCCGGGTTGATCGTGTATTTGGCGATGTAGCGGCGGACGCGGAAATTGTCGTTATCGCCGGTCTCCTCGGGCAGCGCCCCGCGCTGGCGCTTCATCTTGTCGGCGGTCTGCCAGGTGCGGATGACCACTTCGCCGACGCGGCCCATCGCCTGGCTGTCCGAGGCGATGATCGAGAACGCGCCCATATCGTGCAGAATGTCTTCCGCTGCAATCGTCTCCTTGCGGATGCGCGACTCAGCAAAAGCGATGTCTTCGGGAATGCGCGAATCCAGGTGATGGCAGACCATGAGCATATCCAGATGCTCGGCCACCGTGTTCACCGTGTAAGGCCTGGTCGGGTTGGTGGACGACGGTAAAATGTTCGGCAGGCCGCACACCTTGATGATATCAGGCGCGTGGCCGCCCCCGGCACCTTCAGTGTGGAAGGCATGAATGGTGCGGCCATCGAT
>JANSXT010000014.1 GCA_024742765.1 Phyllobacteriaceae bacterium | reverse complement strand
CTTGGCGGTGTCGGGGATGATGATGCCGCCGGCCGTCTTCTCCTCGGACTCGACGCGGCGAACGACCACGCGGTCGTGCAGCGGACGAAAGTTCATCTCTGCCATTTTCGTTACCCTTGATTGCGTTGAATGACATCTTCTCCAAAGCGCGGAACGCATCTGCGTTCGTTAGCACTCGCTTTGGAAGAGTGCTAACGCGGGGCAGATAAGGGCCGGAAAATGCGGAGTCAAGGGCGCCAGACGAAAACGGGCGCCCAAGGGACGCCCGTTTCAACCCGACCGTGAGGGGGTCGCCCGCGATCACTCCTCGGGCGGCGTATAGTGGCTCAGGCGCAGCTTGCCGATATCGTCGCCGATCTTGCGGAACGCGTCTTCGAGTTCCTGCGAGTCGGCGGCGGCGATCGCCGTTTCCGACGAGGTCGCGCAATGGTTCATGATTTCGGTTGCCGCCGAACTCGGATTGCCGAAATAGACGAAATAGATGCGCACGCCGCGATTCTTGATGGCGGTGCAGAACTCCTTGGAGGAATCGTCGAACACCTCGTTGGCCTGGGACTGGCTCGGCCGGCTCGGCAGATTGTTGTCCAGCAGATCGTCCTTGGGGTACTGCAGGCTTGTGTAGCTGGTGCGGTAGTCGCGCGGGCTGCGCGGCCAGTTGTCGCCATCGGTCATGAAGACGAGGATTTTTTCCGCCTCGCCGAAGTCGGCGGCCTGGGTCAGGGGCTCCCAGGGCGTCAGCGTGTTCATCGCCCAGGACAGGCCGATCGTCAGGTCAGTGTTGCCGTTGGCCTGCATGTCGTCGATCGCATCGTCGAGATCGGCGCGGCTGTCCGTCAACGCGATCATCGGCGCGGTGTTGCACTTGCCGTTGGGCCCGCTGCCCCAGATGGAGCGGGGCGAGATTGCGTATTTGGCGGTGTTCATCACGCGGCCGCGTTCCTTGGCCTGCGAATTGCCCTTGTTGACCTTGTTCCAGACGGTATCGCCGCCCGAATCCGACAGGTAGCTGTTGCGTCCGCTCCAGCTGTCGCGCTCGTCGGGCGCCATGTGCGGCACGAAAAACGAATCCCCATCGTCCTGCACCGGCGGGTCGAAACTGAACCGGTAGTCGCCGTGGCGGTGCTCGAAGCAGCCGTTCCAGTCGACATTGGTGAAGCTGTCATAGACGTCGCGGCGCGTGACCAGGTTGATGCCCGGCAGGTTGCGCAAAGTGTCGACATCGACGCCGTCGCCATCGGCCTCCAGCGGCAGAAGGTCCTTCAGCCGGGCCGGATCGTAATAGCGCCACTGGTCGCCATTGCTGCCCGAACGCATCGGAAAATACATGCCGCCATCATTGCCGTAGGGCGCCAGGTAGTTGAAATGGCCTGTCGACCGGCCTTCCCAGTCAACCCACCAGGCATCGTCGCCCGACCCATTGATGCGGTATTGTTCGGGCACGCTCACATGGGTGTGCCAAGGTACCAGCGAAAAGCGCAGATCAGCATTGTCGAAATCGTCCATCGCATCGGATGCGGCGTCCATCAGAACCCGCGTTGCATCCTTGGCGGCATCGATCATGCGCTTGCCGCCCGACCAGTTGCCCATCGAGCCGGAATTGTCGATCGCGATCGCGACTTCGACGTCGCGGCGCCCGAACTGCGCCTGCTTGCGGGTGACGATATTCAGTTCGTCCCTGCCGAGCAGGTGCATCATATATGTGTCGACGCTGGTCCTGGCGACGATGCGCACCATGCCGTTTGCGGGGTCGACCTCGAAAACCTCATAGGAGAGTTCGTGACCCCTGACCATTTCGGCCATCAGCCCCTTGCCCTCGGCGATCAGGTCTGCCGCCGGAATGTTGGGGTTCAGCGTGGTCCGCTTGGCCAGATGCAGGACGACCGACTGGGTGGCGGTTTCGATCTGGGTTTCGGTGCGCACCGCGTTGGCATAGTCGACCGCAAGACCGGTCATGCCGAACAGCGGCACAATCGCAAATGCGGCCATGATGTAGGCGGTGCCCTTTTCGTCCGCCGCAAACCGCCTGAACAAGCTCTTCACCATTTCGGCCCCGTACTTTCCCGCATAGCCATGCGCTCAAAACGGGCGCGTCGCGCGCCACAGGTCTCAGCCGGGGAGGATATGGCAAACACCTAAAGGGTGGTTTAACGCTCCGCTCGAACTTGAACGGTTGCGGAAAACGGAAAAGAAACTCTTTGCGGCTAGGCTGCGGCGCAAATCAGGAAGCCGGGCCCATGATCAGCCGCATCAGATCGTTCGTCATCAGGGAAAAATCAGGCGTTGCCGCAATCGAATTCGGATTTCTGGCACCCGCATTTTTCACATTGATGATCGCCATCTTCGAGATCTGCTACTTCGTCTACATGTCGACGTCGACGCAGCGCGCCGTGGAAAAGGCGGTGTTCGACCTGCGCACCAATTTTGCCGCGACCGTCGTCCAGCAGCGCAACCTGACCGTCGAGCAATGGTATCGCGAAGCCATTTGCGGGCGGATCGGCATGACCACCTGCGAGGACACGTTGCAGGTGACCATTGAACGTTACGACCAGGACATGAACCGCGCCTGGTCGACCTCTGACCCCAGCCAGTTGACGCTGGCGCCGCGCGAAACGGTGATGCGCGTGGAGGCGGTCGTCGAAATGCCGACGGTCATGTTCACCAATCTGCTGTTCGGCGACAACGCGGCGCGGCTGACCAGCGGCATCACCTTCATGACGGAGCCCTGATCATGCGCGTTCCAGCAGACAAACTCCGCCGCACCGTTTGGTCCCGAAATGCCCTGCTGCGCCGCTTTGCGCGCAATGCGGGCGGGTCGGTGGCCGTGGAGATGGCGTTCATACTGCCGATCTTCGCCGCCATGGCCTTCCTGACCTGGGATGCCGGCACGGTCTACACCCAATATAACCGCGCCCTCAGCAACCTTTACTCGGTCGGCGACATCATCACCACGCGCACGCAGGATGTGACCTGCAACCAGCTCGATGCGATTTCGGAATTGGTCTACGATTCCTATGCGCATGGCAACTGGGCACGGCGCATCCAGGACGGCGACGATTTCCAGGCCGACGGCGCGCTGGACTTCCGCTTTCGCATCGTCATGATCCGCGCCGAAACCCAGCCGAGCGGCACCGTTCGCGGCCGCACCGAGTGGGAGTATGTGCGCGCCAGCCAGACAGCGCGCGAACCGGGCCAGTTGATCGACATTCCGAACGAGATGCGGATCGACGGAATGCGCTATGTCCATGTCGAGGGGTTCATCTACCTGCGGCCGACGTTCAACTATCTGGGCATCTTCGACATGAATCCGGATCCGGACCGCGAGGACGGGCTCATGGAAATGGATCAGTTCTTCCCGATCCGCTATGTGCCCAACATCGACCTCATCGAAGAGCCGGGCGACGAGTTCGACGCTAAGTGCAAGGGCTGACGCCACCGCCGTCACCGCAAAGTCCGTGACTTGAACCGCCCGCCGGGTTAAGCGCCCGGCGGGTTTTTATTCGGACGGGACGGAGACCGGACATGGCTGTGGCCACCATCGACACGCTGGATGCGCTGCACGATCGCTATGATGCGATCCTGTGCGATGTGTGGGGCGTGCTGCACAATGGCGTGGAATCGTGGCCGGCCGCCTGCGAAGCGTTGCAACGGGCACGCAAGGCCGGCAAGACCGTCGTCCTGATCACCAATTCGCCGCGGCCGACCGCGCAGGTTCTGGCGCAACTGGCGCGCCTGGACGTTCCGCGGGACTGCCATGACGATATCGTCACGTCGGGCGATGTCACGCGCACGCTGATCGCCGAGGGCCCGCGCGGCGTCTTCCATATCGGCACCGACGATGACCTGCCGATCTTCGAGGGCATCGATGTGGACCTCGTCGAGGATTTCGAGGCATCGGCCGTCGTGGTCACCGGGCCGCGCGACGATGAGCGCGAAACGCCCGACGATTATGCCGAGCTTCTGGCCCGGCTGCGGGCGCGCGACCTGCCGATGATCTGCGCCAATCCGGACATTGTGGTCGAGCGCGGCGACCGGCTGATCTATTGCGCTGGCGCCATCGCGCGCGCCTACGGGCTCCTGGGCGGCCGGACGCTGATCGCCGGCAAGCCGCATGCGCCGATCTATGATGAGGCGATGGCGCGGATCGGCGGGTCGGTCGACCGGGCGCGCGTACTGGCGATCGGCGACGGGATGACGACCGACGTCAAGGGCGCGATGGACAACGGGTTTGACCTTTTGTTCGTGTCCGACGGCATCCATGCACGCGAATATGGCGCGCCGGGCGCACCGGACCCGGCCAAGCTGGAGGCGGTTCTGCGCGATTTCGGGGCCGCACCGGTGGCGACCATGGTCAATCTGCGCTGACGGTCACCTTGGCGCGGAACGTCTGATCTGATCGAGATCAATGAACGCATCGCGCGGGGCCGGCAGGCTCCGGCAAAAACGCGGAGCGCTCCCATGTTCAAGACGATCATCGCCGCCTATGACGGCTCGGACCATGCGCAGGAGGCACTCAAGGCCGCCTGCGATCTCACCGCGAAATACGGTGCGAACCTTCACATCGTCCACACGCCGCAAGTGGCCAGCGAAACGATGATGGTCGGCTATTCGGCCGTGCCGCTGCCGCCGAGCGCCGAAGAGCTGGAAAAGGCCGGCGCCGAGGCGATCGAAAAGGCGACGGCCGTCCTCAACGATCACGGCATCGACAATGCGGTTACTCATGTCCAGCCCGGCGATCCCGGCCGCGCGATCGTCGAATATGCCAAGGCCGAGAATGCCGACCTGATCGTCATGGGCCGGCGCGGGCTTGGCGACTTCGGCTCGCTGCTGGTCGGCAGCGTCACGCACAAGGTGTCGCAACTGGCTGAATGTGCGGTGCTGACGGTCAAATAGCCGGCGCCGGACCCATCCATCACTCGCGCGGCGGCTGGACAAGTCCGCGTTCGGAGGCAGGACGCGCGATGCAGCGGTCGAGCCACGCCATCACATGCGGGCGCTTGCCCATTTCGAACGGCTCTTCGGCCTTATAGAAGACCTTGGCGCCGCGCACCCAGGGGAAGATCGCAATATCGGCGATCGTGTACTCATCGCCCATGATCCATTCGCGGCCGTCTTCGAGGCGCTGTTCCAACACGCCCAGCAGACGCCGCGCCTCGTTCATGTAGCGCTCGCGCGGACGCGGATCCTCGATCTCCTTGCCGCCAAAGACGGCGAAGAAGCCGTACTGGCCGAACATCGGTCCGACGCCGCCCATCTGGAACATCAGCCACTGGATCGTTTCCAGGCGGCGCGCCGGGTCCGATGGCAGAAGCCCGCCATGTTTTTCGGCCAGATAGATCAGGATGGCGCCCGATTCCCAAAGGCCGAACGGCTCGCCATTGGGCCCATCGGGATCGATGATCGCCGGGATCTTGTTGTTCGGGTTCAGCGACAGGAAAGCCGGCGTCGTGGTCTGGCTCAGCGGCACGGTGTGCGCGTCATAAGGCACGCCCAGTTCTTCGAGCGCGATCGACACTTTCACGCCATTGGGTGTCGGGAAAGAATAGAGCTGCAGCAGCTCGGGATTGCGCGGCTTCCAATGCTGCGCGATCGGAAAATCGTCGAGTGTTCTGGCCATAATGTCCCCTCTGCCTTGCGGCTTGTTGCGACCCGTCAGTTAACAAGCGGACGCCACGATGCAAGCGCGCCGGCAACGACGCTGCGTTCACAAAATCGTGCCGGTACCGCTTGGACCACCCGGCGCCATCACCATATCGGGTTGAGGAGGCAGCGATGAGCCAGGCCAAGACACGCACGGAAACCGACACGATGGGCGCCATCGACGTGCCCGCCGACCGCTATTGGGGCGCGCAGACGCAACGCTCGATCGGCAATTTTCCGATCGGCGAAGAGCGCATGCCCGTGCCGCTGATCCGGGCGCTGGGACTGATCAAGAAGGCGGCGGCGCAGACCAATGCGGCGCTGGGCGCCATCGATGCCGACATCGCCCGCACCATCGCCAAAGCCGCCGCGGAGGTCGCCGATGGCAAGCTGGATGCGCATTTCCCGCTCGTCGTCTGGCAGACCGGTTCGGGCACCCAGAGCAACATGAATGCCAATGAAGTGATCGCCAATCGCGCCATCGAGATGCTGGGCGGCGAGATGGGCTCCAAGACGCCCGTCCATCCCAACGATCATGTCAATGCCAGCCAGTCATCGAACGACACGTTCCCGACCGCGATGCACATCGCCACGGCGCTGGAAACCCATGACCGGCTGCTGCCGGCGCTCGACCAGATGATCGCGGTCCTCAACGACAAGGCAAAAGCGTTTGACGATATCGTCAAGATCGGCCGGACGCATACGCAAGACGCCACGCCGCTGACCCTGGGACAGGAGTTTTCCGGCTATGCGGCGGCGCTGGACCTGTCGCGCACGCGCATCGATCATGACCTTCTCAACGTCTATGCGCTGGCCCAGGGCGGCACCGCCGTCGGCACCGGGCTGAACGCGCCGGACGGGTTTGCCACCGGCTTTGCCTCGCGCATTGCCGAGGCGACGGGCCTGCCCTTCAAGACCGCGCCCAACAAGTTTGCCGCGCTCGCCTCCCACGCCGCGCTGACCGATTATCACGGCAGCCTGAACGCGCTGGCAGCGGACCTCTTCAAGATCGCCAACGACATCCGCTTTCTGGGCTCGGGGCCGCGTTCGGGGCTTGGCGAACTGGTCCTGCCGGCCAACGAACCGGGCTCGTCGATCATGCCCGGCAAGGTCAATCCGACCCAGGCAGAGGCGCTCTCCATGGTCGCGACGCAGATCATGGGCAACCACACGACGATCACCATGGCCGCCGCGCAGGGCCATTTCGAACTGAACGTCTTCAAGCCGGTGATCGCGCTCAACGTGCTGCAATCGATCCGGCTGGCCGCCGACGCCATGGCATCGTTCACCGAGCGCTGCCTCGTCGGCATCGAGCCGGACCGGCAACGCATCGCCGAACTGGTCGAGCGCTCGCTGATGCTGGTGACGGCGCTGGCGCCGCATGTCGGCTATGACACGGCGGCGGCGATCGCCAAGGCCGCACACGCCAACGGCACGACCCTGCGCGAGGAAGCGGTCGGCGGCGGCCACGTCTCGGGCGAGGATTTCGACCGCATCGTCCGCCCGGAGGCGATGGTCGGGCGCCGCTGATTCATCGTTCACGATTGATGAACGAAGCTTCCGATGATTGGCGTCTATGCTGGACGCGGCCATTGCCTCTATGTCCTGCCGCACCGGCCCGGCGCAATGCCGCGCTCTTGCGTGTGAAAGGACACATCATGTCGAACGCAATTCCCCTTCTTGCGGCCCGCGTCCTGCTGGCCGTCATCTTCATCATGGCGGGCCTCCAGAAGTTCGGCGCCATTGCCGGCACCGCGGGCTATATCGGCTCTGTCGGCCTGCCGATGCCGGTGCTGCTGGCCTGGCTGGCGGCGATCTTCGAGACCCTTGCCGGTCTTGCCATCCTGGCCGGTTTCCGCACCCGTGAAACGGCCTGGTTTCTGGCTGTCTTTTGCCTCTTCACGGGCTTTGTGTTCCACTTCCAGCCATCCGACCAGATGCAGATGATCTCGCTGATGAAAAACCTGGCCATGGCCGGCGGGTTCATCGCGCTGGCCGCGTCGGGTCCGGGCCGGATTTCGGTCGATGCGCGGACCAATCCGGCGCGCTTCGCGGCGGCCTGACCGCAAAACACTCATCAGACGCAAAAAAGCGGGCGCTCGGGCGCCCGCCGCCCCTTTGCCGGCCGCAATCGGCCGCTACATCGCCTCTTGGAGACCGGACAAGAGCACAAGGCGATGATCGAGCCGACCAAGCGTGTGATCGAAAATGTCGAAGACTATCCGCGCCCGCCCGCGCTGGAACCCGTCGATGACATCATCCGGATCGTCTTTGCCGGCCAGACCATTGCGGAGACCGATGAAGCGTACCGCGTGCTCGAGACCTTCCATGCACCGACTTATTATCTGCCGATGGCCGCCTTCGCCGAAGGCGTTTTGCAGCCCGGCAAGGGTTCGTCCCTGTGCGAATGGAAGGGCCGGGCAAGCTATTTCGACATTCTGGCGGCCGGGCAGCGCGCGAGCCGTGCGGCATGGTCCTACCTGCGCCCGACGCCGGACTTCGCCCCGATCAAAGGCTTTTTTGCCGTCTATGCGGAACCGATGGATGCCTGTTTCGTCGGTGGCGAACGCGTCACGCCGCAACCGGGCAATTTCTATGGCGGCTGGGTGACGAGCTGGATCACCGGACCGGTCAAGGGCGCGCCGGGCACGAGGCACTGGTAGCGGGAGAAAAAAGTTAACGGCGTATGATCCGTCCGGGCCGGCCCGCGTAGACAGTCATGCCGGTCCGATGGTTCCCCCGATCAACCGCACTCCGGCACCTTTGAAGGGCTCCCCGATCGCCCGGAGAAGTTTTTGCGCCGCGCCTTTCCGCTCAATGCGAAGGCGCGGCTTTTTTTTGCGCAGGCGCCAGCCGCCGGGACAGGTCAGCGATCGGCGCCGGGGCCGATCCGCTGGCGGTAAACAGGCATGCTTCCGAGCGCAGGATCACCCCGTCGGACAATATCTTCAGCCGGTTGGCGCGCAGGGTCGAGCCAGTCGATGTGATATCGACGATGATGTCCGCTTGGCCGGCCGCGGGCGCGCCCTCTGTGGCGCCCAGGCTCTCGATGATCCGGTAGAGCTGGATGCCGTGCTCTTGCGAAAAATGGCGCTGGGTCAGCCGCCAATATTTGGTTGCGATGCGCAGGCGGCGGCCATGGCGGGCGCGGAAACCCGCCGCCACCTCGCCAAGATCGGCCATCGTCTCGACGTCGAACCAGGCTTCGGGGACGGCGACGACGACATCGGCATGGCCGAAGCCAAGCCGCGCGGCGCACTCGAGCCGATCCTCGCTGTCGGCCAGCCCCTCGCGCACAAGGTCTTCGCCGGTGATGCCCGCATCGATCCGGCCGGCGCCTAGTTCGCGCGCGATCTCGGAGGCCGACAGGAACGCCACCTCGACATCGTCGCGGCCCCTGACCGTGGCGCGATAGGAGCGCGCATCAGCCGGCGGCACCACGTCCCAGCCCGCCTCGGCAAGCCGTTCCAGCGCGGTCTCCCGCAACCGCCCCTTGGACGGCACGGCGAGCGTGGCGATGCTCATGATGCCCTCCCCGCCGTCTCGGCCACGCGGTCGAGCCAGACGGAAAAGCCGACACCGGGCGTCGGCGCCGGCGCGCCCAAAAGCGGCAGCAGCCGGTCGTAACGGCCGCCGCCGGCGAGGACCGTGCCGTTGCGGGCGCGCACCTCGAACACCAGCCCGGTATAGTAATCGAGCCGGCGGCCAAAACTGGCACGATAAGTGATCGCCTGCGGGTCGCGGCCACGCGCGGCCAGCGCATCGGTGCGGGCGGCGAGCGCGGACACCGCCTCGGCAATGTCGACACCGGCGGCCGCCGACCATTCGGTCATCGCGGCGGGCGCGTCCTTGAGCAGCACATTGATCGCAAGGAACCGGCCGAGCGCCTCCAGAAGGGCGGGATCGGGCGCCAGCCGCGCCGCCTCGACCTTGGCCAGGAGCCGTCGTGCAATGTCGGCGGCGGTTCGCCCGCCTGTTTCCGAAAGGCCAGCCGCGTCCATCGCCGACCCGATCGCCCGTTCGACGCCGGCCTGATCGCCATCAAGCGCCGGTTCGGCGATCGCGCCGGGCATGTCGGGCATCGGCGCGGGACGCGACAGCCGGTCGAGCGTTGCGGCCAGGGCCGCATCGCTGCCGAAGGCATGGGCGAGCGCCAGCCGCCATCCGGCCGGCAGGCCCAACGCAGCCAGAACCGCGTCGAACACGGTCTGGTCGCCGACGATCACCTCAATGGCGCTGTGTGCAACGCCCAGCCGGCCGATCATCGCCACCGCGTCGTCCACCGAGCGCGCGTCGGCATCAAGCGTGCCAGCCGCACCGATATCCTCGATGCCGGCCTGCAGGAACTCGCTCGACCCTGCCCGGCGCTGGCGGAACACCGTACCGACATAGCCATGCCGCGCCGGCCCGCTCTGCGCGGTGAGATGAGCCATGCAGACCGGAATGGTGAATTCGGGCCGCAGGCACAGCGCCTCGCCCGTCTCGCTTTGCGTGACGAAAATGCGCCGGCGCAACTCCTCGCCGGCCATGTCGAGAAACGGGTCGGCCGGCTGCAGCACGGGCACGTCGATGCGCGCCGCGCCCAGTTCGGCGAGGATGGTTTCGATGTCAGCGCGCGCGGCGAAGGAGCGATGGGCGTTCATGGGGCAGCGTTTGGCGCACCGAACCGGTTTGCGCAAGGTCTGCCCTGTCGCTGGCGCGGCCGATGCGTCGCCGCCGCGCTAATAGGCATACTCCAGAAACGCCGGTTCCACCGAGCCGCCCCAGACCGAATGGTACTTGGTGACCATCTGCTCGGCGGCCGTCGTGCCGCGTGCGGCGATCTCCTCGAGCGGCGCAAGGAAATGCGCCTCGTCGAACCCGTCCTGGTTGAGCCGGGCGCGCGATTTCAGCCCCGTCCGCGCGATCTCCAGAACCTCATAGGCGATCTCGCGCACCGACTGGTTGTGGATGCGCGCGTGCAACCCTTCAGTGGGAACCGCGTCCCGCAGCGCCACCACATCCTCGAACGACCAAGACTGTGTCAGCGTATCGGCAGCTTCGAGCGCCGTCTCGTCGTAGAGAAGGCCCACCCAAAAGGCCGGCAGCGCGCAGATGCGCCGCCACGGCCCGCCATCGGCGCCGCGCATCTCGATGAAACGCTTCAGCCGCACTTCGGGAAAGACGGTCGACAGATGGTTCGTCCAGTCGCCCTTGTTGGGGCGCGGATCGGGAATCTCGCCCTCCAGCGCGCCGTCCATGAACTGCCGGAACGTGACATGGGTGCAGTCGATATAGCGGCCCTCGCGCAGGACGAAATACATCGGCACGTCCAGCACCCACTGGACATAGTCCATGAAGCCGAAATCGTCGGCGAAGACGAAGGGCAGGACACCGCTGCGGTCCGGATCGACATCGCGCCAGATATCGGCGCGCCACGACACCATGCCGTTCGACCTTCCCTCAGTGAAGGGCGAGTTGGCGAACAGCGCGGTTGCGATCGGCTGCAGCCGGTAGGCGACCTGCATCTTCTTGCGCATGTCCGCTTCGCAGCAAAAGTCCAGATTGACCTGGATGGTCGATGTCCGGTGCATCATGTCGAGGCCCTGAGCGCCCTTCTTGGGCATATAGGCGCGCATGATGTCGTAGCGCGATTTCGGCATTTTCGGCGTGTCGTCGAGCGACCATTTGGGGCTCGCGCCAAGGCCGAGGAACTTGATGCCCAGCGGATCGGCAATCAGCCGCATCTGGGCGAGATGGGCGTTCGATTCGCGGCAGGTCTGGTGGATCGTCTCCAGCGGTGCGCCCGACAGTTCGAACTGGCCGCCTGGTTCCAGCGAGATCGCGCCGCCCATGCCGGTCGGCTCGTAAAGGCCGATAATGTTGCCGTCGTCGACGATCGGCTGCCAGCCGAGCTTGTCCTGCATGCCTTCGAGCAGCTTGGCGATGCCGCGTTCGCCGCCATAGGGCACCGGCGCATTGTTGGCCGTGTAAAAGGGGAACTTTTCGTGCTCGGTGCCGATGCGCCAGTCCTCGGCTGGCTTGCAGCCCGCTTCCAGATCGGCCGCCAGTTCCTCGACGGTCTCGATCGGTCTTTCGTCGGTCGTATCGCGCGCCATTGTCTTCCGTTCCGATCGCGTGAGCCTGCCTGAATGGCCCAAGCGGGCTGTTGCGGCAAGGGGCTTGTCTTGCCATTGTCGTCACAGGGGGCTGTCGCAATGGCTGCGTCCCCTTTTGCGCCCACTTATTGCATTTTCAAGATCGAGGATGACATGAAACGATTTGCCCTTTGCCTGATCGCCGGCCTGTTGCTGCCGGTGACCGCCGCATCGGCCCAGAAGATGGTCGATGCCACCGATCCCGATGCGATCATCAACCTTCTGCGCGGCTTTGGAAGCGCGGTGCTCGAAGAGGACGATGCCGGCGATCCGATGATCGTCGCCCGGATCGACGGAACCCGTTTTCTGGTCCTGTTCTATGGCTGTCAGGACGGCGCCGACTGCAAGTCGATCCAGTTCCGCGCCGCATGGGAAACGTCGGGCAGTGTCTCGCTGGGCCAGATCAGCGGCTGGAACGCCGACAAGCGGTTCGGCAAGGCCTATCTGGATGACGTCAAGGATCCGGTCGTCGAGATGGATGTGAACCTGTTTGGCGGTGTGTCGAACCGCAATCTGGAAGACACGATCGACTGGTGGCAGCTCGTGCTGGCCGATTTCAAGCTGAACGTGCTCGAAGAATAGGCGCGGGCACTTACCAGTCGCCGGCGGTGGCCTGAACCACGGCCAGCGCCGCCACAGCCGCCGTATCGGCGCGCAATATGCGCGGCCCGAGCGGGATCGCCGTCACGAAGGGCAGGGACCGCAGCCGCGCACGCTCGGCATCGGAAAACCCGCCTTCGGGGCCGATCAGGAGGCCGAGCGGTCGGCCGCGCAGCGGTTTGAGCTTTTCGAGCGGATTGTCGGTCTCGTGATCCTCATCGCAGAAGATCAGTGCCCGGTCCGTGTCCCAACCTTCGAGAAATGCCTCGAACCGGACCGGGTCGCGGCAGTCCGGCAATGCCAGAACGCCGCATTGTTCGGCCGCTTCCAGCGCATTGGCTTGGACCTTGGCCATGTTCAGGCGCGGCTGCTGGGTGTTTTGGGTGATCACCGGCTGCAGCACGCCGGCGCCCATCTCCACCGCCTTCTGGACCATGTAGTCGAGCCGGCCGGTCTTGAGCGGAGCGAATGCATAGACGAGATCGGCCGCATCGGGCTGCGGCCGTTCCAATGTCGTTGCCCGGAGTGTTGCGGCGCGCTTGCCGTTCGGTTCGAGCAAGGCGCGCCACTCGCCGTCGCGCCCGTTGAAGACGAGCAGTTCGGCTCCCTCCTTCATGCGCAGCACGTTCAGGAGATAGTTGGCCTGTGCACGGTCCGTTTCGACCGTCGCGCCGACAAAGAGCGGCGTATCGACGAAAAGCCGTTGCAGTCGGTAGTTGGCGCGCATGGCGCTGCGATGCACCGGGCCGACCGGCGCGTCAAGCGCGAGCGCTCGCATCGACATGCGGCCGGTAGCCCGCGGAGAGGGCCGCCACGGTCGATGGGGGTGTCAGCATGGCAAGCCCGTCCGGCCAACGATCGATCCGGCGATAGCCGCCGGGCGACCAGCGCCACGGCCGGCCATCCATCGCCAGCAATGCATCAGCGCCGTGCGCCAGCATGGTGCCATCCGGCAGCCGTTCGGGCGCGGCGGGCAAAGTGTGTAACCGCTTGGCGCGCCCCTCCAACCGTTCGGCGTGCAGGATATTGTCCATCTCGGGCGCCTTGGGCGCAACCAGGCCGGTCCCATCTGCAAAGGCCGCACGGAACGCCTCGGCATCGGCGCGCCGGCATTCGAAACAGGGCCGGTGCCCTGCCGCCAATGCCGTCGCCTCGTCCAGGAAGAACAGTTCGGTATAGCTGCGCTCGCCCATCACGGTCCTGCGCCGCCCCTTGAAGGAACACACACAGATCAGCCAGGCCTTGAGCGTCCAGCGGCGTGTCGGATGCAACGTTCGTGTGTCGGCATTGTGGATAATGCCGCGATTGCCCATGAACGCACCGCGCGAGACCGTTGCAATTATGACACCGAACGGCGTTACGCGGTTTTGAAGTGTCATATTTGCTGCATTGCCTATCATTTGGACTGGAACTTGCCGGCAGGGCAGGCTAGCCCGCACGCGCGCGGCCCGGCAAATGTGATGATCGTCACATTGTCGAAAGCAATTCTGGTCCATTGTGGCCGTGCGCCTGACGTTTGGGAATTATGGGGAGCCGTCATGCCAGTCCGCGCCACGCTTTTGTCGCTAGCCACATTGTTCGGTATCACGCTTTGGGGTTTGGCCGTCTATTCGGAAACCTCGCTGGCCGGCGGCGTCGCCGCCGATGGATACGGCGTTTCGGCCGTCGTGAGCGAGGACGGATAAGGGTCGACCGCATGGTCGCAGCCCCGACTTTCCGCCACCTTTTCACACAGGCGTCGACAGGCTAACACTCTGCGATCCTGAGTGGAGTGGATGCATGTTCGGACCCGTCACCGAAATCAAGGACCTGCAACGGCGCGCCAAGTTCCGCGTGCCGAGAATGTTCTATGACTATGCCGATTCCGGCGCCTGGACCGAATCCACCTATCATGACAATTCCGATGCGTTCGGCCGCATCAAGATCCGCCAGCGCGTCGCCCGCAACATAGACGAGCGTTCGGTCAAGACCGAGATGATCGGCCGTGACGTGGCGATGCCCGTGGCACTGGCGCCCGTCGGCCTGACCGGCATGCAGCACCCCGACGGGGAGATTGCCGCCGCCCGCGCCGCCGAGAAATTCGGCATCCCCTTCACCCTGTCGACGATGAGCATCTGTTCGATCGAGGTGGTGGCCGCGGCGACCAGCGCGCCCTTCTGGTTCCAGCTTTACGTGATGCGCGACCGCGGCTTCATCGAGGACCTGATCAACCGCGCCAAGGCGGCCGGCTGCGAGGCGCTGGTGCTGACGCTCGACCTTCAGGTGCTCGGCCAGCGCCACAAGGACATCAAGAACGGCCTTTCGGCACCGCCCAAGCCGACCCTGAAATCGATCGCCGATCTGGCGCTGCGTCCGCAATGGTGCCTTGGCATGCTGGGCACCAAGAACCGCACCTTCGGCAACATTGTCGGCCATGCGCCGGGCGTGACCAACATGAATTCGCTGTCCGAATGGACCCAGGCCCAGTTCGACCCGACGCTCGACTGGGATTCGATCGAATGGATCAAGTCGAAATGGGACGGCAAGCTGATCCTCAAGGGCATCAACGATGTCGAGGATGCCGAGATCGCCGCCAAGGTCGGCGCCGACGCGCTGGTCGTCTCCAACCATGGCGGCCGTCAGCTCGACGGCGCGGCGGCCTCGATCGACGTGCTGGCACCGATCGTCGATGCGGTCGGCGACAAGATCGAAATCCACATGGACAGCGGCATCCGCTCCGGCCAGGACGTCTTCAAGGCGATCGCGCTGGGCGCCAAGTCGACCTATATCGGCCGCGCCTACATCTATGGGCTCGGCGCGCTCGGCGAAGCCGGCGTCACCAAGGCGCTGGAGATCATCCACAAGGAGCTGGACGTGACGATGGGGCTGGCCGGCGAGACCGACATCAACCGGGTCGGCCGGCACAATCTGCTGCAGCCGTTGCGCCCCTGGCCTCACAATATGTAAGGCGGCGACCGGAACCCTCCGGCCCGCTGGATCAGCCGGTCTTGCGCTGCTCGCGCCTCAGCCGCGAAACGGTCTGCCACGCCTTGGCCTTTTCGGCTTCCATCCGGCACTGCTGGACGAATTCCATATGCGCCTCGGCGGCCCGGCGCGCGGCGGCGCCGTCGCCATCCATGATCGCATGGTAGATTGCCAGATGCTGGTCCAGCAGCCGGTCGCGTGCGCCCGGATAGCCATAGACAAGGCTGCGCGAGAAGAACGAGCCGTTCGACAAAAGGCGATAGCACGAGCGCAGCGTGTGCATCAGGATGACATTGTGGGCCGCCTCGCTCACCGCCTGGTGGAACTCGACATCGAGCGCGGCTTCATCGGCCACATCGTCCTTGCCGTGGGCGGCCTGCATACGCTCGATGATTGAGGTCAAAAGCGCCTTGTCGTCATCGGTGGCGCGGCGCGCGGCGAAATCGGCGGCAACGCCCTCCACTTCGCGCCGATATTCCAGATAATCGTCGGTCGCCTTGGGATGGTCGGCGATCAGTTCAAGCATGGTCTTGGAAAAGACATCGCCGATCACGTCGGCGATGAAAGTGCCGCCGCCATGGCGGGTGCTCAAAAGGCCACGCTCTTCGAGTTGCTTGAGCGCCTCGCGCACGATGGGGCGCGAAATGTTGAACTGCTGCGCCAGATCGCGTTCGCCGGGCAGCTTGTCGCCGACGCGCAGCACGCCTTCGAGGACGAGGGCCTCGATCTGCGCGCCCACCTCGTCGGCAGTGCGCGCATGATTGACCCGCGAAAAAAGCGCTGCGCTCATGATGGCCGATGTTCCTCCAACCTTAGTCTAGCCGTCCCGGCCATGACTGGTCAATTTGATTGTCCAGTTCGAGCCGCCCGCGGCACGATATCGGGCTGCTTTGCATGCGGCCGCCCGCGCCCTATAGATGGATTTTCAGCAACGGCCGGGGCCGGCAAGCCATGTCGGGCCAACATCGGTACGCGGCACGCGATGAGGAGAGATCAGTGACGGCCACCGACAGCGAGAAGGTCTCCCCGCCGGCGAGCAAGACCGGTGATGGCGTCGAAGCGGCGGCGAAAGACGCCGACCGGATGCCCGCGCGGCCTGGACATGCGCAGCGCGCCGGCGCGTTCGGCTTTCCCGTCCATCCCCAGCGGTCGGCGGCCACCGGCGAGGTGCATGCGCGCCCGGCCCCGTCGATCACCGCGCCGCGCGCCTTGCTCAAACTGTGCTTCATCACCGATGGCGGCGCGTCGGTCGACCAGGCGGTCTTGGCCGAACTGTCGCGTCAGCACGGGGTGGCACCGCCAGCCGAGACCGCGCGCCACCACCGCATCCGCACCGGGCCGGGCAGTCTTTGGTGGGAACGCCATACCGAGGCATCGACCTATCTGTGGGAAGGCCCGCTGCCCGAAGCGGCCGGCGAAGCAGTGACGGGTCATCCCTTCGGCGACGCGTTTCCCGCGCCGGGATCGCTGATCGCCGGCGTGCGCATCGACATCCGTCCGCACGACGATGGATATGAAAAATGGCTCCAGCCTTTCGACCGCCAGACCCTGTGCCTGTCATCGACCGAGGGCGGCCGCGCCATGGTGGCAACCGATTTCCGCCAGGACCAGGACGGGCTGACCCGCATCGTCATTCTCGACAAGGGGATGACGCCGCAACGCACCGGTTCGCTGGCGCAGCGGCTGTTCGACATCGAGATCTACCGGACGATGGCGATGCTCGGCCTGCCCGTGGCGCAGAGCCTGTCGCCGCGCATGCGCAAGGCCGAGGATCGGCTGGCCGAACTGACCCACCGCATGCGCGATATCCAGCCGGGCGGTGCCGAGGTGCTGTTGGACGAGATGATCGGGCTGGCCGGCCGGCTCGAGGCCGATGCGGCGTCGAGCCTTTATCGGTTCGGCGCCAGCCGCGCCTATGACGAGATCGTCAGCGACCGGCTGTCGGCGCTCGATGAGGAGTCGGTGCCCGGTTACGACACGTGGCGCTCGTTCCTTGAACGGCGGCTGGCACCGGCGATGCGCACCTGCCGCGCCGTCGAGGAACGGCAGGCGAACCTGTCGCGCAAGCTGGCCCGCGCCGCGAACCTGCTGCGAACGCGGATCGACGTGGAAGTGGAAAAGCAGAACCGCGATCTTCTGGAATCGATGGACCGGCGCGCCAAGCTGCAACTGCGCCTGCAGCAGACCGTCGAGGGCCTGTCTGTGGCCGCGGTGTCCTATTACATCGTGGGCTTGTTCGCCTATGCCATCAAGGGCGTCGGCGGCCAGCTTCCCGGCCTGAGCGCCGACGCGTTGATCGCGCTGTTCGTGCCGGTGACCATTCTGACCATCTGGTGGATCGTGCGCCGCGTTCGCAAGCGTCATCTGGGACGCGACAGGGCCGCGGACTGACCGGCAAAACCGCTTCTATTCGCCGGCCGGCGCACCGTCCTCGCGGCCATGCCCGTTGGCGCCATTGCCGCGATAGCCGTTCGGCGAGCCCTTGCCGTTTCCGGACGCGCGCGGCGCCTGGTCCGGCGCGGTCCTGCCATCGCTGCCCTGCCCGGCCTGAACGCCGCGCTCCCAATAGGGCACCGAACCGAACAGATCGGCGAAATGGTCGATGAACAGACGCACCTTGACCGGCAGGAACTGGCGCGAGGGATAGATCGCATAGATGCCGACATTGGTCGCGCTTTCATGGTCAGGCAGCAATTGCACCAGCCGCCCGGCGGCCAGTTCGTCGCCCACATCCCAGGTCGAGCGCAGCGCCACGCCCAGCCCTGCCAAGACCGCCTCACGGATTACCTCGGACGAATTGGTCTGCAGATTGCCCTGCGGCCGGAAGTTGGCATCGCCGTCCGGACCCTCGAACCGCCAGACGTCGGAGGCCTGATGGGTCAGGCAGTTGTGATCGGCCAGATCGGCAAGCGTCTCCGGCCGGCCATACTCGGCCAGATAGTCGGGCGTTGCGCACAGGACCCGGCGCACCGGCGCCAGCTTGCGCGCCACAAGGCTCGAATCGGCCAGTTCGGCGATGCGGATGGCCACGTCAAACCCCTCGCCGACAATGTCGACCAGATCGTCGGACAGGAGCATGTTCACCGACAGGTCTGCATTGGCTTTCATGAAGGGGACCAGATGCGGCGCGATATGCATGCGGCCAAACGAGGTCGGCGCGCTGACCTTTAAGGTTCCGCGCGCATGCGCCGAGCGGCGCGATACGAAAGCTTCGGCCTCCTCAACGCCGGCCAGGATCGCCACGACGCGTTCGTAAAAGCCCTGCCCGGCCTCGGTCAGGGCGATCTGCCGTGTCGTTCGCTGCAAGAGCCTTGTGCCCAAACGGTCTTCGAGCCGGCGCAAGCGCTTTGACACGACGGCCGGCGACAGGCCCAGTTCGCGCCCGGCCGCCGACATGCTGCCGGCCGCCACGACACGGGCGAAAATTTCCAAATCTCCAAAATTGCTCATGCCCACTCGGATGCCTTTGTTGCCGGCCAAAACGCGAAACCATCCGCTGCCGGCCGTCGGTTGAGGTCGTCCAAGTCCGGAAAATGGGGCGCCTCCGCCGAAAGTCCAGCAAAAGCGAAACTCGCGGTTGCAGATTCGTGCATTGCCACGCCGCGCCATAAGTGGTAAATATTCTTTACCAGTATGAGCCAAAGGGCGAAGTCGCCGTGCTGTGGCTATCATCGGCCATCGCCCATAAGATGGTGTCGCCCTTGTCGGCGGGAGGAGAGCATCGTGCAGGAAATCGCGTTTCTGGAGCCCGATCCGGCCATCATGGCCCGGCGCGAGGAGATCGCCGCCGGCCTTGCCGCGCTTGTGTCGGGCGAAGGCCTCGTCACCGATCCGCGTGAACTGGTCCCGTTCGAGACTGACGCATTCACCGCCTATCGCCGGGTGCCGCTTGCCGTCGTCCTGCCCGCGACGACCGAGGAGGTAGCGGCGGTGCTGAAATTTTGCGCGGTCCAGGGCGTGCCAGTGGTGCCGCGTGGCGCGGGAACCTCGCTTGCCGGCGGCGCCATCCCGCAGGAGGATGCCGTCGTCATCGGCGTCAGCCGGATGACGAAGATCATCGAAGTGGACTATGACAACCGCACGGCCACCGTGCAGGCGGGCGCGACCAACCTGTCGATCTCCGACCGGGTGGCGGCGGACGGCTTCTTTTATGCCCCCGATCCCTCTTCCCAGCTTGCCTGCACGATCGCCGGCAACATTGCGATGAATTCGGGCGGCGCCCATTGCCTCAAATATGGCGTAACGACCAACAATCTGCTCGGCGCCAGGATCGTGCTGATGGACGGCTCGGTCATCGAACTGGGCGGTAAGGCGCTCGATGCCCCAGGGCTCGATCTTCTGGGCCTGCTGTGCGGCTCGGAGGGCCAGCTCGGCATGATCACCGAGGCGACCGTGCGGCTGCTGGCCAAACCTGAAGGCGCCCGGCCGGTCCTGTTCGGTTTTGATTCCTCGGAAGTCGCCGGCGCCTGCGTGTCGGAAATCATCGGCTCGGGCATCATCCCCGTCGCCATCGAATTCATGGACAAGCCGGCCATCGAGATCTGCGAAGCGTTCGCCAAGGCGGGCTATCCGCTCGACGTCGAGGCGCTGCTGATCATTGAGGTGGAGGGCTCCGAGGCCGAGATGGACGCGATGCTGGCGCGGATCATCGCCATCGCCAAGAAGCACGGCGTCAAATCGGTCAAGGAAAGCCAGTCCGCGACGCAGGCCGCACAGATCTGGAAGGGCCGCAAATCCGCCTTCGGCGCGACCGGGCGCATCGCCGACTATATCTGCATGGACGGCACCGTGCCGCTCGGCCAGCTTTCGCACGTGTTGCGCGAAACCTACACGATCATCGAGCGCTACGGCCTGCGCGTCGCCAATGTGTTTCACGCCGGCGACGGCAACATGCATCCGCTGATCCTCTACAATGTCAACGATCCGGACGAAGCGCAAAAGGCCGAGGCCGCCGGCGCCGACATCCTCAAACTGTGCGTCGATGCGGGCGGCTGTCTGACGGGCGAGCACGGTGTCGGCGTCGAAAAGCGCGACCTGATGCTGCATCAGTTCACCGAGACGGACCTGAACCAGCAGATGGCGGTGCGCGCCGCCTTCGATCCCGATTGGAGGCTCAACCCGTCCAAGGTCTTTCCGCTCGAACTCGACATGCGCAAGGCGTCGTGACCATGACCGCTCTTGAAACGCTGACGCCGGCCGACGAGGCCGAAGCCTGCGCCATGGTCGCCGAAGCGCGCGCCGCCGGACGGACGCTCGCCATTGCCGGTGCCGGCTCCAAGAGCGCCGTCGGCCAACCTGTCGCGGCCGACGCGGCGATCACCTCGACCGGCCTGTCGGGCATCGTCGAGTATAATCCCGAGGAACTGGTCATCGTCGCCAAGGCCGGCACGCCGGTCTCCGAAATAGAGACGGCCCTTGCGGCCAACAATCAAGCCCTGATGTTCGAACCGGCGGACTGGAGCCGGCTTCTGGGCTCCAATGCCGGCCAGACCATCGGCGGCATCGCGGCGACCAACATGTCCGGTCCGCGCCGCATCATCGCCGGCGCGGCGCGCGATTCGCTGCTCGGCGTGCGCTTCATCAACGGCCGAGGCGAAGCCATCAAGAATGGCGGCCGGGTGATGAAGAACGTCACCGGGCTCGATCTGGTCAAGCTGCTGGCCGGCTCCTGGGGCACGCTCGGCCTGATCACCGAAACCGCTTTCAAGGTGCTGCCGCGCGCCGAAACCGAGACGACCCTTGTGATCGACGGCGCCGATGGCGATGAGGCCGCGCGCCTGATGGCCGCCGCCATGGGCACCAGCGCCGAGGTTTCCGGTGCGGCGCACCTGCCCGCCAATGTCAGTGGCGCGGTGCTGGGTGACGCGTTTGCCGGTCGCGGGGCGACGCTTCTGCGCCTTGAAGGGTTCGCCGAGGCAATCGCCGAACGCATGGCGCGCCTCAAGCCGCAACTGGGCACCGACCGTGAAATCGCCGAACTCGATGGCGCAGCCTCGAGCGCGGCCTGGGAAGCGATCCGCGACGTCCACCCGTTCGCCGATGGCGGCGACGGCCCGGTCTGGCGCCTCTCCGTGCCGCCGATGGCCGGCCACGCGGTCGCGGCGCAAATTCTCGATGGCGCCGGCGGTCAGGCCTTTTTCGACTGGCAGGGCGGGCTGGTCTGGCTGCGGCTCGATGGCGACGATGCACGGGCGGAGCTGGTGCGCGATGCCGTCGCCGCCCATCCGGGCGGCCATGCGCTTCTGGTGCGGGCATCGGCCGATCTGCGCGCGCGGATCGACGTGTTTCACCCCGAACCGGCACCGGTCGCCGCGCTCAGCGAGCGGATTCGCGCTTCAATTGATCCCGATGGCGTGTTCAACTCCGGGCGCCGCGCGTTCAATTCCGGACGCGATGCGGCCTGACGCGATCAAGCACAGGGACATTTCATCATGAGCAATCCGTCCAATCCGCCCGAGCCGGGCAGCCACCAGCCGATCTCCACCGAAGGCTGGTTCGATGCCGGACCGCGCAACGCGCAACTGATCTACATCCTTTATTTCGCCAGTTTCATCACCGGCCTGACCGCGCTGATCGGCGTGGTCATGGCTTATCTGAACCGCGGCAAGGCCGGCGGCTATGTCGACACCCATTACACCTGGCTGATCCGCACCTTCTGGATCGGCATCCTCTTCTCGCTGATCAGCTTCATCCTCGCCTTTGTCGGCATCGGCTTCCTTCTGATGATCGCGATCGCCGTGTGGGTGATCATCCGCCTGATCAAGGGACTCCAGGCGCTGGGCCGCGGCGAGCCGATCGCCGATCCGCTCACCTGGTGGATCTGAAGGCCCGAACCACAGCAACGGACCCGTCGCCATGCAGACCAGTTTCACGCCCGAGCAGCTTGCCGACCCGCACGTTGAGCACTCAGAGAAGATCCTGCGCTCATGCGTGCATTGCGGCTTCTGCACGGCGACCTGTCCGACCTATGTCACGCTCGGCAACGAACTGGATTCGCCGCGCGGGCGCATCTACCTGATCAAGGACATGCTGGAGAATGACCGGCCGGCGGACGAGAAGACGGTCCTTCATATCGACCGGTGCCTGTCCTGCCTTGCCTGCATGACGACGTGCCCATCGGGCGTCAACTATATGCATCTGGTCGACCATGCCCGCGCGCATATCGAAAAGACCTACAAGCGGCCCTTCATGGACCGGCTGATCCGCAACATTCTGGCACTGGTCCTGCCTTATCCGGGACGGTTCAAGGCTTCGCTCTACGCGGCGCGGCTGGGCCGACCGTTCGCGCCGCTGCTCAAATCGATCGGCCCGCTCAGACGCTTCGGCGCCATGCTCGATCTGGCGCCCAAGACCATTGCCAAACCGTCGCCCTATGCCAAGCCGGGCGCCCATGCGCCGGCCAGCGAAAGACGAGGCCGCGTGGCGATCCTGACCGGTTGCGCGCAGCCCGTTCTCGATCCGGGCATCAACGAGGCGACGATCAGGCTTTTGACGCGCATCGGCGTCGAAGTGGTCGTGCCCGAAGGCGAGGGCTGCTGCGGCGCGCTGGTCCACCATATGGGCCGCGAGGAGAAAGCGCTGGAAGACGCGCGGCGCAATGTCGATGCCTGGATGCGTCAGGTCGACAATGGCGGGCTCGATGCGATCATCATCACCGCTTCGGGCTGCGGCACGACGATCAAGGATTATGGCCACATGCTGCGGATGGACCCCGACTATGCCGAAAAGGCCGCCCGGGTCAGCGCGCTGGCCAAAGACGTCACCGAATATCTGTCGACGATCGACCTGCCGCCGCCGTCGGTGGACCCCAATCTGACCGTCGCCTACCATTCGGCCTGCTCGATGCAGCACGGCCAGAAGATCACGACGCTGCCCAAGACGCTGTTGAAGGCGGCGGGTTTCGCGGTCAAAGACCCGCCGGAGGGGCATTTGTGCTGCGGCTCGGCGGGCACCTACAACATCATGCAGCCCGAGATTGCCGGCCAGCTCAAGGCGCGCAAGGTGCGCAACATTGAATCCACCCGGCCGGATGTGATCGCCACCGGCAATATCGGCTGCATCACGCAGATCGCCTCGGGCACCGACATCCCCATCGTCCACACGGTGGCGCTCTTGAACTGGGTCTATGGCGGCGAAAAGCCGGCGGGCGTGCCCGAAGCGCGTCCCGGCCAACGCACCAGTCTTGAAGCTTTGGTCGAAGCGGCCGAATGAAAAAAGACGGCCCGGAGGCCGCCTTGGTTTCGTGGCGATGTTTTGGGATCAGAACCCGTAACGCACGCCCAGCATGACTTGGTGCTGCTTGATGGGGACGTTGGTCACCGTGCCGTCGACCGCCGCCAGGCTGATGTCGTTGACCTGGAAGTAGCGATAGCCGGCTTCCAGCGTGACCTTCTCGTCCACTTCATAGCCAATGCCGGCGCCGATCTGCCAGGCAAGGCCCGAATCCCTGTCGTTCATCGCCGTCACATTGCCCGGCCCCAGAGGCCCGACGGGCGCGGCGAGAGCGACGCCATGGTTCTTGAAGTTGACTTCGGCCAGGCCGATGCCGCCCGAGAGGAAAGGCTTGAACCCGTTGCCGAAATCATAGTCGACCGCCGCATTGACCATGCCGTAGACGATCTCGGTGGTGCCGAATGCGGCGGGACCATCAAGCGTCGTCGCGATGGCGACCAGCGTGTGGCTGTCGATCTCCGTGGAGATCAGGCCACCTTCCAATTCGCCGCGCAGCGATACGTTGCTGCCCCAGCCGAACTCGTAGCCGACGGCAAGCGCGCCGCCAAAGCCGAGCCGGTCATAATCGTTGACGATGTTGGTCGGCACGACGGTGAGATTGAAATTTGTGTCCGGCGAGAAGGCGCCGGCAATGCGCGCGGCAACATAGGCGCCGCTGAAATCGCCAGCCATCGGCGCCTCGATGATGTCGAGATCGGCGGCGTGCGCCAGCGGGGCAACCAAGACGGCACTCATGCCGACAGAAAGCAGAAGGGTACGCATGGATCAGGTCCTGAATCGGCGGAGCGGGCGAACGCGACCATTCGCGCCGCCTTCCGGATGCATCCATGGTTAACGAGCGGGGTTAATTCACCGTTAATTCATCAACCCCTGCGTGCAGCCATCCGCCGCCACAGGACGAACGGCACGCCGATCACATACATCAGCACGCCATAGACCGCCGACGGCAACGCGAAAGGCGATTGCAGTTCGGCCACCGCCAGAAGGGCTCCGACCGTCAGGCCGAGCGTTCCGTTCTGGATGCCGGTGTCGACGGCGAGCGCGGTTGCCTGCGCGCGGCTGAGACCGGCCGCCCGTGCAATGGCCAGGCCCGATGCCAGAAGGACCACGATCAGCGTCACGATCGCCGGTCCAAGCGTCGGCAGCGACTGGATCAGGATGGTCCAGTTGACGGCAATCGCCGCCACGATGATGACGACGAACAGGACGCCGGCGATCATCACCGCGACCCGCTCGAACCGGTCGGCGGCCGGGACCATGCGCTTGATGACCATGCCGAGGACGACCGGAATAACGGTGATGGCGAACATGGTCAGCGCCAGCCTGGTCACATCGACCGGCGGCGCGTCGACCCCCATGAAATGCCAGGCGAAAAAGGCGACCATGATCGGCACCGTCACCGCCGAGGTCAGGCTGATAACGCCCGTCAGCGACACCGACAGCGCCACGTCGCCCTGGCCGATCCTGGTCAGCATGTTGGACGTCGCCCCGCCCGGACACAGCGCCAGGATCATCACGCCGACCGCAAGTTCGGGGGCGATGCCGAAGGCGATGACCACCAGATAGGCGATGGCGGGGATGACGATGAGCTGTGCGAACGCACCGGCCGCAAACGCCCTGGGCCTTCGCGCGATGTTGCGGAAGTCCTCGACGGTCAGGCCGAGGCCCAGCGCCAGCATGATGAATGCCAGCGAAAGCGGCAGGAACACCGTGACCAGAACACCCATGCAAGACCTCCCCCTTGGTCAGGTCGGTCTCATGTCACGGATCAAGGGTGCGCCGCAAGCGCCGTGCGCATCGGGGGTTCGGTCGTTGCGCGGTCAGAAATGCACCGAAACGCCGGCGACGAACGCGTTCAGGATGATGTTGGTTTCCAGCTTGGCGCCCTCGGTCAGCGTCAGATTATTCATCGCATAGTTGAACTGATATTCGCCGAACACCGACAGCCAGTCATTGATGTAATAGTTGGCGCCGACCTGGGCCTGGAAAGCTGCGCCGCCCACCTGATAGTTGAAGGTCGTGCCCTCGGGCCGGGTCACCTCAACATGCGGGATCGATAGGCCGGCGCCGACGCCGACATAGGGCTCGAACCCGTTCCAGCGATCGAAACGGCGCATCGCGTTGACGGTCAGAATGTTGATCCCGTCGGAGAATTCGAACCGGGTCCAATTGTCGGTCTTCGGAAAGGTCGCCGCGTCCGCATAGACCTTGGCATGGGTGAAATCGAGCGACACGCCCCATTTCGGCATGTCGAACCGCTCGAGCCAGTAGGTGCCTCGCAGGCCGTAATAGGGCGGCATCTCGAACGACTTGCCATCCCAGCCCGCGTTGAAGCTCTCCGCGCCGATGCCGGTGACCGTCACCAGGCTGTGCGGCGCGGTCTGCCAGCCGCCATAGGCGGAAAACTGGAACTCGGCCGATGCGATGGCCGTGGACGAGGCGAGGAAGGCCGCGGCGAGAAGGGTCGTGCGTGTCATGATGGTCCCGTTCCTTCAAGACCTGTCATTAATGCACGCGGCGGCGTCAGCCAATCCTTTTCTGTGCGCCTGCGTCCAAAAGAGTAACCGAAACGGTGTCAGCGCACGATCACATTGGCGCCGACATTGACCCGCGCATAGAGATCCTTGACGTCCTCGTTGCGCATCCGGATGCAGCCCGACGACACCGCCTGCCCGATCGTCCAGGGCTGGTTGGTGCCGTGGATGCGGTAGAGCGTCGAGCCCAGATAGAGCGCCCGGGCGCCCAGCGGGTTCTGCGGGCCGCCTTCCATGAAGGTCGGCAGATGCCGGCCCTTGCGCGCCTCGCGGGCGATCATCTCCGCCGGCGGCCGCCAGCTCGGCCATTCGGCCTTGCGGGTGATGCGCTCCGAACCGCGCCATTCGAACCCCTGCTTGCCGACGCCGACGCCATAGCGCTTGGCCGTCCCGTCGCCATTGACCAGATAGAGGAAACGGTCGGTCGTTTCGATGATGATCGTGCCGGCCGGCTCGCCGCCATGATAGGCCACCGTCTGCGGCAGATAGACCGGATCGAGACCGCGAACCTGCGGCTGCGCGGGCTGTGACAGCGCGGCCTGCTGCTGGCGGCCTTGCCGCTGATAGACGCGGCGCTCGCCTGCCGGGCGGCGGGTGACGACGCGTGGCGCCGAAGCGCGGACGCCCTGCGCGCGCGGGTTCTGCAACTGCATCACCCATGGCTGGCTGAGATCGGGGCTGAGGACGATCGGCGGCGGCGTGGCATAGCGGTCATTGGCCTGTGCCTGCCCGGCGATGAGGAGGGCTGCCGCAACGGCCAGGGCCGCCGCGCCTTTTGTGATGGTCGTCATCGGTCGTACTCGCAACTGTTTCGCCGATGGTTCCGGACAGTGCTGTCAGGAGCCTTCGCCATTGACCATGACTCCGCGCGCCAATCAAAATATGAACGGGGCTTCATAAAATGCGCCATGCGCCGGAAACCGATTGGCAAGGTTAGCGGCGCGTTGTCGGCGGTGGTGAATGGCACCTTAAGGGACACGGTTAATGACGGACGATCCATTGCCTGAAGGGCTGGTGCGCGGCGAGGACGGCAAGGTCCGCTGCTGGTGGCATGGCGGCAAGCCCGACTATATCGCCTATCACGACACCGAATGGGGCATGCCCGTCGGTGACGACAAGCGCCTGTTCGAGAAAATCTGCCTTGAAGGCTTTCAGTCGGGCCTTTCCTGGCTGACGATCCTCAGGAAGCGCGACAATTTCCGCGCCGCCTTTGCGGGTTTCGACTTCGACACGG
Source organism: Phyllobacteriaceae bacterium (assembly GCA_024742765.1). Lineage (GTDB taxonomy): Bacteria > Pseudomonadota > Alphaproteobacteria > Rhizobiales > Rhizobiaceae > Roseitalea. Next base: position 105,205 of record JANSXT010000014.1, on the reverse strand, counting down.
TGGCCGAGTTCGGTGACGCGGACATTGAGCGCCTTCTGGGCGATGCAGGCATCGTCCGCCACCGGGGCAAGATCGTCTCAACCATCAACAACGCCAAACGGGCCCGCGCGATGCGCGACGAATTCGGCTCGCTTGCCGCGTTCTTCTGGGCGCATGAGCCCGGACCGGAGGAGCGGCCCGAAGTCGCCGACTATCCGGCGCTGACCGCCATGACCAAGACGCCCACGTCGACGGCGATCTCCAAGGAACTGAAAAAGCGTGGATGGTCCTTTGTCGGGCCGACGACCGTCTATGCCTTCATGCAGGCGATGGGCCTGGTGAACGACCATTTGGAGGGCTGCCATTGCCGCCCGATCGTCGAGGCGGCCCGTGCCGCGTTCGTGCGGCCATGAGCGGGCGCGCGCGCAGGCTGATCCTTGAGGCGGCGGCGGAGACCGAAGCCGTTTGCGAACTGGCCGAAAGCGTCAAATGGGGCGAGCCGAGCTTCACACCGTCCAAGCCGCGCATCGGCAGTTCGGTGCGCATCCAGGCCCGGCCAAACGGCGACGAAGCGTTGATGTTCATCTGCCATACCGGGCTGGTCGACGAATTCCGTGACCTTTATGGCGACACGCTCACCTTCGAGGGCAACCGCGCGATCGTGCTGCCCGCCGGCGAACCGGTCGACGAGGCCGCTATCCGGCACTGCATCGCGCTGGCGCTCACCTATCATCGGCGCAAAAAGAAAAGCGGGCGCGCTTGACGGCATTAACCACACAATCATGCCGCACCTTGTCTCTTTGTACTGTGTCGGGATTCATGCTTTATTAACCGCGTAGGGACCGCAAACCATCACGGGAGTGTTCCGATGAAACTCAGGCAGATCGCAATCGCGGCGGCCATGGCCGTGGCCGCGGGGCTGGCCCTGACGCCATCAGCCAGCGCCATGCCGGCGCCGAAACTGACCGCCGACGCGCTGGCCGCCGGGTCGTCCGACATCATCCATGTCGGCAATCGCGGCCATGTCCGCGTCGGCATTCACTGGCGCGGCGGCCATGTCTACTATAACGGCCATCGCGGCTTTCACCGCTATCGCCACGGCTATCGCCGTCATCACGGCTACTGGTTCCCGCACCGCGCCTTCGTGGTGGTGGTCCCGCGCTACCGCTACATTCCGGTGCAGCCCTATCACCCGCCGCGTGCCGTGCATCCGCGCATCATCCGGCTGAGCCATGCGCACAAGCAATGGTGTCAGCATCGCTACCGGTCCTACAGGCTGCGCGACAACACGTTCCAGCCCTATCATGGTCCGCGCCGGCCATGCGTGTCGCCCTATTACTGACCCGTCCGTTTGACAGCGGCGGCCGGTGATCGCGCGCGCTTTCCGCGCGCGATGATGGCGACGGCAACGCCGCCCAGTATGACGATCGAGGCAAGGGCGAAGCGCAATGTCAGCGGTTCGCCCAAAAACAGGATGCCGCCGAGCGCGGCGATCACTGGCACGGTGAGCTGCACGATGCCGGCCTGCGTCGCGGTCAGCGATCCGAGCACGCGATACCAAAGCGCATAGCCAAGGCCCGATGCCAGCGCCCCTGACGCGACGGCCATGACAACGCCGAACGGGCTGGCCGCAAGGCCGGCCAATCCGACAAGGGCGAGCGCGATGCCGAGCGGCGCGGCGAGGACGAAGGCGCCCGCCGTGCCGGCCAGCGGATCGCCGACGCCGCGTCCACGCAGCGAATAGATGCCCCAGGCGATGCCGGCACCGGCCATCAGAACGGCGCCCAGCGGATCGGGCGCCGCCAGCCCCGGCGACACCAGCCAGATGAAGGCAGCAAAGGCGGCGATCAGGCCGAGCCATTCGAGCGGCAGGGGCCGGTCACCCCGCGCCACGGCCCAGCCGATCATCGTCGCCTGCACGCAGGCAAATAGGATGAGCGCGCCAATGCCGGTTTCCAGCGCCACATAGGCGTAAGAAAAGCCGGCCGCATAGCCGAACAGGGCAAGCGCGGAAGCAAGCGAGCCGGCGCTGCGCATGCGGCCCCGACCGCGCGCGCCAAGGCCGACCAGCAGCACCAGCATCAGCGCGCCCGCAAGGATGCGGATCAGCGTGTAGCTGGCCGGGTCCATCGCGCCATCGCCCAGCGCCAGCCGCGCAAAGACGGAATTGGCGGCAAAGGCGGTCATGGTCAGGGCGGTGAGAAGAAAAAGGCGCATCGCCGCGCCTTAGCACAGCCGCTGCCGGCGTCGTCTCACAAAGACAGGTGCTGGCCGTGAACGGTGCACCGCCTTGCGGTAGAATTACCGCTCGTTTAGGGAAGGCGCGCGCCAATTGGGCGCGATTTTTCAAGACCGGTTCCCATGTCCGACAAGAAGAGCAAGAAGCCGCAAAAGCTGAAGGCGCGCCTGCCGCGCGGTTTCGCTGACCGTTCCGCCAGCGACGTCCGCGCGACGGACGAAATGGTGACGAAGATCCGCGCCGTGTTCGAGCGCTACGGCTTTGATCCGGTCGAGACGCCGGCGTTTGAATATACCGATGCGCTCGGCAAGTTCCTGCCCGATCAGGACCGGCCCAATGAGGGCGTCTTCTCGCTGCAGGACGATGACGAGCAGTGGATGAGCCTGCGCTATGATCTGACCGCGCCTCTCGCCCGCCATGTGGCTCAGAACATCAACGAGATCGCGCTGCCCTACCGCACCTACCGACAGGGTTGGGTGTTCCGCAATGAAAAGCCGGGGCCGGGGCGCTTCCGCCAGTTCATGCAGTTCGATGCCGACACGGTCGGCGCGCCCGGTGTGCAGGCCGACGCCGAAATGGCGATGATGATGGCCGACACGATGGAGGCGCTGGGGATTGCGCGCGGCGACTATGTGATCCGCGTCAACAACCGCAAGGTGCTCGACGGGGTGATGGAGGCCATCGGCCTCGGCGGAGAGGAGAATGCCGGCAAGCGCCTGACGGTTCTCCGCGCCATCGACAAGCTGGACCGGCTGGGCATTGAAGGCGTGCGCCGACTGCTGGGTGAGGGCCGCGAGGATGAGAGCGGGGACTTCACGCCGGGGGCAGGGTTGGATGAGCAACAAGTTGGCTTGGTGATTCAACAGATAGTAATGGACCAATCAACCACAAATGTCATGCGATCCAGCATGGATGTGGATTGGTCGCGCGCCGATGATGATGAATATCTTTATAATGAGAGAATGCGCATCTTCTTCGAGTTGAATGAAGACAAGTTCGATGCTGAACCGACCTCAGCAGGTCTAGGCGCAACAGAGCTTAAGGTGATGTACCGTCTCTTCACCGAGTGCGGTTACGGCCCCGACCGCATCCGCATCGACCCCTCTGTTGTCCGTGGACTCGAATATTACACCGGCCCCGTCTATGAGGCCGAGCTTCTTTTCGACGTCACCAACGAGAAGGGCGAGACGGTGCAGTTCGGCTCGGTCGGCGGTGGCGGCCGCTATGACGGGCTCGTCAAGCGCTTCACGGGCCAGGACGTGCCGGCCACCGGCTTTTCCATTGGCGTCTCGCGCCTGATGACCGCGCTCAAGAACCTCGGCAAGCTCGGCACGGACGAGATGGTCGCGCCGGTGCTGGTGACGGTCATGGATGGCGACACCGAGGCGCTTGGGCGTTACCAGAAAATGACGCAGAGCCTGCGCGAAGCCGGCATCCGCGCCGAAATGTATCAGGGCAACTGGAAAAAGTTCGGCAACCAGCTCCGCTATGCCGACCGGCGCGGCTGCCCCGTCGCGATCATCCAGGGCTCCGACGAGCGCGAACGCGGCATCGTCCAGATCAAGGATATGATCGAGGGCCGCAAGGAGGCCGCCGCCATCGAATCGAACGAAGCATACCGCGCCGCCCGCCCCGGCCAGTTCGAGGTGGCCGAAGGCGATCTGGTGGCCGAAGTAACCAAATTGCTCGCGGCACAGAAAGCCGGCTGATTTCCGTCAAAAAGCGGCGATGAAGGCGGGACGGATCACAACCGGTCCAGCATCGCATACCAGGTCAGCGCAAGCGTCAGCAGTGGCTTACGGAAGCGTCTTCCGCCGGGAAAGGGCGGCACTTTGAGGTCGCGGAACAGGTTCAGCCGGTCGCGATTGCCGGCCACAGCCTCGGCCCACATCTTGCCGGTGAAGTTCGACAGCATGACGCCGTGGCCCGAATAACCGCCCATGGCGGTCACGCCGGGCATGACCTCGCGCACGAAAGGCTGGCGCGGCAGGGTGATGCCGACCGAACCGCCCCAGGCATGGGTGATCTCGACATGCTTCAGCGCCGGATAGACCTCGGCCATCTGGCGGCGCACACCCGCTTCGATGTCGGCCGGCGTCTCGCCGCCATAGGCTTCACGGCCACCGAACAGAAGCCGGCCATCCCTGAGCCGCCGAAAATAACGCACGACGAACCGGCTGTCGTCGACGCTTTCGCGGCCCGGCAGGATCGTCTCGTCCGCACTGCCTTCGAGCGGCACGGTCGCGCCGATGAAGGAGCGGATCGGCATGACATGGCGCGCCATCACAGGTTCCAGCGTGTCGTCGCCATGGGCATTGACCGCCAGCAGGACGCGATCGGCGGTGACGGTTCCCTTGTCTGTCGTCACGCGCACCTTGCCGGACATCGATGAAAGACCGGTGACTTTCGTGTTTTCGTGCAGGCGCGCGCCGCGCGCCGCGGCCACCCGCGCGGTGCCGACCACCAGCTTGAGCGGATGGATATGGCCCGTGCCGCTGTCATGGACGCCGCCGAAATAGCGCTCCGATCCGACGATCTCCGCCGTTTCCTGGCGGTCGAGAAAGCGCAGATGCGGATAGCCGAAGCGCTCGGCCATCGTGTCGGCATAGGCACGATAATCGTCCACATAGCGCGCCTTGTGGGCGACCGAGACATGGCCTTGCGTATAGTCGATATCGATGCCGTTCTCTTCGGTGAAGGCCAGCATGTGCTGCTTGGCCTCCTCGGCAATGTCGAACAGCGCCTTGGCGCGCTCGAAGCCGAGTTCTTCCTCATGCTCGTCGGCCGATGAGCGCTGGCCGGTGTTCAACTGCCCGCCATTGCGGCCCGAGGCGCCGTCGCCAAAGCGCGCCGCGTCAAGCAGGACGACCGATGCGCCCAGCCGGGCCGCTTCGGCCGCCGCGGACAGGCCGGTGAAGCCGCCGCCGACGATGCAGATATCGACGGATGTATCGCCATCGAGCGGCGGAAAAGCGGGCCGGTCGCCGACCGAGGCCTCATACCAGGAAAGGCCCGGCGAGATCGGACTTTGGTAGGTCATTGCTTACACATTGAGCAGCAGATATTCCCGCTCCCACGGGCTGATCACCTGCATGAAGGTCTCGAACTCACCGCGCTTGACACCGGCATAATTGGCCATGAATTCGCGGCCCAGGACGCCGTGAAAGGCGTGCTCGTCCTCAAACAGCGAGACCGCTTCGAGGAGGCCGCGCGGCAGGTCGATCTCGCCCTCATTGGCCGTTTCCGCCGTGGGATCGGTCGGCACCAGCGAGTGCACCATGCCAAGATAGCCGCAGGCGAGCGAAGCGGCGAGCGCCAGATAGGGGTTGGCGTCGGACGAAGGCAGCCGGTTTTCGACGCGGCGCGCCTGCGCGTCGGAGGCGGGAATACGGAACGCGGTCGTGCGGTTGTCGTATCCCCAGGCCGTGTTGACCGGGGCGGCGATCGACTGGGTCAGGCGCCGGTAGGAGTTCACATAGGGCGCGATCATCACCAGCGCCTTGGGCATATAGTGCTGCATGCCGCCGACAAAGGACCGGAAGAGCGGCGACTCGCCGCCCTCGTCGGCGGTGAAAATGTTCTTGCCGGTCTTGGCGTCGACCACCGACTGGTGGATGTGCATCGCATTGCCCGGCGCGCCCTGGATCGGCTTGGCCATGAAGGTGGCGTACATGTCCGCCTTCAGCGCGGCTTCACGGATGGTGCGCTTGAACAGGAACACCTGGTCGGCGAGCGCCAGCGGATCGCCGTGACGCAGATTGATCTCGAGCTGGCTGGGGCCTTCCTCATGGATCAGCGTGTCGATCTCCAGCCCCTGCGCCTCGCAGAAATGGTAGATGTCGTCGATCAGCTCGTCGAACTCGTTGATGCCGGCGATCGAGTAGCTCTGACCTCCGGCGATCGGCCGGCCGGAGCGGCCCGTCGGCGGCTGCAGCGGATAGTCCGGATCGGTGTTCTTGGCGACCAGATAAAATTCGATCTCCGGCGCGACGACCGGCTTCCAGCCCTTTTCGGCATAGGCATCGACGACACGCTTGAGCACCTGACGCGGGGTGATCCAGGAGGGTTCGCCGGTGCGCTGGTCGACGAGATCACAGACCACCTGCGCAGTCGGATCGCTTTCCCAGGGAACCACGGACAGCGTTGAGAGATCGGGCATCAATTTCAGGTCGCCGTCGCGCGGATCGTAGCGGAATTCGCCGGTCTCCTCGGGATAGTCGCCCGAGATCGTCTGGCGGAACAGGGCCGATGGCAGCGCCAACGCCGTGTTCGAGGTGAATTTGGACGAGGGCATCATCTTGCCACGCGGCACGCCGGCAAGGTCAGGCGTGATGCACTCAATGTCCTCGATCGAGCGGGCGGCGAGCCAGGGCCCGGCCTCGGTCCAGTCCGCGACGCCGCGCAGATTGTCGATATAGGCCGGCGGCGGCGGTGTGATGGGCTTTTTTCGGCTTTTTGCGGGGCGCGCGGCGCGGGTGTCTTTCGACATCAATCACCTTGGATTGTTGTTTTCCTCCCTATAATCGCCGGAACCGGCCGCGTGAAGCGGTTTGTCGCCGCGCCGACACGCTCTGTCGGGCACGGGGCTTGCGGGGACGGGCGGCTAGCGCCGAAACTGTCGCGATGACATCGTCCACTTCCGACGACAATGGTTCCGGCACCACCCTGCCCTTCGACCGCGCCGAATATGCCGCGCGGCTGGCGAAAACCCGCGCGGCGATGGATGCGGCGGGGCTCGACACGCTTCTGGTCAGCGATCCGTCTAACATGGCGTGGTTGACCGGCTATGACGGCTGGTCCTTTTACACCCATCAGGCGGTCATCGTGCCCGCCGAAGGCGACCCCGTCTGGTGGGGCCGGGCCATGGATGCGCGCGGCGCGCGGCGGACGGTGTGGATGGGCGACGAGGATATCGTCGGCTACGCGGACACTTACGTCCAGAACCCGGACCATCACCCGATGGAGGCGCTGTGCGGCCTTCTTGCGGAACGCGGTCTGGCGCGCGGGCGGATCGGCGTCGAGATGGACAATTACTACTATTCGGCCAAGGCCCATCAAACGCTTGTAGACGGCCTCAATGGTTGCGTCCTTATCGATGCCGAGGGGCTCGTCAACTGGCAGCGCGCGGTCAAGAGCCCGGCGGAACTCGCTTTCATGCGCCGTGCCGCGCGCATCGTTGAGGCCATGCATGGGATGATCGCAGAGATGGCCGAACCCGGCCTTGCCAAGCATGTTCTGGTCGCCGAAATCATGAAGGCCGGCACGCTGGGCGCCGACGGGCATTGGGGCGATTATCCGGCGATCATGCCGCTGACGCCTTCGGGCATGGACGCCACCGCGCCGCACCTGACGTGGGACGACCGGCCGATGCGGACGGGCGAAGCGACCTTCTTCGAGATCGCCGGCGTCTACCGGCGCTATCATTGTCCGCAATCGCGGACTTTGTTCCTGGGCACCCCGCCGCAGCGCTACCGCGATGCCGAGCGGGCCGTGCTTGTCGCGGTCGATGCCGGGATCGCGGCGGCGGAACCGGGCCGCACATGCGGCGACATGGCCGACGCATTCTTCGGCACGCTGGAGGCGCAGGGCTTTTCCAAGGAGTCGCGGGCCGGCTATTCGATCGGCCTGTCCTACCCGCCCGACTGGGGCGAGCGGACGATGAGCATCAGGCGCGGCGATCCGACCGTGCTCGAACCAGGCATGACGCTGCATTTCATGCCGGCGCTGTGGCTCGACGATGGCGGGCTGGAGATCACCGAACCGATCGTGATCACCGAAAACGGCGCCCAGTGCCTGACCAAAACGCCGCGCGGGCTCGTCGTCAAATGAGCGCGCGAAGCCCGATCACGGCATCGATCGATCTGGATGCGGACGACATCCGGCACGGCCATCTGCGCCTGCCACACAGCCATGACGGCAGCGCCTGGGGCCATGTGATGATCCCGATCACCGTGGCCCGGAACGGCGATGGCCCAACGGTGCTCCTGACGGGCGGCAGCCATGGCGACGAATATGAGGGGCCGCTGGCGCTGATGGAGCTGGCGAACGCGCTCGAACCTGCAAGCATGTCCGGCGGCGTCATCATTCTGCCGGCGATGAACCATCCGGCATTCGCCGCCGCCCGGCGCACATCGCCGATCGATGGCGGCAATCTGAACCGCGTCTTCCCCGGCGCCCCGGACGGAACGGTGACCGAGAAGATCGCGCACTATGTGACAAGCGAACTTCTGCCGCGCGCCGACATCGTCCTCGACATCCATTCGGGCGGCAAGACGCTCGACTTCATTCCGTTCGCTGCGATCCACGACACGGGCGATGCGGTGCAGACCGAAGCGGCGCGCGCGGCGATGGAGGCGTTCGGCGCGCCCCACGCGATGATCATGCGTGAACTGGACCCGGCCGGCATGTTCGACACGGTGGCCGAGCAGGCCGGCAAGACGTTCGTGACCACCGAACTCGGTGGCGGCGGCACGGCAACGGCGGCAAGTGTCGGCATCGCCCGGCGCGGCGTGCGCAACCTTCTTGTCCATGCGGGCATCGTCGACGGCACCATCGACCCTTCGCCGAGCCGTCTTTTGTCGATGGACCATGAAGGCTGTTTCCACCTGGCGCCGGGGGCGGGCGTCCTGGAACCGTGCCGGGATCTGGGCGCCATGGTCGAGGAGGGCGAACCGATCGCCCGCATCTGGCCAACGGACCGCACCGGGGTCGCGCCCGAGGAGATCGTTGCCCTTTCCTCGGGACTGCTGGCCGGACGTCACTTTCCCGGCCTGGTCGCGATGGGCGATTGCCTCGCCGTCATCGCCCGGCCCGTCTCCTGACTGGACCCGCCACACCACACCATCGTCGTGATGGTGTGCGCTGCCGCCTGTGCTAGGTTCCGCCCGATCACGGCGATGGAGGCGCACGCATGATGACCCTTTTCGACACGCTGACGCAGGCGCAGAACGGCGACGCGATGCAGGCGATGGCCCGCCAGTTCGGGCTCAGCGAAGCGCAGACGCAATCGGCGATCGAGGCGCTGATGCCGGCCTTTTCGGCGGGGCTAAAACGCAATGCGGCCGACCCGATGGGCGTCGCCAACTTCATGCAGGCTTTGTCGACGGGCCAGCATGCGCATTATTTCGACGATATGAGCCGGGCGTTCCAGCCGCAGGGCGTTGCCGAAGGCAACGGCATTCTGGGCCATCTGTTCGGTTCCAAGGAGGTCAGCCGGGCCGTCGCCGCGCAGGCCGAGCAAGCAACCGGCATCGGTCAGGACATCTTCAAGCAGATGTTGCCGGTGATCGCCTCGACGTTGATGGGCGGGCTGTTCAAGCAGTCGACAGGGCAGGTCGGCCAGGCATCGGCGCCCGGCGGCAATTTCATGACCGAGATGATGGAGCAGTTGATGCAGGCGGGCCGCCCTTCCCCGCAACCCGCGCAGAACCCGATGGACAATCCGTTCGGGCAGGTGCTCAACCAGATGTTCGGCGGCGGATCGGACAGTGGCGGCAAGCCCGCCGCCAATCCGATGATGGACAATCCGTGGGGCAAGCTCTTCACCGAGATGATGGGCGGCGGGCAATCGGCGCCGGAGCCCGAGCCAAAACCGCGCGGCAACGCCTATGAGGAACTGTTCGGACAGATGTTCGAGGCGGGCCGGCAGACCCAAGACACCTATCAGAAGGGCATTGACGACATTTTCGACCAATATCTGCGCGGCATGATCGAGCACCGCTGACGCATCATCGCCCGCGCATGACGAGCACATTGCCGGCGATCACCAGCGCTAGCCCGGCGATTGCGGTCAGCGTCCACTGATAGCCTTCGAGCGCGGTGGAAATCAGCAGCGCGAAGATCGGAAAGACGACCGTTGCATAGCCGGCGCGGCCCGAGCCGATGCGGCCGACCAGCGTCAGATAGGCGGCAAAGGCGACGACGGTCGAGACGACCGCCAGGAAGATGAGCGACCACAGATAATCGAACCGCGGGTCCCAGTTGAACGGCTTGCCGAGAACGATCGCGAGGAAGGCGCACCACAGCGCGCCATAGACCATGCCCCATGCATTGGCCGAGACCATCGGGATCTCCGCGCGGCGCTTGGACAGTTGCGCCGAGATCAGCGAGCCGGCGGAAAAGCACAGGGTGCCGGCGACGCAGAGAGCCAGCCCGGTTGCGACCTGGTTGTCAAAACCGCCCTCGGTGATCTTGGGCCAGAACATCAGCGCGATGCCGGCAAAACCGATCGCGCCTGCCAACACGGTGCGGCGGCTCGGCATGTCGCGCCAGACGAGCGCCGCCAGGAACACGTTGGTCAGCGACGCCAGCGAGAAGACGACCGACAAGAGTCCGCTGACCAGATAGGCCGAGCCATAGTAAAAGAGCAGAAAGTTGGTCGAGAAGATGCAAACGCCCATGGCGGCGAAGCGGGCATGCTCAACCAGCGGAAAGCGCATGCGCCGGCCGCTGAGCGCCGCCCAGGCGACCATGATCGCGCTGGCGATGACGAACCGGTAGACGAGCGAGACCTCGTTGGCGACGACGCCGGGCTGCAACGACAGCGCATACCAGGAGAACGACCAGGCCATCACGGTCAGCGCGTAGAGGCCGTAATCGATCGGTGCGAAGGCGCCGGTCGTGGGCGAAGCGGCCGGTGTCGGCGCGGACGGTTGCGGCGCGATGGGCGGTTGGGCGGACATGATCGTTTCCTCGCCCGGCCCCTACGCCCGGTCACCACGATTGGCAAGCCGATACTTGACCGGCCGCTGGGCGGCTGAAACAAAACTGCATGGCCGCCGATTTGCCCCTTGCCGATTCCCCCACATCGAACGTCGCCGAATATTCGGTCGGCGAGATCAGCCAGGCGGTCAAGCGCACCGTCGAGGATGCGTTCGGGCGGGTGCGGGTGCGTGGCGAAGTGTCGGGTTATCGCGGGCCGCATTCGTCGGGCCATGCCTATTTTCGTTTGAAGGACGACCGCGCGACGCTCGAAGCGGTTATCTGGCGCGGCACCTTTTCCAAGCTCGCCTTCAGGCCCGAAGAGGGGCTGGAGATCATCGCGACCGGCAAGCTGACCACCTATCCCGGCTCGTCCAAATACCAGATCGTAATCGACGCGATCGAGCCCGCCGGCGCCGGCGCGCTGATGGCGCTTCTGGAAGAGCGGCGCAAGAAGCTGGCCGCCGAAGGCCTTTTCGATGCCGGGCGCAAGCGCCCGCTGCCCTTCATGCCGCGCGTCATCGGCGTCGTCACCTCGCCGAGCGGCGCGGTCATTCGCGACATTTTGCACCGGATCACCGACCGGTTTCCATGCCATGTGCTGGTCTGGCCGGTGCGGGTGCAGGGCGAAACCTCGGCACAGGAAGTCGCGGCGGCCATTGACGGCTTCAACGCGCTTGCGCCGGACGGCGCCGTACCGCGGCCGGACGTTCTGATCGTCGCGCGTGGCGGCGGCAGCCTTGAGGACCTTTGGGGCTTCAACGAGGAGATCGTCGTGCGCGCGGCGGCGGGCTCGGCCATTCCGCTGATCTCGGCGGTCGGCCACGAGACCGATACGACACTGATCGACCATGCCAGCGACCGCCGCGCGCCGACACCGACGGGCGCCGCCGAGATCGCGGTGCCGGTGCGGGCCGATCTTGAAGCCCATCTGGCGCAATTGGGGGCGCGGCTTGCAGGCGCGGTGTCGCGACTCGCCGACGACCGGCGGTCGCGCGTCAGGGCACTGTCACGCGGCCTGCCGCAACCCGACCAGATCCTCGCCCTGCCCCGGCAGCGGCTTGACGGGCTCGACGGACGGCTGCGCTCCAGCCTCGATGCAAGGCTTGCCGACCGGCGCGGCCGGCTGGCGGCACTGGGCGCGATGCTGGCGCCGGCGCGGCTGTCCGACAAGGTGGCGCGCGACCGGCAAAGTCTTGACCGTCTGGCCCGCGACCTGCCGCTCGGTCTGTCGCGCGGGCTCGATCTGCGCCGGCGGGAACTGGCGCATCGTGCGGCGCGGCTGACGCCCCGGACAAGCGCGCGATTGCACGCCGATGGCGCGCGGCGGCTGGCACAGGCCGTGGCACGGCTCGACCGGGCCGCGCAGGACACGGCCGGCGATGCGCAAGGCCGGGTTGCCGAAGCGGCGCGGCTTTTGAAATCGCTGTCCTACCGAAGCGTTCTGGAGCGGGGCTATGCGCTGGTGCGCGATGCGGACGGCGCGCCGGTGCGCGGATCGGCCGGCATTGCGGCCGGTGACCGGCTTGCCATCCAGTTCGCCGGCGACGACCGGCTCGATGTGGTGGCGGACGGCGGCGCGCCGAAAAAGCCGGCCCGACAGAAGACCAGCCGTCCGGCGCCGAAGGGCGGCGGCCAGGGCAGCCTGTTCTGACGCGCCGCGCCCAGAAACGCCGGCGCGGCTGCAATGTGAACTGAGGCACCAACCAGACAAAAGCCCGGCGCGATGGCCGGGCTTTTTCTTGTTCGGTGGGCGTGCCTCAGGCGGCGTCGGCCTTGTCGAGCTCCGGATAGGGATTGAACCGCTGGTAGAAGGTCTCGCCCGTCTTGGCCATGTCGGTCAGGACGCGCGGCGGCTTGAACTGGGTCCCGTACTTCTTCTGAAGCTGCTTGGCCCGCGCAACGAAGGCTTCAGCACCGATCCCGTCAATGTAGCTCAGCGTTCCGCCCGTATAGGGCGCAAAGCCGATCGCCAGGATCGAGCCCACATCGGCTTCGCGCGGGTCGGTGACGATGCCCTCGCCCATCACCCGGGCCGCCTCGAGCGCGATCGTGTAAAGGAACCGCTCCTTGAGCTCGCCGAAATCGATCGCATCGGCATCCTGCTGCGGATATATGTCCTTGAGTTCGGGCCACAGATGCTTCTTGGCGGGCTTTTCGGGATAGTCGTAAAAGCCCTTGCCGTTCTTGCGACCGCGCCGGCCATGGGTCTCGATCATCGTGTCGACCAGCTCGATATGGCGTGGATCGACCGCCTTTTCGCCCAGATCGCGCACGGTCTGCTTGAGGATCTTCTGCGAAAGGTCGATTGCCGTCTCGTCATTGAGCGACAGCGGGCCGACCGGCATGCCGGCCATCTTCGCCGCATTCTCGATCATCGCCGGCGGTACGCCCTCGATCAGCATGTTGTAGGCTTCGGACATGTAGCGCAGCACGCAGCGATTGACGTAAAAGCCACGCGTGTCGTTGACGACGATCGGCGTCTTCTTGATGGCGCGGACATAGTCCATCGCCACCGCCAGCGCCTTGTCGGATGTCTTCTTGCCCATGATGATCTCGACCAGCAGCATCTTGTCGACCGGCGAGAAGAAGTGGATGCCGATGAAATTCTTCGGCCGCACCGAATTCTTCGCCAGATCGGTGATCGGAATGGTCGAGGTGTTGGAGGCAAAGACGGCCGTGCGCTTGATCACCGCCTCGGCCTGTTCGGTCGCCGCCTTCTTGACGCCCGAATCCTCGAACACCGCCTCGATGATCAGGTCGCAGCCGTCAAAATCGGCATAATCGGCCGTCGGCGTGATCAGCGACAAGAGTTTGTCCGCATCGGCCTGCGTGGTCCGGCCCTTTTGCATGGCCTTTTTGAGCAGCCCTTCCGAATGCGCCTTGCCCCGTTCCGCAGCTTCCATGTCGCGGTCGAGCAGGACTACCGGAATGCCGGCCTTGGCCGTGACATAGGCGATGCCGGCGCCCATGAAGCCGGCGCCCAGAACGCCGATCTTCCTGAACCTGGTCGGCTTGACGTCGTCGGGACGCCGCGCACCCTTGTTCAGTTCCTGCAGCGAGACGAAGATCGAGCGCAGCATCGCGCCCGCTTCGCGCGATTGCAGCACCTGCGTGAAATAGCGCTGCTCGATGGTCAGCGCCGTATCGAACGGCACCAGAAGCCCTTCATAGACGCATTTGAGGATCGCGGCTGCGCCCGGATAGTTCATGTGCGTCTCACGGCGCAGGATAGCAGACGCCGCCGGCCAGACATTGGCGCCGGCCGGCGAATAGACCTTGCCGCCGGGCAGCTTGAAGCCCTTTTCGTCCCAGGGCTGGACCGGCTTGAGCCCGTCCGCGATCATCTTTTTGGCCGCATCGATCAACTTTTTGGGCGGCGCGACTTCGTCGATCAGGCCCATCGCCTTGGCGCGCGCGGGCTTCAAATTCTGGCCCGTCGTCATCATCTGCAGCGCATCCTGCTGGTTGGTCAGGCGCGGCACGCGCTGGGTGCCGCCGGCGCCCGGGAAGATGCCGATCTTGACCTCGGGCAGGGCGATCTTCACCGCGTCGCCGTCGGCGGCGACCCGGCCATGGCAGGCGAGCGACAGTTCGAACGCGCCGCCCATGCACACGCCGTTGATCGCCGACACCCAGGGTTTGCCGCAGGTCTCGATCTTGCGGAAGATCTGGCTCATCTTGCCGGCATTGTCGAACAGGAGCTGCGTTGCCGCTTCCGGGTTCTTGGCCTTTTCCGCCTCATAGGCATCGAACATCGCCTTGAGCATGGTGATGTCCGCACCGCCGGAGAACGAGTCCTTCTTGCCCGACGTGAACACCACGCCCTTGACCGCCTCGTCGGCGGTCGTCGCATCGCAGATGGCGTCGAGTTCCTGCAGCACCTCGACGGTGAAAACATTCATCGACTTGTCCGGCATGTCCCATGTGACAAGGGCGATGCCGTCGGCGTCGGTTTCGATGGTGAAGTTGGTGTAGGTCATTCTTGCTAGCCTCCCGGCTTCGATTTCTTGTCGGGACTTGGCCGCTTCGTCATTCCGGAACTTGATTCCGGAATCCAGTGGCCCTGTCTGCGCCGTAGATTCCGGAATCAAGTTCCGGAATGACGGCAGGATGGGTTCAAACCCGCTCGATGATCGTTGCCGTACCCATGCCGGCGCCGATGCACAGCGTCACCAGCGCGGTGTTGAGATCCCGGCGCTCCAGTTCGTCGAGCACCGTGCCGAAGATCATCGCGCCCGTCGCACCGAGTGGATGCCCCATCGCGATCGCGCCGCCAGCGACGTTCATCTTGCCATGGTCGATGTCGAACGCCTGCATGTAGCGCAGGACCACGGCAGCGAAGGCTTCGTTGAGCTCGAACAGGTCGATATCGTCGAGCGTCATCTTGGCCTTCTTGAGCAGCTTTTCGGTGACGTCGACCGGACCTGTCAGCATCAGGGTCGGGTCCGAACCGATATTGGCGAACGCCTTGATCTTCGCGCGGGGCTCAAGTCCTATCATCTTGCCGCCGCGCTTCGAGCCGAGCAACACGCCGGCCGCGCCATCGACGATGCCCGACGAATTGCCGGCATGGTGGACATAGTTGATGGCCTCCACTTCCGGATGGCCGGCAATGCCGACCGCCTCGAAGCCGCCCATCTGGCCGGGCATGACGAAGGACGGGTTGAGCTGGCCGAGCGACTGCATGTCAGTGCCCGGGCGCATATGCTCGTCATGGTCGAGAATGGTCAGCCCGTTCTGGTCCCTGACGGGGATGACCGACTTCTTGAAATGGCCCTTCTCCCAGCTTTCGCCGGAGCGCTTCTGGCTCTCGACGGCATAGGCATCCACATCGTCGCGCGAGAAACCGTATTTGGTGGCGATCAGATCGGCGGAGACGCCCTGCGGCATGAAATAGGCCGGAACGTTCACCGACGGATCCATATACCAGGCGCCGCCCGATGCGCCCATGCCGACGCGGCTCATCGATTCAACGCCGCCGGCGATGACGATGTCGTCGGCGCCCTGTGCGATCTTGGCCGCGCCGAAATTGATCGCGTCCAGCCCCGAGGCGCAGAAACGGTTGATCTGCATGCCCGGCGCTTCGGTCGCATAGCCCGCCTCGAACACGGACGCGCGGGCGATATCGCCGCCGGCCTCATAGACCGGATCGACGCAGCCGAAGATCACATCGTCGACCTTTGTCGTGTCCAGTTCGTTGCGGTCGCGCAGCGCTTCGAGCACCTTGGCGCCAAGGCGCGGCGTCGGCACTTCGTGCAAGGAACCGTCCTTCTTGCCGCGTCCGCGCGGCGTGCGCACGGCGTCGTAGATAAAGGCGTCTGCCATCTGGTTTCTCCCGTCTTGTCTTGTGTCAGGCCGTTGCCGTTTCCGGCTCGCGGCCCGAGGGCATCAGGTCTTCGGATGGTTTGAAGCCCGGCAGGGCGCGAATGCGGTCCAGCCAGGGCGGAATGTTGGGCCGGTCGTCATAGGCAATGCCGATCTGCTCGGGCCAATGCAGATAGCCCTGAAGCGCGAAGTCGGCGATGGTCGGCCGGTCGCCGAGGATGAAGTCGCGTCCATCCAGTGCGGCGTTGAGCGCCTTCAGCGCCGCCATCAACCGGCCATGCAGGAATTCGACATCGTCACCGTCTGCTTTGCCGGCAAATGTCCGCAAAAACCGCAAGGGGCCGGCAAAGCCGGACATTTTCTGGCTGTCGAACAACAGCCAGCGCAGCACGTCATACTCTTCGGATTCCGTTTCAGGGCCAAACTTGCCGAAATGTTTCGACAGATAAGTGAGGCAGGCGCCTGATTGGGTAATGGTGAAGTCGCCACCGGCGCGGTGATGGATCAGCACCGGCACTTCGCCCATCACATTGAGCTTGCGGAATTCGGGCCGCCGCGTTTCGCCGGTGAAGAAGGCGACACGTTCGCAGCGCCAGTCGGCGTCGTTGAGTTCGAGCATCAGCGCCACCTTGTAGGCGTTGCCGCTTTCCCAGAAGCCGTAAAGTGTGAAGTCGGTCATCTGTTCCTCTCTTCCCTCGCCCCGTTCGCGGGGAGAGGGATACGCAGACCGTAAGCGCGAACGCGCTTGCTGGTCGGAGTTGGGTGAGGGGTATAAACCGAAAGCCCCTCATCCGTCTGCGCCGGTTCGCCGAACCGACGCAGCCACCTTCTCCCCGCTGGCGGGGAGAAGGGCTGGCGGAACCCTAAAATGCTTCTTCGGGGATCGCCATCATCGTGTCGGCGCCGGCGGAAATCCGCGCCAGGTGGGCGCCCGATTCGGGCATGATGCGCTCGAAGAAATAGCGCGCCGTGACGAGCTTGTTTTCAAGGTAGGTCGCATCGCCATTGGCGCCGGCGGCGATCTTCTCCTGTGCCGCCTTGGCCTGCAGGCCCCAGATGTAGCCGAGCGCCACCAGCCCGAACAGATGCATGTAGTCGTGCGATCCGGCGCCGGCATTGTCGGGCTTGGCCATGGCGTTCTGGACGAACCACATGGTCGCCTGCTGCAGGTCGTTCAGGCCCTTCTTCAGATGCTTGGTGTAAAAGCTCATCTGCTCGTCATTGCGATTGTCTTCGCAGAAATCGCCAACTTCCTTGAAGAAGGCCTGCACCGCGCGGCCGCCATTTTGCGGCAGCTTGCGGCCGACCAGATCGAGCGCCTGGATGCCGTTGGCGCCCTCATAGATCATGGCGATGCGCGCGTCTCGCACATACTGGCTCATGCCCCATTCCTCGACATAGCCGTGGCCGCCATACATTTGCTGCGCCATCACCGCATGGTCGAAACCCTTGTCGGTCAGAACGCCTTTGATGACCGGCGTCAGAAGCCCCATCATCTCCTCGTTCAGCTCGCGGTCGGCATCGTCTTCGGACCGGTGCGCAACATCGGACTTGAGCGCGGCCCAGAGGATGAAGGCCCGGCCCGCTTCGTTGAAGGCGCGGATGGTCATCAGATTGCGGCGCACGTCCGGGTGCACGATGATCGGATCGGCCTTCTTGTCGGGATATTTGGCGCCGGACAGCGCCCGGCCCTGCACACGCTCCTTGGCGTATTCGACGGCATTCTGGTAAGCGACTTCGGAGATGGCGAGGCCCTGAAGGCCGACGCCCAGCCGCGCCTCGTTCATCATCACGAACATCGCCTTGAGGCCCTTGTGCGCCTCGCCGACCAGATAGCCCGTGGCATCGTCATAGTTCATCACGCAGGTGGCGTTGCCGTGAATGCCCATCTTTTCCTCGATGGAGCCGCAGGTGACGCCGTTGGCATCGCCCACCGCGCCGTCCTCGCCCACCTTGAACTTGGGCACGATGAACAGCGAGATGCCCTTGACCCCTTCGGGCGCGCCCTCGATGCGGGCCAGCACCAGATGGATGATGTTCTCGCTCATGTCGTGGTCGCCGGCGGAGATGAAGATCTTCTGGCCGGAAATCTTGTAGCTGCCATCGTCCTGCGGCACCGCCTTGGTGCGCAACAGGCCCAGATCCGTGCCGCAATGGGGCTCGGTCAGGTTCATCGTGCCTGTCCAGATGCCCTCGGCCATCTTCGGCAGATAGGTCTGCTTCTGCTCGTCCGAACCATGGACGAGGATCGCCGCCATCGCGCCCTGGGTCAGGCCCGGATACATCATCAGCGCCATGTTGGCCGAGGAGAAATATTCGCCGACCGCCGTGTGCAGCGTGTAAGGCAGGCCCTGGCCGCCATAGGTCTCGTCGAAGGCCAGGCCCATCCAGCCGCCTTCCTTGAACTGCTCATAGGCGGCCTTGAACCCTTCGGGCGTCTTCACCGTGCCGTCATCGTGGCGCACGCAGCCCTGCTGGTCGCCGACCTGGTTGAGCGGGAAGAACACTTCCTCGGCGAAGCGGGCGCCTTCGCGCAGAACCGCTTCGACAATGTCCGGAGACGCATCGGCGAAGCCCGGCAGATTGTTGTAGCGCTCATATTTCAGAACATCGTTGAGAACGAACAGCGTGTCTTCAACCGGGGCACGGTAGCTCGGCATGGATTTCCTCCGCATCGCAAATATGATCGACCGGCCGGGCAGGTCGCGGCCAGCGTTTGACCACGCCTAACAAATTTTGACGTTTCCGTAAACGTCAAAATTAACGTTCGATTGTGCCGATTGCCATGGGCGTGGTTTGCCGGACGCGCGACGCCGCCGCCAGGCGGCACACACTGTTGCGCGAATGGCGCGCTAACCAGGTCTCGAGCAAAGCTCAGCGCTGGCCGGCGGCTGCCAACTGCCCGTCTATATCGGCGAGCACTGTCTGCAGTTCACCGATCGCGACATCGATTTCGGCGCGCTCGCGGTGCAGACGCTCCAACTGTTCGGCCCCCTTTTCGGCGACCAGGCTCAATTGCCGGCGGTTGCCGTCGGCGGGATCGTAAAGCGCCAGTATCTGGGAAATGTCCTGTAGCGAAAACCCCAGCCGCTTGCCCATCAGGATCAGCGAGAGCCGCGCCCTGTCGCGGCGAGAGTAGAGCCGCGTGTTTCCCACGCGGCGTGGTTGCAGAAGGTTCTTGTCTTCATAAAAGCGCAGCGCGCGCAGGGTGACGTCGAATTCGGCCGCCAACTCGCCGATGCGATAGACCGTTTCGACACCATCTGCCGCGGGTATCTGCCCGGCATTGGTCATCTGTTGCACCCCAGATTGTCGTGACGCGGACATTGCGGGTGAGGCTCGCAGCGTCCGGCTAACGGCAGAAACTAGGAAGCCCGTCCGATTCGAGACAGGTATCGCACTGTTACGCCGGGGTTACAGCGGCACGCTCGGCCTAGGTTAACGCGTTGTTTACCACGTTGGTTAAAGAGTTGGTCACGCCGGTTCGGCCGCCCGGGTCCAAGCGCGTCATCCGGCGGTGTGTATTTCAGGGCGTCGTCCGGCGGCGGCCCGTTCTTTGAGGAAGCAGGCACGCCATGCGCGACCGCAACGACCAGGCGACACGCCGATTTGAGACAACCGGCACGCTTGAGCGCCTACAGGACGCACTGACGGTGCTCGAAAAGCGCGTGACGCCGGCGCCCGAGGTTCCGCGGCGACCCGCCCGGCGCGGTGTGGACCGTGACATCGCAGCGATCAGGGCGCGCCAGCAAGAGGTGGAAACCGGACGCGGCAGACGGCCCGAGCGGCCGGTGCGCGACGGCCGCGCCAAAGCGCTGCGCACCGAGATCGGCCGCCTGCGCGAAGACATCAACCGCGAAATGTCGGCCTCGGCCGGCGGGTTCGACGCGTTGCGCGACGAGATCCGCGACCTGCGTGCCGCGCATGGCACCTCTGCCCGGGCACATGCCGGCCGCTCGGCGACGGCGACGTCCGACGATGTTGGCGGCCTTCGCGCCGAAATCGAACAGCTCAAATCCGGTGTCGCCGCGCTCGCCCGCGAGGACACGCTGCGCGATCTGACCGAGCGGTGGAGCGTCATCGAACGCGAGATCGCGGCCCTTCCCGGCTCTCTGGCATCACGCGACGATCTGACCGCGGTCTCCGGACGCATCGAGGATATGCACGATGCGATCGGCGATCTGCCGCGCACCCTGCAACTGGACATGCTGGAAGAGCATTTGCGGGTTCTCGCCGAAGCGGTCGAGCAGGTCGCCATGCGCAGCGCCGCTGTCGCGCCCGCCGGACTGGACGATCTCGATGCGCGGCTCGACGAGATCAGCCGCGCGATCGGTGCCATCACACCTGCGGGTCCGGCGGGGCTCGATGCCAGCGTGCTCGAACGGGTCGAAGCGCGGATCGCAGCGCTCGCCAACCAGATCGATGCCTATGCGCATGATCACCCGCATGTCGATTAAGATGAACGTTTCGAGGAACTGGCAACGCGCCTTGACGGGTTGCGCATGGGCGTGGCGCCCGGCACCGTATCGGGCGAAGCGATGGACGCGCTCAATGCGCGCATCGATTCGATCGCCGACAGCCTCGATGCGCTGGCCCGCGCCGACACCCTGACCGACGATCAGGCACGCTTTGCGGTGGCCGAACTCGATGAACGGCTTGCCGCGATCGACCAGCAGGTCCAGGCGGCCAACCTTCTGGCGGAACGCTCTGCGGAGGCGGTGGTCCGGTCGGTGGATGACCGTATGACCGAAATCGCCCGACGCATCGACGAGAACGAACGCGCCCACCAGTCGGTGCCGTCGATCGCCCAGCTCGATCAGCGTCTCGACCAGATCGCCGCGATGCTTGCCAGCGGCGGAAGCTCGTCCGCTCCGGTCGATATCGCGCATCTGGAAGCCCAGATCGCCGACCTGTCCGAAGCGCTTGCCCAAGGCGGCCCCGGCCCGGTCGACGAGGAACGCATCTGGACCGCGGCCCGCACGGCAGCCGAGGAAGTGGCCAGCCGCATGGGAGCGGCCGGCGGCGATACCGCGATGCCCGAGACGCTGGACAAGCTGACCGGCGATCTGCGGACGCTGGAAGCGCTGGCGCGCGAAACCGACACGCGCAACACCGAGACATTCGGGGCCATTCACGACACGCTGCTGCAGGTGGTCGATCACCTGGCGAGCCTTGAGGACAAGGTGCGGTCCGCACCCCAACCCGCCATGCCCGCCGCCGCACCCATGGCTCCGGCATCGCCGATGCATATTGACGACGCGCCGCCGCTTGAAACGGTCGTCGACACCACCGATCCGGCGGATCACGTCATGGACGGGCCGGTTTCGCCGGCCCAGGCGGCGATCGATGCGGCCCGGTTTGCCTTCGAGGATCGTTCCGAACCTGCGATGACCGAGCCCCCGGCCGGTGGCCGCGCCTCGTTCCTGAAATCGGTCACCGACCGCCTTCCCATCGGCCGCGGCCGCAAGGCGCCAACGCCGGCGGCGGAACAAAAGGCCGATCCTTATGCGGTGCCGGTCGACGATCTTGCGCCGGTGGTCGAGGACCAACCCATCGAGCCCGGCACCGACCAGATGGCGCTGGCCGACATCATGGCCCGCGTGCGGGCCGAGCGGAAGGGCAACGCCCCCACCGAACCCGATGACGACCGGCTGCAAGCGCCGGGCGCCGATACGGGCAAATCCGATTTCATCGCCGCGGCGCGCCGGGCGGCGCAGGCCGCCGCCGCCGATGCCGGCATGATGTCGGGTGGCCCGGCAGCCGCCGACAGCAATGGCCGGGGATCAATCGTCGGCGCCGTATCGAGGCGCCGCAAACCGATCATGATGGCCGCCGGCGCGATCCTGCTCGCCATCCTGGCGCTGCCGCTGGTGCGCGGCTTCATCGCGCCGGGACCGGAGGCTGTGGTCGCCGAGGCGCCTGAACCGCCGGCGATCGTCGAAACGCTTCCCGACGAGGACATCAGCGCGCAGGCGCCCGAAACCACGGCACCCGAGGCGGCGCCTTCGCGCGACGTGCTCGCCGAGGCCGATGCGACCCAGGCAGCGCCCGGCGCCGAGCCGGATGTGGCCGGCACGCCGGCGCCGGACCTCGCAGCCGTTGCGCCCGACCCGGCCGAGGCCACGGACGAGGAAGGCGTCGAGACCGCCACGGCAACATCATTTGACGATCTGCCCGAAAATGTCGGCTCGGTGGCGCTGCGCGAAGCCGCTGCCAGCGGCGATGCGATGGCCCTTCATGTGATCGGCGACCGGTTGGCCGACGCCGCGCGTGGCGGCAATGGCGATTTGTCCGAAGCGCTCAAATGGTATGAGCGGGCCGCCGAACTTGGCTTTGCGCCGGCCCAGTACCGCACCGGCAATTTCTATGAAAAGGGCTTTGGCGCTGAGCGCGACTTCGCCACGGCCAAGACCTGGTACCAGCTTGCCGCCGAACAGGGCAATGCCAGCGCCATGCACAATCTGGCGGTTCTGTTCGCCAGCGGCGCCGACGGCCCGCCGGACTTTGATTCCGCCGCGCGCTGGTTCCTGCGCGCCGCCGAACTGGGCGTCCGCGACAGCCAGTTCAACCTCGGCATCCTGGCGGCCAAGGGCCAGGGCGTGCCGCAGGATCTCGGCGAATCCTACAAATGGTTCGCGCTGGCCGCCCAGAGCGGCGACGATGACGCCGCCGCCAAGCGCGACGACATCGCCAATGTGCTGCGTCCAGACCAGCTTGAAACCGCACGCGGCGCGACGGCCCTGTGGCGCGCAAAGCCGGTTGACGAAGCAGCCAACATGGTCGATGTGCCCGAGGCTTGGCAGACCGGCGACACGGTGACGGCCGCTGCCGCGCCGATCTCCGAAGAGGACATGCGCCGCGCCGTCGCCAACATTCAGGCGATCCTCAACGACAATGGCTACGATGCCGGACCGGTCGATGGGCTGATGGGCCAGAAGACGCGCGATGCGATCATCGCCTTCCAGCGCGACAACGGGCTGCCGGCGACCGGCAATGTCGATCAGGGTCTGGTCGAGAGCCTTCTGGCGCTGGCGCAGACCGAAGGCTGACCGCCCGTCGGCGCGCCGGCGCTTACCATGAGCCGGCCTTCCGATTGACTTGCCATCATGCCGGGCGCATGACGGAACCAGCCCCCGCCTTTTCGCGCGGTGCGGCCAACCCGTCCGCTCTGGAGTGAACCGTGGCGCTGTATCTGCCGATCGCCGAAATGTCCGTGAACATTCTTGTTCTTCTGGGCATGGGCGCGGCGGTGGGCTTCCTGTCGGGCATGTTCGGCGTCGGCGGCGGCTTCCTGATCACGCCGCTCCTGATCTTCTACAACATCCCGCCGGCCGTCGCCGTTGCCACCGGCGCCAACCAGATCGTCGCCTCCTCGGTCTCGGGCGTGCTGTCGCATCTCAAGCGCGGCGGGGTCGATTTCAAGCTGGGCAGCGTGCTGCTGGCCGGCGGCCTGATCGGCTCGACGGCGGGCGTCTACATCTATTCGCTGCTGCGCGGCATCGGCCAACTCGATCTGATCGTCTCCATCCTCTATGTCGTCTTCCTTGGAACCGTCGGCGGGCTGATGCTTTTCGAAAGCGTCAAGGCACTGCGCCGTGCGCGCTCGGGCGAAGTGGTATCGCTGCGCCGGCCGGGACAGCACATCTGGGTGCACAAGCTGCCCTTCAAGATGCGGTTCAAGACGTCGCGGCTCTATGTCAGCGTCATCCCCGTCCTGGTTCTGGGCGCGCTGATCGGCATGCTGGCGGCGATCATGGGCGTTGGCGGCGGCTTCATCATGGTGCCGGCGATGATCTATCTGCTCAAGGTGCCGACCAATGTGGTCATCGGCACCTCGCTGTTCCAGATCATCTTCGTGGCCGCCTATACGACCGTCGTCCAGGCGGTGACCAACCAGACCGTGGACGTGATGCTGGCGCTGCTGTTGATGATCGGCGGCGTCGCCGGCGCGCAATATGGCGCCCGTGCCGGCCAGCGTCTGCGCGGCGAACAGTTGCGCGCCATGCTCGCCATTCTGGTGCTGCTGGTGGCGTTGCGACTGGCCTACACGCTCTTCGTCGTGCCAGATGAACTGTTCTCGCTCAGCGCCGGCGGAGGGCTTTAGGATGAGCCCGCGCCGCATCCTTCTCCTCTTGGCGCTTGGTGCCGGCCTTGCCGGCGGCCCTGCGCTGGCCCAGGTCTCCGTTACCCAGGACACCGCTGCCCCGGCCGGCGAGCCCGGCGAGGCGGCCGCCGCCAACGCCGCCGAACAGGCGCGCGTGCCCGAACGCATCGAGATCGGCCTTTCGACGCAGGCCATCGGGATCACGTCGGACTTCACCGGCCAGGCGCTGACCATTTTCGGCGCCATCGACAATGTCGATCCGCTGGTGCACCGGCAGGGCCGTTACGACATTTTCGTCATCATCGAAGGGCCGCGATCGGAACTGGTCACCCGGCGCAAAGCCCGCGTGTTCGGCATCTGGATGAACGTCGAAAGCCAGTCCTTCGACAACACGCCGCAATCCTACCTGATCGCCTCGACCCGGCTGGCGCGCGACATCACCAGCCTCGACACGCTGGCGCGGCTGTCGCTCGGCATCGGCCAGATCCGTGTCCAGCCGCATCCCGACCGGAAACAGGCGCGCGAGGTCGAGGCGTTCACCGCCGCTTTGAGACGACTCAAACAGGATGCCGGCCTCTACCAGGAATTTCCCGGCGGCGTGCAGTTCATTTCGCAATCGCTGTTCCGGGCCGAAGTGGCCCTTCCGGCCAACGTGCCGCTGGGCCAGCACCGCGCCCGCGCCTATCTGTTCCGCAATGGCGAACTGGTCGGCCAGACACAGGCGCCGCTGCGCATCGCCAAGGCCGGCTTTGAATTCGCCGTGTCCGACTTTGCGCGCAACCAGTCGCTCTATTACGGGCTCTCTTCGGTGCTTCTGGCGCTGTTCATTGGCTGGCTGGGCCGCATCGTCTTCAAGAAGGATTGACCATGGTCGAGGACGAGGATGCCGAGGCGATCGCCAGCCGCGCGCCGTTCATGCTCGCGCTTTTGGGCTTTGTGCCGTTTGCCGTCCTGACAGGCGCGCAGTTCGTGCCCGGCGCGGCGCTCGCCCAGACGCTGGGCCTGACAGCGCTGAACGCCTACGCGGCGATCATCCTGTCCTTTCTGGGCGGCATCCGCTGGGGCATAGTGGTCAATGCGAGCGACCAGCGGGCCGTCATGCCGGTCTTTCTCTTATCGGTCGTTCCATCGCTCTGGGCCTGGGCGGCCTTCTTCGCGCCCGGTCCGTGGGGGTTCGTGATGTATGCGATCGGTTTTGCCGCCATGGGCTGGTGGGACCGGGCGCTGGTCGCGCGCGGCGAAGCGCCGGCCTGGTTCGGCCTGTTGCGCGTCACGCTGACGCTTCTGGTCGCGCCCACCATGCTGCTGGCGGCGCTGTCGCAGATCATCTGAAACCGGTCAGCCGATCAGGTCGCGCCAGCCGATCGGATAGATGCGGTCGGTGCCCTGCATATAGGCGCGGAAGGCGCCCAGATCGAACAGCCCACTCAGTGCCCGGTCGCGCACGTTCAGGCCGCCCGTATAGACGCCGAAGGCCGGCATGATCAGCCGCGCATTGTCCGACGCGAAACAGGACCGGCGCACCGCCTTGCCGCGCCCGCGCAGGATCGCCGCAGGATGGTAATGGCCGGACACCTCGCAACCCGCATGGTCTTTTTCGGCGATATGGCGGAAGGTGATCGCGCCGACGGCGAAGCTGTCGACGCTGTCGCCCGGCATGTCCGCGGGCGGCGAGGGATCGTGATTGCCGGTCACCCAGATCATCGTGCGGCCCGCGCAAAGCGCCTCGATGCCGCGGGCGGTATCCACCGAGATGCGGGCGCTCGCCTCGTCATCGTGAAAACTGTCGCCGAGCGAAACGATCACCGCCGGCTCGTATTTGGCGACCAGCGCCGCAAGCCGGGCCAGCGTCGCCGGCGTGTCATAGGGCGGCAGGAAGATACGCCGCCGGGCAAACGACGATCCCTTTTCCAGGTGCAGGTCGGAGACGACCAGCATCCGCGCATCGGCGAAAAAGGCGATGCCGGCCGGATCGAGCAAAACGCGCTCGCCGCCATAGTCGACCGTCAGCGCCTCACCGGCCTGCATCATCTGCGGTGTCTTCAGCGCCGGTCTCATCCGCCCACCATGTCCTCGCCCATCGCTTCGCGCACCAGCGCTTCGGTCGCCAAAGCCTTTTCGGCCATCAGCGCGTCGCCCGTTTCCGAACTGATCACCGGCTCCTTGCCGATCTCCAGCATCACCGGCACCGCCAGCGGCGAAATCCGGTCCAGCCTCTTATGCACGATTCGCCCCTTGATGCGAGCCAGCAGCGCGTTCACCCGGCCGACATCGAGATAGCCGGCCCGCGCATCGTTGCGCGTCGCCTGCAAGAGAATATGGTCCGGCTCGTGCGTGCGCAGGACGTCATAGATCAGGTCGGTCGAGACGGTGACCTGCCGCCCGGTCTTCTCCTTGCCCGGATGGCGCTTGTCGATCAGACCGGCGATCAGCGCGCAATAGCGGAACGAACGCTTGAAGACGAAGCTCTCGTCGAGCCAGGCTTCCAGATCGTCGCCGAGCATGTCCTGTGCGAACAGGTCCGTCAGCGACAGATCGCCCCGGCCGATCATCGCGCCCATGTCTTTCAGGCCCCAGATCGCCACGGCATAGTCCGAGGCGACGAAGCCGATCGGCCGCGCCTTGGCGCGTTCGAGCCGCCGTGTCAGCAGCATGCACAGCGTCTGGTGCGCGAGCCGGCCTTCGAACGGATAGGCGACCATGTAGAAGCGCTCGCCGCGCGGAAAGGTCTCGACCAGCATGTCGTCGGCGCCGGGCACCACGGAATTCTGCTTCTGATACCCCAGCCATTCGGAAACCTGAGCCGGCAAACGGTGCCATTGGCCGGGATCGGCCAGCATCTTGCGCACCTGGGCCGACAGATAGGTCGTGGTCGGAAACTTGCCGCCCATATAGGCCGGCACCTTGGCGTCGCGATCCGGCGCGTTGGAGGCAAAGGCCTCGCTCTCCCGGATGCCTTCGAACCGCAACACTTTGCCGGCAAAAAGGAACGTGTCGCCATAGACGAGCTGTTCGAGGAAGATCTCCTCGATCTTGCCGAGCACGCGCCCGCCGCGCCCCTTGCCGCCGGCGCCGGGCCTGACCAGCCGCACGGTCAGTTCCGGGGCCGCAACGATCGTGCCGGCGTTCAGCCTGTATTGCTGGGCGACGGCGGGATGGGCAATGCGCCATGTGCCGTCCTTGGTCTGCTTGATCTTGGCGTAGCGCTCATAGGATTGCAGCGCATAGCCGCCATGGGCGACGAAATGGACGCAGCGGTCGAACGTCTGACGGTCGAGATCGGCATAGGGCGCAGCGCCTGTCACCTCCGAAAAAAGGCTGTCGGCGTGAAACGGCGCCGAACAGGCCATGCCCAGAATGTGCTGGCACAGAACGTCGAGCGCCCCCGGCTCGATCGGCGGCGTGTCCTGCGCGCCCAGATAGTTGGCATCGAGCGCCGCCTGGCATTCCATCACCTCGAAACGGTTGGCCGGCACCAGGATCGCCTTTGACGGTTCGTCCATCCGGTGATTGGCGCGGCCGATCCGCTGGGCAAGCCGGCTGGCGCCCTTGGGCGAACCGACATGAACGACCAGATCGACATCGCCCCAGTCGATGCCCAGATCGAGCGTCGAGGTGGCGACCACCGCGCGCAGCGCGTTTTCGCCCATCGCCGCTTCCACCCGGCGGCGCTGGCCGACATCGAGCGAGCCGTGATGCAGCGCGATCGGCAGGCTGTCCTCGTTCAGCGTCCACAGCGCCTGGAAGATCAGTTCGGCCTGGGACCGCGTGTTGACGAAGATCAGCGTCGTGCCGTGCGCCTTGATCGCCTCATAGACGTCCGCCAGCGCGTAGCGCGCCGAATGGCCGGACCAGGGAATGCGATCGTCGGATTTGAGGATCGTGATCTCGGGCGTCGCGCCGCCATCAACGGTGATCAGTTCGGACAGACGGTCCTGATCGGCAACCTGCGGCACCAGCCAGCGCCGCAACTCGTCGGGTTCGGCCACCGTCGCCGACAGGCCGATCGTCTGGACTTTTGGCTGGAGCATCCGCAGCCGGGCGAGACCGAGCGACAGCAACTGCCCGCGCTTGGAGGTGACCAGCGAATGGAGTTCGTCAAAGATCACATAGCGCAGATCGGCAAAGAAGCGGTCGGCATCCTTGTGCGACAGCAAAAGCGCCACCTGCTCGGGCGTCGTCAGCAAAATGTCGGGCGGCGCCAGCTTCTGGCGCTGGCGCTTGGAGGCGGGCGTGTCGCCCGTGCGGGTCTCGATGGTCACCGGCAGACCCATTTCGCCCACCGGCACACCCAGATTGCGCTCGATATCGACGGCCAGCGCCTTCAGCGGCGAGATATAGAGCGTGTGCACACCCGGCCTGATCGTGTTCGGTTTCGGCTTGCCGCGCCGCGCCAGATCGGTGAGCGCCGGCAGGAACCCGGCCAGTGTCTTGCCGGCGCCCGTCGGCGCGATCAGAAGCGTCGACAGCCCCGCCTCGGCCTTGGCGAGCAATTCGAGTTGATGCGCGCGTGGCTGCCAGCCCTTGGTCGCGAACCAGTCGACGAACGGGCCGGGCAGGGCAAACATGTCGGCCTGCGCCGGCCGCGATGTGTCGATGACGCTCATTGGCGGGGAGATTAGCGTTCCCGAAAAGTTCTGCAATGCGCCTTGCGCGAAAAAGGTCCGCATCTATCTTGCGGGTCATGAAACCCGAAGCGCTGCTGCACCCGACCGACAAGGGGCTCTATTGCCCGCCGGGCGATTTCTATATCGACCCCGTCAAGCCGGTCGACCGCGCGCTGATCACCCATGGCCATGCCGACCATGCCCGCGCCGGCCACGCCCATGTGATGGCCTCGCGTGAAACACTTGACATCATGGCCATCCGCTATGGCGAGAATTTCGCCGGCGCCACGCAGGATGCGACGCTCGGCGAGACCGTGACGCTCAACGGCGTCACCGTCTCGTTCCACCCGGCCGGCCATGTGCTCGGCTCGGCACAAATCGCCGTTGAAGCGAGCGGCACACGCATTGTCGCCTCGGGCGATTACAAGCGCCGCGCCGACCCCACCTGCGCGGGCTTCGAAGTGGTGCCATGCGATGTCTTCATCACCGAGGCGACGTTTGGCCTGCCGGTCTTCGTCCACCCCGACGATGGCGACGAGATCGCGCGTCTCCTCGACAGTGTCGCGCGGTTTCCCGAACGCGCCCATCTGGTCGGCGCCTATGCGCTGGGCAAGGCGCAGCGCGTCATCGCGCTGATCCGCCAGGCCGGATATGCGGAGACCATCTTCATTCACGGCGCGATGGAAAAGCTCTGCACCTACTATCAGGGCCAGGGCATCAATCTCGGTCCGCTTGCGCCGGCGACCATCGACAGGGGCGCCAAGGACCAGTTTGCCGGCAAGATCATTGTCGGTCCGCCCTCGGCCTTTGCCGACAAATGGGCGCGGCGCTTCCCCGACCCAGTCGCCTGTTTCGCCTCGGGCTGGATGCGCGTGCGCCAGCGGGCGAAGCAGCGCGGCGTCGAACTGCCGCTGATCCTGTCGGACCATTCCGACTGGACCGAACTGACCCAGACCATCCGCGACACCGGCGCGTCGGAGGTCTGGGTCACCCATGGCCGCGAGGAGGCGCTGGTGCGCTGGTGCGAACTTTCGCAGATCAGGGCCAAACCGCTCAATCTGGTGGGTTATGAGGATGAGGCGGAGTGATGGTGGAACAGACATTTGCTTGGATTGCCGCAGTTGCAGCACTCATTGCGGCGGTTTGTTGGCTGAGGGCTGCGACCGTCAAGGTGCCACCGCGGACCACGCCGGATGATAGCGGCTGGACTCCGGCTTCCTTCGGTTCGAAGGACATGGAGGTATTTCTCACCATCAGGGCTCAGGGACGATGGAACGCGGCGGCGGCTTCATTTGCCGCTATAGGCGCGGCATCGACGGCAATCAGCCTGGCTGCCGGGCAAATCTCGGTCTGATGAAACCCTTCGCCGCCCTCCTTGACGCCCTTGTCCTCACCCCGTCGCGCAATGCGAAACTCCGGCTGATCGTCGACTATGTCGCCGCGACCCCCGACCCCGACCGGGGCTATGCGATCGCCGCCATCACCCGCGATCTCGACATTCCCTCGGTCAAGCCGGCGATGATCCGTGCACTGGTCGAGGAACGCGTCGATCCGGTCCTGTTCGGCTATTCCTACGATTTCGTCGGCGATCTCGCGGAGACGGTGAGTTTGATCTGGCCCGCACCCCCCTCTGTCCCTGACGGGACATCTCCCCCCCAAGGGGGGAGAGTAGGAGCCAAGATTGATGACACGCGCCCGCTCTCCCCCCTTGTGGGGGAGATGTCGGCGGGGCCGACAGAGGGGGGTGATCTCTCCCTCGCCGCCATCGTCGAAACGCTGCAGCGCTCCTCGCGCTCGGATGGTCCGAAACTCGTCGAGCGCTGGCTTGATGCGCTCGATCCGCCCGGCCGCTATGCGCTTTTGAAGCTGATCACCGGCGGCATGCGTGTCGGCGTCTCATCGCGTCTGGTCAAGCAGGCGCTGGCCGATTTCGGCCAAAAGGACGTCACCGAGATCGAGGAACTCTGGCACGGTCTCGAAATCCCCTATACCGACCTGTTCGCCTGGCTGGATGGCACCGGACCCAAGCCCGAAAGCGCCGCCGCCGCCCCCTTCCGGCCGGTGATGCTGGCCAACCCCGCGACCGCCGAAGAGCTGACCCGCTACGATCCGGCGGATTATCTCGCCGAGTGGAAATGGGACGGCATCCGCGTGCAAGTGACCGCCGAACGCGGCGTCGCGCGCATTTATTCGCGCACCGGCGACGACATTTCCCGCTCCTTCCCTGATCTCCTCGCGGCGATGGATTTCGAAGGGTCGATCGACGGCGAATTGCTGGTCGGACATTTCGAGGATGGCGTGATCCGCCCCGGCACGTTCGGCGATCTCCAGCAACGCCTCAACCGCAAGACCGTCTCGGCGAAACAGCAGGCAAAATTCCCCGCTTTCGTGCGTGCCTATGATCTTTTGCAGGAGGGCGGCGATGATCTGCGCGCCGAACCGTTCGAGACCCGCCGCGCGAGGCTGGAAGCGTTCGTTGCGACGCTGCCGCCCGACCGATTCGACCTGTCACCGCTGGTCCCGTTCAAGACTTGGGAAGAGGTTGCGGCGAAGCGAAACGCGCCGCCCGACCCGATCATCGAGGGGCTGATGCTCAAGCGCCGCGACTCGGCCTATGTGCCAGGACGGCCCAAGGGGCCGTGGTTCAAGTTCAAGCGCGATCCGTTCCTGATCGATGCGGTGCTGATGTATGCCCAGCGCGGTCACGGCAAGCGGTCGAGCTATTATTCCGACTATACGTTCGGCGTCTGGACAGGCGAAGTGGACGATCCGGCGTTGGTGCCGGTCGGCAAGGCCTATTTCGGCTTCACCGACGAGGAGCTGAAGCAGCTCGACAAGTTCGTCCGCGACAACACGATCGAACGGTTCGGCCCGGTGCGCTCGGTGCGCGCCGAGCCCGATCACGGGCTGGTGCTGGAAGTGGCGTTCGAGGGGCTGAACCGGTCGACGCGGCACAAATCGGGCGTCGCCATGCGCTTTCCGCGCATCTCACGGCTCAGATGGGACAAGCCGCCGCATGAGGCCGATCGTCTGGAATCGCTCGAAGCATTGTTAGCCCAATAGTCCAAACAAATCTGTCACATATCTGAGATTTATGTTTAATAATTTCATGAAAATCGATTGGGGCTATTCATGCGTATTGCAACATTCAACGTCAGAAACCTGATCACGCCCGGAGAAAAGATATATTTCGGCAAGAACCCGGTCTATACCGAAGCCGAATATGCCGAGAAGACCTGGTGGATCGGCCAACGCCTGATCGAAATGAACGCCGACGTCATCGGCTTTCAGGAGGTCTGGCGCGTCGAGGCCCTGCACGACTGTCTTCGCGAGGTCGGCCTTGAGGACGAATATGACATTTATGGACGCGACGCGCCTGACCGTTTCGCCGTGCAGGTGGCCACCGCCGTGCGCAAGGGCACCGGACGCAGCGAAGCCGTCTGGCACCAGAAATTTCCCGAAGATGCCCGGTTTCTCAAGCGGCGGACGGACCACTCAACCTACCATATGGATGTGCATATCGACAATTTCTCGCGTCCCCTGCTCGAACTCAGGGTCAAGCCCAAGCGGCGTGGCGCGGCGGAAGTCACCTTTTTCAACGCGCATCTGAAATCCAAACGTCCGATCGAACTCGACGCTCCGGAAAAACGCAAACTGCCCTTTGAGGATGAGCAGGCCATCGGTTCGGCGCTGTCGACGGTTCGCCGTTCGGCGGAGGCGGCGGCGCTGCGGATGATCCTCAATGACCGGATGCTGGGCAATGACGAGCCGATCGTCGTGCTGGGCGATCTCAATGACGACTATCTCAGCGTGTCGACCACCATCGTCACCGGCGATCCATCCTACAAATTGTTCGAGGCGAGCCGTGTCGGCGCCCGCGAAAGCAAGAGCGGCGATCTGGGCCTCTACTCGGTTCAGATGCTCAAGCAATATCGCAGCCTGCGCAACATCCACTACACCCACATCTTCAAGAACCGCATCGAGGTGCTCGACCATATCCTGGTATCCGAGCAGTTCTATGACCATTCGCTGAAGCGCCAATGGGCATTCCGCGATGCCTTTTACTGGAACGATCATCTCGACGATCATGGCAATGCGCACGTGACGACGGACCATGGCATCGTGCTCGCCGAGTTCGACTACCGGCCGATCAAGCGCGCCATCGAAGAGGCCAGCGAGATCGTCTGAGCACCTTGCGCCTGCCGCATTTGCCGCCTAGGTCCGGCCCCAGGCAATGGAGCGCGGGCGCATGGGCACACGGCAGATATTGGGCGACACGGTCGGACGGACGGTCATCAAGCTTGTCGTGGTTTCGCTTCTGGTCGGCGCGGTGATGAGCGTCTTTGGCCTCGCGCCGCTGGACATCTGGTGGGGGCTGCGCGATTTCGCCGTCAGCCTGTGGCAGAGCGGCTGGGCGGCATTGGGCCGGTTCGGCGACTGGCTGATCCTCGGCGCCAGCATCGTCATCCCGGTCTTTATCCTTGCGCGGCTTTTGAGCTACCGGTCGGAGCGCTGAACGAAAACTCGTCGGCGACATGATGCAACAGCGCATGGCGGCGTGCCAGCGCGTCGACATCGCGTGAATAGCCGCCGCCAATCACCCCACAGACGGGAATGCCGCGCGCGCGGAAATGGCTGATCACCATGCGCTCGCGCTGCTCGATGCCGCGATCGGTCAGCGCCAGCCGGCCCAGCCGGTCCTCGCCATGCACATCGACGCCGGCATTGTAGAAGACGATGTCCGGCGCCGGCATGCGGGTGCGCAGTTCTTCGAGCGCCAGCGCCAGCGTCTTCAGATAGGCCGTGTCGTCGATGCCGTCGGGCAGGCCGAGATCGAAGTCGGACGCCTTCTTGCGCACCGGATAGTTCTTTTCGGCATGGATGGACGCGGTGAAGACGCGCGTGTCGGCGGCGAAGATCTCCGCCGTGCCGTCACCCTGATGGACGTCCAGATCGAGCACCAGCGCGTTGGAGATTTCGCCATCGGCGAGCAAAAGCCGAGCGGCGACGGCGACATCGTTGAACGTGCAGAAACCGGCACCCTGCGCATGGCGGGCGTGATGACTGCCGCCGGCTGTGTTGCAGGCAATGCCATGCTCGAGCGCCAGCCGCGCCGCCATCACCGTGCCGGTGGTTGCGCATTGCGCGCGCAGCGATGTGCGCTCCGTGACCTCAAAGCCGATCTCGCGCTCGATCGCGCGGGGGACGTTGAACGCATAGACCTGATCCACATAGGTGCCGTCATGGGCCAGCTTGACCCAGTCGCGCGGCGCGGGACCGGGCACGATGAATGTGCCGGGCGCGGCCAGCCCGTCCTCGATCAGCACTTCGGCCAGCCGCGCATATTTGCCCATCGGAAAGCGATGCTCGGGGTCGAACAGCGCGTCATAGGCAGGATTGTGCAGGATCGGCAGGCTCATCGCCCCGCAGGTAAGCATCGCACGGCCAAAATCAAACTGTCAGCAGGCCTGTCACCGGGACAATCGGGCGCTTGCCCGGCGGCGCCCGATCGGGCAGGGCAGGCCGATGTCCGTCAGCCAGTCCGTCCCGCCCGAAAAGGCCGCCAGCTTCGAAGTCACCAACCGCATGGTGTTCGCCATCGCCGTGCCGATGACGCTCGCCTACCTGACAACGCCCTTGCTCGGCATTGTCGATACGGCGGTGGTCGGCCAGTTCGGCGATGCGGCGCTGATCGGCGGCCTCGCCATCGGCGCGATCCTGTTCGACGTCGTCTTCATCATGTTCAATTTCCTGCGCATGGGCACGACCGGCTTCGTCGCCCAGGCCGTGGGGCGTGGGGATGAGACTGAGCAACAGGCCGTCTTCTGGCGCGCGGTTCTGATCGCCCTCGCCGGCGGGCTCATATTGCTGCCGCTGGCGCCGCTCATCCGCGAGGTGGGCCTGTGGCTGATGGCGCCGGGCGATCAGGTGGCCGAGGCGACGCGCACCTATGTGACGATCCGCTTCCTCGCCGCGCCGTTCACGCTCGTCAATTATGCGATCCTGGGGCTGCTGCTCGGTCAGGCGCGTGCGGTTGCCGCGCTTGTCGTCCAGTCCCTGATCAACGGCATCAACATCGTCCTGTCGATCGCGCTCGGCCTATGGCTGGAATGGAATGTGGCCGGCGTTGCCTGGGCGACGGTGATCGGCGAAAGTCTCGTTGCCATCGGCGCGCTGGTCTGGCTGTGGCGCGGCTTCGACAAGCGCGATGCACCGTCACGGACGCGCATTCTTGATCGGCCGTCCTTCCTTGCGCTGATCGCCCTTAACCGCGACATCATGATCCGCTCCTTGGCGCTGGTCGCCGCCTTTGCGCTCTTCACCCGCATCGGCGCGCAGTTCGGCGCGGTGACGCTGGCGGCCAATGCGATCCTGATGAATTTCTTCTTCATCGCCGGCTATTATCTGGATGGCTTCGCCGTTGCCGCCGAGCAACTGGTCGGAAGGGCCGTCGGCGGACGCCATGCCAAACCGTTCTGGCGCGCCGTCCGGCTGACCGCGCTTTGGGGTTTCGTTTTGGCCGGGTTCACGACGCTGGTCGTGATGCTGCTCGGCAACTGGTTCATCGACCTGATGACCACGGCCGAGGATGTGCGGGCCGAGGCGCGGCCGTTCCTCGTCTGGGCGGCCGTCACTGCCATCGCCGGCGTTCTCGCCTTCCAGATGGACGGCGTCTATATCGGCGCGACCTGGTCGGTCGACATGCGCAACATGATGCTCCTGTCGCTTGGCGTCTTCATCGCCTGCGGCTACGCTCTGACGCCGGTCTTCGGCAATCATGGCCTCTGGTTCGCGCTCAACCTGTTTCTTGGCCTGCGCGGCCTGACACTGCTGGCGCTTCTGCCCTCGCGGGCGCAGCTTGTGTTCGGCTGAATTGCGCTATTGCGGCGAGATCGGTCTGGACGCCCACGCATCGACCGAAAGGTCGCGCAACGCACCAATCCCATCCGCACCGCGCGCATCGAGAGCCTCGGAAAGACCGGCGCAGATTCGCTGGGCAATCGTCGGCCCGCGATAGATCATGCCCGTATAGAGCTGCACCAGATCGGCCCCCGCCTCGATCTTCGTCAGTGCCGTCTCCGCACTGTCGACACCGCCGACGCCGATCAGCGCAAGGTCCGGCCCGGCGCGCTGGCGCGTCTTGGCCAGCACGATGGTCGCGCGCTCGAACAGCGGCGCGCCAGACAGCCCGCCCGCCTCAGCCGGATCGACGGCGAGCCCGGCCCGCGACAGGGTCGTGTTCGAAACGATCACCCCGTCGATCTTTTTGTCGAGCACCTCGGCGACGATGTCGTCGAGATCGGCCTCGGTGATGTCCGGCGCGATCTTCAGGAAGACCGGCACGCGCCGGCCCGTCTCCTCGATCTTTCGGACACGCGCTTCCCCCACTCGCGCCAGAAGATCCGCCAATGCATCGCGTGTCTGCAGATCGCGCAGGCCCGGCGTGTTGGGCGAGGAAATGTTGACCGTGAAATAGGAGGCAAGCGCATAGAACCGGTCGAGCCCGGCGACATAGTCGGCCGCCTTGTCGTCCGTATCCTTGTTGGCGCCGATGTTGACGCCGACAATGCCGGTGCCGTGCCGCGCATCGAGCCGATGCCAGGCCGCGTCATGGCCTTCATTGTTGAAGCCCAGCCGGTTGATGACCGCGCGATCCGCCGCCAGCCGGAATATGCGCGGTTTGGGATTGCCCGGCTGGGCACGCGGCGTTACCGTGCCGATCTCGGTGAAGCCGAAGCCGAGCCTGAGCAAAGCGTCGGGCACTTCGGCGTTCTTGTCGAAACCGGCTGCAACGCCGAGCGGGTTGGGAAAACTGAGCCCGGCCACTGAAACCGAAAGACGCGGATCGGCGTCGGCGGGCGCGCCGGGCAGTGATCCCGATTTCAGCCCCTTGATCGCCAGCCCGTGCGCCGTTTCCGGGTCGAAGCGGAACATCAGCCAGCGGCCGATCCGGTCGGTCAGGCGCTCGCGCATCAGGACTCCAGTGGCGGAAAAACGTGGACGCCATCATCACCCAGCGTCAGCGGGCGCACCCAGACGACATGGCCAAGATCGAGCGGCGCGTAAAGATGCGGAAACAGCGCCCCGCCGCGCGACACGTCAAATTTAAGCGCGTCGCCCAGCGTTTCGGTGCGCACCGCGACAAGCAAAAGATCGTCCTGCCCTGCAAAGTGCTTGGCCGCTGTTTCCGGCGCCTGCGCAGCGGTTGAAAAATGAATGTAGCCGTCGGCCAGATCGACCGGCGCGCCATGGAAGACGCCGTCCGCCTCGGCCTTGGCCCACTGGTCCCGCGTTGCGATCTTGTAGATGAGGGCGTCCATGCCGCTGCTTTAGACCGGTCGTCCGGTCTGCGGAAGGCCGGCCGGCAATGGACTGCGCCTTGTCCACCGCCCATCACAAATTCCGCGCAATGACATGGGAAACATCGGTAGAGGGACATCTCAGCCGGGCATTGCCCGAGGAGGAACAGATGAAGGCAGTGATCATTGGCGGCAGCATCGCCGCCCTGACCGCTCTGGCGGTTCCGGCCGCCGCCGACGCGGGCCGTTATGTGATGGAGCCGACCGAAGACGGTTTCGTGCGCATGGACACCGAAACCGGCGAAATGTCGGTCTGCGCGCTGGAGGGCGACGAGGTGGTGTGCCGGCTGGGTGCCGACGAGCGCGCCGCCTTCTTCGATGCGCTCGATTCGCTCGAAGCACGGGTCGAGGTGCTCGAACGGCGGCTCAATGCCGGCGCCGGCGCGGCGATTGAGCGCGACGGGCTGCCTGACCCCGAGGAGTTCGAGCGCGGCCTTGGCTATATGGAAGAGTTCATGCGCCGCTTCATGGGCATCGTCGAAGAGTTCGAGGGCACGCCCGACAGGACCTGACCGGTCAGCCTTCGGGCGGCGTGGCCAGCACCTGCTCGATGATGGCGAGAACCGCGGCGCTGTCGGACAGGGGCATCGACGGATGGGCTGTCTCGCCACGGGCGATGGCCGCCTGCACCGCGGCAGCCTGAAAATTGAGCCCGCGTGAAAGCCGGGCAAAATCCATGCGCGTCCGGCCGGGCAACGGCAGGCGTCTGGCCAGCTTTTCGCCCCATCCGCGCGGGTCCGGCGCGTTCTCCAGCGGCCTGTTCCAC
The DNA here is from genome assembly GCA_024742765.1 of Phyllobacteriaceae bacterium. Classification (GTDB taxonomy): domain Bacteria; phylum Pseudomonadota; class Alphaproteobacteria; order Rhizobiales; family Rhizobiaceae; genus Roseitalea. The sequence goes on along the minus strand of JANSXT010000014.1, from coordinate 67,122 downwards.
AATGTCAGCGACGGCCCGCCGAGAAAATGCCGGTCGATGCGCAGCGTTCCGGTCTCGCCGTAGATAATGAAATCGTTGCGACCCTCCGCGGCCGGTTCTTCCACGAAGCCGACATTGGCAGCGAACGGCACGGTGCCGCATCGCAGCACCATTTCAGCCTCTATATCGACGCCGGTCGGCGCGGTGTGCCAGCGTCCGCTTTCGAGCACGGGTGGCCCGAACAGAAACGTCGCCAGCGACAGCGGATAGGCGCCCAGATCGTGCAGCACGCCGCCGCCGCGCGCCGGATCGAACAAGCGATGGTCCGGATCGAAGGGGCGGTGGAAGATGAGGCTGGCTTCGGCGCGGCGCACTGGTCCGATCACGCCGTCATCGATAAGCGCTTTGGCGCGCTGCACCGCGGGCAGGAACCGCGTCCACAACGCCTCCATAGCGAAGACGCCGGCCGTCTGCGCGGCCTCTTCGATGGCCCGCGCTTCGTCCGATGTCATCGCCACCGGCTTTTCGATCAGCACCGGCTTACCGGCGGCGATGGCGCGCAGCGCCTGGTCGCAATGTTCGGTATGGGGCGAAGCGATATAGACCGCATCGACGCTCGGATCGGCGAGAAACGCATCCGGATCGGCATGGGCGGCCGCAAACCCGTGCGCTGCGGCAAAAGCCTGCGCGCTCTCCATCGAGCGCGAGCAGACCGCCGCCCGGCGCGCGCCCGACACATGGTCGAGGTCGGCGGCGAACTGCGCTGCGATCGCGCCCGTCGCCCAGATGCCCCAGCCAAAGCCGTCCCATGTGGTCGTATCCGTCTGTCCCGCCATGATCCGCCCGTTTCGTTGCCCCGTTTGCGGCGCAGTGTGCGGCAATCCGATCAACAATTTCCCAACGCCGCATCAATGCCAAAAAACCGCCTGGGCTCGTCTGGACAGTGCGGTTTTTGGTGCTATAAACCGCGCGTTCCGAGCGGGGGCGCCTGCCCCCCGCGATCCATGCGATCGCGAACGCCCGTGCCCGGGTAGCTCAGGGGTAGAGCAGCGGATTGAAAATCCGCGTGTCGGTGGTTCAAATCCGCCCCCGGGCACCATTCTTTCCGCCAGTCAGTGACAGTTCAACGCCCGCATCAGGCCGCTCTTGTGCTGTGTTCGCCGCCGCGCGCGTTAACCATTTGTCAACCATAAGCTTGAGCGCCGTGGCCCGAACCGGCAGTCTGGCCTCCGACAGGAAGGTCGGGACGGACCCTATGACGGCCAACATCATTAGCCTGGACGGAGCGCGGCAGCAGCGCGCGGCGATGGCCGCTCATGCCGTCTCCATCGACGATTTTGCGATCAAGGTCGCCTGCGCGCGTGATCCGATGTTCTGGATCCGCATCAAGCGGCCGCATGGCGACGATGTTCATGTCACCGATTTCCAGCGTGGCGGGCAGAGCCGCGCGGCCCTGGCCGAGGGTTTGCTCGCGGCGCTGGACGCGGCCGGCATCGCCCTGCCCCGGCGCCTTCGCTTTTCCGACATCGCGCCCATGGGCGCGTCCGATCCGCGATTCCATGGCCGGCTCACCGAGGCGATCGAGGATGTGCGGATCGCCGCCGATGCGGTCGCCCGCCGTCGCGGCGCCACCGTCCATTGCGTCGACACAAGCCCAAGGGGCGACAAGATGGACGCAGAAGCCCTGTTCGCCGGCCACTAACGCGGCATCCCTTCTGGTCTTCAATCCGCGTGGGCGCTCATCTGGTCAAGGTCGGCTTGCGTGTCGATATCGGCCAGCATGCCCGGCTGCGCGGCGACAAGCCGGTCGGGCGGCAGGTTCGCAAGCAGCGATGCCGCGCCGCGATCGCCCGACAGTTTGGTGAGCGCTTCGAAGTGCCCGCCCGGGAAACAGGCGGGCGGCATGGCGCGATGGCCATCGGTCGTCGCTGATGGGCTGTCGTTGGTGCAGCACTCCAGCACCGCGCCCATCAGGTTGGCATCGACCAGCGGCATGTCCGCCAGTGCCACGAGAAGCCGTGTGGCGCCCAACTCAAGTGCGCGATGGGCGCCAACCTTCAGGCTGGCCGATTGCGGTGCATCCGGTTCGTTGACCGTCAGCACCTCGAACCCGTCAAACAGCTCTGCGACTGAGGCATCGGCCGCCACAACCAGCCGGTGATCGAGCGGCACGGCTGCCATGGCGTCCGCCACATGGGCGGCGAGCGGTTGGCCGCGAAACGGTGTCAGAAGCTTGTTTTTAGCGCCGAACCGCGCCGATCGCCCGGCCGCCAGCAAAAGGCCGCATCGGCTCATGCGGCGGCTTTGGCGACGGCCAGAACCTCGGCGAGGACCGAGACGGCGAGCGTGCGCGCATCGCGCGCCGAAGGCACCAGACCGATCGGCCCATGCAGCCGTTCGCGCGCTTCCGCCGATACGCCCATCGCTTCGAGTTCGGCCATGCGCGCATCGCGCGCCCGCTTGCTGCCCTGCGCGCCGATATAGAAGGCGTCGGTTTTAAGCGCCCGTTCAAGGATCGGCGGTTCCCAGTCGTGATCGTGAAAGAACAGGACAACCGACGACCAGCCGTCGGGTGCGACGTCCGACGGCACGCCTTTGGAGACCAGATGCCGTGTGGCGCAGCCCGCCGCGCGGCCCGCGTCCAGCGTTTCGTCGTCGGGCGACAGCAACAGGTTCGGATAGCCGGCTGACTGGACGAGGCCGGCGAATGTGCTGGCTTCCGGCCCCTTGCCGAAGATGAAGAATTGCAGCTCCGGCTCGAAAATGATCGCGAACCGGTCCGCATCCGGTGCCGCGTCCTCAAGCGCTGCGATCTTGCCGGTCTGCCGGTCGATGACGAGCGTCGCCGGCCGGCGTCCGTCCAGCGTTTTGATGAGCGCTGCGAGTGCGTCTCGGTCCGGGCGCGGCACCAGCAAAATCTCGAGCCCGCCGCCGCAGGGAAGCTGGATGTCGATATAGGGAGAGCCCCGCCCGTAGAGCACGGTCTTGGGCGCGCCGGTCTCAAGCGTTTCGGCGGCATGCAGCGCCAGATCGGATTCGATGCAGCCTGACGACAAAGTCCCGATGCGCAGATCGTCCGGCAGGAACGCCATCACCGCGCCGACCGGGCGGTAAGACGGGCCTTCGGTGCGCGTGATGACCGCCAATACACCATCGGCGGTCGCGTTTGCCAGCGCGGCCAGCGGGGCGCGGTTGGGGCCGAAATCAAGCGGCGGAACGGTTTGTGTGCGTGTCAGCATGGTGGCGGCGATTGTATCGCTTTGACATCGGGCGGCAAGGCGTTTGCGTCCTTGGCGCAATGGACAGGCGCGGGCATGCCCGCTAACTCTTGTCGCCATGATGGATGCATCCAACAGGGCCGCGGCGCCCGCCCCGGCCTCGATCGACGCAACAATCGCGCTTCTGGCCGGCGAGAACTATGTCTGCGGGCGCGGCCTTGCCACCGTCGCCTTCCTGTCGATGACGCTCGACAAGCCGCTCTTTCTCGAAGGCGAGGCCGGCGTCGGCAAGACCGAGATCGCCAAGGCGCTGGCCTCGGGCCTGGGGCGGCGGCTGATCCGCCTGCAATGTTATGAAGGGCTCGATGCGTCGTCCGCGATCTATGAGTGGAACTTCACCGCCCAGATGGTGGCCATCCGCACCGCCGAGGCCGCCGGCAATGCAGATCGGGAGATGTTGCAGAAGGAGCTCTTCACCGGCGATTTCCTGATCCGCCGGCCGCTGCTTGACGCGATGGAGCCGCATGCGGAAGGCCCGCCGGTCCTTCTGATCGACGAGGTCGACCGCACCGACGAGCCGTTCGAGGCGTTCCTGCTCGAAGCGCTGTCGGACTATCAGGTGACGATCCCCGAACTCGGCACGATCCGCGCCGACGAGCCGCCCTTGGTGATCTTGACGTCGAACCGGACGCGCGAAGTGCATGACGCGCTCAAGCGCCGCTGTCTGTATCACTGGGTCGATTATCCCGATTTCGACCGCGAGATGGACATTTTGCGCGCCCGCGTTCCCGAGGCGACGGAAAAGCTGTCGGCGGAGATCGTCGCCTTCGCCCAAGGGCTGCGCGGCGCGGACCTGTTCAAGAACCCGGGCGTCGCCGAAACGATCGACTGGGCCAAGTGCCTCGTCGCGCTCGACACGGTCGCGCTGTCGCCCGAGGTGATTTCCGATACGCTCGGTGCAATCCTCAAATATCAGGACGACATTGCCCGCATGGCCGGCTCGGAGGTCTCCCGCATTCTCGATGAGGCGCGGGCCAAGCTCGCCGACGCCGAAAGCTGATGGCCGGTGCCACCACCGCCGACACGCCCGCCGAAGGCCGTCTGGCCGACAATATCGTTCATTTCGCGCGCGCGCTGCGCAAGGCCGGCGTGCCCGTGGGCACCAGCCAGGTGCGCGATGCGGTGCGGGCGGCGGCGGCCGCCGGCTTTTCGCGGCGCGACGATTTCTATCATCTGCTGCGTGCGACGCTGATCACCCGCGCCGAGCATCTGGACGTCTTTCACCAGGTATTCACCATGTTCTGGCGCGATCCGGAATATCTCGAAAAGATGATCCGCCTCCTGTCGCCGATGATCCGTGGCGAAACCGAGGAGAAGAAGAAAAAGGCCGCCGAACGGCGCGCCTCCGAGGCGTTGGGGGATTCCCCCAAGGCGGCGGCCGACGCGCCGGTGCGCACCGAGGTGGAGATCGACGCGCAACTGTCCTGGTCGGAGACCGAGACGCTGCGGGCGATGGATTTCGAGCAGATGAGCGCTGCCGAACTCGCGCAGGCCGCGCGCGCCATCGAGGCGATGCGCCTGCCCGTCCGCCCTGTGCGCACGCGTCGCGCCCGCCGCTCGCCGGTCGGCACACGCCCCGATTTTCGCGCCACCATGCGCGGATCGCTGCGCCGGGCCGGCGAGATCGAGCGGGTCGTCACCATTGTGCCGCGCGACCGGCCGCCGGACCTTGTCGCCCTGTGCGACATTTCCGGATCGATGAGCACCTATTCGCGCATGATGATGCATTTCCTGCACGCCTTGGCATGGGCGCGGGTGCGCGACTGGCGTCATGTCCACGCCTTCACCTTCGGCACCCATCTGACCAACATCACCCGCGCGCTGCATCTGAAGGACCCCGACCGCGCGATGGCCGCCGTCGGCCATGACGCGACCGACTGGGAGGGCGGCACGCGCATCGGCGCGGCGATCGAGAGCTTCAACCGGAACTGGTCACGCCGCGTGCTCGGCCAGGGCGCGGTGGTGCTGCTGATCACCGACGGGCTGGAACGCGGCGACGCGGACCTTTTGTCCGCGCAGATGGAACGTCTGCACCTGTCCTGCCGCCAGCTCATCTGGCTCAACCCGCTCCTGCGCTATGACGGGTTTGCGCCGCTGGCCGGCGGTATCCGCGCGATGATGCCCCATGTCGACCGGTTCCACGCCTGCCATTCGCTCGACAGCCTGGCCGATCTGACGCGGGCGCTGACCGAAGGCCGGCCGACCATGCGCGCAGCGTGAGGCCGCATGGAAAAAGCGCAAACCGCGACATTAGAATGAGTTGCATTCCAAATTGGGCCGCGCCATCATCGATCCATAACAACAACAGGCATTCACCGGAGGAGCGTCATGGACATGACGGGTGAATACCAGATCGCGGCGCCGCGCGCCGATGTCTGGCAGGCACTGAACGATCCCGACGTGTTGCGCGCGTGCATCCCCGGCTGTGAAGAGCTGGAGATGACTTCCGACACGACGATGACCGCCAAGGTGGTCCAGAAGATCGGCCCGGTGAAGGCGAAATTCGCCGGCGAAGTGGAACTGGTCAACATCGTCGTCGAGGAAAGCTACACGATCCAGGGCGAGGGCAAGGGCGGCGTGGCCGGCTTTGCCAAGGGCGGCGCCGATGTGCGCCTGACCGATGGCGACGGCCACACGCTTTTGACCTACGAAGCGCAGGCGACGGTGGGCGGCAAGCTGGCCCGGCTCGGCAGCCGGCTGATCAATTCGACGGCCAAGAAGCTCGCCGACAAGTTCTTCGAGAATTTTCACGACCATCTGGGCGGTTCGGACAAGGACGGCGAACAGTCCGCTTCCGGCACGCCCGAGGCAAAGGACGCGCAATCCGAACGGGCCTGACAAGGCCGCATGACAGCAAGCACCGGCCGCCCGGAGGAACAGGCCAGCCGGCAAGGGAGGAAATAGATGACCCAAGTCACGATGACCGTGAACGGAAAGGCCGCCAGCGGCGACGTGCCCGGCGAGACGCTTCTGAGCGATTTCCTGCGCGAGCATCTGCGGCTGACCGGCACCCATGTGGGCTGCGACACCAGCCAGTGCGGCGCCTGCGTCGTTCTCGTTGACGGCAAGGCGGTCAAGTCGTGCACCGCGCTCGCCGCCTCGCTCGACGGCGCCGAGGTGACCACGGTCGAGGGCCTCGCCAATGGGGAACTGCACCCGATGCAGGTGGCCTTCAACGACAATCACGGGCTGCAATGCGGCTTCTGCACGCCGGGCATGATCATAAGCGGCATCGACATGGTCAACCGCTACAAGGCCGAGGGCAGGGAACTGACCGAAGAGGCGATCCGGCACGAGCTGGAGGGCAATATCTGCCGCTGCACCGGCTATCACAACATCGTCCGGTCGATAAAGGACGCGGCCGCCAGCATGTGAGCAGGCGCCGGTGACCATCGGGACGGCATCATGAGGCATTTGGGAGGAACGAGCATATGAGCGAAGGCATCGGCGCTGCGGTCAAGCGCAAGGAGGACAAGCGGTTCATCACGGGCCGGGGCAAATACACCGACGATATCCGCATGGAAAACCAGGCCTATGGTGCGTTCGTGCGCAGCCCGCATGCCCATGCCGAGATCAAGGGCATCGACACCAGTGCCGCCGAGGCGATGGACGGTGTCATCGCGGTGCTCAACGGCAAGCAGCTCAAGGATGACGCGATCGGCGACATCATCACGGGCTGGGCGATCCATTCCAAGGATGGCAACCCGATGAATGTCGGCGCATGGAACCCGATGGCCACCGCTCGCGTGCGCCATGTGGGCGAACCGGTCGCCATCGTCATCGCCGAAAGCCAGGCGCAGGCGCGCCTTGCCGCCGAGGCGGTCGAAGTGGACTATGAGGAACTTCCCGCCGTCGCCGCCGCGACAACCGCGCTCGAGGACGGCGCGCCGCTGTTGCACGACAATGTGCCCGGCAATCTGATCTTCGACTGGGAGATCGGCGACGAGGCCGCCGCCGATGCGGGCCTTGCCGGCGCATCCCATGTCACCGAACTCGACATCGTCAACAACCGGCTGGCGCCTAACGCCATCGAGCCGCGCTCGGCGATTGCCGTCTATAACGACATCGACGATCACTATACGCTCTACACCACCAGCCAGAATCCGCACGTGGCGCGGCTGGTCCTGTCGGCCTTCTACAATGTGGCGCCCGAACACAAGCTGCGTGTCATCGCCCCCGATGTCGGCGGCGGCTTCGGCTCGAAGATCTACATCTATCCCGAGGAGATCACCTGCCTCTGGGCATCGATGAAGACCGGCCGCTCGGTCAAATGGACGTCGGACCGTTCGGAAGCCTTCATGACCGATGCGCATGCGCGCGACCACGTCACCAAGGCCCGCATGGGTTTTGATGCCGACGGCAAGATCGTCGGGCTGAAGGTCAACACGGTCGCCAATATCGGTGCCTATGCGTCGCTGTTTGCGACCGCCACGCCGACCTATCTCTACGGCACGCTCCTGTCGGGCCAGTACAACATCGCCAACGTCTATTGCGACGTCAAAGCGGTGCACACCAACACCGTGCCGGTCGACGCCTATCGCGGCGCCGGCCGCCCGGAGGCGACCTATGTGATGGAACGGCTGATGGAGACCGCGGCGCGCGAGATGGGCATGGACCCGGCCGAACTGCGCCGCCGCAACTTCATCACCGAGTTCCCGCATCAGACGCCGGTGATCATGACCTATGATGCGGGTGACTTCCACGCCCTGCTCGAAAAGGGCCAGGCGGCGGCCGATGTCGCCGGCTTTGCGGCCCGCAAGTCGGAAGCCGCCTCGCGCGGTAAGCTGCGCGGCATCGGCTACTCGTGCTACATCGAAGCCTGCGGCATCGCGCCCTCCAAGGCGGTCGGCTCGCTCGGCGCCGGCGTCGGGCTTTGGGAATCGGCCGAGGTGCGCGTCAATCCGGTCGGGACGATCGAGATCCTGACCGGCTCGCACGCCCACGGCCAAGGTCATGAAACGACCTTCGCGCAAGTCGTGTCCGACCGGTTCGGCCTGCCGATGGACAACATCACCATCGTCCATGGCGACACCGACAAGGTGCAAATGGGCATGGGCACATATGGCTCGCGCTCGGGCGCGGTCGGCATGAACGCGATCGTCAAGGCGATGGACAAGGTGGAGGCCAAGGTCAAGAAGATCGCCGCGCACACGCTGGAGGCCAGCGAGGACGACATCGTCATCGAGGATGGCGAGGTCAAGGTCGCCGGCACCGACAAGAAGATGGCTTGGCACGAGGTGGGCCTTGCCGCCTACACCGCGCACAATCTTCCCGACGGCATGGAGCCGGGCCTCAAGGAAGGCGCCTTCTACGATCCGACCAACTTCACCTTCCCGTCCGGCACATACATTTGCGAAGTGGAAGTGGATCCCGAGACCGGTGTCGTCGAAATCGTGCAGTTCACCGCGGCCGACGATTTCGGCACGGTGATCAACCCGATGATCGTCGAGGGACAGGTGCATGGCGGCGTCACCCAGGGCATCGGCCAGGCGCTTCTGGAAAATGTCGTCTATGACGAGGACGGCCAGCTCATCACCGGCTCCTACATGGATTATTGCATGCCGCGCGCCGACGATGTGCCGTCCTATGTGCTCGAACATTCGACCACGGTCGCCCCGTCCAACCCGCTTGGCGTCAAGGGCTGCGGCGAGGCCGGCGCGATCGGCTCGCCGCCTGCGGTCATCAATGCGATCACCGATGCGATCGGAAACAACAATCTGACCATGCCGGCCACCCCGCAAAAGGTGTGGGCCGCCATTCAGGAAGTCGGCCTGCCGCAGGCGGCCGAATAGGGAGGATCGATCGATGTATGCAGTCAACTATCACAAGCCCGCCAGCATCGAGGACGCGGTGGCCGCCATTGGCGGTGCCGACGAGGCCAAGATCCTCGCCGGCGGCCAGACGCTTCTGCCGACCATGAAGCAGCATCTGGCCGCGCCGTCCGATGTTGTCGACATTCGCGGCATTGGCGGCATGACCGATATCGCCGTGCGCGGCGACACCGTCACCATCGGCGCGGCGGCCACCCATGCCGCCGTGGCCGGCAGCAACGAGGTCGGTTCGATCTGCCCGGCGCTCGCCGCGCTGGCGGCCGGCATCGGCGATCCGGCCGTGCGCCATATGGGCACGATCGGCGGATCGATCGCCAACAATGATCCGGCCGCCGACTATCCGGCGGGTCTTCTGGGTCTTGGCGCGACGATCGTCACCAACCAGCGCGAGATCGCGGCGGACGATTTCTTCACCGGCATGTTCTCAACGGCACTGGAGGATGGCGAGATCATCACGGCCGTCAGTGTCAGCAAGCCGGACAGAGCGGGCTATGCCAAGTTCCGCAACCCGGCCTCGCGCTACGCCATGGTCGGCGTTTTTGTCGCCAAGACCGGCAATGGCGTGCGCGTTGCCGTGACAGGCGCGGGCGAGGACGGCGTCTTCCGCCATGCCGGCCTGGAAGCGGCGCTTGCCGGCAATTGGTCGCCCGATGCCGTGGATGCGGTGGAGATGTCCGCCGACGGACTGATGAGCGACATCCACGCCTCGGCGGACTATCGCGCCCATCTGATCAAGGTGATGGCCAAACGCGCCGTGGCGGCCGCCGGCTGACGGACAGCGGCTTTCCCCAATTGCGGTAATGGGCCGAAGATTGGCCGGGCGCGATGCACGCGTCCGGCCTTTTTGTTTGATGCGGGCAAGACGAACGGCTACCGATCACTGGTCATCCCCCTGTCCATCGGCTAGTCAGGGTATGGAAAACACTGGCCGGAAAGGGAATCGCACCGGCCGGCAAGACGAGGGGGAAGAAATGCTTGTTCGAAATCTGACGGCATTGGTCGCCGCGATCTGCATCGGCACCATGGCGGCAACCGCCCTGCCGGCCACGGCGCAGGAGGCCTCGCCCACGCCGAGCCGGTCGTCGGAGTCGTTTGGCGACTGGAGCGTCGACTGCACGCTGGCTGTCACGCCCGCCCAGGATGACGGCCCGCAGGATGCGCCGCGGCGCGTGTGCGAGGCGGTCCAGGTCTATTCGAGCACCAACAACCGTGCCGAGATCGCGCGCCTGGCCTTCGGCCGCGATGCCGAGGACGGCGCCATCGTCGTCGCCATGCGCTTCATCGCCGATGTGTCCTTCGGCAGCGCACCGGAACTGGCCGATGGTACCTCGGCATTGCTCGCCGGCAGCATCACGCGCTGCACCGGCGGCTTCTGCTTTGCCCAGTTCGAAAGCGGCGAGGACGTTGCCCAGCTCCTGCTTGGCGCCGAGAACCCGACTATCCGCTATCCCGTTTCCAGCGGCCAGGTCCTGACGATCGGCGTGTCGACGGACGGGCTGACCGAAGCGCTCGAAACGCTTGAAGCGCGCAGCCAGTAATCCGCACCGGTTGGGAACGTGATGACCGAGACGATGACCAGCGACAACTCCGCCGCGGACACCGATGCAAACGGGACCGGCGGCAACGCGCTTCCGGCCATGTACGAGACGGTGGCGGTGCTGTCGGCGGGGCTGCATGGCAGTCTGCGCTTCACCGCGCCCAACCGGTTTGGCGGCGCGGCGGCTATGAACGCGATCATCATTGCGGCGGCGGAGTTCCCCGAGGCGGCGCTGCATTATCCGCTGGTGTTCAGCGAGCAGGACGGCCGCCGCACGGCGCATGTGATCACCGGCCATTCGGCCGGTGAAAACAGGTTCGTCGAAAAAAGCGGCAAATGGCGCGCCGGCAGCTACGTCCCTGCCTATGTCAGGCGCTATCCGTTCATCCTTATCGAGGACAAGGCGCAGGACAGGCTGACGCTGGCCGCCGATCTCAAGAGCCGCTGTTTCGACGCCAAGAAGGGCGAACCGCTGTTCGAGGACGGCAAGCCGAGCCAAGCAGCGCAGAACGCGATGAGCTTCTGCCAGACCTATCACAACCAGCTTCTGGAAACCGACAAGCTCTTGGCCGCGATTGCCGAAACCGGCCTTCTGGTCGACCGCAATGCCGATGTGACGCTGCCCGACGAAAGCAAGCGGCGGATCACCGGTTTTCAGGTGGTGGACGAGGAGAAGCTGGCGCAACTGGACGATGAGACCTTCCTGTCGCTGCGCAAGAACGGCGCGCTGGCGCTGATCTATTGCCACCTGATCTCGATGCGCAATTGGCGCAACCTCGTCGCCGGCGGGAAATGACCGGCGCCGCATAGCGGATGTCTCTTATATAAGAAAAATTTGATATAGATCATGCCGCCGGCCGTCCGGCGGCATTAGGGTCCGCCCGATTGTTCATGACCATCGGGAGGTTCCACATGTCACTCGATCTCGACCGACGCGCCTTTCTGGCGGCCGCGCTCGGTGCCACGGCGCTGGGTGCCGCGCGTCCGGCGCGCGCGCAAAGCGTGGCGACATCGGCCAAAATCGTCATCATCGGCGCGGGAGCGGCCGGATCGTCGCTTGCCAACCGGCTCGCCGCGCGGCTCGACGGCGCCGAGATCACCATCATCGATGCGCGCAGGCGCCATCTCTACCAGCCCGGCTTCACGCTGATCGCTGCAGGTTTGAAACCCGCGAACTATTCGGTCAGTGATACAAGCGGCTGGCTGCCGCGCGCGGTCAACTGGATCGAGGAAGGCGCCGCCGAGATCGATCCCGAGGCCAAGACCGTGACGACCGACAGCGGCACCACGGTCGGCTATGACTATCTCGTCGTCGCGGCGGGTCTGAAGCTCAATTACGACCAGATCGAGGGCATGGATGTCAGCCTGATCGGCAAGGACGGCATCGGCTCGGTCTATGCGAGCCCCGAAGCAGCCGAAGCCACCTGGCGCGAGATGGACCGGTTCACCGACGAAGGCGGCGTGGGCCTCTTCACCCGCCCGGCAACTGAGATGAAATGCGCCGGCGCGCCGCTCAAATACACCTTCCTGACCGACGATTATGCGCGTCGGAAAGGCAATCGCGGCAAGACCGAGATCATCTATGCGGCCCATTCCAAATCGCTGTTCGGCGTGCCGATCGTCAACGAGAAGGTCCGCATGCTCTATGGCGAGCGCGGCTTCGACACGCGCTACGAGCACGTGATGAAGGCGATCGACCCGGGCCGGAAGGTGGCCACCTTCGCAACGCCCGAGGGCGATCAGGAGATCCCGTTCGACTTCATCAACGTCATTCCGCCGATGAGCGCGCCGGATGTGGTGCGCAACTCGCCGCTGCCATGGGCCGACAAATGGGTTGGCCAGGGCTATGTCGAGGTGGACCAGTACACGCTGCGCCACAACCGCTATCCGGACGTGTTCGCCGCCGGCGATGTGGCCGGCGTGCCCAAGGGCAAGACGGCTGCGTCGGCCAAATGGCAGGTGCCGGTGGTCGAGGACCAGATCGTCGCGCAGATCGCGGGACGGGAAGGCACCGAGACCTACAATGGCTATACGTCCTGTCCGCTGATTACCCGTGTCGGCCGGGCGATGCTGATCGAGTTCGACTATGGCAACAATCTGGTGCCCTCCTTCCCCGGCGTGATCGCGCCGCTGGAAGAATTGTGGGTCTCGTGGCTGATGAAGGAAATCGCGCTGAAAGCGACCTACAACGCCATGTTGCGCGGCCGGGCGTAAGGAGGAACCATCATGGAAGAACTGACATTTGGAACGCTGATCGCCGTGCTCGAGGAGATGTTCGGCCAGGCCCTGTTCTGGGGACTTGTCGTTATCGCCGTATTGGTCACCATCGCCTTCGTCTATGTGATCGTGCGCGACCGCTCGCTGCGCAGCCGCTGGTTCCTGCGCGCCGAACTGCTTGCCCCCATCGGCGCCATTGCCGCCATCTGGTTCGTCTTCGTCATCACCCGTTCGGGGCTCGGCGATGTTGGCGGGCCGATCGACGTGATCGCGCTGATCCTGATCGGGCTCGCGGGCGCCGTCGGCCTGACCTTTCTCGCCTACACGGTGCAGGCGGTCATCGGCGGCAAGCGCGGCGCGGCTTGACGCCTACCAGGCCGGCGGCAGCGCCGTGACGCGGTCTGCCGTCGTCCGGGCAAGGCCCGCAATCCGCGCCGGCTGGCCGGCAACGGCCCGCACCGGCACCGCCACCCAGCGCCGCACCATGCCGCGCCGCGTGGGCGGCGAGAGGGTGACCGCGATGGCCGTCTCATCGGTGATCTCGCCGGCCGGTCGGTCGGCGGGAACCGTTTCGCCGGCGACGGCGATCGCACCGGCATCGAGCACTTCGCACTGCGCCGCCGTCGAGGGATAGTCGGCCTCGATGCGCGTCAGCAGCGCCTCGCCTGCCTCCTGACAGGCCGCGATCGACGGCCAGCGCCCGTCGGGCGAATCGATGTAATCGCAATGGGCGCCCGCATCGTCGCAGCCCATCAGCGTCAGCACGACAACCAGTTCCTTCATCACCCGACCTCGCTTCATCCAATCGGTGACAGCGCTAACGCGCGCTCATGGCGCCGGCGCGGCGCAAATCGGGCGACAAGGCGGCGATCGGGTTACGATCTGGTCACACGCACCGCCCGCCATCGACCTCCAGCGCGACGCCTGTGATGAAGGCGGCTTCGTCGGACGCCAGATAGAGCGCCGCATTGGCGATGTCGGCGGGCGTCGAAAAGCGGCCAAGCGGGATCACCGACTTGAACTTTTCGCGGATCTCGGGCGTGTCGGTGCCCATGAAGGTCGCCAGCATGCCGGTCTCGCCGGCAACCGGGCACAGGCAATTGACGCGGATGTTTTTCGGCGCCAGTTCCACCGCCATTGATTTCGTTGCGGTGATCGCCCAGCCCTTGGACGCGTTGTACCAGGTCAGGCCCGGCCGCGGCCTCAGCCCCGCCGTCGATGCGGTGGTGATGATCGCGCCGCCCCCCTGGCCCTCCATGATCGGCACCACGGCGCGGGTGGCGTGGTAGATCGCCTTCATGTTGACCGAAAAAATCAGGTCGAAATCGTGCTCGTCGACACCGAGCAGATCGCCGTTGCGGTGGCTGTAGCCGGCATTGTTGATCATGATGTCGACCCGGCCGAATGCATCGTAGGCCGTTTGCACCATGCGCTCGATATCGTTGCCCAGCGACACATCGACCGTCAGCGGCACCGCCGCCTCGCCCAGTTCGGCGGCGAGCGTCTCGGCCCGCTTGGCGTTCATGTCGGCGATCAGGACGCGCGCGCCCTCCTCGATGAAGCGCCGTGTCATGCCGGCGCCGAAGCCGCCGGCGCCGCCGGTGATGATGGCGGCCTTGCCGTCCAGTCTGCCCATGTTCAAGAGCGCTCGCTATCCGTGATTGAAGATGATGGCCTTGGTGGCGCTCATGTCGCGCAGCGCCTCAAGCCCCTTTTCGCGGCCATGGCCGGACTTCTTGAAGCCGCCAAAGGGCAGTTCAACGCCGCCGCCGGCGCCATAGCAATTGACGAAGACCTGACCGGACCGGATCGCGCGGGCGACGCGGAACTGGCGCCCGCCATCGCGGGTCCAGACCGCGGCGACCAGCCCGAAATCGGTGGCGTTGGCGAGCCGGATCGCCTCGTCTTCGCCATCGAAGGCGAGCATGGACAGGACCGGCCCGAACACCTCCTGGCGGGCCAGATCGCTTTCCGGGTCGACGCCGCCGAACAGGACCGGCGCCACATAATGCCCGCCCGCTGGCGCGTCGCCGGAGACCTGACCTTCGGCGAGAACCGGCGTGCCAGCGGCCTTGGCAGCATCGACAAAGCCGGCGACCCGGTCGGCCTGGACCGCATTGACCAGCGGACCCAGATCGCCATCGGCCCAGTGCGGTTCGGCGACCAGCGCGGAAAAGCGCTCGGCAAGCTGCGCGGCCACCGTGTCGTGGATGGAGCGTTCGACCAAGATGCGGCTGCCGGCCGAACACGTCTGGCCGCCATTCTGGATGATCGCGTTGACCAGAACCGGCATCGCCGCTTCGAGATCGGCGTCCGCAAAAAGGATCTGCGGCGACTTGCCGCCAAGCTCCATGGTGACGCCGCGATTGTTGATGGCCGCCGCCGCCTGGATGGCGGTTCCGGTAACCGGCGAGCCGGTGAAGGTGACATAGTCGACATCCGGGTGCGCCGAAAGCGGCGCGCCGGCCTCGGCACCGTAACCTGTGACGACGTTGAACACGCCTTCGGGGAAGCCGGCCTCCAGCGCCAATTCGGCAACGCGGATGGTCGTCAGCGAAGCGTCCTCGGCTGGCTTGATCACCAGCGTGTTGCCCATGGCGAGCGCCGCGCCAGCGACACGGCCAAGAATCTGCAGCGGATAGTTCCAAGGGATGATGCCTGCGACGACCCCATGCGGCTCGCGCATGGCAAGCGCGGTGTAGCCGTCGAGAAACGGAATCTGATCGCCGTTGAGCTTGTCGGCGGCGCCGGCATTGAACTCGAAATAGCGCATCGCGCCATTGACATCGGCGACGCCCTGCCGTGCGGGCTTGCCCGCATCGCGGCTTTCCAGCGCGGCCAGCTCGCCAGCGTTCTCGCCGATCTTGTCATGCAGCGCGAACAGGAGCCGGCCGCGTTCGAGCGCGCTCATTCGCGCCCAAGGCCCGGTCTCGAACGCGGCGCGGGCGGCGGCCACCGCGGCGTCGACATCGGCGCCGTCCGAACGCGGGATCGAGGCGAACACCGCGCCGTCCGAGGGTGATGCCACATCGATCGTCGCGCCCGATCGCGCCGGGACCGGCTTGCCGCCAATGATGTTCGTCGCACGGCGCCCGTCGCCGACGGTGCGTGTGTAGGCATTGTCCGGTTTCGTCAGCATGGCGGCCTCCCCTTCGACCCACCAGACTCGGCGATTTCGGCTGCGCGGTCAATCTGGGTACTGGCAATTCTAAATCGATTAGAATATGCTGTTTGCGACATTCTCCCCGCAACCGGACTTTTCCGATGTCGAGCCAGATCATCCCCGTCGATCCGTTTGACTGCATCATCTTCGGCGGCACCGGCGACCTCGCCGAACGCAAGCTCCTGCCTGCCCTTTATCACCGCCAGAAGGACGGCCAGATGACCGAGCCGACGCGCATCATCGGCGCCTCGCGGTCCGACCTGTCGGCCAAAGACTATCGCGACTTCGCGCACACCGCGCTGAAGACCCATATCAAGGACGATCTCGACGCCGAAGAAGTGGAGAAGTTTCTCGCCAAACTCGATTATGTGTCGGTCGACGTCAAATCGGAGCGCGGCTGGTCAACGCTGGCCAAGACGCTTGAAACCGATGCGGGCAAGAAGCGCGCCTGTTATCTGGCAGTCAGCCCCTCCCTGTTCGGCGACATTGCCACGCGCCTGCGCGACAACGGGCTGATCACGCCCGAAACGCGGATCATCGTCGAAAAGCCGATCGGCCGCGACCTGCAATCGGCCCGCGCGCTGAACGATACGATCGGCGAGGTCTTTCGCGAGGACCAGATCTTCCGCATCGACCATTATCTCGGCAAGGAGACGGTGCAGAACCTGATGGCACTGCGCTTTGCCAACGCGCTCTACGAGCCGCTGTGGAACTCGGCCCATATCGATCATGTGCAGATTACGGTCGCCGAATCCGTCGGGCTTGAAGGCCGTGCGGGCTATTACGACAAGGCCGGCGCGCTGCGCGACATGGTGCAGAACCATCTCCTTCAGCTTTTGTGCCTGGTCGCCATGGAGCCGCCCTCGTCGATGGACGCCAATGCGGTGCGCGACGAAAAGCTGAAAGTCCTGCGGGCGCTCGAACCGGTGGGCGAGCACAATGTCGAGAAGCTCACCGTGCGTGGCCAATATGGTGCCGGGGCGTCGGCGGGCGGGCCGGTCAAGGGCTATCTTGAGGAACTCGAAAACGGCGAAAGCAACACCGAGACCTTCGTTGCGCTGAAGGCCGAGATCGGCAATTGGCGCTGGGCCGGCGTGCCCTTCTATCTGCGCACCGGCAAGCGCATGACGACGCGCGTCTCGGAGATCGTCATCGCCTTCAAACCGGTGCCGCACTCGATCTTCGGCCAGGCCGGCGGGCGCATGGCGGCCAACAATCTGGTCATCCGCCTGCAGCCGGATGAAGGCGTCAAGCAGTGGATCATGATCAAGGATCCGGGACCAGGCGGCATGCGGCTTCGCCATGTGCCGCTCGACATGAGTTTCGCCTCGGCCTTCAATGTGCGCAATCCGGATGCCTATGAGCGGCTGATCATGGATGTCATCCGCGGCAACCAGACCTTGTTCATGCGCCGCGACGAAGTGGAGGCCGCATGGCGGTGGGTCGATCCCATCCTGTCGGCCTGGGAGGAGACCGGCCAGCAATGCCAGCGCTACACGGCCGGCACCTGGGGGCCGTCGGCGTCGATCGCGCTCATCGAACGGGACGGACGAACCTGGCATGAGAGCGACTGAGACGCCGGCCGGGCTCAGCCGGCACGATTACGAGACGCGCGACCAGCTTGCCGAGGCGCTGGCCGCTGGCGTGGCCGCCAAGCTGGCCGGCGGGATCGCGACGCGCGGGCATGCGTCCGTGGCCGTCTCCGGCGGATCGACGCCCAAGCGCTTCTTCGAGGTTCTGTCACAGGCCGAACTGGACTGGGGGTCGGTGATGGTGCTTCTGGTCGATGAGCGTCTGGTGCCGCCGGACCATGAGCGTGCCAATGCCGGGCTGGTGCGGCGGCATCTTTTGCAAAACCGGGCGGCTGACGCGCGCTTCGTGCCCTATGTGGTCGACGCGCACACGCCGGCCGAATGTGCGCGCCTGTCGCAGGCCGCCTTCGAACAGGACGGCCACCGCCTGGACGCCTGCATTCTGGGCATGGGCACGGACGGCCACACCGCCTCCTTTTTCCCAGGCGGCGACCGGCTGGCCGAGGCGCTCGATCCGGACGGCGGTGACAAGGTCGTTCCCATCTTTGCCGAAGGGGCGGGCGAACCGCGCCTGACGCTGACGCTTCCGCCGATCCTCGATGCCCGTTTCGTCGCGCTGCACATTGAGGGCGCCGAAAAGAAGGCCGTCCTTGAAAGCGCGCTCGGCGGCACCGATGTCGACGCCATGCCCGTTCGCGCGGTGCTGCACCAGACTGCAACGCCGGTCCATGTCTTCTGGGCGCCATGAGCGCCGCATAGACTGGACCTCAATGCCCGATCCGGAGATCACGCCATGACCGCCTATGACGTCAACGCCACCATTTCCGCCGTCACCGAACGGATGCGCGAGCGCTCGCGCGCCGGCCGCGAACTCTATCTGGAGCGTCTCGCCGACCGGGCGAGCAAAGGGCCCAAGCGCAGCACACTGTCCTGCGGCAACCTTGCTCATGGCTTTGCCGCCTGCGGGCCTGCCGACAAGGCGGATCTGAAGGGCGACACGGTCGCCAATCTGGGCATCATCACCGCTTACAACGACATGCTGTCCGCCCATCAGCCCTTTGAGACGTTTCCGGCCCTCATCAAGCAGGCCGCGCGCGAGGCAGGCGGTGTTGCCCAGGTGGCCGGCGGCGTGCCGGCCATGTGCGACGGCGTCACCCAGGGCCAGGCGGGCATGGAACTGTCGCTTTTTTCGCGCGACGTGATCGCCCTTTCGACCGCCGTCGGCCTGTCGCACGACATGTTCGACGCGGCGGTCTATCTGGGCGTCTGCGACAAGATCGTGCCCGGCCTCGTCATCGCCGCGCTCACCTTCGGCCATCTGCCGGCGGTGTTCATCCCGGCCGGTCCGATGACCTCCGGCCTACCCAACGACGAAAAGGCCAAGACACGCCAGCTCTATGCAGAAGGCAAGATCGGCCGCGCCGAACTGCTCGAGGCCGAGAGTGCGTCCTATCACGGCCCCGGCACCTGCACCTTCTACGGCACGGCCAATTCCAACCAGATGCTGATGGAGGTGATGGGCCTGCACATTCCGGGCGCCAGCTTCGTCAATCCGGGAACGCCGCTGCGCGACGCGCTGACGCGCGAAGCCACTAAACGCGCGCTCGCCATCACCGCGCTTGGCAACGAATTCACCCCGGTCGGCGAGATGATCGATGAGCGGTCGATCGTCAATGGCGTGATCGGCCTGCACGCGACGGGCGGATCGACCAACCACACGATCCATTTGATCGCCATGGCCGCCGCCGCCGGCATCGCGCTGACATGGGAGGACATTTCCGATCTCTCCGATGCGGTGCCGCTTTTGGCGCGGGTCTATCCCAACGGCCTTGCCGACGTGAACCATTTCCACGCCGCCGGCGGGCTCGGCTTCATGATCCGCGAACTGGCCGACAATGGCCTGTTGCACCGCGACGTGCGCACCGTCTGGGGCCACGGGCTCGACCCCTACATGATCGAACCGGCGCTCGGGCGCGAGGACGGCACGGTCGAGCGGCGCCCGGCGCCAAAGGAGTCCGGCAATGAGAAGGTGCTGGCGCCGGTGGCAAAGGCGTTCCAGCCCAATGGCGGGCTGAAGATGCTGACCGGCAATCTGGGCCGGGGGGTCATCAAGATTTCCGCCGTCAAGCCGGATCGTCACGTGATCGAGGCGCCGGCGCGGGTCTTCCACGATCAGAACGAGTTGCAGGCCGCCTTCAAGGCCGGCGAATGCGATCGCGACATGGTGGCGGTGATCCGCTTCCAGGGGCCCAAGGCCAACGGCATGCCCGAACTGCACAAGCTGACGCCGTGCCTTGGCATTTTGCAGGATCGCGGCTATCAGGTGGCGCTGGTCACCGACGGCCGCATGTCGGGGGCGTCGGGCAAGGTGCCGGCGGCGATCCACGTGACGCCCGAGGCGCTCGACGGCGGACCGATCGCCAAGGTTCGCGACGGCGATCTCGTGCGGGTCGATGCGGTCAAAGGCACGCTGGAAGTGCTGGTCGATGCGGCCGAGTTCGAGGCACGCGAGCCGGTCCGGGTGGACCTGACCGCGAATACGCACGGCATCGGCCGGGAACTGTTCGAAACGTTCCGCCGCGTCGCCACCCGCGCCGATCAGGGCGCGAGCGTCTTCATGCCGCCGCCAACCCCGAGCGGGGGCGCTGCGCCATCGGCCGGCGCGCCGGTCAGCGTTCCGCTTGCGGATGACGCCTTTCGGTAAGCCTTGACTTACTCAACGGTAATGGTGATCACCTCCGAGACAACCGGCGGGTCGTGCGGAATGTGATTGTGATCGCCGGTGACAAGCTGCAGCGTGTGCTCGCCGGCGGGTAATTCAAGCGTCACTTCCGTCTGTCCGCCGCCGAAATGGATGTGGTTGTCGTCGGCCGGGATGTTGACCGCTGCATCCGCTTCGCCGAACGGCGCCCGGTTGAGGAACAGGTGATGGTGGCCCGTTCCCTCCATCTCAACGCCTGCCGGTGCGACACCCATGCCGCGCATGCCGAACACGATCGTGACCGGGCTCTGCACGGCCGCCCCGTCGTCCAGATTGACGATATAGACCTCCGCACCGTCCGGCGATGGCGTTCCCTGCGCCAGCGCCGCGGTTGAAATCAGTGTGAAGAGCGCCGCCGTGGCGGCCGAAATCCTGCGCATGTCGTTTTCCTCCGCTTCAAAGCATGGGAGTTAGCGCAAACTGACCCAAGGGCAATCAAACGTGATCGCTCCGGCGGGCGCGTCATTGCGGGACACAAGCGTTAACCCAATATGAAGGTCTTGTTTCACAACGGCTTTCTCCGCGGGCATATAGACCGCTCTTGGCGTCGAGCCGTCCGGCTCGGCACATATGCATTTTTTGAAGAAGCGATATCCGATGACCAGCCAAACACTTGCCGCCCAACCCATTGCCGATCCCTATTCCAACCCGACATCCATCGAGAGCCGTTTTCGCCGCGCCCGTTTTGCCCGGGTCGAGGCGCTGATCGAACAGGCGCTCGATGGTCGCAAGACGATCGACATCATCGATCTCGGCGGGCGCGAGGTCTACTGGACGATCGCCACCGAGTTCCTGGCGCGCCATCGCGGACGCATCAGGATCCATCTGGTCAACCTTGAAAGCGATCTCGTACCGGTCAAGGATACCGGCCTGTTCGAGGCCCGGGCCGGCGATGCCTGCGACACGCAGAGTTACAAGGCAAACGCCTTTGATCTGGTCCACTCCAATTCGGTGATCGAACATGTCGGCGGATGGGACCGGATCGGCCAGTTTGCCGACAATGTTCGCCGTCTGGCGCCGCGCTATTTCGTCCAGACGCCCAATTTCTGGTTTCCGCTCGAACCGCACTTCCGCGTGCCGGGCTATCAGTGGCTGCCGGCCCGCTTGCGCACGCACCTTCTGCAGATGCGCAGGCTCGGTTTTTACGACCGCGAACCCGATTACCGGAAGGCACGGTCGGTCGTCGAGGAGGTCAAGCTTTTGACCCGCCACGACATGGCCCATCTGTTCCCCGATGCCGACATCGCCATGGAACGGGTCGCCGGCCTGCCCAAATCGATCATGGCCAGTCGCGCGGACTGATGCTGCGCAGCTCCAATGCCGAACTGCGCGGCCAAGGCGCGTGCATTGGCGTCAGTGCTCGCCCGAACACAGGCCGTGATCGGCCAGCGCCTCGATGATCCGGCAGTCGCCGACCGTATCGGCATCACACATGGTCTCGATCCGGCCGAGTTCGGCTTCGAGCCGCTTCAGGCGCGCGATCTTCGCACGCACCTGGGCGCGATGATCACGGGCGATCCGGTGGGCGTCCGCGCAAGGCCGGTCGGGATGAGTGGACAGTTCGGTCAGTTCGCGGATCGCATCGATGGACAGGCCCAGATCGCGCGCGTGCCGGATGAACGATAGCCGCTCCAGCCCGTCGCGGTCATAGCGCCGCTGATTGCCCCCGGTCCGTCCCGCGGCGGCGATCAGGCCCATCTGCTCGTAATAGCGGATGGTCGGCACCTTGACGCCGGTGCGCCGCGAAAGATCACCGATCGAGAACATCGAAAATTCCTCTTGAACCTATAGCGACTAGAGAGATTAGGCTGCGCCGGTACAGGGATCAAGGAGCCAGTCATGGCCGGTTGCTGCAACACCGAGACCGCCGCATTCGACGGCATGTCCGCCGATTACAAGCGCCGTCTTTGGGCGGTCATCGCCATCAATGCGGTGATGTTCGCCGTCGAGATGGGCGCCGGCCACTGGGCCGGTTCGCAGGCGCTCAAGGCCGATGCGCTGGACTTTTTCGGCGATGCCCTGATCTATGGTGTTTCGCTGGCGGTGATCGGATCATCGCTTTCGGTGCGGGCCAATGCCGCGCTGTTCAAGGGTATCAGCCTGGTGGCGATGGGCGTCTGGGTGTTCGGCTCGACATTCCATGCGGTCCTTATTGCCGGCGTCCCGTCTGCGCCAGTGATGGGCGTGATTGGCATTTTGGCGCTTGCGGCGAACATGGCCAGCGTCCTGCTTTTGGTCGCCTACAAGGACGGCGATGCCAATGTGCGCTCGGTGTGGCTGTGCTCGCGCAACGATGCGATCGGCAATGTCGCCGTCATGGTCGCCGCGCTCGGCGTCTGGGGCACGGCGACCGGCTGGCCAGACCTGATCGTCGCAGCGATCATGGCGGGCCTGTTCCTGACCTCGGCTGTCCAGATCATCCGACAGGCGATGGACGAAAAACGCCGTGAGGCGGGCGTCGCGGCGGAGTAGGCCCCGCCGCGCGCCGGTGCCGTCAGTTGGAATGGCCCGAATGGTCCATGGATCCGTGATCCATGCCGCCAGCCATATGCTCGCGGATCTGTGTCAGGCTCTCCACATTGAAGGTGACGGTGACATCGCCCGCCTTTTCGAAGGTCAGCGTGGCGGGCAGTTCGGCGCCTTCCTCAAGCTGCTGTTCAAGCTGCATGAACATCACATGCAGCCCGCCGGGCTTGAGCACGACTTCGCCGCCGGCGGGGATTTCGATGCCGCCCTCGATCTCGCGCATCTTCATCACGTCGCCATCCATCACCATTTCGTGGATTTCCACCTTGCCGGCGAAATCGGCCGTGCCGGCGACCAGCCGGTCGGCTTCCTCGCCATTGTTGCGGATGGTCATGTAGCCGCCCGAAACGGGCGCGTTGGCGGGCGTGGCGCGCGCCACGGGATGGTCGATGACGAGATCGCCGACGCTGTAGTCGTGGGCGAGCGCGGTGCCCGTTGCCAGAAGCGCGGCAGCGGCGGTCAGGATCAGTTTGGTCATTTTGGTCTCTCACGGATTGTGTGCGGTCCACCCTCGGGTGGCACCGGCAAAAGGATCGGGATTTGGGAAGTATCGCGTGTCAGGCGACGGACGGCGGGCCGCGCAGCGGCGCGGTTTCAAGATGCGCCGTTGCGATCGGCGGGCCGGTGCGGGTGACAAGCGGCGAGCCGGTCTCCGCCCGCAACCGCATGGCCGGCAGCAAGGCTCCGGGTGCCGGCGGCGCGGTGCCGCCCGTGATCAGGCAGAATTCGCACAAGCTGCCGGAGATGCCGCCCTCCTCTCCGGGCAGGCACAGCACCGGCAGGGAACCGTCCGGCAGCACATATTGCGCCATTTCCAGCGCGCTCATGCCGGTCGGTGTGGGGGCGGCAGGCCGATGCGCAAACGCGGCCATGACCAGCGCCGCGATCAGCGCCAGCCGCACCGCGATGGCGCGCCTGTTTCGGTGTCGGTTGCGGGCCAGGGCCGTCATGGACGCTGTTTGGCGCGAATGCGGCGCCCGCGCAAGCGGCAAGCGGGAACTGTGGCAGCGCACCGCACGGACGGCGGTTCAGGCGGCCGCCAGCCCCGTCGCAAGGCGCTGTTCCAGAAATGCGATGATGGCGCCGGCAATGTCCCGGCCGCTGACGCTTTCGACGCCTTCAAGGCCCGGCGTCGAGTTGACCTCGATCACCACCGGCCCCTGCTTGGACCGCAAAATGTCGACGCCGCAGACATTCAGGCCGACGGCCCGCGTGGCCGCGATGGCCATGGCGCGTTCGTGCGGAGTGATGTCCACCGCTTCGGGCTGACCGCCACGATGCAGGTTCGAGCGGAAATCGCCCGGCACGCCGGTGCGCTTCATGCTGGCGACCACCTCATCGCCGATGACGATGACACGAATGTCGCTGCCCCGGGCCTCGGCGATGAATTGCTGCGTCATCACCTTCTGCCTGACGGCGGAGAACGCCTCGATCACCGACCGGGCCGACCGGGCGCTGTCGGCCAGCGCCACCCCGATCCCCTGCCGCCCTTCCATCACCTTGATCACCGTCGGCGCACCGCCCGTCAGCCGGATCAGGTCCTCAGTCTTGTCGCGTTGCCGGGCGAACGCGGTGGCCGGAACGGCAACGCCGTTGCCCGCCAACACCTGCAGGCAGTGCAGCTTGTCGCGGGCGCAGGCGACGGCGGCTGAATGGTTGAGCGGAAAGACGCCCATCGCCTCGAACTGGCGCAGGATGGTCATGCCGTGTTCTGCGGTCGCCGGGTTGAGCAGCGGGATCACCGCGTCGACATCGTTCATCGGCCGGTCGTCGCAAAAGACCGACATGCCATCGGCATTGATCGCCATGTGACAGCGCAGCACATTGACGATCTCGACACTGTGCCCGCGCGCTTCGCCCGCCTGGCTGATTCTCCTGTGTGAATAATGGCCGCCCTTGCGCGCCAGAACCGCGATCTTCATTGCCTGCCTCCATCTCGTGCGGCCATGGCCGCTCGGTTACATGGAGGATAAACGGGCGGTGGGCGGTTCCTATTCCGCTCCCGACCGGAAAAATCGCGATCCCCGCGCGTCCGGCGCGATATCAGCCCTGGCCGCGCGTCCTGGTCTTGCTGCGCCGGGTCGTCTGCGCCCGCTCGACATTGGTCTCCAGCAGTTCGATGATCTTGCCGGCGACATCCTTGCCGGTGGCGAGTTCGACGCCTTCGAGCCCCGGCGAGGAGTTGACTTCCATCACCACGGGGCCGTGGTTGGAGCGCAACATGTCGACGCCGCACACATTCAGCCCCATCGTCTTGGCGGCCTGCAGGGCCGTCGCCCGCTCGACCGGCGTGATGCGGATGGTCGCCGCCGCGCCGCCACGATGCAGGTTGGAGCGGAACTCGCCGGCCTTGCCCGATCGCTGCATCGCCGCAACAACCTTTCCGCCGACGACCAGCGCCCGAATGTCGGTGCCGCCGGCCTCCTTGATGAATTCCTGCGCCATGATGTGCACCTTGGCGCCGCGAAACGCCTCGATCACCGACTTGGCCGACTGCATCGTCTCGGCAAGGACGACGCCGATCCCTTGCGTGCCTTCCAGAAGCTTGACCACCGTCGGCGGCCCGCCGGTCATCTTGATGATGTCCTCGGCGCGCTTTGAATCGTGCGCAAAGGCGGTGACCGGCAGGCCGACGCCGTCGCGGGCAAGAAGCTGCATCGAGCGCAGCTTGTCGCGCGAGCGGCCGATCGCTACCGATTCGTTGAGCGGATAGACGCCCATCATTTCGAACTGGCGCAACACCGCCATGCCGTAAAAGGTGATCGAGGCGCCAATGCGCGGGATCACCGCGTCATAGCCCTCCATCTTCTCGCCATTGTAGTAGACCGACGGCCGCCGCGAGGTGATGTTCATGTAGCAGTGCAGCGTGTTGACGATGTCGAGCGTATGCCCCCGCTTTTCGGCAACCTCCTTCATGCGACGATGCGAATAAAGGTCCGGATTGCGCGCGAGCATGACGATCTTCATGGCGTTTCCTTCGCTTTTGGCGGATCGGGCCAGGCGGGATCACCGGCCATCCAGGACCGGGTCGGATCGACGATCAGGCGGCCGATGCGCATGGCGCTGCGGCCCACGAGCATGTTGTAGACCATGTCGGTGCGGTCGGTCAGCGTCACTTCGGCGCGAAACGTCTCTTCGCCGATGACAAAGCGGGTCGCGATCACGCAGCGCCGCTCCACCTGGCCGCTGCTCGACTTGATCTCGCGGAATTCGCGCATCCGCGCTTCGGCGGGCTCCGGCGTCGGTGCGCCGCCGGCACCGGGCGGGTGGAAGCGCACCCAGCGACGTTCGTTGCGCGTGAACAGTTCCAGATTGTCGACATGCAGCGCCGATGTCAGCGCGCCGGTGTCGATCTTGGCGCGGATGCGATCGACGCCGAGGTCCGGCAGCGCCAGCTTTTCGCGCCAGCCGATCAGCTGGAAGCCACGCGCGATCAGGTCGCGGCGCGCCACGCCCGGCGTGGGCTTATGGTCCATGGTCGTCAAAAACTCTTGCGCCTTTCATCGCTCGGCGCCCGGCCGAACTGCATGCGATAACTCTGCGCGAAATAGGAGTGCGAGGTAAAGCCCGTCGACAGCGCCACCTCCAAAATGGGGATGTTGGTCTGGCGCAGCAATTGCCGCGCGCGCTCCAGCCGCAGCGTCATGTAGTAGCGGCCGGGGGTCGATTCGAGGTGCTTGAGGAACAGCCGTTCCACCTGCCGCACCGACAGTTCGACCGACTGGGCAAGAACCCCGGCCGACAGCGGCTCCTCCAGATTGTCGGCCATCAGTTCGGTCAGCCGCCGCAGCTTTTCCGACTTGCCCGTCAGGTCCGGCTCACGGCCGACGCGCTGGCGGTCTTCATGGCTGCGGATGCGCTCATACTGGAAATTGTTGGCCACCTTGTTGGTGATCTCGGCACCGAAATCGGCGCGCACGATTTCCAGCATCAAATCGATGCCGGTCGTGCCGCCCGCAGCGGTGTAGCGCTTGCGGTCGATCTCATAGACATTGGAGGTGCATTCGATGTGCGGGAACGCCTCGCGGAAACCGGCGCGGTTCTCCCAGTGGATGGTGCAGCGATGGCCTTCGAGCTGGCCGGCCTGGGCAAGGATGTGGCTGCCGACCGACAGCGCGCCAAGGCTCGCCCCGCGCCGACCCAGCGTGCGCAGCGTGTTGACGATCTTCTGCCGGCCGGGGAAATCGAGCGTCAGCGAGGCGACCATGAACGTCAGGTCTGCGGGCGGGATCGTCTCGACCGAATAAGCCGGCTTCAGCGTCAGCCCGTTGGAGGCGCACACCGGCTCGCCATCATGCGACACGGTCGACCAGCGATAATAGTCGGTGCCCGACACAAGGTTTGCCGTGCGCAGCACGTCGATCACCGCCGACACGCAGAACATCGAAAATTCGTCGGCGAGAATGAAAGCGAAATGCCGCGATGGAAGGTCGGTCGTCATGACTGTTTCCACTGTCACACAGGCTGGACAGCCCGCGACACTGACGCCAAAGCCGGAGCCGCGCAAGCCCAGATCATGTGGTCAGAAGACCGGTGGCGTACGGCCGGCCGAGCGGTATGCCGCAACGATCGTGTTGACCATCAGCATGGCGATGGTCATCGGCCCGACACCGCCGGGAACCGGCGTGATCGCGCCGGCGGTTTCGGCCGCACTTTCAAAATCCACATCGCCGACGAGCCGCGTCTTGCCTTCGCCTTTTTCGGGCGCCGGGATGCGGTTGATGCCCACATCGATCACCGTCGCGCCCGGCTTGATCCAGTCGCCGCCGATCATCTGCGGCCGGCCGACGGCGGCGACCAGAATGTCGGCCGTCCGGCACAGCGCCGGCAGATCCTTGGTGCGCGAATGGGCGACGGTCACCGTCGCGTTCGCGGCCAGAAGCAGGTTGAACATCGGCTTGCCGACAATGTTGGAACGGCCGACGACGACCGCGTTCCTGCCGGACAGGTCCTTGCCGAGCACGCTTTCGATCAGCAGCATCGAGCCCGCCGGCGTGCATGGCACGAACGCGCTGTCGGTCACGCCTGTGCCGAGCTTGCCCACATTGATGAAGTGGAACCCGTCGACATCCTTTTCCGGCGCGATCGCCTGGATCACCGCACCCTCGTCGATATGGCCGGGCAGCGGCAGTTGCACGAGGATACCGTGGATGGCCGGATCGCCGTTCAGTTCGTCGATCAGCCCGATCAGCGCCTCTTGACCGGTATCGTCGGGCAGCGTGTGCTCGACCGACAGGAAGCCGCAGGCGCGCGCCGTGCGACCCTTGTTGGCGACATAGACCTTGGAGGCCGGGTCTTCGCCGACGATGACCACGGCCAGGCCCGGCTGCACGCCTGTATCGGCCTTCAGTGTTTCAGCTGCTGCCGCGACCTTCTCGGTAACGTCCGCCGCGACTGCCTTGCCGTCGATGATCTCTGCCATGTCGAACCCCCAATCCTGTTCGACCGGCATAAAGCAAAGAAGGAGCCGCGAGCGACACCATTTTCACGCCCTAAGGTGGCGTTTTTGGAAAGGCGGCGTGCCGGGTCCGGGGTCCTGACCCTAGCCGAAGCGGCGCACATTGCTGCGCCGGGCGGCCAGTTCCTCGACCACGTCACGGATTTCTCCGATCGACTTGCGCAGTTCGGCCATCTCTTCGGCGTCGCGCGAGGGCGCGGCCGGCTGTTGCGGCCAGCCGGTTGCTGCCTGTGCGGCCGGTTGGGGCTGGGCTGCGGCGGGCTGCGTCGCATACGGCGCGTGGGGATAGCCGGGATACATGGTGCTGGTGTCCTTGGTGCGGTTGTGTGTCGGGGCGGGGCTGTCGGGGTCGGTGTCAGGGGCTCGGCCGGCGGCATCGGTGAACGCATCGAGGCGGATCGCCTTGCGCAGACCCGATGCGGCCGCAAGGCCGAGGCCGAGCAGGAAAAGTCCGATTGTGAAGGCGATGGCGATCGTCTTGCGCGACATGGAGGAGGCGCTGCGTGGCGGTTCGGCCTCGGCGAGCACGGCGGCGTTGACCGTGCCAAGAGCGCCGATCTCGCCGGTCTCGCGTGCGCGCAGCAGCGCGCCATTGTAGATCGCGCGGGCAGCTTCAGCCTCGGCCTGCAGGTCGCGCAGCGCCACCAGCGCCTCGGTCTGCTCGCTGACCGCCGCCTTGGCGCGGGCGACCTGGGCGGCCAGTTCCTGCTCGGTCTGCACGGTGCGGCGCAGTTCCGACTGCGCACTTTGCACGATGCGCTGCAATTCGCCGGCAATGTCCTGGCGGGCGGCCTCGATCGCCGCATTGGCCGCTTCAAGCCGCGGGTGGCGCGGGCCGAGCTGGTTCTGCAACTGTGCCGCGCTCTGGCGCAGCGCCGAATGCTGCGCGCGAAACGTCTCCAGCGACGAGGTGATCAGGTCCGCCGGAACCGAACCGGATATGGCCGCATCGACGCTGATCTCGCTGGCCTGTTCGGCCTTGGTGCGGGCGTTGATCGTCAATGCGCGGGCTTCGGCGAGTTGCGCGCTGGCCGTCGCCAGTTCGTCTTCGCTCAAAAGCCGGCCCTGCGTGGTCATCAGCCCGTTTTCGAGCCGGTATTGTTCGATGCGCCGCTCCGCCGCTTCCACATTGGACTGCAGTTCGCCCAGCCGGCCGGTCAGCGCCTCGTTTGCGTCGCGCGCCTTGTCGGAACTGATCGATCCCTGCTCCTCGACGAAGGCCTGGGTGACCTCATTGGCCAGCATCGCCGCCTTCTGCGCCGTCCGGGCCTCGACGCCGATATTGACGACGAAGGTCCGCGTCGAACGGTTGATGCTGATCGCGTCGCGCAAGTTCTGCAGCGTCTCGCGGTTGGTCGTTTCGACGGGCGTCTCGCCGCCGAACAGCGACAGGATGACCCTTATGCCGTCGCGCAGCCCGATGCCCCCGCCGGCGTCGCCGTTGAATTCGGGGTCCTGATCGAGATTGGTGGCCTCGATCACCCGCTCCAGCACCGGACGCGAATAGACCAGCGACAGCCGGCTGTCGACAATGGCCAAAGCGGCTTCATTGGCGAGGAATTCGCGCTCCAGGTCGCGGCCGACGAGCTGCACCTCGCGCGGGTCGATCAGCACTTCCGAATAGGCGGTGTAACGGTGCGGTGTCGACAGCGCGACGAGAACGCCAAGGATCGCGCCGACAAGCGTCAGGCCGGCAATGATGAAACGCCAGCGCCAGATCGTGGCGATCATCGCGATCGGATCGATCAACGCGCCATCCATCGGCTGGCCGGCAGGCGGATAGCGCGCGGCGGGAGCAGCGGCGTCAAGACGCCGATCGTCGGTCTCGGCCGTCGGCATCGGTGGCCGCGTCTGCGGCTCGCCAGCGAAATCCGGCCGGTCGCCTTGTTCGCCCGTCGGCACGGCGTCTTCGGATGTCTTTTCGGGCTCACGCGCCAGCGCCGAGAGCAACGGGTTCGGCCTTTGCGCGGCGCGGCGGGCGCGTGCCGTCCGAAATGTCTCGGCCGTGTCCTGTTGCGGCGCGCGTCCGGCCGGTTCGGCTGCGTCGGCACGGGCGGCCATCAGCAGCGATCGCCTTGCGCCGTTTGAAGGTGGATCGAACATGGTGCCCGCGAGCCGAGAAAACTCGGCCAGCCCATTCCGGCCGAATTGGTAAACGCAGGCTAAAGAGCCATGGAAAACAAAAAGTTAATTTTCGTAACCAGCGGCCACTTTCCGCAACGGCAGCTTGAGCGGGTCCCGATCCCTGCCAAACAACCCGATCTTAAAGGTTTTTTGCGAGACTAACGCCCGTGAAACAAGCCGTCGCACAGAGCGCACCCCCCGTCATGGCGCATGGGGGACCGGAGACCGCAGCCCAGCTTGCGGGCAAATATGCGCGCGCATTCTCCGGAGACGGCGCGCGGGTCTTCATCCAGCTCTTCTATTTCTATCTGGTCGCCAACACGCTGACGATCGCCGAGTTCGGCCTATTCGCCACCGCCTCGTCGGTCGGCATCGTGCTGTCGCGGCTGGCGGGCTTCGGGTTCGTGTCGCCGCTCTACCGGGTCGCGACCGTCAAGCCGCATCTGATCGGCGCCTATACGGGCGGCTACATGGCGGCGCTCTTCTTGTCGCTGCCGCTGGTGGCGGCGGTCGGATCGGGTGTCCATTGGGCGCTGTTCGCAGGGGTCATGCCGCTTGCCGCCTTTGCGATGATCGTTGCCACCGAGGTGCTGTTCTGGCGGACGCTGGAAGTGGTGATCATCGTCAACAAGGGTCTGGAACGGTTCGGCCGCGCATCGATCGTCATCGTGTTCGGCTTTTCGGCCAAGGCGGCCGCTGCGCTTGCCCTGGCGCTGTCGCCCGCGCCTGATCTGATGGTCTGGGCTCAGATCTATATCGTCAGCCAGGCGCTGATGGCGCTGGCGGCCGTGGTCCTCTTCTATCCCAAGGTGCGGTTGCGCCTGCCGCTGCACCTGTTCGGGCGCCGCATCCGCGATGCGCTGTCGGTCAGCGGCGCGGAGATCCTGTTCTATCTGCAAAACGAACTCGACAAGCTGATTGTCCTGGCCCTCGGCGGGCCGACCCTCGCCGGACTCTATGCGATCGTCATGCGGCTGGTCGATCTGACGGCGATGCCGGTGCGGACCTTTTCGACGTTGCTTACCCAGCGGCTGATGCGCCGCCCGCAACTGCTCGAAAGCGTGCGCATGCGGGCCCTCTTGGAAGCCGGCATTTTCCTGCTCTCGACACTGGGCCTTCTGGCGATTGCCGCGGTCTTCGCCGTCAAGCCGGACATATTGGGTGCCAATGTCGCCCAGGCGGCGCCGTTGATCATCGCGGTCCTGTTCGTGCCGGCGCTGCGCAACCTGATCGAATATCAGGCCGAACTGCTCTATGGCCGCGGCCAGACGGTGACGCGCCTTGTGCTCTACGCGCTGGTCGGCACGCTCAAGGCGGCGCTGATGGTGCTGCTTCTGTCGCACGATTGGGCCGGCGGCCAATGGCTGGTCTGGCTCAACGGGGCCTTCGCCGCGCTCTATGCGGTATCGTTCGCCGTCACCTACCGCGCGCTCGCGCGGCCCGCCATCCGCGTCTGACGCCGGTCAGGCCGCTTCGACGTGCCGGCCGAGCACCGCCGCGCGGAAGCGCTCGGGCGCCATGTCCACGAACGACTGGACACCGATGCCGACTTGGCCCGGCTTCAGGCCGGCGATCATCGCATCGAGCTCGGCATCGGACGGCGCCGGGTCGAACCAGCGCACTTCGCATGTCAGCCGGTCGACCACATGGTGGTCCGCCCCGCCCAGAACGCCATCGACATAGGCGCCGTACAGCATGCATTCGGAGAATTTGCGCCTGCGGCCGATCACCGCGACCCAATGGCGCCCATGCACCTGTTCCATCCGCGCGCACATGTCGAGCACCGTCTTGCGCTTCCAGTGCGTGAACTGGCCGACATAGTCATGGTCCTGGCGGCGCGCCTCATCGATGCCGAGCGCGTCGGCGGCGTGGGCCGCCCAATCCATATGGTCGCCGGCGCGCACTTCCCGCGCGCCATGATCGTGGCGGTAAAAGCGCATCGCGTCACCGACCCACATGTCGGCAAGGTCAAAGCGGCGCACGAAGGCCGTGTCGGAATCGCAATAAAGAAGGCCGTCATCGTTGATCAGGCCGGCGATGGCGATGCGCTTGATCTGCTGGACGTGCCAGCCGACCAGCGGCAGTGTGCGCGGGCCGACCCATACGCGCCGGCCGCCCGGCGACAGGCGGCTTGGAACGCGCCGAAGCCACCAGGGCAGCAATTCGGTCTCGGTGATGATGCGCCGGCGCGGGCCTTCGAGCCGGCGGAACAGCGGCGCGTCGATCGTGTCGACCAAAAGATAATGCGTCGAATAGCCGGTCACAAATCGGTCGATGCTCTCGCACAGGATCGCGCAGCGCTCGAAATCGGGCGCGTGGGACGGCGTGACGATGGCGTTCGTCCTTGCCATGGTCAGCCGTTCCCCGTCAGGCGCTGGCGCAAGACACGGGCCAGAAAGACCGGGTTGCCGACAATGTAGCGGCGCCACAGGCGGCGCGGCTCCTGCCACAGGCGATAGATCCATTCGCTGCGCAGCCGCCGCAGCCACATCGGCGCGCGCGGCACTTCGCCGGTACTCAGGTCGAACAGCGCGCCCACGGCGATCGGAACCGTGCAATGATCGGGCGTCAGCCGTTCGACGATCCATTTTTCCTGCCGGGGCACGCCGAGCGCCACCAGAAGGATGTCGGGCCGCCATTGCGTCAGCGTGTCGAGAAGCGCGGCCTCGCCGTCCGCATCGATGAACCCGTCGGCAAGGGCGCGGTAGTCGTGCCGCGGATCGACCGTTCCGAAATGGCCCGCAGCCAGTTCGGCAACGCCCGGGCGCGCACCGAAAAGTCCGACCTTCAGCGGCCTTTTGGCCGAGCGGAAAAGCGCCGGCACGAAATCGGTGCCGTTCAGATTGGCGCGGAACGCCGCCCCATGGAGCATCTTGGCGGCCACATCGACGCCAACGCCGTCCGACAGCACGGTGAACCGCGCAAGCGCGGTGCGAAATGCGGCGTCCTCGACACCGATATTGGCGTTGTTGGCGTTCAGGAAGGCGATCGGGCGGTATGTCTTATGGTCGATGGCGGCGTGGACCATGTCCAGCGCCTCTTCCTCGGAGAAATCGGCCACCGCGACGCCCAGAATGTCACGCTGGCCGGCGGGCTCGTCAAAATGGGTCGCGACAATGTCGGTCATGGCCAGTCTGTAACGGTTTGATCATCGGCAATGCGGGTGATCCTAGCGCTCCGGCCTTGTGTTTGCGTTAATGGCCTGGTCGAAATGCGCCCAACGCCTCACCGATCGCCGCGTCCATTCCGGCAATTTGCGTGTCGCGAAACGCGCCCGCGTCCAGATCGGTCATCGATCCGGTGCGGTGATCGACGATCTGCTTGGTCAGAACCTCGGCAAACGCGCGCCCGGTGTCGGCGGTGCGCACATTGGCCGGCACATCGGCGATGCCGCGCAGCGATGACGGCGTTGCGACCGCCGGCAGCCCCATCTCCAATGCCTCGATGGTCTTGAGCTGGACGCCGGTGCCCGCGCGGGCGGTCAGAGTCACGATCCGGCACTGGCGGATGAACTGCTTGGCATCGACCACCCGGCCGAGAAACGTCACGCGCTTGTCGCGCTGCGGGAAACCGGCGGGCAGGGCGCCGGCAATGGCGATCGTCAGCTGCTCGGGCAGATGCGGCATCACCTCCTGAAGGAACCATTCAAGCCCGATCCTGTTGGGCGTCCATGTCCAGGTGCCGATCATGCCCGCATCGAAGGCCGGCACCCGCTGGCCGGCGGGCATGGCCGCCGCCGAAAGGGGCGTGACCAGCGGCAGCACCGAGGCGCGCTCCGAGACGTTGAGCCCGAGGGTCGCGCGGTCCTCTTGTGTCAGCGTCCAGACATGCCGCGCGCCGGCGACAAGCCGATCCTCCAGCGCGCGCAGATGGCGCGCCTCGCGGCGATACATGAACCGCTCGACCGGGCTGTTGGCCTGCCGGGCGGCTTCGGCCGCGCTTTGATGCTCCACATTGTGCGCGACATAGAAATAGGGCTTTTCGGTCAGCACCTTTTCAAAGGCGCCCGCAAGGCCGACCCCGTTGATGATGACGGCATCATGGGCCCCGATCGCGTCCAGCGCGGCGCGAAAACCGGTGTCGTCCAGCACGCGGAGCTTGGCCGAGGCGAACGGCAGCCCGCCCGCCACCGCCTTGCCGAGCCATGCCAGCTTTTGGCTAGCCGACGCCGTGTCGGTCTTGACGTCGAGTTCTCCCAGGCTCCTGGTCCGGTCCGGTGCGGCCAGGCTGCTGCCCGGCCATTGAAAGCCGATATGGCTGACCGTCGCGCCGGCGCGTTCGAGACCGTCAATGATCGCCGCATTGGCGATCTCGAACCCGCTTTCGGGCGCGCCGCACGGCACAAGGGAAGAGGCAAAGACCAAATGCATCGATGAGCGGCCCGGTTGCAAAAGAACCCTTATGGGCACGCAGGTCTGAAAGCGGCCTTAACGGTGCAATCCATGAACCCATCCTTAACGGCTTTCGTGATCTATGCACGACAACGCGGGCGGGTCGGTCAAAGGAGCAGACGGGTCGATGAACCAGAGTCTTACCAACAACATCTCGCATGTCGCCCGGTCTCCCGGCCTCGACATGGAGGCCGTCAAAGTGGCGGTCACCATCCCGACCTTCCGCCGGCCCGACCATCTGATCCGCACGCTCGACAGCATCGCAGCGCAGAAGACCGACCGGCGCGTTGCCGTCATCGTCATGGAAAACGAAGCCGAAAAGCGCGAGGGCGCGACGGTCGCTGCGCCGAAATTCGAGGACGGAACCTATCAGGGCCTTCTGATCATCGCCCACGACCGGGGCAATTGCCACGCCTACAATGCCGGCTGGTTCACCGCCTTCACCCAGTTCCCGAACCTCAAATATGTCTGCGTGATCGATGATGACGAGATCGCCGATCCGCACTGGGTCGAAAATCTGTGCGCCACCTCCGAGCGCCATGACTGTGCGCTGGTGGGCGGTCCGCAATGGCCGGTCTTCGAGGGCAGCCCGGTGGAGAACTGGAAGACCCATCCGGTCTTCACACCGCACTATGGCGAGACCGGCCCGGTCAAGATCATCTTTTCGTCCGGCAACCTCCTGATCCGCAACGACGTGCTGAAGACCCAGCCGCAGCCCTTCATGGATTTGCAGTTCAACTTCACCGGCGGTGGCGATGCGGACTTTCTGCGCCGGGCGCGCGATGCCGGTTTCCAGACCGGCTGGTGCCAAGAAGCGCCAGTCTACGAGACCATCCCCGAAAGCCGCGTCACCTGGGACTGGATCCAGAAGCGCTCGCTGCGCAACGGCCAGCTCTCGGCGCGCATCGCCCATCGGCGCAACGCCTCCAAACCGCTGGGCTGGTGGAAGACCATCGCCCACAGTCTGGCGCTCGCCGGCGCATCGCCGCTGCGCGCCGCGCTGAATTTCGCGCGCACCGGGTCGGTGCTCAACGCGCTCTATCCGGTGCATATCGCGCTCGGCCGGATCCAATCCGAGTTCGGTCACGCCAATGAGCAGTATCGCAACCCCACGGACTGACGGGTTTCGCGGGCCTGTCCGCGTCACCACCGAGACGCTGCGGCTCGTCCTGGCGACGGCTGTCCTTGCGCTGATCTGGATCTCGCTCGACCCGTTCGCCGCCGGCAGCCTGTTCGAAGGCGACGAAGCGAGCCTTTTCGACCAGGGCCGGCTGATCAACCAGCTCGGCTATTCGGCGATGGCGGGATTGACGCTGGCCGCGATCCTGTCATTCGTCGACCGGCGCGTCCTGGCACGCTTTGTCTCGGTGCCCTGGCTGATCATGGCCGTCATCGTCGCCGCGTCCGCCTTCACGACGGACGTGCCGGGCGCCTGGCGCTCGGTCACCTTCACGCTGATTGCGCTTGGCATGGCGTCGGCCCTGCCGCTGCTGCCGGCAACGCGCGGCGATTTCGAAACCGTCCTCAAGACCGTATCGCTTGCGCTTCTCGCCCTTTGCTATGCCGGTCTCGTGCTCGATCCGGGCGCCGCCATGCATCAGGCGACGGACCTCGAAGCCCAGCATGCCGGCCTCTGGCGCGGCGTCTTCACCCACAAGAACATTGCCGGTCCGGTCATGGTCATGGTCGGCTTCGGCGGCATCTTCCTGATGCGGCGCCGGCATTGGCTGTGGGGCGGGCTGATCGTGCTGCTGGCCTTCTTCTTTGCCTATAATGCCGGCTCCAAGACCGCGCTGGCGCTGGCGCCGGTCACCATGGCGCTGGTGCTGCTGCCGGCGCTGTTCGGCCTGCGCTTCATCGGCGCCATGGCTGCGATCGTCGCGATTATCGCCACCCATGCGCTGACCGTCGGCACGGTGTTCGTGCCGGCCTTCGACGCGGTCCTGCGCGCGTTCCACGAGACCACCACCTTCACCGGACGCACGGCGATCTGGGATTTCGCCGGCGATTATGTCCTCGCCCGCCCCTGGACCGGCTTCGGTCTTGACGGGTTCTGGGGCAACGATTTCCTGCGCTCGACGGAACAGCCCTTCGACCGGTCATGGGATCCGCGCGGCATCGTCCACGGCCATAACGGCTTCATCGACATCCTGTTGTTCCTGGGTGTGCCGGGCCTGATCCTGACGGTCTGGCTGACCGTCCTCGCCCCGGCGGTGGACTATCTGCGCGCCGGAGCACGGTCGCGCGACGGCGCGCTGGCCGACCTGTTCTTCATGGTCATCGTCTTCGCCGTTCTGGTCTCCGCGCTCGAAAGCTTCTTCTTCCGCCGCGCCGATCCGATCTGGCTGACCATGGTGATCGCCCTTGCCGGCCTGCGCCTGAGCGCACGACTGCCGCTGCGTGGCTGATCGGGGCCCGATCCCGCTCTGAAGGCTTGCCTTGCGCTGCCGGCCATTGCAGGTTTGCGCGCCGGAACCGACAGGGGAGAACAGCGGGTGCTTGCAAGGGACATGAGCGTCGTGCTCGTCGGATGCGGCAATATGGGCTTTGCCATGCTGCGCGGCTGGACCGGAACGGAGACGCTGGCGCCGGACCATGTCCATGTGGTGGAACGGCTCGACACGCTGCGTCTGCGTGCCGAAACCCAGGGCGTCAATGTCCATTCCACGGCCGCCACGCTGCCTGCCGGCCTGGCGCCGGCGATCATCATCATCGCCGTCAAGCCGCAGGTGATCGGCGACGTGCTGGCCGACTATGGCCGCTATGCCCAGCCCGGCAGCGACACGATTTTCGTCTCCGTGGCGGCCGGCGTGCGGATCGACCGGCTCGAACATGCGCTCGCCCCCGGCGCGCCGGTCGTGCGCGTCATGCCCAACACGCCCGCCGCGGTCGGCCATGGCGCGATGGTCATGTGCGCCAACCCCTCGGTCACCGACCGGCAACTGGCTGCCGTGCGGCAACTGATGGAAGCGAGCGGCGAGGTCACCGAGATCGCCGACGAAGCGCTGATGGATGCGGTGACCGCCGTGTCGGGATCCGGGCCGGCCTATGTGTTTCATCTGATCGAGGCGCTGAGCGAAGCGGGCCGGGCCGTCGGACTGCCCGAAGAAACCGCCGGCCGGCTGGCGATGCAGACCGTCTTTGGCGCGGCCGCCTATGCCCGCGAAAGCGCCGACGATCCGGGCACGCTGCGCGAACAGGTCACCAGCCCCAACGGCACCACCGCCGCTGCGCTCGATGTCCTGATGCGTCCCGGCGGGCTCGCCACACTGATCGAAGAAGCGGTCAGGGCCGCGCGCGACCGTGCCGTGGAGCTCGGCCGGTGACCTACCGTGTGCACGGCTCGCCGATCTCGCGCATGACGCGAGTCACCTGGATGCTGGAGGAATTGGGCCAACCCTATGAGCTGGTCCATGCCCGGCTCGGCACGCACGATCTGGTCGGCCTGTCGCCCTCCAACAAGGGGCCGGTGCTTGTGGATGACGATTTCGTCCTGACCGACAGCGCGGCCATCTGCCTCTATCTCGCCGACAAGCATGGCGACGCCGGTTTCGGGCCGCGCGACGCGCGCGAGCGGGCGCAGATGGAAAGCTGGCTGTTCTTCGCCCTGGCCGAGTTCGAGGCGGTGATGTGGACCAAGATCAAGCATCGCGTGCTTTTGCCCAAGGAGATGCGGCTCGACGTCGGGCCGTGGCTCAAGGCGGAATTTGCGCGTGAACTCAAGTCCTTGCACCGGCGCCTTGATGACAATGACTATGCGATGGGCGACCGCTTCACCTGTGTCGACGTGATCCTGGGCCACTGCGGGCGCTGGGCGATGTATGCGAAGTTTCCGATCGACAGCGAACGGGTCGCGGCTTATTTCGAGCGCGTTCTGGCGCGGCCGGCCTATGCGCGCGCGGTCGCCGCCGAAGAGGCGCTGGCGGCCCGGACCGGTCCTGAAAGCTGACAATGACGGTGTCCCGAACCGCTTGACGCACCCATTCAGCCATTGCACAAGCGCGCAAATTGGCCGCAAATGAAGACAATTGATACAATAAGGGCCGGGCACAGCGCCGCATGATCACAGTCGAATCCGTTTCCAAGCAGTTTGGCGGCGTGCACGCGGTGCAGGATGCCTCGCTGAACATCGCCAAAGGGTCGATCACCGGGCTGATCGGCCCGAACGGCGCCGGCAAGACGACGCTCTTCAACATCATCGCCGGCAACATCGCCCCCACAAGCGGCACGATCCGGCTCGACGGCGATGATGTGACCGGCCTGCCGCCGCACGAACTGTTCGCCAAGGGGCTGCTGCGCACATTCCAGATCGCCCATGAATTCTCGACGCTGACCGTGCTTGAGAACCTCATGATGGTCCCCGGCGACCAGGCCGGCGAAAACCTGATGAGCGCATGGTTTTCCTTTGGCGAGGTGCGCCAGCAGGAAAAGGCGATCCGCGAGCGGGCGATGGAAGTCATCGACTTTCTCAACCTGACCCATCTGACGCAGGAACTGGCGGGCAATCTGTCCGGCGGCCAGAAGAAGCTGGTCGAACTGGGCCGCACCATGATGGTCGACGCCAAGGTTGTGCTGCTCGACGAGGTCGGCGCCGGCGTCAACCGCACGCTCCTCAACGAGATCGGCGATGCGATCATCCGGCTCAATCGCGAGCGTGGTTACACATTCTGCATGATCGAGCATGACATGGATTTCATCGGCCGGCTGTGCGATCCGGTGATCGTCATGGCCGAAGGTTCGGTCCTGGCACGCGGCACCGCCGAGGAGGTGCGCAACGACGAACAGGTGATCGAGGCCTATCTGGGGCGCGGCCTTAAGAACGCGCCGCGCAAGAAACACGCCGAACAGGCCGGGGAAGGCGCCTGATGTATCTGGTCGGACAGGGCATGACCGGCGGCTATGGCGGCGCCGACATCATCAAGGATTGCACGATCGGCGTCGAAAAGGGCGAGATCGCCGTCATCGTCGGCCCCAACGGCGCCGGCAAGTCGACCGCCATGAAGGCGATGCTCGGCATGCTGACGATCCGCAAGGGCCATGTGCGCCTGGGCGACACCGACATCACGGCGCTGACGCCGCAGGCACGGGTCGGCGAAGGCATCGCCTTCGTGCCGCAGACCAACAATGTCTTCACCGGGATGAGCGTCGAGGAAAATCTCGAAATGGGCGCCTATCTGCGCCGCGACGACATCCGGCAGACCATGGACCAGGTCTACGACCTGTTCCCCATCTTGAAAGAAAAGCGCCGCCAGAACGCGGGCGAACTGTCCGGCGGCCAGCGCCAGCAAGTGGCCGTCGGGCGCGCGCTGATGACACGGCCGTCCGTCCTGATGCTGGACGAGCCGACCGCCGGCGTCTCACCGATCGTCATGGGCGAACTGTTCGACCGGATCATCGAGGTGCGCGACACCGGCCTTGCCGTGCTGATGGTCGAGCAGAATGCACGCCAAGCGCTGGAGATCGCCGACCGCGGCTACGTGCTGGTCGGCGGCGTCAACTGGCGCGACGGCACCGGCGAGGAACTGCTCGCCGATCCCGAAGTGCGCAAATCGTTTCTGGGGGGCTGACATGCCGGACGCGACCGACATTCTCAATGCCCTCGTCCTGATGAGCAACTTCGTCTTCGTGCCGGCGCTTGCCTATGGCAGCCAGCTGGCGCTGGGCGCGCTGGGCGTGACGCTGGTCTTCGGCATTCTGCGCTTTGCCAACTTTGCCCATGGCGATTTGATGGCGTTCGGCACGACCATGGTCATCCTGATGACATGGGGGCTGCAGGCACAGGGCATCACCGCCGGCCCCGTGCCGACCGCGCTGATCGCCCTGGTGCCGGCGATCCTGGTCACCGCCATCGCCGCGATTTTGATCGACCGGTCGGTCTTCGGCTTTTACCGCAAGCGCCGCGCCGCGCCGGTCGTGCTCGTCATCGCCTCGGTCGGCGTGATGTTCATGCTGTCGGCCATCGTCCGCTTCATCATGGGCACCGATGACCGCCGCTTTTCCGATGGCGAGCGCTTCATCATCCGGGCGCGCGAGTTCCGCGACATGACGGGCCTTAACGAGGGTCTGGCGATCCAGACCACCCAGGCGTTGACCGTGATCGTCGCCATCGTCACGGTGACGGCGCTTTTCATCTTCCTGCGCCGCTCGCGCACCGGCAAGGCGATGCGCGCCTATTCGGACAATGAGGATCTGGCGCTCCTGTCGGGCATCAATCCCGACCGCGTCGTCCTGATCACCTGGATCATCGCCGCTGCGCTCGCCACCATCGCCGGGGCGCTCTACGGGCTCGACAAGAGTTTCAAGCCGTTCACCTATTTCCAGCTTCTGCTGCCGATCTTCGCCGCGGCGATCCTGGGCGGCATCGGCCAGCCTATCGGCGCGGTGGTCGGCGGCTATATCGTCGCTTTTTCCGAGGTGATGATGACCTATGCCTATAAGCGTTTCGTCACCTATCTGGTGCCGGAGACCTGGGCGCCCGAGGGGCTGCTGCAATTCCTGGGCACGGACTACAAGTTCGCCGTCTCGTTCATCATTCTGGTGGTCGTCCTGCTGATCCGGCCGACCGGCATCTTCAGGGGGGCGGTGATCAAATGACCGACACGACCGTCGACACCGCCGATAAGGCGACATCGGACGATGCGGACACGCCGGTCCACGCGATCGTCGAGCGCACGGCGTCGCCCTGGCGCGCGCCGCTCGCCTTCACCGCCATGGGCCTGGCGCTCATCGCCACCGGCCTTTTCCAGTCGCCCGCCGTCGCGCTGACAATCCTCAATATGAGCCTTGTGTCCGCCATCATGGCGATGGGGCTGAACCTGCAATGGGGCTATGCGGGCCTGTTCAATGCCGGCGTGATGGGCTTCACCGCGCTTGGCGGCGCCACCGCCGTGGTCATTTCCCACCCGCCCGTCATGGAGGCGCTCGGCGCCGGCGGACGCGGGCTGGCCCTGTCGGCGCTGATCGTCGTTGCGATCATCGCGACAGTCGTTTTCATCGCCTCGGCAACGCGCGGACGCTTCCGCTCCTTCCTCATCTTCGTGATCGTGATCGCCGGCTATATCGCGCTGCGCCCGATCTTCGGCGCCGCGGTCGGCGCGGTTGAAGCGGTCGACCCGGCCCGCACCGGCTTCATCGGCGGGCTTGGCCTGCCGATCACCCTGTCCTGGGTTGCCGGCGGCGTGGTTGCGGCGGGCGTCGCGTGGATCATCGGCAAGGTCGCGCTGGGCCTGAGGACCGACTATCTGGCGATCGCCACGCTCGGCATTTCCGAGATCGTCGTCTCGGTCCTTAAAAACGAGGACTGGCTGGTGCGCGGCGTCAAGAACGTCACCGGCCTGCCGCGCCCGGTGCCCTATGAGATCGAGTTGCAGCAGCAGGCCTGGTTCGCCGATCTGGTCGAACAGGTCTATGCGGGTCAGCTCGCGGCGATCTCCGATGCGGCGGCGCGCGAGGATGCGCTGCGCCAGTTCATCGTCGAGGGCTCGGGCCATTTCGTCAAGATCGCCTATGCCGGCCTGTTCACGGTCGTGCTGCTCATTTTGCTTGCGCTTTGCGTGCGCGCGCTCAATTCGCCCTGGGGCCGCATGATGCGCGCCATCCGCGACAATGAAGAAGCGGCCGCGGCGATGGGCAAGGATGTCACGCGGCGCCATTTGCAGATTTTCATCCTGGGCTCGGCGATCATCGGCATTGCCGGCGCGATGATGACGACGCTCGACGGCCAGTTTACGCCGGGCACCTACAATCCGCTGCGCTTTACCTTCCTGATCTGGGTGATGGTGATCGTCGGCGGCTCGGGCAACAATCTGGGCGCCGTGCTGGGCGGTTTCGTCATCTGGTTCACCTGGGTGCAGGCCGAACCCGCCGGCGCGTGGATCATCGAGCAGATCACCCGCGACATGGACCCCTCCGCGCCGCTCTACCAGCATCTGCAGGATATCGCCGCCCCGTTCCGCCTGTTCGTGATGGGCTTCGTGCTGCTCCTGTTCCTGCGCTTTTCGCCCAAGGGCATCCTGCCCGAAAAGGTGCGCCACAGCTGACGCTCGGCCCGCCCCGCGTTTGGGGCTCCGATTGTCACGGGGACAAGTTTCGCCTTGAGGGGCGCGCCCGCCCGGTGCGATGACCATCGCTCCGGATGGGAGAACCTGCCGTGCGCGCGCACTCTGACAGTTCGAGAACCGGCGTCATGCTGGCCGGCACCTGCCTCCTGATCCTGGGCGTGATGCCGATCATCGCCAACAGCCGGCCCGGCGGTTTCGGCGCGCTCTCCTTCGCCTTCTTCCTGTCGGTCTGGCAGCTGATCTTTTCGCTGCCGCTGCTGCTGCGCGGGCTCGCTGCCCCGGACAAGGGCATTTTCGGCGCCGCAATCGATCAGGCGACCAAGCGGCGAACCCTGACGGTTCTCGTCTCGACCGGCATCATTTTCGGCCTTTCGACCTATGCCTATGTGCTGGCCGTCGAAAAGGCCGGTGCGGTCAGCGCGGCGATCGCCATCGTCTCCT
The DNA here is from genome assembly GCA_024742765.1 of Phyllobacteriaceae bacterium. Lineage (GTDB taxonomy): Bacteria > Pseudomonadota > Alphaproteobacteria > Rhizobiales > Rhizobiaceae > Roseitalea. The sequence continues at coordinate 23,824 of JANSXT010000014.1, read as the reverse complement.
ATCCGCTGTTCGCAATATTGTGGGAGACCCTGTTCCTTGGCCGCCGCAAGACGGCGTTCGAACTGGGCTTGACCGGGCTTCTCGTCATCGCGCTTTTCTATCTGGCCACCGGCGGGACGTGGCGGATTGCCGGCTTTTCCGCTTGGTTCCTTTTTGCGCTCTCCGTGCCCTTCCTGTGGAGCGTCGCCCATGTGATCATCAAGGAAATGCTCGGCCGCACACCGATCACGCCGGCGCAGATCACCTTCATCCGCGTTCTGGTCTCCAGCGTCTTTCTCGGTATCGTCCTCTTCGTCACCACCGAGGCGCGGACCGTGATGGACGATCTGGCCAATTTGCCGTTCCAGACCTTCGCGCTGGCCATGGGTCTTGTCTACTATGTCGAACTGATCCTCTGGTTCCACGCGGTGCGCACGATCGACGTGTCGCTCGCCAGTTCGATCACCGTGCCATGGCCGGCGCTGACCATGGTGCTTGCCATCGTCTTTCTGGGCGAGCCTGTCGCCGCCTACCAGATCGTCGCCTTCACCATTGTCGCGGTGAGCATTTACGGGCTGATCCTCGCCGACGCCCGCAAGCGCCCCGTGCCGGCCTAGACGGCGTCAGCGGTAGCGTTCGACGAACCGTCTGAGGATCTCTTCGGGCATCGTGACGCTTTGCGCGTGGCATGCCGCGATCAGCCGGTCGGCATCGGCCGGGTCGAAATAGCCGTGATCCTTGTAGATGCGGATGCGCTGCTCGAAGACCGCGCCATCGGCCTCGGGGTGGAACTGCGTCGCATAGACATTGTGCTTGTGGCGGATCATCTGGAACGGGCAGGTGTCCGACGCCAGAAGATGCGCGCAATCGTCCGGCAGCGCCTGCACCGCCTCCTTATGGCCGACAAAGGCGAGAAATTCGTCCGGCAGTCCGTCGAGCAGCGGATCGGCCTGGCCGGCATCGGTGACGTGGCACGCGACCGCGCTGATCGGTTCGGAATAGCGCACCTTGCTGACCGGCGCGCCCAGATGCGCGGCGAGAATGCCGATGCCGTAGCAGCAGCCCATATAGGGGATGTCGCGGTCGGTGATCTCGGGCATCAGGCCGAAGATCGCGTCCTCGATGCGCTTGTCCATGTCGGACTTGGTGTCCTCGGCATCGCTGACGCAGCCCGGTCCGCCGCCGACGATCACGCCGGCATAGTCGGCAAGGTCGAGATCGGCCGGGATCGGTTCGCAGTCGAGCCGGATGCGGTGCGTCTGGCTGCGCTCCAGCCCGCCCTTGTCGATCAGCGCCTCATATTCGCCGTCCGAGGCGTCGGTTTCCGGGCGCAATTGCAGGATGAGAAACGGCTTCATGCCCGCCTGATAAAGCGTTTGACGATCAGATGGAAACAGTTCCGTTCAGCGCGCGGCGGTGCGCCCGGCGGGCAGAGTCGTCTTGCCGGCGGACTTGCCCGCAACCAGCGGATAGAGCACCGCCAGCGCCAGCAGGAGGAACACCATCTCCAGCACGAACACGGGAAGATAGGGCGTTGCCGCGCCATAGGTGCCGGTGACCGGCATGGCGACAATCACATCGCGGATGATGCCGCCAATCGAGATCGCAAGGCCGGCCGCTGTCGCCTGCACCGCGCCCCAGGCGCCGAGCGCCAGACCGACCTGTTCGCGTGGCGCCGCGCGCATCGTCGCGGTCAGCGTGCCATGGCCGAACAGGCCCGCACCGAAGCCCAGAAGCACGATGCCGGCAACCAGCAATGCGGGCGAATTGCCCGGCGCGGCGATGATGATGGCCGCGAAGGCGGGCAGACCGGCCAGCGCGCCATGGCCGGCGAGCAGCATCGGATCGTAGCTGCGGCTCAGCACCCGCGAGGCGAGCGCAAAGCCGATCAGCCCGCCGACCGCAAAGACCGCGGTCAGCTTGGTCGTGTCGGCGACGCTCATGCCGAGCACCTGGCCGCCGAACGGTTCGAGCAGCACCTCGGCCATGCCGAAGCCCATCGTGCCCAGCGCGATGACGACCAAGCGCCGCCGCACCTGATGGCCGGCGACGAAGGCGCGCCAGCTTTCGCCGAAATCGGGTTTGACCGCCGGCGCCATGGCACGCTTGCGGTCGCGCGGCTCCTGTTTCCACAGCGCCAGAACGTTCAGGATGATGGTGACGACGGCGGCGCCCTGCACCACGCGGATCAGCTTGCCGGGCGTGTAATCGTGCAGCAGCCAGCCGAAGACCAGCGCGCTGACACCCATGCCGGCCAAAAGCATCACATACATCAGCCCGACGACGCGCGGCTGCGCCTCGGGCGGTGCCAGATCGGTGGCGAGCGCAAGGCCGACGGTCTGCACCATGTGCACACCGGCGCCGACAAGAAGGAAGGCGATGGCCGCGCCCCCGAGCCCGATCCAGGCCGGTGCGTCGGCCGCTTCGGCATAGCCGGACAGGACCAGCAGCGCGAACGGCATGATCGCAAATCCACCGAACTGTAGCATCGTGCCCTTCCAGATATAGGGCACGCGGCGCCATCCGAGCGCCGATGTGTGAATGTCGGAGCGGAAGCCGATCAGCGCGCGAAAGGGCGCGAACACGAGCGGCAGGGCCAGCATGATCGCCACCAGCGAGGCCGGCACCGCCAGTTCGACGATCATCACGCGGTTGAGGGTGCCGACGAGCAGCACCAGCGCCATGCCGACGGACACCTGGAAGAGGGACAGCCGCAGCAATCGGCCCAGCGGCAGGTCATCGCTCGCCGCATCGGCGAACGGCAGAAAGCGGGGCGCAAGGCCCGACAGGGTTCTGACAGCGGTTTGCTTGAGACGGTTCATGCCATGGCCCCCGGCATCGTCACGTCGACCGGCCGGTCGCATCGGCCGCAAGCCGGTTTCGCGCCGGCCGACACCGAAGGGAGCCGGGGGAGGTCGTCCTCGGCCACCGACGGGTTGGTCCCGCGCGCGGGATGCTACTCGACCGTTTGACGCCGGTCGGTGACCATCGCGGCCTGGGCCGGGTCATCGAACGTCACGGTCGCGCTGCGCCCGTCGGGCAACACCACGGTCGCGGTCTGCGTGTCGCTCGCGCGCTGGTCGAAATAGACCGACGCGGTCTCGCCACCGGTCGCCACCGGTGCGTTGACAGCGGCCATGCCCGTGCCCAGCGGTTCGCCGGACAGGAAGTCCGAGACCCAGGTCGTGTTGCTCAGAACGGCGACGTGGACGGCAAACGAGCCGACGGCAACCGCGCTGAGAAACAGCGGAACGCCGACGGTGGGTTTCACGACGAGCCAGATTTTCGAATTGTTCATGGTGAGCCCCCTTATCCGAGCCAGGGCGTGGTGACGGCCACCAGCAGGTGCGCAAGAAGAGCGATGAAGCCGAACACGCGCGTGCCATCAATGATGTGCTTGTGCAGCTCCTCCGCCTCGGGAACGGTCAGGCCGGTCGGCCAGACCTTTTCGGGATCATACTCCATTGATCTGTTCCTTCCTGTTTCAATGGACAGCGAAGACCGCTTCCCCCCACCGCCCGAAAACGGGCGGAAGCATCGACGGCCGGAGGCGCCGGACAGAGGCCGGAAAGGTCAAGTCGGCGCGACCAACCGATAAACTGTCACATATTATTGACAGATGCAAATGTAAATTGCATTTTACAGACTGGCCTCGATCCCGCCCGCGGTGGTCGGGCAAGGCAGGCGGCATCGTGCCTCTTGCTGGTCTGGCTCATCGCCCTACAATGGGACGAGAGCGCACTTTTTGGGGACGGCGGAACCGGGTGTCCGGCCGCGGCGCATGGAGGCATCATGAGCACCATCATCACCAGGCTCTATTCGAGCGCGGACAAGGCGAAGATCGTGGCGGCGCGGCTGAAGGCCGAGGAGTATCTCGACCGGGACGTCGACGTGATCGCAAAGGGCCGCAAGGGCAGCCTCAAGACGCTGAAGGCCGACATTTCCGCCGCCGGCGTCTATCCCAATGCCGCCGCCACCTATGCCGAGCGGGTCGCCGACGGCGATGTGCTGGTCGTCGTGCGCGCCCCGATCGGCCAGGCGATCAAGGCAAAGGCGGTCGTCGACGAGGTCGGCTCGATCGATGCCGGCGTCAAATATACCGAAGTCTACAAGGGCACCGGCACATCGAGCGCGCGCCTGGCACGCCAGCGCCATCTGCCGCCGCTGCTGCCCAATGAAGCCAAAATCATGACCAATGACGGGCTGATCCGTTCCGGCACGCCCTTCTCCTCGCTGTTCGGCATTCCGCTTCTGTCGAGCGGGCGCACCGGCAAGGCTCGCCTGATCACCAAGCGGACGACGCCCTTCTCTTCCTTTTTCGGCATGAGCCTTTTGGCGCGCAATTCGGGCCGGTCGCAATTGATGACACAGAACACGACGCCGTTCTCGTCCATGTTCGGCCTGCCGCTGCTGAAGGACCGGCGCTGAACCGCCCATTCGTTTGCGGGCCGCGCCGCAATATGATCGCGCGGCCACGCCCTTCCAACTGACACGAAACGTGATCGGCGCCCGCTCCCGGTGCCGGATTTTCGCGCCATTTGTCCGCCAGCATCCGCTCGCCGGGCAATGGGAGTATGATTATGCGTCAAGCGAAGATTCACTGGGGTGGCCAGCCGCCACGGGCAAACCGCGCCCGCGCCGCCATCGCCACCGAAAGCTGGGCTCCGCCGCCCACAGCGCTCTATACCGGCATCGCCGGGCTCGGCCTTGCCGCCGGCGCCATGCTGATCGCCGCGGGACTGGCACGCCAACCCGATCTCGGTGCCCTCCATGCCGCGTCGATGCCCGCCGCCGAGACCCTGCCTGCGCCCGCCGAACGTCCCGACGAAATCCTGGACGAACCGGCCGCCATCGCGGCAGCGACCGAAACCGATGACCGCATCGCCGAAGCCGCCACGGCCGCGATCACGACCCCTGCCGCACCCACCGTCGATGCGCCGGTCGCCGCACGGTTCGGCGGCACAGCCGGCTCATCGGAGACCGCACCGCCATTTGCGATGGCCGCATCGGATGCCGAGCGGAGCGATCCGACCCTTGCCGCCTTTGCCGACGACGATGCACCGGTCCCCGCGCCCTTGTCTGCCGAGGCCGAACCCGTCGAGGTCGCGGCGACCGAAGCGGAGGTGCTGGCCATCGAAGAGCGGCTGGCCGCCCAGGGCGATCCGAACTTCGTCCTGCCGCCGGAAACCGGAACCGATGCGGCCAGCGCCTCGGCAGCCGGTCCGGGCGGCGCGCCGCAACCGGTGACCGAAACCGCCGCCCAATCGGTCCAGCCGGCCGACCTGCCGCCGGCCTGGGCGAGCGAACATGTCAATCTGCGCGCCGGGCCGGACAATGACGCGACCGTGCTCGCCATCATTCCCGGCAATGCGGCCTTTGCCGCCGAGGCGGGATGCGAACATTGGTGCGCCGCCGTCTATGAAGGCCAGAGCGGCTATGTCTATGGCAGCTTCATCCGCCGCGACGCGCCCTGATCGTGGGTCGGCCATCGGTGACGCCAACAAAAAACCCCGGCGCCAAGGCCGGGGTTTTCCGTTCGGTGGTGCGCCGTTTGGCGCGTTCCGTCATTTGACTTCGAGCGTGTCCCAGGCGCCGTCGCCGACCTGCAGCACCCGATAGGTGCCGGCCGCTTCGCCCACATCGGTGAACTCGACATTGGTGGCGCCGACATAGTCGATGTCGGTGCCGGCGGCGACCAGTTCGAGCGCCTTGGCCAGTTCGCCGGGGCCGATCTGTTCGCCCGGCGCGTTGGCCAGATCCATGATGTTGCCGGCGATCGCGCCGCGGTCGGCTTCGCCGGCCTTCTGCATGGCGAGGATCATCAGCGCGGCCGCATCATAGCTCTCGCCGCGGTAGGGGCCCGAACCGTCGCCGACGGCATCGGCAAACATGGCGTTGAACGTGTCGACGAAATCGCCTTCGGCGCCCGGCGCGGTGCCGATCGTCGTCACGTCGCCAAGACCCGGCAGGTCGAGCAGCGAGTCGCCGATCATGCCGTCGCCCAGATAGAAGGTCTCGAACGCGCCGGTGTCGATCGCGCCTTCCATGATGCCGCGGCCGCCCTGGTCGACATAGCCGAGCACGGCCAGCGCGTCGCCGCCGGCGGACGCCAGCGCGCCCACTTCGGCCGAATAGTCGCCGCGACCGTCTTCATGGGCTGCGGTGATCGTCACCGCGCCGCCCATCGCCTCGAACGCCGACTGGAAGGAATCCGCCAGGCCCTTGCCATAGTCGTTGTTGGTGTAGGTGATGGCGATCGATTCCACGCCGTTGCCCATCACGACTTCGGCGAGCACTTCGCCCTGACGCGCATCGGACGGCGCGGTGCGGAAGAACAGGCCATTGTCCTCGATGGTGGTCAGCGCCGGCGAGGTGGCCGACGGCGAGATCATCACCACACCGTTGGGGATGGCCGCATTGTTGGCGACAGCGGTCGTCACGCCCGAGCAGTCGGCGCCCATGATCGACACGACACCGTCCGAGGTGATCAGCCGTTCGGCCGCAGCGGTCGCGGCGGCGGCATCGACACAGGTCGAGTCGGCGCGCACGGGTTCGATCGTCATGCCGCCCAGGAACTGGCCGGATTCGTTGACTTCGCTGATGGCCATTTCCGCGCCGGCGGCCATGTCGGGCGTCAGCGATTCGATCGGGCCGGTGAAGCCCAGAATGATGCCCATCTTGACATCTTCGGCCTGTGCGGCCGCCGTCAGTGCCAGCACGCTGGCTGCGGCGAGAAGCGTTTTCTTCATGACTGAGTAAACTCCCTGTTGAACTCCGTCCGCCCGGCAGCGCCCATCGTTTGGGGCCCGGGCAACGTGGCCGGAGTTAATCGCAACGGCGGGCGCAAGACAAGCCAAACCGTTACCGAATGGTGAACGTGCCGGCCGCGTCCGGCGCCGGTCAGCGCCCGTTGAAGGAAAAGTCGGGCAGCGAGTTGAACGCGCTGCGCAGCGCCTCGCTCCAGCCTTCGGAAATCGTCGCGTAATAGGCGTCGCTCTGTTCGATGCGCCCCCACGCGCCCAGTTCGAAACTGTCGCGTTCATAGATCTGGAAGTCGAGCGGCAGGCCGACCGACAGGTTCGCCTTGACGGTCGAATCGAACGAGACGAGCAGCAGCTTGATCGCATCCTCGAAGCTCATGTCGGGATCGTAGGCCCGCACCAGGATCGGCTTGCCATATTTGGTCTCGCCGATCTGGAAGAAGGGCGTGTCGCCGCTCGCCTCGACGAAATTGCCCTCCGGATAGATCAGGAACAGGCGCGGCTCGGAGCCCTTGATCTGCCCGCCCAGAATGATCGTCGCGTTGAAGGCGGCATCGGCGCTCTGGCCGGCCGGCGCGTGGCTTTGAACCACCTCGCGCAGCGTGTCGGCCACCATGCGCGCCACCTGGAACATGGATGGCGCTTCAAGGATGGTCGGCTGGCGATCGCCGGGCGCCTTGGAGCGTTCGTCCAGCAGGCTGACGACGGCCTGCGTCGTCGCAAGGTTGCCGGCGGTCATCATCACGATGGCCCGGTCGCCCTTGGTCTGCCAGTTGAACATCTTCTTGAAGACGGAGATGTTGTCGACGCCCGCATTGGTGCGCGTGTCGGACATGAAGACCAGCCCCTTGTTCAGGGTCAGTCCGACGCAGTAGGTCATGTGAGGATCTCCGAATCGCTTGCCGCCGCAGCGATCATTGCTGCACTTGTAACGTCACGGCCATCTCTTCGGTTCCCGCGCCCACAAGAAGCCCGGAAATCGGCGCCGCCTCGCGATAATCGAGCCCCGTCGCCACCCTGACATAGCGTTCGTCCGGCGAAATCGCGTTGGACACGTCGAAGCCGACCCACCCGAGCCCTTCAATATGCGCTTCGGCCCAGGCATGGGTGGCGTCCTGTTCGACGCGGTCGTTCATCATCAGATAGCCCGAAACATAACGCGCCGGATAGCCGAGCATGCGGGCGATGGCGATGAAAATGTGCGCATGGTCCTGGCACACGCCATGACCGGCCTCGAGCGCCTGTTCGGCGCTGGTCTCCGCATCGGTCGTGCCGACTTCGTAGCGCACGACGGCTTCGATCGCGTTCATCAGCGCGTGCATGTTGGCGACATCGTCGCCCGCGCCCGCCTGCGCCATCTCGCGCGCCATCTTGCGCAGGCCGGCGCCCGGCCTGGTCAGCGGCGTCGGCCTCCGGAAATACCATAGCGGCGCAAAGCCGCCCTGCGGGCCGACAATGCCGGTGCCGTTGGTCGATTCCACCGTGCCGTGCGAATGGATCACCACCTCGGTCGCGTCGGGCTCGAAGCTGACCAGTTCGACATGATTGTTGTGCTGGTCGTCATAGGAAAGCTGCTTCTGGCCGCCGGTGATCTCGGTCTGCCATTGCTGCACGGTCTGGCCCGCGCGCGACTTGGGCGTCAGCCGCACCTGTTGCAGCGCATGCCGCGCCGGCCGGTCATACTGGTAGCGGGTTGTGTGGGAGATGGTCAGCAGCATGGGTCACTCATGGAACCGGTAATCGCGCTCGATCTGCGCGCCGAGCGCCTGATTGTCGGCGATGAAGCCGCTGAGGAACTCGTGCAGGCCCTCGTCGAGGATCGCATCGATCGGCTTGTTCTGGAAGCTGTGAAAGCGCGCATCGGCCATGGTGTGCGATTGCGGCCGTGTGCCGTGATCGGCTTCCAGATAGCCCAGATTGTTGCTGATCTTGGCATAGCAGAAGGCCAGGCTGCGCGGCAGCCGCCGGTCGAGAATGAGGAAATGGGCGATGTCGCGCGGATTGGGATCGCCGCGCGTCACCCAGCGATAGGACTGGTAGGCCGACACCGAGCGCAGGATCGTCTCCCACTGCACATTGTCCATGGTCGAGCCGACCAGCGACAGGGACGGCAACAGCACGTAATATTTGACGTCGAGAATGCGCGCCGTGTTGTCGGCCCGTTCGAGGAAGGTGCCCAGCCGCGCGAAATCGAAAATCTCGTTGCGCAGCATCGTGCCGTGCAGCGCGCCGCGCACCAGCGCGCTCTGCTGGCGGATGGCGGCGAGCACGGCCGGCAGGTCGCGGTCGCGCACCGGCCGCGACAGGACCTCGTTGAGCGTCATCCAGCACTCGTTGACCGCCTCCCAGACCTCGCGGGTCAGCGCGGTGCGCACCATCCGGCCATTGTCGCGCGCCTGGGCGATCACCGACAACACGCTTGAGGGATTGGTGCGGTCACGCAGCAGGAAATCAATGACGGCCGAGGCCTCGAATTGGCCGTGGCGCTCGACATAGGAATCGCGCACGCCGGCGGTCGCGACCACCGATTCCCATTCCTTCTCTGCGGTCGCCGACCGGGTCAGCGCGATGCGGAACCCCGCATCGACCAGCCGCGCGGTGTTTTCCGACCGCTCGAGATAGCGGAACATCCAGAATATGCCGCCTGCGGTCTTACCGAGCATCGGAAGTGCCTCCGGGTCGCCGGAGCACCCCCCTCTGTCGACTACGCGACATCTCCCCCACAAGGGGGGAGAGTGGCGGCCCTACACCAACACCATCGCCCGGTTCTGAAGCAAAGGCGCAATGATCAAGGCTTGCGCCGCTCTCCCCCCTTGTGGGGGAGATGTCCCGCAGGGACAGAGGGGGGTGTATTGCCTGCTGCGATACGTTTTCGATGCAAGGCGCCCTACTCATCGAGCACCCATGTGTCCTTGGTGCCGCCGCCCTGCGACGAGTTGACGACCAGCGACCCCTTTTTGAGCGCCACCCGCGTCAGTCCGCCGGGCGTGATCTTGATGCCGTTCGGCGAGACCAGCACGAACGGTCTCAGATCGACATGGCGCGGCGCCAGCCCCGCCTTGGTCAGGATCGGTACGGTCGACAGCGAAAGCGTCGGCTGCGCGATATAATTGCCGGGCCTTGCTTCCAGCTTCTTGCGGAAGGCGGCGATCTCCTTTTTCGAGGCCGCCGGCCCGACAAGCATGCCGTAGCCGCCCGAACCGTGCACCTCCTTGACGACGAGCTGGTCCAGATTGTCGAGCACATGGGCCAGCGCGTCCTTTTCCGAACAGCGCCAGGTCGGCACATTCTTCAGGATCGCCTTTTCGCCGGTGTAGAATTCGACGATCTCGGGCATGTAGGAATAGATCGCCTTGTCGTCGGCAATGCCGGTGCCCGGCGCATTGGCGATCGTGATGTTGCCGGCCCGGTAGACGTCCAGAATGCCCGGCACGCCGAGCATGGAGGACGGGTTGAAGTTGAGCGGATCGAGGAAATCGTCGTCGACACGCCGGTAGATCACGTCGATCGGCTGGTAGCCGCGCGTCGTGCGCATCGCCACACGCCCGTCAACGACCTGCAGATCGTGGCCCTCGACCAGTTCGGCACCCATCTGGTCGGCCAGGAACGCATGCTCATAATAGGCCGAATTGTGGATGCCCGGCGTCAGAACCGCGATCGTCGGCGTGCCGTTGGCGCGGTTGGCGGGCGCGCAGGCCGCCAGCGAGCGGCGCAGATTGCGCGGATAGGTGCTGACCGGCTGCACCGCCACCGACGAGAACAGTTCGGGGAACATGTGCAGCATCGTCTCGCGGTTTTCCAACATGTAGGAAACGCCCGATGGCGTGCGTGCATTGTCCTCCAGCACGTAGAAATCGTTCTCGCCGGTGCGCACCAGATCGGTGCCGACAATGTGGGTGTAGACGCCGCCGGGCGGCTTGACGCCGATCATCTGCGGCAGGAACGCGTCGTTCTGCGCGATCAGTTCGACCGGGATGCGGCCGGCGCGCAGGATCTCCTGGCGGTGGTAGAGATCGTGCAGAAAGGCATTGATGGCGGTGACGCGCTGTTCGATGCCGCGCGACAGCCGCGCCCATTCGCGGCCGGAAATGATGCGCGGGACCACGTCGAACGGAATCAGCCGTTCGGTCGCGTCCGCCTCGCCATAGACGTTGAAGGTGATCCCCATGCGGCGGAAGAAGGTCTCCGCCTCGGCCGCCTTGTGCTTGAGCCGGGCGGGGTCTTCGGCCTCGAACCAGCTCCGATAGGCGAAATAAGGTGAACGGACGCCATCGCCCCGGCCCGTCATCTCGTCGAAATGTTTCGCTGCGCCCTCCGACATCGGGCCAGCTTAGGCCATTGGAATTTCTGTGCAAGCCGGAACGTTGCCTGTTTTTTGGGCAGCGTGCGGTTGCGCGCAAACCTTGAACGCGTTAGCCCTTGGATGCTGTTCGTGACGCATTGCCATATGCTGAAGGCCCGCGCGCGACAGGCGCGCGCCAACCGGGCGACGCACGAAATCCGACCGCTTTTGTCCCAAATGCGCCCCGTCATTGCGCAGCAGGGATGATCTTGCCTGCGGCAGACGGTCACAATCGGTTCAATATGTCCGGGTGCCGGAGCACGCCGGACGCCAACATCATGGGAGGGCAGCGTGTACAAGAACATCGCCGTGCCGGTGGACCTGGCACACAGTGACAAGCTTAAAAAGGCCATTGCGGTCGCCGCCGATCTGGCCCGGCTGCATGGCGCACAGGTGACCTATGTCGGCGTCACTGCGGCCACGCCGGGACCGGGCGGGCACAATCCCGACGAATATCGGGCCCATCTCGACGCTTTCGCCGCCGAGCAGGCCAAGGCGCTTGGAATCGGCGTCGGAACGCACGCGGTTGTCAGCCACGACCCGGCGGCCGATCTCGACCGGAGCCTGCTCAAGGCCGTCGAGGAGATCGGAGCCGATCTGGTCGTCATGGCCACGCACGCGCCGGGCATCGCCGACCATTTCTGGCACATCTGGCCTTCCCATGGTGGCGCCATGGCCAAACAGGCCAAGGCTTCGGTGTTTCTGGTGCGCTGACGCGCCGGACCCGAAGCGACAAGGACACAACAAACGGGAGCACAGCGCCATGAGCGACGAAACACTCTCCACCGGGTTGCCGCAGCCCGAAGGGCCGGCCAATCTGATCGACACCGACTATGAGGTCGGCCAGGACAATATCGAGACATCGCTGGGCCCGTTCGGGCTCGACATCCACAACCCGGTCTTCGTGATCTCCGGGCTGACGGTTGTCGCCTTCGTCATCCTGACGCTGGCCTTCCAGGACCAGGTCGACCCGCTGTTCAACGGGCTGCGCGGCTGGCTGACCTCGACGCTGGACTGGTTCTTCCTGGCCGCAGCCAATGTCTTCGTGCTGCTGTGCCTTGTCCTGATCGTCACGCCGCTGGGCAAGGTGCGCCTTGGCGGGCGCGATGCGACCCCCGACTACACCTATATGGGCTGGTTTGCGATGCTGTTTGCCGCCGGCATGGGCATTGGCCTGATGTATTTCGGCGTCTCCGAGCCGATCTCGCACTTCACCTCGTCGCTGGGCGGAACCGCGGTCGAGAACGGCGTACGCACCGACTGGGCGCCGCTTGGCGGTGCGGCGGGCGACGAACAGGCGGCCGCCAATCTGGGCATGGCCGCGACGATCTTCCATTGGGGCCTGCATCCCTGGGCCATCTATGCGATCGTCGCCCTGTCGCTGGCGCTCTTTTCCTACAATAAGGGCCTGCCGCTGACGATCCGCTCGGTCTTCTACCCGATCTTCGGCGACCGCGTCTGGGGCTGGACCGGCCACATCATCGACACGCTGGCCGTCTTCGCCACACTGTTCGGTCTAGCCACCTCGCTGGGCTTCGGTGCCTCGCAGGCCAGCGCCGGCCTCGAATTCCTCTACGGCATCCCCAACAGCGACACGTTCCAGGTCATCCTGATCCTCGCGATCACGGCGGTGGCGCTGCTCTCGGTGGTCGCCGGGCTCGATGCGGGCGTCAAGCGGCTGTCGGAGATCAACATGGTGCTGGCGCTGCTGCTCCTGTGCTTTGTGATCGCCGTCGGCCCGACGCTCGCCATCATCACCGGCTTCTTTACCAATCTGGGCGTCTATCTGGCCGATCTGCCGGCGCTTTCCATGCCCTTTGGCCGCGAGGACGCCAATTTCAGCCAGGGCTGGACAGCCTTCTACTGGGCCTGGTGGATTTCCTGGTCGCCCTTTGTCGGCATGTTCATCGCCCGCGTCTCGCGCGGCCGCACTGTGCGCGAATTCATCATCTGCGTGCTGCTGATCCCCTCGGCCGTGTGCGTCCTGTGGATGACTGCCTTCGGCGGCACCGCCATCCACCAGATCGTCAATGACGGCTTCAACGGCGTCGCCGAAGCAGGGCAGGACTTCAAGCTCTTCGTCATGCTGTCGCAATATCCGCTGACCGCGGTGACGTCGTTTGTCGCCATCGTCCTCGTGATCGTCTTCTTCGTCACCTCGTCGGATTCGGGTTCCTTGGTGATCGACACGATCACCGCCGGCGGCAAGGTCGATGCGCCGCTGCCGCAGCGCGTCTTCTGGTGCACCTTCGAAGGGCTGGTGGCGATCGCGCTGCTGCTCGGTGGCGGGCTCGGCGCGCTTCAGGCAATGGCGGTCTCGACCGGCTTTCCGTTCACCATCGTCCTGCTCCTAGCCTGCTTTGCGATCGTCAAGGGCCTGATGGACGAGCCGCGGGATTGAGGCCAATCATTTGATAGCGCCATGATGCGGCCCGCTCCGAGGGCCGCGTCACCTTGAAATCGCCGCATCCGGGGCCACCTATACAACCGTTGTAACGGAGATGGTTTTTGCCGGTGGCGGGCCTTTCATTGATCATCGGGCCGTCAGATGATAAAAGACATCCATCAGAGCAGAAGGAGCATTCCCATGCGTGCTGAAGGTTTCGGCAACGGGGTCCTCCGCGAGGGCTTCGGCAACGGAATATCCAAAGAGGGCTTCGGCAACGGCTGAGGCCCTTTTTTATGCCGAACCGCCCCGGACTGCTCTCGACGATCGTAACGGTCTTTCTGATCGCTCTTTCGATCCTGACAATGGTGGTCTCGACCCTTTGGCGGGAGGTCGATGGATGGGCTGCTTTCCTTGATACGATAGCGCCGGGCATTTTGCCGGCAGTGGCGGCATCGTTCGGTGTCATCGTCGCCGTGTGCACATTGATCTACAACGCCAACGCCGCTGAAGACCAGCAACGCCGTCAGCATACGGTCAACACGCTCCTGCAATCGCGGCTCTCTGCCGAATTCCGCCTACACAAGGAGCGCCGGGAGGCCTATTTTCGAGAATATCAGGACGTCCATTACAAGGACTCGTTTGCGCTCCGATATGGCAATGTCCCGACCCCGGGCGGAGCAAAAACCGTACTTCCGCATGAATCAGCGCGGTCGCTGATCGAGTTGCTTAACTTCTATGAGTTCGTGGCGCTGGGCGTCCGCAAGGGCGATCTGGATCAACAGATGCTGAGGCGTAGCGTGCGCGGCATCATGTGCAATCTGGTCGATGACTGCCGTTATCTGATCGGCGGCCTACGCGTCCGGTCGCCGCTCGCTTATGAAAATCTGTGCTGGCTTTGTGATCAGTGGCGGCGCCCGGACTCCATTGACATCAACGGCAGGCCCAACGAACGGCCAATTCCGACCGAAGCCGGCGACATGGACGTATGGCCCGATCCGCCCGGTGGCTGATCACCCAACCTTCCTGACAATCACACTGCCCGCCGAATAGCCCGCGCCGAACGAGCAGATGACGCCCAGATCGCCGGGTTTCAGATCGTCATTATACTGCGAAAAGGCGATGATCGAGCCCGCCGATGAGGTGTTGGCATAGTCTTGCAAAATGTTGGGCTGTTCGCCCGGTTCCGGCGTCCGGCCCAAAACCTTCGCGCCGATCAGATCGTTCATGCCCTTGTTGGCCTGGTGCAGCCAGAGCCGCGCGATCCGGTCGGGCGCGATATTGTTGTCGGCCAGATGCTGCGTGATCAGCTCGGCCACCATCGGCACCACCTGCTTGAACACCTTACGCCCTTCCTGGCGAAACAGCATGTCGCGCCGGTCTTCCATATGGCCGGGCCGCGTGCGCCGCAGAAACCCATTGTCGTTGCGGATGTTGTTTGAAAACACCGTCCTGCAGCGCGTCGAGACGATCTCGAACCGGCCCGCCGCATTCGAGGCATCGGCGCGTTCAAGGACGGCCGCCGTGCACACATCGCCGAAGATGAAGTGGCAGTCGCGGTCGCGCCATTCCAGATGCGCCGAGCAGATCTCCGGATTGACGACGAGGATCGCCCGCGCCGAGCCGTTGGCGATCATGTCGTGCGCGGCCTGCATGCCGAAGGTCGCCGACGAGCAGGCGACATTCATGTCGAACGCAAACCCCTCAATGCCGAGCGCCTCCTGGATCTCGATGGCGATCGCAGGATAGGCGCGCTCATGGTTGGACGCCGCGCAGATCACCGCGTCGATGTCGGCGGGCGTGCGGCCGGCCTGTGCCAGCGCTTTGTTCGCCGCATCGAGCGCCATCTCGGCCATCACGCCCAGTTCGTCTTCGGAGCGTTCGGGCAACACCGGGTGCATGATCTCCGGGTCGAGAACGCCGGACTTGTTCAAGACATGTCTGTTCTCGATGCCCGACGCCTTGACGATGAACTCGGCCGACGAATGCGGCACGGGCTCCATCTCGCCCGCCGCGATCGCTTCGGCATTGGCGGCGTTCTGTCGGTCCGCATAAGCGTTGAAGGTTTCGACCAGCTCGTCATTGGTGACGACCAGTTCGGGCGTGAAGACGCCGGTTCCCGTGATGGCGACTTGTGTCATGCTTTTCGCCCCTTTTTGGACTGTTTGAACCGATTCTGGCCGTGCGTCCAGTTCGGCCGGCATGCGCTGTTGCGCACACGAAACGGGCCGAACGCCGCCTTGCAGGCCAAGGCGACGCTCGAATATGAGTCCGGTCAGCGGGGATCAGGGCTCGCGCGCCACATATTCGCTGATCAGCTTGTCGTTCTTGGCCTTCTCGATCTTGGTCGTCACCTCTTCCTCAAGGCGCTGGTCCATCCGGTATTTGACCAGGTTCACCAGGCTGCCGGTGAGTAGCAGGATGGCCATCGCCCAATAGCCCTTGGTCGCCAGATTGACGGGCGCCAGCCAGAGCGACAGCCCCATCATGAAATAGGCGGCAGCGGCGCAGGCGGCGTTGAACGTGATGTAGGTCTGGGTGGCTTTCATGGAATGTCTCCTTGCTTGACAGGCGGCCGGCATGCGTGGCGCGGGCCAGCGGTTGGGTGGTGTCAGTCGGCATCACCTTGCCGGAGCCGTTCGAGAACATCGTCGGCCGTCGATTTGGTCTTCTGGCCAAGGCCGGCCGCTGCCATGCGGTCGCGGATCGCCACATGGTTCAGCCCGGCGTCGATTTCGTCCAGCACACCGGCTTCTTCGAACGGATCGTCACGCTCGAGGATCCGGTCGAGCAGGTCCTGCGCCTCCCGCATCGACGTGTTGGTTCCGACGGCACGGTTCATCTTTCGTTGCGCCCTGGCTTCGGCATCGATCGCGCGGGCCTGGATCGAGCCCTGTTTGAGATCGACGATACGGCGATGCGTCTTTTCGACGGAGAGCCGCATGCGGGCGACCCGCTCCGACAGTTTGGCGACCGTGGCTTCGCGCACTGTGGCCTCGTTCTCCAGTTCGGCGATCGCCTGCGCCGCATCCTGCGCAAGCGACTGCTTTTGCGCAGCCAGCGCCTGGCGGGTTCGCTCTTCCAGATCGGCGATGCGCGACTTGACTGCCTCGAGCGCGCGCCGTTCATTGCGCTCCCGAATGATCAGGGCGGCGAGCGTCTCCTTGGCGGCGCCAAGCGCGGCCTCCGATTCGCGGATTTTCTGCTCCAGCAGATCGATTGCGAAGTGATCGCGCAGCGTGTCCTCGGCGCGGGCACCGGCCCCGGTAACGAGGGTCTTGACCATGGCAAACATCGCTTTCTCCTCTGTTTGGCCGTGAACGTCGCCCAAGAATTGAACACCGTTCATGAATGCAGGTTACACAGATTTGAACGATGTTCAAGAACTTTTTTGAACAATGTTCAATAAGGCTGTGCCATGCTGTGCCCAAACCATGATTCGCCGCGCCGGGCGCGTGCCGCTGCGCGGTCAAGACAAGGGGGATCGCCATGGCGCTCGACAGGGGCGATGTGAAACGCCGCGTGATGGACATCGCGGCAGCTCTGATCGCCGAGGGCGGGGGCGATGCGCTGCAGGCGCGCACGATCGCCAAAAGGGCCGGCATATCGGTCGGCTCGATCTACAATCTGGTCGGCGACATGGATGCGCTGCACCGCGCGGTCAACAGCGAGCTTCTGGACGAGTTGGGCGCCGCCGGCACCATCGCAATGCATGAGCTTGAAGCGCGCGGCGAGCACGATGTGCGGCGGCGGCTTCTGGCCCTGGCGGACGCCTATTTGCGCTTCGTCACCGCCCATGCGGTCCAGTGGAACGCGCTTCTCGCCTACAACCGGTCGATCGCGTCGGCCGACACGCCCGAAGGTTATATGGCGCGGCTCGAAATGCTGTTCGACATTATCGGCGACGAGTTGAAGCACACCGTGCTCGGCGAAGACGCGGCGCGGCGCACGGTCGCCGCGCGGGCGCTGTGGTCGGCGGTGCACGGCATTGTTACCAACACATTCGTCGGCCGGGCCGATCACCTCCTGGAGACGACCGCCCGCGGCCAGATCGACATGCTGGTCACCATGTTCGTGCGCGGGCTGGAAGCGACCAATGCCGCCGATCTTCCTGAAACCTGATGGGCCTCCTCGCCTGCGCCACCGACACGCCGATCGGCGCGGCGATCGGCGTCAGATTGTTGCCGCGCAGGCCGCCAGGCTCGCTCCGAGCTCGCTCGAGACTTTCGGGCATTGGCCTTCACATGGTCACGGAAGAGTGAGCGCAAAGATGGTGGTTTCGGCACATTTTCTCCGGATAACGGAGCTGTCACATCTGCCAAACGGAGCTGATATGTCTTTTGACTTGACCCGCCGCACGGCCCTTTCTCTTGGCCTTGGAACGCTGGCCGCTGCCGCCATTCCTCACGCAGCCCATTCCAGTACCGTCTCCTTCGCCAGCGGCTGGGAGCATCTGAAATTTCGCAGCCTGCCGCCCAACACGTTCAACACCGCGGGCAATGCGGTGACCGTTATTGCCGAGGGGACATCCTCGATCCTCTATCGCATTTTGCCGTCCGCCCTGTTTGGCAGCCGACGCGCGGAATGGACATGGCGCGTGGACAGCTCCGTCCCGCCGTCCGACCTGTCCGACACGGACAATGATGACCGCAATTTGGGTGTGTTCTTTGTCAACGCCTCCGATGACGTCGCCTCGCGCATCCGCCCGGGCACCGGCATCTCCCGCCTGATGCGCAATCGCAATGTGCATGTGCTGATGTACACTTGGGGCGGCGACAACCCGCAGGGCACCGTCATTCCGAGCCCCCAGGCATCAGACCGCTTGCGCAACATCGTGCAGCGGCGTCCCGCACCGGGCGAGTTCCGGGAAAGCGTCGATCTGGCGGGCGATTTCCAGCGGGTGTTCGGTGTCGAAATGCGCAATCTGGTGGCACTGGCCGTATCATCCAACAGCGAGAATTCCGGCATCCGCGTTCAGGCGCAGGTCAGCGAAATGGTCCTGGGATAGTTTGCATCCGATGTGAAGCGACGGGTGCCGCGCCCTACAACGGCCAGACCCACAGGATCGCCGGCACCGCCACGGCGATGACGATCACCTCCAGCGCCAGCCCCATGCGCCAATAATCACCGAACTGATAACCGCCCGGCCCCATGATGATCGTGTTGTTCTTGTGGCCGATCGGCGTCAGGAACGCACACGACGCGGCCACCGCCACCCCCATCAGGAACGGATCGGGGCTGGCGCCGATCGATTGCGCCACCGAGACGCCGATCGGCGCGGCGATCAGCGCGGTGGCGACATTGTTCAGAAAGTCGCTCATCGTCATGGTGACGACCATCAGGACCAGCAGGATCGCCCAGGCCGGCCAGCCATCGGTGCCGCCGACGATGGCGCCGGCGATCAGTTCGGTGCCGCCCGAGGCTTCCAGCGCCGCCGACAGCGGGATCAAGGAAGCGAGCAGCACGATCACCTTCCACTCGATCATCGCGTAGAAATCCTCGCCGCCCAGAAGCCCCATCGCAATGTAGGCGACGACGCACGCGCCCAGCCCGATGGCGAGCGTTGTGATGCCCGTCACCGCCAGTGCGATGGCGACGCCGAACGCGGCAATCGCCGCCAGCGCCTTGCGCCGCTGCAGGAGCGCGGTCTTGCGGTCGGCCAGCGGATAGACGCCGAGCCAGCCGGCCACCTGGTCCATCCGGTCGTCCGGGCCGAGCAGCAGGAGGACGTCGCCGGGCCGGATCGTCAGCTTGCGCACCCGGTCCCGGAAGCGCCTGCCGCCGCGCGAGACGCCCAAAAGCGTCACGCCGTGCCGGTAGAGCAGCCGCACATCCATCGCCGACCGGCCGACGATCCGCGCGGTGTCCGGCACGATCGCCTCGATCAGCGTCAGATTGTTGCCGCGCAGGCCGCCATGCTTTTCCGAGCCGGCGAAATCGAGATCGGCCGTGCCCATGAACGCCTCGATCGATTTCGGATCGCCCTCGAGCACCAGAAAATCGCCCTTGCGGATCGCCTCGGTGCGCGCAAAGCCGGCCAGCCTTTTGCCGCGCCGCACCAGCCCGATGATCTGCACATCCTTGTCGGTCGCCTCGGGATAGAGATCGCGCACCATCCGGCCGATCGACCGCGACCCTTCGGGCGCCCGCGCCTCGGCCACGTAAAGCCCCGCATCGCCCTCGAGCGACGGCGTGCCCTCGCGCGCCGGGATCAGCCGCCAGCCGACCAGCGCGACGAACGCGATGCCCACCACGGAGACGATCAGCCCGACGGGCGTGAAATCGAACATGGAAAAGGGCGCGCCCAGCGCGTCCTGCCTGTATTGCGCGATGACGATGTTGGGCGGCGTGCCGATCAGCGTGATCATGCCGCCAAGGATGGTCGCAAACGACAGCGGCATCAGGGTGAGCGACACGGCGCGCTTGGCTTTCTTGGCGACATCCATGTCGAGCGTCATCAAAAGGGCGAGCGCGGCGACATTGTTGATCACCGCCGACAGCGCCGCGCCGGCCACGGCCATGACGGAAATATGGACCGGCAGCGCCCGGTCGGGCGCGACGACAAAGCGCGCGATCAGTTCGACCGCGCCGGAATTGACAAGGCCCCTTGAGACGATCAGCACCAGCGCGATGATGACGACGGCGGGATGGCCGAAGCCGGCAAAGGCGGCGTCGGGGTCCACATGGCCGGCAAAGACGGCGACCAGGAGCGCTGCGAACGCCACCAGATCATAGCGCACCCGGCCCCAGACCAGCATGGCGAACAGGAGGCCGAACAGGCCGAAGAGAAAAATCTGGTCGTTGGTCATGCCTGCGCCCATGCGAGTTTGGTGGCACAGGACGGGGTGGAGGGGAAGGGGTGGGCTGCGTGCAGAATCCGAGCATTCTTCGCGCGTGCCCCGCGCTTTCGGCCTGCCGAATGAAGTTGCTCGGTCTTGTGAGACGTCAATATTTGTGAATTGTTCAAAGACGTCTTGTGCAGACCTATCGAGAGACAATCGCAAAATGCGGAAACGGAAGAATGATTCAGCCCTCGCGTTGCCGCACATACTTGTTGAGGCAATCAAAGATCAAAGAGCAGTAATTGTCTTCGGCGCGGGAGCTTCCAAGGAGTGCAGAAACCCTGCCGGCTCAACACCGCCAAATGGTGATCAACTCCGAGATCATCTGGCAAAGAAATTCCTTGGGGTGGAAAAGGAAGAGCGCGATCTCGCGACAGTCGCGGAGATGGCAATAGCCAACGGTGCCGGGCAGACAATGGTGTTCGAAGAAATCGCCAACCAGCTATCGGGTTTCGAGCCTTCAGAGGCGCATCAGATTTTGGCGGATTTCCGATGGCGAGGCCTTGCCACCACGAACTATTACACACTCATCGAGCAGGGATACGCAAAAAACCCTGCCAAGAAACAAACCTGTCTGCCATTCGTAAAGGATGCTGAGCCTTACGATGACCGTCTGCGACACTGGGAGGACCCTGTTGCACTGTTAAAACTTCACGGGTGCATTAACCACAGGCTGGACCCAGAAATCCCGTTGGTGCTCTCAAACGAGCATTATCATCGATACCGGGACAATAGAGAACAGCTATTCGGCAGGCTAAAGCAATGGGCACAGGCATCGCCCTTGATATTCGTTGGGTATCGTCTGGCGGACGCTCACTTGCGGTCCCTCATTTACGACATCGATCCGGGCAAGCGGCCGCAATGGTACATTGTATCCCCCGGTGGAGACGACCATGATCGACGCTTCTGGGCAACGAAAAGCGTGGATGTGATTGATGGTACTTTTGCGGATTTCGTCAGCGCGCTTAATGTCGAAGTCCCCGAATTGTTCAGGGCATTAAACCTCCCAGAAGATGCGATTGATGCACCATACAGACGTCACTTCCGCTCCAACGACGCGGGTTCTGACCTTTTGCGACACAGTCTTCAAGTGGATATTGAGTACATTCACTCTGGTGTTTCGTTTGAGGAGGTTACCCCCGAGAAATTTTTCTCAGGTCATGACAAAGGTTGGTGCTGTATCGTAAGGGATTACGACTTCCGCAGAAAAACTGCTGAGAATTTACTATACTCGGCGTTGGATGAGCTAGATGAACGCGTACAAAAACTATTCGTCCTTCAGGGATCTGCTGGTTCCGGTAAGACAATCGCACTCCGTCGGGCGGCCTATGACGCAGCGACTGTCCTTGACGAACTCGTTGTTTGGCTAAGAGACACGGGACAACCAAGAGCTGAAGTGTTCGAAGAGCTTTACGGCTTGACCGGCAAGCACGTTCTGCTTTTCGTCGACCAAATATCACTTCATTCGGACGCGATCCTCGTGCTCCTGAGGCGGCTCGCCGACAAGGCCATACCGATCACAATCATTGGGTCTGAGCGCGAGGCTGACTGGGGAAGCTACTGTACTGAGCTTGAGGAGGCGTACACCCCTGACCTGTTCACGCTGAGAAGGCTCAATGAGAGGGAAGCCGAGGACCTAGTCGGGCTTCTAGAGCGCTATGATTGTCTCGGACAACTACAACGCAGAAGCAAAGCAGACCGAGTTGCTGCTTTTTTGGATGAAGATCGAGCAGATCGACAACTGTTGGTCGCACTTCATGAATTGACTCAAGGGAAACCGTTCGAACGCATCATCCTCGAAGAATTTGATCGGATTTTGCGGGATGCGGCTCGGCAACTCTATCTGGACATTGCGACTTTCCACCAGTTTGGAGTCGTTGCCCGGGCAGGCGCAATCTCGAGGATAAGCGGGATTCGCTTTCGGGATTTCGAAGAGGAGTTTTTTGAACCGTTGCGAGATATCGTAAGTATCGTCAGCGACCCTTATACTGGTGATAAAGGTTACGAAGCTAGGCACACACGTGTATCAAGAATTCTCTTCGGAGTGGCTTGCCCAAAAGATGAGGACAAAGCGCGACAACTTTCGAGAATTATAACAGGATTGGATGCCGGTTTTTCATCGGATAAACGAGTTATAGAAAATACCTGCAAGGGTCGGGTGCTCGCGCAGGATTTTTCGTCTATAGAAGCTGCTAGGGAGATATTCGAAACCGCGATAAGGGCTTTGCCCAAATCCGCCTTCCTTTACCAGCAGGCGGCAATTCTCGAATACCTTCATAGCGGTGGATCGCTCGATAGGGCTCAGGAATTGGCCGAGACTGCTCGCGAGATTGATGATAACAACCACATCTACATCCACACACTGGCCGAGGTCGCGCGACGTAAAGCGAATGCAGCCGACTCCAGAGTTCTGAGCGAAAAGCTAAGGGCCCAATCTAGGTCTTACTTGAACGAGATCTGGCTGAAAGACGCGCGCAAAGACCTCAGCTATTGCCGTCTGCTGATTGATGAAGCGGTCGAACTTCTGAAGGGCCTTCCCGACGAGGCGAAAGACCACGAGCTTATCGAATTCGATGACAAAGTTGCCGAAGCAGTCGAAAGACTGAAGCGGGCGCAACAGGACTTCCCCGGTGAAGCTGAGTTTCCGCTCGCTGAGGGACAGCTGTGGCAACGCCTTGGACAAAGCGAAAAGGCGTCCAACGCGTTCAAGAAGGCGATTGGCGTGCGGCCACGAAACACAGGCGCGTTCGCCCGATTGTCGCGAATTCAGAAGGCGGGCGGCTCGCATCAAGAAGCTGCTTCGACACTCGAAAAGGCACTGGAACGTTTCCCTCAGGACAAGAACGTCCATATGCAATTGGCGCTCTTGAAGGTCGGCTTGGGGAGCGATGTCGCTCCGGAAGCCGAGTTCCACTTCCGTTCGAGCTTCGGGCCAGGCGACCACCATTTCGATGCCCGGTTCCTTTTCGCCGAGTTTTTGTTCTGGATGGGCAAGTCGACCGAGGCTAGGGATTTGTTCGATGAGATCGACGCCAAAGCGCCAGAGAGCTTCCGGAGGTCTGCACCCGCATCAGACGACGTAATCACTTCAAAGCTCGGAGAGTATGCTGGGACGATAGAAACCGTCAAAGATCGCTTCTTCTTCGTGCGTTTCGGTGGCTATCCAGCAGCAGTGTTCGCACATATGTCCTCTTTGGTAGATCTGAACTTCGATGAATTACAGGCGGGAACTCCTGTAATATTCAAGATTCGTTTCAATCGAAAAGGACCAGTCGCGGTAACAGTTTCTCGGCAGTAAGCAATATAGAAATTCTGTTGTATATGATCCCTAGAATCCAAAAAAACTTATCCCCCTTTGCCCAACCGCCCTTACACTCCCGGCCATCCCTTTCGCGGAACCTCGGGTCTAGAACCGACCATCCGGGGAAAGGGACGGCGGCCTGGCTGGCCGGGCAGAGGTGTCCGGCTGGGTGATGAACCCCCAAGCGCGTTTGGCCCCGCAGCATCTTTGATG
>JANSXT010000032.1 GCA_024742765.1 Phyllobacteriaceae bacterium | reverse complement strand
GCCCAGGTCGGCACGATTTCCGCCAATGGCGAAAAGGAAATCGGCACGATGATCGCCGAGGCCATGCAGAAGGTCGGCAATGAAGGCGTCATCACCGTCGAGGAAGCCAAGACCGCCGAGACCGAACTGGAAGTCGTCGAAGGCATGCAGTTCGACCGCGGCTACCTGTCGCCCTATTTCGTCACCAACCCCGAAAAGATGATCGCCGATCTCGAGGATCCCTACATCCTGATCCACGAAAAGAAGCTGTCGAACCTGCAGGCCATGCTGCCGATCCTTGAATCGGTCGTGCAGTCCTCGCGTCCGCTGCTGATCATCGCCGAAGACGTCGAAGGCGAGGCGCTTGCCACGCTGGTCGTCAACAAGCTGCGTGGCGGCCTGAAGATCGCCGCCGTCAAGGCACCGGGCTTCGGCGACCGCCGCAAGGCCATGCTCGAGGACATCGCGATCCTGACCGGCGGTCAGGTGATCTCCGAAGACCTCGGCATCAAGCTCGAAAACGTCTCGCTCGACATGCTGGGCACCGCCAAGAAGGTCAACATCTCGAAAGAAGAGACGACCATCGTCGACGGTGCCGGCGAGAAGGCCGACATTGAAGGCCGCGTCGCCCAGATCAAGCAGCAGATCGAAGAAACCTCGTCGGATTATGACCGCGAGAAGCTGCAGGAGCGTCTGGCCAAGCTCGCCGGCGGCGTTGCCGTCATCCGCGTCGGCGGTTCGACCGAAGTGGAAGTGAAAGAGCGCAAGGACCGCGTCGACGATGCGCTGAACGCAACCCGCGCCGCTGTCGAAGAGGGCATCGTGCCCGGCGGCGGCACCGCGCTGCTGCGTGCGTCCAAGTCGATCTCGGCCAAGGGCGAAAATGCCGACCAGGAAGCGGGCATCAACATCGTCCGCCGTGCCCTGCAGGCACCGGCTCGCCAGATCGCCGCGAATGCCGGCGAGGAAGCGTCGATCGTTGCCGGCAAGATCCTTGAAGCCGACAGCGACGCCTTCGGCTTCAACGCCCAGACCGGCGAATATGGCGACATGGTCCAGATGGGCATTGTCGACCCGGTCAAGGTCGTGCGCACCGCGCTCGAAGATGCCGGTTCGGTTGCCGGCCTGCTGATCACCACCGAAGCGATGATCGCCGACGCGCCCAAGAAGGACGCACCGGCTGCTCCGGGCGGCGGCATGCCCGACATGGGCGGCATGGGCATGATGTAATCATGCCCGAAATGGCCGCCCACGACTGAAAAGTGTTTGGGCCCGACAAGCGGGCCCAAATGGCGGCATGGGCATGATGTAAGCCACAAGGCTGCATCGAAACCTTTGAAGGCGGGGAGCAATCCCCGCCTTTTTCGTTTGGCCATGCAGACCTGCATGGCGCCTGCGCGCCCGGCCGTGTTGCAATGCACACGCGATGATGTAGGAGGACGCATTCCTTTATCGCCTTCCACGGACCGTTCATTGCAATGAAAGCCACTCTGGCCGCCCTGGCCGGGCGCATGTCGTTCGCCGACAGCGTCCCGCACACACCGCCCGCGCTGACACCCTCGCGCATCAAGACCGAGCTTCTGTCGGGCCTGACCGTCGCGCTGGCGCTCGTCCCCGAAGCCGTCGCCTTCGCCTTTGTCGCCGGCGTTCACCCGCTTGTCGGCCTCTATGCGGCCTTCATCGTCGGCCTGATCACCGCCATCATGGGCGGCCGGCCCGGCATGATCTCCGGCGCCACAGGCGCGCTCGCGGTGGTGATGGTGTCGCTGGTCGCCCAGCATGGCGTCGAATATCTGTTCGCCACCGTCGTGCTGATGGGGATACTGCAGATCCTCGCCGGGCTTTTTCACCTGGGCAAGTTCATCCGCCTTGTTCCGCATCCGGTCATGCTCGGCTTCGTCAACGGGCTGGCGATCGTCATCTTCATGGCGCAATTGAGCCAGTTCAAGGTGCCCGGCCCCGATGGCGGCCAGGTCTGGATGACCGGCTGGCCGCTCGCCCTCATGCTTGGCCTCGTCGCGTTGACCATGGCGCTCATCTGGGCCGTGCCGAAACTGACAAAAGCGGTGCCTGCGCCGCTCGCCGGCATCGCGATCGTCGCCACGCTGGTCATCGTCTTCGGCATCGACGTGCCGCGCGTCGGCGATCTGGCGTCCATCGAGGGCGGTCTGCCGCAATTTCATGTGCCGACCGTGCCCCTGACGCTGGAAACGCTGCGGATCGTTTTGCCCTATGCGCTGATCCTGGCGGCCATCGGGCTGATCGAAAGCCTTCTGACACTGAACCTTGTCGGCGAGATCACAGGCCAGCGCGGCGGCGCGTCCAAGGAATGCGTCGCGCAGGGCACCGCCAACACGGTGACCGGCTTTTTCGGCGGCATGGGTGGTTGCGCAATGATCGGCCAGTCGATGATCAACGTCAAATCTGGCGGCCGCACGCGCCTTTCCGGCATTTCGGCGGCGCTGTTTCTGCTGGCCTTCATCCTCGTCGGCTCGGCCCTGATCGAGCAGATCCCCCTGGCAGCACTTGTCGGCGTCATGTTCATGGTGGTCATAGGCACATTCGCCTGGCAGAGCCTGACGATCCTGCGCCGCATTCCGGCAACCGATGCGTTCGTCATCTTCCTGGTCACGATCGTCACCGTCCTGACGGACCTTGCCATCGCGGTGATCGTCGGTGTGATCGTCTCGGCGCTCGCCTATGCATGGAGCAATGCGACGCGCATCCGCGCGACGACCCACATCACGCCCGAAGGTGCCAAGACCTACCAGATTGAGGGGCCTTTGTTCTTTGGTTCGGCCGATGGCTTTACCGAACTGTTCGATCCGGAGAACGATCCGGCGCTCGTCATCGCCGACTTCATGAACAGCCGTGTCGCGGACCAGTCGGCGCTGCAGGCGATCGAGCAGATCGCGGGCCGCTACGAAGCCGCCGGCAAGACGCTGCAATTGCGGCACCTGTCGCGCGACTGCCACCAGCTTTTGAACCGCGCCGGACAGCTCATGGTCGATTCCGACGACGATCCGGACTATGGCGTCGCCGTCGATTACGGCGTCAGGATCGGGTCACTCGGCGGCGGCCACTGATACGGGTCCCGTTTCGATCAGCGCGGCGATGTCTGGCGCATGCGCATCAAGCGCCGCCCGGCCCTTGGGGCTCAGCAGATAGATGCCCGCGCCGGCCCGCTCGAACCAGCCATAATGATCGTCATACATGATCGGGCGCGCGCGCCCGACACCGGTCAGCCGCGCCACCTCGGCGGCCTTGGTCGGTTCCAGATCCCGCAGACACAGCGCGCAGCGCAGCGCGTCCTGCCGGTAGGCCGTCATCACGCTGCGGCGTGTAATGCCGCCCTCGTTCGGATCGCCGACCCGCCGCGCAAACTCTTTCAGGAGCCGCGCCTTTTTCGGCTTTGACGGGCGCGGCCTGTAGGGCGCCGGGTCTTCATGGATTTCCGCCAGCCCATGGGCCAGCCGCACGGTGATCAGGCCAAGGCCCAGCCGCCGGCACAGTTTGCGGTTCTGCTTGAGCGCTTTGAGGAATGGCCGGCCCTCGCCGCGCGGCACGGCGACATAGACATGGTCGGTCATCGCCTGCCGCTCAACTGCTTGATTGAACAGCGACAGCGAGAACGCGGTCTTCAGTTCGACGATGACCGGGTCTTCATCGCCGCGCACGGCGACGACATCGGCCGCGCCGACTTCGCCCTTGACCGCGTAGCCCTGGCCTTCAAGCAATTGCTTGATCGGAGCGTAAAGCTCGGTTTCCCTGATTCGCACGGCCATGCCCGATTTTATGGCGACAGACGGTAAACGGAAGTTAACCGTCGGGGCGCGCGGCTGGTGTGCAATCGCCGCGGTTTTTCTCTATGCGGTTCCCATGACGAAAGAGGCTGAACGGATCATCGGGCTTTATCGCCGCCATGCAAACGCTTGGGCCGAACGTCGGTCCGGGCGACCCGTCGAGCGAAAGTGGCTCGACCGGTTCCGGGCGCTGTTGCCCGAAAACGCGTCCGTGCTGGATGTCGGTTGCGGCTCGGGAGAGCCTGTCGGCCGATATTTTGCCGACAATGGCTGCGCAATGACCGGCATTGATGCTTCGCCGGAACTGGTCACCATCGCCAGGGGGCGGGTTCCGAACGGCTCATGGATGGTCGCCGACATGCGCACGCTTGCCCTGCCGCAAAAGTTTGGCGGCATCATCGCGTGGAACAGTCTTTTCCACCTGACACCCGGGGACCAACGCATGATGTTCGGCGTCTTCCGGCACCACGCCACCGCTGGAGCGCCCTTGATGTTCACCAGCGGCCCCGGCGAAGGCGAAGCCATCGGAACGTTCGAAAGCGAGCCGCTTTATCATGCGAGCCTCGCTTCGGAGGAGTATCGCGCGCTGCTCGATGTCAACGGCTTCGACGTCGTCGATCACGTGATCGAAGATCCCGACTGCGGCGGGCAAACGGTCTGGCTTGCGCAATGCCGCAGGTGAAATCGGGTAACGTTGGATTGGCGCCGATCCGTCAAGGTCTGCTTGCCGGCAACGGCACGCTCAGCCCCAGTCGAGCACGACCTTGCCGCTTTTGCCCGAGCGCATGACCGCAAAGCCCTCTTCGAAATCGTCGGCGGAAAAGCGGTGTGTGATGACATCGGACACGTCGAGCCCGTTTTCGAGCATGGCGATCATCTTGTACCAGGTCTCGAAGATCTCCCGGCCATAGACGCCCTTGATGGTGATCGCCTTGAAGACGATGCGCGACCAGTCGACCGGCGACTTGCCCGGCGGAATGCCGAGCATGGCGATCCGCCCGCCCATCACCAGCGCTTCGACCATCTGGTCGAGCGCGGCCTGCGACCCGCTCATTTCGAGGCCGACATCGAACCCTTCCTTCATGCCGAGCCCGTCGGCGACCGATTTGAGCTCGGTCTCGGCGACATTGACCGGCACGACGTCGGCGACCCGCCCCGCGAGCGCCAGCCGGTCCGCATTGATGTCGGTGATCACCACATGGCGCGCGCCGATATGCCGGGCCACCGAGCCGGCCATGATGCCGATCGGCCCGGCGCCGGTGATCAGCACGTCTTCGCCGACGAGATCGAACGACAACGCCGTGTGCACCGCATTGCCGAGCGGGTCGAGGATCGCACCGATATCGTCGGGCACCGCCTCGGGCAGCGGCACGACATTAAAGGCCGGCAGCCGCAGATAGTCGGCAAACGCCCCCTGTTCATTGACGCCGATGCCGCGGGTTTCGGGATCGAGGTGGAACCGGCCGGCGCGGCTGGCCCGGCTGTGCTTGCCCACCAGATGGCCTTCGCCCGAGACGCGCTGGCCGATCTCAAGGTCATCCACATTGGCGCCCAGTTCCACGATCTCGCCGGCGAACTCATGGCCGGTCACGAGCGGCACCGGCACGGTCTTTTCGGCCCAGTCGTCCCAGTTCCAGATATGGATGTCGGTGCCACAAATGCCGGTCTTGCGCACGCGGATCAGCACATCGTCCGGCCCGATCTCGGGCACCGGCAAGCGCTGCATCTCAAGGCCGGGCCCGGCTTGCGCTTTGACCAGCGCCCGCATCATGTTGGGGCGCCGTTCGGCCTCCACTTCGCGCCCGGTCCTGACGAGGCTTTCAACCATCACAGCACCCCCGCCCGCTTGCCGGCGCGCGCGAATGCGCCGAGCGCCGTGTCCAGATCGTCGCGTGTCAGGGCGGCGTTCATCTGCGTGCGGATGCGCGCCTTGCCCTTGGGCACGACAGGAAAGAAGAAGCCCGACACATAGACGCCTTCCTCGAAAAGCGCCGCCGCCATCGCCTGCGCACGCTG
Source organism: Phyllobacteriaceae bacterium (assembly GCA_024742765.1). GTDB lineage: Bacteria > Pseudomonadota > Alphaproteobacteria > Rhizobiales > Rhizobiaceae > Roseitalea. The sequence continues at coordinate 17,624 of JANSXT010000032.1, read as the reverse complement.
TGCCTCGCCCAGCATCACCGGCACGATCGGATGTTCGCCGGGCAGAAGATCAAAGCCCAGATCGGTCAGACCGGCCCGCCAATGGGCGGCGTTGCCAAACAGTTGCGTGCGCAGATCGTCCGCCTTTTCGACGAGATCGATGGCCGCGATGCCGGCCGCGACCACTACCGGCGGCAGCGAATTGGAGAACAGATAGGGCCGCGCGCGCTGGCGCAGCATGTCGATCACCACTTGCGGTCCGGCGATATAGCCGCCGATCGCCCCGCCCAGCGCCTTGCCGAGCGTGCCGGTCAAAATGTCGACCCGGTCGGCGACGCGGAAATGCGCATGGGTCCCGCGCCCCTGCGGCCCCATGAAGCCCGTCGCGTGGCAATCATCGACCATCACCAGCGCGTCGTGCCTGGCAGCGAGCGCACAAATCTCCGGCAGCTTGGCCAGAGTGCCGTCCATCGAGAAGACGCCATCGGTGGCGATCATCACGAAGCGCGCCCCGTCGGCCCGCGCCGCCTTCAGTTGGGCCTCCAGATCGTCCATGTCCGAATTTGCGTAGCGATAGCGTCTGGCCTTGCACAGGCGAATGCCGTCGATGATCGAGGCGTGGTTGAGCGCGTCGGAGACGATGGCGTCTTCCGGCCCGAGCAGCGGCTCGAACAGGCCGCCATTGGCATCGAAACAGGCGGCAAACAGGATCGCATCGTCCTTGCCGAGGTAGGTGGCAAGGCGCCGTTCCAGCGCCCGGTGCAAATCCTGCGTGCCGCAGATGAAGCGCACGCTGGCCATACCGTAACCGTGGCCGTCCATCGCCGCCTTGGCGGCGCCGATCAGCGCGGGATGGTCGGCAAGCCCCAGATAATTGTTGGCGCACAGATTGATGACGTTCCGGTCGCCGACGGCGATATGACCGCCCTGCGGCGAGGTGATCTCGCGCTCGCGCTTCAAGAGGCCGTCGCGCTCCATGCCTGCGAGACTGTCTTCAAGGTGCGCCAGAAATGCCGTGACCATGGGCAAGTCCTCCCGGTGCCATGGTCGCGCGGCGCTTCCGGCACTGCAACCACCGGCGCGAAGCAAATTGTCGGAACGGCGCCCTTCCGCTGCTCCGGCAGGCTTGAAACGGCTCCCAAAGTGTGCACTTTCGCGGCACTGGTTCAGGTCGCGGACACATGCATTTCCAACCCGTTTCATCGGCTGCGCAGCGCCCGTCCGCAAGGCCGGCGCCATGATCGCCCGCCTGGCATCGCTGGCCGACTTGCCTGCTCGTCTGCGCGGTGCAACCGTCGCCATCGGCAATTTCGACGGCGTGCATCGCGGCCATCAGGCGGTGCTGGAAGCGGCGCGCTCCGCCGCCAAGCGGGACGGCACGCCGCTGACGGTCCTGACCTTCGAGCCGCATCCGCGCGCCGTCTTTGCGCCGGACAATGCGCCTGCGCGGATCACGCCGGCGCCGATGAAGGCCGAAATCCTGGAGGCGCTGGGCTTTGACGCCGTCGTCGAGATGCCCTTCACGCTCGACTTTGCCGCGCTCACGGCAGACCAGTTCATCGACGATGTGCTCGTCGCCGGCTTCGGCGTGCGCCATGTGGTGACGGGCTTCGATTTTCATTTCGGCGCCAAGCGGCAGGGCGGGCCGGCCTTCCTGATGGAGGCGGGCAAGAGCCGCGGCTTCGACGTAATCCTGGTCGATGCCGAGCGTGATACGGACATTCAAATCATCTCGTCGAGCCGCATCCGCGAGGAACTGCAGGCGGGCGACCTGTCCGACGCCAACCGCTTGCTTGGCTATCGCTACCGGGTGCGGGCCGAAATCTCCAGGGGCCAGCAATTGGGGCGGACACTCGGCTATCCGACCGCCAACATGGCGCTGCCCGAAACGACCCCGCTGGCGCACGGCATCTATGCGGTGCGCTTCATCCGCGCGGACGGCACGATCCATGACGGCGTCGCCAGCTTCGGCCGCCGCCCGACCGTGACCGAAGATGGCGCGCCGCTGCTCGAAACCTTCCTGTTCGATTTCGACGGCGATCTTTACGGCGAGACCTGCACGGTGTGTCTCGTCGCGTTCCAGCGCGGCGAGGAAAAGTTCGACGATCTCGACGCGCTGGTTGCCCAGATGAAGCGCGACGAGGCCATGGCGCGCGAAACGCTGGGAACGCTCGAACCGCTGTCGCCGCTCGACGCCACTTTGACCTTCGGAGCCTGACATGGCCGCCGCGCGCCGCAGGATCGTCATCACCGGCGGCACGAGCGGCATTGGCCTCGCTCTTGTCCGGCGCCTTGCGGGCCGCCATGACATTCTCGTGGCCGGCCGCCGCGACGATGCCGATGCGCTGCCGGTGCTGCCCGAAGGCGTGCGCTATGTGCACGCGCCGCTGACCGATCCGGAGGCGGCGACGCGGGCCATCGCCGAAGCCCTGTTGAAAGCCGGCTGGGTCAAGCTCGACAATCTCATCCTAAACGCCGGCACCGGCTTTGCGGTGGAAGGCGGCACCGAAACCGCCGCGCAAGTCCGCGACACGCTCGCCGTCAATCTGACGGCGTCGGTGCTTCTCGCCCGCGCGCTCTTTCCCTGGCTGGACAAGGCCGCCGGCACGCTGACTTTGGTCGGCTCGGTCGCGCACACGGGGCAGGGGCTGTTCCCCGCCTATGCCGCCTCAAAGGCGGGACTGCACGGGCTGGCGCGCGCGCTCAGGGCCGAATGGGCGGGCCGCGTTGCGGTGCAGATCGTCCATCCCGGCCCGACCCGCACGGAGATGCACCAAAAGGCCGGCCACGATCCCGGCCGCCTGCGCACCATCTTCATTCCCGCCGACAGCATGGCGGTGATGCTGGAAGGCGCCATCGCCGCGCGCCGTTCGCCGGTGACGCTGTCCTTCGGGCGATACTGGACCGGCGGCGCGGCATGGGGCGGGAAGCTGTGAGCGCGCCACCCAATGCCCTTGTGACCGGTGCGAGCGCCGGTCTCGGCCGCGCCTTTGCGGAACGGCTCGCCGCCGACGGTTTCGCCGTCACGGGCATCGACCGGGACGCGCCCGGCGCCGATCCGCCGTTCGATCACGTCCGCTGCGATCTTGCCGACCCCGGCGCCGTCGACGCGCTGGTCGGCGAGTTGGCCGCGCGCGGCCCGTTCAATTGGGTCGTCCTCAATGCCGGCATTTCGGCGACCGGCCCGTTCGAGATGATCCCGCCCGGAGCCCATGCGCGGCTGCTGGCGATCAACACCGAAGCGCCGATCGTGCTGACCGCGGGCCTTGCGGCGGCGGGAGCTCTGGCGCCGGGCGCCCGACTTGTCTTCGTCTCATCGCTCAGCCATTTCACCGGCTATCCGGGCGCTGCGAGCTATGGCGCGTCCAAGGATGCGCTGGCGGTCTATGCCAAATCGATCCGCGCGCCGTTCAAAAAGGCTTATGGCGTTTCGGTGTCCGTCGCCTGTCCCGGCCCATTGCGCACGGACCATGCCGCGCGCCACGCGCCCGAGGGCGCCGATGCCGAAAAACGCATGCCGCCGTATGAAGCGGCGCGGCGCATTCTGGCTGGCGCGCAAAGGGGCAAGGCGATGATCACGCCGGGCGCCGGCGCGACGGTCTTCGCATTCATCGGCGGGCTGGCGCCGGGTCCCGTCACGTCGGTGATGAAGCGGATCATCTACGACAAGCTCGACCGAAGCGTCTTCTGATTTGCGCCTTCCATTCGCACCGCACCATTGATAGAAGCACGGCCATGTCGACACGCGTATGCGCCATTTTCCGAATTACCGGCCCGGCCCGCCGCTGACCCAGCGTAGCGGGGCCGGGAATGCGTTTGCGGGACTGCCCGCCTCCACCTGATCCTCACCGGCGCCGCGCACCGCGCTTGACGCCCAACGACGCGATGAAACGATGACCGACACCAAAGAAAAAGGCAGCGCCAACGACAATGTCGAGGCGCTCGATTACTCAAAGACGCTCTATCTGCCGCAGACCAATTTTCCGATGCGCGCCGGGCTGCCCAAGAAGGAGCCCGAACTGGTCGCCCGCTGGCAGGAAATGGACCTCTACAAGCGCCTGCGCGAAGACGCCGCCGGCCGCGAGAAATTCGTCCTGCATGACGGCCCGCCCTATGCCAACGGCAACATCCATATCGGCCACGCGCTGAACAAGATCCTGAAAGACGTCATCACCCGCTCGTTCCAGATGCGCGGCTATGACTCCAACTACGTGCCGGGCTGGGACTGTCACGGCCTGCCGATCGAATGGAAGATCGAGGAGCAGTATCGCGCCAAGGGCCGCGACAAGGACGAAGTGCCGGTCAACGAGTTTCGCAAGGAATGCCGCGATTTCGCCGCCCACTGGATCAAGGTGCAGACCGCCGAGTTCAAGCGGCTGGGCATCGAGGGCGATTTCGACGACCCTTATCTGACGATGAGCTATCACGCCGAGGCGCGCATCGCCGGCGAACTTCTGAAATTCGCCGAAAGTGGCCAGCTCTATCGCGGCTCCAAGCCGGTCATGTGGTCGGTTGTCGAACGCACCGCGCTGGCCGAGGCCGAAGTCGAATATCAGGATTATGAGAGCGACACGATCTGGGTGAAGTTCCCCGTCCGTCGCGCCGATCCCGAAGCTCTCGCGGACGCCGAGCCGGCCCGGAAGGGACGTCACCAGTTCCATCCCGATCTGGAAGACGCCTTCATCGTCATCTGGACGACGACGCCATGGACCATCCCCGGCAACCGGGCGATCAGTTTCTCTAAGAAGATCAGCTACGGCCTTTTTGAAGTCACCGCCGCCGAGAACGATTTCGGCCCCCGGCCCGGCGAGAAGCTGGTCTTTGCCGATGCGCTCGCCGAGGAAAGCTTTGCCAAGGCCAAGCTGGAGCACAAGCGCCTGCGCGATGTGAGCGCCGACGAACTGGCGGGCATCACCTGCGGCCATCCTCTGAAGGGCTTTGCCGGCGGCTATGACTTCGAAGTGCCTCTGATCGAGGGCGAACATGTCACAGACGATGCCGGCACCGGCTTCGTCCACACCGCGCCCGGCCATGGCCGCGAAGACTTTGACGCCTGGATGGACAATGCCCGCGCTTTGGAAGCGCGCGGCATCTCCGCCGCCATCCCCTTCACCGTCGACGATGCCGGCTATTTCACCAAGGACGCTCCCGGTTTCGACCCCGACCGCGACGGCGGGCCGGCTCGCGTCATCGACGACAAAGGCAAGAAGGGCGATGCCAACAAGGCGGTGATCGAAGCGCTGATCGGCGTTGACATGCTGTTCGCGCGCGGCCGGCTCAAGCACACCTATCCGCATTCCTGGCGTTCGAAAAAGCCCGTCATCTTCCGCAACACGCCGCAATGGTTCGTCCATATGGACATGGACCTTGGCGACGGCACCACGCTGCGCGACCGCGCCCTGAAAGCGATCGACGACACCCGCTTCGTGCCGGCGTCGGGCCAGACGCGGCTGCGCGGCATGATCGCCGACCGGCCCGACTGGGTGCTCTCCAGGCAAAGGGCATGGGGCGTGCCGATCTGTGTTTTTGCCGACGATGACGGCAATGTGCTGCAAGATGAGGGAGTCAACAAACGCATCCTCGACGCTTTCGAACAAGAGGGCGCCGACGCATGGTTCGCTGACGATGCCAAGGAGCGGTTCCTCGGCAATGAGCACGACCCGTCCAAATGGCATCAGGTGATGGACATTCTCGATGTCTGGTTCGATTCGGGCTCGACCCACGCCTTCACGCTGGAAGACCGGCCTGACTTGAAATGGCCCGCCGATGTCTATCTGGAAGGCTCGGACCAGCATCGCGGCTGGTTCCACTCCTCGCTTCTGGAAAGCTGCGGTACGCGCGGCCGGGCGCCCTATGACACCGTCATCACCCATGGCTTCACCATGGCCGAGGACGGGCGGAAAATGTCCAAGTCGCTCGGCAACCAGGTCTTCCCGCAGGACGTAATGAACCAGTCGGGCGCCGACATATTGCGCCTCTGGGTCATGACGACCGATTATTGGGAAGACCAGCGTCTGGGCAAATCGGTCATCCAGACCAACATCGATGCCTACCGCAAGATGCGCAACACGGTGCGCTGGATGCTCGGCACGCTCGCCCATGATGAGGGCGAGAGCGTCGAATATGAGGACATGCCGGAACTCGAACGGCTGATCCTGCACCGGCTTTGGGAACTCGATAAGCTGGTCGACAAGGGCTACGACGCGTTCGACTTCAAGCGCATCACCCGCGCCCTGCTCGATTTCATGGTGCTGGAACTGTCGGCGTTCTATTTCGACGTGCGCAAGGACGCGCTCTATTGCGATCCGCCCTCTTCGCAGCGCCGCCGGGCGGCTTTGCAGGTGGTCCATCATTTGTTCAACCGCTTGGTCACCTGGCTGGCGCCCATGCTGCCCTTCACCATGGAGGAGTCCTGGCTGAGCCGCTATCCGGACGCTGAATCGGTGCATTTGGAACAGTTCCGCAAATGCCCCGACCAGTGGCGTGACGATACACTCGCCGAAAAATGGACCAATGTGCGCAAGGTCCGCCGCGTCATCACCGGCGCGCTCGAGATCGAACGCCGCGACAAGCGGATCGGCTCGTCGCTGGAAGCTGCGCCGATCGTCCATGTGACGGACAAGGGGCTGATGGAGGCGATCGACGGGCTCGACATGGCAGAAATCTCGATCACCTCCGACATTGCCATCACCGGCGATGCGCCGCCGGCGGACGCCTTCACGCTCGACGAGGTTACAGGCGTTGCGGTCGTTCCGGCCAAGGCCGATGGCACCAAATGCGCCCGCTCCTGGCGGGTGACGCGCGATGTCGGCACGGACGCCGAGTTTCCGGATGTGTCGGCGCGCGATGCCCGTGCGCTGCATGAGTTGCGCGATCTGGGGCGGCTGTAACGCCATGATCGCCACGGTTAACCATCGTTAACCGTGGCGATTTACCTCGTCCGTGCCGATGTGATAGATGCACTTCACGAAATCGCCGGATTTGGCGTGCATGGCGCGCCCGGGGCGAGGGTTCGGCGGGTGTCCGCACACCCATGTGGCGCCAAACCGATAGGGTCAGTGATGTCAAACAAAGTTCTTCGTTCGACTGCGTCGATGGCGCTCCTGTGCGCCGGCGGCCTTGCCGTGGCTGGCTGTTTCGGGCCGACCTACGGCACAGGTGTCACCGCGACCGATCAACTCTTTGACGATCTGAACAATGCAATCTCGCTGGGCGACCGCACGCCGCCGCCGCAGATCAACTATACGCCGCGGCCCGACATCGTTCAGCCTGCGGACCCCAACAATCTGCCGCCGCCGCAGGAGAGCATCGCCACCGCCTCCGGCGATTGGCCCGAAAGCCCCGAGGAACGGCGCGCCCGCGTGCGCCGGGATGCCGATGACGGGCTGCGCGACCCCAATTTCATCGCCAACCGGCGCGATGCCGAGGCGATCGGCGCGTCCGAAGGGCCGGGACGCGTGCAGGCAAGCGCCGTGCGCCGTGTCTATCTGACCGATCCGCCGGTCGAATATCGCCAGCCGGCGGAGACGGCCGCCTATGGCGATCTGGGGGCGACGGAGTCGCAAAAGGAGCGCGCGGCCAAGCGCGCCCAGGGCGAAAAAACCGGCTGGCGCCGTTTCCTCCCGTTCTAGCAACGCCCTTAAGCGCGCCGCTCCGCGAAGAACTGTTTAAGCAGTTCGGCCGCTTCGGTTTCGGCGATGCCTGGATAGATTTCGGGCGCATGATGGCAGGTCGGCTGCTCGAAAAAGCGCACGCCCGAGACCACCGCGCCGCCCTTCTCGTCGGTCGCGCCGAAATAGAGCCGGCGGATGCGCGCAAATGTAATCGCCGCCGCACACATGGTGCATGGCTCCAGCGTTACATAGAGGTCGCAGCCGGTCAGCCGCTCCTCGCCCAGCGCGGTGCATGCGGCGCGAATCGCCAGCATTTCCGCATGGGCGCTCGGATCGTTCATCGCACGCGGCCTGTTGCCGGCACGGGCGATGATTGTGCCGTCCCGGACGATCACCGCGCCAACCGGCACCTCGCCGCGCTCGGCGGCCGCGCGCGCCTCGGCCAGGGCGGCCTGCATGTGTGGTGACGGGCTGACGGACAAGGGCGGCAACTTTCTCTCGCGCGTGACGCGCCAAGCTGGTAATCACGCGCCGACACAAGGCAAAAACACCAAATGAGCGCTGACGACAAGAGATCGGGCGGCAAACGCCCGGCGGGTGGCAAGCCCATGAAGAGCCGTGGCTTCAAGGACCGGCCCGGCGGTGGCCCCAAACGCCGGCGCCAGGAGGCCGGCGGCGACGGGGGTGGCGATGCGCCAGCGCGCGGCAGCCGCGGTTACAAATCCGCGCCACGCAGCACCGTGCGTTCGGGCGGCAAATCCGGTGCGCCACGCAAGGAACAGGACCGTCCACCGCGCCGTGACGCAAAGCCAGATGCCGCGCCTATCGAAACTCAGGAGACGGTGCGTCCCGAAGAACGGATCGCCAAGCGTCTGGCCCGCGCCGGCGTGGCCTCGCGGCGTCAGGCCGAAGGGCTGATTGCCGACGGCCGCATTTCGGTCAATGGCAAGGTGCTGACCAGCCCGGCGGTCAATGTCACCGCCGAGGACCGGATCGAGATCGACGGCAAGCCGATCCCGCAGGTCGAGCGCACGCGCCTCTGGCTCTACCACAAGCCGGCAGGGCTGGTGACGTCCAACCGCGATCCCGAAGGACGCCCGACCGTCTTCGAGCGCCTGCCCGGCGATCTGCCGCGCGTGGTCAGCATTGGCCGCCTCGACATCAACACCGAAGGGCTGCTGCTTCTGACCAATGATGGCGGTCTGGCCCGCACGCTCGAACTGCCGCAGACCGGCTGGCTGCGCCGTTACCGGGTGCGCGCCCATGGCCGGATCACCCAGAAGCGGCTCGACGACCTGAAAGAAGGCATGGCCGTCGACGGCGTCTTCTACGGCGCCATCGAAGCGACGCTTGAGCGCGAGCAGGGCGCCAATGTCTGGATCGAGATGGGCCTGCGCGAGGGCAAGAACCGCGAGGTCAAGAATGTGCTCGGTGCGCTCGGGCTCGAGGTCAACCGGCTGATCCGCATCTCCTACGGCCCGTTCCAGTTGGGCGCGCTGGAAGAGGGTGCCGTGCTCGAGGTCAAGGGCAAGACGCTGCGCGACCAGCTCGGCGCGCGGCTGATCGAGGAGTCCGGTGCCGACTTCGACGCACCGGTCCTGCGCTCCTTTCCCAACCGGCCGGTCCGGGCGGGCGAAACAGATGGCGAGACCCGCACGGTCACCGTGCGCAAGGATGGCGACTGGGTGTCGGGCACGCGCGACGCCAACAAGCCGGACAAGGGCGCGGGCGGGCCGGGCGGCAAGCGGTTCGAAAAGGCCGGTGACCGCCGTGAACGGGTGCGCGAGCGCTGGTCGACCAAAGCGCCCGACAAAGACAGGGAAGAGGGCGGCAAGCCAAAGCATCGCGCCAACCGCTCTTCGAATGTCTGGATGGCGCCGGGCGCGCGGCCCGAACGCAAACGCAAGCCGTCCAAATCCGGTCCGAAACCGGCCGGCCCGCGCAAGCCGGGCAAGCCGGACAGGAACTGACCCGTGCGGATCGTCGGCGGACGGCTGCGCGGCCGCACCATCGCCGCGCCCAAACCTGGCGCCATGGCGATCCGGCCGACGACCGACCGGGCGCGGGAGGCGCTGTTCAACATCATCGCGCACACCCATCCCGACAGGCTGGACGATGCCCGCGTCCTCGATCTGTTCGCCGGGACCGGTGCGCTGGGGTTCGAGGCCCTGTCGCGCGGCGCGGCCTTTGCCCTTTTTGTCGAGCCGTCGGTTGAGGGGCGCGGACTGATCCGCAAGACCATGCACGATCTTGGCCTTCAGGGCGTCGCCAAACTGTTCAAGCGCGATGCGACGCGGCTTGGCCCGATCGGCACCATGGCGCCTTTCGATCTGGTGTTCGCCGATCCGCCCTATGGCAAGGGGCTGGGGGAAAAGGCGCTTGCGGCGATGTTGCACGGCGGTTGGTTGTCCCCCGGCGCGTTGATCGTGCTAGAAGAGACGGCGGCGGCGGCCATCACGCTGCCGGACGGTCTGGCGATGTTCGACCGCCGGCGCACCGGCGACACCGCCCTGAACTTCATCGCGGCCGGAGAGCCATCATGAGCGCGACCATCGACGAGGTGCGGCCCGGGAAGCTGCCCGCCGCGCAGAGCGGGCCGACCGTCGCGATCGCCTTTGGCGGCGGCGGCGCGCGCGGTTATGCGCATATCCACATCATCGAGGTGCTCGAGGAGATGGGCATCCGCCCGGTGGCGATCAGCGGCGCCTCGATCGGCGCGATCATGGGCGCCGGCATGGCCTCGGGCATGTCCGGCCGCGAGATTCGCGACTATACGCTCAAGCTGGCCGGCAACCGCACCGAAGTGATGGGCAAGTTCTGGCAGACCCGTCCGGCGCGTTTGAGCGAACTGGTCGATGGCGGCTTCCGGTTCGGCCAGTTCAATGTCGAGCGGATCGTCAGAACGTTCCTGCCGGCCGAGATCGCCGAGGATTTCGACGCGCTGCAAATCCCGCTGTCGATCGTCGCCACCGATTATTACGGCCATCGCCAGACCTTTTTCGAAAGCGGCGATCTCTATTCGGCGATCGCGGCGTCCGCCGCCATCCCGGCCGTGTTCAAACCGGTCCGCCGTGACGGGCGCATCTATGTCGATGGCGGCCTGTTCAACCCGGTGCCCTATGACCATCTTATGGGCAAGGCGGACATCGTGATCGGCATCGATGTGGTCGGCGCGCCGCAGGGCGATCCCTCCAAACCGCCGACGACCATCGACAGCCTTTACGGCGTCTCGCAATTGATGATGCAGTCGATCCTTCAGCTCAAGCTGATGGTCGGCCCGCCCGATGTGTTCATCCGTCCGCCCGTGTCGCGCTTCCGCGTTCTGGATTTCCTCAAGGCGCAACAGATCCTCGATGCGACGGCGACCGTCCGCGCCGAGTTCCGCGGCAAGCTGGAGGCGGCGATCGCCGCTTGGGAAATGGACCCGGCCGGCGTCCGCCACGGATAAGAGAACATTCTACCCCAGCGTGGCGCCCTTGGCGCTGGTGAAGGGCGACTGCGCGGTCGGCGGCACCGGCCCCGTCGGCGGCTCGGCATCGTCGCGATGCTCAATCGTGGCAATCACCCGGAAACAGACGATCACCGAGGCGATGCCGAAGACCACCGCGCCCAGCGCCCAGCCGGCGATCGCGCCGGTCGCGCCGTATAGCTGCGCGCCGGCCCAGACGAACGGGATGACGCCCAGCGTCGAGCGGCCCCAGTTGAACATGGTCGAATAGAGCGCATAGCCCAGATTGTTGAAAGCGGCATTGGCAACGAACAGCCCGCCATTGAACAAAAAGCTGATGGCTGCGAACACGCAGAAGAAGACGATCAGTTCGCGGGCCTGCCCGGTCGCGCCGAAGAGATCGGCGATCGGCCCGGCAAAGATCGCCAGAACCGCGCAGACGGCCAGCACATAGATGATGGTGAAGATGAGTGCGTCGCGCATCGCCGAGCGCAGGCGGTCATACTGCCGGGCGCCGAGATTTTGCGCCAGGATCGGCCCGACCGCGCCTGAGAGCGCGAAGATCGCGCCGAACGCCACGGGGATCAGCCGCCCGATCACCGCCCAGCCGGCCACGGCATCATCGCCGAACTGCGCGATCTGCGCGGTCACATAGGCGTTGCCGACGGGTGTTGCGAGCTGCGTCATCACCGCCGGGCCGGCGATCAGGAAGAACGGGCGGGCAATGCCGGCCATCGTCGCCGCGTCCGGCATGCGGACGAGATTGTGCACGACGATCGCGCCGTGAAGGCCGATCGCCAGAATGGCGCAGCGCGAGATCACCGTGGCGATCGCCGCGCCCGTCACGCCAAGATCGAGCCCGAAGATGAAGACCGGGTCGAGCACCGCCGAAATCGCGCCGCCGATCAGCGTGACATACATGGCCCGCCTTGCATCGCCCACGGCGCGCAATATGCCGGCCGCGCCCATGCCGATGGCAACCGCCGGCGTTGACGGCACGACGATCTGCAGGAAGCCGACGGCAATGTCCTGCGTTTCGCCGCGCGCGCCCAAAAGCCCGGTCAGAAGGTGGAGGTTGGGCCACATCAATGCGGCGATCGCCGTCATCGAAAGCCCGATGAACAAGAGCGCCGCGCCGCCATTGCGCGCCGCCCGCTCGCGGTCGCCGGCGCCAAGCGCCCGGGCGACGAGCGCGCTTGCCGCAATCGTCATGCCGATGGCGACCGAGATGGCAAAGAACATCAGCGTGCCGGCATAGCCGATGGCCGCCGCTAATTCCGCCTGCCCCAGAAGCGAGATGTAGAACAGGTTGAGCGCATCGACGATGAAGATCGCCACCAGCCCGATCGAGCCGGTGGCGGTCATCGTCACCACATGGCCCATGGTCGGGCCGGTCAGGAACTTCGCCTCGCCGGCCCGCGCCTGGCTCATGTCGCGAACAGGGCCTCCATGGAGGCAAAGCCCTTGAATTCGAGCGCGTTGCCGGACGGATCGCGGATGAAGAGGGTCGCCTGCTCGCCGGGCTGGCCGGCAAACCGCGTCAGCGGTTTTTCGATCCAGTCAATATCGTCGCGCGCCTCCAGCCGTTCGGCCAGCGCTTTCCAGTCGTCCATCGCAAGGATGACGCCGAAATGCGGCACCGGCACATCGATCGTGTCCACATGGGTCTTGCTCTCGCCGGCGGGCGCGTCGCGCTGATGGGCGACGATCTGGTGGCCGAACAGGGAAAAGTCGATCCAGTGATCGGAGGACCGGCCCTCGGCGCAGCCCAGCACATCGCGATAGAAGGCGCGGGTCTTTTCAAGGTCGGTGACCGGAAAGGCCAGGTGAAACGGTGTCAAAGGTGCGGTCATGATGGTTCCGTGGTCTCCTCGCGGTCTGGCGTCTCGCTCTGGTCGGTGTAGATAACCTTGGCCTCACGGGTCGGCTTGGTCAGTGGCTCCGGCGTCACCGGCTGGGTGTGCAGCATGTGGCCGCCCGCATAGATGCCCTCGACCGCCTGGATGCGCAGCCGTTCCTCGTCGCGCTTGCGCACATCGTCGCGGATTTCCGAGGCCACATCTTCGGAAACGCCCAACGCCTGCAATGTTCGGGCGCCGAAGACGAGACCGGATTCGAACGTCTCGCGCAGCTCATATTCGACATTGCCGGCGCGCAGCTCCAGCGTGTGCGCCCTGTCATAGGCGCGCACGAACAGCCGCGCCTCGGGAAATTCGCGCTGGATCAGCGCGACGATCTGGTCGGTGATGTCCTTTTTCTGCGTGCAGACGGCAATGATCTTGGCGCGTTTGATGCCGGCCGCTTCAAGGACGTCCTTGCGCGTGCCGTCGCCGAAATAGATGCGGAAGCCGAACCGCTGCGCCGCGCGCACCCGGTCGGCGGAATGATCGATGATGGTCACGTCCGAGCCGCCCGACAAAAGGATCTGCGAGGCCACCTGCCCGAAGCGCGAAAAGCCGATCATCAGCACGTCCGCGCCACTGTCGGCGCCGGCGAAGTCCTCGTCCATCTCCTCGGGCTTGTCTTCGCCATGAAGCAGCGGTCCGAGCGCCACGCTGATCGGCGTCAGCGCCATCGACAGCGTCACGATGGCGATCAGGATGGATGATGTCTGGCTGTCGAAGATGCCGAAGGCGACGGCAGACGAGAACATCACGAAGCCAAATTCACCGCCCTGCGGCAGCACCAGCGCGGTGCGCACGGACACATCGTGCGGCGTCGCGAACACCCGGCACAGCGCGTAGATGATCGCCGCCTTGATCGCCATCAGGAGCGGCACGGCAATCAGGATGACGAGCCATTCGCGCCAGAGCACGCCCAGATCGAGGCTCATGCCGATCGCCATGAAGAACAGGCCGAGCAGAAGGCCGCGGAACGGCTCGATATCGGCTTCCAGTTCGTGCCGATAGGAGGATTCGGCGAGCATCACGCCGGCGATGAAGGCGCCCATGGCCATCGACAGGCCGGCCACCTGCATCAGCATGGCCGAGGCAAGAACGACGAACAGTGCGGTGGCGATCATCGCTTCGCGGGCGCCGGTGTTGCCGATGATGCGGAACAGCGGGTTGAGCAGGTAGCGCCCGGCAGCGATCAGCACCGCAACGGCGCCGATGGCGAGGGCAAAATCCAGCATGCGCATGTTTTCCGCATCGGCCCCGCCCGGCGCCAAAAGCGGAATGATGGCCAGCAGCGGCACGATCGCAAGGTCCTGGAACAGGAGGATCGCAAACGATTTCTGGCCATGGCGGCGGCTCATCTCGCCGCGCTCTTCAAGGATCTGCAATGCGAATGCGGTCGACGACAGGGCCAGCCCGAAGCCGACCACAAGACTGGCCGACAGGCTGAATGGCGTCAGCACCATCGCCAGCGCGCACAGGACAAGGCCCGTGAGTATGACCTGCGCGGCGCCGAGCCCGAAGATAGACCGGCGCATCGACCACAAGCGCGATGGTTTGAGTTCGAGCCCGATGACGAACAGCAGCAGGACGACGCCGAATTCGGCGACCTGGAAGATCGCCTCGGCATCGGCGAAGAGGCCCAGCAAAGGGCCGATGACGACGCCGGCGGCCAGATAGCCCAGAACCGTGCCGAGCCCCAGCCGCTTGAACAGCGGCGCGGCGACGACGGCACCGCCCAGAAGGATGATCGCCTCGCTGTAAAATCCCGGTGTCGCGCCGCCGGCCATGTCCTGTTCCGTCAATCGGTGGCGTCAAGGCCGCAGCCGGCCTTGATGAACGTTCCCATCAGCAATAGATGAAGCGCCGATAAATGAAAACAATGCCGTTGCGGTACACGCAAGCTGGTCCGCCGGCCACCGCGCGCAACCCCGGGACAGACCCGATGAATGATCACAGCCAGACCCTGCTTGACCGCGCATCGGCGCTCGTCGAGGCCGCAAAGCGCGCTGGCGCCGATGCGGCGGACGCCGTCTCGGTGCGTTCGCGGTCTCGGGCCGTGACCGTGCGCAACGGCAAGGTCGAGGGCACCGATTCGTCCGAGAGCGATGATCTTTCGCTGCGCGTTTTTGTCGGACGGCGGGTGGCGAGTGTTTCGGCGGCGGCGACCGCCGATGCCGACCAGCTTGCCGAACGGGCGGTGGCGATGGCCAAGGTCTCGCCCGACGACCCCTATAATGGCCTGGCCGATCCGAATCGCCTGGCGCGCGACCTGCCCGAACTCGACCTGTTCGATGCGACCGACGTGTCACCCGAGCGGCTCACCGACGACGCGTTGGAGACCGAGGCGGCGGCGCTCTCCGTCGACGGCGTCACAAATTCGTCCGGCGGGTCCGCCTCGGCGGGCGAGGCGGGCTTTGTCCTGGTGACCTCGGACGGCTTTTCGGGCGCCTATCGCGGCTCGCGCTTCGGCCGGTCGGTCTCGGTGATCGCCGGCGAGGGCACGGCGATGGAGCGCGACTACGATTTCTCGAGCCGCACGCACTTTTCCGATCTCGATGCGGCGTCGGACATCGGCCGCAAGGCCGGAGAACGCGCCGTCCGCCGGCTCAATCCACGCAAGATGCCGACCGGCAAGATCGCCGCCATTTTCGATCCGCGTGTCGCGCGGTCGATCCTCGGCCACCTGTCGGGCGCCATCAATGGCGCATCGGTGGCCCGCAAATCGACCTTCCTGCGTGACCGGATGGGCGAGGCGATCGCCAACCCCGCCATTACGGTCATCGACAATCCCCATCGGCCGCGCGGCGCCGGCTCGCGCCTGTTCGATGGTGAGGGCGTGTCGGCCGTCCCGTTGACCATGGTCGAGGACGGCGTCCTCAAGCACTGGTTCCTGTCGACCGCCATCGGCCGCGAACTGGGACTGGACACCAATGGCCGCGGCGTGCGTGGCGGCACCACCGTCAATGCCGGCTCGACCAACCTCTCCATCGAGCCGGGCACCGTGTCGCCCGAACAGATGATCGCCGATGCGGGCACCGGCTTTTATGTCACCGAAGTGTTCGGCCAGGGCGTCAATCTGATCACCGGCGAATATAGCCGCGGCGCATCGGGCTTCTGGATCGAAAATGGCGAGCGGACCTTTCCGGTTTCCGAAGTGACGATTGCCGGCAATCTGGCCGACATGTTCCTGACCATGGTGCCGGCGAACGATCTCGACCGCGGCTTTTCAACCGCCGCACCGACGCTGGCGATCCCTTCCATGACGCTGGCCGGGACCTGACCGGCTGTGGTGGCTTCGGCGGACGCATCCTCGGCGCTTCCCGCTCTTGCCGATGAGTTGAACCTCATCGCCGAGACGGCACGCAAGGCCGGGGCCATGGCGATGCAATATTTCGGCGGCAGCGATCTCGACGTGCGGCTCAAGGATGGCGAGTCGCCGGTCACCAAGGCCGACTATGCGGTTGACCGCTATCTGCGCGAGACGCTTCTGGCCGCAAGGCCCGATTATGGCTGGCTGTCCGAAGAAACCGCCGACAGCGACGTCGCCGGCCGCATGGCCGCGCCGCGCACCTTCATCGCCGATCCGATCGACGGCACCCGCGCTTTCATTGCCGGCCACGCGGTCTGGTGCATTTCCGTCGGCCTTGTGGAAGCGGGAAAGCCGGTTGCCGGCGTGCTCGAATGCCCGGCGCTCGGCGAGACGATCAGCGCCACCGCCGGCGGCGGCGCACATCGCAACGGCCGGCCGATCCGGGTCGCCAACCCTGGCGCGGAGTTGCTGATCGGCGGGCCGCGCGCGCTTGTCGACCGGCTGAACGCCTCGGGCGTTGCCCGTGCGCGCCGGCACAGCCATGTGCCCTCACTGGCCTACCGGCTGGCGATGGTCGCGCGCGGCGCCATGGATGGCAGCTTCGTCAAGCCGTTCGCCTCCGACTGGGATATCGCCGCCGCCGCGCTCATTCTGACCGAGGCCGGCGGCGTCTTCACCGACGGCAAGGGCGCCGATGTGTCGCTCAACGGTGCCGACCCGCTCAAGGGCACGCTGGTCGCCTGCCATCCCGACCTCAAGGGCGCGATGTTGGGAGTTGTCGGCGATCTCGGCTTCGGATAATCAGGCGCAGTTTCCGGCCCGGTTCGCACAGCGAAAGGCAGACACTTCATGTCCGACAGCACCCAGGACCAACAGCTCTTGCACCTCGTCTTCGGCGGCGAGTTGGAATCGCCCGACGGCATCCGCTTCCGCGATCTGCAGGCGCTGGACGTTGTCGGCATTTTTCCCGACTATGCCAGCGCGGTCGCCGCGTGGAAGGCCAAGGCGCAGATGACCGTCGACAATGCGCATATGCGCTATTTCGTCGTGCATCTGCACCGGTTGCTGGAGCCGGACAAGGAATAAAAGGCGGGAATACCAAGGCGCAGCGGGGGCGCGTCGCGGTGCGCCGTTCCGAATGTCGCCATGGTCTGACATCAGGGTCGGTCGCCGCATGGGTCGGCGGCCCGGCGAACAAGGACCACAGGGGCGCATGAGGAACAAGGGCACAAGGGCGCGGACGCGGGTATGACACGATGTTTGGAGACACTACCCAGCGTCGCCGAGTGATGTGCGCAAGGAGTGGCCCAGATGCGGGTCCCTTGGTGTGTCAGTGCTTGGCCATCGCTGTGGGCGACACCACGCAGTGCTGGACT
>JANSXT010000017.1 GCA_024742765.1 Phyllobacteriaceae bacterium | reverse complement strand
GGTCGGCTCGTTCATGAACTGGTTCATGAACTGCGCCTGGTCCTGCGCATAGAAGTGGGTCACCGCGATCAGCGCCGGCGGATCGGCGCGCAGCTTGGCCAGCGTCGGGCCCCATTCGGAGATCGGCACATTGACCGTCTCGAACAGCGACACCTCGAACCCGTACTCGGCCGCCTTTTCATTAAGTTCGTTGGCGATGTTGATCGAATAGACACCCGGTCCGGTGACGATCGCCAGCTTGTTGTTGGGCCGCGTGAACTCGCCGCGCTCTTCAAGGCCCTTGACGAAGTCCAGAAGGCCGACGCCGTAGAAGGTCTCGGGCGGATCGTACTGGAACGTGCCCCAGAAACGGTCGGGATCGGATTTGACCAGTTCGTCATGGACGACGACCGTGTTGGCGTGCATCGCAATGATGCCCGCATCGGCCGCCACATCGTGCAGCGCCGTGCCCGTCTCCAGATTGTAACCGGTGATCAGTGCGCTGGCGCCATCGCGGTCGATCAGCCGTTGGGATGCCTGGATGACCGCATCATCGCCCTTGCTTTCGGTGTCGACGAACACAGCTTCCACCGGACGACCCAGAATGCCGCCCATTGCGTTGATTTCCTCGATCGCCATTTCGAGGCCGCGCCTGAACTCGATGCCGTCGGCGGCAACAATGCCGGTCAAAGGCGTAGGACACCCGATGATCACCGGTTCGCCATCTTGCGCCGCAGCCGTCTGGTTCAATCCGGCCAGCAGCGCCGCCGAGCCCGTCGTCGCGCCGGCAAGGCGAAGAAAATCACGCCGCGAGGTGGGCGCTGTCCTTTGTGTGTCGTCGTTCATTGAAGTGCCTCCTGTTCAAAGCTTGCCGGCATACGCCTTGCGTGCCGCGGCCACAGCCTCGGCCTGGTGCGGCTGCAGGTCCTGCCCGCCATAGCCGGTGATGTGCGCGTCATAGGGGTCGGTCACGCCGCTTGCCGTGCCGCTGAGGGCCTCAAGCACCGCAACACCGCAGAAAGGAACGTGCACCGCCGAATAGCCGCCCTCATGGGTCGCAAGAACACGGCCGCCACAAAGATCGTCGGCGAGCGCGGCCATGCGCCCCGCCATCCAGCCGAAATCGGACGAGGACAGCATCATCGTTCCAAGCGGATCGAGCGCGGACGCATCGAACCCGCAGGGCAGCACAATCATGTCGGGCCTGAACGCCTCGATGGCCGGCGCGACCAGTTCGTCGATCGCGTGCCGGTAGGCGCCGCCGCCGCTGCCGGAGGGAAGCGGGATGTTGAGGTTTGCGCCCTGCCCGGCACCCGTGCCGGTGTCGCCAATGCCGCCACGCCCGGGCGGAAACAGATTGTCCTGATGCAGCGAGATGGTCAGCACGTCCGCAACGTCATAAAAGATCGTCTCGGTGCCGTTGCCGTGGTGGACGTCCCAGTCGACGGTGACGACCCGCTTCAGGCCGCGGGTCTGCGCGTGCCGCACGCCGATCGCCGCATTGGCGTAAAAGCAAAAGCCCATCGCCGTTTCCGGTTCGGCATGGTGGCCCGGCGGACGGCACAGCACATAGGCGTTGTCCACCGTCCCGTCGACGATCGCATCGACCGCCGCGATCACACCGCCTGCGGCCAGCCGGGCAATATCGGCGGTCGACCGGCCCATCGGCGTCAGCTCGCTGGCATCGCCGCCGCCCGAAGCGGCAACTTTTTCGATATGCGCGATATGGGATTTGGGATGAACGCGCATCAGCGCTTCATCGTCTGCGGGCATCGCCCTGACCGGAACCAGATGGCGCGCGAACCCCGATGCTTCGACCAGATTGCGGAACCGCCGCTTGGTCTCGGCATTTTCGAAATGCTCGCCCGGCTGCACGGAAAGATCTGGCTCGAACAGGCCCGCCCAGTTCTGCGTATGGTGCCAGAAATAGAGCTCCTCGGCGACCCATCCCGTGCGCTTCTTGCCCGAATTGGCCATGCAACCTCCCTTGATCATGAGACTGTGCCGGAACCGGCATTGACCGAAAATACCCCGGCATTGGTATTAGCGGTGGCCGATTGCGTGGAGTAGTACCACCCATGGTGCAAGTCCCATGGTTCAAGTCGGGAAGGGCAAATCGGGAGGGGCAAGTCGGGAGGCGCCGATGAAACACGACACATATGATCTTCTGGGCAGGATCGCCGTGGCCGGAAAGCTTGAGGATGCGGAGCCGCACCTTGTCGCCCTGTCTGTCCACGAGTTTGCGCCGCAGAGCGCCCTTGCCATCGTCTATCGGGAGGGCCGGCGTCCCGAGATCGGCTTTCGCTGGATCCCGGACGACCATCTGCGCAAGACGTTCGACACCTATTATTGCGAGGTCGGCCATCTGCTCGACCCGTTCGCCCAGCGCGCCCGGAGCGAACAGGGCGCTTCGGCATTCCGCCTCGCCGAGATCGCGCCCGACCGGTTCGAGGCAAGCGACTATTTCGCCAACTATTTCCAGTCGACGGGCATGGTCGACGAACTGGGCGCGCTGCGCCGGCTGACGCCGCGCTCCGTCGTCCATTTCTCGATCGGCCGCAATGCCGGCTATCCAAAATTCACCGCGCGGGACGTGCGCCGTTTCAAACAGCTTCACACCGCCTTCATGCCGAAACTCGCCGAATTGATGGCGGCCGAACAGGCCCATGGCGACGAGCCGCAGCGCACGCCGGACCTTGTCGAGATCTTTTCGCGGCTGCGCACCGAAGACGGCCAGGCGCTCAGCCACCGCGAAGCGCAGGTCGCCGCGCTGATCACGCAAGGCCACTCGAGCCGGTCGATCGCCTACAACCTCGAAATCTCGGTGCACACGGTCAAGGTGCACCGCCGCAACCTCTACCGGAAACTGGCGATCTCGGCGCAGAACGAACTGTTCGGTCTGGTCATCGACGCGCTTTAGAACGGATTGCGCACCAGCCCGGCCATGCCCGCGCTGCGCGGGCGCCCTCAGCCCAGATGCACCTGACCCTCGGGATAGCGCACGCGCGGGATCGCGCGGGTCGCCAGGAAAAATCCCAACGTCAGCGGACCGACCCGGCCAAGGAACATGATCGCCATGATCATCAGCCGGCCGGGTTCGTTCAGTTCGCCGGTAAAGCCGCGCGACAGGCCGACGGTGCCGAACGCGCTTGCCACCTCGAAGGCGATGTCGAGAAAATCGCCCTCATGGGTGGCGGTGACCGCAAACACGCCGACGAAGACCAAAATGACGCTGATCGCCGTCAGCGCCATCACCTTGAGCACCTGCTCGAGCCGGATCGACCGGCCGAAAGCGGTCAGTTCCCGCCGGCGGCGGAAAAACGCGATTGTGGCGAGGATCATGATGACGAAGGTCGTCACCTTGATGCCGCCGGCGGTCGAGGTCGATCCGCCGCCGATCAGCATCAGCGAGATGAACATGACCGACGTCGAATCGTGCAGTGCGCCAATGTCGGTGGTGTTGAAGCCAGCGGTGCGCGTCGTCACCGCCTGAAACCAGGCGACCATCGCCCTGACGCCAGCCGACTCATGGGCGCCCAGCGCCGCCGGATTGTTCCATTCCAGAAGCGCCACCATGGCGACCGACCAGACGATCAGGACGGCTGTTCCCGCCAGCATGATCTTGGTGTGCAGCGTGTAACGGCCCCACTTTGCGCGCTCGCGGAACACATCGGAGAAGACGACATAGCCAAGCCCGCCGGCGATGAACAGGAACGGCACGACGATGTTGACCAGCGGATCGGCCGCATAGGGCACAAGGCCGGGCGTGAAGGTCGAAAAGCCGGCATTGTTGAACGCGGAGATCGAATGAAAGATGGCGTGCCAGATGCCCATGCCCCAGCCGAAATCGGGGACGAAGGAGAAGGCCAGCAGCACCGCACCGGCCGCCTCGAAGACCAGCACCACGCGCAGGATCGTGCCGACCAGCCGTTTGAGATCGCGCATCGAGGTCTGGTTGAGGTCTTCGCGCAGATAGAGCTTTGGCGTCAGCCCCACCGGCAGGCCAAGCGCCTGCAACACGAGGACGGCGAACGTCATCAGGCCGAGCCCGCCAAGCTGGATCATCACCGCCAGGATCATCTGGCCCCAAAGGCTCAGCACCGTGCCCGTATCGACGACGATCAATCCGGTGACGGTGACGGCCGATGTCGATGTGAACAGCGCATCGGACCAGGTGATCGGCTCGGTCGTCGCGAACGGAAGCTTGAAGGCCGCCGCGCCGACGACGATCAGAAAGCCGTAAAGGCTCGCCAGGATCATCGGCGGCGGCATGGTGGTGAACCGGTGCCGCATGCCCCGGATGGCCGAGCGCATCGCCGCGGCCTAAAGCGAATCGCCGAAGCGGCGCAGGTCGGCCCGCTTGCCCAGCACGAGCAGCTTGTCCTTTTCCCGCAATGTCAGCCCGCCATTGTCGCAATCGACATAATCGGTCCCACGCATCAGGCCCAGAAGCTGCAGATCGTAGCTCTTGCCGATCTTCAGGGCGTCGAGCGTCTTGCCCTCCATCCTTTCGGGCACAAGGATGTTGACGACATGAAAGCCGTTGCCGAGGCTGACATAATCCTGCACGGCCGGATTGTTCAGCATCTGTGCGATGTGGCGCCCCATCTCCTGTTCGGGCTGGATGACGCGGGCGACGCCAAGCTTGGACAGGATGCGGTGATGGGCCTTGCCGGCGGCCTTAACCCAGATCGTCTCGACACCCACCAGCTTGAGGTTCATCGTCGTCAGGATCGACGCTTCGATATCGTCGCCGATCGCAACGATGGCGGCCCCATATCCGTCAATGCCGATCTCGCGCAACGCGTCCTCGTCGGTGGCGTCCAGAATGGCCGTCGATGACAAATGCTCGGCGACGCGCGAGACCCGCTTTTCATCGATATCGATGCCGGCGACCGTATTGCCGGAGCGTTGCAGTTCGGTGGCGACGGCCGAGCCGAAACTGCCAAGGCCGACCACGGCGAAACTGCGAGACGTGACAGCCATGAAAGAGCTCCTTTCGGTCAGGGCATCGGGGCATAATGCGCCAAGCGCGCGCCCGGTTCCAACAACGGTTCAGGGCGATGAACCCAGCCCGACCGCAACCAGCCCCATCAGGCCGACAAGCGCGACGTAATAGAGCGTCGGCACCAGCGTCAGCCGCAACACCTGCCCTTCCCGGCCCAGATAGCCGACCGTCGCCGATGCGGCGACCACATTGTGGATGGCGATCATGTTGCCGGCGGCCGCACCCACCGCCTGCAGCGCGACAATGGTCACCGTCGGCATCGACAATTGCTCGGCAACGCCGAACTGGAAGGCGCCGAACATCAGATTGCTGATCGTGTTGGAGCCGGCAATGAACGCCCCGAGCGCGCCGATCGAGGGCGCAAACAGCGGCCAGACGCCGCCCACGGACTGCGCCACCCAGTCGGCCATGGCGAGCGGCATCGAGGCGAGCGCCAGATCGTTGATGTCCGAATTGACATAGATGCGCACCATCGGAACCGTGAACATCAGGACAACGCCGGCGCCGAGCAACGTGCGCGTGCTCTCGCCGAAGGCGCGCGCCATCTCCGATGGCCGCATCCGGTGCAGCCAGAACGTGACGAGCACCGTCACGATGAAGACGGTCGCCGGCAGATAGAGCGGCGTACTCGCCGCCGAGATGCCGGTGCCGAAAATGTCGGGAAAACTGATGCGGAGCGCCTTCAGCCAGTCGCCGAAGGGAAGTGCCGGCAGGCGGGTGAGGACGAGAAGGATCGCGATCAGAAGGTAAGGCGCCCAGGCCCGCCACAGAGACGGCCGTGTGCCGGCGGGCGGCGGCTCGCCCGTGTCCGCCTGCACCGATCCCAGCCAATAGACCGGCCAGTCGGCCCGCGGCGGAAACGACCAGACGGTCTTGGGCATCAGAAAACCCGCGCGTGCCGCTAGGATCATCACCGCGAGCCCGACCAGCCCGCCGATCATCGACGGGAATTCAGGGCCCAGAAGCCAGCCAATCAGCGCATAGGGCACGACGAAGGCGACGCCGCCAAAAAAGGCAAAGGGGACTGCCGGCAGCGCTTCGCGCCAGGACCGGTTGGCGCCGAAAAAGCGCGTGGTCATCAGCACCATGATGACCGGGATGAAAAGCCCGGCAATGCCGTGAAAGATGACGACCTGATTGGTGACCAGTTGCAGATAGTCCGCAAGCGTCAGCCCGTTCTGCGCAAGAAGCGCATCAAGCTGCGGCCCGTCGAGCCCGCCGGCGAGGCCGACCAGCACCGGCGTGCCCGCCGCGCCGAACGTCACCGGCGTCGATTGCAGCGTCATGCCGAGCATGACGGCCGCCATGGCGGGAAAGCCGAGCGCAACGAGCAGCGGCGCCAAGATCGCCGCCGCGGTCCCGAACCCGGCCGCCCCCTCGATGAAGGCGCCGAACATCCACACGATGATGACGATCTGGATGCGCGGATCCGGGCTGATCGCCGAAAAACTGTCCTTGATGACCGCCAGCGCGCCGGAATGTTTGAGCGTGTTCAGAAGAAGGATCGCGCCGAACACGATCAGCAAAATGTCGAAGGTGATCACAAGACCCTGCAGCGAAGCGGCAACCACGCGCAGGGCCGGCACCTGCCAGACGAACAGGGCCAAGAGCGCCGCGACCACATAGACGACCGGCATGGCCGACCGGGCCGGCATGCGCAGACCGACCAGAAGCAGGCCGGCGACGAGGATCGGCAGGGCGGCGACAAACGCCTGAAGCCCGAGGCTCATGGGAACAAGGTCCGCAATGCGTAATCGATGCGCCCAGACCTAGCCGTTTCGGCAGGCCGGGAAAAGGGCTCAGCCCGGCGACAGACCGCGCAGACGTTCGGAACGCCGCCGCAGCATTTCCAGCGTGAACAGGAGCACGATCGACAGCGCCACCATCACCGAGGCGACCGCAAGAATGGTCGGCGATATCTGCTCGCGCAGGCCGATGAACATCTGCCATGGCAGCGTCTTCTGCGACGCCGAGCCGAGGAACAGGACGACCACAACCTCATCGAACGATGTGATGAAGGCGAACAGCGCCCCGGAAATGACGCCGGGCATGATCAGCGGCATCTGGACCTTGAAGAAGGTCGTCACCGGATCGGCGCCCATGCTCGCCGCCGCCCGCACCAGCGACCGGTCGAAACCCACAAGTGTCGCCGTCACGGTGATGATCACGAACGGCGTGCCGAGCGCCGCATGGGCGAGCACGACGCCGATATAGGTCCCCTGAAGACCGAGCCGCGAATAGAAGAAATACATGCCCGCCGCCGAAATGATCAGCGGCACGATCATCGGCGAGATCAGGATCGCCATGATCGCCGACTTGTAGGGCACATGCGACTGGGACAAGCCGATCGCCGCCAGCGTCCCCAGCACGGTCGCAAGGATGGTCGCCGCCGGCGCGATCGTCACCGAGTTCCACAGCGCCTGCTGCCAGTCGGGATTGGTGAAGAAATCGACATAGTGCTTGAGCGAATAGCCCGCCGGATCGAGGCGCAGCATTTCCGGCGTGAAGGTGAAGAAATCCTGCGCGTTGAACGACAGCGGCACGATCACCAGGATCGGGAAGATCAGGAAGAAGAAGATCAGCCCGCAAATGACCCGGAACGCGTAGAACCAGGTGATCTGGAGCGTCGAGGCATAGGGCGGCAAGGGGGACGACATCGCTTTGCTCCCTATCCCAGCTTCACATTGTCGATGCCGACGATGCGGTCATAGACATAGAACAGCGCCAGCACGAGCAGCAGCAATATGGTGCCGAGCGCGGCCGCCAGACCCCAGTTCAGGCTCGTCGAGATGTGAAAGGCGATGCGGTTCGAGATGAAGATGCCGCTCGTGCCGCCGACCAGTTCGGGCGTGATGTAGTAGCCGATCGCCAGGATGAAGACGAGGATCGCGCCGGCGCCGATGCCCGGCACGGTCTGCGGGAAATAGACCCGCCAGAACGCTGTCCAGTCGCTCGCGCCAAGGCTCTTGGCGGCGCGCACATAGGATGGCGAGATCGTCTGCATCACCGAATAGAGCGGCAGGATCATGAACGGCAACAGGATGTGCGTCATGGCGATGATCGTGCCGGTCTGATTGTTGATCATGACGAGGCGCCCCGCATCGTCGATCAGATTGATCCAGACGAGGAAGTCGTTGATCACCCCCTGTTGCTGCAAGAGCACCTTCCAGGCCGACGTGCGCACCAGAAGCGACGTCCAGAACGGCAGCAGCACGAGGATCATAAGAAGGTTGGCGGAACGCGCCGGCAGGTGTGAGAGGAGATAGCCGATCGGATAGCCGAGCAGCAGACATGACAGCGTGATCATCAGGCTCATCACGAGCGTGCGCCAGAACAGCGTCAGATAGATGCGCTCGTTCTCCGGCTTCATCGCGGCGCCCTCGGCGGTCAGTTCCGCATCGACCGCATTGAGAAAATAGCCCGGCGTATAGGGTGGGCTGTAGCGCTTTATGACAGCCCAGACCTCGATATCGCCCCAGTCCTCGTCGATGGCGATGAACCATTCCTTGTAAGGCGCCACCGCCTCGGTCCGGCGCACGTCGCGGCCGGTCTTGCGGAAGAGGCCCGACATGCCGGATTTTTCATAGTTCAGGCGCGAGCCGAGCCGGGTGTGGATACGCTTTTCGACGGCGATCTGCAGGTCCTGATAAAGCGCCGCAAAGACGCGCTCGTCGGGCAGTTCGCCGCTGTCGGCGTCCCAAGAGGCCAGCGTCTGCACGGTCTCCGGGATCGTGTCCTGGACGATGTTGTTCTCGACCGACCGGAACAGCATATCGGCGATCGGCAAAAGGAAGGAGATGACGACAAAGGCCAGAAGCGGCGCGATCAGCAGGAAGGAGCGCAGCTTTTCGCGGCGCAAGGCGCGCGCCAGACTGCGCTTGAGCGGGGTTCCGTCCGCGGCGCGCACAATGCCGTCGCCGGCAATCGCATCGCTCGGTGTGTCGGTGGCGCTGCTCATCGCAATCCCCGCTGAAAATTCAAGTCTGGAAAAAATGCTTTCAAAATCAGGGGCGGACACGGCGCAGGGCGCCGTGTCCTTTTGTCATTGGTTTTACTGGACCAGCCAGGCCTGGAACTTCGCGTCGATGTCGTCGCGATTGTCCGCCCACCAAGTGTAGTCGTAATTGTGGACGTTGCTGGCATTGGCCGGGTCGGTCGGCATGTGCGGCGCCATGTCGATGCCAAGCTCGGCATGGGTGCCCACAAGCGGCGCGGACGAAGCGCGGGCCGGGCCATAGGAGATGTACTTGGCCTGGTCCGCCAGACGCTGCGTGTCGGTGGCGAACTTCAGGAAGTGCTTGGCACGGTTGAGGCGTGCCTCATCCAGACCCTCGGGAATGATCCAGCCGTCAAGGTCGAACGACTGCATGTCCCACATCATGGCGATGGGCTGGTCCTGCTCGGCGATTGCCGAGAACAGGCGGCCGTTGAAGGTCGAGCCCATCACGACTTCGCCGTCGGCCAGAAGCTGCGGCGTCTCGGCACCAGCCGTCCACCAGACGACCTCGTCCTTGATCGTATCAAGCTTGGCAAGCGCGGCTGCGATGCCCTCGTCGGTGCTCAACACGTCGTAGATTTCGTCCTTCGGCGTGCCGTTGCAGTAGGTCGCCCATTCCATATTGTCGATCGGACGGCGCTGCAGCGACCGTTTGCCCGGGAAGGCTTCCAGATCGAAGATGTCGCAGATGTCGTCAGGCACAGCACCATTCCACTCGGCGACATCGGTGCGATAGCCGAACGTCGTCGAATAGACGATCTGCGGCACGAAACACTCGTTGACGCGCAGCACGCCGAAATCATCGTCAGCCGACGTACCGTCCGGCGCGGGGGCCAATTCGGTCGCGCCATCAATCTCGATCGCAAGACCCTCGTCGCACAGGCGGATGGCATCCGATGCCACCACGTCGACAACGTCCCAGGTCACGTTGCCGGCTTCGCTCATGGCGCGAAGCTTGGCCACGGCCTCGGCCGAGGATTCGTCCCAAACGAAGGTCACGCCCGTGGCTTCCGCATAGGGCTCCGAATAGGCCTTGATCTGCGACGTCTGATAAGCGCCGCCCCAGGAAACGACGGTCAATTCGTCGGCGCAGTTTTCGCACGGCGCCTCGGCAAGCGACATATCGCCTTCGGCGAACGCCGGCGAAGCCAGAACGCCAGCCGCCGCGGTCGCCATGAGAAGTGTCTTGAGTTTCATCGATTGCTCCCTTTTTGTCCGGGACAGCTCCGGCGGTTGGCCGAACGCGCTGTCCCCATTGCCACGGGCACCACTGCCCGCGGTCAATTCCGATTGCGCTCACGCCACAGCGTCGAGCGCCTTGCAGTCCGAGGCGGCCCAGCCGACCTTGACCATTTCGCCCTCGGAAATCGGCCGCTTGTCGCGCCGGTTGCGCACCTTGACGATGAACTCGTCATTGCCGGCCACATTCATCCGCACGCGAATATGATCGCCCAGATAGATCAGTTCCTCGATCTTGCCGTCGAGCACGTTTTCGGGCTCGTCCGACGGCGCAAGCTCGATCCGCTCCGGCCGCAGCGACACCGTCGTCCGGCTGCCCGCGCCATTGACATTGACCGGATCGGCGACCAGCAGCGTGCCATCGTCGAGCCGCACCTCGCAATTGGCGCCATCCAGCGCGACCACCTCGCCCGACAACTTGTTGTTTTCGCCGATGAACTGGGCGACGAACGAATTTTGCGGGCTTTCGTACAGAGTGTCAGGCGACGAGAGCTGCTGGATCACCCCGTCATTGAAGACCGCCACGCGGTCGGACATGGTCAGCGCCTCGGTCTGGTCGTGCGTGACATAAACGATGGTGACGCCGAGATTTTCGTGAATGTGCTTGATCTCGTACTGCATCTGCTCGCGCAACTGCTTGTCGAGCGCGCCCAGCGGCTCGTCCATCAGCACCAGTTCGGGATCGAAGACGAGCGCCCGGGCCACCGCGACGCGCTGCTGCTGGCCGCCGGAAAGCTGCGCCGGCCGCCGGCTGCCAAAGGCGCCCAGTTCGACCATGTCGAGCGCGCGGCGGATGCGGTCTTCCTGCTCGGCCTTGGCCATGCCGCGCACCTGCAGCGGAAAGGCCAGGTTCTCGGCCACCGACATGTGCGGAAACAGCGCATAGTTCTGGAACACCATGCCGATGCCGCGCTTGTGCGGCGGCACATTGTTGATGCCCTGATCGTTGAGATAGATTTCGCCATGTGTGGCCGGCTCGAATCCGGCCAGCATCATCAGGCATGTGGTCTTGCCGGACCCCGAAGGCCCAAGCATCGTCAGGAATTCGCCGCGGGCGATATCGAGATTGAGATCTTTGACGACAAGCGTTTCGCCGTCATAGCTTTTCTGAACACTGTCGAACTTGACTGATGCGCCTCTGGAAATGGCTGTCCACTCCGCTTGTTGAACCCGGATGCCGGCCTGAATGTCGGTGCCAGCGATGGCATGCATCAAATCGAAGATGGCCCCCGGTTGTAAAGGGGGACAATGAAATCAATTTGGCGTTGACGACAAACTTGTTGTCGAAATTGCGACAGCCTGTCCGCTATTGGTCGGACGCGGCGCCCGCAAGCGAACCGATCGTGAAGTCGCCGGTCATCTCTCCGGACGCGCGATCGAAGATCAGAACGCGCTGCGATCCGTCCGTCACGGTACCACGCAGCAGGATGGCATCGGCCGCCAGATCGCTTTCGAGAACCGAAAACCCGTCCGGCACGATCAGGTCGCCGGCGGTCAGCGAGGGTGTCGTCGCCTCACCCAACTGCCAGACGATGGCCGCCAGCACGGCAAAAACGCCGATGAACATGATGCCGATCGACACGGCCAGAAGCCGCACCATCTTGCGCCGCACGCGCTCGGCGGCGGGATCAAGCGGCGCCTCTTCGGCAAGCTCTAGCGGCAATTGGTTCATGTCTGTCCTGTTGCGTGCGGCGCCGGCGCCCGATAGCACCGGCCGACAATCGCCCTGCCCTACAGAGGAACGCGGAAAAATGGAAGACGTGACCGCCGGACCGGACGATGCCGGCCAGCGCCTCGACCGGTTTCTCGCCGCGGTGTTGGAGGGGACGGTCTCGCGCAGCCGCCTCAAGACGCTGATCGAACAGGGGCACGTGACGCTGAACGGCGCGGTCGCAAAGGAAGCCAAACGCCGCGTCGAGGCCGGCGACATCGCGCGCGTTGACCTGCCGCCGCCCGAAGACCCCGAACCGCAGGCCGAGGCGATCCCTTTGTCGGTGCTTTACGAGGACGATGCGCTGATCGTCATCGACAAGCCGGCCGGCATGGTCGTCCATCCCGGCGCCGGCAACCCGACCGGTACCTTGGTCAACGCGCTGATCCACCATTGCGGCGACACGTTGTCGGGCATTGGAGGGGTCAAACGTCCCGGCATCGTGCATCGGCTGGACAAGGACACGAGCGGCGTCATGGTCGTTGCCAAGACCGACGCCGCCCACGCGCACCTGTCCGCCCAGTTTGCCGACCATGGCCGCACCGGCCCGATGGAACGGGCCTATCAGGCGCTGGTCTGGGGCGCGCCGGACCGAAAAGCGGGCACGATCAAAACCCATCTGGGCCGGTCGGGCAGCGACCGGACCAAACAGGCCGTCGTCTCCGAAAGCCAGCCCGATGCGCGTCACGCGGTCACCCGCTTTTCGGTGGAAGCGCGGTTCGGCCCGGAGGCGAAACCCGTTGCAAGCCTTGTCGCCTGCACGCTGGAAACCGGCCGCACCCACCAGATCCGCGTCCATATGGCCCATATCGGCCATCCGCTGATCGGCGACGATGTCTATGGCGCGGGCTTTCGCTCCAAGGCCCGCACGCTGCCCGAACCGGCCCATATGGCGGTCGACGCACTCGGCCGACAGGCCCTGCATGCGGCGATACTGGCCTTCATCCATCCGACGACCGGCGAACTCATGCGGTTTGAAGCCGCCATGCCCCCCGACATGGCGCAATTGGCCAACGCTTTGAGGGACAACTAGAAACACTTGAAATCATTGGCATTCGCCACCATCTATAGAGCAAAGCCGCGTCCAGCGGCGGCATAGGCGTGCATCCAATTGGCGCTTGTGCCTCTCGCTCGCCGCATTTCTGCGGGAGCCATCACGGGAGAAAGGGTGCTTTTCATGGCCCAGAACACACTACCGAGCCTTGCCGGCGGCAGTAACGGACTTTCGCGGTATATGGAGGAAATCCGCCGCTTTCCGATGTTGCAGCCCGACGAGGAATATATGCTCGCCAAGCGTTATCACGAGCATGACGACACCGACGCCGCCCACAAGCTTGTGACCTCGCATCTGCGCCTGGTCGCCAAGATCGCTATGGGCTATCGCGGCTACGGCCTGCCGATGGGCGAAGTGGTTTCCGAAGGCAATGTCGGCCTGATGCAGGCCGTCAAGAAGTTCGACCCCGAGCGCGGTTTCCGCCTCGCCACCTATGCGATGTGGTGGATCAAGGCATCGATCCAGGAATATGTCCTGCGCTCGTGGAGCCTTGTGAAGATGGGCACCACGGCCAACCAGAAGCGGTTGTTCTTCAACCTGCGCAAGGCCAAGAGCCGCATCCAGGCGCTCGGCGATGCCGATCTGAACGAAGAGCAGGTCAAGAAGATCGCGACCGACCTTCAGGTCTCCGAGGAGGAGGTTCTGTCGATGAACCAGCGCCTTGGCGGCGATGCGTCGCTGAACGCACCGATCCGCGCGGCCGAGGGCGAAAGCGGCCAGTGGCAGGACTGGCTTGTCGATGAAAGCGACAGCCAGGAGCAGATGCTGATCGAAGAGGATGAACTGGACCATCGCCGCACCATGCTGCGCGATGCGATGGAGGTTCTCAACGAGCGCGAACAGCGCATCTTCAAGGCCCGGCGCCTGTCCGAAGACCCGCTGACGCTCGAGGAACTATCCGGCGAATTCGACATCTCGCGCGAGCGCGTCCGCCAGATCGAGGTCCGCGCCTTTGAAAAGGTGCAAAAGGCGATGGTGGCGGCAGCCGCCAAGCTGAACGCGCCGCCGGCCCAGCTCGAACATGCGGGCTGACCAAACGGCCCGCCGCCGAACACCAAAGTCACAAGAAGCCCCGGTCCGACGACCGGGGCTTTGTCGTCATTGCAACAGCGACCGGTGGCAGGCAACGCCGGCCATCGCGCCATCGGCTGCGGCGAAAACGGTGTTGAACATCGGCCGCACCAGATCGCCGGTCGCATAAATGCCGGACACCGACGTCTGGAACATCTCGTCGACCGACACGAGCGATCCGAACGGGCCGTCCTCCAAAGCGCAGCCCAGCGTTTCGGCGAACGGACAGGCCGGGGCGGACTGCGAGCCGAGATAGAGCACATCCAGCGGCACGCGACGGCCGCCGGCCAGCACCACTGCCTCGACCGCGCCATCGGTCTGTTCGACCGACGCGACCGGGCCATCGACAATCTCGATCGCCTTTCGGGCCAATTCGGATCGCATGTCGTCGGCAACTTCATGACCGTTGGTGAACAGGGTCAGCCGATCGGTCCAGTCCTGCAACAACTGCACCTGGTGCAGCGACGCTTCGCCGATCATCAGAACCCCGGTCGGCCGGTCGGCCAACTCATAGCCATGGCAATAGGGGCAATGCACGGCAGTCTTGCCCCAGCAGGCATCCAGTCCGTCGATGGGCGGCAGCGTGTCGCGCATGCCGCAGGCCAGGATGAGCCGACGCGCGGTGACCGCCGCACCCGCGCCGGTCGTCAGCCGGAAACCATCGCCGTCCGGTTCGACGGCATCGACAGATGTTTCATGCAGATCGACCGTGGGATAGGCGGTGACGTCGCTGCGTCCGCGTATGCGCATCTCGTCGGGCGACAGCCCGTCCATCCCCAGAAATCCGTGGCCATGGGCCGAGAACCGGTTGCGTGTCCGGCCATGGTCGAAGACCGCCACGGTGCGGCGCGCGCGGGCCAGATAAAGCGCCGCGCTGAGCCCGGAAAAGCTGCCGCCAATGATCGCCACATCGTGGGAAATCGTTTTTTGTGCCAAGGTGCTTGCCTCATGTCTCGTTAATTCATAACAAACATAGTTACATGAAACGAAATAGCAAGCTGTCTCTCGCCCTGCATGCACTCGGCCACATGGCCGCCGACCCGGGCACCCTTTTTCGGTCGGAAGACATTGCCGGCCACAACGGCACCAATGCGGTCGTCGTCCGGCGGGTGCTGGGGCAGTTGCGGGAGGCCGGCATCCTGGTGTCGGCGCGCGGCCATGCCGGTGGCTGGCGGCTGGCCAGGCCCGCAGAGGAGATTACCGTTGCCGCCGTCTATCGCGCGCTGGGGGAATCCGTTTTCGGTCCATCGTCCAAGCCGGAAGCGCCGACCGGACCATGCGTGATCGAAAGGACGCTGCATGCCGTCATGAATGACGCGCTCGCCCTTGCCGAAAAGGATCTGCTCGAAAGGCTTGATGCGATCACGATCGCCCGGCTGGGCGCATCCATGCACGAGGCCGGTTTCCCGCGCCGGAAGCCTGTCCGGCCCTGACCCGACCCGGCGCGACCCCTGCGGCCGGAAGCGTCGTTATCCCCCGCCGGTTTCCGCCAGCGGTGCCGCTTCCCAGGCCTCGAACACTTCGCGGAAGACCGCATCGCCCGCCGCGCCTTTTTCGAGCGTGATCAGCGCCCGCCGGCCAGACACATATTGCATCGGAATGTCGACCCAGCCCTGGCTGAGCATCAGCGACGTGTTGGTCTGGACGGCGGTCTCCGCGTCGGTCAGCGCGACGAGGAAGATGTTGGTGTCGATCGGCGCGGGCACCGCGATCAGCGCGCTGCCGGGATCCTGCTCGGTGTTCTTGAACGTGATGCGCTGCACATCGGCGATGCCGCGCCCCTCGAACGTTTCGGGCACGGTGAAGAACAGTTCGACGATATGGCTCGCCGGGAACGTCGCATCGCCATTGCGGCGGATGGTGACCTCCAACCCAATTCCGAGATCGGGGATCGACGATTGGGCGCGGATCGCCGGTTCCAGAGGCAGATCGCCGCCGGGCGATTCCTGGGCGACCGACCAGACAGTGGAACCCTGCATTGCGGTTCCCGGCTGGGTTCCGGTGCGCTCTTCATAGAAAATGGTGCGCTGGCCGACGGCGATGCCGTCCTGTGCATCGTCGGCGGGCGCTTCCGGCGTGCCGGCATCGGCGGCGGGCGCGTCCTCGCTGCCTGCCGTTTGCCCGGCCACCGAACTGCCTTCGCCGGGCGCCGCCGCACCGGGCGCCGGACCTTCATCGACCTCGCGGCCATCCTCGGTCAGGCGCTGCGTGAATTTCTGGACGTCGTCATCGCCACCGCCCGCATCGACGGTCTCCGGAGGCGTGTCCTCGACAGGCGTGCCCTCGCCCGCTTCGCCGCTGTCCGCATTGACCGGCGTCGTCTCCACGGTACGCACCGGGACATCGCCGTCATCGGTCTGGGACGCGGTGCCCCCCAGGGCCGACAGGAAGGCGCGCAGCGGCTCCTGGTTGACATAGGCCGCATAGCCGCCGCCAGCGATCAGCAGGACGAGCACCGCCGCGGCGATCAGCCATCCGCTCCGGCGCGGTCTGTCCTCGGCGGGCAGCGCATCGGCGTCGGCCGGTTCGCTCCGCTCGCCGATCAGCTCATTGCCGCCCGCGCTGGCCAGCGCGCTCTCCGGCGCCGCATCAGTGACGGGCTCGCCGAACAGCGCATCGACGGCACGATCGGCATCGCTGTCCGCCTCGGCCATGGTTTCCCGTTCCTCGCTGAGGAAATCGAGCAGCGGGTCATGATCATCGGCGCGCGGCATGGCCGGCTCCGTGTCGCCGCCGGAGGAGGGCTCAAGACCGCCGACATCCGGAGGAGTGTCGAGCGTGAAAGGATCGTCGTCTGGCTTGTCGGTGTGCGGCGACCGCACATCGTCGAGCGACGACAGAACGTCATCGACAGTTGGCTCGGGCTCCGCCGGCGCACCGAAAGGCGGCTGGTCGGACGGTGCCGGCGCATCCACGATGCCCTCGTCGCGCGCCGCATCATCGTCGGCCGAAACCGTCGGCGGCGACCAGGGTTCGGGCTCGGCGGGAACCTCCGGCACGATCGCGGCGGCTTCCTCCACCGGCGCATCCGGCGCCGTATCCGGCTCGTCTTCCGACAGCGTTTCGGATGCGGGCTCGCTCTCCGTTTCGGCCTGGGTAACGGTAGCCGCTGTTTCGTCTTCCGGAGCCTCGGCCGGCGTGGGCGCCGCCTCAATTTCGGGCTCCGCGTCGGGCTCCGGTGCTCTATCCGCGACTTCGGCCGGCTGATCCGCTTCGACCGGTACCGGCTCGGTGACCGGTGGCAGGTCCGGTTCGGTGTCCGCGGGCCCTTCATCCGGGATCGGGGCGGCATAGCCGGCCTCGATCTCGACGATCGCCGATTCGAGCTTTTCGAACTGCCGGTCGATGGCCGCCTGCGGCGGCTGGTTGGCCATGGCGTCGATCTGCCGCTGCACCGTCTGCCGCGCCTTGTCATAGACCTTTGCGCGCACCTCCGGCGTCGTTTCGCCCATCTTGTCGAGGGTCTTTTTCAGAATCGCAGCAAAATCTGCCATGAATTCAATCCGCTATGCGCCCGTTCTTTGCGCGCCAAACTAGTCTTGAAACGGATCGGTCACAAGTATCGTGTCGTCCCGCTCCGGCGAGGTCGACAAAATCGCCACCGGCGCGCCGATCAGTTCTTCCACGTGACGCACATATTTGACCGCCTGGGCGGGAAGATCGTTCCAGGACCGGGCGCCGGCGGTCGTTCCGCTCCAGCCTTCGAGCGTCTCATAGACCGGCGTCAGCCGCGCCTGTGCGCCCTGACTGGCCGGCAGATAGTCGATGCCTGCGCCGTCCAGCTCATAGCCGACGCACACCTTGATCTCCTCCATGCCGTCGAGCACGTCCAGCTTGGTCAGCGCGATGCCGGTGATGCCGTTGACGGCCACCGCCTGGCGCACCATCACCGCATCGAACCAGCCACAGCGGCGCTTGCGCCCGGTGACGACACCGAACTCGTGTCCGCGTTCGCCCAGATACTGCCCCACCTCATTGTCCTGCTCGGTCGGAAACGGCCCCTCGCCGACGCGCGTCGTATAGGCCTTGGTGATGCCCAGCACATAGTCGATCGCGCCCGGCCCCATGCCCGATCCGGTCGCCGCCTGGCCGGAGATCGTGTTGGACGAGGTCACGAACGGATAGGTGCCGTGATCGATGTCGAGATAGGTGCCCTGCGCGCCCTCGAACAGGATGCGTGCGCCGGCGCGGCGCTTGTCGTCGAGCACCTTCCACACCTTGTCGACAAAGGGCAGGATGGCATCGGCCACCGACGACAATTCCTCCATCAGCGCATCATGGCCGATCTCGGGCTGATTCAGCCCGCGCCGCAGCGCGTTGTGGTGGGTCAGAAGCCGGTCGACCTTGGCCGGCAACGTCTCCATGTTGGCCAGATCCATGACACGCACCGCGCGGCGGCCGACCTTGTCCTCATAGGCCGGGCCGATGCCGCGCCGCGTCGTGCCAATCTTGGTGCCCGAATTGGACGCCGCATCCTCGCGCAACGCATCCAGTTCGCGGTGGACGGACAGGATCAGCGCGGTGTTCTCGGCAATGCGCAGCCGGTCCGGCCCGATATCGACACCCTGCTCGGCCAGCCGGCCCAATTCGGCGACAAAGGCATGCGGATCGAACACCACGCCATTGCCGATGACGCTCATCTTGCCCTCGCGCACAACGCCCGAAGGTAGCAGCGACAGCTTATAGACCTTGCCGTCGACCACCAGCGTGTGGCCCGCATTGTGCCCGCCCTGGAAGCGCACCACCACATCGGCGCGCTCGGACAGCCAGTCCACGATCTTGCCCTTGCCTTCGTCGCCCCATTGCGAGCCGACCACCACCACATTGGCCATGCCGCCGTCTTCCCCTTGCCGGTTTGACACAAACGGGCCGTCTATAGACGTGCGAGAGCCAAAGCGCGAGGCCGCGACACCGGCGAATTGACACGGTCACGGGTTTTTCCTCGCAAATCGGCCTGCGCTGGGCCATGTAGGCCGCCCGACCGCCGATCACGGAGCCCTCATGCCGGCCCAAGACGCACCGACCGCCCAGGTCAACCGCCTCGCCTATCTGCTTCTGGTGATGACCACCATCTTCTGGGGCGGCAACGCGGTGGCGGGCAAGCTGGCCGTCGGCCACATCTCGCCGATGATCCTGACCAGCGTGCGCTGGATGATGGCGTTCGCGATCCTTGTCGTCATCGCCGGGCCGCAATTCTGGGCCGACAGGCATAAGATCTTCCGCCACCTGCCGCTTCTGTTCGTCTATGGCGCGACAGGCTTTGCCGGCTTCAACGTCGCGCTCTATTCGGCGCTCAACCACACGTCTGCGATCAATGTGGCGATCTGGCAGGCGGGCATTCCGATGTTCATCTTCGCGATGAACTTCGTTGCGTTCCGCACCCCCGTCAGCCCGATGCAGATCGTCGGCTTCTTCCTGTCGCTGATCGGCATCGCCTTCGTTGCGTCCAACGGCAGTCTCGAGCAGCTTGTCGGCCTGGTGATCAACCGGGGCGACGCGTTCATGGCGCTCGCCTGCCTGCTCTATGCCGGCTATTCGGTGGCGCTGCGCTACAAGCCGGACCTGCACTGGAAGTCGATCATGGTCGCCATGGCGTTCTCCGCCATGGTCGTCTCCTGGCCGTTCGCCTATGTCGAGTGGCGCTCGCCCGCCGGCATCATGCCCGACACCCAGGGCTGGCTGGTCGCCATCTATACGGCCGTCTTTCCGGCCATCTTCGCCCAGGTCTTCTTCATGCTCGGGGTCGGGATGATCGGCTCCAACCGGGCCGGCCTGTTCGTCAATCTGGTGCCGGTGATGGGCACCATCCTTGCGGTTCTCATCCTGGGCGAAGTGTTCGGCCTGCACCACGCCATCGCCATGGTGCTGGTGATCGGCGGCATCTGGCTCGCCGAACGAAAGCCGGGAGCGGGCCGCTGATCCGCGGTCAATAAGCCCTATTCAGGCCGCCTGGGCGACGATCTTCAGGCCCATCGCCTTCATGACGCCGACAAAGGTGCTCAGCCGTGGATCGCCCTGTTCGGTCAACGCCTTGTAGAGCGTGTCGCGTGAGACGCCCGCGCTGCGCGCGATCTCGCTCATGCCCCTGGATCGGGCAACATCGCCCAGCGCGGCGGCGATCAGGCCCGGGTCGCCATCCTCGAAGACAGCTTCCAGATAAGCCGCGACATGTTCCGGCGTCTCGAGATTGTCGGCTGCATCCCAACGATCAACTTCAACAGCCATTTTAGACCTCCTTTGCCAGCGCCTTGGCTTGCGCGATATCGCGTTTCTGGCTGCTCTTGTCGCCGCCGCAGAGCAGAAGGACAATCCGGTCACCGCGCCTCACAAAGTAGACGCGGTAGCCAGGGCCATAGGGCACGCGCAACTCGCTCACCCCGTCGCCCACCGACTTGACGTCCCCGAAATTGCCCAAGCTGACGCGTCGGATGCGCGCATCAATTCTCGCCTGCGCCCGCAAATCCTTCAGCCCTTCGTACCAACGCCGAAAGACCCGCGTGCGGAGCACCTCGATCATCTGTATAATATAATATACAAACGAGACAAAGGCAATCTGGTTCGGCGGTGCACGCAAATGCCCCGCCCAGCACAGGCCCTAAACGTCGAACACCAGCGGTTTGGCCGACAGGATCTCCGGGAACTCACGCACCTTGTCGAGCACGTTTTCGGGCACGGGATCATCGACATACAAAAGCGCGATCGCATCGCCGCCGGGCCGGTTGCGGCCAAGCTGGAAGTTGGCGATGTTGACGCCATTGTCGCCGAAGGTCGTGCCCAGAATGCCGATGATGCCCGGCGCGTCATTGTTGGTCGTATAGACCATGTTGCGGCCGATCTCGGCGTCCAGATTGATGCCCTTGATCTGGATGAAGCGCGGCTTGCCGTCGGCAAAGACCGTGCCGGCCACCGAGCGGGTCTGGTTGGCGCTCTTGACCGTCAGCTTGATGTAGCCATCGAACACACCCGACTTGTCGCGCTTGACCTCCGAGACGATGACGCCGCGCTCTTTGACCATCACCGGCGCCGAGACCATGTTGACGTCGGCCACTTGCGGCCGGATCAGCCCGGCAAGCGTCGCGCTGGTCAGCGCCTTGGTGTTCAGTTCCGCCGTCACCCCGTCATAGAGGATTTCCACTTCGAGGATCGCCGACTCGGCGACCTGTCCGACGAAAGCGCCCAGCACCTCGGCCAGTTTGACGAACGGCTTGAGGATCGGCGCTTCCTCGGCGCTGATCGAGGGCATGTTGATCGCATTGGTCACCGCGCCCTTGACCAGATAGTCGCTCATCTGCTCGGCCACCTGCAGCGCCACATTCTCCTGCGCCTCGGACGTCGAGGCGCCCAGATGCGGCGTGCAGACGACGTTCGGGATGTCGAACAGCGGGTTCTCGGTCGCAGGTTCCGTCTCGAACACGTCGATGCCGGCGCCCGCCACCTTGCCCGCTTTCAGCGCTTCGGCCAGCGCCGCCTCGTCGACGAGACCGCCGCGCGCGCAATTGACGATGCGCACGCCGTCCTTCATCTTTTCGATGGCCGCCGCGTCGATCACATTGCGCGTCTTATCGGTCAGCGGCGTGTGCAAGGTGATGAAATCGGCGCGCTTCAAAAGGTCGTCCAGTTCGACCTTTTCCACGCCCAGATCCCTGGCGCGTTCCTCCGACAGGAACGGGTCGAACGCGATCACGTTCATCTTCAGGCCGATCGCGCGCTGGGCGACCACCGAACCGATATTGCCGCAGCCGATCACGCCGAGCGTCTTGCCGGTGATCTCGACGCCCATGAATTTCGATTTCTCCCACTTGCCGGCGCGCGTGGAGATGTCGGCCGCCGGAATTTGCCGCGCGACGGCGAGCATCATCGAAATCGCATGTTCGGCGGTGGTGATCGAATTGCCGAAGGGCGTGTTCATGACGATGATGCCGCGGCGCGAAGCGGCGGGAATGTCGACATTGTCGACACCAATGCCGGCGCGGCCGACCACTTTGAGATTGTCGGCGGCGTTGATCAGCTTTTCGGTCACCTTGGTGGCCGAGCGGATGGCCAGGCCATCATAGTCGCCGATCACGTCGAGCAGCTTGTCCTTGTCCTTGCCAAGGTCTGGCTGAAAATCGACATCGACGCCGCGATCTTTGAAGATCTGGACGGCGGTGGGCGACAATTTGTCGGAAACGAGAACACGGGGTTTTGTCACGGGTCTTTTCCTGTGGTTTCGGGACGAGTGGAGAGCGAGCGATCGCTGGTCCGTCCCCTCATGCTGAGGTGTGAGCAACCATTCCCCGCCCTTCGAGGCTCGCTGCGCTCGCACCTCAGGATGAGGGGAGGTTGCGAGCCTCGAAGCGCGAGGGGATGGCGCAAGAGGAATCAGGCGGCCTGCTTCAGCGACGCCTTCTGCATGTCGAACGCCCATTGCAGCCAGGGCATCAGCGCTTGAAGATCGGCGGTCTCGACAGTGCCGCCAGCCCAGATCCTGAGGCCCGGGGGCGCGTCGCGATAGGCGCCAATGTCGAGAGCCGCGCCTTCGGCGTCGAGCGCCGACACCATCGCCTTGGCGAACGCAGCCTGGCCGGCCTCGTCCATCGCGGTCACGGCCGGATCGGTGATCTTCAGGCACACGGACGTGTTCGAGCGCGTTGCCGGATTGGCGGCGAGGTTTTCGAGCCAGTCGACCTGGTCGACAAAGGACTGGATCGCATCGAGATTGGCGTCGGCACGGGCGATCATCGCATCGAGCCCGCCGATCGATTTGGCCCATTCCAGCGCATCGATATAGTCCTCGACGCACAGCATGGAGGGCGTGTTGATGGTCTCCCCCTTGAAAATGCCCTCGAGCAGCTTGCCGCCCTTGGTCAGGCGGAAGATTTTCGGCAGCGGCCAGGCCGGGGCGTAGGTCTCAAGCCGTTCGACGGCGCGCGGCGACAGGATGATGACGCCATGGCCGCCTTCCCCGCCCAGCACCTTCTGCCAGGAAAAGGTGATGACATCGAGCTTGGCGAAATCGAGCCGCTGGGCAAAGGCGGCGGACGTGGCATCGCAGATCGTCAGCCCCTGCCGGTCAGCCGGGATGAAATCGCCGTCGGGCACGCGCACGCCCGAGGTGGTGCCGTTCCAGGTGAAGACGACATCGCGGTCGAAATCGATCTGCGACAGATCGGGCAATTCGCCATAGTCGGCTGTGATCGTGCGCGCATCGTCCAGCTTGAGCTGCTTGACGACATCGGTCACCCAGCCCGCGCCGAAACTCTCCCAGGCCACCATGTCGACGCCGCGCGCGCCGAGCAGCGACCACATCGCCATTTCGACCGCGCCGGTGTCGGACGCCGGCACGATGCCGATCCGGTAATCGTCCGGAACGCGCAGCACTGCGCGCGTCAGATCGATCGCCAGCTTGAGCCGGGCCTTGCCGATCTTTGATCTGTGGGAACGGCCGAGCGCCTGCGTTGCGAGCCGGTCGGCGGACCAGTTCGGACGCTTCGTGCAGGGGCCGGATGAAAAACGGGTATCGGCCGGACGAATGTCCGGCTTGACGGGGTCAGCTGTCATGTCTCTATCCTTTCAGATAGCTGCCTCTCGTTGGGGAGAGGTGTCCCGCCGCCGGGATTACGTCCGGCCCCGCCGGGCGTCAAGCGATGATTTGGTGACATGTGCCGGAACGGCAACAAGCCCGGCTGTCGGACAGCCGGGCTTTTGAGATGGTTGCGAAGGGCCGCTTACTTGTAGACGACCGGCGGCTCGTAAACCGGTGGGGGCGGCGGCGTATAGGCCTGGTGCGATGCGCCGAACTTGTAGCGCAGGCCCGCACGCACCTCGTGCACATTGATCGCGCGGTCGAAGCCGGGGCCGGTGCCGCTGGCATATTCGAACATGCGGCCGCCGGAAATGTGCTTGTAGCGATAGCCCAGATCGACCGACAGCCGATGATTGACCGCATAGGAGGCACCGGCCATCAGCGCATAGGCAAAGCGCCAGTCGGACGTGCCGCTGTGAGTGATCGTTCCCGACTGGTCAAAGCCCGGCCCGATCGTGTTTTCCAGATCATCCCATTTCATGTAGACGCCGCCCAGACCCGCGCCGACATAGGGCGTGATGCCCTTGTAGGTGCCAAGATCGACATAGGCGTTCGCCAGCATGGTCCAGGCGTGATAGGCCGACGAGTCGGTCGACGAACAGGCAAGGAACGCGCCGCCCGATGTACATGTGCCCGACGAGGTGCCGGTGAAATCGGACTTGAAATTATAGTCGAGCGTCAGGTCGGTGCGCAGATGATGGCTGATCTGGTAGCCGACACCGCCGCCGACCGAGAACGAACCCTTCAGTTCACCTTCCAGAAGGCCCGGATGGCCGGCCACGCCCGCGCCATAGGTCAGATAGTCGGCGCCGCGAAAGTCGCTCCACAAATAGCCGACATCGCCGCGAATGTACCAGCCCGACACTTTCGCCGGAACCGCTTCGGGGTAATGCACCGGCGTCTCGATGACGACCGGCTCGATGATGTCGGCCGCGTTCGCGGACATGCCAAGCGCGACCACCATGGCGGCCGACGCAGCAAGTTTCATGGCTGCATTGTTCATACTCGTTCCCTCGAACAACCCGGCATGTTCGTCTGCGGGCAAGGTTAAAACTCGCGGGAAGAATGACCATGAAAGGTTAAGGTGCACTTAACCGTGTCTGTTGACCATGATTGTTGACCATAACGGCTATCGCGCCGGTGGCGAACCACCGCTCTGACGGCGGATCGAAGGGCGTTTTGGGCTTGTGTCAGGCAGCCGTTTTCAGATCGGCGATGACACCGACGATCCCGTCGACGACGCGCTCGACCAGTTCCGGATCATCGCCTTCCGCCATCACGCGGATCAGCGGCTCGGTGCCCGAGGGGCGGATGACCAGACGGCCGGTGTTGCCGAGCTTTTCGCGCGCATCGTCGACCGCGCTTTTCACCCGCTTGTCCTCCAGCGGCTTGCCGCCGCCGAACCGCACATTCTTGAGCACCTGCGGCACCGGCTCGAACTTGGCGCACACTTCGCTTGCCGGCTTTCCGCTGCCGACGATGCAGGCCATGATCTGCAGCGCGCTGATCAGCCCGTCGCCGGTTGTCGCATAATCGGACAGGATGATGTGGCCCGACTGCTCGCCGCCGACATTATAGCCATGGGCGCGCATATGCTCGACCACATAGCGGTCGCCCACCTTGGTGCGCGCCAGTTCCAGCCCGTGCGCGTCGAGATAGCGCTCAAGGCCCAGATTGGACATCACGGTCGCCACGATCCCGCCGCCGCGCAGCAATTCATTGCGCTTCCAGTCCTCGGCGATCGTCGCCATAAGCTGGTCGCCATCGACCACCGTGCCCTTTTCGTCGACGATGAGCATGCGATCCGCATCGCCATCGAAGGCGATGCCGATGTCGGCGCGCACTTCGAGCACCTTGGCACGCAGCGAATTGGGATTGGTCGAGCCGCAATCGCGGTTGATGTTCAGCCCGTCGGGCTTGTCGTGGATCGGCACCACATCGGCGCCCAGCTCCCAAAGCGCCGAGGGAGCGGCTTTGTACGCCGCGCCATTGGCGCAGTCGACCACCACGCGCAGGTTGGAGAGCGACATGGTGCGCGGGAAGGTGCGCTTGGCGAACTCGATATAGCGGAACAGATCGCCGTCGACGCGCTTGGCCCGGCCGATATCGGCGGGCCTGGCCATCTTGCCCGAAAGGTCCTCATGCATATGCCGCTCGATCTTCATTTCGATCTCGTCGGACAGTTTGTGCCCGTCCGGCCCGAACAGCTTGATGCCATTGTCCTGGAACGCATTGTGCGAGGCGGAGATCATCACGCCGATGTCGGCGCGCAGCGACCGGGTCAGCATCGCAACGCCCGGCGTCGGCACCGGGCCGAGCAGGAACACGTCCATGCCGGTGGCGGTGAAGCCGGCGACAAGCGCGTTCTCGATCATGTAGCCCGAAAGGCGCGTGTCCTTGCCGATCACCACCCGGTGGCGGTGCTTGCCGCGCTGGAAGGCGACCCCGGCCGCCATGCCGACCTTC
The DNA here is from genome assembly GCA_024742765.1 of Phyllobacteriaceae bacterium. GTDB lineage: Bacteria > Pseudomonadota > Alphaproteobacteria > Rhizobiales > Rhizobiaceae > Roseitalea. The sequence goes on along the minus strand of JANSXT010000017.1, from coordinate 73,237 downwards.
ATCACGATCTCCGGTGTCATCGGCGTCTTGTTGGCGGTGCCGCGAATCCCGTCCGTGCCAAAATAGCGTCGTGTCATGCCAATATCCCCGAAAATGCCCGCGCCCTTGCCGTCCGCGCCATATTACAGCGCCGTCCGCAAGCATAGGCACAAATAGTTTTCAGTCGGTATCGGCCCGTGATCGGACGCCGGCCCGCGCTCAGCGGTCGCCAAAAGCGGTTTTCAGCAGGTTGATCTGCGTGTTGACCGGATTGTCGGCGGCCACCGCGTCGAACCCGGAAACCTCGTTCGGGCCCAGGTCGAGATCCATGCGCTGCATGCGCGCCTGAAGCCGCAGCGAACGATGCACCAACGCGCGGAACCGCTCGGGCAGCGCGTTCCAGTTTTCAAGGTCCGCCTTCGGCGAGATCGTGTCGAGCCTGATCTTGCTCTTCTCGCTGTCCACCTGGTCCGATGTCATCTCGCCATTGGCAAGCGCCCGCTGCAACAAGAGCCAGGACGCCATCTGCATCAGGCGCGTGGTCAGCCGCATGGATTCGGCCGCATAGAGCGTCGCCGTCGACCGGCCAAGCCGCTTGGCCGCCTTGCGGCCGTCACCATCAAGATAGGAAGCGGTCTCCTCGACCAGTTGCATGCCCTCGCCGTACAATTCGGTGAAGGACGACGAAGCCACCTTGTGGTCGATGAAACGTATGGTGTTTGAGCCGCCTGACATGCCTATCCATCCCTGCTGACGTTCGCAGGCACCTTTTGGCGCGCCGCGCTCCCGAACGCCATGATTGTCGGATTTTTCACACAGGGAGGCAAGCGCATCCTTAACGGACGGTTAACGCCGCCCGTCTCCGGTCCCGCTTCCGGTCAGGCCAAAAAAAAGAGCCGTAGAAACGGCTCTCAGGAGTTAAACAGGGAGGCGTCAAACAAAGCAACGAAGTCACTCTGGTTGAATTCGAACAAAATTCGAACCGTTCCAGTTAACACCCGTAAAGCTTAACATGCGGTTAACGGGTTTACGATTTGAACGGCATTGGCACATTATTTCTGAAAAATCGCATCGGCGGCATTGCGCGTGGCCTTCCGCGCGTCGATTTCAATCTCGATCCGCGCGATTTCATCGCGAAGCCGGACTATGGTCGCCTCCAGCTCTTCGACCGACATGGAGGCAACATCCTGGCCGATCACATGAGCGGCAACGACTGCCGTGTTCTGATCATCATCCATCTTCTCCACCTCCCAAAACTTCGCCTGTTGCCAGTTGCAGCCTTCTCGTCAACAGACGCCCGAATTTCAGACCTCAGGATCATCAGACATGCCGCATATGAACGCAATCGCCATCACCGAACCGGGCGGGCCCAAGGTTCTTCAACCCGTCGAGCGACCGATCCCGGAACCCGGACCCGGCGAGGTGCGCATTGCAGTGCGCGCCGCCGGCGTGAACCGCCCGGACGTGCTGCAGCGCAAGGGCGCCTACCCGCCGCCAAAGGGCGCCAGCGACCTGCCGGGGCTTGAAGTCTCCGGCACGATCGACGCGCTCGGCGAAGGCGTCTCGCGCTGGTCCGCCGGCAACCAAGTCTGCGCGCTGGTTCCCGGCGGCGGCTATGCCGAATATTGCATCGTCCACGCCAGCAACTGCCTGCCGCTGCCCACAGGCTTCACCTTCACCGAAGCGGCGGCCATCCCCGAAACCTTCTTCACCGTCTGGCACAATGTGTTCGAGCGCGGTGGCCTCAAGCGCGGCGAGACCATGCTGGTGCATGGCGGCGCATCGGGCATCGGCACGACGGCGATCCAGCTTGCCGTCGCCTTCGGTGCACGGGTGATCGTCACCGCCGGCACGGACGACAAATGCAAGGCGTGCGTTGCGCTTGGCGCACACAGGGCGATCAACTACCGCACCGAGGATTTTGTCGAGGCGGTGATGAACGCAACCGACGGGCGCGGCGCCGACGTCATCCTCGACATGGTCGGCGGCGGCTATATCGACCGCAACTATTCGGCCGCCGCCGTCGACGGCCGCATCGTCCAGATCGCCTTTCTGAACGGCCGCAAGGTGGAGGCCGATTTTTCCAAGCTGATGATGAAGCGGCTGACGCACACCGGCTCGACGCTCCGCGCCCGCTCGGTCGAGTTCAAGGCGCGGCTGGCGAGTGAACTGGACGAGGCCGTCTGGCCGCTGCTCGAACAGCGCAAGGTCGCGCCGGTCATCGACATGATCTTCCCGCTCGCCGACGCCTGGCGCGCCCATGAGCGCATGGAGGAAGGCGCCCACACCGGCAAGATCGTGCTGGATGTGGCGTGACGCGCGACCAAACGAAAAAGGCCGGGCGCATGGCCCGGCCTTGACCCTGACGATCCCTGAAGGCGTGTGATCAGGTGCCTTCGAGCTGCCCAAGGCGCATGAACAGCGTCTCGCCGTTGGAATCATCCACACCGTCATTGTCGGTGACTGCAAAGAAGTCGCCATTGACGTCCACGGCGAGCCCCTCGACCTTGTCCAGCGCATAGCCGCCAAAGGCCGCCATGTCGGGCAGGAGATCGCGCACCTCTTCCTTGGTGACGACGGGAAGATCGCCGCCCAGCGCCGCCGGCTGCATCTCGGCCAGCGGCACCCGGAAGATTTTCTTGAGTGCCGCGGCGGCGCCGATCTGGTTGTCGCGCTCGATGATGTAGACATGGTCGCCATGGGCGACGATCTCCGACAGGCCGACCCAGCCGGCGCCCTTCTCCTCGAGCGGATAGCGCACCGCGCCCCATTCTTTGGTTTCGGTGTTGTAGGCCACCAGCTTGACGAAGCCGTCCTCGTCATCAGCCCATTCGCGCTGGATCGCGACCCACAGCCAATCGCCGACCTTGGTCACGCCTTCGGAACCGAACCGCTTTTCGACCGCCAGAAGTTCGGGCGGAAACGGCACACTGTCCGCGATCTCGCCATCGGCGTTCACATGGTAGAGCCCATGCGGGATCATCCGGTCGGTGCGGCCTTCCGAGGCCAGCCAGAACCCGCCCTCGCCGTCCGGCGTGATGCCTTCCAGGTCGAGAAGCTGTGCGTTGGCGCCGCCGCGCGTCACCCGCGTGGCTGCGGTGATCTGCGCCGGCGTCTGGTTGGCGTCGATCGTGAAGATGGTCGGCTGCATCGCATAGAACGAGTCGTTGACCGCATAGAGAATGCCCGGCTGCTCGGGGTCGGCAGCAAGGCCCGACAGCGCGCCGAAGCCGACCGGCCGTCCCGCATCGTCCATCATCGAGCGGATCGTCGGATATTGCGCGTCGCTCTCGCCCAGTTGGTACAGCGTGACATGGCTGCGCAAGCCGCCATCCTCGATCAGGTCCACTTCATTGGCCACCGCTACGAGATTGCGTTCGGCGATCGCCACCGCGCCCTCAGGCCCGAGCGCCGTGGGCAGGATCTGCATCAGCTCGGGCTCGCCCTCGGGATCGTCGCGATAGACGCCGATCACAGAGCCGCGTTCGCTGAGGAGGAAGATGTGGGTCGCGCCGCCGATCTCGGCGACTTCCATGCCCTCGGGCTCGACACCCTTGTTGCCCGAGCGGCGCTCGGGATAGTGGCCGAGCATCGCCACTTCATATTCGAACGAAAGGCCGCTTTCGTAGAGTTCTTCGCCATCCTTGGAAAAGATGGTGAAGCCGCGCGAACCGCCTTCATAGTCGCCCTCGTTCGCCGTGACGATCCGGTTCTCGTCCAGCCATTTCACCGCATCGGGCTCGCGGACGACCCCTTCGAGCGCGCCGTCGAACGTTAGCGCCCGCTCTTCATCGACATCGACATTGTCGAGATCGACGGCGCCGGCTGAAAAGTGCGAGACGATCTCGCCGGTCGTGCCGTTGAAAATGGCGATATGGTTGTTTTCCTGGAGCGTCACGACCACTTCATTGGCGGTGTTGATGTCGACGAACTCCGGCTCCGGATCACCGCCCGCCACCTCGGCAAGACCGGTCAGGTCGGCAACGATCCGGCTGTCGCAATCGATCGCGCCGCCATCGAGGGCGAAGGTCACGGCAAAGCCCGCCGGCATCTGCGGAATGACGCCGTCATCCAAATCCTCGTCGCGCTCGTTTTCGATGGCGATCGCCACCAGCGAACCGTCCGGCGAGACGGCGACCGAATCGGGCTGGCCGCCAAGATCGCAGCTATGGGCGACTTCGCCCGTGGAAAGCTCGACCGAAACGATCGAGCCGGACGGCTCGGTATAGCTTTCCGACGTGTTCAGACCGACGATGGCGTGGCCGGCCTGCACGGCAACGGCCGTCGGCTCGCCATCGAGCGCGACAAAGCCTGCGGCGGCCGGATTGGCCGGATCGGAAATGTCGATCATGCCGATGCCGCCCAGCGGACTGTCCGAATAGACCAGCATCATGCCGTCTTCGGTCGCGTCGATAATCTCGGCCGAGCTTTCGCTCTCCTGCCCCATCGCGTCGGGAATGTTGGTGTTGACCGGGAAGGAGGCGATGCGGTTGAAGGCGTCGGCATGGGCTTGCGCCGCAAGGCCGGCGGACAGGGCGATGGCGGCGGCGGACGACAGCAGGATTGTGCGCATGGTGGAAGCTCCCTCGGGTCAGCGATGGAGCCGTCTTTTCCCGGCCCGGTGACAGTTGCGTGACGCTTTGATGAAACAAAGATGACTGTTCACAGCCATGCGCGGCATTGCACTTGGGCGCCGCGCGGCGTATATCGGCATCATCTTCCGGACATTGGTGGCTCAGACCACGCCCGCGACCCCGGCGCGGACGCGGGACAGCTTTATTCGCACGAAAGGTTCACGCAGATGGCAAACCAGCTTCTCATGCCCAAGGCGACGGCCGTTTGGCTCGTCGACAATACCGGCCTCACCTTCGACCAGATCGCCAAATTCTGTGCGTTGCATCCGCTTGAGGTCAAGGCGATCGCCGATGAGGAAGCCGCGCAGGGCATCAAGGGGCTCGACCCGGTGAGCACGGGCCAGCTTTCGCGCGAGGAAATCGAAAAGGGCGAAGCCGACCCCAACCATGTGCTGAAACTGTCCGACCCCAAGGTCCGCGTGCCGCAGGCCAAGCGCAAGGGCCCGCGCTATACGCCGGTCTCCAAGCGCCAGGACCGCCCCAACGCGATCCTGTGGCTGGTGCGCCACCATCCCGAACTGAAGGACGCGCAGATCTCGCGTCTGGTCGGCACCACCAAGAACACGATCGAACAGGTGCGCAACCGCACTCACTGGAACTCGGCCAATTTGCAGCCGATCGATCCGGTGGCGCTGGGCCTGTCCTCGCAGATCGATCTCGACATGGAAGTCCAGAAGGCCGCCAAGAATCGCCCGGCCGAGCCCGAAACGGAAGCCGGCGACACGCTGCTGCCCGCCGCGCAGACCGAATCCATGCCGGTCTTCGAGGGCGGTGACACACACACGCCGGCGCCTGCGAACGAAGAAGACGAGATCGACGCCGATGCGGTCTTCGCCAAGCTGAACGCGCTGAAGAAAGACGACGACACCAAGGCGGAATAACGCCCTGCCCCGACCGGCTTTCCTTGCCGGTCAGCCAGCCTCTGCCCGCTTTGCGACATCCTGCTGGCGGTGGTCGTAGCCGACGACACCGGCCAGCGCCGCGACGATCTCGTCATGGCCCAGCGGATGGGCCAGAAGCCGGCGCGGGTCGACCGGGCCGGGCAGCCGCAAGCGCCCCGCGGGCACCTGATGGAAGCCGAGCGGCGCATAATAGGGCGCATCGCCGACCAGCAGCACATAGTCGCTGCCCTTTGTTGCCGACGCCGCCTCCACCGCACGCGCCACCAGCGCCCGTCCGAAACCCTGGTTCTTGTGATCGGGTGCAACGGCCAGCGGCCCGAGAAGATGGCCGTGATGGCCGCTCCCCGCCGCGACGACCGGCGTCAGCCGCACCGAGCCCAGCAGATCGCCGCCCGGCGACAGGGCGACAAAGGAAAGCGCGGGATCGTGCGGGCCCTGCTCGCGCAGGCGGAACGCCGCGCGGGTGAAACGGCCCGGCCCGAACGCCTCGGCATGCAGGGCTTCGATCGCGTCGGCACACTCCGCCCGTTCGGGCGCGATAAGATGGTCGGTCATGGGAAAAGGTCCGGATACGGAAAAACGACGTCAGAAAAGGGCCGGAGAACCGGCAGGCATCATCGTCGTGGTCGTCGCATCGGGATCGCAAACATGGTTCAAGCGGGCTAGCACCGTGCACGCGGCCCGTAAAGCGAAAATCTCGCTGGGAACCGGTTCGGTTGACGGAGCGTTCGCCATCGTCAGCGGTGACCGGGGACACGCTTTGTCCTATCTCTCCGCTCATACAACAATGGAGGGCATCGCGATGGGCCTGTTGATCGACGGCGAATGGCGCGACCAATGGTACGACACCAAAAAGACCAAGGGCCGCTTCGTGCGCAAGGATTCGGCCTTCCGCAACTGGGTGACGCCCGACGGCGCGCCGGGGCCGAGCGGCGATGGCGGCTTCGCGGCGGAAGCCGGCCGCTATCACCTCTATGTCTCGCTGGCCTGCCCCTGGGCACATCGCACGCTGGTCTTTCGCAAGCTGAAAAAGCTCGAAGAGATGATCGATGTCTCCATCGTCCACCATTTCATGGGCGATGAGGGCTGGACGTTCGAGACCGACGAGGCCGCCAACGGCGATGCGCTGTTCGGTTCGACGCGGTTGCACCAGATCTACACCCGCGCCAAATCCGACTATACCGGCCGGGTCACGGTTCCGGTTCTGTGGGACACCAAGGCCGGAACGATTGTCTCCAACGAATCCGCTGAAATCATTCGCATGTTCAATTCCGCGTTCAACGCGCTGACGGGCGACCGGCAGGATTTCTATCCCGAAGCTTTGCGCGAGGAGATCGATGCGGTCAATCAGCGCGTCTACGACACGGTCAACAATGGCGTCTACAAGTCGGGCTTCGCCACCACCCAGGACGCCTACGAAGAGGCGGTGACGCCGCTGTTCGAGACTCTCGACTGGCTGGAGGAGCGCCTGTCGCGCCAGCGCTATCTGGTCGGCGACCGGATCACCGAGGCCGATTGGCGCCTGTTCACGACGCTCGTGCGTTTCGATCCGGTCTATGTCGGCCATTTCAAGTGCAACATCCGCCGCATTGCCGACTATCGGAACCTTTGGGCCTATACGCGCGAACTCTACCAGGTGCCCGGCATCGCCGAAACGGTGAACATGCACCACATCAGGGCGCACTATTACGGCAGTCACGAAACGATCAATCCGACGCGGATCGTTCCCAAAGGCCCGGACATCGACTTTTCAGAGCCACATGGCCGCGGCCATCTGAGCGCCGCCGCCTGAGCCGCTTTACCAGTGCGCGGCCGGGGGATGGCCCGACCGCCATTCCTCGATGCGCCGCCGGGTCGCCGGCGTCGTGCCGTCGGGCAGATCATCGAGCGCGAAGAAATCGGCGGCGGCGATCTCGCGGTCCGGCTGCTTGGGCGCGCGTTGAGTCACGGTCCGGCACACATAGACCGCCACATGGTCGCGCCGCGAGGCGGCGCGATTGTGGAACAGACCGTGCAGCACCATCTCGCCGTCGATCTCCACATTGCCCTCCTCACGCACCTCGCGAATGGCGCAGTCGATCACCGTTTCGCCCGGTTCCACGCCGCCGCCGGGCAGGTGCCAGCCCGGCGAATAGGTGTGCCTGACCAGAAGCACGCGCTCGTCGGCATCGATCACCAGCGCGCGGGCGCCCAGCGTCATCGGCCGGGTCAGGACGAAAAAAAGGTGAAACAGGCGCGTGCGCAACGACATGGGCGGCTCGACGGCTCGATGCGGGCCGAATCCCCCGCCGGCCCGGACGCCGATCATGCCGGTTTTGACTTCGGGGAAAAACCCCTTACCAGACCGCCATGACCTTCACGCTTGCCCACCTGTCTGACATTCATCTCGGCCCGCTGCCGGCGGTCTCGGCGCGCGAACTCATGTCCAAGCGGCTCACCGGCTACATCAACTGGCACCGCGGCCGCACCGGCGCGCTGGCCGAAGCGACGCTGGAACGGGTGACCCGCGCTACAGCCGACAGCGGCGCCGACCATGTCGCGGTGACCGGCGATCTGACCAATCTGGCGCTGGAGGCCGAACTGCGCGCCTCGTCCCTGTGGCTCGAGGAACTGGGCGCGCCCGAAAAGGTCAGCGTCGTGCCGGGCAATCACGACGCCTATGTGCGCGGCGCGCTCGACCGCGCCTTTCAGGCCTGGGCGCCCTGGATGACCGGCGATGACGGCAAGGCGCCGTCTTCAAACGATGATTTTCCCTTCGTCCGGGTGCGCGGCCCGGTCGCCATCATCGGCACATCGAGCGCGGTGGCGACACCGGCTTTTGTCGCCGCCGGCCGGTTCGAGGGCACGCAAGCGCGCAACCTGCGCCGTGCGCTGGATGACACCGGCAGCGCTGGCCTGTTCCGCGTCGTCCTCATCCACCATCCGCCGGTGCGTGGCGCGACGATCCCGCGCAAGCGCCTCTATGGCATCACGCTCTTCCAGGACGTGATTGCGGAGGCCGGGGCCGAACTCGTGCTGCACGGCCACACCCATCTCGCACAGCGGCACACGATCGCCGGCCCGGACGGAGCACAGGTGCCCGTCATCGGCGTGCCGGCCGCCGGCCAGTCACCCGGCGCACGGCGCCCACCCGGCGCCTACAATCTGTTTGCGATCAACGGCGAAGCGGGGAACTGGCACTGCATGTCGCAGCAATGGTCTGCGACGACCGAGACCGGGCCGCTCGAACTGACCGAAGAGAAAGTGCTGCATTCCGGCGGCTGACCCCCGGACCTTTTACGGGACCAGAATGTCCTGGAAATAGAGAACGGCAACCGCGACAGCGACGAAGATGCCGATCAGCAGCCAGCCGGCCCGGCTCGTGCGGGTGACGCTGGTGCGCTCGCGGCGAGACAGCGGCGCCACGTCGATGCCGGTCGTTTCTTCGCCAGCGGGCGCATCGGAGGCGTCCGGGGCATTGTGTGCTTCGGCATCCTCGGCCGGCTCCGGCCCGCGCTGGCTGATGCCGGACCGATAGGTCACCATCTCGTCGGCGGCGAACGCCATTTCGCGTTCGTGCAAACGTTCCGCGATATAGGTCGTCACCGCGGAGACGACCGGCTCGACCGCCGTCGCCTCCGCCAGGATCGTCCGTCCCAGCCGCGTGTCGCGCACGAACCGGTAGGTGCGCCGGTCCCGGCCCATCATCACATGCGCCGTCGCATCGATCCAAAGGCGCGGCTGAAGCCCCGACGAGATGGCGAAATCGAAGCGCTCATCGTCCGCCGGCACGTCGTCGAACACCGGCCTCAACTCCTGGGCGAGGATTTCGAGGCGCGCGCGATCGGCCTCCTTCATGTCGACCACGACATCATTGCGCTCGGCGGCGGCGATCTTGACCTGCCGCACCGCGTCCACAAGGCGCGTGTTGGGATTGTCTTTGTGCTCGTCGGCGCTCATGGCGGCTCTGCCCGTCAACAAATGGTTAACGCGAACCTAACAAGTTTGCCGGCGCAATGCGAGAGCCCAGGCCGCATTTGCACCGCAACCCGGCGCTGATCGGCGCGTCAACGCCAGACGAGCACCAGGATCACCGTCAGCAGCAGCACGATGATGGCCAGCGCCAGCCAGAATCGTTTGACGTTGCGCACGATGAACGGGCTCAGAAGGGCGTCCTGCCCACCGGTCGGCGGCTTATCGGACAAGGGGCGCGTCGCGGCCAGCGGCGCATCATCCACCGAGCGGTCGAGCTTGAACGCGGTCGCCGACGCGCCGAAATCGACGATCCTGGGCGTTTCGGAGCGGCTGCCGCTCCCGTTCGGTCGTGCCGCGGGGCCGTTGTCGGCGGCCGCCGCATTCTTGTGCCGGACATAGGACGGCACATAGGTGCCCTTGGGCACGGTAATGCGGACCGGCTCGTCCTTGCCCTCGCCCGCATAAAAGCTGGTCAGATGCTCGCGCAGCCGGCCGGCCTGGACCCGCACGACCGCATCCATCGCGGGATCGAAATCATCATCCTTGCCGAACACGTCCTGGGCGATGGTGAAACCTTTGAGGCGCGCCGCCTCGCCGCTCTGTTCGGTCTTGACCAGATAGGCCAGAAGCGAGCGGGCCCGGTCGGCCCGGGCCAGCGTTTCGCTGTTGACGACCACTTCAAGCGCGGCACGTACCTCTTCCGGACTGACGGCCGGTTCATCCTGGCTGTCGCTTGAAGTGCCGCTTGCCGTGTTCATGATCCCTGGCTGAATGGCTGTTTATCGACGGGCCGCCCCCGGTCCGTCTTCAACCCTAGTCCAAAACCCGCGCCGATCACAACAAAGCAAAAGCAAGAAGGCTGCAAGCAGGAGCGGTTTTCTGCATTAACCCACAACCTAGGGTCAGGCCCCATTGATCTGGTTGAAATGGTCGTGGCGAATTTGTGCGGATGCACGGAGCAAGGCCGCAGGAAGTCTTCCGACTTTCAAAGACTTGCGACACGGCAGGCCGTACAAATCCGCCCGATCCGAAGGACGGCCGATATGGCTGCACCCTACCGCGTCAAAGCACTCGACCGGGGGATAGGCCCCGTTCCTAGCGCTTTTCCTTGTATTGCTTGCCATCTCGACCGCCATTTCAATCACATTAATGGGTCAGGACCCATTAATCTTGCGATGTGGCCCGCACGCGGTTGACGACGGATACGATCGCCTCGAGCGAAGCGGCAACGATATTCTTGTTGATGCCGACCCCGAAGACACGCCCGCCCTCCTGCTCCATTTCCATGTAGCAGATGGCCGCCGCGTCCGAGCCGTGCTGGAGCGAATGTTCGGAATAGTCGCGCACCGTCATCGACAATCCGTAGTGCCGGTTCAGCGCATCGACGAACCCGTCGATCGGTCCGGTGCCGAAGCCGCGGATTTCGATCTTTTCATTGCCGTCCATCAGGACCGCATCGACGATGCGGCCGTCGGCCTCGTCCGGATTGGGCGCCGTGGTGTGGCTGACAAAGCGGATCCGCTGGCTGGGCAGGTCGACATAGGTCGTCATGAACGCCTGGTGGATGCGCTCGGACGACAGTTCGATCCCTTCGCGGTCCGTGATCTCCTGAATGATCTCGCGAAACTCGACCTGCAGGTTGCGCGGCAGGTTCAGCCCGTAATCGGCCTGCAGGATATAGGCGATGCCGCCCTTGCCCGATTGCGAGTTGATGCGGATGATCGCCTCATAGGTGCGGCCGACATCTTCGGGATCGATCGGCAGATAGGGCACTTCCCACAGATCGGCCTTGGCCGTGCGATGTGCCTTCATGCCCTTGTTGATCGCGTCCTGGTGCGAACCGGAAAAGGCCGTGTAGACCAGTTCGCCGACATAAGGATGGCGTTCGGGAATGGCCAACTGGTTGCAATGTTCATAGACATCGCGCAGCCCGTTGATGTCGGTGACGTCCAGCCTTGGGTCGACCCCTTGGGTGAACATGTTCAGCGCCAGCGTCACCAGATCGACATTGCCGGTCCGCTCGCCATTGCCGAACAGCGTGCCTTCAACGCGGTCCGCGCCCGCCATCAGCCCCAGTTCGGTCGCCGCAATGCCCGTGCCGCGATCATTGTGCGGATGCAGCGAGACGATGACGCAGTCGCGCTTATCGATGTTGCGGCACATCCATTCGATCTGGTCGGCATGGATGTTGGGCGTCGACATTTCAACCGTCGCCGGCAGGTTCAGGATCAGCTTGTTGTCGGGCGTCGGCTGGACGATCTCGGTGACCGCGTTGCAGATCTCAAGCGCCACCTCCAGTTCCGTGCCCGTGAAGCTTTCGGGGGAATATTGGAACCGGTAGCCGCCGCCGGCCTTGGCCGCCATGTCGGTGACCATCTTGGCGGCGTCCGTTGCGATCCGCTTGATGCCCTCGACATCCTTGCCGAAGACGACCCGGCGCTGCAACTCGCTGGTCGAATTGTAGAAATGAACGATCGGATGACGCGCCCCTTCCAGCGATTCGAAGGTCCGTTCAATCAGTTCGGGCCGGCACTGCACCAGCACCTGCAGCGACACGTCATCGGGCACATTGCCCTCTTCGACGCACCAGCGCGCAAAATCGAAATCGGTCTGGCTCGCCGATGGAAAGCCGATCTCGATCTCCTTGAAGCCCATCCTGAGCAGATGGGCGAACATGCGCGTCTTGCGCTCGTGCCCCATCGGCTCGATCAGCGCCTGGTTGCCGTCGCGCAGGTCGACCGAGCACCAGATCGGCGGCGTCGTGATGGTCTTTGACGGCCAGGTCCGGTCCGGCAGGTTGACCGGCGGATAGGGGCGGTACTTCCGGGGCGCATCGGGCATGCCGGCGCTGGTGGATGTTTTGGCCGGTGTGGCGTGCGTGTTCATGATCTTCATCCTTCACCCGCCTCGGCGACGGCGCATGGTCGCGTCTCAGGCGGTGTCTGATCCATTCGATTGGCGATGTAAAGAAGACGGGGCGAAACGGCACACATCGGCGCCGTCTGATACGGCCACCGGGCGCCCTGTCGCAAGATCAGGCCCGGCAGCCGCCGATAAGAAGGAGAAGACCGAGAGCAGGACTGCGCGCATCGACACCGCCGGAACGGGCCGGCAGGGTGTTCACGCCATTGGTGGCGGAAATGATGCGCTCGTCGATCATGTCACCTGTGTAAGCCAGCGATGCAGCTGTTGCAAGCGCCGCCTTACTGCTGGATGGATTCGATATAGCCGATGATCGCGCCGATCTGGTCGGGCGTTGCAGTGAATTCCGGCATGTCCGGATGGCCGGTGACGATCCGTTCGGCGAATGCCTCTTCCAGCGCGTCGACCGGATAGTCGCGCAGAAGCGTGCGGAACGGCGGCGCTTCGTCGTGGGCGCTCGTGTCAGTGGCATCGATGGCATGGCACCGGGCGCAATTATCGGCGACCAGCGCCCGGCCATAGGCCAGTTCGTCGGCCGATACGGAACCGGTCGCGGCCGCGAGGACAGTCAGAACCAGCCACCATCTCATCGCCGCGTCTCCGTTGTTCGCCCGCGCTCCACCAGCCGCCCGACCACGTTCTCGATCATCTTCATGCCCGCATCGCCTCCGAGCGTCATGATCGATTCGGGGTGGAACTGGACGGCCGCCACCGGCTCGGACCTGTGCTCGATGCCCATCACAATGCCATCCTCGGTCTCCGCCGTCACGGTGAAGTCTTCGGGCAGGCGCGAGGGATCGGCGAAGATCGAGTGATATCGCCCGACGACGATCTCGCGCGGCAGATCGGCGAACACGGCGCCTGGCTCGTGCACGCGGATGCGCGAGGGCTTGCCGTGCATCGGATAGCCGAGCTGGCGCAGCGACCCGCCATAGGCCTCGGTCAGCGCCTGCAGCCCGAGACACACGCCGAACATCGGCAGGTCCCGCGCGCGGGCCTTTTTGATGGTCGCCTTGCAGTCGAAATCCTTCGGCTTGCCGGGCCCGGGCGACAGCACAACCAGATCAGGCGAAAAATCGTCAAAGGCCACATCGGGCACCGGTGCACGCACCGTGCGCACATCGGCGCCGGTCTGGCGGAAATAATTGGCCAGCGTGTGCACGAAACTGTCCTCGTGATCGACCAAAAGGATGCGCTTGCCCTGGCCGACGCGCCGCGCCTCGCGCGGGCCGGCATCGGCGTTGGAGCGGCCCGATTCGCGGATCGCGGCCAGCATGGCCGATGCCTTGAGTTCGGTTTCGGCCTCCTCGGCGTCCGGGTCGGAATCGAACAAAAGCGTCGCGCCGGCCCGCACCGCGGCGATGCCGTCCCTGATCTGGATGGTGCGTAGCGTCAGCCCGGTGTTCATGTCGCCATTGAATTTGACCATGCCGATCGCACCGCCATACCAGGCGCGCGGGCTCTTCTCATGGCTCTCGATGAACCGCATCGCCCACAATTTCGGCGCGCCGGTGACCGTCACCGCCCATGCATGGCTTAGAAAGCCGTCAAACGCGTCCATGCCCTCGCGCAATCGGCCTTCCACATGATCGACCGTGTGGATCAGCCGCGAATACATCTCGATCTGGCGCCGCCCGATCACCCGCACCGAGCCCGGCTCACACACCCGGCTCTTGTCGTTGCGGTCGACGTCCGAGCACATGGTCAGTTCGCTCTCGTCCTTTTTCGAGTTGAGCAGTTTGAGGATCTGCTCGGAGTCCGAGATCGCGTCCGTGCCGCGCGCGATCGTGCCCGAGATGGGGCAGGTTTCGATGCGGCGCCCGGTCACCCGCACGAACATTTCCGGCGAGGCACCGACCAGGAACTCGTTTTCACCCAGATTCATGAAGAAGGAATAGGGTGCCGGATTGGTCGCCTTGAGCCGCCGCGCAATCGCCGAGGGTTTGCTCTCCACCCGCTCGTAAAACATCTGGCCGGGCACCACCTCGAACAGGTCGCCACAGGCGAAACGCTGCTTGGCCCGGTCGACCAGCCGCGCATATTCGCCCGGTTCATGGTCGCTTCGCGGCGGCACGGTCTCGGTTGACGTGAACGGCGCAGGCGTCTCTTCGCGGGCAATGCCCTCGGTCGTCAGGCCGCCGGCCGAGAACTCGTAGCAGTCGACCCAGGCGCGCGCGGCATGATTGTCGGCCACCAGAACCCGGTCGGGCAAGAACAGCACGAGATCGCGCTGGGCGGGATCGCGCGGCAGCTTTTCCTCGACCGGATCGAACTGAAAGGCGATGTCGTAGCCGAACGCGCCGAACAGGGCCAGATCATCGTCCTCATCGGAGGAGAAATGCGAAACGATGGCGCGCAGGACCGAAAAGACCGAGGGGTTTCGCGACCGGTCTTCTTCGCTCAGGATTTCGCCCGGCGCGACGATCGCCACATCCAGCCCGCCATCGGTCCGGTCCAGCGTTTCGATATGCGGATGGCCGGCAATGGCGGTCTCGATCATCGCCACCAGCGGTGCGCCACGTGCATTGAGCGCTTCAATCCGCATCTGCCGCTTGCGCGCAGAGATCATCACCGGCGGATCGATGATGCCGGTGTCCCAGCGCGTATAGCGGCCCGGATATTCATAGTTGGACGACAGAACCGCGCCGATCCGCATGTCGAGATCGTCGGTCATCTCGTCGATCGCCGTGCGGTAATCGGCCGGTTCCTGCCGGCGCGTGACCTGCACGCCGCCGGCGGTGACATAGGCGTCGACCGGTGCCGCCGCTCCGATATGGGCCGTCATTTCCAAGTCCTTTCATGCCCGCCGGGCGGACACAAAAAAACCGCCACGGCAATCGGGCGGTTGTCGGACATGCATATGCGTGAACCCCCGCCTAGAGCGAAGCCCACCACCAAGCATGTGCGTTCAGGTTGATCATGGCGCGAACTTAGCGCCGCCGGCCTGCGAACGCAATCGGCTTTGCAGGCGCGCGTCCAACCCGAAAGGCAAAGTGATCGGCCGCCCGGCGGAGCCGATCACCCACCCGGTTCAGAACAGGCCTTCGATCAGCCCTTCCTCGTTGAAGCGGATCACTTCGGCCGACGGGGTGCGCGGCAGGCCGGGCATGGTCATGATCGCGCCGGTGATGACGACGATGAAGCCGGCGCCCGCCGACAGGCGCACCTCGCGGATCGGCACCGTGTGCCCCGTCGGCGCGCCGCGCAAAAGCGGGTCCGTCGAAAACGAATATTGCGTCTTGGCCATGCAGATCGGCAGGTCGCCATAGCCCTTGGCTTCCCAGTCGCGCAACTGGTCGCGCACCGCCTTGTCGGCAATCACCTCCTCGGCCCGATAGATGCGCTTGGCGATCGTCTCGATCTTTTCGAACAGCGGCATCTCGTCGGGATAGAGCGGGGCGAACTGCGCAGCGCCCGCTTCGGCCAGCTCGGCGATGCGCGTCGCGAGCGCCTCGATGCCGGCCGAACCATCCGCCCAATGGCGGCAGACGATGGCTTCGGAGCCCATTTGCTCGGCATAGTCGGTGATCACCGCGATCTCGGCATCGGTGTCCGAATGGAAATGGTTGATCGCGACAACGGCGGGCACGCCGAATTGGCGGACATTTTCGATGTGCCGGCCAAGGTTCGCACAGCCCTTTTCAACCGCGTCGACATTCTCCGCACCCAGATCCTCCTTGGCGACGCCGCCATTCATCTTAAGCGCCCTGACCGTTGCGACGATGACCACCGCATCGGGCGAAAGGCCGGCCTTGCGGCACTTGATGTCGAAGAATTTCTCGGCGCCCAGATCGGCACCGAAGCCCGCTTCGGTCACCACATAGTCGGCGACCTTCAAAGCCGTCGTCGTCGCCATGATCGAGTTGCAGCCATGGGCAATATTGGCGAACGGACCGCCATGCACGAAGGCGGGATTGTTCTCGAGCGTCTGCACCAGATTGGGCTGGATCGCGTCCTTGAGCAGCACCGTCATAGCGCCCTCGGCCTTCAGGTCGCGGCAATAGACGGCCGACTTGTCGCGCCGGTAGCCGACGATGATGCGGCCGAGCCGTTCCTCGAGATCGGCAATGTCGGTGGCAAGGCACAGGATCGCCATCACCTCGGAAGCGACCGTGATGTCGAACCCCCCTTCGCGCGGGAACCCGTTGGCGACGCCGCCGAGCGACAGCACCATTTCGCGCAGCGCCCGGTCGTTCATGTCGACCACCCGGCGCCAGACGACGCGGCGCATGTCGATGTCGAGCGCATTGCCCCAATAGATGTGGTTGTCGACCATGGCGGCGAGCAGATTGTGTGCCGAAGTGATCGCATGGAAATCGCCGGTGAAATGAAGGTTCATGTCCTCCATCGGCACGACCTGGGCATAGCCGCCGCCGGCGGCACCCCCTTTGACACCGAAACAGGGACCGAGCGAGGCTTCGCGGATGCAGATGGCGGTCTTCTTGCCGATGCGGTTCAGCCCGTCGCCAAGGCCCACCGTGGTCGTCGTCTTGCCCTCGCCGGCCGGCGTCGGGTTGATCGCGGTGACCAGCACCAGCTTGCCGGTCTCATTGTCCTGCACGGACTTGATGAATTCGGCCGAAACCTTTGCCTTGTCGTGCCCATAGGGCAGAAGATCGTCGGACGGTATGCCCAGCTTTGCGCCGATTTCCTGGATCGGTTTTTTCGTCGCCGCGCGCGCGATTTCGATATCGGTCTTGAATTCGGCCATCGGGCTCCCCCACTCGGTGTCGGCGGGGCAGCCGTGCCCGCGCCGGGCCATTGATCACCGTGCGCGGGGGTGCCGCAATCGCAATAGAGCCACGCGTTAGGCGAAATGCGACACGCGGGCCTTTCGACAAACGGTGTTAGAGCATTCGGACAAACAGATGCCCCCGCCGATCCAACTCGCTGTCCCATCGGCGCCCGCTTTTTGCCAGCACCGTCTTGAATCCGGCCATGTTGGAGGCTTCATCGGCGATCAGCAGCCACCCGCCGGGCGCGACGTGACCGATCAACCGTGCCAGAACCGCCAACCGATCCGCTTCGGGTAGCATGTGCAAGGTGCGATCGATGAGCACGACATCGAAGTCGCCATCGGGCGTGTAGAACACGATATCGGCAACAATGCCTTCAATTGGAAGCGCTTCTTTGGCCGCCGACCGGACCAGGTCGTCAATGCCGTTGGCCGATATGTCGACGCCGACGACACGGTGTCCAAATCGGGCGATGAACAACGCATCGCGCCCCTGCCCGCAGCCAACATCGAGAACACGCAGCGGCGTTCTCGGCAACTGCTCGAAGAACGCGACGATGTCCGGCGTTGGATCGCCGAGTGCCCACGGTGTTTCGCGATAGAGCTTGTCGTAATCGAAGGCCAAGGCTGGCCTCAGCGGTCGAGAACGTCGCGCATTTCGACCAGGTTGGAGCGGACACGCAACAGGTCGAAGCCGATCGATTCCAGATGGGATTTGACGAGGCTCGACGCGCTGCCATTGGCAACGAAAGGCGGGCGCACCTGCAAGGCGTCGCTCATCTGCTCGTCGATGCGCGCCCACAGGCTCGTCAGGTTGCGCTGCTCGAACACGTCCTGGAAGTCGATGCTGGCTGCCGAGAGGATGCCGTAATAGGCGTATAGCTGGCCATAGGTGAACCAGAACCGGTCATCGGCGCGCCGGTCGAACCCCAGAAAGCTCGCCGCCTCCATGCGGCGCTGCAGGATTTCCGATGTCGAGCCGATATCGGCGGTCACCCGGTCGATGAACTGCAGGAGGTTGTCGGCGCGGGCGTCGAAATCGGCCTGACAGGCGGTCAGTTCAGCGTTGAAGGCCAGCATTTCCTGACGCGCCTCGCGCAGCTTGGCCTGCGTCGACGGTTGCAGAAAGGGCGGGCTGAACGTGAATATCCACGCATCCTCGCGGTAATTGGCCGCTTCACGCGCTTCCTGAAGGTTCTGGTTGATCGACGAGGTGCCACGCACGCGGCCCAGCCGGTCGACCATTTCCACCGCGGTGCGCCGGATCGCCTGGTTGGTGCCAAGCTGGAACGCCGCCTTGTTGTCGAAGAAGGGCGTGTCCTTCCAGTCGGCGACAAAGAAGAAGCCAGCCTTGTGCAGCGGGTTGGACGGCACCCAGATGTCCTGATTGACGTTGCGGTCGATCAGGTCGGCCGTCATCTGCACCATGGCGGACGACTGACAGGTGCCATCAGGCCGCTGTTCGCCGGCGGCGACCGTGATCTCGGAGAAATCGTAGGTGGCGACATAGTTGGGATCGTCGCCGCGCCAGAACTGGGTGATGTAGAACAGATAACCATAGCCGGCGATCAGGCCGATCAGGATGGCGAAAACCGGGATCTTGATGATCCAGCCGCGCCCGCCGAGCCATGCCCAGAAGGCCAGGAACGGCCACAGGAGCCAGCCGATGGCGACGCCGATGCCGTGGCCGATCGCCTCGAAGATGCGCCGGAAAAAGGCGATGATGGGATCAAGCATCCGCTGGGCTCCTCAGATCAATCAATCAAGTCCGAACAGCCGCGCGCGCAGGCCGGCCTTGTCCGTCAGATAGGTGTTTTTCAGCGTGTCCACAACGAAGCCGCGAAACCGCTCGTCCCATTTCTCATACTCGGCATAAAAGCGCTGCTTGTTGAAAACGTAGAGCGTGACGAAGTCGCGCGGCACATATTCGCTGATCAGCCGGTTGGTCAGCCAGACATCGTCATGCTCGGGCGCACCGCGGATGATCTGGAAGCGCAGCGGATGCGGCACGTCGCGAATGTCGATGCGCCCGGTGCGCGACAGCTCCCGCCGGGCCGAGTTGAGAAAGGGATAGGTGCCGTCCTTGCGGATCGGACCCGCATGGCGCGAGACGAACGTCTGCAGCCAGACCGGATCGGCAGCGCCTAGATCGGCATCCGGATCGATCTCATGCACGAGCCCCTTCAGCGCCAGATCGGCCCGGTGGTCGATGAAACCGCCGCCTTCGAGCCATGAGGCGCTCGGCAGATCGATCCGTCCCGAGCGCGACAGGAAGTCGAACACCCGCCTGTGGTCGCCAATGTCCAGATAGCTGACCTGCCAGGGCCGCGACCGCCGGAAGCCAGGCGCTGCGGGATCGCAGATCACCGTCGTCATCTTCTCGTCGACGAACACATAGGTGCCGCCGAAATGCGAGGTCCAGAAGGCCGAATGACGAAAGACGACCTGATCGGGCACCAGCCTGTTGGACCTGATGTCGCCCGTGGTCTGCGCCAGCGTGACCATCTGTTCAAGCATCGCATCGTCGCGCCAGGCATCCGGCTCGGTCTTCAGCCGGTCGACGAGCGTGCGCAGTTCGGCCGCCTTGGCCAGCACATTTTCCGCCGACAGAACCTTGAACTGCACCTGCTCGATCGACAGAAGGTCCTCGATGTCCTCGATGGCGGAAACCGTGTCTTCGATCTCGCCATATATGACGTCCTTGATCGTCAGCGCGTGGATGGCGCGGGCATTGGCGGTGTAGAATTCGTGCATCAGCCCGCCAGTGTTGGAAAAGCGGGTATGGACGACCGGCAGGCTCGCCTGCCCCGGTGTCAGGATGATGAAGCGCCGGTTGATGCCCGCCGGGTCGAGATAGTCGAAGTCGCGCAGTTCCTCGGCCACCTGCGGCGAAAAGCCGGTGCGGTCGATGTCAAAGCGTTCGAGCCTGGTCGGCGGCAGGCGGAAGGCTTCAAGCGCCTTGTTGTAGCGCTCGACCAGATGCGGCCGGTCGACCGTGAACAGCCGGCCATAGATCAGCGCATTGTCATAAAGGCGTTTCATGGCAGCGGTGCTTGGAAAGAGGCCAAAGAGTGTGTATATAAGTGTGCACGAACGAGGCGCCCCGTGCTGGAAACCAATTCACGCAAGATCATCGCCCGCCTCGAAAAGGAAGGCTTTGAACTGGTAGCGGTTCGCGGGTCGCACCACAAGTTCCGCAAGGGCTCGGTGATGCTTGTCGTGCCGCATCCCAAGAAGGATTTGCCCAAGGGCACGGCACGCGCGATTGCCAAACAGGCTGGTTGGCTATGAAGACGGCATACAAGACACTCTTTCTCGGTCTCGTGGAAAAGGACGAAGGCAGCGCCTATGGCGTCACCTTCCCGGACCTGCCGGGATGCTTCTCGGCAGCAGACTCAGAAGATGAATTGCTGCCCAATGCCATGGAGGCGTTGGAGATTTTCTTTGAAGGAAATCTCGAAAGGTACACGCCTTCAACGATCGAGCAACTCACAAGCAAGCCGGAAATCGCCGAAGCGCTGGGGCGCGGAGCGTTTTTTCTGACCGTGCCATACATACTGAACAATGGCGGCACCACGCGGGTGAACATCACCATCAATCGCGGTCTGTTGCGTTCCGTTGATGCGGAAGCCGAACGGCGAAAAATGACGCGCTCGGCATTTCTGGCACAGGCCGCGGAGCGGGAAATTTTGGGTTAGTCGGCGGCTGGTCCGCTTTCGTTCTCTTCCGTTAGCGCTCGGGCACGTATCAGTTTGCCGTCCGCTATGCGGTTAGACAAAAAGTCTTGATCACGCACCAACAGCGGCAAGAGGCTTTCGCGCTCCTCCGGAAACCGTTCAACCATTTCCAACGCCCGGAAGGCATTTTCGATTTTCAGCGATTGAAGCGATTCCCGCTCCTTTTCCAGCTCGATTCTTATGCGCTCAGTTTCGAGCGAAGCTTGAGCGTCCCGTTCACGTCTAAGGTGCCTATCATCATAGTACGTTGCCATTCGACCGATCGAGTTTGCGACTACTTCAACGACTTTTCCAATTCCCAGACGGTCAATGTTACCCGGTGAGGCGAAATCGATACGAAGGACTTTCAATCTTTCGAATGCTCGTGCTTCATAGCGAGCCCGCCGCACTAGGTTTTGGTTGACCAGATCCAACGAAGACTCGAACGGGACAAAGCCATCAATCAGCGGAAGCTCGTCAAGATATGGGCGTCGATAGCGGTAACCACGAATCTCTCTTAAAGCGATCTTGTAGTAGAAGGACTCGATCGACTGAAGAACTTCGATGAAGTCCTGTGGCTCCCAACTGCCTTCGATTTCCAGCCTTAGCATGTACTCCCTCCCAAAATACGAGGATGATACATACGCCAATTACGACGCCCCCCAAATCCCCTTCTCCTTCTGCTCGGTGATCTCCCGGGCGGCGCGTTCGGTCTGGCGCTGTCGGCGGATGATCTCGGCGACAGCGGCATCGTCTGCCTTGTCGGAATAGCGGAACTCGCTGTCGGCGTAGCGGTTGATCTCCTGCATCACCATGTTGATCGTGAACGGCTCCCGCAGCTCGGAGATCATCGCCAGCTTCTCGTCATAGGGCTTGTGCAGGAAGGTCTCGGGAAGCTCGAACCATTCGTCGGGCAGCTCGATGTCCATCGCGCGCATCTTGATCGCATCGGTGACGTTCTTGATCGCCCGTCCGGTGAAGCGCGGCTCTGCCTCCTTGATCATGTGCAGATAGGTGCCGATGTCGGCGATGGATTTGGGCGCGCCACGGGTCTCGATGAACCGGTCGTAGATGGTCATCAGCCCGTCCTCGGCCGGCCGGTCATGGCCCTCATAGGCCGCCCGCACCGCATCGCGGATCTGCTGGTCGGCGTAAAGATCATGGTCGCCCAGCGGAATGGCATGGTTCTTTCCGGCGAGCAGGTGGAAGATGTCGATATAGTCGTTGCGCGTCTGCGGCCCGTCGACCAGCCAGCGCGCGCCGGCCCGCTGGCGCAGCGCGTCATCGACATTTTCCGGATAATTGGAAAACATGCCGAACGAGCAATTGCCGCGCACCACCGTCATCGCGCCGGCAAAGCTCTCCATCAAGACGGCGGTCACCTCCTGCTGGCCGGCGGACGCCCGGTCATCGGAGCGCTTCGCCGCCACCTGATCGATATCGTCGATCGTGCCGAAGCCGATGGCCTTGGGATCGAGCACGTTGGAGACGAACTGCTTGCAGTTCTGGCCCGACTTGCCTTGGTAGGACGAAATCTGGTCGACGCCGAAATTCTCATAGTGGAACGGATAGCCGGCGACCTGACAGTAATCGTTGACCAGCCCGGCGATCATCTGGATCAGGATGGTCTTGCCGGTGCCCGGCGCGCCGTCGCCGATGAAAGTGAACAGGAACCCGCCCAGTTCGACGAACGGGTTCTGTCCGCGCTGGAAATCGTGGCACACCAGCATCTTGGCGAGCTTCATCGCCTGATATTTGGCGATATGGTTGCCGATGATCTCGTGCGGCTCCTTGAACGTCATCGTCAGCGGCTTGCGCCGCGCGCCGGGCGCTACATCGAACCCGTCCAGCGTGAAATCATCCTTTTCGATGCGGACATGGCTGTCCTCGAAGGCGCCGAGCGCCTCGAACCGGCCCTTGCGTTGCAGCAACCCTTCGACGGCGACGCGCGCGAACGCTTTGGCCCGCTGGCCCATGGCAACGTCATCGGGCGCACCGTCGATGGCGGCGGCCAGCCCGGCCAGCACCGATTTCACCGCATCCTGCGGCGTGTCAAAATCATAATCCGGTTCGGACAAATCCTCGCCCGGCTCGGTGTCGGTTTCCAGCATGGCGAGCAGATAGGCCGCGAACGCGAAGGCCGACACATAGGCCGATGCGCCCAGAAGCGCCCGGAACCGGTTGGCGTCATCGCCTTCGAGCGGCGCGGTGGCGTTGCGGGCCTTGAGGCTTTCGAGATCGGTCTGCCGGCCAAACATGTCCGAGACCGCCAGCGCGATCGCAGCGCCGCGCCGCGCCCGATACAGGAGCCCGTGTTGTGCCGGCGAGAGCATCTGGTCATCGGCGCGGATCGCACCGATCTGCTTGACCAGTTCCACTTCGCGCGTGCGCCGCGTGCCGCCGGTGGAGACCGTCGAGACGAACCGCCGCCCGGTTCCTGCCAACTCGGTGCGCGAGCGGCCGTCAGTCCGTTCCATGACGACAAAGCGCGTCACCAGCGACTGCGCTGTGGCGCGGTGCGCTTCAATATCCTTTTCGTCAATCTGCGTCAGGCCGGTGTCCATCAGTTCTTGCACCCTGTTTCTGCCGCCAACGCACCCCCCTCTGTCCCTTCGGGACATCTCCCCCACAAGGGGGGAGAATGGAGCGTGCACTGATCGGTTCGCTTCAGATGGCGAGTTTGGCTAGTCGGGCCGACGCAAAGTCCACTCTCCCCCCTTGTGGGGGAGATGTCCCGAAGGGACAGAGGGGGGTCGTCGAAGGAAAAATCACCCATCGGACACAGCCTGCATATTGGATTTCACGGCCACGATGTGCCGGCACACGCCATCCATGTCCTTCAGCACATCGTCATTCCAGAAACGAACCACCGTCCAACCGTCTGCCTGCAAATCTGCGGTGCGTGCTTTGTCAGCGGCGGCAACAGTCTCCCCGCCGTGTTGGGAGCCGTCGAGTTCAATGACCAAACGGTGCTCCGGGCAGGCAAAATCGACGATGAATTGCCGGATCGGGTATTGCCGGCGAAAACCATGCCCCATCAGCCGGTGCGCCCGGAGTTCATGCCACAGTTTCTTCTCCGCTTCCGTCATCGTGCGTCGCATACGCTTGGCGTTGGCGCGCTGTTTTTTCGAGACATTCACATGAGAGGGATTCACCAATCACCCCCCTCTGTCCCTTCGGGACATCTCCCCCACAAGGGGGGAGAGTGCCGCAAACATCCACCTTGTAAGTTCAGCTGGCCGCCTTGGGCTGGAAGGCCCTGGCCCGCCCCACTCTCTCCCCTTGTGGGGGAGATGTCGGCAAAGCCGACAGAGGGGGGTATCGCCCGCGTCTCAAACATCGGAAATCACATGCCCGCCGGAGACGATGTGCGTCTTGTATCCGGCAAAGACCGCGTCGGTCTGGCCGGCCGCATAGAGCGCCTGATAGGCCTCGTGCGGGATCAGCGCATGCTTTTCGAACGAGGAGACGCCCATGCGCGCCGCCTCCAGATCGTCGGTCTCGATGTGAAACTCCTCGCGCGGCGGCGACGACGACCATAGCCCCTTGCGGCCCGGCCGTTCGTGCTTTGAGTAGATGTCCTGGATGGTCCAGCTCAGGAGCCAGGCGTTTTCCGCGTCGCCCACTTCGTCCAGGATCGCCGACACCGTATCGTTGTTCTGCGTGATACCCGCCGAATAGAACGGCCCCAGCACGATCCGCCGAAGCTGTTTGGGATGCAGCATCTCGAACTGCTCGTCCATGTTGGCGGCGACCGTCGCCGGCGTCAGCGAATAGGCCGAATTGGCCTCGGCCCACTGGTCGAACGGCCGCGCCAGCGCCGGGTTCAACAACCCGCCCACCGGCAACGGAATGTCGACATTGCGGTTCAGCTTGCCGTCCTTGCCGACCAGCGTCTTGACCATGTCGGGCGTTGAGTCCTCGACCACCACCGAATAGATCATCGGTAGCGTCGCCGACCCGTCGAACACGCCCCAATGGGTAACGTAGAAGGGCCGGCCGGTCTTCGGGTTCACAGAGACCTTGATCGTCTCGGGCAAAACGAACGGCGTAAAGAAAGACCCGTCACGGATCGTTTCGAGATAGAGCCGCTCGGCCAGCCTGTCCTGCAATTCCTTGGGAAACGCCTTGTGGCGCAGGATGAAGTCGGCCATGTCGGCGCGCAGCGTTTCGGGATCGGGAATGGCATCGAGCCGGCTTTTGGCCGAGCGCCGGTCCTTTTCCAGCTCCAGCACGTTCTGATAGACAGGAAAGCCGCTGTCGGCGCGCGAAATGCGGAACTTGTCGGAAAAGTCGAGCCGGTTGCGCCAACTGTCGAACGAGGCGGCCAGCCGCGCCAGATAGGGAACGACCGTGCGCGCCACCAATTCATGCTGGTAGAGCGGCGAATTGTCGTCGCGCAGGAAGACGTCAAGCCCGTCGAGCGCCGCGCCGATCGAACTGAAATAGCGCAGAACCGGGCTGGCGGCGGCGTGGGTGGCCCGGCTCACCGGCGCCCTCCCGCGGCCTTACGACTAAACATAGTTGGCGGCGTTGTGCTTTTTCAGCACCTCTTCGAACCGCCGCGCGAACGCATCGTCCGCCAGCTTCTTGCGGCGCTGAATGTCCTGCGTGGCGGCCATGTTGCCTTCATGCATTTCCAGAAGATCGCCAATATGGCTCTGGGCCGCCGCGCCGATGCCGGCCATCGTCGTTTCGGCCGCCGTGTCCACCTGGCTGCCCAGAGTGTTGATCTTGTGGGCGACATCCTGCTGCGCGGCGGTTTTCAGCGAATCCTCAAGCGCCTTGTAGAGGACGATGCGCTGTTCGGTATCGATCGTCAGCTTGTTGATCAGCGTTGACTGCGCTGCCTTCTGATTGTTGAGCGAATCGACGAACGTCTGGAACATGGATGTGTAGCGTTCCAGCGTCTGGCTCTCGGCGAGCAGCGTCTGCTCGCGCGCCTGCATCTCGTTATATTCGGTCGCAAGTTCCGAGCGCTGGCCTTCCAGTTCGGACCGCTCCTTCTGGTTGGTCGAGGCGGCGATCTGGTTTTCGATGTCGAGCAGCATCGGATTGAGTTCCTCGATCCGCGCTTGCGTCTTTTCAAGCTGCTCCATCGTGCCGGTGCGCCGTTCGATCACCTGCCGCAGGCTGGCCTCGGAGGTCTCGTAGCGCTCGTCGAGGATCGTCCGCTGGCCGTCGAGAATGCCGACGATCGTGTCCGACTTGGTCAAGAGTTCCTGCAGATTGCCGGCCAGCGACATGTTGCGCACCCGCTCCGACCGCATCCGCTGCATGCGCTGCTTGGAGAACAGGCCGACAATGCTCTCCCAGGTCGTGTGCGACTTCATCGACTCAAATTCCTGGCCGAACACGTTGGTCGCGTCCTCTAGCCCGATGATCAGGTCGGCAATATTGGCTTCCATCACCGACTGCTGCTTGAGCACGTCCTGGATGCGGGCATTTTCGATGTCGAAATCGGCGTCCCCGATGGCCGCGTCCGCCTTGGCGAACCGGTCGAGCACGTCGCTCGACTGCTCGATCCGCGTCTGCATCTGCTCGACCGCCTGTTTGGTGCGTTCGATCTCGGTATCGAAATTCTGCAAGCTTGCCATGGACCAACCCCTCTGTGCGCCTTCACGCCGCATATAAGTTGGCGTGATGACAATTGAAAGTCGGCTGTCCGTCAAGCGCCGCCGGTTCACTCGGCGGCAAAGCCGATCATGTCCTCGGCCTCGGTCCGGCCCATCTCCTCCTCCCAGTGCCGGCGGCACAGCGACACGTAGCGGTCATTGCCGCCGATCGCCACCTGGTCACCCTCCCGGACGACCTTGCCGTCCGGTCCCAGCCGCACCACCATCGACGCCTTGCGCCCGCAGCGGCAGATGGTGCGCACTTCGCGCAGATCGTCGGCGATCGCCAAAAGCGCCTTGGAGCCGGGAAACAGTTTGCCCTGAAAATCGGTCCGCAGGCCATAGGCCATGACCGGCACGCCGAGCCGGTCGGCGATCCGCGCCAACTGCCAGACCTGGTTCTCGGTGAGAAACTGCGCCTCGTCGACAAAGACGCAATGGACCGGCGCGTTTTGCGTGTGATCGCGCACGATCACGAACAGATCGTCCTCCGGCACAAAGGTCAACGCCTCCTCGCCGAGCCCGATGCGCGAGGCGATCCGCCCCTCGCCGGCCCGGTCGTCGAGCCGCGCGGTGAACAGGAGCGTCGTCATGTGGCGTTCGCGATAATTGTGCGAAGCCTGCAGCAGCATGGTCGACTTGCCGGCATTCATCGCCGAATAGTGAAAATAGAGCTTGGCCATCGCCGCACCGTCTCGTCGCTTTGCCTGCCGGTCACCAGATGGGATAGACCAGTGCCGCGCGCCGTGCCACGCATGGCGCACCGTTCTCAACAGGCAAGCGGGATGTGATGGCCGAAGCGGACAAGAAAAGCGTGCTGCGCGAAACCGACGGCGAGGCGATCCGCCTTGCCAAGACGCTGGTTGCGACCGCCCGCCATGGCGCACTGGCCGTGCATCCCTCGGGCGAAAGCGCGTTTCCCGGCGTCAGCCGCGTGCAGCTTTCGACCGATGTCGACGGCACGCCGGTGATCCTGATTTCGGCCCTTTCACCACACATGGCCGCTCTTGAGACCGCACCCGAAAGCGCGCTTCTGATCGGCGAACCGGGCAAGGGCGACCCGCTGGCCCATCCGCGCATCACGCTGCGCACCCTCGCCGCGCGTGTTGCGCGCGACAGTGACGACCATGCCCGCATCCGGCGCAGGCATCTGGCGCGCCATCCCAAGGCCGCGCTCTATGTCGATTTCGGCGATTTTGCCTTCTTCCGCCTGGCGATCGCCGGCGCCAGCCTCAATGGCGGGTTCGGCAAGGCCTATGAGCTGATCGCAGACGACCTGGCGCTTGCCGGCGACATTGAAGGGACCGCGGCGCTCGAACATGGCGCGGTCGTCCACATGAATGCCGACCATGCCGACGCGATCGCGCTCTATGCGCAGAAGCTGGCCGGCAAGAAACCTGGCGATTGGCAGTTGCTGACCATCGATTCCGAAGGCATGGATCTGGGCGACGGCGACGAACGGGCGCGTGTCTTCTATCCCAAACCGCTGGAACGCGCCGAAGACCTGCGCACCGTGCTGAAACAGATGGCCGATCAGGCCCGCGCAATGGAGGATTGATGCCATGACCACACTCGCCCAACGGCATGCCGGTTTCGAGGCCCTGCACGCATCGGGCTGTTTCGTCATTCCCAACCCGTGGGACGTGGGCACCGCGCGTGTGATGGCCGCCTGCGGCGCCAGGGCACTGGCGACGACCAGCGCGGGCCATGCCTTCACGCTCGGCAAGCCGGACATGGGCCGGGTGACCCGCGACGAGGCGCTTGCCCATGCCCAGGACCTGATCGCCGCAACGCCCCTGCCGGTCGCGGGCGATTTCGAAAACGGCTTTGCCGACGATCCCGACGGCGTCGCCGAGACAGTGCGGCTTGCCGGCGATGCGGGACTTTCGGGCTGTTCGATCGAGGACACGCAGATGGTCGGCGGCAACCCGCCCTACCCTTTTGACCTGGCCGTCGAGCGGGTGCGCGCCGCTGCCGCCGCAGCACGGGCGCTCGGCCGACCGTTCGTTTTCTGCGCCCGCGCCGACGGCATCATGAACGGCCATTACGACACCGACGAGGCGATCCGCCGTTTGCGCGCCTTCGAAGAGGCGGGCGCCGATCTTCTCTACGCGCCGCTGCCGCCGGGCATGGCCGCGCTGAAACGCATCGTCGCCTCGTTGACGAAGCCCTTCAACGCGCTCGCCGCCGGCCCCTACACCAAGGTCACCATGCAGCAGTTCGCCGATGCTGGCGTGCGGCGCATCTCGATCGGTTCGGCATTGGCCCGCGCGACGCACAAGGTGATGATCGATGCCACCCGCGCCATGCTCGACCATGGTGATTTCTCGCCGCTCGCCAACGGCGTTTCGGGCAGCGTTGTCGACGATCTCCTGATGCAGGGCGTCGACCGCACGCAATGACCGGCGCGAAAAAGCCGATCGCAATCATCGATGCGGACGATCCGCGCATCGCCGCCTATCGCCGCATCCGCGAGCGCGATCTTGTCCGGAACCAGAAGCGCTTCATCGCCGAAGGCACGAGCGTGCTGCGTGTCCTCGCCGGCCTGCCCGATGAAACGCCCGTCTATGTCGCATCATCGGATATCATCGACGCCATTGCCGGCTTTCCGATGCATCGCGGCGTGCTGGCGGTCGGGCTGCGGCGCAACGATGCCGATGTCGCGCCGATGTCTGGCGCGGCCGAAAACTGGCGAACGGTGGTCGCCCTGTCGGGCATCGCCAACCATGACAATATCGGCGCGATCTTCCGCAATGCGGCGGCGCTCGGCGCCGATGCGGTTGTGATGGACGCGCAAAGCTGCGACCCGCTTTATCGCAAGGCGCTGCGCGTTTCGGTCGGCGGTGTGCTGACCGTGCCATGGCACCGCTTCGACCATGCCGGCGCGATGGTCGACTGGCTTGAGGCGAACGGTTTTACGCTGGCCGGCCTGTCGCCGCGCGGCGATGCGGCACTTGAAAGCTGGCAGCCGCCGGCAAAGGTCGCGCTTTTGCTTGGAGCGGAGGGGCCGGGCCTTGCTCAGCCAATCATGGACCGGTCGCAGACGCTGCGCATTGCCATGGCAAACGGGTTCGACAGTCTTAATGTGGCGACCAGCGCGGCGCTCGTCCTGCACCATGTGCGCAATGCCGGTGCCGGCCAGGCAGACTCAGGATGACACCGCGTCGGCTTCGGTGACCTTGTCCGTACCCCCCGACGCCGGTGACACCGGCTTCCGGCGTTGCGCCTTGGCCTGCAGCGCCCGGACGCGCGCCGCAAGGCTGACCGTGCCCTCGGGCCCGCTCTCGTCGGCCTTTCCGACAAGATCGGGGATCGGCGAGCCTTCGCCCTCGAGCAGCGACGCCATATGGACGATCTCGGCGGCCAGCGCACCGATTTCGTCGCGCAATGCCGCCTCGCCTTCGTCGGCGGCGGTTGCCGTTTGCTGGTCCAACTGCCCGGTCAGCGCCTCGACGCGCTTGCGCTCGGATTTGAGATCCGCCTCGAGCTGCGCGATCTTCACGTCGCGCGCGCCGATCACCGCTTCCGGTTCCTGACCGTCCAACTGCTTGGTGATGCGCGCAACACGCACCGTCAGGTCGCCCAGTTCCTCTTCGAGCGCAGCGCGTTCCTGCTCGGCATCGAGCGCGCGCTGTTCGAGTTCCTGCAAGTCGGCATCCTCGCCGGCGCGCGCCTCGCGCAGCCGGGTGATTTCCTTTTCGCGGCGCGACAGCTTTTCCTCAAGATCGGATGCCCGCGCGATGGCCCGTTCCAGCCGCGTGTCCATCTCGGCCGACTTGGCCCGCTCGGTCTTCAGCAATTCGGCGGTCTGACGCGCTTCGGCGCGGCTGTCGCGCGCCTTGCCCTGCTGGGTGCGCAGCTTGTCGCGCGTCTCGCCCAGCCGGTTTTCCAACGCACCATAGCGCGCTTCCTGATCGGCAAGCGCCGCGCCGGCGGCCGTGGCCTGCTTCTCGGCTTCGGCGCGCAGGCGCGCCGTGCTTTCAAGTTCCGCGGTCCGCGCGCTCAGCACCGCATTGGTGGTGTTCAGTTCAAGCCGCGTCGCTTCCAGATCGGCCTTGGTGTCGCCAAGTTCCTCGCGCGTTGCTTCCAACTGTCCGGTCAGATCGTCGATCGTCGTTTCGCGCTCGGCAATCGTCGCGTCCCGCGCCTTTAACGTGGCCGTCATGTCGCTGATCTCGGCAGCCTGCCGGGTCGACAGGTCGCGCTGCTTGCGCAGAGCCACGTCGAGCTTTTTTTCGGCAACGGCATGTTCGGCCCGCAGCCGGTCCTTATCGGCCTGCAACTCGCTGACCGTCAGCGGCACGGAGGCCTCGATGCGCTTGCGCGTCAGATGAACCGCCCGGCGCCAGATCGTCGGCGCAACGATCATGGCGGCGAGGACCGCCACCAGAAATCCCGCTGCAATGTAAAGAGCCGCTTCGATCAAGGGACCAGTCTCACCCGCGTGCCGGTTGCTGCGGGCCGGTCTGCCACGGATCGGCGCGACAATCCAGCATCGCGCCGATGGCGCCGGCGGCGCCCGTCAGGGCCAGGCGGTCAGAACGGGTTCCAGGTCGGCCGGTTGGTCAGCTTCAGATAGCCGACCGACACGCCGAGCCGCGCGCCGACGCCCGTGCGCACCGGAACCAGCAGCACATTGTTGCGCTTGAGCACATGCATGCCGACACCGGCAACGATATAGGCCGAGCCGGCAACGCCGCCATAGCGGCCCTGAAGATTGTCGACCGAGGGCAGGTGGTAGACCAGCATCATCGTGCGCGCGCCCTCGCCGCCGAAATCCCAACCCAGCGAAGGACCTTGCCAGAAGACGCTGTGGTCGCCGGCATTCTTGGTGTAGAGCGTGCCTTCGCCATAGGTCAGACCGCCGACAAACGCGCCGCCGGCTTCCTGGCCGAGAATATAGCCGTTCGGCAGGCCATACATCGAAAAGGCGCGCTCGATCGCTGTGGCGATGGCACCCGATGTCGAACCGAAGAAACTGTGGCCGGCCGCGACCACCTCTTCAGCGCCGTAGGGACTTGGCTGCGCCTGGGCATATTGCTGTTGGGCCTGGCCGTATTGCGGCTGCGCATATTGCTGTTGGACCTGGCCGTACTGCTGTTGCACCTGCCCATACTGGTCCTGGGTCTGGGCATATTGCGCATGGGCCGGAACGGCAAAGGCCAGCGCTGCGGCGAGCGCCAGCGCGCCCACAACCGCCACGGCGAGGCGGCGCATCGGGTCTTGGGTGGACGTCCACCGGGCTGCAATCGCATTCATGGGTGATCTCCTGGCAAATTGCATGTCGTCACGGCCAGCGTGACCGCCAATTCGGGCACGCCGCTGGCGCATCCGCATTTTGATCAAACTTTAGGGAATTCTGGTTTCCGCTTTGTTAAGCAACGCCTTGTTAAGCAATGCTTGCGGTTGCCGCCCGCGCCATTGCCCCTCAACAGCGCGCCCGCTAACCTTTGCGCGGGGGAAGGGCGATGATTCCTTAGAGACATTCCGGATCGAAAAATGCACCATCTCAAAGACCTCGCGCCGTCTGAACTGGCTTCGCTCCTGTGCAGCCGCGTCTGCCACGACATCATCTCGCCGGTCGGCGCGATCAACAACGGCCTCGAACTGCTCGACGATGGCGGCGCAGACGAGGACGCGATGGACCTGATCCGCACCAGCGCCGTCAACGCCTCGGCGCGTCTGCAGTTCGCCCGCATCGCCTTCGGCGCGGCCGGCTCGGCGGGCGTCGAGATCGACACCGGCGACGCGCAGGCCGTCGCGCTCGCCTTCATGAAGGGCGAAAAGGCCGACTTCACCTGGACCGCAGAGCGGGCGCTTCTGCCCAAGAACCAGGTCAAGCTGGTGCTCAACCTAATCCTGGTCGCCAACGGCTCGATCCCGCGCGGCGGCACGCTCGATTGTTCGATGGAAACCGGTGGCGACAGGCCCGTCATCACGTTGCGTGCGGCCGGCAAGCTGATGCGCATCCCACAAAAGTTCGCCGACTTCCTCGACGGCCGCTTTGACGATGAGCCGGTCGATGCCCATTCCGTGCAGTTCTACTATACGCTGCTGCTGGCCAACGAGGCGGGCATGACGGTCACCGCCGACATGAGCGACGACGCCATCACCTATGTCGCCCGGTAGGCTTCCCCGCCATTCGGTCGCATTTTATCGATCCCGTTATGTCGGCGTAAACCAAGGCGCTTAAGCCGGTGGCAAACCGGCCGTGCTAGAACCGGCCCCGAACTGAACAGTCGGGGGTGACGATGTCACGCTGCATGATCATTGAGAAATCCGCCGTCGTCCGAAAGGTCGCAAAACGCATTCTGGGCGCCGACGACCGGTTCATCGTCGAGGCCGAAACCGCCGGTGAAGCGCTGTCCATGTGCGAGGCGCAGATGCCCGACACGATCATCGTCGAAGCCGATCCGGCCGACATGGAACTGGTCGATTTCGTCCGCGCACTGCGCGCCATGGAGGGCGAGGTCGAGCCGGTGGTCATCGTCGCGATGATCGAGATGGATCTGGTCCGCATGACCAAGGCCAAGCGCGCCGGCGCCGACGACTATCTGCTCAAGCCCTTCGATCGCGCCCAATTGCTGTCGCGCTTCCAGCAGGTGACGGCCGCGGCCGCCTGAGGCCGGATGACGGACCGATAAAGAAAAAGGCCCGGCTTTGCGCCGGGCTTTTTGTGTCGGTGCCAACCAAACGCCGGTCAGATCAGCCGGTTTCAGCCATCTGCGCGGGCTCGGGATCGCGCAGCACATAGCCACGGCCCCAGACGGTCTCGATATAGTTGACGCCGCCGGACGCCGCATCGAGCTTCTTGCGCAGCTTACAGATGAAGACGTCGATGATCTTCAGTTCCGGCTCGTCCATACCGCCATAAAGGTGGTTGAGGAACATTTCCTTGGTGAGCGTCGTGCCCTTGCGCAGCGAGAGCAGCTCGAGCATCTGATATTCCTTGCCGGTCAGATGCACGCGCTGACCGCCCACTTCCACGGTCTTGGCGTCGAGATTGACGACCAGGTCGCCGGTGGTGATCACAGACTGGGCATGGCCCTTCGAGCGGCGCACGATGGCATGGATGCGCGCGACCAGCTCGTCCTTGTGGAACGGCTTGGTCATGTAATCGTCGGCGCCGAAGCCCAGGCCCCGCACCTTGTCCTCGATCCCCGCCATGCCCGACAGGATCAGGATCGGCGTCTTGACCTTCGACAGGCGCAGCGTGCGCAGCACCTCATAGCCCGACATATCGGGCAGGTTCAGGTCGAGAAGGATGATGTCGTAATCATAAAGCTTGCCGAGGTCGACGCCCTCTTCGCCCAGATCGGTGGTGTAGACATTGAAGCTCTCGGACTTGAGCATCAGCTCGATGCTTTGTGCGATCGCACTGTCGTCCTCGATCAGCAAAACACGCATTTTTATCCCCTTGACGAGTTCGAAAGCGTGCGGTGGCCCGTCCCGGCTTGCCCACAATCGCGCAAATCACCCTGCATCCAAATGGTTAACAAAACCTGTTCTGGAAAAGCAAGATCACTCAGCAGATTAATCACCGCCTCGAAATGATTGATTTTCACACATTTTTTGTGTCGGAAACCTGAATCAATATGTCAGGAACTTCCGGTAACCCAATCATTGGATTCCACAAACCGATGTCGGCACCATTGCCGCCCAGTGCGGCGGGTCGGTTTACCCGCCCTTAAAGGTTAGCGCCTATCATTAATGCAGGACGTAAACGAAGTGTTACCAACCCGCACATGTGACCGGGATTGGCGGCTGCGTCCCGCGTCATCCGGGCCCGGCCCGGCTTTTTGGTTGGAGTATTGAGTAATGAAACCGAAAGACAGCCTGATCAGGGTCAAACAGTTCCAGGTCACTGAGAAGCATCGCCAGGTGAACCAGCTCGAGACCATGATTGCCGAGTTCGAGCGCATGGCCGGCGAACTGGACGTCCAGATTCAGAATGAAGAGAAAAAGAGCGGCATCACCGATGTCGATCACTTTGCCTATCCCACCTTTGCCAAGGCCGCGCGCACCCGGCGCGACAATCTGTTCAACTCGATCAAGGACCTTCAGCAGCAAAAGGACGCGGCCGAGGCAGCCCTGATGGACGCCGAAGCCGAGTTGCAGAAGGCCGAAAAGCTCGATGTGCGTGAGGCACGCCGCGTGGCCGAGGAACAGTCGGCCCGCACCAGCGCCTATGACCGGCAGGCCATGATCGGCTGACCGCCGTTCCGGCCGGCGGTTGCAGCCGGCCGCGCCCGCCTCTATCGCTTTGGGCATGAAACCTGCCCTGTCCGGACTGCTGCTGGCGGCCGCCGCCTTTTGCCTCGCGCTCGGGATCACGCTGCCGCTGCTGGAAATGGAGCGGCTGTTCGTCCTGACCGACCGGCCCTCGCTTGTCGACGTGGTCGCCGGCCTTTGGACCAGCGGCGATCCGCTGCTCGCTGCGATCATCGCGCTGGCCTCCATCATCTTTCCCGCCGCCAAGATTGCCGCGCTGCATCTGGCGACCGCGCTGGCGGCAACGCCGCCGGACAGCCATCCGGCCTGGGCGCGGCCGCTGGACCGCGCGGTCGGCTTTTTCACCAAATGGTCGATGCTCGATGTGATGCTGGTCGCGCTGGCGATCTTCGCCGCTCGGACATCGGGACTGGCCACCGCCATCAGCCAGCCGGGCCTTTGGTTCTTTGCGGGATCGGCGCTTGCCAGCGCGCTGGCCGCCTGGCTGCTGCGGCCTGTTCGGAAAACCTAGCCGCCGAACAGGACGACACCGAGCACGGCGGCGACGACGAGCCCGAGCACGATCAGCGATGCGATGTTGAAGCCCCGGTCGTTCATGTCAGCCATCCATGCATGCAGCAGGATTTAGAACGGCCAGGGAAGGATGGAAAGCGGGAGGCGGCGGACCGCATCCCGGTCAGTGGCGATATTGCTGGATGCGCGTCGTGCGCAGGCCGGCAAGGCCGTGCTCGTCGATCGAGGCCTGCCAGGACAGATATTCCTCGACAGTCAGCCGATAGCGCTCGCACGCTTCGTCTAGGCTCAGAAGCCCGCCCCGCACGGCGGCAACGACCTCGGCCTTGCGCCGGATGACCCAGCGGCGGGTCGAGGTCGGCGGAAGATCGTTGATCGTCAACGGCGATCCGTCCGGACCGATGACGTATTTCACTCGGGGTCTTATCTGATCGGTCATACTACTCTCAACACACACGACCTCGTCAGCGGCCACACTAGTCCGCCAGCGTTTAAAAAACGCCTAAGGTGACGCTAAGGGATTGGTAAGATTCAATCGCCGGTTACACTGTGTCACGATCCGTGAAAACAAGACGCGCTTCGGGCGATTGGCGTTCGCGGCGGCGATCGCCTATATGCTGCGCGCGAAAGGACCGTGATGCTGAACTCGCTCGACATCGCCAAAAAGCCCGAAGACACCCGCGTGGTCGTTGCCATGTCGGGCGGCGTGGACTCGTCGGTCGTCGCCGGTCTGCTGCATGCCGAAGGCTATGAGGTGATCGGCATCACGCTGCAGCTCTATGACCATGGCGCC
Organism: Phyllobacteriaceae bacterium; assembly: GCA_024742765.1. Classification (GTDB taxonomy): domain Bacteria; phylum Pseudomonadota; class Alphaproteobacteria; order Rhizobiales; family Rhizobiaceae; genus Roseitalea. The sequence goes on along the minus strand of JANSXT010000017.1, from coordinate 37,242 downwards.
GCGGTCCGGCGCACCGGGTCCTGCTGCGCCGGCCAGGACATTGACGATGCGCGCCGGGTCTGCGAGGCGCTGGGCATTCCGCACTATGTGCTTGATTATGAAAGCCGTTTTCGCGAAGCGGTGATCGACCGGTTCGCCGACAGCTATGTCGCAGGCGAAACGCCGATCCCTTGCGTCAGTTGCAACCAGACCGTCAAATTTGCCGATCTCCTGAAGACGGCGCGCGATCTGGGCGCCGATTGTCTGGCGACGGGCCATTACATCCTGTCGACGCCCGAGGGCGCGCATCGCGCCTTGCGCCGGCCCGCCGACGCCCATCGCGACCAGAGCTATTTCCTGTTTGCCACGACACAGGAGCAGGTCGACTTTCTGCGCTTTCCGCTCGGCACGATGACCAAGGACGAAACCCGCGCAATGGCTCAGCAGATGGGGCTGGTCGTCGCCGACAAGCCCGACAGCCAGGACATTTGTTTCGTGCCCGACGGCAAATATGCCGATGTGATCGCCAAGCTGCGGCCCAACGCGGCGCTCGCCGGCGAGATCGTGCACATGGACGGGCGCTTGCTCGGCAGGCACGAGGGTGTCCTCCATTACACGATCGGCCAGCGCAAGGGGCTGGGCGTTGCCACCGGCGAGCCGCTCTATGTCGTCAGGATCGACGCGCGTTCGCGCCGCGTCATCGTCGGGCCGAAAGAGGCGCTCGACACGCGGCGCATCGTCCTGCGCGAGGTCAACTGGCTCGGCGCAACGCCGCTCGACGAACTGCCCGCCGGCGGCATTGATCTCCTTGCACGCGTACGGTCGACCCGGCCGCCCAGGCCCGCGCGCCTTGTCGTCGAAGATGGCGCGGTGATCGTCGAACTGGTCGGCGGCGAAGCCGGCGTCTCGCCCGGCCAGGCCTGCGTGCTCTATGACGGCGAAGGCTCCGGCGCCCGCGTTCTGGGCGGCGGCTTCATCGACGCCACCCGCCGCGCCGACTGGGTCGAGGAGCAGCTTGCGGCGCTCGACGCAGAGAGTGCGATGGTCGCTGCCGAATAGCCGACGTCAGCGGCCTAAACACCCGCGCCAAAGAAGTCGAAACCCTTGGGCACCTCGCCGCATTCGATCATCTGGGCATAGAAGTCGCGCAGGGTCTTGCCCTTCTCGGGCCGGAACGTCGCGCCGGTCGGCGTCATCGTGCCGATCCGGTCGACCCGGAACATGCGGAAATCCTCGCGCTTCAGGCACCAGCCGACCACGGTCCAGCTTCCGCCCCAGAACCACAGGCCAAGCGGCCAGATCGAGCGTTCCGTCGCCGCGCCATCGGCATCGGTATAGGCGAGCGCGGTCACCAGCCGGTCCTCGCAGGCCCGTTCGAGCGTGTCGAGCTTTTCGCGCTCCTCGGCCGACATGCGGTGCGCGGGCGCGCGGATCTCGACCGATTTCAGCCGCGCCCGCGCCGTGTCCGGCAAAACGGTCTCGATCTTGACCAGCGCCTCCTGGGCGGCCCGCGCCATCGCGATGCCGCCCCATGCCGAAACCATGCGCGCACCGGCGACGAGCGCGACGATCTCGTCACGCGTGAACATCATCGGCGGCAGGTCGAACCCTTCGCGCATGATGTAGCCGACCCCGGCCTCGCCATCGATCGGCACGCCGGTCGACTGCAGATCGGCAATGTCGCGATAGATGGTCCGCTCGGAGACTTCGAGTTGCTCGGCCAGCCGCGCGGCCGTCGTCAGGCGCCCGCCGCGCAGGTGCTGAACGATCTGAAACAGGCGGTCCGCGCGGCGCATGGCGTCACCCGGCCCGTGTGTGTTCGGCTGCCATCATGGCGCGCATTTCCGCAATCTGCTCCTCGCGGTCCGGAAACAGCGATTGAAGGACGGCGATTGCAAACGTCGCCGGTGCCGTGCCCGGCGCCGTGATGACGCGATCATCGCTGACAGCGGCCGGCGTGTCGCGGTAGCAATCCGCACCGGCATAGGCCCCGGCCGCCTCACGCAGCCAGGCCGCGCCATTGCTGGTATGGGCCCGCCCGTCCAAAAGCCCCGACCGCGCAAATGCAACCGTGCCACCGCAAATAGCGCCTGCCGTTCCGCCGCGATCGTGGACGGCGCGCGCCAACCCGTCGGCCTCCAGTGCGGCGCCGGCGGCCCAGCCATCCGACCCGATCAGGAGAACCGCCTCGAACCGGTCCGCATCCGCCTCCTCTATCGCGTCGCCGGCGGTCGCCCGGACACCGGCCATCGATATCACGTCGCGGCCGCCGGACGTCAGGACGGTGAGCGAACAGCCGAACCAGGCGACGGCGCTGGCCGCGACCAGGCCATACTCCCAGTCCGCGAACGCGTCGATCAACACAAGCGCGATCCGCTTCTCGTCACTCACCGTCCTGCCTCCTTCGACTGTCAGCCCTTGAAGTTGAAAAGGCCGATCGAATTGCCGTCCGGATCGTGGGCATAAAAGAAGCTCCCCGCCGGAATGTCGATCGCCGGCGAAACCACCTCGCCGCCGGCGGCCTTGACCCGCTCCATCACCTGGTCGAGCGGATCGCTGGACACCAGATGGATCGTGTTGCCGGTTCCCTTCGGCGCTGGCTTGCCCGGATAGAGATGGCCGGAAATGCCCGCCTTGGGGTTCCTGGTCGGAATGTCCGCCATCGGGTTCGGGCCGTCATTGTTGTCATTGAGTTCGACGCCCAGAACCGCGCCGTAAAATGCCTTGCCGCGCTCCATGTCGGTGACGGGGATTTCCGCCCAGCACACCGCGTGTTCGTTGATCGTGTCGCTCATATCCGCTTCTCCTCGCTTTTGTCGGTGCCCCCGATCGGGCGGAGAAGCTATCGCATGGTCCAACTGACAGCATTCTGTCAGGAGCGTTGGCGGCCTACTCCTCGTCCGGCACATCGACCACATAGTTGAGCGCCAGCCGCCCGCCATCCGCATGCAGCACTTCCCCGGTGATGTAGCTTGCTTCGTTCGAGGCCAGGAACGCCACGGTCGCCGCCACTTCGCTGGTTTCGCCGATCCTCAAAAGCGGCGTGCGCGACAGGATGCGGTTGCGCGCCGCCGGATCGGCGTTCACCGACGCCAGCATCTCGGTCATGATCGAGCCCGGCCCGACCGCGTTGACGCGGATGCCATAGGGCGCAAGCGACAGCGCCATCACCTTGGTGAGCTGGTTGATGCCGCCCTTGGAGACGCAATAGGGCACCTGGTTGGGGATCGCCACCGAGCCGTTGATCGAACTCATATTGACGATCGCGCCGGCCGGCCCGCCCTCCTTGACCTTGTCGGCCATGAACTGGCCGACAGCCTGGCCGCACAGGAACGCGCCCTTCAGATTGACCCGCAGCACCCGGTCGAAATCGGCCTCGGTGACCTCCAGAAAATCGGCGCCATGGACGATGCCGGCATTGTTGACCAACACGTCAATGTCGCCCCAGGTCTCGGTGACCGCGGCGACCATATTGTGCACGTCGAGCCGGCTGCCGACATCGGTGGCCACGAACTGCACGTCGCCAAGGTCCGACAGCGCCTCTTCCGCCGCCTCGCCCTTGGCCTTGTCGAGATCGGCGATGGCGACCCGCGCGCCGTCCTGAAGGAAGCGCTTGGCGATGCCGTAGCCGATCCCCTGCGCGCCACCGGTGACGATTGCAATCTTGCCGTCAAGGGCCATATGCGTCCTCCGCTTGGTTTGCGGCGGACGCTAACGGAACTGGCCGACGCGTAAAAGACTTTACGCCACCTTCTTGCCGACCGCGCCGACGCCGCGGGTCTTCACGACCTCGGTGATTTCGTCGAGGATGGCCGGATCGTCGATGGTGGCGGGCATCTTGTAGGCATCGCCATCGGCGATCTTCTGCATGACGCCGCGCAGGATCTTGCCCGAGCGCGTCTTCGGCAGGCGCTTGACCGTCAGCGCGATCTTGAAGGCGGCGACCGGTCCGATCTCCTCGCGCACCAGCTTGACCACTTCCTTTTCGATCTCGGCGGGGTCCTTTTCGACACCCGCATTGAGGATCAGGAAACCGGCCGGCAACTGGCCCTTCAGATCGTCGGCGATGCCGATCACCGCGCATTCGGCGACATCGGGATGGCCGCCAATCACCTCCTCCATGCCGCCCGTCGACAGGCGGTGGCCGGCAACATTGATGATGTCGTCGGTGCGCGCCATGATGAACAGATAGCCGTCATCGTCGATATAGCCGGCGTCCGCCGTCTTGTAGTAGCCGGGAAACTCTTCGAGATAGGCGGTGCGGAACCGTTTGTCGGCGTTCCACAGCGTCGGCAGGCACGATGGCGGCAGCGGCAGCTTGACGACGATGTTGCCGAGCGTGCCGTCGGCGACCGGATGGCCTTCATCGTCCAGCACCTGCACGTCATAGCCCGGCATCGGCACGGTGGGCGAACCGATCTTGATCGGCAGCTTGCCAAGGCCGACCGGATTGCCGGCGATGGTCCACCCCGTCTCGGTCTGCCACCAATGGTCAATCACCGGCACGTTCAGCGTCGCACCCGCCCATTTGATCGTGTCCGGATCGGCGCGCTCACCGGCCAGGAACAGCGTGCGCAGACACGACAGGTCATAATCGCCGACCAGCGCGCCCTTCGAGTCTTCCTTCTTGATGGCGCGGATCGCCGTCGGCGCGGTGAACAACGCGGCCACGCGATGCTCCTCGATGACGCGCCAGAAGACGCCCGCATCGGGTGTGCCGACGGGCTTGCCCTCGAACATCAGCGTCGTCGCGCCATGCAGGAGCGGCGCATAGACGATGTAGGAATGGCCGACCACCCAGCCCACATCGGAGGCGGCCCAGAACACTTCCCCAGGCTCGATGTCGTAGATCGCCGACATGGTCCATTTGAGCGCCACCATGTGGCCGCCATTGTCGCGGACGACGCCTTTGGGCTGGCCCGTCGTGCCGGACGTATAGAGGATGTAGAGCGGATCGGTCGCGTCCACCGGAACACAGTCGACGACCGTGCCCTTGTGCTTGTGATCGTCGACCGCTGCGCGATAATCGACGTCGCGCCCGTCCTTGAGCTGCGCCTCATGCTGCGGGCGTTGCAGGACGACCAGGTTCGAGGGCGCGAACGCCGCTTCCTCCAGCCCGTGCTCGATCAGCGGCATATATTCGACCGTCCGGTTCGGCTCGAGCCCGCAGGATGCGGTGACGATCACCTTGGGATGGCAATCATCGATCCGCGTCGCCAATTCGTTGCCGGCAAAACCGCCAAAGACGACAGAATGGACCGCGCCGAGCCGCGCCGATGCCAGCATGGCGACGACCGCCTCGGGCACCATCGGCATATAGACCATCACCCGGTCGCCCTTTTCGACGCCCAGATCGCGCAGCACGGCGGCCAGCGCCTGCACCTCGTCGCGCAGTTCCTGATAGGTGATGACCGTCTTGGTGCCGGTGATCGGGCTGTCATGGATGATCGCCGGCTGGCCGGGCCGGCCGCGCTCGACATGCCGGTCGACGGCGTTGAAGCAGGTGTTGCACTTGGCGCCGGCGAACCAGCGGCCATAGACACCCTGGTCGGGATCGAACACACGCGTCCAGGGCTCGAACCAGTCGATCTGCCCGGCCTGCTCGGCCCAGAAATCCTCGGGATTGTCCTTCCATGCCGCGTAAACGCGGTCATACTCTGACGGCTTGCCCATCTGCGCTCCTCCTCCATGGCGGCGCAGGCACCGCTCTCCCCGACGACGTCTTGCGCGCCTGCCGACCCGCCTGCCTGATCGCCTGTCATAGGATCGCCGGAACGGCGCGTCCATCCGACGATGGTTTGGGCGCGGATGCCGCCGGTCAGGCTGTGCGGCGCAGCGGCGTGACCTCGTCGGGCACCGGATCGGCCTCGCCGCGCGGCGGCACGATCCAGCGCGCGAAATGCCGGCCCCAGACGCGATAGCCCTCGCCATTGGGATGAAACCCGTCCCGGGCGAACGCATCGGCGTTCTGCGGCGGGACCGGATCGGTGACGATCGCACCGCGCTCGCGGCACATGCGCGCGCCCATCGCATTGATCAGTTCGGCGCGGGCGGCAAGGATGCGCCCCAGCGCTGTCGGCAGCGCCGGGCACTGCCGCATGTCGGGGATCGGGCACCAGATGATACGGGCCTGCGGAAAACGCGTGCGCGCCGCATAGATCAGCGCGCCGAAATCGCGCTTGAAGCGCCGCACCATGTGGAAGTTCTTCATGTCGTTGATGCCGATCGACAGGGCGATATGGGTCCAGTCGCGCTGCTCGACATGGGGCACGATGAAGTCGCGCAGGTCCGATGCGGTGGCCGAATTGCCCCCCGCCGCGCGCCAGACGACAGGCCGGCCTGTCTCGTCATTGACCGCCTTGGCAATATTGAAGGCGAGCGTGTCCTCGAGCCTTTCCATGCCGACGCTGGCGACGGTCGAATCGCCCATCACCAGAAGTCTCACCGGTTGTGCATTCCCGGCAAGTTCGCCCTCGGTGGGCACCGGCGCGGGCAAAAGCCGCTCGATCCGCATGCGCAGCCGGATGCCCTGCCACGCATAGACGGGGAACATGGCCCAGGAATAGAGCGCCGTCGTGGTCGGCGGTTTCTCAAGATCGGTCATGGTCCTGCCCGGTGGTCCGCAGGCCCGCGACATTAGGGAAAAACCGCGCCGGTTGGAAGCGGGCCGTTTGGCGAAACGGCCCGCCCGCGATCAGGCCGCTTCCTGATCGGCGCTCCAATGGCCGGTTGCCGCAAGCGCGTTCATCTTCGCCCGGTGGGCAAAGGCGCGCTGGCCGGCGGCCACATTTTCCGCCTTGCCGCTCCATGCCTTGAGCGCGGCAGCCTGCAGCGCCCGGCCATAGGAAAAGGTCAGCGGCCAGGGCAGATCGCCCATCGCGTTCATCGCCGAAAGGTGGGCGGTGGCTTCCTCATCGGACTGGCCGCCCGAAAGGAATGCGATGCCGGCAACGGCGTCCGGAACGGTCTTCTTGAGGACGGCGACCGTCTTCTCGGCCACTTCTTCGACCGATGCCGTGCGTGCGTTCTGGCCGTCGATCACCATGTTGGGCTTGAGCACCATGCCTTCGAGCATGCAGCGCGCCTGATTGAGTTCGGAGAAGACCTCGGTCAGAACTGCCTCGGTCACCTCGGCACAGCGGTCGATCGAATGGTCGCCCGGCGCGCCGTCCATCAGGATCTCGGGCTCAACGATCGGCACGATGCCCTGCTCCTGGCAAAGAACGGCATAGCGGGCCAGCGCATGCGCATTGGCATGGATGGCATAGTCCGTCGGCAGCGCGTCGGATATCGCGATCACTCCGCGCCATTTGGCAAAGCGCGCGCCCGCGTCATAATAGGTCTCCAGCCGCTCGCGCAGCCCGTCCAGACCCTCGGTGACGGTCTCGCCATTGTAACCGGCAAGCGGCTTGGCGCCCTTGTCCACCTTGATGCCCGGCACCGCGCCGGCCGCCCGGATCAGATCAACGAAGGGCGTTCCGTCGGCGGCCTTCTGGTGCAGCGTCTCCTCGAACAGGATCACACCGGAAATGCTCTCGCGCATCGCATCGTCGGTGCGGAACAGCATCTCGCGATAGTCGCGGCGATTGTCCTCAATGTTTTCGACACCGATCGAATCGAAGCGTTTCTTGATCGTGCCGGTGGATTCGTCGGCCGCAAGGATGCCCTTGCCCGGTGCCACCATCTGTTGCGCAATGTCCTCAAGCCGTTCGCTCATACCGTCTCTCCATGGAAGAATTGGCGCCCGCATAGCAGACCGGTTTGACGCGTCAAAGGCAACGAAGGTCCACTCAATCGATTGAATGGAATTCAACCGGTTCAAAACTGTTGAAATCGGTCAAGACGGTTAAAAGCCGAGTTATTTCAGCCCTCAAGCGCTGCAAGGCACGACGCCGCTTCCATTGCCGCCGCGCCGTTGCGACCAAAGTGATACTTGCCGGAAGCCGGTTTTCATTGAAAGTATTCTTTGTATAATTTCAGCAACGGAGATCGATATGCGTAGAACGATGCTGGCCATTATCTTCCTATTCTTTGGAAGCGCGGCCATGGCCCAATCTGACGGTGTTGAGACGATCGAGACATTCGATCCCAATGCGGCCATCAGCTTCATCGAGGAAACGATCGCGCGTACCGACTGCACGCCGATCTGCGGCAATCCCGTATGTTGCATTGCCATGGAACTGCGCTTTGCCAAACATGTCGGAGATGGCGACATGCGGGCGCTGGAAGAGCGAATCGGGGCTGTCGCACCGAGCATGTCTGCGTTTCTCCAGGCCGCCGATGATGACGCATCGCTCTACGAAGAAGCAGGACTGACGCCGATCGTCGATCTGGACGAATTCGCCGAGGCCGAAGCCAGCCTGATGAGCAGCGCACAGTCGATCGGCGTCGACATGAAATGTGACACCTGCTGTTTCCAATGCGGCAGCAAAGTGTGCTGCGGCGGCTGCTGGACCTTCTGACCCGATCGCGGCATGGCCGGGACTGTCCCGGCATCAGGTTTCGGGCGTCGCGCGCCCGGGGCCGTCAAGCCTCAAGCGCCGCAACGCCGGGCAGGGTCTTGCCTTCCATCCATTCAAGGAAGGCGCCGCCCGCCGTCGACACATAGCTGAACTTGGCGGCACAACCCGCCTTGTTGAGCGCGGCCACGGTGTCGCCGCCGCCTGCGACCGAGACGAGGGCGCCCTTGGCGGTTTCGGCCGCCGCGTGCCGGGCCGCGGCCAGCGTCGCCGCATCGAACGGTTCGATCTCGAAGGCACCCAGCGGACCGTTCCAGACCAGCGTGTTGGCCTGGGAGATCCAGCCATTGATCTTGCCGACCGTCGCCGGACCCACATCGAGGATCATCGCATCGCCGGGCACCTGCTCGACCGGAACGGTCTCGCTGTCCGCGCCGGCCTTGAATTCGCGCGCAACCACCGCATCGACCGGCAGCACGATGGCACAGCCGGTCTCGTTGGCCTTCGTCAGGATGGCATTGGCGGTGTCCGTCAGATCGTGCTCGCACAGCGACTTGCCGACATCGACGCCCTTGGCGGCCAGAAACGTGTTGGCCATGCCGCCGCCGATCACCAGCGCGTCGACCTTGGCGACAAGATTTTCCAGAAGATCGATCTTGGTCGACACTTTCGCGCCGCCGACAATAGCAACGACCGGCTTTTGCGGATTGCCCAGACCCTTTTCGAGCGCTTCGAGTTCGGCCTGCATCGTGCGGCCCGCATAGGCAGGCAGCAGCCGCGCCAGACCTTCAGTTGTTGCATGCGCCCGGTGCGCTGCGGAAAACGCGTCGTTGACGAAGATGTCGCCATGGTCCGCCAGGCTTTTGGCGAAGGCCGGATCGTTGGCCTCCTCCTCGGCGTGAAAGCGCGTGTTTTCCAAAAGCACGATATCGCCGGCGGCCATGCCCTCGATGCGTTTGGCAACGGCATCGCCCGTGCAGGCGGGAGTAAAGAAGACCCGAAGATCGAGCTCTTCCTCGACCGCGCGGGCGACCGGCGCCAGTGACATCTCGGGCACCGCCTGGCCCTTGGGCCGTCCGAAATGGGCCAGAAGGATCACTTTTGCGCCCTTGTCGGACAGTTCGCGGATCGTCGGCGCGACGCGCTCGATCCGCGTCGTGTCGGTGACGTGCCCGTCCTCCATCGGCACGTTCAGGTCGACGCGCACAAGCACGCGCTTGCCGGAAAGGCCGATCAGATCGTCAAGGGTCTTGAAGGGCATGGTCAGTCCTTGTGCTCATGAAATCGGTCATGGGGAATGACGGCAATCGCCGCCAATTCGACAAGCAAATCCGGGTCCCACAGGCCGGCCACCTGGATGCCGGTGGCAGCGGGGCCGAACGCTTGCTGGAAACGGTCCTTACGCGCGGCAGTGATGGCTGCCTTGTCGTCGGCACGCACGAAATAGGTGGTCAGCGAAACCACATCGTCGAGCGTGCCCCCGGCGGCGGCCAGCACCTTCTCGATATTGTCGAGCGCGGCGTGGGTCTGGGCCCCGGCATCGCCCTTGTGCAGAACGTTAAACGCTGCATCCCACGCGACCTGTCCGGTCAGATGGATGCGCCGGCCGTCGGGCTCGACAACGCCCTGGTTCATCGGGAAGCCGGTCGAACTCCAAACATCGGAGCAGTTTATATTGACGCGGGCTGACATGATGCCTGTCGGTCGGAAAGGTTTGCTTGACCGATGTCCTACCAGCCGCGCCGGCAATTTCAACGATTATCGGATGGCGGCGTCACTCCGCCGGCGTCGCCGCCTGCCGGCGCATCTGGTCAAAGAACATTTCCGCTGCGCCGGCCAGATAGGAGACCAGCAACACGCCCACATAGGTCGAGTGTTCGAGCAGTTCGGCCCGGTCGCCAACGACGATGTCGAACACGCCGAACCCGAAGAAGATGGCGATCGAAGCGGCAACGCCGAGGCCAAGCCGGCCCAGAACCCCGCCTTCCCCGCGGGCAATGCCCGCCAGCACCCAGACGAACAGCGCCGCGGCCCCAAGTTCGACCACGCCGAGCGCCAGCAGCGTCGCCACCACCCAGCCCGCATCGATATCGAGCCGGTCGAAATACATGGTGAACTTCTCGACCCGGTGATTGCCCCACCAGTGCAGGACGCCCAGATGCGTCTGCGCCAGCACCTTGTCGAGCGCGTTGAGCAGCCAGAACATCGCCCAATAGGCGCTGATCGCAAAAATGATCGGCCGTTCAGCGACCGTTCGAAAGCGGCTCATGGATCATCCCCTGTCCACCGTTTCGCCAAACGATAGGGAGATCGGGTTTCCATCCGGTTGACGCTGCGCCAAGGCACAAACGCAAAGGGCCGCCCATGGGCGGCCCAACTGCAAACCCTGAATGCGGGGATGGCCTACATCAGCTTGCCCATCGCGACGGCCGTGTCGGCCATGCGGTTGGAAAAGCCCCATTCATTGTCATACCAGGTCAGGATCGAGCAGAACGTGCCGTCCATCACCTTGGTCTTCTCGGTGTGGAAGATCGACGAATGCGGATCGTGGTTGAAATCGATCGAGACGAGCTTCTCGTCGGTATAGCCCAGAATGCCCTTGAGCGGGCCGTTGGCCGCGCTGCGGATCGCCTCGTTGATTTCCTCGGCCGAGGTTTCGCGCTTGGCGATGAATTTCAGATCGACCACCGAGACATTCGGCGTCGGCACGCGCATGGCGAACCCGTCCAGCTTGCCGTTCAGTTCGGGTAGCACCAGACCGACCGCCTTGGCCGCACCGGTCGAAGTGGGGATCATCGACATGGCCGCGGCGCGCGCCCGGTAGAGATCCTTGTGCATCGTATCGAGCGTCGGCTGGTCACCCGTATAGGAGTGGATCGTCGTCATCATACCCTTTTCGATGCCGATCGCATCGTTGAGCACCTTGGCGGCCGGCGCCAGGCAGTTGGTGGTGCACGAGGCGTTGGAGACGACCAGATCGTCGGCGGTCAGCACATCGTCGTTGACGCCATAGACGATCGTCTTGTCGGCATCGGCGCCGGGCGCCGAAACCAGCACCCGCTTGGCGCCGGCCTCCAGATGAAAGGCCGCCTTATCGCGCGCGGTGAAGATGCCCGTGCATTCCATGACGATGTCGACGCCAAGTTCGCCCCAGGGCAGGTTCTTGGGATCGCGTTCGGACAGGACCTTGAAGCTCTCCTTGCCGACCTTGATCGTGTCGCCCTCGACCTGCACGTCGATCGGAAAGCGGCCATGCACGGAATCATAGCGCATCAGATGGGCGTTGGTTTCCACCGGGCCCAGATCGTTGATGGCGACGATGTCGATGTCGGTGCGGCCCGATTCATAGATGGCGCGCACCACATTGCGGCCGATGCGGCCAAATCCGTTGATGGCAACTTTGATGGACATGAATGTCTCCCGGTCGTGAGAAGAAGATGGATTGGCGTGACGATCAGGCGGCGTCGGTCTTGCGGTCGAGCCGCGCTTCGGCGGCGGCGACCATCGCATCGGCGGTGATGCCGAAATGAGCGTAGAGGTCTTCCTGCGGCGCCGAGGCGCCGAAACTGTCCATGCCGATGAAGACACCGTCCTCGCCGATGAACCGCGCCCAGCCCTGCGACACGCCCGCCTCGATGGCGATGCGCACGCCACCCTCGCCGATGATGGCGCGCTGATAGTCGGGGTCCTGCCGTTCGAACAGTTCCATGCAGGGCACCGAGACGACACGCGTCGGACAGCCCGCCGCTTCCAGCCGTTCGCGCGCTTCCATGGCGATCTGGACTTCCGAACCCGACGCAAACAGCGTCACCGCGGTCTGCTCGCCGGCCGTCGCCATCTCATAGGCGCCCAGCGCGCAACGGTTCTCGCTCGACGTCTCGGTGCGCAATGCCGGCATGCCCTGGCGGGTCAGCGCGATCGTCGCCGGCGTTTTGGCCTCGCCCAGCGCCAGTTCCCAGCACTCGGCGGTCTCCATCGCATCGGCGGGCCGGAACACATGGTGGTTGGGAATGGCACGCAGCGCCGCCAGATGTTCGACCGGCTGGTGCGTCGGGCCGTCCTCGCCAAGGCCGATGGAATCATGCGTCATGACATAGACGACGCGAATTCCCATCAGCGAGGACAGGCGCATCGCCGGCCGCGCATAGTCGGAAAAGACCAGGAACGTGCCGCCATAGGGGATCAGCCCGCCATGCAGCGCGATGCCGTTCATCGCCGCGGCCATACCGTGCTCGCGAATGCCGTAATGCAGATAGCGGCCGGAGAAATCGTCCGCCGTGACCGGTGCCGTCTGCTCGGTCTTGGTGTTGTTGGAGCCGGTCAGGTCGGCCGAGCCGCCTAGCGTCTCGGGCAGCGCGCCATTGATCACACCGAGCGCCATCTCCGATGCCTTGCGTGTCGCCACCTTCGGCTTGTCCTTGGCAAGCTGGGCCTTGTAGTCGGCGACCGCATTGCCGAACGAAGCGGGCAGATCGCCGCGCATGCGCCGCTCGAACTCGCTGCGCTTGCCGTTTCCGGCCTCTTCGAGCCGCTTTTCCCAGGCGACCCGCTGCTTGCAGGCCGCAAGGCCCGCCACGCGCCAATCGTCGAGAATGTCGGAGGGGATGTCGAACGGTTCGGCATCCCAGCCCAGCGACGCGCGCGCGCCGGCGATCTCCTCGGGGCCGAGCGGCGAGCCGTGCGCCTTGGCCGTGCCGGCCTTGGTCGGCGCGCCGAAACCGATCGTCGTGCGCGCGGCGATCAGCGTCGGCCGGTCGGCGTCCTGCGCCCGTTCAAGCGCGGCGGCGATGGCATCGGGATCATGGCCGTCGACCGTATCGGTCGCCCAGCCGCTGGCGGCGAAACGCGCAGGCTGGTCGGTGGAATCGGACAGCGACACCGCGCCGTCGATCGTGATGCGGTTGTCGTCCCAGATGACGACCAGGTTGGACAGGTTCAGATGCCCCGCCAGCGTGATCGCCTCCTGGCTGATGCCCTCCATCAGGCAGCCATCGCCGGCCAGCACATAGGTCTTGTGGTCGACCAGATCGGCGCCGAACTCATGGCGCAGCTTGCGCTCGGCGATCGCCATGCCCACCGCATTGGCAAGCCCCTGTCCGAGCGGCCCGGTGGTGGTCTCGATCCCCGCGGCATGGCCATATTCGGGATGGCCGGCGGTCTTCGAGCCCAACTGACGGAAATTCTTGATCTCGTCGATCGTGATGTCCTCATAGCCCAGAAGGTAGAGCAGGCTGTAAAGCAGCATCGAGCCGTGACCCGCCGACAGCACGAACCGGTCGCGGTCCGGCCATGCGGGCTGCTTGGGGTCGAACTTCATGAAGCGGGTGAACAGAACGGTGGCGATGTCGGCGGCGCCCATCGGCAGGCCCGGATGGCCGGAATTGGCGGCCTGCACCGCATCCATGGACAGGACACGGATCGCATTGGCCATCCGGTCGTGTTTTTCGCGTGGGATCATGAGAAGTTTCCGCTGATGTCGGGTTTGATCGCGGGTCCCGGATCGTCGGGGCGCTGATGCATTTCCGGACCAGAAAATTGCGCGCGACACATAGCAGGTGGGCATGCGGTGTCAACAAAGCGGCGGGGACGGCAAGCGGCGCAGGAAAACTGTGCATCCGCCCTGCCGGGGCATTGCCGACCGGCGTGTGTGCAGGCAGGTTTAAGCACGGTCTCATTGAGCCACGCTAACGCCTTATTGTTGCTGACAAACACTGTCGATCGGTCCATAAATCCACCGCCATGAACGGTCCGCAAACGCTCTCACAGGTCTTTGACCGTCTCGAAAAGGCGCTGTCCGCGCTGGACGATGCCGTCGACCGGTCGGCGGAAATCCGGCGCGAATATTCCGACGCCGAGGAAGAGGTGCAGCGGCTCAATGCGGACCGGGCCCGGCTGGCCGAGGAACTCGATGCCTCCGAGGCGCGCGCCGTGCGGCTTGAGGATGTCAACAAGGAAGTGTCGCGACGGCTGGTGACCGCGATGGAGACGATCCGCGCCGTTCTCGACCGCTGACGAAACTGTTTCACCCCCAAAGGACACAAGCAACAGATCATGAGCCAAGTCACAGTCACCATCGACGGCAAGGCCTACCGCATGGCCTGCGACCCCGGCCAGGAGGATCATCTGGTCGATCTGGCGGGCCGGCTGGACAAATATGTCACCCATCTGAAAGGTTCGTTCGGCGAGATCGGCGATCTGCGCCTGACCGTGATGGCCGGCATCATGATCATGGACGAACTGTCCGAACTGCAAAAGCGGGTCAAGGGGCTGGAAAGCGAACTGGACAGCGTGCGCAAGACCCGCGACGAGGCGCTTTCCAAGGCCGACCGGGTCGACGAGACGCTGACCGAACGGCTGACCGCGCTCGCCGACAAGATCGAGACCGTCACAGCCAAGATCGCCTGACGTTCGCCACGACCGCAGCCGTCACGCCGCGCCATGCGCTTCCTCGTCCGGCCGCACATCGACGATGACACTGCCGCGCTTGTGCCGTGTCTCGACACGCTCATGGGCTTTGCGGATCTCGGCCAGCGGGTAGCGGCTGTCGATGACGGGCTTCAGCGCGCCCGTCGCGGCCAATTCAGCGATCGCTTCGACATCGGCCTGCGCATCGCCCGAAACATGCAGCCCGATCCGCTGACCGCTTCGCGTGATGGCGCACCACAGCGCCGTCAGCAAATCGCCGATGCCGAATTCGAGCGGCAGGAACAGGCCGTTGACGTTCAAGAGCCGACGCGCCTCGGCAAAGCGCACGATGCCGGCCGTGTCGAAAACGAGGTCGAACGTCTCGCCGATGTCGTTCAGCTTTTCCTTGCGATAGTCGACGACGCGATCCGCGCCCAGTTCCCTGACCAGCGCCACATTGTCCGTGCTGGTCACGCCGGTGACGCGAGCGCCCAAGTGCCGTGCGATCCGCACCGCGTGAACGCCCACACCACCCGAGGCACCAATGATCAGGACGCGCTGGCCGGATTGGAGCTTGGCGAAATCGCGCAGGAAAACCAGCGCCGTCACCGCGCCGAACGGCAGGCTTGCCGCCTCGGCATGGGAGAGTGCCGGCGGTTTGGCGGCCAGCGCCGCATCCTCGTCGATCGCGAGATATTCGGCATGGGCGCCCGATCCGGCATTGCCGAACAGCGCATCGCCCGGCGCAAAGCGGGTCACGTTCGGCCCGGTGCGCGCGACAACGCCCGAAAACTCCATGCCAAGGATGCAGTTGCGCGGCCGGAACAGGCCGGTCATCAGGCGCCCGGCGAGCCACAAGCCGCCGGGAAAGGCCGACGCGCGCAGCCGCCAGTCCGCGGTCGTCACGCTGGAGGCATGGACGGCCACCAGAAGCTGGTTGTCGGCGATCGCCGGCTCGGCAATATCGGCAATGGTCACCACATCGCTGCCGCCATAACGATCATGGGTTGCTGCCCGCATCGTCCTGCTCCCTGCGTCTCCGGTGCCGTGCCCATACACATGCGCATCCTCACAGTCTCGAAAAACCGGAACGCGCCCAACCGGACGCAACCATCGATCGGCCACTGGCGCCCGGCACGCACCGGTCCTATATTGCCCGCGCCGACTGCGCTTTGCGGCAGGAGACAATTCCCCGGGGCCTTACGCATCCTAAGGGAGCTGGCGCTGGCCGGGTCCGTGGACCCGATCATCCGGCACCCACCTACTTCGGTAGGTTCCCGGGATGCCGTGCTCCACCGACTGTCGCGGTTGGCAACCCTTTCCGGCCGGCTCCGGCCGGCTGATCCGCCGGATGGAACAATGGACGCGACCAGCGCCGACAAGGCCGATATCCGCGCAGCGGCGCTGGCCCGGCGCGACGCGCTTGGTGCCGATCACCACGCCCGTGCCGCGCAGGTGCTGGCCGACCATGCGGACGCCATCGGCTTAAAGCCCGGCGATGTCATCTCCGGGTTCTGGCCGATCCGCTCGGAGATCGACTCGCGCCCGCTGATGGAGGCGCTCGCCGCGCACGGCGCGACCATCGCCCTGCCCGCCGTCATCGACCGCCAGACGATCGTCTTCCGCCGGTATGACCCGGACGTGCCGCTGATCGCCGGCTCGTTCGGCACGATGGCACCCGGCCCGGACGCCGAAACCCTTGATCCAGACCTGATGCTGGTGCCGCTGTCGGCGTTCGACGATGCGGGCAACCGCATCGGCTATGGCGCCGGCCACTACGACCGCGCCATTGCCCGGCTCCACGCCAGGGGGCGATCTCCCCGTCTCGTCGGTCTTGCGTTTGAATGCCAGCGCGTCGATCGCGTCCCAGCCGAACCTCATGATGTGCCGCTTCACACAGTGCTGACCGAAAACGGCTTGCAGGCTCTGCCGGCGCAGCGATAGGACGGTGGCATGAGACTGCTTTTTCTGGGGGACATGGTGGGCCGGTCGGGCCGCACCGCCGTTTACGAGCGGCTGCCGGGCCTGATCGCCGACCACGGCATCGATTTCGCCATCGTCAATGGCGAGAACGCCGCCGGTGGCTTTGGTGTCACCGAGGCTATCCTGACTGAGACGCTGGACGCCGGCGCCGACGTGATGACCACGGGCAACCATGTCTGGGACCAGCGCGAGGCGCTCGTCTTCGCCGAACGGCAAGAACGGTTTCTGCGCCCGGCCAACTATCCGGGCGGCACGCCCGGCCGCGGCATGGGCGTGTTCGAGGCGCGCAACGGCGCCCGCGTGATGGTCTCCAACCTGATGGGCCGTGTCTTCATGGCGCCCGATCTGGACGATCCGTTCGTCACCGCCGAACGCCAACTCGACGGCGCACAGCTTGGCACCGACTTCGACTGCGTTGTCTTTGATTTCCACGCCGAAGCGACGTCGGAAAAGGTCTGCTTTGCCCATTTCGTCGACGGACGGGCGAGCCTCGTCGTCGGCACCCACACCCACACCCCAACCGCCGATCACACCATCTTCGATGGCGGCACGGGCTACATTTCGGATCTTGGCATGTGCGGCGACTATGGCCACTCGCTGGGCATGGACAAGGAAGAGCCGCTCAACCGCTTTCTGACCAAGGTGCCCAAGGGCCGCTTCGAGGCGGCGACGGGGCCGGCGACCCTGTGCGGTGTCGCGGTCGAAATCTCCGACCGCACCGGCCTGTGCGAGAAGATCGCGCCGCTGCGCATCGGCCCGCGCCTTGAAGAAACCATGCCGGCCTGGTGGTAGAGGCGATGCGGGTTCAACAAAGCCGAGAGCGCGTACGGTGACTGCGGCACGAACCAAGGCTCTGGCGCCGTTGCTGTCGCTGGCACTCTTGTGTGCGCCGCCCGCCGCCGCGCAGGACGAGATGAGCGAGGCGGAAGCCTTCGTCGCCTCCAACATCCTTCACATCCTGTTGCACGAAATCGGCCATGCGGTGATCGACCAGTTCGCCCTGCCTGTCATCGGACAGGAGGAGGACGCCGCCGACAGCTTCGCCACGCTCGAAGTGCTGACCATCTATGACGATGATGTCGACATCCTGCTCGATGCGGCTGAGGCGATGCTGATCATGCACGATATCGCCGAGGCCGGCGGCACGCCACTCGACTATTTCGGCGTCCACGATCTCGACATCCAGCGCGGCCTGCGCATCGTTTGCCATGCCGTCGGCATCGACCCGGACCGCTACGACGAAGCCGCGCGCTGGACCGAGATGGACGCCGACCAGCAGCAAGCCTGCGCAATCGAGGCGGAAACGGCGATCGAAAGCTGGGACGCGCTGCTCGAACCCTATCTGCGCGAAGAGGGCGCGTCCGCCCCGCCTGCGCCCGTCACGCTTGAAGACAGCGCCCTGCCGGAAATGCAGACCTTTCTGGCGGAAAGCGGCATGATGGCTGATATCGCTTCCTATGTGGGCGAGACGTTTCGCTGGCCGCAGGTGCCGGCGCTGACGGCCGCCGACTGCGACGAGGCCAATGCCTGGTACGATCCCGACCGGGTTGAAATCACCCTGTGCTACGAGTTCATCGACGAACTGTTCGCGCTGGCCGAACAGCGCTGAGCACACCCGTTATCAGTGCCCGAAGATGAAGCGCTCATCGTTGAAGCGCGGCTCGTAGCGCTTGCAGACATAGACGCGGCAGGACGCGGTGTCGGCGGTGGGCACGGTTTCGCGCTCCAGAACCTCGCCGAGCGCGCAGAAGTTGCGATTGGCGACATAGCGATCGTACAGAAGATAGTTCGGCACGCGCTTTGACGCATGTTGCAGGATCACCGCACCCTCGCGCTTGACCACGGCCTGCACGGCCGCGCAGGAATTTTGGTCGCTGCGCACGCGGCTAATCGCGTCGGCCGGAACGATCGAGGCGGCCAGCATCGCCGCGCCCAGTGCTCCGGCAAAGCCGGCGCCGGCCAGCCGGCGGGCGGAACCAATTTTCATAGGCTCTTCCTCCAATGGGACATTGCCATCACTGTAGCGGCAAATGTGCCGCCGCTGTGACGATGTCTGCTCAACCGCGACGCGCAAGGCTTGCCGGCACGATAATGGTCGGCCGCTCGGGCAGGTCGCGCACATTGACGGTGATCGCATCGCCGTCGAGAAAATCGACCGCCCAGTCCGGCCCCATCAGCGCGATGAACCGGTCGATCGCATTGCCGCGCAGATGCATCGGCAGGACGATCGACGAGCGCAGCCGCGTGGTGATCTCGGCCATGCCTTCATGCGCCATGGTCAGCCCGCCATCGACCGGCACCATGACGATGTCGAGCCGGCCGATCTGCGCGAAATGATCGTCGGTCAGCCGGTGATGGAGATGGCCCAGATGGCCGATGCAAAGGCCCGCCACCTCGAAGATGAAGATCGAATTCTGGTTGGCCGTCAGCGCGGTCGTGTCCCAGCGCCTGATGTCGGTGGTCACGTTGCGCACATAGACATCGTCGATCACCGTGTCGTGGTCCGCACCGTCCGGATTGCCGCTGTCCCAGCCGGGGAAAACGTGCTCGATCGCCGGATCGGGATTGAGCGTATAGTGGGTGGAATGGGCCCGGTTCATGGTGATGACGCGCGGCGTCGGCGTGTGGCCGTAAGCGCCGGAGAAATCGGTGGCGATCGTCACGCCGGCGGGCGTTTCGATCCGGTAGGTCGAATGGCCGGCAAAGCTGATCGTCACGTCGCCATCGACGGTCAGCGGGCTGGCATTGGCCGAGGCGAACATGACGCGCGGCAGCGACTGCGCGATGGCGAGGCACTGGCTGACCGGCTCCTCGCCGGCATCCTGCGCCATGGCCTTGCCGGACAAGCCTGCGGTCGACGCGACAGCCAGGGCAGAAGCGGTCACAAGGGCGGTCAGAAGGCGGCGCATCGGCACTCCCGAAAACGAAACTCGGTTCCCCCCTCCCGGATCGAACGCCCGCACCATCTTGCCGGGTCTGTCAGTCCCGGCCCGGCAGTCCCCACTGCTCTGCGTAGCGGGCGCTCAGGATGTCATAGTCGTCCGGCTGGGTGTCAAAACGCAACCCGTCTTCGGGGATCAAAACCCAGGCCTGTTTTGACGTCAGCCAGATATGGCCGGCCGGTTTCAGCCAGCTTGTATCGTCGAACGTGCCGCCCTTGATGGTCAGCAGCGCCTCATGGGCCGGCCGGTTGTGGAAAAGGCGGCTGCCGCAGTGCGGGCAGAATTCGCACACGGTCAGCCTGTCGCCGGATGTCTTGTTGAACTTGGCGGTCTCGCCCTCGACCGACAGGGCCGCACGCCGCACGCGCACCGATATGCCGAACGCCGAAGAGGATTGTCTCTGACACTCGATGCAGTGGCAGCAATAGACGGCCCGCGGCCGCTCGGTCAGCGTGTAACGGACGGCGCCGCACTGGCAGCCGCCCCGCTGGTGGAATGCACCGCTCATCACGCCCTCACCATTCAAGCCCTGCCGCCTCGGCCTTCTTCATCAGCGGACCCTGCTTGCCGCGATGGTGCTCCTGCAGATAGAGCATGGTCGCGCGAATGTGGCTCTTGGGAATGTTTTTGGGATCGACCTTTGCCGCCTCGTTGGCCTCCGCGACGCTCTTGCCCTCATTGAGCGCGGCCATGAACAGATAGGCGCGCACGGTCTTCACCCCGCGCCGCGAATTCTCCTTCAACAGCAGCCAGACAAACATGGCGATCATCGCCAGCGCCACACCGAATTCCGTCATCCATCTCTTCCCAATCTGGACGTTGCGTGCGTTCTCTCATAAAAGCGCGCGGGATTTCGAAAACGTCAAGCAGAACAGAACCGCCATGGCAGGTCATTCCAAATTCAAGAACATCATGCACCGCAAGGGCCGGCAGGACGCGGCGCGCTCCAAACTCTTCTCGCGCCTGTCCAAGGAGATCACCGTTGCGGTGAAGATGGGCGCCGGCGTCACCGATCCGGACATGAACCCGCGCCTGCGTCTCGCCGTGCAGAACGCCAAGGGCCAGTCCATGCCCAAGGACAATATCCAGCGCGCCATCAACAAGGGCACCGGCGCTGGCGGTGAGGACTATCAGGAGATGCGCTATGAGGGCTATGGCCCCGGCGGCGTTGCGGTCATCGTCGAGGCGTTGACCGACAATCTGAACCGCTCGGCCTCCAACATCCGCGCCGCCTTCTCGAAAAATGGCGGCTCATTGGGCGAAACCGGATCGGTCTCCTTCATGTTCGATCGCGTCGGCGAGATCGTCTACAAGCCCGAGGCGGGCGATGCCGACACGGTCATGGAAGCGGCGATCGAGGCGGGTGCCGAGGATGTGGAGACCAGCGAGGACGGCCACACCATCACTTGCGCCTTCGAGGATCTGGGCGCCGTCTCCAAGGCGCTCGAAGCAACGCTGGGCGAGGCCGAATCGGTCAATGCGATCTGGAAGCCGCAGAACGAGACACCCGTCGACGAGGACAAGGCCGGCACGCTTTTAAAGCTGCTCGACGCGCTCGACGAGGATGATGACGTCCAGAACGTCTATTCGAACGAAGACATTGCCGACGATGTGATGGAGCGGCTGAGCGCGTGACGGGCATCGCGCTCGGCAAGGCCCTGACGGCAGGCCGCAATGTCGCGGTCGGCGCGCCGGCCATGCTGGACACGCTCAAGGCCGGCCGAAACGTCTTCCTGTCGCCGCATTATGACGACATCGCCTTTTCGCTCGGCATGCTTGCGACGACCATCGGCCATGGCACGCTGATCAACCTGTTCACGCGATCGCTCAACCTGCCCAATGCCGAAATCGCGGCCAGCGGCGACTGGGACGTGGCGTCGATCAGCGCCTTGCGCGACGACGAGGATGCCCGGTTTGCCGACGCTGCGGGTCTTGACCGGCTGAAGCTCGACCTGGAAGAGCCGCCGCTGCGCGCCCGGCACCCCAAGGACCTTGCGGGACTTGAGGAGGACATGGGGCAGTTGCGCGCGCCTTTGCTCGACACGCTGAACAAAATCGCGGCCAAAGCTTCCGCGCCGATCAATCTGTTCTGCCCCGCCGCCATCGGGCGGCACATCAACCATTATGCGACGATGCGCGTGGTGGCGGACCTCATGCCTCGCCTGGGCGAGCGATACCGGGTCCTGTTCTACGAGGACCTGCCCTATTCGTCCTCTTTTCGCCGGCGCGCACTGGGCCTTGGACGCCTGTCTGAACGGGTGCCCGGACGGCTTGAGCGCCATTATCTGGATGTCGGGGCGGGCCTTCCGGACAAGCTCGCCATGGTCGCAGCGTACAGCTCGCAGCACCGGCGCCCGCCACGACCGCACCGCTACTGGCCGCAGACCTATCGGCTCGCCGCGCATGAGGCGTTCTGGAGCATCGCCGGTACTTAGGGCGGCTCAGCCGGCCGTTGCGCGGGAGACCGGCGGCCTCTGCGCGCCGACCGTTTCGACAATATGCGCGATCGAGTTGGCGTAATATTCCAGCAGCAATTGCTCGTTCAGATTGGCGCGGTGAAGTCCGTCTTCGTTGGCTTCCATGATGTGCCGCATCTTCAGCATGCGGATGCCCGTCTGCAGCATGTAGTCGCGATCGTGGCGGGGAATATGCACGTGATAGCCGGCGCCTTCGATCCGCTGGATCAGGTCGAACACCTTGGATTTGAGTTCCAGATCGCCCATCCAGTGATCTTCGTTCTCAAGCAGCACGGTCGCCACCAGCGCCACCGGCAGCACCGGAATCACAACACCGATTTCATCGAGCAACGCTTCGCCCAGCTTCTGCACGCCGGCAAAATGCGCTTCGCGCGCCTTGCGCTCCACCGGGTCGCCGGTCTCGTGATGGCCGGAAAAATCGATGCCGTTGGCCCTGGCGAATTCGGTTAGCGAGAGCGGCTCGCCGAACGAGACGCAGGCATAGCCGTAGCGGTAGAGCCGGCCCTGCAGCCGCAGCCTAACCAGATGTGCCAGAAAGCCGGCCACCCTTGAAAGCCGCACCCGGTAGTCCCGCCCGGTCGCTTCCCTTTCCCGCTTCGCTGTCAGGATGCGGTCTTCGAGCACCCGGTCATAATTGATGCCAACCGGAATGAAGACGATGTCCCTGTCGCCATCGGTGCGGAAGCCCGACACCATGTAGGAGAGGAGGCCAAGTTTGGGCGGCCGCAGCGTGCCGTCCGGCGACAGGCCGCCCTCGGGGAACACCGCCTGCGTGACGCCCTCCTTGGTCGCCTTGCGCACATAGGCGGCCAGGACACGCCGATAGAGCTGGTTCTTGGAATTGCGGCGGATGAAATAGGCGCCCATCGAGCGCAGCAGCGAATGCAGAAAGATGACCTGCGCCCATTCCCCCACCGCATAGGAGAGCGAGGCCCGCTTGGAGGCCAGATAGGTCACCAGCACATAATCCATGTTCGACCGGTGGTTCATGACGAACACGACGGTGGCGTTCTTCGGATTGTGTTTGAAGGCCTGATCATCGGTGAAGCCCAGACGCACGCGATAGGCGAATTGCGACAGCCATTTGGCCACGCGCGTGCCGATGCCGAAATAGGTCAGCGGCGAAAAGGACGGGACGATCTCGGCCGCATATTTCTCCGCTTCTTTCATGAGCACGGCGCGCGGCGTGCCGCTTTGCCGGTGTTCGAGATCGACCGCGGCGATGACGTCGGGATCGTAGAGAAGCTGATCGATCAATCCCTGCCGGCGGGTCAGCCGGAACGGCTGGATTTCGAGATCGAGCCGCTCATTGAGTTCGTCGATCGCGTCGTTGACGCGCCGGCGGAAATACCAGCGGACGGACGGCGCGAAGATGCGGTCGAATATGGCAACCAGCGCGAGCGCGCTGAGGATCAGGACGAGCCAGAACGGCATGGCAACCGCATCCGTCATGTCCGGCCCTCCCCGCCCGATCAGGAAACCAGCCTAGCGGCATTGGCCGCCCGTGTATATCGGCGGCGGCAGGCTTGCCCCGATGGTCATTTGCGGTTGAAATCCGATACCCGGCGGCCGCTGCGCCAAGCGGAGAGCAGCCGCTCGACATTGCTGTCGGGATCATCCAGCCCGCTCAATTCGAGATCGTATGTTCGGCCGACATGGATGGTCTCGAAATCGCGTTGGGCGCTGCCGATCGGACGGTCCGCCCGCGCCGCCTCGCGGGCGATCAGCACATCCAGCGGGCAATGAACGGCAACGAAGAAGACGTCGTGCGGCGCGAGCAGCCGACGCAGCGTTGCCAGCCATCCCTCCGTGTCGAGAATATGCTCGAGGATCAGATTGTTGCCAGCGTCGGCATAGGCCGCAAGCGACCGGTGAAACCCGTCAAAGAAGACCGGCCTGGCCTCCCTCCAGTCGAACTCTCCGCTGTCGAACCGGTCACGCGGCAGGACGCCCGCATCGCGCAAATGATCGATGGAGATGTGCCAGAACGGTTTCTCGATCCGCTGCTGCAGGCGGCGCGCGATCGTCGATTTGCCGCTGCTGGACGCGCCGTGCAGGAAGATGATCTGTGCGGCTATGGTCACGGCCTCCGAATGCGACCTGTGTCAGGCAATGTCGCCGGAGCGCCCGGCCTTCATGCCCGAGAAGATGCAGCCGCCCAGAAACGTGCCTTCGAGCGCGTTGTAGCCGTGATAGCCGCCGCCGCCGAAGCCGGCCACTTCGCCCGCCGCATAAAGGCCGGGCACGGGCTTGTCGTCGGCGCCGATCATCCGGCTGTCGAGATCGGTCTGCAGCCCGCCCAGCGTCTTGCGCGTCAATATGTGCAGCTTGACCGCGATCAGCGGCCCGTTGGCCGGATCGAGGATCCTGTGCGGCTTTGCGGTGCGGATCAGCCTGTCGCCCAGATAGGCGCGCGCGCCATTGATGGCGATCATTTGCGCATCCTTGGCAAAGCGGTTGCCGATCTGGCTGTCGCGCGCTTCGATCTGGGCTTTGAGGTGCGCCGCATCGAGCAGATTGCCGCCGGCGATCTGGTTCATACCGGCAACCAGCGCATCGAGATCGCGGGCGACGACGAAATCCTCGCCCTTCTCCTTGAACGCTTCGACCGGCGGCGGCGCGCCCTTGCCGAGCCGCGATTTCAGCACCTCGGTGAACTTCTTCGACGTCAGATCGGGGTTCTGCTCGGACCCCGACAAGGCGAATTCCTTTTCGATGATTTTCTGGGTCAGGACGAACCAGGAATAATCGTGACCCGTCGCAAGGATGGTGCGCAGCGTCGACAGCGTATCGAATCCCGGCATGGCCGGCGCCGGCAACCGGTTCCCCGTCGCGTCGAACCATAGGGAAGACGGGCCGGGCAGGATGCGGATGCCGTGATGCGGCCAGATCGGGTCCCAGTTCCTGACGCCCTCGGTATAGTGCCACATGCGGTCGCCATTGATCACATGGCCGCCCGCCTTCTCGGCGACGGGGATCATCGAGCCGTCCACATGGTCGGGCACGCCCGAGATCATCGAGGCTGGCGGCTCGCCGAGCCGGCCGCGCGGCCAGTTCTTGCGCACCATCTCGAAATTGCCGCCGATGCCTCCCGAGGTGACGATCACCGAGGAAGCGTGCAGTTCGAAATCGCCTTCGACATCGCGATTGGTCGACGCGCCCCGCTCCGCATCGTCCGCCCGCAGCACTCTACCGGAGATGCCGGCAGCGGCACCGTTCGTCATGATGATCCGGTCGACCTTGTGGCGGAAGCGCAAATCGACGAGGCCCGCCTTTTTGTGTTCGCGTACCCGCGCGATGAAAGGCTCCAGAACGCCCGGACCCGTGCCCCAGGTCACATGGAAGCGCGGCACCGAATTGCCGTGCCCGTCGGCGAACGATCCGCCGCGCTCGGCCCAGCCGACAACGGGAAACCAGCGCATGCCCATCGCGTGCAGCCAGCTTCGCATCCCGCCGGCGGCGAAATCGAGATAGGCCTCCGCCCAGCGCCGCGGCCAATGGTCTTCCGGCCGGTCGAACTTTGCCGAACCGAACCAGTCGTTCTCGGCCAGCGCCCGGCTGTCGCGGATGCGCATGCGCCGCTGTTCGGGCGTGTCGACCATGAAAAGGCCGCCCAGCGACCAGAAGGCCTGGCCGCCGAGATTTTGCGGCGGCTCCTGATCGACCAGGATCACGCGCTTGCCGCGATCGCCCAGTTCGGCGGCGGCCACCAGGCCGGCAAGCCCCGCGCCGACAATGATCACATCTGCCTGATCCATGCGCCTTCCTTTTTGGTTGAGCTAATCAAGTTGCCTGCGCGCGCGCAACGCAAAACCGCTCAGCCCCGCAGCCCGTCCAGAAGCGGCATCGAGGCGATCGCCGCCACGAGCACGATCGACAGGGCGACGCGGCGATAGGTCGTTTCGCTGGACAGGCCGAACAGGCGCGCGCCGAGCAGCAGTCCGGCAAAAAAGGCCGGCGAACAGGCGAGCCCCAGCGCAATGGACGGCCAGGTCAGGATGCCGGCGACGTAAAAACCCGCCAGCGAGAAGATCTCGACCACCGTCAGATAGACCAGAAGGTTGGATCGCACATGGCCCGCGCCGGTGCGCAGCGCCATCCAGTAAAGGATCACCGGCGGGCCCGACAGGGACGTGGCGCCGCCCAGAAAGCCCGACACGCCGCCGGTGGCGACACGCACCGGCACCGTGCGCGGCCCGGTGTACTGCCAGCCGCGCCACAACAGCGCGACGACGATCAGGATCACCACCGACATGAACCAGCGCAGGGCGGTCGGCTCGCCCGCCGTCAGAAAGAAGATGCCCGCCGGCAGCAGCAGCGCATAGCCGGCGACGACCGGGCCGATTTCAGAAAGGCTCACCCGCTTTGCCGCCGGGATCACAAGGGGCAGCGCCGGCAGGGTCTCGATGATCAGGATGACGATGACCGCCACCTGCGGGCTGTATGCGGCCGCAGCCACCGGCGCGACGACCATGCCGGTGCCGAACCCCGAAAAACCGCGCACCAGCCCGGCAACCGCCGCGGCGGCGACAACGGCCCAGAACGCCATATCCAGTTCGAGCGGAAACCCCGTCATGCCATCCCCCCACCATGCCTGTGGCATGTCATGCCGGCCCGCACAAGCGGCGGCACAGACCGGTGTTTTCTTTTTGTTCACATCACGCCGTTAAGCGGTTAGCGTGACCAAGAGGCAGGCATGAACGAAACGATTCGCATTATCGGCATCGATCCGGGGCTGCGGCGCACCGGCTGGGGCGTCGTCGACAGCGCCGGCAATGCGCTGCGCTTTGTAGCCGCCGGCACGGTCCGGTCCGAGGCAAACGCCGACCTGGCCACCCGGCTGTGCCAGATCCACGAGCAGCTCACGGCCATTCTGAGTGACCACGCGCCGCACGAGGCGGCCGTCGAGGCCACCTTCGTCAACAAGGATGCGGCCGCGACCCTGAAGCTCGGCCAGGCGCGCGGCGTCGCCATGCTGGTGCCGGCACTGGCCGGTCTGCCCGTCGCCGAATATGCGCCCAACGCGGTCAAGAAGGCGGTCGTCGGCGTCGGCCATGGCGGCAAGGGCCAGATCGCCATGATGGTGCGCACGCTCCTGCCCAAGGCCATGTTCGACACCGAGGACGCCGCCGACGCGCTCGCCATCGCCATCTGCCACAGCCACCATCGCGGCGCGGCAGCGCTGGCAAAGCGGGTCGCGGCACAGGCCTGAACAGGCGTTTTGTTCTTGACTTGTTCCCGCATCGCCGCTAAGTAATACCTCGGAGGTATTACCCATGCGTGTGACGCGAAAAGGCCAGGTCACGATCCCCAAGCACATCCGCGACAAGCTCGGCATCGCGCCGGGCAGCGAGGTCGAATTTGTGGATTTGGGTGAGGATGAAGGAATTCAGATCGTCAAGTCCAACGAACGTGATGAGCGATCCGAAGCCCGCAAGCGTTTCATGCGATGGCTTGAAAAGCTCGAAGGGACGGGTGACAGCGGAATGTCGGCCGAAGATGTGATGAATGCAACGCGGGACCGCGATGTCCGCAACGATTATTGATTCAAGTGTCCTGATCGACCTCATCGATCCAAAGGCACCTTGGCGAAAATGGTCGCGCAGTCGCGTGGCCTCTGCCGTGGAAAGCGGGCCCACCCTGATCAACATCGTGATTGCTGCCGAGGTGTCCTACGGTTTTGCGACCCGGTCCAGGTTGGACGAATTTTTTGGCGGTACGCCCTGGCAGTTTGAGCACATTCCCGAACAGGCCGCCCCATTGGCCGGCTGGGCACACCGGGAATATCGACGACGCGGCGGGTCGCGTGATCGGACCCTGCCCGACTTCCTGATCGGCGCGCACGCCGCCGTGAGCGGATATACGGTTCTGACACGCGATCCGTCCGGATTTCGCACCTATTTTCCCTCCCTTTCCATCATCGCACCGGACACCCATCCATGATCGGCAAGCTCAAGGGCACGATAGACGAGATCGCCGAGGATCATGTGATCGTCGACGTGCATGGCGTCGGCTATGTCGCCTTTTGCCCGGCGCGGACGCTGGCGGGCCTCAACGCCGGCGAAGCGGCGATCCTTCACATCGAGACCCATGTGCGCGAGGACCAGATACGCCTGTTCGGCTTTGCGACCGCGCTCGAACGCGAATGGTTCCGCCTGTTGCAGGGCGTGCAGGGCGTCGGCGCCAAGGTCGCGCTGGCGGTCCTCTCCACCCTGTCGGCCGCCGATCTCGCCAATGCGATCGCCCTTCAGGACAAGGCGATGGTCGCCCGCGCGCCGGGCATCGGCCCCAAGGTCGCCCAGCGCATCATCACCGAACTCAAGAGCAAGGCGCCCGCCTTCGCCGGCGAGGCCGCGGCCGCTATCGGCCTCAAGCAGGAGTTGGGCGAGAACGCCGCCCCGGCGCCGGTCGCCGACGCGGTCTCCGCGCTCGCCAATCTCGGCTACAGCCGGGACCAGGCCGCCAATGCCGTTGCCGCCGCGCTGAAGAATGCCGGCGAAGAGGCCGACAGCGCGACGCTGATCCGCCAGGGGCTGAAGGAACTGGCGCGGTGAGCGAGCCTTCCTTGCATTGGGCACCGCTCCTTACTATTCTTATTCGGTAAGGAGACAGGCGATGATCCGTGAAGAGGCAACAATGACGTCGAAGGGTCAGGTCACCGTGCCCAAGGCTATTCGCGATCGGCTGAACCTGAAGGCAGGCGACAAGCTGGAATTCATCGAGATCGACGGCAAGGTTCACGTCAATGCGCGCAACCTGCGCGCGGTTGACCTGGCCGGCATACTGGGCCCGCCCCCCAGCGGCAAGAGCCTAACGATCGAGGAGATCGACGACGCGATCGCCGAGGCCGCCGTCGCACGCTATGAGCGGTCGCGTGATCGGCGTTGATACGAACGTTCTGCTCCGCCTGTTCGTGACGGACAATGCCGATCAGCATCGGGCCGCGGCAGCGTTCTTCGCTCAAAGGACCAGACAGGAGCCGGCATTCGTCAACGCCGTTGTCATGGCTGAGTTCGCTTGGGTCTTGCGACGCAGCTACGGCTACTCGAAGTCGCACGTTCTCGGCGTGGTGGGCTACCTTGTTGGCGCCATCGATGTTCAATTGCAGCATGGCGAAGCGGTCGCCGAAGCGCTCGACCTCTGCACGAATACCGGCGAGGAATTCGGTGACGTGTTCATTGCGGCCATCAATCGGAACGGGGCGGTGCAAAGGACCATGACGTTCGACAAAACCGCCGCACGCCGTGTCCCCGGCATGGAGCTTCTCGCATGACCGAGCCCGCCCGCCTGATCTCCGCCGACAAGCGCGACGAGGATGCCGACGCCTCCCTGCGCCCGCGCACGCTCGACGATTTCACCGGCCAGGCGGCGGCGCGCGCCAATCTCAAAGTCTTCATCGAGGCGGCCAAAAAGCGCGGCGAGGCGCTCGATCATGTTCTGTTCGTCGGCCCGCCTGGCCTTGGCAAGACAACGCTCGCCCAGATCATGGCGAACGAACTGGGCGTCAATTTCCGCGCCACCTCCGGGCCCGTCATCGCCAAGGCCGGCGATCTCGCCGCGCTTTTGACCAATCTGGAAGAGCGCGATGTCCTCTTCATCGACGAGATCCACCGGCTCAACCCGGCGGTCGAGGAGATCCTCTATCCGGCGATGGAGGATTTCCAGCTCGATCTGATCATCGGCGAAGGGCCGGCGGCGCGCTCGGTCAAGATCGATCTGGCCAGGTTCACGCTGGTTGCCGCCACCACGCGCCTCGGCCTTCTGACGACGCCGCTGCGCGACCGGTTCGGCATTCCCGTGCGCCTCAATTTCTACACCGCCGAGGAACTGGAAACGATCGTCACGCGCGGCGCCCGCATCATGGGCCTGCCGATGAGCGGCGACGGCGCCCGCGAGATCGCCACCCGCGCCCGCGGCACGCCGCGCATTGCCGGCCGCCTGCTGCGCCGCGTGCGCGATTTCGCCGATGTCGCCGGCGCCACAGAAGTCGACCGCACCGTCGCCGACGAAGCGCTGTCGCGGCTCGAAGTGGACACGATCGGGCTCGATGAACTCGACCGGCGCTATCTGAACCAGATCGCCCGCAATTTCGGCGGCGGCCCGGTCGGCATCGAGACCATCGCCGCCGCCCTTTCCGAACCGCGCGATGCCATCGAGGACATTATCGAGCCCTATCTGATCCAGCAGGGCTTCATCCAGCGCACCCCGCGCGGCCGCATCCTGACGGCCAACGCCTGGGGCCATCTGGGCCTGACCGCCCCCGCCGACCTTACCGCCATGCAGGCTGGTCTGTTCGACGAGGGCGAGTAGGCCGGGTCAATGGTGCGTGACCGTTGGCAAAAACCTATCTCTTCACGTCTGATGCAAACCGCGCAGCGTTCTCCTTGAGAAACTCGGTCTCGTCCGCGTCGCCCCAAAACGCCGGCTGTTCCTTGGGAATGGTCAGCGCTTTTTGTACCATAGGCCGCGCGTCCATCCGGTCGAACCAGCCTTGGAGATGATCGAGACCGTCGATGGACACTTTCGCCCACACATAGGCCCGCGCCCAAGGATAGGTCGCCATGTCGGCAATTGTATATGCATCGGCAGCCAGCCATTCGCGGCCCGCCAGCCGCGTGTCGAGCACTTCCAGCAAACGGCGGGTTTCGTCGACATAGCGCTTGATCGAGAACGGTTCGTCCTGACCGTTTGGCGCCGCGATGCGTTGAAAATACATGGCCTGACCCATCATCGGGCCTATCCCGCCCATTTGAAACATCAACCATTGCAACGTCTCGGAACGGCCATTGGCGTCTTTAGGCAGGAACTTGCCGAACTTTTCCGCAAGATACCAAAGAATGGCACCGCTCTCGAAAACCGGGAAATCACCATTGCCACGGTCAACAATGGTCGGAATTCGGCCATTGGGATTGAGCGTGAGATAGTCGGGCGCTTTCTGCTCCTTCTTGGCGAAATCGATAAATGTGAGGTCGTAGGGTTCGCCCGCTTCTTCGAGGAAAATGACCGGCTTGTAACCGTTCATCGTGGCAGCGGTGTAAAGGCGGATGTCCGGTCTGGTCATGCGAAATGCTCTCTCAGTCTGGTGGAACCGTCAGGGTTGAGGAGTTGCCCATCGCGCTATAGAAAAGCAACCAGTATACTTTTGGTAACCTCATACGGTCGTCATGAAGGCACGCGTTCGACAAGACCTGCAAGGACGGCGGACCGTCGCCGAACCCTGCTCACAACCATGCGCGATCGAACGGGGTATGCGCGTACTTGGCGGCAAGTGGACCGGGTCCATCCTTTGGCATCTCAGAGACGAGCCCGTGCGCTTCAATGACCTATCGAGAATGATCGGCGGCGCCAGCAAGAAGATGATCGCCGAGCGGCTACGTCATCTTGAAGAGCACGGCTTGATCCGCCGGCAGGTCATGGCCACCGCGCCAGTCTCTGTGCAATATCAGATCACCGATCATGGTCGTACGGCATTGGGTGTTCTCGACATGCTCAGGACATGGTCGGAACGGCATACCGCCGAAGACGGTATGTGAAACCGTCGCCAGACGCGCTCACCCCGCCCGGCGCCCGTAATCCGTCAAATTTTAGATCAACTGGTCATAGAGAGGGATTTCGAGCGGTTCACCCGCATAGCTCCGCATCAGGCCGAACATCGACCGCCAACGCCTGGAGGCATCTGGGCCTGACCACCTCCGCCAACCTCACCGCCATGCAGGCAGGACTGTTCGACGAGGGTGAGTAGGCAGAACACCTGTTCCGTCTTCGGCGAAGTGCTGATCGGTGGAAATCGGAAAGCCAGCAAACTGCCATGCGGACGACATCACCGTTCGCCGACGGCGATCCAACGGCGACCTGTGAGCCAATATTCGGATTGCCACAAGCGACTAAATCGCAACCGCGGCAGTGACCACCGCCGGAATTGGCACGCGCCACTCAGGCCCTTTTCCGTGCTTTTCCAAAACGGTGGCAACAACGTCCGCCCGAATTGCGGCGGCGTTTTCGGGGGGTTGCGAACGCAACAATGCACCACCTCTTGCCGTACCATCGCGGAAATAATCGTAAGGCGCTCCGGGGTCGCTCACCTGCCAACTCGAAGCGATGACCGTTTGGCTAAAGTCCGCAAATCCCGCGGCTTGCAGCACCGGGAACGCAATTGCTGGATCCGCATAATCATTCGCACCAGGCCCCGGCGGCAGCGCAATGTCCGGCACACCGAGTCTGGCGATTGCGCCGAAGACATAGCCCAAGGCGGTGTCTACCTCCGGCCCGCACCAGACGGAAAAGGCCAGACGCCCACCGGGGCGCAATACGCGGCGTACTTCGAACACAACCCTTGGCGGATCGGGAACATGTGGAAGCCCGAACCCTATCGTCACGGCGTCAAATGATGCGTCCGCGAAGTCGAGGGCCATGGCATCGCCCTGGACCAGCCGGGCCTCGGGAACAGCGGCGCGTGCCATGTCCAACATGGCAGGTGAGAAATCGAGACCGGTGACCTGCGCGCCCACCTTGACCAAACCGGCAGTCACATTGCCATGGCCGCAGCATAGGTCCAGAGCGATTGTGCCCTCTCCGGCACCGGCGGCTTCAACCAGATGAGGCACCACCATATCGGCCGCTTTCGCGAAGACATTGGCGTAGGACTGCGCGACATTCGCGTTGGTCCATTCTCGCCTTTCCAATGCCGCGAATCCAATGCCGCGAAGCTTTCAGGTTCCGTCAACCTTGGCATGGTGTCCTCCCCGATCGCCCCATTGTGGAAGTCGGAAAGCAGACTGGCAATGATGTCAACAGGACCATGCGGACTTTTGCTCTGACGGAGCAATCCGGTGGGTTTGAGCGCAAACAGACCATTCACCAGCCCAATCGCCAAACCGGATTCGCCATGCTTAATCCGCCAAGTTCCAGATCAACTGGTCACAGAGCGGCAGGTCGAGCGGTTCGCCCGCATAGCCCAGCATCAGGCCGAACATTGACCGCCAACGCCGGGGGGCCATTTCGGCCTGACCGCCCCCGCCGATCTGAGCGCCGTGCAGGCCGACCTGTTCGACGAGGGGCAGTGGGCGTCGGAGGTGTTTTGGTCGCAACAGTCACTTTGTTTGCCCGATCCGATGAAGGGGACGGTCAACAAAATGGCCGTGACGCAATGCCGCCTATGCGGACACGGATGCCGTTCGATTGACCCGGGCCAATGCCTGCTCATAGTCTGCAACACTGTACGCAATGGGCAGCGGCCAATGACGTTTTCGAAGAATGACATCGAACCGTTTACGGCCTTCGAAAGGAATGGTTGGGAGAAAGCGGCAGAGGCGTACCATGATCATTGGGGAGCCCTGTCTGCGCAATCGGCGATGCCCATGCTGCACTTGGCGGACATAAAGCCGGGCGAACTTGTTCTTGATGTGGCGACCGGTGCTGGCTACGTCGCGGCGGCGGCAAAAAAAGATGGGCGCCGTTCCGATCGGGTTGGATTTTTCAGGCGCTCAAGTCGAGTTGGCCAAAAAAACATACCCGGATATAGAGTTCACGAAAGGCAATGCGCAGGAATTGCCATTCGATGATCAATCTTTCGATGCAGTGGTCATGGGCTTTGGAATGAACCATCTTCCGGAGCCAGAGAAAGCGGCACATGAGGCGTTGCGTGTCTTGAAAACCGGCGGTGCCTTCGCGTTTTCTGTATGGGCCACTCCGGAAGCAGGTGAGGGTTTTGGGATTGTCCTCTCTGCCATCGAACAGCACGGCGTCGAGAACGCAAAGCTGCCTCCGGCCCCGCCATACTTCCGGTTCGCAGACCCAGCTGAAGTCAAAGCCATGTTGGAACCGATGGGCTTCATAGATGTTTCAACGGCTGTGGTGCCTCAGACTTGGCGTCACTCTAATCCCGATCAACTGTTTGACGCCTTCAACGAGGGCGCCGTGCGCGCTACGGCAATGCTGAAATCGCAACCTGAAAAAGCGCGCGCGACGATAAGGGAGGCCGTACGTGCTGAAGTTTGCGAACTCGCGCATGGCGACGATTTTCTGATCCCGGTCCCGGCATCGGTCTCGGTTGGCTTTAATAAGAGCTGACGTCCGCCGCGGTGCATTTTGGCGGTAGGTTGGGCTCAAAACCGCCATTCACCAAGGCAGCCGAAGTCCCACCCCTAATCCGTCAAAGTCCAGATCAACTGATCGTACAACGGCAGGTCGAGCGGTTCGCCCGCATAGCCCTGCATCAGGCCGAACGCGCCGCCGACCGACCAGACCGACCATGAAAACCCGTTCGCCTCGGCCAGCCCGATCATCGCGCGCATATAGTTGAGCCTGTATTGCGCCGGCACGTTCAGATCGGTGCCCCATTCACGGCCGATCATGCCGAATTCGCCCATGAAGATGCGGTCGCGCGCAATGCCGTGCGTGTCGGCCCAGCCGGCCACCGTTTCAAACATCGGCGCCAACGCATCGGCGGAATCGCCCAAGGCCAACATCTCCCGCAAGCTGTCGTTGAGATAGGTGAGCGCGCGGCGTTCGTCGCGGCCGCTCAGCGCGGCGCGAATGCGCTTGGCATTGTCAGCGGCAACCGCATCCAGCGCCGCTGCATCGAGCGCATCGGGCGGCCACGGAATGTCGCGCAGATGAGCGACGATGGCGCCGCCCCAGGTCGCGCCCTGATGGGTGGCATAGAAGGGCTCATAGCCGTGAAAGCTCCACAGCGTGTTGGCATCGTCGATCGGGCGCGGATCGACTGCGGCGAGCCCGTCGGCCGCGCCCCAGCAGGCGCCGGTCAGAACCAGCGTGATGTCGCGATTGGTGGCCCGCGCCGCACCATGCAGCCGTTCGAGCTTTGCCTGCCAGCGCGCCTGTTCGCCCGCGTCATAGCAGTTCAGCGTCGGCTCGTTGATCACTTCGAGCGCCACCATGGATGCCGGCCAGCGCGACAGGTCGCCCGAAATCCGCGCCACCAGATCGACATAGCGGTCGAACGCGTCCGGGTCGGCCTGCAATTGCGTGGTGCCGACATAATCATCGCCCGTGCCGCGCGGAATGGTGTGCAGATCGACGATCACTTTCAGGCCCGCACTACGGATCGTGGCGATCGCCCGGTCCATGCCGGCCAGCAGGTCGCTCAGCCGCTTGGGATCGTCATCGTGCAGAAAGAAGGCCGGCTCCAGCGGCATGCGGATCGTGTCATAGCCGGCCGCCTTCAGGTCGGCAAAATCCTCCGGGCCCATATGGCGCCGCCATTCGGGGAAAGTGGCGATGACATCGGCATCGTTCCAGCGCGAAACATCCGGCCATTCGACCCAAAGATTGGTGGCGATCGCGCGGCGCACCTCGAATGTCGCCGCCATCGCCGGCAGCGCGCAGACGATTATCAGGACGGTCAGCGCGGCGCGCAGGCTTGCAATCATCGTGGCGATTTTCCATTGAGGACAGCCCGCCTTTTATCACGGAGCCCGCGCCCCCATGAGCGAAAACGCCGACAATGGTAAACCCGGCGACATGCTCTTTGTGCCGCTCGACGGCGCGGTCGAGGACGGCGTCCACCGCTTCACGGCACGCATCTATTATGCCGACACCGATTTCTCCGGCGCGGTCTACCATGCCCGCTATCTCGAACTGCTCGAACGCGGCCGGTCGGACTATCTGCGCTGCCTGGGCGTCTATCACACCGAGCTTGCCGGCCGCGACACGCCGCTCTTCTGGGTCGTCCGCCGCATGGAGATCGATTACCGCGCCGCCGCGCGCATCGACGACATCGTCATCGTCGAAACCCGGCTTGCCGAACTGCACAAGGCCCGCATCGTGATGGCACAGACGATCCTGCGCGACGGCGCGCCGATCCTGACCGCGTCGGTCACGGCCGCCCTGATCAACGACCGGGCGCGCCCGCAGCGCATGCCGCGCGAGTGGGCCGCGCTTTTCAGCGACACGCTTTCCTAACCCATCCTTAAGGATAACCGATTATGAACGCGGGCGGACGGAGACGGCCTTGCGGCCGCCATCGTTTGACCGAATTTCTGCTTGAAAGGGCGAGCCGGACATGTCCGGTCCGGTGCCTTCAGGCGAAAGATGCTGCCCTGTCGGCCATCCGCCCGCCGGCCCTTCGAATTCAAGGAAACGACCATGGAAACGCTACCGCTGGCCGCACCTGCGCACGACATGTCGATCTACGGCCTGTTCATGCAGGCGGGCTGGATCGTCAAGGCGGTGATGATCGGCCTGCTCGCCGCCTCGATCTGGTCCTGGGCGATCATCATCGACAAGTCGATGTCCTATGCGCGCATGCGCCGCCAGCTCGCCCGCTTCGAGGAAAATTTCTGGTCCGGCCAGTCGCTCGAGGAGCTCTACCGCACGCTGGCCGACCGCAAGGTCACCGGCATGGGTGCGCTGTTCGTTGCCGCCATGCGCGAATGGAAGAAATCGTTCGAGCGCGGCGCGCGCTCGCCGATCAGCCTGCAAAGCCGCATCGACCGCGCGATGGACGTGGCGCTCGGCCGCGAGATGGAGCGGCTGGAAAGCCGGCTCGGCTTTCTCGCCTCGGTCGGTTCGGTGGCCGTCTATGTCGGCCTGTTCGGCACGGTGATCGGCATCATGACCTCTTTCCAGGCGATCGCCGGATCGGAATCGACCAACCTCGCCGTCGTCGCGCCGGGCATCGCCGAGGCGCTGCTTGCCACGGCGATTGGCCTTGTCGCGGCCATTCCCGCGCTCGTCGCCTACAACAAGCTGATCAACGATGCCGGCAAGATCGGCGCGCGCATGGAGGCGTTCGCCGACGAATTTTCCGCAATCCTGTCGCGCCAGATCGACGAGCGCGCCTCGCAGGGCCAGCGCCAGGCCGCCGAATAGGAGCCCGCCATGACTACCTATGCCGGCGGATGGGTCTCGCGGCGCCGGCGCAACCGCCGTCCGCGCGCCGCACGCCCGATTTCCGAGATCAACGTCACGCCCTTCGTCGACGTGATGCTGGTGCTGCTGATCATCTTCATGGTCGCCGCGCCCTTGCTGACGGTC
>JANSXT010000042.1 GCA_024742765.1 Phyllobacteriaceae bacterium | reverse complement strand
CGCTCGGCCAGGATCAACTGTTCAGGGTGCACATGGGCATCCTGACCGTCGTGCTGCTCGGCTCGACCGCCGTGCTGCTGCGCACCGCCAAATTCGCACCCGCCGGCGGCGATGCCGCCAGCGAATCGCAATATTTCGACAATGTCATCCGCTATGGAGCGATCGCCACGACGGCCTGGGGCATTGTCGGCTTCCTGGTCGGTGTCGTCGTTGCTGCCCAGCTTGCTTGGCCGCAGCTCAATATCGAGCCATGGTTCAATTTCGGCCGCATGCGGCCGCTGCACACATCGGCGGTGATCTTTGCCTTTGGCGGCAACGCGCTTCTGGCAACCTCCTTCTATGTGGTCCAGCGCACCTGCCGCGCCCGCCTGTTCGGCGGCGATCTGGCCTGGTTCGTCTTCTGGGGTTACCAGCTCTTCATCGTCATGGCCGCCACCGGCTACCTACTGGGCGGCAGCGCCGGGCGCGAATATGCCGAACCCGAATGGTATGTCGACCTGTGGCTGACGATCGTCTGGGTCGCCTATCTGCTGGTCTTCATGGGCACGCTGATGAAGCGCAAGGAGCCGCACATCTATGTGGCCAACTGGTTCTACCTCGCCTTCATCATCACCATCGCGATGCTGCACGTGGTCAACAATCTGGCCATGCCGGTTTCGTTCCTGGGCGCCAAGAGCTACTCGCTGTTTGCCGGCGTGCAGGACGCGCTGACGCAATGGTGGTATGGCCATAACGCGGTGGGCTTCTTCCTGACCGCGGGCTTCCTGGGCATGATGTACTATTTCGTGCCCAAGCAGGCCGGCCGTCCGGTCTATTCCTACCGACTGTCGATCATCCACTTCTGGGCGCTGATCTTCCTCTATATCTGGGCCGGTCCGCACCATTTGCACTACACCGCCCTGCCCGACTGGGCGCAGACGCTGGGCATGGTGTTCTCCATCATGCTGTGGATGCCCTCCTGGGGCGGCATGATCAACGGTCTGATGACGCTGTCGGGCGCCTGGGACAAGCTGCGCACCGACCCGATCCTGCGCATGATGGTGATCGCCGTCGCCTTTTACGGCATGTCGACCTTCGAAGGCCCGATGATGTCGATCAAGGCGGTCAACTCGCTCAGCCACTACACCGACTGGACCATCGGTCACGTCCACTCCGGCGCGCTCGGCTGGGTCGGCATGATCTCCTTCGGCGCGGTCTACTTCCTGGTGCCCAAGCTGTGGGGCCGCCAGCGGCTTTATTCGCTGCGCATGGTCAACTGGCACTTCTGGCTCGCAACGCTCGGCATCGTCGTCTACGCCGCCGTCATGTGGGTTGCCGGCATCCAGCAGGGCCTGATGTGGCGCGAATATAATGATCAGGGCTTCCTGGTGTTCTCCTTCGCCGAATCGGTGGCTGCCATGCACCCCTACTACGTGCTGCGCACGCTGGGCGGGCTGCTCTATCTGGTCGGCGGGCTGATCATGGCCTTCAACATCTACATGACGATCCGCGGCAAGCTGCGCGACGAGGTCCCGATGGGCGAAGAAGCCCCTCAACCCGTCGCCCAGCCGGCTGAATAAGGAGGCCTTTGAAAATGGCTCTTATCGACAAACACTCCATTCTGGAAAAGAACGCGACGCTGCTGCTGGTCAGTTCGCTGGTGGTCGTCTCCATCGGCGGCATCGTCGAGATCGCGCCGCTGTTCTATCTGGAAAACACCATCGAGGAGGTGGAAGGGATGCGTCCCTATTCGCCCCTCGAACTGGCCGGACGGAACATCTACATCCGCGAGGGCTGCTATGTCTGCCACAGCCAGATGATCCGCCCCTTCCGCGACGAGGTCGAGCGCTACGGCAATTATTCGCTCGCCGCGGAATCGATGTATGACCATCCGTTCCAGTGGGGCTCGAAACGCACCGGGCCCGATCTGGCCCGGGTCGGCGGGCGCTACTCCAACGAGTGGCATGTCCAGCACATGATCGACCCGCAATCGGTCGTGCCCGAATCGATCATGCCCTCCTATGCGTTCCTCGCCACCACGGACCTGACCATGGAGAACGTGGCGGGCCACCTGATCGCCAACCGGCGCGTCGGCGTGCCCTACACCGACGAGATGGTCGAGAACGCGGAAGCCGATCTCGCCGCCCAGGCCGATCCCGATGCGGACTGGTCGGGTATCGAGGAACGGTATCCCAAGGCCGTCACCGGCGACTTTGACGGCGATCCGGCTCGGCTGACCGAGATGGATGCGCTCGTCGCCTATCTGCAAATGCTCGGAACCCTGGTCGACTTCTCGGTCTACCAGCCCGAAGAAAACTTCCGCTAGGAGCTGGCACGATGGACTTTGACTATCAATCGATGCGCACCTTCGCCGACAGTTGGGGGCTCGTCTACCTGATGGCGATCTTCCTGTTCGTCGTCTTCTGGATCTTCCGGCCGGGCTCTCAGAAACACGTCGACGACGCCGCACAAATCCCCTTCAAGGAGGACTGAACAAATGGCCGATGACCAAAAAGACATCGATGCAGTCTCCGGCGTCGAAACCACCGGCCATGAGTGGGACGGCATCAAGGAGCTGAACAATCCGCTGCCGCGCTGGTGGCTGTGGACCTTCTACGCCACGATCGTCTGGACGATCGGCTACACCATCGCCTATCCGGCCTGGCCCGGCATCACAGGCGCCACCGCCGGTGTTCTGGGCTGGTCCTCGCGCGGCCAACTGGCCGAGGAAATGGAGGCGGCAAAGGCCGAGCAGGCCGTCTATCTGAGCCGCATCGAGGAAGCCGACATCGGCGCGGTCGCGACCGATCCGGAACTGGTGCAGTTCGCCGTCGCCGGCGGTTCGTCCGCCTTCAAGGTCTATTGCGTGCAGTGCCATGGCTCGGGCGCGGCCGGCGGCGAGGGCTATCCCAACCTCAATGACGATGACTGGATCTGGGGCGGCACGCTCGAGGACATTGCCTGGACCATCCGCCACGGCATCCGTCACGAGCCCGATCTCGACACGCGGTTCAACGACATGCCAGCCTATGGCCGCGACCAGATTCTCGATCGCGACCAGATTTCCGATGTCGCCTGGTATGTGCGTCAGATTTCCGGCCAGGAGCATGACGCGGAAGCCGCCGCACGCGGTGCCGAGACGTTCGAGATCGAATGCTCGTCCTGCCACGGCATCGACGGCGAAGGCGTTCCGGAACTCGGCGGCCCGCGTATCAACGATGCGATCTGGCTCTATGGCGGCAGCCATGCCGAGATCGTCGCCCAGATCAACAATCCTCAGATG
This sequence comes from Phyllobacteriaceae bacterium, assembly GCA_024742765.1. GTDB lineage: Bacteria > Pseudomonadota > Alphaproteobacteria > Rhizobiales > Rhizobiaceae > Roseitalea. Next base: position 5,262 of record JANSXT010000042.1, on the reverse strand, counting down.
GGCGTCATGCCCGCTTGGGGCGAACGCCTGGGCGAGACGACGGTCAAGCAGCTTGCGGTCTATGTGCACCAGCTAGGCGGTGGCCAGTAGGCCGCCCTGCTCCCGCGAACTGGTCGACGAACGGCGCCTCAGGGCGCCGTTTTTCGTTTCCACGCCACACAGTTCGGGCAATGATCCGCCACCGCCATTGCCACAATGTCGCAGCGACCACCCGGGCCCGGTTGACCCAAATCAACGACCCGTTGCGGCCTTCCATTTACAGCTTTAGATATTGCCGGGAGATGCATGCGTGTCCCGGCGCGCAAATAGGCCCGTCAAAGAGGCAAAAAGTGTTGGATCAGACCGCCGTCGAAAAGCTTGACGTTGAAGCCGTCAACAAGGACGCGAAACAGAACGCGCAACCGCTCTACGCCGCCCGAAAGAGAATTCACCCCAAGCGTGCCCAGGGCACCTATCGCCGCCTGAAATGGATCATCATGGCGGTCACGCTGGGCATCTACTACATCACGCCCTGGCTGCGCTGGGACAGAGGCCCGCACGCGCCCGACCAGGCCGTCCTGATCGACATGGCCAACCGGCGCTTCTACTTCTTCTTCGTCGAGATCTGGCCGCAGGAGTTCATCTTCATCGCCGGCCTTCTGGTCATGGCGGGCGTCGGCCTGTTCCTGATCACCTCCGTGGTCGGCCGCGCCTGGTGCGGCTACACCTGCCCGCAGACGGTCTGGACCGACCTGTTCCTGGTCGTCGAGCGCTTCTTCGAGGGCGACCGCAACGCCCGCATCAAACTCGACCAGGAGCCTTGGACCGGATCAAAGATCACCAAGAAGGTCGCCAAGCACAGCACCTGGCTCATCATCGCGGTGGCCACCGGCGGCGCCTGGATCTTCTATTTCGCCGATGCGCCGACGCTGGCCTATGATTTTGCCACCGGCCAGGCCCCCTTCATTGCCTATGCGACGGTCGCCGTCCTGACCGCGACCACCTACATTTTTGGCGGCATAATGCGCGAGCAGGTCTGCATCTATATGTGTCCCTGGCCGCGCATCCAGGCTGCCATGCTCGACGAGAACTCGCTGGTCGTCACCTACAATGACTGGCGCGGTGAACCGCGCATGCGCGGCCAGAAGAAGGCCAAGGCCCAGGGTCTGGTGCCCGGCGACTGCGTCGACTGCAATGCCTGTGTCGCCGTCTGCCCGACGGGCATCGACATTCGCGACGGCCAGCAGCTCGAATGCATCACCTGCGCGCTGTGCATCGACGCGTGCGACGCGGTGATGGACAAGGTCGGCCACGAGCGCGGCCTGATCTCCTATGCGACCCTTGCCGACTACAACAACAATATGCGGGTCGCCATGGGCGGCGAGAATTCGGGCACGATCGACCCGTCCAATGTCCGCGACCAGAATGGCAAGTTCGTCGATGCGATCCGCGGCTTCAAATGGCGCGAGATGCTGCGTCCGCGCACGATCATCTACACCGCCGCCTGGGCAGCGATCGGCGTGGCACTCCTGATCGCGCTGGGCACCCGCGACCGGCTGGAAGTCAATGTGCTGCACGACCGCAATCCGGTCTTTACCACCCTGTCGGACGGCTCGATCCGCAACGGCTACACCGTCAAGATCCTCAACATGGTCGCCGAACCGCGCACCATCACGCTGACGCTCGACGGCCTGCCCGGCGGCGTCATGGCCATCAACGGCATCGACGCCGAGCCCGGCACGAGCTTCGACATCCCCGTCGAGCCCGACAGGCTGCGGCCGCTGCGCGTGTTCGTTTCCCAGCCGCGCGACATGGTCGCGCCCGGCTCGACGCCCTTCTCCTTCATCGTTGAGGAAGGCGAAGCCGGCGAGACCGACATCTACAATGCCAATTTCGAAGCGCCGGAGTGATCGCCATGCTGCAACGCATCTTCGCACCCAACCCGTTCACCGGCTGGCATTTTCTGGCCATCATCCTCGCCTTCTTCGGCGTCATCATCTCGGTCAACCTGTTCATGGCCTGGAATGCCACGTCGAGCTGGACCGGTCTGGTGGTCAAGAATTCCTACGTCGCCAGCCAGCATTTCAACGAGGTGACCGCCGAAAAGCGCCGGCAATTGGCGATGGGCTGGAAGGCGGTGCCGGACTATGCGGACGGCACGCTGATCCTGACGCTGCACGACGCGACCCAGGCGCCCATCGAAGGCGCGATCATCACGGCCAAACTCGGCCGGCCTTCCTATGAAGCCGAGGACCATATAGTCCAGTTTGCCGAGGGCGAAGCGGGCATCTATGCGGGATCAACGGATCTCGCCAGCGGGGTCTGGAACGCCGATGTGACCGTGACCGGCGCCGGCGGCGATCTTTGGACCCGCACCCTGCGGTTCACCGTCCAATGACCTGCTGCGGTGGCAACATCGCCGCCGACGGCGCGGCCGGTGTCAGCGCATCGGCCGATTTTTCGCGCGCCGAGGAACTGCTTCATGCCGGCCGCGAGCGCGACGACGGCACGGTCGAGTATGTGTTCTCGGCGCCCGACATCCATTGCGGCGCCTGCATCTCGTCGATCGAACGCGCCATCGGTCCGATGCACGGCATAGCCTATGTGCGCGTCAATCTCTCGCTGCGGCGGGTGACGGTTCATCTCGACCCGGCAGTGACCGGCCCCGTCGAAGTGTCGGGCGCCCTCGCCGCGCTGGGCTTTCCCGCCCGGCCCGTCGATCTGGGCGATCTCGACGAACTCGAGCGCAAGCGCCGCGATTCCGAGCTGCTCAAATCGCTGGCCGTCGCCGGCTTCGCCTCGGCCAACATCATGCTCCTGTCGGTGTCGGTCTGGTCGGGTGCCGAAGGCGCGACGCGCGACCTGTTCCACCTGATCTCGGCGCTGATCGCCATTCCCGCCGTCTTCTACGCCGGCCGGGTCTTCTTCCGTTCGGCCTGGGGCGCGCTCAGGAACGGCCGCGTCAACATGGACGTGCCGATCTCGCTGGCGATTTCGCTGGCCACCGGCATGAGCCTGTTCGAGGCGCTGACCGGCGGAGACAAGACCTACTTCGAAGCAGCGACCATGCTGCTCTTCTTCCTCCTGATCGGCCGCTATCTCGACCAGCGCATGCGCGAGCGCGTGCGCACCGCCGTCGTCCAGCTCAGCCGTCTTTCGGCCAAGGGCGCCAACGTGCTCACGGGCGATGGCGAGATGCGCTATCTGCCGCTCGACGAGATCGAGCCGGGCATGACGGTGCGCGTTTTTGCCGGCGAGCGCCTGCCGGTCGACGGCACGGTCGAGAACGGTCTTTCGGACGTCGACCGCTCGCTGGTCACCGGCGAGAGCCTGCCGGTCACCGCCGAAGCTGGAACCGCGCTCGAAGCGGGCGCCATGAACCTGACCGGCGTCCTTGATATCGAAGTCACAAATACCGCCGACAAATCGTTCCTTGCCGAGGTGCGGGCGATGATGGAAGCGGCCGAGAACGGACGCGGCGCCTATGTCCGCGCCGCCGACCGGGCCGCACGGCTTTACGCGCCCTTCGTCCACTCGCTGGCCGCCATTGCCTTTGTCGCCTGGATGGTCATCACCGGCGGCGACTGGCACACATCGCTCTATATCGCCATCGCGCTTCTGATCATCACCTGCCCCTGCGCGCTGGGCCTGGCCGTGCCCGTCGTCCACGTCATCGGCGCGACACGGCTTTTCGAGAACGGCATCCTTATGAAGGACGGCGCGGCGCTTGAACGGCTGGCCGAAGCCGACGAAGCGGTGTTCGACAAGACCGGCACACTGACAACCGGCACGCCGACGGTCATCGGCTGTGCCATCGAACGCCCGTCCGACATCGCGATTGCGCGCGCGCTCGCCGCCTCCTCCGGCCATCCCGCGTCACGCGCGCTGCTGACCCATCTGGACGCCGGCGCCACGGCGCGCGGCACCGATATCGCCGAGCATCCCGGCCTTGGCGTCGAGGGAGGCTTCTCCGGCGGCTTGGCGCGGCTTGGCCGCATGGCGTGGGTTGCCGAGATCGCCGAGCCCAGTGCCGTGCAGGACCCATCGGGCGGTTTGGCGTTCGCCACCAAGGGCGGATCGCTCCACGCGATCAAGCTCGGCGAACATGTCCGCGACGGTGCGGCCGCCGCCATAGACGCCTTGCACAATGCCGGACTTGGCACACGGATCGTCTCGGGCGACGCCGCCGCGCAGGTCGCCGGCCTCGCCGACCGGCTCGGCGTGACCGAATGGCACGCCGACCAGTCGCCGGCCGACAAGATCGCCCGCATCGAGGCGCTCCGCGCCGAAGGCAAGAAAGTGCTGTTCGTCGGCGATGGCATCAACGATGCGCCGGCGCTGGCCGCCGGACATGTCTCGATGGCGCCCGCCTCGGGCTCCGATGTCGGGCGCACCGCGGCCGACTTCGTCTTCACCCGCGACAGCCTCGAAGCGGTCACCGCCGCGCGCGGCATCGCGCTGCGCGCCCAGGCGCTGGTCAAGCAGAATTTCGGGCTCGCCTTCGCCTACAACGTGATCGCCGTGCCGATCGCCATGGCCGGCATGGTCACGCCGCTGGTCGCGGCGATTGCCATGTCCGCCTCCTCGATCGTCGTCGTGCTCAACTCGATGCGCCTGACGCGCGGCGATCCGGCGCCGGCGGCCAGCCGCCCGGCGCGGTCCGCACTTGCGGTCGGCACCGGTTCCATGGAAGCTGCCGAATAATGACGCTTTTGACCGTTCTCATACCCATCGCGCTTTTTCTCGGACTTCTGGGCCTAGGCGCCTTCATCTGGAGCCTGAATTCGGGCCAGTACGAGGATCTGGACGGCGCGGCGGCGCGCATCCTCGAGGACGACGAGGACTAGGTCAGCCGGCAATTGCGGGTTGACCGCGCACGGGCGCAGGCATAGCGTCCCGGGCATGGATCAGGCGGCGTTCGTCAGCGCCGCCTTACCTCTTTGCAGGAGTGCCGGCCATGCTCGACAAACCCGTTTTGCGCCCCAACGACCTCTCCGCCTACTGGATGCCGTTCACGGCAAACCGGCAGTTCAAGCGCGCCCCGCGCATGATCACCGGCGCGGACGGCATGCATTATGTCACCGATGACGGCCGGCAGGTGCTCGACGGCATTGCCGGCCTGTGGTGCGTCAATGCGGGCCACAACCGGCCGAAGATCGTCGAGGCGATCCAGACCCAGGCCGCGACGCTCGACTATGCCCCCTCCTTTCAGATGGCGCACCCGCGCGCGTTCGAACTGGCGACGCGCCTTGCCGACCTGTCGCCGGACGGTCTCGACCATGT
>JANSXT010000039.1 GCA_024742765.1 Phyllobacteriaceae bacterium | reverse complement strand
GGGGCCGCGCCCCTCACCCGTCACCCCTGCGGTGGTTGGGGGGGCGCCCCGTCTGTGTTTGCGGGGTTGGGCGGCGCGGCCCCGGAATGACGGAGTGTTGGTTGAACGCCTGCGCAAACATAGAGCCCGACACAACAAACCATGCCCTCAAACCCGACCCGCCGGAACAGCGCGGCTAAGACGGCGCAGATGGCCCGTCAAACCGCCCGCTGCGCCTCGGGCTCGGGCGCCGCATAGGGGTCGGCCAGCGCGGCGGGCACTTCCGAATGGTGCTTGGGCCGCTCCTTGGCGATGGCGCGCATCATGATGATCACCGGCAGAAGACCGAAGGCGACGATGATCAGCGAGGGCACGCCGGCCTGATCGAGCCGCTCGTCGGAGGCAAGCCGGTAGGCCTGAACGGCCAACGTGTCGAAATTGAACGGCCGCAGGATCATCGTCGCCGGCAGTTCCTTCATCACATCCACAAAGACGATCAAAAAGCCGGTCAGAAGGCTCGCCTTCATCAGCGGCAGATGCACGCGGCCCAGCATCCGGCCGGTCGAACAGCCAAGCGTGCGCGACACCGCGTCCATGTTCGGCTTGATCTGGCTCATCCCCGTGTCGAACGATGACAGAGCCACCGCCATGAAGCGGACCATATAGGCGAAGACCAGCACGGCCATCGATCCCGTCACGAGAAGGCCGGTCGATATGCCGAACCGCGCTTCCATGAACGCGTCCAGCGCATTGTCGAACCCGGCCATCGGCACCAGCACACCGACCGCGATCACCCCGCCGGGAATGGCATAGCCCATGCCGGCCACCGTCTTGATGAAGGTTGGGCCCCTGCCAGGTTTCAGCCGCACCAGGTAGCCGATGATCACCGCCCCGCCCATCGTCACCAGCGCGGCGACGAAGGAGACGGTCAGCGAATTGGTGATGAAGCCGATATAGCGGGCAGAGAACGGGTTCTGTTCGGACGACACTGCCATCTCGAACAGGACGGCAACCGGGATCGCAAAGCCGACCAGCACCGGCAGCGAACAGAACGCGATGGCGCCCGCCGCCCGCCAGCCCTCGAGACCATGCGGCGCGATCGCCTCGATCCGCCGGCCCGCCTCATGGTGCCGGCGCGCGCCGCGCTCGATACGTTCGATGAAGACGAGAAACAGCGCCACGATCATCAGGCAGAAGGCAAGTTGCGCTGCCGCAGCCCGGTCGCCCATCGCAAACCAGGCCTGATAGATGCCGGTGGCGAATGTGTGCACGCCGAAATGCGACACCGTGCCGAAATCGGCGATCGTTTCCATCAGCGCCAGCACGACACCGCCGGCAATCGCTGGACGCGCCATCGGGATCGAGACGCGCAGGAACGCGCTCCACGGCGAATGGCCCAGCGTGCGGGCGGCGAAATAGGCGGTCGGCGACTGGCGCAGGAAGGCGGCACGGGCAAGCAGATAGACATAAGGGTAGAGCACGCAGATCAGCATGATCGCCGCCCCGCCCACCGAGCGGATTTCGGGGAACCAATAATCGCGCGGGCCCCAGCCCATCAGCGCGCGCAGGCCGGTCTGCACGGCGCCGGGATGATCGAGAAGATCGGTATAGGCATAGGCCAGCACATAGGCCGGAAAGGCCAGCGGCAGCGCCAGCAGAACCTCGAAGACGCGCCGCCCCGGAAACTGGCAGACCGTGACCAGCCATGCAGCGCCCGTGCCGATGATCGCGGTGCCCACGCCGACCATCACGACAAGCTGCACCGTCGTCCATGTGTAGCGCCAAAGCACGGTGTCGGCGAGCCGTGCCCAGACCTCCAGGCTGCCGCCGAGCGCGGACACGGCAACCGCCGCAATCGGCAGGATGCACAGCGCCGCGACGACCCATGCGGCTGACAGCAGGAGACGGTGGGACAAGTGCCTGATCCGCATCGTGAACAGTGAAAAGTGGAGTATGGCAACCGACTTTACGGGTCAACCATGGTGATCTCGAACGCTTCTAGGAATGATTTGCAAAAACGCTTGACTCGCAGCCATGCGCGCGCCAAATCTTGCAAATCGTTCCCAACAGCGTATGGAGAGACGCAATGCACCCTGCCCGACGATGGACGACCCTTGCGCGCACCGCGATCGCGACCGGACTGGCCGCGGCGATCGCCGCCGGCGCCACGACGGCCGCCTTCGCCGAAGACAAGTTCAAGGCCGTCACCACCTTCACGGTGATCGCCGACATGGCCCGCAACGTCGCCGGTGACGCGGCGATCGTTGAATCGATCACCAAGCCCGGCGCCGAGATCCATGGCTATCAGCCGACGCCGCGCGATCTGGTGCGGGCGCAGGATGCCGACTTGATCATGTGGAACGGCATGAACCTCGAACTGTGGTTCGAGCAGTTCTTCGACAATCTCGACGATGTGCCGAGCGCCATCGTCAGCGACGGGATCGAGCCGATCGACATCCGCTCGGGCTCCTATGAGGGCAAGCCCAACCCGCATGCCTGGATGGGTCTTGATAGCGCGCTGATCTATGTCGACAACATCCGCGACGCGTTCATCGCCCATGATCCGGACAATGCCGCGACCTATGAGGCCAACGCCGCCGCCTACAAGGACGAGATCCGCGCCGCGATCGAGCCGCTCAAGGCGATGGTCGAGGCGGTGCCCGAAGAGCGGCGCTGGCTGGTCACCTGCGAGGGCGCCTTCTCCTATCTGGCGCGCGACTTCGGCATGAAGGAACTCTATCTGTGGCCGATGAACGCCGACGCAACCGGCACGCCGCAGCAGGTCCGCGCGGTCATTGACGGCGTGCGCGAGAACGACATTCCGGTCGTCTTCTGCGAAAGCACGGTCAACACCGATCCGGCCGAGCAGGTCGCCCGCGAAACCGGCGCGCGGTATGGCGGCGTGCTCTATGTGGATTCGCTGACTGAGGCGGACGGCCCCGTGCCGACCTATCTCGATCTTCTGCGCGTGACCTCCGAGACGGTCGCGACCAACCTTTCAGCCGCGGTCAATTGATCGCCGCCCGCGCCGTCCATTCCGGCGGCGTTGTGAAACCATGGCATGCGCGGTCCGCCGCGCATGCCGCCATGTTTGAACGCAAGCCGCTTGGTCTGCGGCAAAAAGGATACTGAAAGTGCTCAATCCGCAGCGCATGGAAACGCCGGTCGAAACCGAACCGGATACCGGCCCGGGCCTTGCCGCCCGCGACATCACGGTCACCTACCGCAACGGCCACACGGCCCTGCGCGAAGCCAGTTTCGACATTCCGTGCGGCACGATCACGGCCCTGGTCGGCGTCAACGGCTCGGGCAAATCCACCCTCTTCAAGGCGATCATGGGCTTCGTGCCGACGGCGCGCGGCGATATTTCGGTGCTCGGCATGAGCGTTGCCGAGGCCCTCAACCGCAACATCGTCGCTTACGTGCCGCAGGCCGAAGAGGTCGATTGGTCGTTCCCCGTGCTCGTCGAAGACGTCGTCATGATGGGCCGCTACGGCCATATGGGCTTTCTGCGCATCCCCTCGGCGACCGACCGGAAAATGGTCGACCAGGCGCTCGAACGCGTCAACATGACCGCCTTTCGCAAGCGCCAGATCGGCGAACTGTCCGGCGGGCAGAAAAAACGCGTCTTCCTCGCCCGCGCGCTGGCACAAGATGGCCAGGTCATCCTGCTCGACGAACCCTTCACCGGCGTCGACGTCAAGACCGAGGACCAGATCATCGACCTTCTGCGTGACCTGCGCGCGGAAGGCCGCGTCATGCTGGTGTCGACCCATAATCTGGGCTCGGTGCCCGAGTTCTGCGACCGTACCGTCTTGATCAAGGGCACGGTTCTGGCGCACGGGCCGACGGAAACCGTCTTCACCCCACGCAATCTCGAACGGGCGTTCGGCGGCGTGCTGCGCCACTTCGTCCTCGGCGGCAAGGATTTGCACGACGATGACGATGCCCGCGAAGTCCGCATCCTGACCGACGATGAGCGGCCGCTGGTCGTCTATGATGACGAGACCAAGAAGGCCCAGGCCGACCAGCCCGACGCCGGAGACAAGGGTTGATGGCAACGCTGCTCGAGCCGTTCCAGTATGGCTACATGGTCAACGCCATGTGGGTCTCCGCCCTCATCGGTGCGGTCTGTGCCTTCCTGTCGGCCTATCTGATGCTCAAGGGCTGGTCGCTGATCGGCAATGCGCTCAGCCACTCCATCGTGCCCGGCGTCGCCGGCGCCTATATGCTCGGCTTGCCCTTCTCGCTCGGTGCCTTTCTTGCCGGCGGTCTTGCGGCGGGATCGATGCTGTTTCTCAACGAACGCAGCGGCCTGAAGGAAGACACGATCATCGGCCTGGTCTTCACCGCCTTTTTCGGCCTCGGCCTGTTCATGATCTCCGTGTCGCCCACCTCGGTCGACGTGCAGACCATCGTGATGGGCAACATCCTCGCGATCACCCCGTCCGATACGCTGCAGGTCGCGCTGATCGGCCTCGTCTCGCTTGCCGTGCTGCTGCTCAAATGGAAGGACCTGATGGTCACCTTCTTCGACGAAAACCACGCCCGCTCGATCGGCATCAACACATATGCGCTCAAAATCGTCTTCTTCACGCTCCTGTCGGCCTGCTGCGTGGCGGCGCTGCAGACCGTCGGCGCCTTTCTCGTCATCGCACTGGTCGTCACGCCTGGCGCCACCGCCTATCTTCTGACCGACCGCTTTCCGCGCCTGCTCGCCATCTCCGTCATCATCGGCGCGGCCACCAGCTTTGCCGGCGCCTATATCAGCTACTTCCTCGACGGCGCGACCGGCGGCGTCATCGTCACGCTGCAGACGCTGGTCTTCGTGCTCGCCTTCTTCCTTGCGCCCAAGCATGGCTGGCTCGCCGCCCGGCGCAAAGCCGCCAAAGCCCTTGAGCCGGCGGAGGCCCGGTCATGAGCGCGCGGCAGCAGCACCCCCCTCTGTCCCTTCGGGACATCTCCCCCAAAAGGGGGGAGAGCGCAGGCCGCACTCGACATCAACGCTTGATTCTGAAGCAAAGGCGATGCGATCGGGGCTTGCTCCATTCTCCCCCCTTGTGGGGGAGATGTCGGCCTAGCCGACAGAGGGGGGTGTTTCAGCACCGATGCCGACAGCACAGGGCAACCCGATGATCGACACGCTGCTCCTGCCCTTCCAGTTCGGCTTCATGCAGAACGCCTTCTGGATTTCGCTGATCATCGCCGTGCCCTGCGCGCTGCTCTCCTGCTATCTGGTGCTCAAGGGCTGGGCGCTGATGGGCGATGCGGTCGCCCATGCGGTCCTGCCCGGCATCGTCATCGCCTATGTGATCCAACTGCCGCTGGCGATCGGCGCCTTTGCCTCGGGCCTGTTCTGCGCGCTCGCCACCGGGTTCCTCAAAAACAATTCCCGCGTCAAGCACGACACGGTGATGGGTGTCGTCTTCTCGGGCATGTTCGGCCTCGGCATCGTCATGTACACCAAGGTCGATGCGTCGGTGCATCTCGACCACATATTGTTCGGCAACATGCTGGGCGTCGGCACGCAGGACCTGATCGTTTCCGGCCTGATCTCGGCACTGGTGACCGGCATCATCGCGCTCAAATGGCGCGATATCCTGCTGCACGCCTTCGACCCGCAACAGGCGCGCGCCGCCGGCCTGCCGGTCGATCTTATCCATTACGGCCTTCTGGCGATCCTGTCGGCGACCATCGTCGCAACGCTCACCGCCGTCGGCCTCATCCTCGCCGTCGGGCTTCTGATCGCGCCGGGCGCCATCGCCTTCCTGATCACCAAGCGCTTCGGCGCGATGCTGCTGATTGCCGCCGGCGTGACGGTCGCATCCATGCTCGCGGGCGTCTATGCGAGCTTCTTTCTCGACAGCGCGCCTGCGCCGACCATCATCCTGATCCTGACCGCGGTCTTCTGCATCGCCTTCGCCTACCGGCTTCTGGCCACCCGCGCCGCCTCGCGCACGGTCGCGCCGGCCGAATGACTGCGCGCCTGGTCGCGCTCTGCATCCACTGATGCATGGTTCGTCGAATTTCTTGAAATTGTCACTTGATTTACGCTGTTAATTTTCTTTCTATACTTGAAAAAGTGAGAGGGAAAACATGGACAAGACAGACCGGCGCCGCGTCAGCACAGCATTGTGCTTGACGTCCATATTGGCGTTGACCGCATGCGTGCAAACCGGCAGCGCGCGGACATATGACTTTGCGTTTTCTGCCGCAGAGGCAACCACGTCAGCCGCAGCGCTCGAAACCAACGGCAACAACTACCGTGAATGCCTGTTCGCCCATGCCGTGCTGCAGGCACGCTATCTGGAAATGCCCGTCAACCAGCCCCGAACCATTGAACTGTGCGCCGCCGACGAACTGCCCTATTACAAGTCGTTGTTCTACAGCGCCTTTGGCGGCCCGTCGCAGACCGCGCGAACCGACTTCCGCCACAACACGGCCGCAGCCGCCGTCCGCCGCACGCAGATCAACGCTTTTGCCGCTGCCCGGGAGGTTGCACGATGACCAGAACGACGATGTTGATGGCCGCTGCGGTCATGCTGATCCTGACGCCGGTCGGCGCGCAGGCCGAGGACAACAGGCTGCTTGAGCAAATGAACCGCGTCGACCAGCTTCGCTTCGAAATGCTCAAGGACGCGATCAAGGCTGGCGAGGACAGTAAATTTCCGCCCGGCACAACACGTCGTTGCGGCTTTTGCCGGGACTACAACGCTGCCACCGATGCATCGAACGCGGTCATGGAACAGGAACTCGAAACCATCCGCGACAGGTATCGCTGATCTCTGCGGTGGCCGGCACCGCTGGTATCGGATGTCGCAATCAGACCCTCGGAGTTCTTTTCCGGGCATTCCGCTTTTGACCGCCCTGCCCGATCCTGATCGCCACAGCCGCATCGGGAGGGCCGGCCATGACGCTTCTGCCGCCGCAACAGGACCACGACATTGCCGCCGTGCTTCAGCCGGTCGACCGGGCGCGCGGTCTGCCCAACCGTTTCTACACATCGGCGGAAACCTTCGAGCGCGAAAAGGATGCGGTGTTCGCGCGCAACTGGGCTGGCATCGGCTTTGCCAAGGACTTGCCCGAACCCGGCTACGCCCGGCCAGTCGAATTTGCCGGCCAGCCGCTCTTGATGGTGCGCGACCGCGCCGGCACAGTGCGCGTCTTCGACAATGTGTGCCGCCACCGCGGCATGATCCTGGTCGAACAGGCCGACCAGATCCGCGGCGCCATCCGCTGCCCCTATCATTCCTGGTGCTATGATCTCGATGGCGCGCTGAAGGCAACGCCCCATGTCGGCGGCCCGGGCCACAACGCCCATGACGGCATCGACCGCGCCACGCTCGGCCTGCGCGAAGTGCGCTCCCACATCTGGCGCGACATCGTCTTCGTCAATCTGTCGGGCACCGCGCCCGACTTCGCCGACGCGCACGCGACGCTGATCGCGCGATGGGCCGACTTCGACCATCCGCTGACCTTTGCCGGCCCCGACAGCGCGTTTGCGCTTGAGGTCGCGACCAACTGGAAGCTGGCCGTCGAGAATTATTGCGAGAGCTATCACCTGCCCTGGGTGCATCCAGGGCTGAACGCCTATTCGCGGCTCGAAGACCATTACAATATCGAGGAGCCAGGCGCATTTTCCGGCCAGGGCACCCATGTCTACCGCCAGCTTGAGGGCGATGGCGGCGAGCGGTTCGGCGACGCGCCCGGCCTGCCCGCCAAATGGGACACGGCGGCCGAATATATCGCGCTCTATCCCAACGTGCTGCTCGGCGTGCATCGCGACCATTCGTTTGCGATCCTGCTCGAACCGCACGGGCCCGAGCGCACGGTCGAGCATGTCGCGCTCTACTATCACGATGCGACCGATGCCGGACCCGAGCGGGCGGCGCTGCGCGCAAAGAACGCCGCGCAATGGAAGACCGTCTTCGAAGAGGACATTTTCGTCGTCGAGGGCATGCAGCGCGGCCGGCACGCGGCCGGCTTTGACGGCGGCCGTTTCTCGCCGGTCATGGACAGTCCGACCCACCTTTTCCATCATTGGATCGCCAGCCGGTTTGCCGATGCCGGCCGATGACCGGGCCGCGCTCGATGCGACGCTGATCGCCGCCCATGATGAGGGCGATCCCGCACGGCTCAGTCAACTCTATGAACGGGCGGCCGACGCGCTGACAAAGACGGGCGACACCGATGCCGCCTGTTTCTTCCTGACCCAGGCCTATGTCTTCGCGCTGGAAGCGGGTGCGCCCGAAGCCGAGGACTTCAGGCGTCTTTTGAAGGCCCGCGGCCGGATTTGAACCCAGGCTGGATCAGGCGATCGCGCGCGCCGGCTGCACGCCGAACTGATGCACCGAATGCACCTCGAACGGCGCGCCGGGCTCGCGCTCGACGAACAGCGTCAGCCGGTCGACGGAAAGCCCCTGTTCGGGCAGCGTGCCGAAATGGCGCCGCAAGGCGATGTCCACCCGGTCGCGCTCATGCGCCTCCACATGGCCGGTCAGCGTCATGTGGAAGCGGAACGCGTCGAACACGTAAGGATAGCCCCAATTGTAGAGATTGCGCAGTTCGGCGCGCGATAGCCGCTCAGGCCGCCGACGTTCGAGTTCCGCATCGCTGAGCGGGGCGCGGAACCGGTCGAACCCGGCGACGACGCGGTTGGCCAAATCGTTCAGCCGCCCGTTTTCGCGCGCCGGCACCAGCGCGAAGAACCCGCCGAGCAGGCCGATCTTCATCTCCGCCAACACGACCGGCGTCATCGTGGCGCAGAAATCGCCCAGCGCCTGCAGCAACTCGCTCTCGCGCGCATGGCCGGCCAGCCGGAACGGCGCCTTCAGCGTGCCGTGAAAGCCGTAGCGGCGCGGTGCGGCGGTGTAATAGGCCTGCGCGCCGGCACCCAGCGCGCCCAGCCCCGTCGCCGGGATCGGCAGGCCGGAAAAGGCATCGCGGCCCAGCCATTGCGCGGCAGCAACCGTCAGGTCGTGATCGCGCGGCGGGCTGAAATAGATCGCATAACGCATGGTTTCGAATCACCTGGGCGTTTCGGTGCGCCCTTGCTAGTGCGCTGATATGACAATTCGGCGAATCTGGCGGCTTTTTCCTGCCCGCCGGTTCGGCATTCGCGCCACGGAAAACCGTCGTTGCGGGCAGCCGGGCCCATACAACCAAAGCAGTACAAGTGCCATCCGCCGCACCGCGCATGCCCTATCCAAACATCTGTATTTCCACACTTTTTCCATTGCCGCCCAAATCGCCCGGCAGCGGCTTAGCATTAAGTAGTGTTGAGAAAACCGGCCCGCTGCCATGTTATGCCGCCAGCCTCACCATGCCGTCACGTAACGTTTTGGCATGTGGCACCGGCGGGCATGGCACGAGGCCGACCCGCATTTCACGGAGGGGTCAGGGAGGATCCCGCACGGCGTAATCCGGCGCGTCCGCTTGCGGGCGGTCCAGCGGTGTCGTGCGCGCTTCTCCCCGGTTCGTTTTTGACATGCACTCGAGGGAGGACAACTCAATGAGTGACAACCAAGGCTCGGCGGACAGCTACTGGGCCAAGAACCTGCGACTGATCGGCACCTGCCTGGTGATCTGGGCACTGGCGTCGTTCGGCTTCGCGATATTGCTGCGTCCGCTGGTATCGGGCATTGCGGTGGGTGGCACCGATCTGGGCTTCTGGTTCGCCCAGCAGGGTTCGATCCTCGTATTCCTGGTGCTGATCTTTTTCTACGCATGGCGCATGAACGCGATCGATCGCGAACATGGCGTCGATGAAGAGTAAGGGCGGACACAGTCATGGATCAAACAACCCTTAATTTCATCGTCGTCGGCCTGTCCTTCGCGCTCTATTTCGGCATCGCGATCTGGGCCCGCGCCGGTTCCACCTCCGAGTTCTATGCCGCAGGTCGCGGCGTGAACCCGATCCTCAATGGCATGGCCACCGCAGCGGACTGGATGTCCGCCGCATCGTTCATTTCGATGGCCGGCCTGATTGCCTTTGTCGGTTACAACAACTCGCTTTTCCTGATGGGCTGGACCGGCGGCTACGTGCTCATGGCCATGCTGCTTGCGCCCTATCTGCGCAAGTTCGGCAAGTACACCGTGCCCGAATTCGTCGGCGACCGTTACTACTCGAACGCCGCCCGCGTCGTGGCGGTGATCTGCCTTATCGTCATCTCGGTCACCTACGTTATC
>JANSXT010000002.1 GCA_024742765.1 Phyllobacteriaceae bacterium | reverse complement strand
GGCGATGGCGTCCAGCACCTTGTCGATCATGTCGTCATCGACGACCAGTTCGATCTTCAGCTTGGGCAGGAAGCTGATCGCGTACTCGGCGCCGCGATAGATCTCGGTGTGTCCCTTCTGGCGCCCATAACCCTTGACCTCTGTCACGGTCAGGCCCTGAACGCCCAGCCCGGTAAGCGCTTCGCGCACCTCGTCGAGCTTGAAGGGCTTGATGATAGCCATGACTATTTTCATGCGCTTGTCTTCCCCGTTTGCTTGCCGCAGCGGCACCATGCCGCCAGCGGACATGACAGCGCGCCGGCCCTATGGGCGCGCTGCATCGCACAATGAGGAATCACACCGCGTGCCAGTTTGGCAGGCCATTGAATTTAAAAGATTTTTTCTTTGAATGCCCGGAAAGCGTGCACGGAAGCACACGCCAAATGCGCAAAAAATGTGCAAAAGTGAAGTGTTGCCTGAATTTTCAGCGCTTGCGCTGGCGGATCAGCCCTTCCTGGGCAACCGATGCCACAAGGACCCCGTCCCGCGTGTAAAGACCGCCACGGGTGAAGCCCCGCGCGCCGGACGCGTTGGGGCTGTCCTGGGCGTAAAGCAGCCAGTCGTCCAGCTTGTGCGGGCGGTGGAACCACATGGCGTGGTCAAGGCTCGCCACCTGCAGGTCCGGATCGAAGATCGCCCGTCCATGGGCGAAAAGGGAGGTGTCGAGCAGCGTCATGTCCGACAGATAGGCGAGAACGGCGGCCTGCAGCGCCCGGTCGTCGGGCACCGGCCCGGTCGCCCGCACCCACACATGCTGCACCGGCGGCAGCTTCTCGCGGCTGACATAATGGGTGAACGAGACCGGCCGCAACTCGATCGGCCGTTCGCGCAGCCAGTAGCGGCGAATGTTCTCGGGCACCTTGTCGATGAAGCTCTCGATCAACTGGCTTTCGCCCATCAGCGCCTCGGGCATCGGCACTTCGGGCGGCATCGGCATGAAATGGTCGAGCCCCGGCTCGTCTTGCTGGAACGAGGCCGACAGCGAGAAGATGGCGCGGCCGTCCTGTTCCGCGACGACGCGGCGCGTGTTGAAGCTGCCGCCGTCGCGGATCCGGTCAACCGAATAGTCGATCGGGATCGCCGGATCGCCCGGCCGCATGAAATAGCAATGCAGCGAATGCACATGCCGCGCCGCATCGACGGTGCGCTGCGCGGCCACCAGCGCCTGGCCGATCACCTGCCCGCCAAACACGCGCTGCCATCCCGATTGCGGGCTGCGCCCCGTGAACCGGTTTTCACCCGCCGCCTCCAGATCGAGGATCGACAGGACCTTCTGCATCGCTTGGGACATTTCGGCTCGCCGTTCGGGGGATTTGAAAACGCACGGGTTTGCGCGACCTGTTGCCGCCTTGCTACAAGCGCGCGCATCAAGTCAAGTGAGACCAAACCGGCGCTGAAAGGGCAGACCCATGGCCAAGGCAAGCACGAAACCCGCGCGCGGCAAGGCGAAAAAGCCCGCCCTACCCGATCGTTGCGACGTGTTCGTCGCCGGCGCCGGCTATGTCGGCCTTGCCACGGCGCTTTCGGTCGCCAGGGGCGCCCCGGACCTGACGGTGGTCGTCGCCGATGCCGCGCCCGAGGGCGTGTGGGAAAAGGACGGTCGGGCCTCCGCGATTGCGGCGGCGGCCTGCAAGATGCTCGAAGCGCTCGATTGCTGGGAGGCGCTTATCCCGCACGCCCAGCCCATGACAGAGATGATCGTCACCGACAGCCGCACCGCCGATCCGGTGCGGCCCGTGTTCCTGACCTTTGACGGTGACGTGGCGCCGGGCGAACCGTTCGCCCACATGCTGCCCAATGTCGAGATGAACCGCATATTGCGCCAGCGCTGTGCCGAGGCCGGCGTCACCATCGTCCAGGGCGCGGGCGTCACGGGTTTCGAGCGCGACGGCGCGATCACGAAAATCTCCGCCGGCGACGGCAAGACGGTCCAAGCGCAGCTTCTGATCGCCTGCGACGGCGTCCGGTCCCGGCTGCGTGACATGGCCGGCATCAAGACCGTTCATTGGGACTACGGCCAGTCGGGCATCGTCGCCACCATTGCCCATCAGCGCCCCCATGAGGGCCGCGCCGAGGAGCATTTCCTGCCGGCCGGCCCGTTCGCCATCCTGCCCCTGACCGGCAACCGGTCCTCCATCGTCTGGACCGAATCGACCGAGAATGCCGACCGGCTCCTGAAAGCCGATCCGTTCACCTTCGAAATGGAGCTCGAACAACGCTTCGGCCTCAAGCTTGGTGAACTGACCGTCGAAGACGGCCCGCGCGCCTATCCGCTCGGCCTGACGCTTGCGCGCGATTTCGTCGCCGAACGGTTCGCGCTGGCGGGCGATGCGGCGCACGGCATCCACCCGATCGCCGGCCAGGGCCTCAATCTGGGCTTCAAGGACGCGGCCGCACTGGCCGAAACGGTGGTGGAAGCCCATCGCCTCGGACAGGATATCGGCGCGCTCGACGTTCTTGAGCGCTACCAGCGCTGGCGCCGTTTCGACACGGTGCAGATGGGCGTCACCACCGACGTTCTGAACCGGCTCTTTTCCAACGATCTGGCGCCCGTGCGCGCGGTCCGCGATCTCGGCCTTGGCCTGGTCGACCGGATGCCGCAGCTCAAGAGCTTCTTCATCCGGCAGGCCGCCGGCCTTGCGGGCCCCGCGCCGCGCCTGCTGCGCGGGGACCCGATCTGACGTCAGGACTTGGCCGCTGGCGATCCGCCGGCCGACCAGTCGACCTTGCGGGTGCCGAACATCATCGCCGTGACGATGGCGAACCCGGCAATCGCACCGGCCAGAAGCGCCGCATCCTCAAGGCTCAACACCAGATAGAGCGATCCGTAGAGCAGCGCGAAGCCGGCAAACGCCGAGACCGCCCATATGCGCCCGGAAAACAAGGTCGCCGTGAAGCCGGCCACCACTGCGCCGGTCGCCCCCGCCGCCACCGCATAGGCCGCCGCAAAGCCGACCATTTCGGCCAGTGCGAGCAGCAGCACATAGAAGATGATCATCATCAGTCCGGTCATCATGTAATGAACCAGATGCATGCGGCCGCCCGACATCACCTCGATGGCGAAGATGACGAGGAATGCCGCGCCGACGAACAGCACGCCATATTTCACCGCCCGGTCGACGAAACGGTAGAAATGCACCGGCTGGTAGAGATCGGCGCCGAACTGCGCAATCGCAAAGGCGGACAGCGGCGCGCTGCCCTCGGCAAGCGTCGCCGACGGGATCGATCGTGCCAGTTGCGGCACCGTCCATTGCGCCTCAAAGCCCGCATCAGAAACGGTGCGCGTCGCCGGCAGGAACGCGCCGGCAAAGCTCGGATGCGGCCAGGGAGATGTCAGCGTCACGTTTGTCTCTTTGCCCACCGGCGAAAAGCGCAGCGTCTGCGAGCCCTTGAACGCCAGATCGAGCGCGAACTCCGCCGGCGCACCGCCATCGGCGAATCCGTCCGACAGGTCGACCGGCACATGGAATCCCGATTGCTGACCGGTCGAACCGATGCCGAAGCCCGGTGATACCCGGTCCAATTCGGTCTCGCCGCGCATGATGGTGACCGCCTCGATGCCCTTCAGGTCGCCCAGCGCCACGATCAGCCTGACGCGCGACCAGTCGACCGCGACCACGGGTTGGGGCAGCGCATCGAGATCGGGCGCACTAAACCGGGCCCGTGCGGTCAGGCGCGACTGATAGACGACCGCCTCGTGAATCCCGCGCTTGCGCCGTTCGGGATCGACCTGGCCGGACACGTCCAGCGCTTCCGGCGCGATCAAAAGCGTACGGCCGACCCGTCGCTGCACCGCGCTGCCATCCTGATCGCGCACATTGGACAGGACGGTCACCGGCACCGCCAGAAGCGGCCCGGTCAGCGTCTGGCTTCCGCCCCATTGGGCACCGATCGCATCCACCGCCCGGCGATAATTCGCCTCCCGGTCCTGAACGAGCAGCCACACGGCAAAAAGCGGTATGCTGAGCGCCACGGCCAGCACGCCGAGCATGAAGAATTTCGCCCCCAGACTGAGCCCGCCCGACCATCGTTTTGTTGGTCCCGGCTGCCCCCAATTCATCGTTTCGGTCATCATCGCCCTCCTGATTGCGAACCGAATGCAAACGGCCGCAACATTTGGTGACAGACGGGGCGACAATCGGTCGCAATAGCGGCGTCCGGAGGATGATTTGGTGGCCGGAATGTGACCGGTCAGCTTGAGCTTGAGGGCCGTTTCCGGCGCGTCAGGGCTGCGTCACCAGCCGCTCCATGCGCATGAAGGCCTCGGCCAGAACCGGCGGCTCGCCCAGCGCATGGCCAAGCGCGATGCCGCCCTGCCAGTCGCAGACGATCGCCCGCGCACGGGCCAGGGCCAGCGCCGGCCGCATGCCGGTGCGGCCGAGTTCAGCAGCGATATAGCCGGTGAGGACAGTGAAAGCATGCGCGGCACGCTGCGCGGCCTCCGGCGCTTCCTCTCGAAAGTCGCGGCAGGCGCTGGCGATCGGACAGCCATGGGCGAGGCGCGAGGCCTGCGAAGCACGCAGCCGGCCGACGAGCGCCTTCAGACGTCCGCGCGGATCATCGCTCTCGGCGGCGACCTCATCGATCAGCGCCTCGGTCTGGCCAACGAAAAGGTCCGCGACGGCCATGGCAATGTCGGCCTTGGTCTTGTGGTAATAATAGACATTGCCGAGCGGCACGCCCGCTGCCGCCGCCACCTGGGCGATCGAACTGCCCGCATAACCGCGCTTCCAGAACCGGTCGGCCGCGGCCTGAACGAGCGCCTCGCGCCGCGCGTCGCCGCGCCTCTGGCGCTTAATCGCCGTTTCCTTTGCCGCACTCACGAGGCCGACTCTGCGTCGCCATCCTCGTCGCGCAGCGACCGCGCTTCGGAGGGCAGAAGGATCGGCACGCCGCCGCGGATCGGATAGGCAAGGCCCGCCGCTTCCGAGACAAGCTCTTCAGCTTCGACATCGTGCCGCAACGTTTTCTTGGTCAGCGGACAGACGAGAAGATCGAGCAGTTTCGGATCGATGCCGCCATGCGCATCGGCTTCCGCCGGCGGCGATGGATCGCCAGCTTCAGGCGGCTCGGTCTTGGGATCGTCAGTCATTGCGGGTTCAGGGAATCGGCCGGTTGTCCGCAAAGCCTACTGCAATGTGCGGGCATAATCATCATTGTCGCGCGCCAGCGACATTTCGGTGATTGCCACCAGCGTTTCGGCGCGGCTTTTGAGATCGGGCGCCTCGAGCAGCGCCTGCTTCTCCGCCGGTCCATAGGGCGACATGACCGACAGCGCGTTGACCAGCGCGGCATTGTTGGCCTTGTTGACGCTCGCCCAGTCCGCTTCGAGCTGGTTGGCCTCGAGATAGTCGCGGAAGGCGGCCAGCAATTGGTCGCGATCGACGTCGGTGCCCTCATCCTTGTCGGCAAGGTCCCCGGCGAACGGCGCGATGCGGCACTGCCGGAAAGGCGTCGTCACCGACAGTTCCTCGATGATGCGGAAACGGCAAATGCCTTCCAGCGTGATCAGATAGCGCCCGTCGCCGGTCTCCGAAAACGCGGTGATGCGGCCAAGGCAGCCGATCTTGCACAGGTTCGGCCTGTCCGGCTTTCCCTGTTCGCCGCTGAAGACGGGCTGCACCATGCCGATCACGCGGCTGCCCTTGAGCGCGGCGTCGAACATGGCCAGATAGCGCGGTTCGAACAGGTTGAGCGGCAATTGGCTGCCCGGCAACAAAAGCGCCCCGGAAAGCGGGAACACCGGCACCACCGCCGGCACATCGTCGAGATCGCGATAGACCGTGTTGCCAGCCTGCATGGGATCACCGCCGGGTCATGTCATGTCTCATGGACGTTAAGATGGAGCAGCGACCGCCGCCAGCAACCCCCCGCGACCTGACCGGACGGTCATTGGTCACCGGAACAGAAGGCTCGACAGCTTGCGCCGCGCCTTCACCGTCGCCGGGTCGGTCTGGCCCCAAGCTTCGAAGAATTTCAAAAGTTCGGTGCGCGCGCCGTCCTCGCGCCATTCCCGGTCGACCTTCATGATCGCCAGAAGATGATCGGCCGCCGCCTCGCGCTCGCCGCGCGCATTGAGGATCTGCGCCAGATCGAAGCGGGCCTCATGATCGTTTTCGTTTGCGGCAAGCCGCGCTTCGAGCGCCGCCGGATCGCCGATCTGCGCGACCTTGTCGGCAAGCTCCAGCTTGGTGCGGACGGCCGTCAGTTCCGGCGCCTCGCGGATCGATTCGGGCGCCTGGTCGAGCATGTCGCGCGCCCGGTCCGGCTGGCCATGATCGGCCATCAGCCCGGCAATGCCGCCATAGGCGGCGGCGTTTTCCGGTTCCTGCTGCAGCACCATGGTGAAGAGCTGCGCCGCGCCGTTGACATCGCCGGCAGCGGCGGCCTCCGTCGCTTGGGCCAGCGCCTGTTCGATGGCCGCGCCTTGCGCGCCGCCGCCCGACTGCTTGACCAGCTTGTCGATGAAGGCCTGGACCTGGCTTTCACTCTGCGCGCCCATGAAGCCGTCGACCGGCTGACCGTCGACGAAGGCGAGGACGGCGGGAATCGACTGGATGCCCATCTGGCCGGGAATGGCCGGATGCTCGTCAATGTTCATCTTGACCAGCTTGACCTTGCCGCCGGCCTTTTGCACCGCGGCTTCGAGCGCCGGCGTCAACTGCTTGCACGGGCCGCACCAGGGCGCCCAGAAATCGATCAGCACCGGCTGGTTGCGCGATTCGGCGACGACATCGGCCTGGAAATCGGCGGTCGTCGTGTCCTTGATCAGCACGCCCGGCGCCGCTGCCGGCGCAGCGCTCGCCGCCCCGTTGGCCGGCGTCGCGCCGAAATCCACCGTCTGGCTGCCATAGCCGCCGGCGCCACCGCCCGGTGCGAAAGGGTTGTCGCTGTTGGTCATGATCACTGTCCCCGCATCGTGACGATGCGTCTTTCTGCATGTCATCCCGTGTCGGGCGTTATGTCGCCTCGGCCGCGCTCAGATTCAAGATGGTAAAGGCGTGCCCGGTCGCTTCGACAAAGCGTTTGAGATCGTCGCGCGCGATCGATGTGGTGGCATCGTTGCGCAACGGATGGCCATTGATGGTCTCATGCTCCATCAGCGCGGCGTCGAAGACAAGCGTCACCTGGTTGTCCGTGTCATTGATGACGCCGAAACAGGTGACCGCCCCAGGCACCACGCCCAAGAGCGCCATCAGCGCGTCCGGCTTGCCGAACGAGACGCGCCCCTGCGCGCCGATCCGGGTGTGAATGCGCTTGAGATCGATCTCGGCTTCCTCGCCGACCGTCAGAAGGAAATAGCGGCCCTTCTTGTCTTTCAGAAACAGGTTCTTGGTGTGACCGCCGGGGATTTCGTCGCGCAACGCCTGGCTTTCGGCGACGGTGAAGACCGGCGCATGCTCATGCGTCGTCGTTGTGATCGACAACTGGTCGAAAAAGGCGAACAGATCGTCGGCGGTTTTCGGCTGGCTGGTCACGGCTGAGCGGGCTTTGCGGTGTGTCGGAATCGCGTGGCTGGGCATTGGCCGGCCTTGTCGCGCATCGGCGGCGCCGTGACAAGGCCGCGCGCCGGAACCGGTGTTCATACGCTCCCGCCGGTCCATGCATGCCGGCAATTCCGGAGGCCGGAAAGCGGCACAAAAACCCCCTTGCATTCGCAAGGGCCTTGCGGCATTAAGCGGCGGTTCGGCGCCAGCCGGACGTGAGCGGGCGTAGCTCAGGGGTAGAGCACAACCTTGCCAAGGTTGGGGTCGTGAGTTCGAATCTCATCGCCCGCTCCAAAATTCCAAGCTGAAAACAGACGGTTTTTCAGACGCTTGGCGGCGGCCTCCTGCACGCGGGAGTTGTTGCTTTGTGGGGTTTTGGCGGGGTGCGGTTAGACGCATGTGTTCGTGGCGGCATAGCGGTCATCGGATTGCTTCGGCCAGAAACGCGTTGACCGTCGCAAAAACCTGCGGCGCGCGGCGCTCCGCCGACAGGAAATGCCCGCCATTGGCGATCTCCACATAGCGCTTGTCCGTCGACCCGAGATGATCCAGCAGCGCCAGCGCGTCCGAGCGCGCCGAGGTCGCGTCGGCGCTGCCGCGGACAAGCAGGGTGGGGCAGGAGATGGCGGCCGGGTCGTAGAGCGGCCGTTCGTTGAAGACCGCCCACAGATCGGCAAGCGCTCCATTGGGTGCGCGAAAGGCGCGCGGCTTGTGGTTGACCGATTGCGGATCATCATCGGCGGACGTCTCAAACAGCATCGCAAGAACCGCATCCTCACGCCATTGCTGGCCTGCCGGACATTCCTCGTCCCAGCGCAATCTGGTCTGTTCCTCGTCGATCAGCCGATAGGCGCCGAAGGCTGGATCGAAGCAGGCGGGCTCTTGCGGATCGGCAAGAAACGACAGCCAGCCTTCGTTGCGTTCGGCAAAAATCGGGGCATAAAGCACGAGCCGCTCGACATGCGCGCGCCCTGCCGTTGATGCGTAGGTCGCGGACGTGATCGAGCCCCACGAGCCGCCGACAAGGCGTATCCGTTCTGCACCGTGGCGCTCACGCAGCCAGGCTACAGCATCGCCGATGTCGCAAACGGCTTGCTCTGCTCGCGCATAAGGTCTGTCCGGCGCCGGCGCATTTGCCGGATGCGATCTGCCGAACCCGCGAATGTCGAGCGCATAGGCGGCAAAGCCCGCCTGGGCCGTTGCCTCCAGCCAGTTGGCGCGCCGATGGGGAATGTCATAGAGGCGGCTTGCGTAAGTGGCACCATGCACGAAGAGCACCGGCGCCCGGTCCGGATCGTCGGCCCGGGCGCGCAGGTGCAGGCGCAGCCCCGCCTCGTTGCTGGAATCGATGAAGTGCGAACGCGCCAATTCGTGCACGCGCCGGCCGGAAGCACGGGACTGGGTCACGGTCTCGCTCATCGCAACGCCGCCGGAAGCGTGGTGACCAGCCAGGGCGCTGCCCAAAGGCAGATCATGCCGGTCACGAAAATGGCGACCACCGGCCAGGCGGCCGCAAAGATCTCTCCCGTTCCCAATCGCTCATTGGCGCCCTTGAGCGCGAAAAGCGTGTAGCCGAAGGGCGGCGTCATCGAGCCGACGGTCAGATTGATCATGAACAGGGTCCAGAACCAGATCGGATCGTATTCCATCGCCTTGACGATCGGCTGATAGATCGGGATCGCCAGCAGCATGAAGGCGAGCCAGTCGATGAACATGCAAAGGAAGAACGGGATGAGCATCATGATCAGCAGCATCCAGTTCGGACCGAGGTCAAGCGCCGCAACAAGTTCGACCAGGCCGCGTGTTGCGCCGGCAAGTGACAACAACTGGCTGAACAGCTTGGCCGAGGCGACGATGATCAGGATCACCGCGGCAGTGGTCACGGCCGATGCAACGGCCTCGCTCAGCATGCGCAGGTTGAGCCGGCCGAACAGGGCAGCGACAAGGATCGCGCCCAGCACACCGGTCGCCGCTGATTCCGAAGGGGTGGCAATGCCCAGAATGATCAGGCCCATCACCGAGAAGATCACTACAAGAAAAGGCGCCATGCGCAGCAGCGCTCTGCTGGCAGTTCCCTGCCTTGCCGCCGGAGCATCCGGTTCAGCGGCGCTGGCAATGCGCATGTAGACATAGCCGAGCGTCAGCACCGCAAAGAGCAGGCCGGGCAGCAACCCGGCAACAAGCAGCCCTGCAATCGAGACATCGGCAAGCGAGCCGACAATGATCGCGACGAGACTGGGCGGAATAATCGGTGCCAAGCTGGCGCCCGACAGGATCGTGCTGACCGAAAGCCTTGTGTCATAGCCGCGCTGCTGCATGAGCGGCAGCACCGAGCGCCCGAGCATGGCAGCGACGGCGACCGCCGAACCCGACAACGCGCCAAAGACGGTGGAAAGCGCGATGACGACGGCATAGAGGCGGCCGCGCAACTGGCCGACCAGCCGGTCGATGCTGTCGAACAGCACTTCGACGGTGCCCGAGCGGAACAGGATTTCGCCCATCAGGATGAACAGCGCCACCGTCATCAGGGTCGGAGAGGTTGCTGTCTCGAACAGCGAATTGGTGAACAACCCGAAACCACGCGGGCCGATGAGCAGCAACAGGCCAACAATGTTGAGGACCAAAAAACCGACGAAGACACGCACGCCGGCAAACAGCAGAACGAGCAGCAGGCCGACGGCGACGGCCAGAAAAATCGGCCAGCTCATGCGCGTGTCGCCAGGCGCTCATCGCGCGCCATGGCGTGGCGCAGGAAATGCATGGCCGCGCTTGCCAGCCCGAGCGTGATGACGGCCGTAATCCACCAGCGCGGGATCGGGTGCGCGGCATTGGTGAGCAGGCCGCGGTCAAACTGCTTGGCGGCCTCGCCGAAAGCTATCCAGCCGGCAAACAGGCAGGCACCGGCGGCGACGAGATTGTTCAGGCGGGCCAGCCAGATGGCCGGCCCGCCCGACAGGGAGGCGGGTACGATGTCGATGGCGATGTGGGCAGCACGGCGCGTAATGTCCGGCAACGCCAGGAAGATCAGCATGGCCAGTGAATACTGGACCGCTTCATTGGTCCATGTGGTCGGCGCGTCGAACAGGTAACGCGCCGCCACTTCGTAAAGGTAGAGCGCGCAGGCTGTGCACAGCGCCATCCCGGCGACCGCAAACAGCAGGCGCGAGCTGGTGTCATGCAGGCCGGCCAGTTGCGACACGACAGGTCCCGTCAAGCTTCGCCCACCGTGCTCAGTCGGAAAGACCGGCCTGGCGCGCCAGATCGCGCAGTTGCGCGGATGCTTCCGGTGCCGTCTTGGCGGCTATCGACCAGACGCCATTCGACCAGAGCTGCTCAAACTGTGCGCCTTCGCCATAGGAGAACGCCGTCATCTTCATGCCGAGGCCCAGCAATTCCTCCTTTTCGTTGGCGGCAAGCTCGTCGAAACGCGCAATGCTGTCATTTTCCAGCCGGATCGCGGCCCGATCGACGGCGGCCTTGTGTTCATCCGACATAGCGTTCCAGGCGTCCAGATTCATGAAGATCATCACGCCCACCTGGCCAAAGACCGGATCGGCCATGTAATCGGCAACCTCGTACCATTTGAAGTCCTTGGCGCCGGTCAGGCCCCAGGCCGCCCCATCGACCACGCCGGTCTGCAGCGCAGAATAGACCTCGCCGCCGGGAATGACCACGCCGGTGCCGCCAAGCGCCTCGATCATCGGATGGTAGGAGACCGTGCCGCGGATCTTGCGGCCGTCGAGGCCAGGCTCGCCGGATACCGGCTCCTTCAGGAAGTAACGGAAGCCCTTCGAGCCGGTGGCCGGCGCGGCAACGAGTTTCATGCCGAGTTCGCGGTAGTGATTGTCGATGAAGTCGATAATGCCACCTTCGCGACGCTTTCCCGGATCGGCGCCGATGGCGTCGATCGCAAGGCCGATCGGCGTCGTCCCGGCATGGTAGGCCGGATGGGTGAACAGCAGGTCGAACACGCCGGACTGGACCGGCTCGAACTGCTCGAATGTCGGAACGGCGTCAGGACCGGTGAAGTTGATGGTCAGTTCGCCGCCCGATTCCTCGGCGATCAGTTCCATGAACGGCTGTGCGATCTGCGTGGTGAAGACAAAGCTTTCGGGAAAGCCGCCAATCATCCTCAGTTCGCTGGCCTGGGCTTGCGCGCCGAACAGGCACAGCACCAATGCGGCAACGCCGCTTGCAATGCGCTTCATGATCTCCTCCCTGAAACGATGAAGGCTGATCCTATATAGTTCCATTTGGAACCGTTTGTAAAGTTCAATCTGGAACCGATTTGCGCTAGAGGGGAGGCATGAACATCAATGCTCCTGTGTCCGGCGAGACCGAGGCCGCGCTGACCCAGCGTTTCGGCACGCTTGCAATTACCATGCTGAACAGCCCTCCACTGGCGGAAGTCTGGCAGGTCAATTTCCTGGCCAACTTCTTTGTCGGCGCCGTTTACCGCGAGATGGCGGAGCGCTTTGATGTGTCGCGGCCGGAATTTGTGATCCTGTATTGCCTGTCCCAGCGGCCC
This sequence comes from Phyllobacteriaceae bacterium, assembly GCA_024742765.1. Lineage (GTDB taxonomy): Bacteria > Pseudomonadota > Alphaproteobacteria > Rhizobiales > Rhizobiaceae > Roseitalea. The sequence goes on along the minus strand of JANSXT010000002.1, from coordinate 293,137 downwards.
GGACTGGTCGCGCGCGATGTCTGCCTGGCCACGGGCCTGCCCAAGAACTCGATCAGCCGGGCGGTTGCCCAATTGCTCGACAAGGGCCTGATCGAGCGCATGACCGATGCCAGCGACAAGCGCGCCAAACCGCTGGTGATGACTGGCGCGGGAAAGGAAAGTCTTGCTCAGGTCATGCCGCTCATGACCGAGCGGCAGGCGAGTATGCGCGCTGCCCTGTCGCCCGACGAACAGGCCCAGTTCGACCATCTGTTGGGCAAGTTGATCGAGGCCATGCCCGACTGGGTCGGCGAGGACTGACCTGTTCTTTCCGCAGCGCCTCGATCGAGCTCTTGCGTGCGGTTAGGCGCGGCGGAAAACGGCCGAAGACCACGCCGATAGCGGCCGCCGCCGACAGAATCAGTTCGACGAACCCGCCCCGCCAAAGAGTGTTCTGCGTGATATGGGAAACTATGAGCAGGCAATGGCCGACTTCGTCGCGCGACAGCCCATGGGACGGATCGGCACTGCAGACGAGATCGCCGCGCTGGCACATTATCTCGCATCCGACGACAGCGCCTTTACGACCGGGCAAGGCTTCGCCATCGATGGCGGTTGGAGCGTCTGAGGCGCGAGGGACACTGCCGGGCCGGTCAAATCCGCGCCGAATGGACCATCTCCTCGTCAATCTCGACACCCAGCCCGGGCCCTTGCGGCAGATCGACAAAGCCTTTTGTGTGCCAGATCGGTCTGTCCACCAGATCGGCTTGTGCCGGTCCGTACACCGGTTGGAGTTCCAGCAGGGCGCAAGCCGGGCAGGCAAACGAAAGCGCCTGGCTGGCTGCGGCAACGATCGCCGTTGAAAAATTGTGGGCATTGGCTTGCCTTCGGGCAAGGGCGCACAGGTCCGCGGCGCGTTTGAAGCCGGTGATGCCTTCCACGCGTCCCGGGTCGAGCCCCACCACGTCCACGGTGCCGGTGTCGAGTATTTTCTGCACGCCACGGGCATTCCACTCGCGTTCACCATAGGCGATGCGAATGCCAGAAGCGGCGCGCAACGCCGCATATCCATCGGGATCGTCGTGACCCAATGGTTCTTCCAACCATGCGACACCACGTTCTTCAAACAGTTGAGCACGGCGGATCGCCATTGGCACGTCCCACCGGTTCTTGACCCCAAGATCGACCATCAGGTCCTTGCCCGGACCCATCGCTGTCATGACCTTTTCGACGAATTGAAGGTCACGCTCTTCATCGAACCCCAGATACGCATCGCCGGCTTTGCCGAAACCAACCTTGGCGCCATGCAGCCCGGTCTCCGTGAAGCTTGCGATGTCGTCTGCCATCGCATCGACGGACGCCTTGGTGCCGTGCAGGCTTGCGATTGCGGGCAGTTGATCTTTGACCGGCCCACCCAGAAGATCGAGGACGCGCGCGCCCAGGATCTTGCCTTTCAAGTCCCACAACGCGATGTCGATCGCGGATATGGCCATCGACGCGATACCGGCGCCGGTCCCATACCACCAGCTATGGCCTTTCATGGAATGCCAATGGCGTTCGATATCCATCGCCGATGACCCAATGATCAACGGCGCGAACGCTTCCACAATGTGTGCGGCGGCGCGGCTGGCTTCGGGGAAATAGGTGCAGGCTTCGCCCCAGCCTACGGCACCACCTGCGCACGATACGCGCACCAGACAAACCGACCGGTGTCGGTTGTGGTCAGTCGGCTCGCGATAGCTGACAGGGATGGCCTCGATGCCGGTGACGATCTCTGCCTTGGTCATGGCCGTGCTCCGTCGCTTCTCGAAAGATTAAGGCACAACGACAAAGCGCTACGCGCCGTCGCCCCTATCGCCAAGGTTCATCATGGCTTTGAAGAAGTCATCGCGCACGTCCTGGATGACATCGGTACGGCTTGAGGCCTCGTCGCTGCAAAGCCACGCCATGACGGACGCCGGTACGAGCGGGTCAACCAAGTCTCTTTGCGCGATCTTGGAAATCGGGTTCAAGCCCGCCTGGCGAATGGAGCCTTGCATGTCCGTGTCGGTTGGCGGGATGCCGATGAAAACGCTGCGCACGCCATCGCTCTCCAGTTCCATGGCAAACAGGCGCGTGAGCATATGCATGGCGGCCTTTGAGGTGCAGTAGGCCGTCCACCCTTCCATCGGTGTTGTGGCCGCTCCTGTCCCTGCGTTCACAATCGAGCCTTTGGATACCTTAAGCAGAGGCAGCGCGCTGACGGTCATCCGGTGTACGCCCAGCACGTTGACATCGAAAGCGTGGCGCAAACTGTCGGTCGGCAGATCGGCGGCATGTCCAATGGGTGCAATAACCCCGGCATTGTTGACCAGAACGTCCAGCCCACCGTCCAGGACGGCCAACGCCTCGTCCACCTGTTGCTGGCTGGTGACATCCAGGCTGACGGTCGTCGACCCGCTGAGCAAGTCTGTTTCCTCCACCTTCCCATAAATGCCGGCAATCACCTGCGCACCATGATCGACCAGAAGCCGGGTGAGGTGCGCACCGATGCCGCGCCCTGCACCGGTCAGGAGTATCGTTCGTCCTGTCAGGTCGGGAACCGCGATGGGGGCTAGATTGAACATTTCCTCTTGACCTCGATTTTCGTCTGGTTATTTAATTGGCCTGTCCAATTTGGATACAGCCTTCACCGCGCCCTGTCAAAGCGGAATCACCATCAGGGCGCCGGGGTACAAAAGGCTGGTCCACGGGAAGGGGACGAGGATGCGCTTGCTCGCGATCACATATGCGTTTGCCATACCTGCCAGCGGGTCGCCGGCCGTATGAACGATCGCCGCGCCCGCTTTGGCATGACGCCACCGACGCTCAACGACATCGTCGCGCCCGGATTTTCCACGCCCTGGGATGCACCGATGGTGCCGCCCTTCCCCTTCACGTTCCGCGACTGCCGGATCATGACGCTTTACTGGCGCACCGACCCGGACGCGATCGCCTTCCTTCTCCCCCCGCCCTTGCAGCGCACGGGCGACATTGTCTGCGCGCACATCTACCAGATGAACGATCCGGACTGGATCGGTCCCTATGGCGAGATGAACGTCATGGTCGGCGCCGAACTGGCGGGCGAGGATGGAAAACCGAAGGCGGAGGGCGGCTATTCGTCCTATCTGGCCCTGTCTTCGGATGGCGGCGTGGTGCATGGACGGGAAGTCCACGGCCAGCCCAAGAAGCATGGAAATCCGCAGATCGAAGCGCGCGGGGATCTTCTGGTGGGCACCGTGGAGCGCAACGGGATCGACGTGCTCACCGGCACGATGGCCTACAAGCAGAAGCCGGTCGATCCAACGGCCATCAAACCATATTTCGATTTTGCGACCAACATCAACTTGAAAGCCATCGATCATATCGATGGCCGCCCGGCGATCCGTCAGCTCACGTCGCGCGCTCTCACCGATGTCACCGTCCACGAGGCATGGGCCGGCCCTTGCACGGTCGAGCTGCGCCCCAACGCGCAACTTCCCGTGTTTCGTTTGCCCGTTGTAGAGCCGCTGGAAGGTTTCTTCTGGCGCGCCGACTTCACGCTCGTTCCGGGCTCTATCCTGCATGACTATCTGGAGGCCACGTCATGAGTCAGCGCGTGGTCGTCACCGATGCGATCTTTCCAAACCTTGCACAGGAAGAAGCGGCCGCCCACGCCGCCGGCGCCGACTTTGAAGGCTTTCAGTGCACAACGGCGGACGATGTGGCCAAAGCCGTGAAGGACGCCGATGTCGCGGTGGTGCAGTTCGCACCCTTTGCCGAAGCCGCCGCAAAGGCTGTCAAGCCTGGCGCGACGGTCATCCGGTATGGCGTCGGCTATGACAATATCGACGTGGCGGCCGCCCGCGCGGCCGGGCTGAAGGTCGGTTATGTGCCGGACTATTGTACCGATGAGGTGGCTGATCACACGGTCGCGCTGGCGCTTTCCCTGTTGCGCAAACTGCCGGCGCTCGATGCTTCGGTGCGCAGCGGCGAATGGGCGGCGGTGAAAAATTCCAAGCCGCTGAAGCCCTTCGGCGAAACGGCGTTCGGCTTTTTCGGCCTTGGCCAGATCGGCACGGCGGTGCTGCATCGCCTGAACGGCTTCGGTTTCCGCTTCATCGCCGCCGACCCGGGTCTTGCCGACGCCAATAAGCTTGGCGTGCGTGTCGTCGATGCGGATACGCTGCTTGCCGAAGCCGACATTATCACCTGCCACGCGCCGGCGACGGACGGAACAACCGGCTTCTTCAACGCCACTGCATTCCGGCGCATGAAGGACACCGCCTTTCTGGTGAACACGGCGCGCGGCCAACTGATCGCCGAAGACGACCTTGCCACGGCGCTCAAGGATGGCGCCATCGCCGGCGCGGGTCTCGATGTCTTTGTCGAGGAACCGCTGCCGGAAAGCTCGCCGCTGCGCGAGGCGCCCAACCTCATTCTGACACCCCATTCCGCATGGTACTCCGAGGCGGCCATCGACCGGCTTCAGGGGCTGGTGGCCCAGGACATCACCCGCGCCCTGAACGGCGAAGCCCCGAGAAGGCCGGTGCCGTAGCCCGAAATCCCGCGCGCGCCGGGACCTGACAGTCGAGCGCGCATCACGACAAACCCGAAACGGGAGGAAACGATGAAAACGTTGATGACAAGCTGCGCCGCCGCGGCGCTATTGGCCACCGGTCTGTCCACGGCCACCATCGCCACCGCCGGCGCCCAGACCATGCTGGACGGCGGGGAATCGGTGGACATGGTTCTGTTGCCGAAATTCCTCGGCATTCTGGTCTTCGATCAGGCCAATGAGGGTGCGATGGAAGCCCATGCGGAACTCGAAAATCCCGGCGAGCTTCTGTTCCTCGGGCCGACGCCTGAAAACTCCGTCGCCGGCCAGATCGAGATCATGACGACCGCTGCCACGCAGGGCCAGGGCGCTGTGCTCCTGTCCAACAATGCCGGCGATCAGATCGTTCCGGCCGCCCAGGCGGCGCAGGAAGCCGGCACCCGTGTGGTGACATGGGACAGCCCGATCCCCTCCGGTGATGGCGAAGATGTCTTCGTCGCGCAGGTCGATTTCGGTTCGATCGGCGTGGTGATGGCCGACATGGCGCACTCCATACTGGGCGGTTCCGGCAAGATGGCCGTGCTCTCGGCGACGCCGGATGCGGCCAACCAGAACGCATGGATCGCCGCGATGGAAGAGGCGCTTGAGGACGACAAATATGCCGACATCGAACTGGTCGATATCGTCTATGGCGATGACCAGGCGGAGGTGAGCTACAACCGCGCCCTGGCGCTGGTCGATCAGTATCCCGATCTCGGGCTTATCATGTCGCCAACGACCGTGGGCATCCAGGCATCGGCCAAGGCCATGCAGGATGAAGGGCTTTGCGATCAGGTCCGCGTCTCAGGTCTTGGCCTGCCGGCGGAGATGGTCTCCTATACGATGAATGGCTGCGCCCCGGAATTCGCCCTGTGGGATTTCCGCGACCTTGGCTATCTCACCTATTATACCGCCTATGGCCTTGCGACCGGCCAACTGACCGGCGAGATTGGCGAGAGCTTCACCGCCGGCCGCATGGGTGAATACACGATCGAGGAGGACCCGAGCCGTGAAGGCGCGCGCCGGATCCTGATGGGGCCATTCACCGTCTACACATCCGAGAACGTGGAAGCGGCGGCGCAGTAAGCGCTCCCGTCACCCCCCGGCGCGGCCCTACGGCAGCGCCGGGTCCCTGTTGGCTGGATCAGTCCATGACAGAACCGCTTCTCGCCCTCGATCACGTCTCCAAGAGTTTTGGATCCACCCATGCTCTGACCGAAATGTCGCTCGACCTGTTTCCGGGCGAGGTGCACGCCATTGTCGGTGAAAACGGCGCCGGCAAATCGACAATGATCAAGGTGATGACCGGCATCCACCGTCCGACCGAAGGCCGGGTCCTGGTGGATGGCGAACCTCGCGTGATTTCCGGATCGCAGGCAGCGCGGGAACTTGGCATAGCCGCCATTTATCAGGAGCCGATGGTGTTCCCCGATCTCGATGTCGCCGAAAACATCTTCATCGCCGAGACCGGCGGCTGGCTGCACGATGTCGGTCGGCAGCGGCGCGAGGCGCGCGCGCTGATCGAACGGATCGGCATGAATTTGGATGTCGAACGCGCCGCCAGCGGTCTGACGCTCGCCGAGCAGCAGGCGGTAGAGATCGCCCGGGCGCTTTCCCAGGATGTGCGGGTGCTGATCATGGATGAGCCGACGGCATCGCTCTCCGCCCACGAGGCGGAGCAGCTCCGACGCATCGCCCGGCAGTTGGCGGAGGACGGCGTCTCTGTGGTGTACATCTCACACCGTCTGGAAGAGATTTTCGAGGTTGCTGACCGGGTCACCGTCATCCGCGACGGCGAGCATATCTCCACGCGGCTCATTGGCGAGACGAACACCGAAACTATGATAGCCGAAATGGTGGGCCGCGAGGTCGGCAACTATTTCGCCAAGGGCGAGAGCTTTGCCCGGGACGAGGTGATTTTGTCGGTGCAGGACCTCTCGCTGGACGGGGTGTTCGAGAACATCTCCTTCGATTTGAAACGTGGTGAGGTGCTGGCCTTTGCCGGTCTCATCGGCGCGCGGCGGACCGATGTCGCGCTGGCGCTGTTCGGTATCCATCCGGCAACGTCCGGCACGGTGAGCTACAAGGGCGAACCCCTCGCAATCACCTCGCCCAAGCAGGCGATGGATGCCGGCATCGCTTATGTGTCGGAAGACCGCCGGAAGCTTGGCCTTGCGATGCCGATGGCCATCCGCGCCAACATCTCTCTGGCGACGCTTTCCGGCTTTCTCTCCGGACTGGGCCTCATCGACCGGCCCAGGGAGTTGGAGACGGCGCACCGGTTCCGCGAAAGCTTGAACATCCGGACGCCCGATGTGGAAACCGAAGTCGGTATGCTTTCGGGCGGTAATCAGCAGAAGGTCATGCTTGCCAAATGGCTCAACATGGAGCCGGATCTTCTGATCTTCGATGAGCCGACGCGCGGCATCGATGTCGGCGCCAAGGCCGAGGTGCATGATCTGATCCGCGACTTTGTCCGTCAGGGCGGCGCGGCCATCGTCATCTCGTCCGACCTGCCGGAGGTGCTGGCCATGGGCAACCGCATCCTCGTCATGCGCGAGGGCGAGCAGATGGCCATTCTCGACCATGTGGACGCGAGCCAGGAGCGCATCATGGCGCTGGCCACCGGCCAGATCGAACGGGAGCGGGCCGCATGATGCGCGCGCTGTCCGATCTCAACCCGCAAACGCTGCGCATTCTGGCGCTGCTGTTGGTGCTGGCGCTGGTCGTGCTGTTCTTCGCAACGCAGATCGACAACTATGTGACGGGCCGGCTGTTCAATCGGATCTCGTCCTCGGTCGCCATCATGGCGCTGATCGCCACAGCACAGACGCTGGTGATCCTGACCCGCAACATCGACCTGTCGGTCGGATCGGTGGTCGGTTTCACCGCCTTCGCCACCGGCAGCCTCATCGCGGGCTTTCCCGAGCTTCACCCGCTGCTTCTCGTCAGCTTCTCCATGCTGCTTGGCGCCTGCTTCGGCGCGTTCAACGGCTTTTTCGTCGCCTATGCCCGCGTTCCGGCCATCATTGTCACCCTTGCCACGCTGGCGCTGTTTCGCTCTGCGCTCGTCGAGTTCGCCGATGGACGCAGCATCACCTCATCGCAATTGCCCCAGTGGCTGACGAGCTTTCCGAACACGCGCTTGTTCGAGATCGGCGATTTCCAGTTCCGCGCCGCGTTCGTGGTGGCGATCATCATCGTGATCGCCGTTCATATCGCGCTGCAACGGCTGAAGGTCGCGCGAAAGCTCTACGCCATCGGCTCCAATCCGGAAGCCGCCGAGATGGCCGGCATCAACCAGAAGGCGACGGTGTTCTTCGCCTTCGTGTGCGCCGGCGCGCTAACCGGGCTTGCCGGGTTCATGTTCCTCGCCCGCTTTGGCAACATCACCGTTGTCGCTGGTCTCGGCTTCGAGCTGAAGTCCGTGGCGGCGGCCGTGGTCGGCGGGGTCAACATTTTCGGCGGATCGGGAACGGTGTTCGGCGCGTTAATCGGCGCGGTGCTGGTCGATCTAATCGAGACCAGTCTGGTGCGCTGGCAACTGGTCTCCGAGTTCTGGCGCGAGGCAGTGCTCGGTATGCTCATCCTCACCGCGGTGGCGCTTGATGCCATCGTCATGCGCCGGCTTGTGGCGCTGCGGGCGGCGAAACACCATGAGAAGCGCGAACGGGAGGTGGCCAATGGCTGAACGTTCCACGCTCGCCACCATGTGGGCGCGGGTGCAAACCTGGGAAGGGTTTCTGGTCTGTGTGCTGATCTTCATCGTGTTGATGAACACGGCTTTGTCGCCGCAGTTTCTGACGCTCTCCAACCAGATCAACCTGTTCCAGCTCTCCATAGAGAAGATCATCGTCGCGCTGGTGATGACCTTCGTCATCATCAATGCGGAGATCGATTTGTCGGTCGGCTCCATGATGGGGCTGGCCGCATGCGCCTTCGGATTCCTGTTTAAAGCCGGAGTCGATCCGGTGCTTGCCATCGGCATCACATTGCTCATCGGACTGGCTGGCGGCGCGCTCAACGGCGTCTTCATCGCCTATGTCGGACTGCCCTCGCTCGTGGTCACGCTTGCCACGCTGATTGGCTTTCGCGGGCTTGCCCGTGTGCTGGTGGAGGATCGCGGCATCACCGACTTTCCGTTATGGTTCGATAATCTGGGCCAACAAGGCCTGATCGGTCCTGTGCCCTTCGCGTTGATTGCCTTTTTCGCGCTGTGCGCTCTCCTCTGGGTCGTGCTTCAGCGCTCCGGCTTTGGCCGCAAGACCTATGTCATCGGCACCAACCGGGAGGTCGCCGCCTTCGCCGGTATCGACACGGCCAGGCACAAGCTGATCCTGTTCACCGCGTCCGGCCTCGTCTCCGCCTTTGCCGGGCTGCTCTACGCGGCACGAGTCGGCGCCGTGCGCGGCGATGTGGCGCTCGGCTTCGAGCTTGATATCATCACCATGGTTCTGCTTGGCGGGGTGAGCATTTTCGGCGGCTCCGGCACGCTTGTTGGCACGCTTCTGGCGATCCTGATCGTGCTCAATCTGCGCAACGGCATGGCGTTACTCAACATCACCGGTCACATTCAGACCGGCGTGATCGGCATCCTGCTGATTGCCTCGGTGCTCGTGCCGCGATTGAATGTCTCGACCCTGTTCGGTGCCAAAAAACACGAGGAAGGCAGCGCATGATCAGCTCGGCGCCCAAACTCGATTTCAACGAGCCTCTAGAACGCGTGCCAGTCGGCGAGATGGTTGCCCGCCGCATCCTCGATATGGTGAAGGCCGGTTCCCTGAAGCCCGGCGACCAACTGCCTACCGAGCGCGACCTTGCGCAATCGCTCAACGTCTCCCGCCCCTCCGTCCGTGAGGCGATCCGCGGTCTTGCCATCCTGGGGGTGGTGCGCACCGTGCAGGGCGGCGGGGCCTACATCTCCAATCTCGACGCCGAAGCGCTGCTCGGCCCGATCCAGTTCTTCCTCTCGCTGCAAGACCTCAACATCACCGAGCTTTACGACGCCCGCTCGCTGATCGAGAGCGATGTCGCCCGCCGCGCCGCCGAGAACATGGATGGCGCGAGCCTCACACGCCTCGAAGCGATCCTGGAGGCGCAGAAGGATTGCCTGGACGATCCCGATGCGTTCCGCGCCTCGGACTATGCCTTTCACGAAATCATCTGGAGGGGGTCCGGCAACGCTTTCCTCAAGCGCATCGGCGAGAGCCTGAACGTGATCGGCCTGGAGTTCCGCAAGCGCGCGTCGGAAAGCCCGGCGGTGCTGCGCCAAAGCTATGCCGATCACAAAGTGCTGGTCGCCGCGCTGAAGGCGCGCGATGCGGATGCCGCCGCCAAGGCGGCCGAGCGCCATATGCAGAATGTCTACCGGGTGACGATCGAACAGCCGGGCCTGAAATAGGGAGAACGGGCATGACAGCACGCATCGGGTTGGTCGGCGCGGGATGGTGGGCAACGTTCAACCATATCCCGACCGTGCAAGAGAGCGCGGAGGCTGATCTGGTCGCCATCTGCGACCTCGATGAAACTCGCCTGGCCGACGTGGGCGAGCGGTTCGGCATCGCCGGACGCTATGCCGATCTTGCGGCGATGCTGGCGTCTGAAAATCTCGATGGCGTGATCGTCTCCACGCCCCATGTCGTGCACCGCGAACCGGCGGTCCGGGCGCTGGAGGCCGGCTGCCATGTGATGGTGGAAAAGCCAATGGCGACAAGCGCCGAAGACGGTTGGGCCATCGCCAACGCGGCGGAAAAAGCAGGCAAACAGGTGCTCGTGCCAACCGGCATGAGCTTCGAGCCGTTTTCCATCAAGGCCGCCGGCTGGGTGCGCGAGGGGCGCATCGGCGAGGTGCGTCATGCCGTCTGCCAGATGGGCTCGGCGCTCTCCGATCTGTTCGCCGGCGAACCCATGCTGGAAACAGCAGACCACATGTACCGTCCGCCAGCCTCCACCTGGGCCGACCCGGAACGCGCCGGCGGCTATGGCTGGGGTCAACTCTCCCACGCGCTCTCCTGGCTCATCTATGTGTCGGGCCTGCAGGGCAGAAGCGTCTATGCGGTCACCGGCAAGTCGAAGACCGGTGTCGATTTTTACGATGCCGCCGTCGCCACGGCGACCAACGGCGCCACCATCAGTCTGTCCGGCGCATCTTCCGTGCCCAAGCATGTCGGCATGTTCATGGACATTCGCATCTTTGGAACCGAAGGGCTGATCTACTTCGACAATCAGCAAAACAGGCTGGAACTGCGCCGCGACGACGAGAACGATGACTTGGTCGATATGGCCGATGACGATGGCGAGTATGACGGCGCGCTGCCGGTGAAAATGTTCGCAAAGCTCTGTGCCGGTGAGGCCGTTGAGAACGCCTCCGACGGCTTGGTCGGGGCGCGCGTGACCGAAATCCTGCATGGGCTCTATAGATCGGCAGAAGCCGGCATGCCCGTAAGCCTGGGAGGACAAGATGGCGGCCAGTGAGATGAAACTCGCCACGACCTGCTGGACCATGCCCGCCTGCACGCTTGAGGAATGCGCGGCTATCGCTAAGGCACTCGGCATTCCTGCGCTCGATGTCGGCTATTTCTACGCTTCGGCGCTCGACAAGCAGGCGTTGCTCGCCGACCCGCTGGCGGTGGCCGAACAGGTCAGGAAGATTGGCATCACCATGCCGAACCTCTACCATTTGTTCGGCGATACGCTGGACGGCCGCAATCTGGCGCTGCCCGGCACGCTGGATGAGAATCTCAACGATCTGAAGCAGGCACTCACCTTTGCCGACGCCGCTGGCATCGCCTCGGTGTTCGTGCTGCCGGGCGTGGTGAACCCCGGCCAGTCGCGCATGGATGCACTGAAAGTGTCGGCGGAAAGCCTGAAAGCGATGAAGGCGCTTGCCGACGACCACACCGCCAACCTTTGCTTTGAACCGCATGTGCATTCCTTCGCCGAAAGCCCGGAGCTCGCGCTGCGGCTGGTCGAGGTCTCCGGCGTCGGCGTGTGCCTCGACTATGCGCACTTCACCTGTCTTGGCTTCACGCAGGATCAGATCGATCCGCTGGCACAACACGCGGTGCATGTTCATCTGCGCCAGGCGGTGCCCGGCAAGCTTCAGGAGAAGTTCGCACACGGCACGCTCAATTTCGCGGCCATGTTGGCGACGCTGCGCGATGCCGGATACACAGGTTACGTATCCATCGAGCCGGTTCACCAGGACTATATGAACACCTGGTTTGACGACAATCTCACCGAGATCGTCGCCCTGCGCGACTGCTTCAACGCGTGGAACGAAGGGTAGGACAATGGCCGGTTATGCGTGGGTTCTGGAAGTCCGACCGGGCTATGAGGACGAGTACAAAAAACGCCATGACGAGATCTGGCCGGAGATGCTGGAGGCGCTGAAAAAGGCCGGTATCTCCAACTACAACATCTTCCGCCATGGCCTGACCCTGTTCGGCTATTTCGAGACCGACGATCTGGACGCCTCGATCAAGGCGATCAGCGCCGATCCGGTCAATGCGAAGTGGGGCGAATGGATGGGGCCGATCATGAAGATCGATATCGACGAACAGACCGGCTTCCCGTATCTGCTGCCCAAGCAATTCCATATGGAATGAGCGTTCGCCATTCCTCCTCTCGAAACGAAGGTCATCCAGCATGAAACTGATGCGCGTCGGCGAGCCCGGCCAGGAGAAACCCGCCGCCCTGGACAGCGAAGGCAAGGTTCGCGACCTGTCGGGCCATGTGGACGATATCGCCGGTAAGGCGCTGACCAACGCCGGCATCGCCGAGCTGCAGGCGCTCGACCTGGCCACACTGCCGGAGCTGCCCCATGGCCGCATCGGCGCGTGCGTCGGGCATGTCGGCAAGTTCATATGCATCGGGCTCAACTATGCCGACCACGCCGCAGAAGCCGGAATGGAGGTTCCGCCCGAACCGGTCATGTTCATGAAGGCGACCAGCGCAATCTGCGGCCCGAACGATGACGTGATCGTGCCGCGCGGCAGCGACAAGTGCGACTGGGAGGTCGAACTGGGCGTCATCATCGGCGATGGCGGTGCGTACATCGATGAGGCGGACGCCATGAACCATGTGGCGGGCTACTGCGTGATCAACGATATCTCCGAGCGCACCTTCCAACTGGAACGCGCAGGCCAATGGGTGAAGGGCAAGTCGGCCGATACGTTCGGCCCGATCGGCCCCTGGCTCGTAACGCGCGACGAGGTCCCCGACCCGCAGAACCTGTCCTTGTGGCTGGAGGTGGATGGCGCGCGTCACCAGAACGGCTCCACACAAACCATGGTCTACGGCGTCCAGCACCTTGTGCACTATGTCAGCCAGTTCATGTCCTTGCGGCCCGGTGATGTGATCTCCACCGGCACCCCTCCCGGCGTTGGCATGGGACTGAAGCCGCAAAAATGGCTGCATGGTGGCGAGATGATGCGGCTTGGCATTGAAGGTCTTGGCGAGCAAACCCAGCAGGTGAAGACCTACGGTCAGTGAAACTCGGGGCGAGACCGTATGAAGGTCCGCCAAGATCAATCCAAGCCTGGAGCGCTTCCATGAATCCGGCACCGCGCACAGTGGCACGGATGGACCGATGCGACCGGTTGCGCGTAAGTCCCATGGGCCGATCAATGGAACACATACATGAAGGCGCGTGCAAAGAGCGACCTGGCAGGCCGAACCGTGCGGATGCCCCCGTTCGGCGTTGCCGTTGCGCTCTTGGCAATGGCGCTGATTGTCGTGGGCGTTTGGCGGCTTGAAGCGCAACGGCTGGGGCTGTCGATCCAGAACACAACGGTCGGCACGACGCCCATCACATATTACGCCTTGCAAGATGCCGGACCGGCACCGCTGATTGTCGTGGCCCATGGATTTGCAGGCTCACGGCCGTTCATGGAAGCCTATGCGCTCGCCTTGGCGCGCGCGGGCTATTTCGTCGCCTCTTTTGAATTCGAAGGCCACGGCCGCAACCCAGTTCCCATGTCCGGCGATGTCGACGCGATCGAGGGCACGACCCGACTTCTCATCGACGAAACGCTGCGGGTCGTGGAGGCCGGGCTTGCACGGCCCGAAGCCGATGGCCGGATCGCGATTGTCGGCCATTCCATGGCATCGGACATCATCATCCGCGCTGCTCGGCGCGATGCGCGAATTGGTCCGGTGATCGCCATATCGCCGTTTTCGCAGGCCATCACGGCGACCCATCCCCAGAGCCTGTTGATGATCACCGGCCAATGGGAGCCTGGCCTTCGCGATTTCGCGCTGCAAGCACTGCAGATGGTCGACGCTGACGCGCAGGAGGACGAGACCGCCCGGTCCGAAGATGGTGCGGTGATCCGGCGATCGGCCATCGCGCCCAATGTCGAACATGTCGGCGTTCTCTACAGCCGGACCGGTATCGCCGAGACTGTTGCGTGGCTGAACGCCGCCTTCGGCCTTTCTCGGGCACCACCGGTCCCCATGCGCATGGGTTGGATTGGCCTTGTGCTTGCGGGCACGATCATCCTCGTTCGACCTCTGGCAGGCCTGTTGCCATTGCGTGCACCGCCGCATGTCGGGCTGTCGGGCACTGCATTCGCTGCAGCGCTGTTGGTGCCCATGCTCGCGGTGCCGCTTGTGGCCGTTTGGACGCCCAGCGGAATCCTGCCCGTGCTCGTCGCCGACTACCTCGCTGTGCACATGTTTCTGTATGGTGCAGTTCAACTCGCCATCCTGCGCCTTCTTGGTCTTCGTATCACCGGCTTCGCGCTTGGAGTCGGAGCGCTTCTGGCGATCTATGGCGTAGCGGCATTCGGCCTTGCGCTTGACCGCTATGTGGCAAGCTTCGTGCCCCATATGGGCCGCCTGCCGATCATCGCCGCCCTGGCGGTCGGTGCCCTGCCTTACATGCTGGCTGACAGCGCGATGGCTCACGCCCATCCGCAACTTTGGCGCCGGGCCTTGACCAGGCTTTCCTTCCTTGCATCGCTTGCTGTTGCTGTCGCGCTTGACTTTGAAAGGCTGTTCTTTCTCATCCTCATCATTCCCGTCATCGCGCTCTTCTTCCTGGTGTTCGGGCTGATGGGGCGATGGGTGGAAGCCCGCGCCGGACCTCTTGCCTCGGGTCTCGGACTGGGGCTGTTGCTCGCCTGGTCGCTGGGCGTCACCTTTCCGATGTTCGTTTAGATCGAAAGGCCGTGTGTGTCGGGCTGAAAATCTCCATATCCCGCCCGGCACCGGTCAACCCGGTCCAACGGATCGCGCCCTCGACCATTGGCCATTGCTCTCACTTATCCCGGACCATGTTGTTGTGGGGCCTATCCGTAAAGCGGATGCGCCGGACGGCAAGACTTTTTGAGGGCCGGAATAAAGCAGATGTATTGGGGCGGACGGCACCGCCTTTGCTGGCCCCGTTCTTGATCGATGGCCTGCATATACGATCAGCTTATGTTCCAGGAGTCCCAACAGACGGTCGTTTCTGATAAGCAAACCTCCTCGATCGAACAGCGCTGGGAATTCTGGATCAACGGGAGCCATTTGAAGAATGAGCGAAGCGGCGTCGAACCAGATGGATGTGTCTGATGTCCAAACTGTTCCAACAGCGACGCAGAACCCGGTCAGCGACCGGGCCACATGGGAGGCGATGCGCGCGGACTGCGCCGCCGATCCCGGTGCCTTCCACGGTGCGCTGGCCAAGCGTACGATCCATTGGTTTGTGCCCGACCAAGACGCGGCCGGCGTCTGGGCTCGCTGGGATCAGGACGCGGGCGGCTGGACGGGCTGGGATGCCCGGACCGCGCAGGCTGTCGATCTCGACCTGACGGAAGATTTTGATCCCTGGACCCGCGCCTTCAACAATGACGAACCGCCACACTGGCGCTGGTTTGAGGGCGGGCTGACCAACGCGGCCTTCAACGAGGTCGACCGACATGTCCTGTCCGGCCATGGCGATGAGGCGGCCTTGATCTTCGAAGGTGACCGTTGGGACATGGCGCGCAACGACGGGCGCGGCGGGCCGGTCGATTGCTACCCGGTCTCGCGCAAGCAATTGTTGCTCGAAAGCGCCAAATGCGCGCTGGCGCTTCAGGCGCTCGGCCTGAAAGCGGGCGACCGGATTGCGCTCAACATGCCGTCCATTCCCGCTCAGATCTACTGGACCGAAGCGGCCAAGCGGCTCGGCATCGTCTATACGCCGGTGTTTGGCGGGTTCAGCGACAAGACGCTGTCGGACCGGATTTGCGATGCCGGCGCGAAAGTCGTCATCACCGCCGATGGCTGCTACCGCAACGCCCAGATGGTACCGTTCAAGACGGCCTACACCGATCCGGCGCTCGACAATTTCATCGCCGTCAAGACCGCGATCGGGCTGCTTGAGGAAACGCTCGCCGATCCTGAGCTGGAGATGGTCGCCGACCATGTCGACGTCATCTTGATGGCCGTATCCGAGCTCCTGACAGGCGAGGTTACCGTCGAGCGATCGGACGTCATGCGCGGCGTCGGCCGGGCCCTGTCCGAGCTTGGCCGGGCCGGCGGCCTGACCGCGCGCAAGGCGGCGCAAATCCGGATCGCCATCGCGACGCGCCTGGTGGAATCGCCGCCGCGTGTTGATGCCGTCGTGGTCGTGCGCCACACCGAGCAGCCCGATCTGATCTGGCATGAACGGGACCGCTGGAGCCATGAACTGACCGATGCGGCAACTGAAACGCTTCTAAAAAAGGCGCGCGAGGCCGGTTTCGAGGTTGCGAGTGAGGAAGAACTGCTCGCCCTGCCGGATCGGCAATTCGTCGCCGCCATCTGGGCCAGCGCGCCGCCGCTGCCGGTCGATGCCGAATATCCGCTGTTCGTCATCTATACGTCGGGCTCGACCGGCAAGCCCAAGGGTGTCGTTCACGTCCATGGCGGCTACGTCGCTGGTATCGCCGCCACCATGCCCGTGGCCTTCGACGCAGCGCCGGGAGACATCATCTACGTCGTCGCCGATCCGGGCTGGATCACCGGCCAAAGCTATCTGATTTCCGCTTCGCTGGCCGCGCGCGTGACGACTGTCGTCACCGAGGGCTCGCCCGTCTTTCCGCATGCCGGCCGGTTCGCCTCGATCATCGAACGGCACAAGGTCAACATCTTCAAGGCCGGTGTCACCTTCCTCAAATCGGTAATGCAGGATCCCGACAACCTGGCCGACATTCGCAAACATGATCTGTCCTCGCTGAAGGCGGCGACTTTCTGTGCCGAGCCGACGTCCCCGGCGGTGCAGGCATTCGGCATGCGTGAAGTGACGCCCTGGTACATCAACAGCTACTGGGCGACCGAGCATGGCGGCATCGCCTGGACGCATTTCTACGGCAATGCGGATTTTCCGCTGCGCCCAGACGCCCACACCTACCCGTTGCCATGGATTTTCGGCGATGTGTGGTGCGAAGACCCAGATGGAGCGGTGGGCGAAGGCGCCATCCTGACGCGAGACGACAGCGGCGGTGTGCCCTGGCGCCGGGCCGACGAACGCGAAAAGGGCGAGATTGTCGTCGCGCTGCCCTATCCCTATCTGGCGCGAACCGTTTGGGGCGATGCGGACGGCTTTACGGGCGGGGACGGGCGTGTGCGGCCCGGCTGGAAGGGCGATGGCGAACGCTGGGCCGACACCTACTGGCGGCGCTGGCGCGGCGCCTGGGCCTATACGCAGGGCGATTTCGCCATGCGCCATCCGGACGGCTCGTTCTCGCTGCATGGCCGGTCCGACGATGTGATCAACGTCTCCGGCCATCGTATCGGCACCGAGGAAATCGAGGGCGCGATCCTGCGCGACAAGGCGCTCGATCCGCAATCGCCTGTCGGCAACGTCATCGTCATCGGTGCACCGCACCGCGAAAAGGGTCTGACGCCGGTCGCCTTCGTCACGCCCGTGGCTGGGCGCAAGCTGACCGCAGACGACCGTCGCCGGCTGACCGATCTCGTCCGGACAGAGAAGGGCGCGGTGGCGGTGCCGTCGGATTTTCTTGAGGTCGCGCAGTTTCCCGAAACGCGCAGCGGCAAATATATGCGCCGCATGGTCCGGGCGCTGGTCGAGGGCGGCGATCTGGGCGATGTGACCACGCTGCGCAATCCCGAGAGCCTCGATGAACTCGAACGCGTCATCGAACACTGGCGGCGCAAGCAGCAACTGGCCGATGACCAGCCACTGTTCGAACGCCATCGCTATTTTCTGGTGCAGTACAACACCGTCGCGCCGGGCAGCCGGGTTGCCACCGTAACGATCTCCAATCCGCCGGTGAATGCACTGAACGAACGGGCGATCGACGAACTTGTGATGGTTGTCGATCACCTCGAACGCAAGGACGATGTCGTCGCCGTCGTCTTCACCGGCGCGGGCAACGCATCCTTTGTCGCCGGCGCCGATATCCGGCAGATGCTCGAGGAGGTGCAGACCGTCGAGCAGGCGAGCATTCTGCCCAACAACGCGCAACTTGCCTTCCGCAAAATCGAACAGATGAAAAAGCCCTGCATCGCCGCCATCAAGGGCGTGGCGCTGGGCGGCGGCATGGAATTCGCGCTCGCCTGCCATTACCGCATCGCCGAGCCGGTGGCGCGCTTCGGGCAGCCGGAGATCCGCTTGCGCTTGCTGCCGGGCTATGGCGGGACCCAGCGGCTGCCGCGTCTGCTCGCCGAACGCCAAGGCGAAACCGGGCTGCGCAACGCGCTCGACCTGATCCTCGGTGGCCGGTCGATCGACGCCGATCAGGCGCGCGACATCGGGTTGATCGAAGAGGTCTCGTCGGGCTCCGATGACGCTCTGTCGCAGGCCCATGCGGCGGTGCGCGATTTTGTCGACAAGGGCGACGAGAGTGCGCTGGGCGCGGCGTTCGAAGCACGGCGCGCAATGGTCGAACGATGGTGCGCGCCGTCCACGATCGATCTTGATGGTGTTCTGGAAGACGATTTCCTCGGGCGTATCCTGCGTCAGCTTGACTGGGCGGGGCGCGGTGCGGCCGGTGAGCGGGCGCTCGAAGCGATCCGTACCGGTTGGCAGCAAGGCACGGACGCCGGCTATGCGCGCGAGGCGGCGCTGTTCAGCGAAGCGATCATCGACCCCGAGGGCGGCAAGACCGGCATCCGGCAATTCATGGACAAGCAGAGCCCGCCACTGCCGGTGCGGCGCGATGGCGTGTTCATCGACGACGATCACGCCGCCCGTTCGACCGACTTGATCGCCAAGGGCACAATGCTGCCGGTCGGCGCGCCGTTTTTTCCCGGCGTAACGCCGATTCCGGACCATCAGCTTGCCTTCGGCGTCGCGCGCGATCCCGATACCGGCGCCCCGCGCTTCGGCGAACCGGCCAGCCATGAGCGCGAACTGATCGTCCCGGTGCGCGAACCGGGGCCGAACGAGGCGCTGGTCTACATGCTGTCCTCGGAGGTCAACTTCAACGACATCTGGGCGCTGACCGGCATCCCGGTATCGCCGTTCGATTCCCATGAGCAAGACGTGCAGATCACCGGTTCGGGCGGGCTCGCGCTGGTCGCAGCGCTCGGCAGCGCGGTGCGGGCCGAGGGGCGGCTCGGCGTCGGCGACATGGTCGCGGTCTATTCAGGAACCAGCGATCTGCTCTCCCCCAACGCCGGCGACGATCCGATGTATGCCGACTTCGCCATTCAGGGCTATGAGACCGAAACCGGCAGCCACGCCCAGTTCCTCACTGTGCAGGCGCCGCAGCTTCACCCCGTGCCCGGCGACCTGACCCTGGAACAGGCCGGCAGCTACATCCTCAATCTGGGCACCGTCATACGCTGCCTGTTCACGACGTTGCGGATCGAGCCGGGCAAGACGCTGTTTGTCGAGGGCTCAGCGACCGGAACCGGCCTTGATGCGCTGAAAAGCAGCATCCGTACGGGGCTTGCGGTCACCGGTCTTGTCTCCAGCGACGAACGTGCGGACTTCGTTGCTTCGCAGGGCGCGGTCGGAGCGCTCAACCGCAAGGATCCGCGTTTTGCCGATTGCTTCACGCCGGTTCCCGACGACCCCGACGCAGCGCGCGCATGGGAAGCCCAAGGGCAGGCGCTCGTTGACGAATATGAGCGCCTCAACGATGGCAAGCTGGCGGACTATGTGGTCAGCCATGCTGGCGAGCGGGCGTTTCCGCGCAGTTTCCAGTTGCTTGCCGAAAACGGAAAACTGGCCTTCTACGGCGCTTCGTCTGGCTACCATTTCAGCTTCATGGGCAAGCCGGGTGCCGCCCGACCCGAAGACATGCTGCGCCGGGCGGCCCTTCGCGGCGGTGAAGCCGTGTTGCTCTACTATGGTGCCGGATCGACGAGCCTTCTCGACGAGATCGGCCTGGAAATGATCGAGGCGGCGCGGCGTTTCAAGGCGCGCATTGTCGTTGTCGCCATCACCGATGGACAAAAGGAGTTTCTGCAATCGCTCGGGCTGGAGGATGCGGTCGAGGGCTTGGTGAGCCTCGAAGCGCTTCGCCGCCAGCACGGCGACAATTTCCACTGGCCCGAAACGCTGCCGCGGATGCCGGACGCGCGAACCGACATTGAGGCCTTCAAGACCGGCGTTCGCGACTATCAGAACCGCACGCTCAAGCCGTTCGGATCGGCGGTTGGCCGCATCCTGCGTTCGCCGGACAACCCGCGCGGCGTGCCGGACCTCGTCATCGAACGGCCGAGCCAGGACACGCTCGGGGTCTCGACATCGCTGGTCAAACCCTTCACCGGTCGTGTCGTCTACACCGAAGACATGTCCGGGCAGCGCTTCACCTTCTATGCCCCGCAGGTCTGGACGCGCCAGCGGCACATCCTGATGCCGACCGCCTCGATCCTTGGCACGCATCTGTGCAACGCCCATGAGGTGACGGTGATGAATGCGATGATCGCCGCCGGCTTGCTCGACGTGACCGAACCGACCATGGTGCCATGGCACGGCCTGCCCGAAGCGCATCAGTCCATGTGGGACAATCGTCACACCGGCTCCACCTATGTGGTAAACCACGCGCTCGCGGCACCGGGTCTGCGCAGCCGGGAGGAATTGCTGGAGCACTGGGCAACAGGGGCGACGACACAAAACCATCACGAGGAGGAATGACAAAATGGCGACCAAGACAAAACCGGCCGCAAGCGCGCAGACCGTGCAGTCACCGTCCGTGGGCGCGGGTCGCCTTGCGGGCAAGGTCGCGCTGGTGACCGGCGCCGCCGGCAATCTGGGGAGCCACATCGTCCGCCACTATGTGCAGGAAGGCGCGCGCATCATCATGACCGGGCGGACGAAGGACCGCATCGAGGCCGCGCGCGCAGCGGTCATTGACGAGACGCAGCTTCCCGGCGACCAGATCACGACGGTCGTGCTCGACGGTGCCGATCCGGACTCGGTGCGCGCCGGCATTGCCGAAGCCAAAAAGGCCTATGGCCAGATCGACATTCTGGTCAACAATGCCGGCTCTGCAGGTCCCAAGCAGACGCTCGAAAACGTGCCGCTGACCGGTGACGAACTCGATGCCCTCCGCGAGGCCGGATCGGGCGACAACGAGACCGTCGGCGATGCCATGCGCAACATCCTCGGTGTGACATGGAACCTGGCCCGAGCAGCGGCGCCGCTGATGCAGCCCGGCTCGACGATGATCAATGTCTCCACGATCTTCTCGCAGACCCAGTATTATGGTCGCACCGCCTATGTCGTGCCCAAGGCGGCGCTCAACTCCCTGTCCGAACAACTTTCGCAGGAACTCGGCGCCAAGGGCATCCGCGTCAACACCATCTATCCGGGGCCGATCGAGAGCGATCGCATCCGCACCGTCTTCGCCGCCATGGATTCGATCCAGGGCAATCCGGAAGGCGCGACCGCCGAGCACTTTCTGGGCCGGATGTCGCTGGAGCGCTCGATCGACGGCAGCAACCGCGCCAAGACCCTGCCGACGCCGCCCGACATCGCCCAGACCTGCGTGTTCCTGGGCAGCGACGAGTCAGCGGCCTTCAACGGTCAGGAATTCGAGGTTACCCACGGCATGGCCGTCGACAGGGATACCCGGTCGACCTATCTGGCGCGCCCTTCCATGCGCTCGCTCGATGCGACCGGCCTTTCCGTCCTGATCGCTGCCGGCGAACAATGGGAGGATGCGATCGAGCTGGCGAAGATCCAGACCGCGTGCGGCGCAGAGGTGCTGCTCGGCCTGACACGGCAGGCCGACGTCGCCCAGGCCCAGGCTCGCGTCAGGGCGCAAGGCGCCGAGCAAGGTCTGACGATCGTACGCTTCAACCGCTCCGACCCGGACGGCATGGAAAAGGCTCTTGAAGACTTCAGCGGGAAGCACGCGCCGATCACCGGCGCCATCTTCCTGCCGGTCAAGCCGGACGATCATTTCAATGGTCCCCTGACGGACGTCTCGGACTCCGATCTGGACAGCTTCATCGATGTCGAACTGACCGGTGCCATCGCGCTGGGCCGCACGTTTGCACGCTATTGGAAACGGCACGACGATCTGGTCCAGGAGCCGCGCTTTGTCTTCATGTCCAATGGCAGCGATGGCCAGGGCGACCGGTTCAACGAAATCCTGTCCGCCGCGGTCGCGCAACTGGTCACCATCTGGCGCGACGAAAGCCGCGTCGACAAGGAGCAGGGGCGGCTCAACCAGCCCGCCTGGGGCAACCAGATCATCCGCTACACCAACCTTGAAGAGGAAAATGTCCGCTTCGCCGCAGGCCACGCCACGCGGATCGCCTGCAAAAAGCACAAGATCCGCGAAACGACGCTCTACCTGCCCGAATCGATCGGCGAGACCACCGGAGCGCGCAAGGCGATGGTCGGCTTTGCCGAGAACATAACCGGCCTGCATCTGGGCAAGGTGGCGCTTATCACGGGCGGGTCGGCCGGCATTGGCGGACAGGTGGCGCGGCTTCTGGCTCTGGCCGGCTGCAAGGTGATGATGGTGGCGCGGCGTGAGAGCGAATTGACCGCCGCCCGTGACAGGATTGTCGGCGAGTTGCAGGATGTCGGCTTCTCCGGCGTGGAACGGCGCGTGGAAATCCTGCCCAATGTCGATGTCAGCTCATTCGACTCGCTGAAAAAGGCCGTCGAGGCGACGATGTCGACCTTCGGCCGGATCGACTATCTGATCAACAATGCCGGCGTCGCCGGTGCCGAGGACATGGTGGTCGATATGGACATCGACACCTGGCGATGGACGCTCGATGCCAATCTGGTGTCGAACTATCTCCTGATGCACGAGGTCGTACCGCACATGAAGGCGCGCGGCAGCGGCTATGTGCTGAACGTGTCGTCATACTTCGGCGGCGAAAAGTTCCTCGCTGTCGCCTATCCGAACCGGTCCGACTATGCGGTCTCCAAGGCTGGCCAGCGCGCCATGGTCGAGAGCTTTTCGGAATATCTGGGACCGGAGGTGCAGTTCAACGCGATTGCGCCCGGACCTGTCGATGGCGACCGGCTTTCGGGCGTCGGGGGCAAGCCCGGCCTGTTCCAGCGTCGGGCCAAACTCATCCTCGAAAACAAGCGCCTGAACGCCGTCTACGCGGCGGTCATCAAGGCACTGCGCAATGGCGCCGAAGTTGGCCTCGTGCTGAGCAGGCTGACGCGCAACGATGCGGCGTCGATGTCTCATGACGGCAAATCGCCAAGAGAACTGCGCAATCTGGCGCTGGATTGCGCGCGTCAGGGCGATGGCGTGTGCACCTGGGACCGCTTCCTGCTGACCAAACCGATCGCTGCGCGGCTTTTGTCGCGCCTGCAACGCGGTGGCTATTTGCTCGATACGCCGGAATGGGACGAAAAGGCGACGGCCAACGACGGCACGTGGCTCTCCTTCCCGCCGCCTGAGGACGTGCCTTTCCTGCCCGCGGGTGATGTCGACAAACAGGCCGGCAATGTCCGCAAAAGCGTGTTGTCGCAACTGCATCTGGGGCGCATGCCGACCGAGTCCGAAGTCGCACAGGCAACCGTCTTCTTCCTGGCCGATCGGGCCGTCAGCGGCGAGACGTTCATGCCGTCCGGCGGACTGAGCGTCCAGCGTTCGCACACCGAACGCGAACTGTTCGGCAGCCCGAAAAAGGACCGGCTGGAGCGGCTGGCGGGCACCACGGTGTGGTTCGTTGGCGAGCATCTGGCGGACTATAACGCCGAAACGATCCGGCAGATGGTGGTCGATCACAAGGTTGGCCGTGTCGTGCTGCTGGCGATGAAAAAGGCCGGTGGCACCGCACTGGCAGACATGTTGCCGGACGAGGCAAAAGGGGCGGTCGAAACGATCGTTTGCGGCAACGACGTCGAAGCGGCGATGGACAAGGCGCACAAGCGCTGGGGGCTGCCGACCATCGTCGTCTCGACGCCGCTCACCGCGCTGCCCGACAAACTGTTCGGCGAGGACGCGGCGCTGACGCCCGACGAGTTCCGGGACGTTGTGGAGCAGAACCTGACACAGCACTTTCGTGTGGCGCGCAAGGCCTCGCTCTATGATGACTGTCAGCTTGTGCTTGTCTCGCCGGACGTGCCGCTTGGCACGCCCGGACCGGCATTCGCGCTCGCCAATTTCATCAAGACGACGTTGCACGCCTTTACGGCGACGCTGGCGGTGGAAAACGAACGGCTTGTCCACGACGTGCCGATCAATCAGGTCAATCTGACCCGCCGGGTGCGTTCGGAGGAGCCGCGTGACGAGGAGGAGCATCAGGAGGAGCTGAGGCGCTACGCACGGGCGATCCTTCTGGTCGGTGCACCTTTGCCGGACGCCGAGGATTCCCGCTATCGCGCACGCATCTATCGCGGCACATCGATGACGGTTTGACCACACGAGCGCGCCCATCCTTTGCTGCATCGCCGTGCGGCGCCGTCGTATGACCGGAATGGGATCGCTCCGCTGTCAGATAATCAAGCGCTGCCCGACAGAACAGTTCATCGGTGTGGCTGTCGAGCATCATGGCGCAAAAGGCGCGCCGGGATGGCTCGGGGCCACGATCTCAATTCGGCCTGACACGACCGCAGACCGGGCAGCACCGGGCTCCCGAGTGCTCCTGTGCCGACATGTTCGTGGTCGAAGGCCAGGCTCATCGGTCGAACACCATTTCGCTGACGATGACGGATGCGCCGTCCGGCAGCCGGCTGCTGCTGCGGATCATGAAGCGGTCGTCCGCGAACTGCCAGATCATGGTGCCATTGAGCGCTTCGCCGGTCTGCCGGTCGATCGCGCGGACGTCGAAATGAATGGCGTTTCCGCTGCGGCGGCCACGCAGGGTGGCCCGGCCTGCTGCAAGCTGGCTCGACCAACGGCCATCATAAGCGCCGCCGCTTTGGCTGGTAATGTGTGCGTCGAAGGTACCGGAGCGACCGGCGACGGCGCAGCGGCCGCTCAAAACCAGTTGGCCTGAAGCGGTACCGAACGACCCGCGGATCCGGCAGCGTGTGGCCTCGGCAGGCTCCTCTGGCGACTGCTTGAGCCAGCCGCGACCGGTCCACGTCCCGACCGCCGTCTCCAGCAATGGATCGGCCGGTGCCTGCGATGGCATCAATGCCAGCCAAAACAAGAAAAACATCAAGCGCACTGCATGTCTTTTCATCGGTGAAACCAGCGATGTTTGTGAAGAACGGGATTGACGGACCGCGCGACGACGGAGGTGGAGATCAAGACGCGACCGTTGTCGTTGATCGCCGTGATCGGCGCGGCCGGCAGCACATCCATGCCAGCAGGTGTCGGAATTCTGCGCAGCCCTGTCATTCGTTGATGCCCTTGGGCGCTGTCTTGCCGATCCTTGCGGACATGATCATCAGCGCCGGCAGAACGATGAGAACCGACAGCAGCGCCAGGGCGAAGACAACGATCGTAATCAAGCCAAAATACGCGATGGTCGGAATGCTGGCGAACTGGGTGCCAAGCATTCCGAAACTCAGCACCAGCGTTGTCGTCACCAGCGCCGGCGAGATTTCAGTGAATGCCTTTTTGATCGCGGCCGGATCGAAAGGCGCATCGGCTGGTGCGGTCAGTTTCACACGATTGAGCACGTGGATTGTGTCGTCGACGGCGATGCCGAACGCGACGGTCAATGCAATGGCGCTCGAAAACTGAAGGCCGTTTCCACCAATCGTGAGCCAAGCGCCGACACACGCGATCGGAAAAACGTTGGGGACCAGCGCCAACAGGCCATATCTCAGGTTCCGGTACCACAGCGCGATAAAGAGCCCGGCAGCGCAAACCGCCATCGTGAAACTGACGTTCAAATGCCGGATCATGCGCAGACTGATCTGCGACGACATGGCGAGCAGCCCGGTGGGCGCCTCAACGATGCCGGTCGCCAGGCCATCTTCACGAAACGCTGCTTCCAGCTTCTTGAGCAAGGCCAATGTTTCTTGAGCGCCCCGATCTGGCACGAACACGCGCACAAGTGCGGCGGATTGATCTTCGGAAACCAGCCGCCGCTGTTGCGTTGGCGAAAGGTCCGCCAAAACGGATACCGCTGTGTCTATGCCGGACCGGTCGTCGGGGGCATTGATCCATCGGACGAGGTCAGCAAAAGACGAAACGCTGGCGCCCGGCAGGCTTGCTTCGACGAGCGCCTCAACGCGCTGGATGCGAGACAGAGCACTCGGGTCGCGCAGACCACCTTCGGGGAGAGTGACGGGAATGTCGATGGTCGCGGTTGGCGACAGGTGCGTGTTGACTGCCTGCAACGCGACGATAGCGCGATCTGTGTCCGATACATTTTCGAGAAACGTATACTCAGGCTTTGCCAGGCTGAATGCGCCAAGCGCGCACACAAGGGCCGCTATCGAACCAAACGAGACTAGGCCGGGATGTTGGAAGGCGAATGAGAAAAACGGACTTCCGCTGAAGAGCGCTGCACTCGATGGCCGGCTCGAACGTATGGCCTGGTTGAGACGCGGAACCTTCGTGACCAGCAAAAAAGCCAGCGGATGAACCAGCAATACGGAACACAGCGAAATCAGCGTGGCCATCCCGCCTGCCAAGCCGAGGCTGCGGACCAGTTGTGAATCCGAAATATAGAGGGCCGCAAATGCGATCGCGGTTGTGAACGAGGTCAGCGCGCATGCCGGCGCGACGCGGCGCATCGCACGACTGACTGCGTCTTCAACCGATGCGCCGGTCCCCAACTGCCTGCGCAGGTCCAGCGTCAGATGCAGGCTGTCGGCCAAAGACAGCACAAGTATGAGAACCGGGACCACATTTGTCAGCAGATTGATCTCAAAACCCAACAGGCCCATTGTCCCCAGGACCCATAAGAGCGCGACAGCCGCCGGCAGCCCGGTCAGCGTCGCCAGCAGAACAGAGCGAAGCGCCAGCAGGCAAAAGAGCGAGCCAAGCGCCATTCCGATCGCATTGAGCACCAGAAGATCGTTCAATTGGCCGTCAATGACTTTCTGACGGATCGGAATCAGTCCTGTCACCTCGGCACCCAGCGCTTCCGCTTGCCGGATATCGGTCAACAAATACTCAAGCTCGGCGAGTGTCTCGCGGGCCGGACCAATTTCGCTTCGTTCGGGCATCAGCGAAACGATGACCAACGAATGACGGAAATCCTCCGACAGAAGGCGTTGGCCTCCGAGCGGATGTTCGCGCGCGCGTGCGAGAAGCGCGGTTAGGTCGATTGTCTCGGCAAGATCGTTGGGAAAAAGCGCCCTTGTGGGCTCATTGGCGGTGGGCGGCGTGCGCAACGAGAAGATCGAAATGACCGAATCCACATGGACCGCGAGCGTGGCGTCGAGCGCGAATTCCCTGATGGCCTCCAGTTCCGAGATGGCCATCGCATCGGAAGCGGTGAACACCACAACAATGTCTGTCTCGGCAGCAGTGAACTGCTCGCTGTGCACCACGAAGTCCTGGTAAGCCTGCGTGCTGCCTTCAAAGGCCGTCTGCATGCCGTCGTTGAACTGAAGGCGCGTTGCGCCATAGCCCGTTGCGATCGAGATGAGCACGACCAGACACAGCACAGCCGCAGGCCGCCGCACGGCCAGTTGATTGACGAATTCCATCGATCGCAATGGCCGCATCCGGCTCGACAGCATGACCATCATGGCGATCTGCTGAGCAGGGTTCTGAGGTGAATGCCCGACACCTGTTTCTTGCGCGTTTCGATGGCCAGGGCGTGCTCTTCGGGCGTGGCCAGCGTTCGGTCCCATTCGTCGAGCGCAGGTTTGGTCAACCTGAAATAGAGCGGCGGGATCATTGCGATGACCAGAACCGGAAAAGGCCCCAATGGCAGAGTGGGTGCCTGATGGGTCAGCCGCAATTGCCAGAACGGCTTGTCTCCGGAAACATGGTGAGCGCTGTGACAGGTGAGATTGACAGTGAAACTGCTGGAACCAGTGCCCGACAGTTCCCAGGCGTGGGCGGCGCGCACCGGCGCCCCTGGCACCCTGATCAGCCCATAGTGCCCGACATATTGGAACAATTCCACGATCAACAGGGCGATCACCGTCGCAACGAGATAGGCGGAAAGACCCATCCATCCGCCCAGCGCAAAGGCACAGAAAAACAAGACCAACTGGATCACGATACCCTGGACCGCCCGGTTCTTCAGAACCCGCGAGAAACCGGAATGCCGGGCCGCTCGCGCTCCGGCGATGCGAAACGCATTGCGGTAGGTGCCAAAAAAGGAGCGCGGCATGAACAACCAGAAAGGTTCACCGCGTCTTGCCGTCGTCGGATCGAGATGTGTTCCGACATTTCTGTGATGGCCGTAGATATGCTCGATTGGAAAACAGGAATGCAGTGAGAGCGTGCAGATAACCTGACCGAAAAACAATCTCAGCCTGCTATCCAGTCGGTGGGAAAGCTCGTGACCGATGTTGAAGGCCGCAGCAAGAAGCATCCCCACGCCCAGAGCGGCCCCGATCAACGCCCATATCGGTTGCGGACCGAAGAACTCTCCGACGAGAACCGTGAGGGAATTGGGGTTGCTTTGCGCGCCCAATGAAAGCGATGCCATGATCACAAAGACCGCAGCAATGATCACAGCGAGACATGCCGTCAGGAAAAGAGGAAGTTCGGAATAGCGGCTTGGTTCTTCCGCCTCCTCATGACCCGGTGACAATTCGTCGATGAACGTGGTCAGGAAAAATATGGCGAGCGGAATCAGCCAGATCCACAATCCACCCAGCGCCAGAAGGCCGAGTGAAATCAACTGTACCGCAGGCTGATAGTAATATCTGACCCAAGCCATCCAAGTGATCCAACCTTTGCCGGAAACGCTCTCGGCTTTTTGCATGCCCCGCGACAACCCGCCGGAGCTCCAGCTTTCCAGCCCAACGCAAACTAGTCAGGCTCGCCGGAGTGAAGAATTGGCCACTTCGCCTATTCGATAGGCATTTGTGCCGATGCGTCGTCCAGTTTTTCGAAGGCAACTCGGGTACGCGTCGATCTATCCGAGATCGAGCAATTGCGCCCGATGGCTGACCGCAATCTCCAACAGGCGGTTCGGACCGTTGACGCCGAGTTTTTCGGCGATGTTTCGGCGGTGCGCCTGCACGGTCCTGTGGCTGATGCCGAGATCGCGGGCAATCTGCTTGCTCGTCTTGCCCAGCGACAGCAGCACAAGGATTTTCCGTTCGGCGGGCGTTACCACCGAGAGGTCGATACCACTCATATTCGTGGAGGGCGTTGTTCGTAGTGTCGTGCCATGACCACCGACCGATTGGCTCATGAAGAACCCGTTCTGCCACTCCTTGAACGCGCGGACGATTTCGGTCGGCGCATCTTCTTTGGCGATGAAGCCAATTGCGCCCAGATCATGCGCGCGTTTGGCATAGCCACTCTCGGCATGCATGGAGACGATCAGCGCGCGTGTCCGACAGCGCAGCGCGCCCAGCCCCTCAAGCGCCCCAAATCCGTCAAGGCCGGGCATACTGAGATCAAACACGGCAAAGTCGGGGTCAAGCATCTCGATCTGTGACAGCGCAGCATGGCCGTCGCCCGCTTCGGCGACGACTTTGAATCCGGGTTGCTGTTCGATGATCTGGCGCAGTCCGGCGCGGAAAATCGGGTGGTCGTCGGCCAGCAGGATCGTCGTTGCGCGCGGTGCCTGCATCAAGGCCCTCCAGGTTTGGCGGGCTTCAGCGGGATGATCAGCTCGGCCACGGCGCCGCCCCTATCGCCAGATTGCAACGTCCAGGTCCCGCCCAGGGTCTTGGTGCGCTCATCGATTGAAGCCAAGCCCAGCCCGCCTTGCAAGTCCGAAGGGTCGCCAAGCCCGATGCCGTCGTCGGTGACGCGAATGTGCAGAGCCGTGCCGTCATTTTGAATGTCGGCCTCGCATCGTTTTGCCGATGCGTGCTTGGCGATGTTGCTGACCAGTTCCTGCAGCATGCGATAGACATGAAGCTTGGCATCTGCCGGCATGCTCGGCTCGCCACCACGTTGGGTCAGAGCCACCTCGATGCCATGGGCGCTTTTCAGTTCGGCGAACAGTGATTCAATCGCCTGCGCCCAACCCAGATGCGACAGTGTGACCGGATGCAGATCATGCGAGAGCGTTCGCACCCGTTGCACCGTCCGGCGCGACAATTTGGCGGCTGCCTGGATCTCTTCAGGCGCCAGATCGGACTCGACACCCCGATCGAGCAAGCCGGTGATCATCACGAGATTATGACCGATGGAATCATGCAGATCCGAGGCGATGCGCGCACGCTCGCGCTCCTGAAGCCGGGCATAACGCCGCGCGCTTTCAAGTTCGGTCTGCGCCAGTTCCGCCCTCGCCATCTCGGCGTTGCGCTGATGTATTCGAATTCGGGTAGCCAGCGCCAGCGAAAACACAAGTGCCTCGAACGCAAGCGTCACCTCCAAAATGTGTGGTCCAATGGCGCCGAACGGTAGTGCGGTGACCGAACTGATCAGCACGAGCACGCCGCCCGGCAGCATGATGCCAAACAATGGGATGATCAGGATACGGGCGCTACGGTTGCCGTGGACGAGCTCAAACAGCGTGATCACGAGAGCGGTCAGCGGCATCAGCAGAACCAGGACCAGCAGCGCCGTTTGTGCCATCCAGTAAGGCGTCGCGATGCTGATCGCCAGCGCCGCTGCGGCCAGCGTCGCCAGAACAAGCAGTGGCCGGACCGAGACCGGTCTGCCGGCGTCCACGGCCAGAAACCGGCTGATGAACAACGCGCCGAAAATCGTTGCGCCGGCAAGGCCAAGATTCAGCATGAGATTGGAAATCGATCGCGGCCAGAGATAAAACGCGCCAATACCGGACAGGTAGAGATCGACCAGCACAAGCGACAGGATTGTTACCGCGTTGAGCGCAAACACGCCGTCGCGGGCAATCAACGAAACCACCAGATTGTAGATCACGATCGCAGCGATGAAGCCCAGCGAAAGCACCCGGATCAGCCTGCGGCGCTCAAAATCGGTGCGGAACGCCTGGGGGTCCCAGGCTTTCAGACCGAATTGAATGGTGGTTGGCTGAACGATGCGCAGGAAGCGCTCCGTCTCCGGAGACGCAGCTTCCGAAAGGATGAAGGCCGTACGTGGCACGGGCAGCGCCTGCCCGGAGGGCGGCACGCTGTCGCCGCTGCGGGCGATGATCCATTCATCGGTTCCCGGCCATCGCTCGTAAAGCGTGGCCTCATCCACCATTTTCGTGACACTTAGGACGCTGCCCGGGCGCAGTGCCGGCAGCGCGATCCACACCGGCCTGCCGCCAATGCCGGCTCCGGCCGATTTCACCGGCGGATCGGGAAATACCAGCCGGCCGCAACAGACCTCGTCGATGGTCAGGTCCCGATCGGGTTGCTCGGCACGGAACTCAACCTCCAGGACGGCCGTGCTGGCGTTCTGCGCTCTAGCCGGTTGGCCGCTCGCAAAGACCATCAGTGTCACGACCATCCATACGATGCCATGGCACAGCGCGTGCACCCCGCATCGATGTTCCGCCCGTTGCCTCATCGCCCCGACTAGCTCCGATCGTCGGAACAAGCACAATAGTCATTTGTGCCTAGGCCGGTAAGTGTTCCCGCCAATTGTTGTCCCCGGCACCCGGGCATAGCGTTGCCATGTCGAAAACGCGGGGATCGCAGTTGAATGCGCAAGCAAAAAGCGCGCTTTGGGCTCTGCTGGCAGCGGGTGGATTGGGAATTGCTCCGTCATTTGCGCAATCATGGGCATGGGCCGTCTACCATGATGACCAAGGCACGATCATGGTTGCCAACATGGCCGACATCTCGGCGTCGTCCGGCTGGCGCCCCCTGCCGCCTTACACCCATCAGGGGCTCAGGCAGGCACAGCAAGCCGCCTGCCTTCTCGTCCTTCAGGGCGATCTGGCGACCAGACGCTATACCGCACCGCAGATCGAACGCGGCGAGTGGCACTGTTGACAGCGGCCGCGCGATCATCAACCGCATGATGGGCCTCCAGCGGCGTAAAGGCGGTGTGTTCATCGCTGGTTGCTGCATCGCCATATCGGCGGCGCTGCCGGTGGCACAGGCACAAGACAAGACGCCTGACGACTTTCCAGGACTTCAGCGCTATGTCGATTTCGTCCACGAAGCGATCGCCGACGACACACGGCTCTACTGGCTGTTGCTCGACGGCGGCATCGGCCGCCTGCCCTATCTGGTTTATTGCACCGATCTCGTTCAGACGGGATCCGATCTGCGCGGCAAGATCGTGCGCACAGCGCCGAATTCGCCGGCGCGGCGTTACTTCACCGCTGCCACCGGCGAAGTGGTGCAGCTTCTGGCACCTGCCCATCTCAATCAGGCACTTGAAGCTGGCCTGATTGACTGTCTGGGTTTTGGTGGCGATCCGGCAAGTTCGGTGGAGATGGCGGACCTGGCGACGCCGCCACCGGCCGATCAGGGCATTGACGAGATCAAGCAGCGGGCCGCCGCGCTGGGCGCCGAAGCGACCGATAGTACCTTCGTACTCCGTGAGGGTGTGCTTGACTGGATGTTTTATCGCGCCGGCGCCGGCGACAAATACATCATAGAAGACCTTTTGATGATGTATCTGGCCGAGGGCGAACGAACCGGCCGCAAATCTCTCATCCACATGGCCGGATACTGGGCGGTGCGCGCCTATGAAATGACGGCACCTGGAACCCATTTGCGATCCAAGAACGCGCGCCGGGCGGCCGGTGGCGATTGCGACGGCCGCCGGGCGTTCTGCAAGGGCATCCAGATCGAACTCAAGCGGATGGGAAAATATGCCGGCGCGATCGACGGCATCATAGGTCGCGGCACGCAGTCCGCCATCGCCAGCATCACCAACACCCGCAAAACCGGCGATCCCAATGCGATGCTATCGTTGAACGAGTTTGTCGACAAATCCACGCCTGCGGCTCCGGCTGTGGCTGTGGCAAATCCCCCGCTACAGGACGGGGGACCGGCCGCCTCATCCGCAGCTTCGCCGGGGCCGGACGATTTCGGTCCGCCGGAAACGCTCGATGATTTCTAGGAGCACGGCGATGCGACCCAAAGCTTCGATCCTCGGCGGTCTGCTCGCCCTGGCGGCATTCTTCGGGACCGCGGTGATCGAACCCGCGCTGGCGCAGGACCGGTTCGCATCGGTGCTGGAAAATGTGGGCCGGCCCGACTCGATCAGGCTCACCGTGCCCAGCGATCCTTGCGATGTGCTCTACCGGCGACTGACCGCGAGCCTTGCATCGGCCGAACTGCGTTTCGACAAGATCGCGCTCGACACCGAGGCCTTCTTCAAGCACTTCTGCGAGGAGAAGAAGGACGAATTGATCGCCTATGTCCGCGCGCCGTTCGATGAAGCCAGGGCACAGGCCGAAGCCGCCGTCCAGCGTTCCGAAGGCGAATTGACGGCGGGGTTCTGGAAGTTCGTCGCCGAACAGCTCTATGAGGCTCTGCCCGCCGAGGAACAGGCCAGGTTCCAGCCCGGCTCGCCCCAGATGCAGGCGCTTGCCCACACATGGCTCAACGATGCGCCCGATGAAGCCTCCACATATGCGATCGCCTATCTGACCGCCGGCGGTCAGCAGTCGCGCATCGTCAATGCGTGGAAAATCTATGCCGATCTGACCAATGGCGAATCCAAACAGATCTTTGATGGAATGCAGGAGGTGCTCGACACCGCAAAACGGCGCCTTGGACAGTTGACCGATGCCAGCGCCGCTATGGACCAGGCCGACCCGGAAACACCGACGGCGGACATATTGAACAGTGTCGGCCTTTCCGGCGAATGGGTTGACCGTTTCAAATCCTATGAAGGCCAGTTGCGCGCCATCAACAAGGGCTACCGGATCACCGACGCCGCCGAAATTGTATCGTCGGCGATGGGGTCGGACGATCCGACCGCCAAGATCCAAGGTTTCTTCAAGCTCATCGAGATATCGGGACAGATTGCGTCTGACAGCAAGCTGCCTCTGATAGCGCTGATGGGCGACATCGTCCAGTCCTACGCCGAAGTCGCCAACCAGATGCTCGACCAGGTCTTTGCGCTAGAGGACCAGATCGCCAAGCGCAACGGTTTCTGCCTCGGCGTCGGTGTGCCGTCGCGCGATCCGCGTCACGATTACTTCGTCGGCCGACAGGTGCTCGCCTGTCCGCTCGCCTACGGCACCTGGCCCTTCGAGCACATTTATGTCTCGCAAGGCGCCGGCCCGACCCGTCATTTCTTCTATGATGGCGCAAGCTTCATCGAGGGCGAGAACGCAACGGGGCGCAACGGCATCATCGCCGCGCTCGAGCTGATCGATGCGGCGATCGATCTGGGTTATCCGGTCGAGCGCGACCCGCGTGACCATGTCGCGCGGCTAGCCGCCGTCTACAACACCTCCCATCCGGGTGGTGTGCCGGGCCTCATTCGTGAAGCCGAAACGATGGTCGGCGAGATCGACACGGCGCTCTCGGCGATCCGCAACCTGTCAGCATCCGGCGACGTCTGCACACAAGACCGGATCATGGCCGACGTCGCAGGCCGGGTCGGCCTCTCCGAAGAGAGTTTTTTACGCGACGCCGAGGGCGGCAGCGAGCGGCTGGTCAATGCGATCGCCGCATCGTTCGTCGCCTTCGAGGGCGGATTTGGACCAGGCGTCAATCGCGGCGGTGGCGCCTTTGAGACCTATGCGGAACTCTATGAGAGGCTCGGCGCGATTTCGGTGATGATGCTCGAGGGCGAGGTGCGCGACGACAATGACGCGGCCGTGCCGGGGGCGATCCTGTCGGTTCGC
This sequence comes from Phyllobacteriaceae bacterium, assembly GCA_024742765.1. GTDB lineage: Bacteria > Pseudomonadota > Alphaproteobacteria > Rhizobiales > Rhizobiaceae > Roseitalea. The sequence goes on along the minus strand of JANSXT010000002.1, from coordinate 258,441 downwards.
GTCAGCGGCGGTTCGGAGGTGCGCGGCTGCGAGGCCTGGCTGGCCGATCGCAACGGCCGGTTTTCGATCACGGCCATTGGCGAAGACCCGCCGCCGGCCGTGACGGCCCAGGCGCAGACATCGGCGGGCGCCGGCCCGGCCGAAACCTTCGATGTCGCATATGTGCGTCGCAACGCGCTGACTTTTTCCGACTTCGGCAGCGGCTTCACCGGGCGCGCCGAGATCGTGCTGCGGGTGCCTGCCGAACCGGAAGACGCGGAAGCCGACGATCGTGAGACGCCCGATGAAACCACAGAAGAGCAACAACGCCGTGAGGAAGAAGAGCAAGCCGCCGAAATCGCGGCGAAATGCGATGCTCTTGAAGACGCGATCGACGACGCCGACAGAGCACTGCGCGACGGACGGCTGGACGGGCTGACGCCGCTTCTGGACGTTCTGGACCGGGCGGAAGATGAAGCGCTCGCTGCCGGCGATTGCCCGCCACGTTTGGCGGGCGCGGTCGCAGATGTCCGTAGCCGGGTTGCCACGGTGGAGCATCAGCGCGGTGTCGTCGCCAATCTTCTGCAGGCCTGCGATCAAAACGCCATGCGCGCGCAAGCGCGACAACTCCAGCGCGTTCGCGGCATCAACTTTGCGCTGTTCGTCGATGAGATCTCAGCCGCACAACGCGACGTAACTGCATTCGAGGATGGACGAACCGCCTACAAGGCCAACCGCCTGGACATGGCCCAAGACCGGCTGAACAAGGCGTTGCAGGGTTTTCGCGCGCAAACACCGCCATTCTGCCCGCCGTTCATCGCCCGCGCCGAGCAGGGCCTGTCGCAGATCGACACGTTGCGCGAGTTCGGCCGCAGGATCGATGCGGCGATCGCTGAATGCAACGTCGATCTGCTCGAGCGCATGGCAGCGTCGACCTCAGCGCGCAATCACCTGTTCTTCCTTGAGGCGCGGCAACGCATCGAAACCGCCTTGCCGGGCTGCCGCCGGCAACAGGACGAGCAGCGCGTCGCCGCTGTGTGCGATGCGGGATCGGCCGAACTTGATGCCGCACGTGCCGATTATCGCTCTAATCGCCTTGATGCCGCCGGGAGCAAGCTGAACGCTCTTGCCGCCCGGCTCGACCGCGACGCGCCCGGCGCCTGCACGGAGCTGCGCGGGCGCATCGCCAACGGACTTTCCAATATCGCGCTTCTGAGGGAGCAGGCGGCGGCGCTGCAATCGGCGATCGCTGCCTGCGACATCGATCGGCTGGAGGCGATGCAACGACGTGCGGGAGGAGAGAACCATATCTGGTTTCGCCAGGCGTCCGGCCGGATCGCCGATGCACTGGCGCAATGCTCGAAAGTGGCGCGCAATGTCTGTGATGAACTGCCGCCGATCAGCGCGGAAATCGGCGCGGCGTTCCAGGCAGGCGATTTCACCGCCGCTTTGGCCGCTGCCCGGCGCGCCGAGGCCCTGAGCCGCGATATCGCCGCATTGGAAGGATGCGAAGGCGAGCGGGCGCGCATTGAAAATGCTGTCAGCTTCCTGAGTGATGCGCGCGACGTTTTAAGCCGCACCGATGCCGCGGTCGCCGCATGCACATCGGACTTCGATGGTCTTGTGAGGCGCATCGACGGGCTTGCCGCCAGCCATGCCCGGCTTGAAGATGCCAAGGCACGGCTTCTTGAAGCGGCCGAACGCTGCGCAGCCGAAGAAGCCGAGGATGAAGCGCCGGAAGTGGCCCTGAACAGGCCCGAGACACCGGCACCTCAGGCTCAATCGAGCGCTGAAGCGCTGGATGTCGACGGTGCCTGGCGCGGAAACGGCGCCTTCGAGCTTGAAGCCAACGGCGAGACGCTTGCGATCCCTTACGAACTGCGTTTCTCGGTTTCAGGGGGCAGCGTCTCGGGACGCATGTCGGTTGACGGATCTAGCGATACGTTACCGCTCAACGGCGACGTCGAGGGCAGCGTGATCGTCATGTCCGGTCAGATGTCGCAGGACGGCGTAACGGTGCGTGTGCGCCACCGCGCGGAACTGACGAGCGCCGGCGAACTCGATGGCGTCATGGCCGTGCGTCTCCCGGAATTGCAATGTTTGGGCGAAGCGATCGGGGCGGCGATTGGCGCCGCTATTGCTGAAACAGCAACGCTCGGCCTGGCACCGGATGATGAAGCCGACGACAATTCGTTGAACTGTCCGATGGCGACGTACCAAAGCCGTTGGAGCGGTTCCCGTGGGTAGGAGGCGCCGCCGCGTCGCTGATGGTCGGGAGCACGGCATCGCTGCCCGGCGGACGTTGAAAGCGCTTGAAAGAACCCTGCCAGATGCCGGCCAAGGGGCATGATGGAATATGTCCTCTATCTTGGATTCCTTCTTGCCATCGGCTGCTGGGCGGCAGCGGCGGCGCATAGCTTGGCCATTCACAGTCACGTCAAACCCGGCAAGCGCCTGGCGCTGCTGGTGGACCCGGCGGTTTGGTGGAACCCAACCGTTGCGGCGCATTATCTGACCGACCAGGGCCTCGCACGTCTCAAACAGACCAAAATCTGGATACTCCGCTTCCTCGGCATGATTGTGGTTTTGGCCGTGCTGCTTGTTTTGACTGCGTTGTAGCTTGCGGCGAGACAACATTGCCGATCCTGCGTGACCGTGCTGGTTGCATGGCCCGCGCGATTGTCGCGTCGGCGACGGAGTGCCCTATCGCGATGGCGTCTCGGCGATTTCGCTTGCCCTGTTCAACCGGCGCATGATCTCGGACAGCCGGGACCAGCTTTGCAGCGTGACCGGCAGCGCCAATGCGCTTTCGATGAACTCCCACGAATAGCTGATGATCGAGAAAATCGTGCCGACAGTGATGGTCAGTTGGGTCGTGGCGAACCACAGATTGAACAGGATCAGGCCAAGCAGCACCAAGAAGATCGCGCCATAGAGCACGGCCTCGGTGTCCGACAGGCGCACTTCATGCTGCCGCACCCGCATCAGATGGACGGCGATCGGCCGCTTGCTGCGCTTTTCGAGCACGGAGACCTGCTGTTCCACCTGCTCGTTGAGCGCACCGTTGAGCAGGAAGAAGCGGCGGTGGAACAGGGCATAGATGACCAGCATCGCCATCGCAGCGCCGCCGCCCGCCAGTGCCAGTTCGGGCGCAAAGGCATAGAGCACGATCACCGAGATCGTCAGTTGCACGGCTGCCGCCATGGCGTCGGGCAGGGTCTGCTCGAGAAAATCGACCAGTTCGCGCCCCATGGCGAGCCTGGCGTTGAGCGCCGACACCGGCAGACGCGCCGACCGCGACGCCTGTTCGCGCCCCAGTTCGACCCGGACGGTCCCGTAGACCCGCGTATCGTAGAGGCGGCGGGTGACCGCGACGCAGATCAGCGCGGCCATGATGCCGGCCAGTCGCCACAATTCGACCAGGCTGCCGGCGAGCAGGCCATCGATGGCAAAGCCGATGAAAAGCGGGATCAGCGCCATCAGGCTGGTTTCGGCGAGGATCATCGCCCATGTCAGCGAGATGCGGCCCGTGAAGACGCGCAGCAATGTTGCGATGGTCAGGTCGCGGTTGGCAAACATCATGCTCTTTCTCCTTCGGCAACCCGCGCCGGGGCGGGCACGGCGCCGAAAAGCGCGATCACATCTTCGGCGATGGCGATCAGCACCGGCACCAATATCAGCATCAGCGCGGTGCCGAACAGTTCTCCGAACGCCAGCGAGACCGCCGCCGGTATCAGATATTGCGCCTGTTCGGAGGTTTCGGTCAGCAGCGGCGTCAGGCCGATCACCGTCGTCGCCGTTGTCAGGAAGATGGCGCGGAAACGCGCCGTGCCAGCGATGCGCAGCGCCTCGGCAACGGGATCGCCCGCCGCGCGTGCCTGGTTGTAGCGGGTCATCATCACCAGGCTGTCATTGACGATCACGCCGGTCAGCGCGAGCGTGCCGAAAAATGAAAGGACCGACAGCGACACGCCCATGATCATGTGGCCGGCGGCGGCGGCGATGAAGCCGAACGGCACGATCGAAAGGATGACGAAGGGCTGCCAGTAGCTTTTCAGCGGCACCGCCATCAGCACGTAGATCAGGACTGCGGCGAGGATGAGCGCGTTGATCAGCCCGCCGCGTATCTCGCCCATTTCCTCAAGTTCACCCGCGGCGATGATGTCGACGCTGGGATAGCGGCTTTTCAGGTCCGGAACGAGTTGCCGGAAAACCGCCTGGCCCACCTCTTCGGGCGCCACCTGCGCCCGGTCGATGGAGGCCGAGACGGTGTTCATGCGTTTGCCGTCGCGGCGCGTGACCGCGCCCGCCTGGTAGGAGCCCTCGATCCGGGCGACGGTCTGAACCGGCACCCAGGCGCCACTGGCGCTGCGCAGGCGGGTTTGCATCAGATCGTCGATCGTGTCGCGGGCATCGCGCGCATTCTGGACGACGACGCGCACTTCAGCGCCATCGCGGCGCACGCGCGCGACTTCCGAACCACCGAACCCGTAACCGATCTGGCTCGCCAGCGTTTCGGCCGTGAAGCCGAGGCTGCGCGCCTCGGGCCTGAGCCGCAGACGCAGTTCCGGCTGGCCGCCATCGAGCGCATCGCGAATGTTGGAAACGCCGTCAATGGTGGCCAGAAAGGCACGCATCTCGCCGCTGGCCTGCCGCAAGAGATCAGTGTCCTTGGAAACGAGCCGGATCTGGAAGCCGCCCGCCAACGCCTCAGAGCCGGTGAATTCAAGCTCGGTCGCGCCTTCGACCGCACCGACCCTTTCGCGCCATTGGCGCACCACATCGAGGATCGGCACGTCCGGCCGTTCGGCGACAGGCAGCAGTTCGGCATAGATCTGCGCGGAGCCGGCGCTTTCGATGATCGTGAAAAAGCTGGAAATGGGCGGCTGCGCCATGCCCGCGCGGGCTTGGAGTTCGGCATTGAGGTCGCGGCCTGCCTGCTCGATCCGGTCGATATTGGCGTTTGTCAGCCTGAAGGGCGCGCGCGCATCCATCTCAAGGCTGATGGTGATCACCTGTCCGGGCACTTCGGGAAAGAAGACCGTCTGCGCCTTGCCCTTGGCCATCAGGCCCAGCCCGCCGGCGGCCGCCGCAACGAAGACAATCAGAACCGCATAGCGGTGCCGCACTGAATGGACGAGCGCGGGTTCATAGACGCGATCGCGAAACCATGTCAGCCCGCCCTGCGCCGTGTCCTGCACGCCGCCCCACAACCGCGCCGGCCAATGGCTGCGGTTATCATCGATGCGGATATGCGCCAGATGGGCCGGCAGGATGAACTTGCTTTCGATGAGCGAGAAGACCAGCGCCAGGATGACGATGCCGGAAAATCCGGCCAGCACCTTGCCCAGCGCATTGTCGATCAGCAGCATCGGATAGAAGGCGGCAATCGTGGTCAGCACGCCGAAGACAGTGGCGACGGCAACGCGTTCGACACCGGTTTCCGTGCCCCGGATCGGGTCGGCGATGCGGCGCCGTTCCTCGAACACGCTTTCGCCGACCACGACGGCATCGTCGACCAGAATGCCGAGCGCGATGATGAGCCCGAACGTCGTCACGTCATTGAGCGAATAGTCGACCCATTGCGAGCCGGAAACGGCGATGGCGCCGGCGACCGAGACCGGTATGCCCATCGCGACCCAGAAGGCGAGCCGCACATTGAGGAAGACCGACAGCATCAGCGTGACGAGCAAAAGGCCCTGTATGCCGTTGGAGCGCAGCAGCGCCAGCCTGTCGGAAATATAGCCCGCGCTGTCGCCCCACACTGTCGCGTTGATCGCCGGTGGAAGTTGCGGCTCGAACCCCGTGACCACTGCGCGCACCACGCGGCTTATGTCGAGCAGGTTCTCCTTCTGGCCGACCAGCACCTCCATGCCGACCGTCGGTTCGCCGTTGAGACGAAACAGGTAGTCGCCCTCGGCAAACCCGTCTTCGATCCTCGCCAGATCGCTCAGCGGGACATGCGATCCGTCGGCCCGCTCGATGATCGGCAGCGCCGCATGGTCTGGCGCATAAAGGGCCCGGTCGTCGGCACGCAGGAAGATCGTTCCGCCGTCGGTGCGCAATTCGCCGGCCTGAAAATCGAGCGAGTTGGCGCGAATGGTCTCGGCGACATCTGCAACCGTAAGCCCGTACTGACGCAGCCGGTCGGGATCGACTTCGATGCGCAATGTGCGCGGAATGAGACCCCAGATCTGCAGGCGCGACAGTTCGGGCCGGGCGAGAAGCTCTTCCTTGAGGCGCTGCGCCAGGGTTTGAAGGGTCGCAGGGTCAGCCTGCCCGTGCAGATTGACGTAGAGCGCCGGCAGGGTGAAGGCCGAAGTCTCGATCACAGGCCGGCGTGCCTGGCGCGGCAGGTCGGCCACGCCGTCGACGCGCAGGCGCACCCGGTCGAGCACGGCCTGCAGGTCCGCGCCCGCCGCGCGCCGCACCGTGATCCGCGCAAGCCCGTTGAACGAGCGCGAGGTGACCGTGCGCACGCCCTCCAGCCCTTCCAACGCCGAGGTGACCTTCAGCGTGACCAACTGATCGACCTGCTCGGCGGTTGCGTCGGGATATTCGATGCTGATCACCACGGTCTCGGGCGGGATGCGCGGAAAACCCTCAATGCGGATCGACAGCGCCGTCTGCACGCCCAGAAACAGGATCAGCGCCATCAGCAGATTGGCGGCGACGGGATTGCGGATGAACCAGTTTGTCAGCGCGTGCATGGCCTATTGCTCCGCCTCTTGCGGCGCGACGCGCTGCCTCGGCAGGAACGAGGCGAGCGGCGTGACCGCGACCCGGACCGTGGCCGCCCCGTCCGACGCGGCGATCGTCAGCCTGTCCCCCGTGCGGAACAGGATGTCGGGTCGAACACGAACGAGCTGATCTCTCGCATCGACGAGCCAGACATGGCCGGCGCGGGTCAAGGCGGATTCTGGAACGGTCAGCGTGCCCGGGATCGGTCGCCCCTTGAGGTCGACCCGGACGAAATCGCCGGCAAGAATGTCAGCCGACGGCTCGATGACATCGAGGAAAATGCGGCGCTGGCGCGTCTGCGAATCGAGAAAACCGCCGCCCTGTCGGATGCGCGCCGTGCCCAAATGCGTGCCGTCGCGATGGAACAGGTCCGCCGTCATGCCGGCCACCGGATGGTCGAGCAGCTCCCAGTCGGCCTCGTTCAATTCAACCGTCAGTTCGTAGTGGCGGTCGTCGGACAGATGAACGAGCGCCTCGCCGGCCGACACGGTCTGGCCGAGGCTTGCCATGCGCCGGACCACGAAACCGGAAAAGGGTGCCGCGACGTCGGTGTCGGCCAACTGCCGCCGCGCCGCTTCCAGTTGCGCTTCGGCGGAAGCGACCGCGCGTTCGGCGATACGCAGCTCCGGCAGCCGCAAGGCCAGCTCGTTCGGGGGTTCGGTGCCGGTGCGCTCGAACTCACGGCGTGCCAGCGCCACCGCGTTTTCGGCGCGCCACAGCCCGAGTTTTGCCTCCTCAAGGTTCAGTTCGGCAGCGGCGACCGCCGTTTCATATTGCGTCTTTTCGATCGTGAACAAGGGCGTGCCCGCGTCGACCCTCTCGCCGGCCAGCGCCGCGTCGCGAACCGCAACGATCCGGCCGGTGACCGAGGCGCGGATCTCGGCATCCCAGCGCGGGCGCAATTCGGCAAACGCCGTCACGGTCGCGATCGCGTCTTGCGGCGCGACCTTGACCACCGTGATCGTCGGCGGCGGCGGCGCCGTCTTCGATCGCGTGACATCGACAGTGTCCTCGGCGTCCAGCACCAGGACAATTACCGCCGAAAGAACAATCAGGGCCAGGATGATCCATACCCATCGCCGTCGCGGCGGCGATGGATTTGATGTAGATGAGTCGGTCATGATGAACCTGTCTCGCTCCGTTAGCCCGCCACACGACGCTTATCCGGTCTCTTTGGCTCCATATATAATGAACGATCGTTCGTTCAAGAAAAATCTGTGAAACATGACTGATCAAAGCGGATCGGAAGGCACCAAACGCGACCGGGCGGCAGCACGGCGCCGCAGCCTGATCCTGGAAGCAGCGGTGATGTGTTTCCTCGAAAACGGCTATCACCAGACCGGCGTCCGCGACATCGCCAAGCGGGCCGGGGTCAGCCTGGGCAACCTCTACAATCACTTTCAAGGCAAGCATGACGTGCTAGCCGAGATCGCCGCGCTGGAGCGCGCCGAACTCGCACCGATACTCGATCTGCTTGGCCGCAGCGGCGCCGCGCCTGCGGTTCTGGACAGGTTCGTGACGGCCTACGCCACTTATCTGGCCAAGCCCGAAAACGTCATCCTCGCCATCGAGATCACCAGTGAGGCGATCCGCAAGCCGGACATTGGCGAACTGTTCGTCGCCAACCGCGCTGGGCTGGTCGCCGCCCTTTCGTCCGTCATTGGCCGCGGCATTTCAGATGGCGATTTCCGTGAGAACATCGTTCCCGACGAGACTGCCCATCTGATCATCGAATTGATCGACGGCACCGCCTATCGCGCCGTATTGAGCGAAATCGCCATGCGGAGTGTTCTTGGTGGTCTGAAGGACTTCATTATGGCGGGCCTGCGCCCCTGATCGGTGTGCGTCCAGCCTCAAGGGACGGTGACCGTCAAGGTCCGCAGAACCGCCACGCGCTTCTGGTCGCTTTGCCGCCCGAAATCGTCACAGAGTTGATCGTCTTGTGCCCATTGGAGCGTTTCGGGTCGATTTGGCATTTCGCAATCTCGCGCTTGCCAGGATTGGGGTCGTCAGTTCGAGTCAGAACGCCCGCACTTTTTTGTTGCAATCCGCCGCCGGCCAACCCGGATTGCAAGTTTCGGTTCGAGGTTGCTCCTCTCACCTGCTCCAAAGTACCAAGTTGATGAGAGACGGCTTTTCAGAGACCCATGAATCTCGCATCGCCGAACAACTGAAACCTGAATGTCGATTGAACCTCGGCCATCGTGTCATTGAAGGCGGCGCGCGATCGCCCTGCCCGTGGCGTCTCATCGAACGATCGTTTCCGTGCCAAGAGCCGTCACCAGTTCCCGCACCCTTTGCGCATTGTCGGCGGCCAACGCGCCGGTCGCGCCGATGAGATTGTTCTCAAAACCGATGCGCGCCTTGCCTCCGGCCTTCACGGCCTGCACCAGGCACGCCGTTTCGCCTGCCCCGAAGGCGCAAGCTGCCCAATCCGGCCCACCGGAGAATGGCCGGGCCGCATGGAGAAACTCCCGCAAATGCGCGCCGGTGCCGGCTTCGGGCGGCGCGTAACGGCCGAGCACGTAAAGGGTCTGAACCGGTCCGGCGATCCAACCGAGGGCGAGATAGCGCGCGAGCCGGTCAACATCGGCCGGCGCATACAAAATGTGCTGGACGGCGATGGTCTCGTCGGCGGCCCACCGATAGAACCGCTCGGCATCTCGATCGCGCCCGTCGGTCGGCCACATCTCGCGCAAGGCGACCGACACGCCCTCCGGCATGACGGCGCGCACCGCTTCGCGCTGCTCCTCCGGCGAAAAGATGCCGACCGCCTCGGTCGTGATCTGCACCGGCATGTCGGGCACTTGTTGCGCCATCTCGGCGACCAGTTCGCGGTAAAGGCCGGCATCGAGCGTGTGTCGGCCGTCCCCGTCGCGCACATGCGCATGCAGCACGCCGGCGCCGGCCTCGAACGCAGCCCTTGCGGCCTCCACCGTTTCGGCGATCGTGACCGGCAGCGCCGGATGATCGGCCTTGGTGCGGCGCGCGCCGTTCGGTGCCACCATGATCGCTGGCAGCGTTGCCAAGCGGCTCATGCGGCCAGTGCCGTATCGATCGCCCGGCCAAGCTTGTCGACCAGTTCGCCGATCTGGTACTCGGTGATGATAAAGGGCGGTGCCAGCAGCACATGGTCGCCACGGCGTCCGTCCACGGTGCCACCGGCCGGATAGCAGATCAGCCCTTCGGCCATCGCGGCCTTCTTGATGCGGGCGTGCAGCTTGCGTGCCGGATCAAAGCTCGTCCTGGTCGCCCGGTCCTCGACCAGTTCGATGCCGCGGAACAGGCCCCGGCCGCGAATATCGCCGATATGTGGATGCTGGCCGAAGGCGGCGTTCAATGCCTCTTCGAGCGTCTCGCCCTGTCGCCGCACCTGAGCCAGCAGATCCCGGTCCAGAATCGCATCGAGCACCGCCTTGCCGGCCGCTGCTGCCAACGGATGGCCGTGATAAGTGTGGCCGTGCTGGAAACTGCCGGAGCCGCTCTCGATCGCCTCGTAAATGGCTTCCGAACACAGCATCGCACCGATCGGCGCATAGCCGGCGCCAAGCCCCTTTGCGATGGTGACGATGTCCGGCGCGATTCCGTCCTGTTCGCAGGCAAACAGTGTGCCCGTCCGGCCCATCCCGCACATGACTTCATCAAGGATCAGCAGCACGCCGTAACGGTCGCAGATCTCGCGTATGCGTCTGAAATAGCCCTTGACGGCCGGCACCGCGCCTGCCGTGGCACCGACCACCGGCTCGGCGATGAAGGCCAGTACGGTCTCGGGTCCGAGCCGTTCGATCTCGGTTTCCAGTTCGTTGGCGACACGCTGGCCATAGTCGACCGCGCTCTCGTCCTCATCGCGGAAATGATATTCAAAGCATGGCGCGATGTGGTGCGTCTCGACCAGCAGCGGCTGGTATTTCTCGCGCCGCCACGCATTGCCGCCGGCGGCCAGCGCGCCGAGCGTGTTGCCATGATAGCTTTGTCGCCGTGCGATCAGATGGCGTCGCTCCGGCTGGCCGGTCTCGAGATAGTATTGGCGCGCCAGCTTGATCGCCGCTTCGACCGCTTCCGATCCGCCCGACAGAAGATAGACCTTGTCGATGCCGTCGGGTGCATTTGCGACCAGACGGTCGGCGAGATCCTCCGCCGCCTGCGAAGTGAAAAACCCGGTGTGCGCGAAGGCGATCCGGTCCAATTGCCCATGGATCGCGGCCCGCACATCGGGGTCGGAATGACCAAGGCACGACACCGCCGCGCCGCCCGATCCGTCCAGGTAGCGTTTTCCGTCGGCATCGATGATGTAGCACCCCTCGCCTGATGCGGCGACCGGCAACGGCCCGGCGCTTCGCCCGAATACATGACCCGGCACGGCTCAGTCTCCGCGAACGACGAACACCGATTGCTTGGCGTGGCGCACCACCCGCGCCGCATTCGGCCCGAGCAGATAATCGCTCAGTTCGGGCGTGTGCGATGCCATGACGATCGCATCGACGTCCAGCTTGTCCGCCGCCGTGATGATCTGGTCATAGACCCGGCCATGCAAGACATGTGGATGGACCTCGACATTGTCGGGCACATGGTCGCGCACCCATGCGGCAAGCTTTTCGCCCACCTCGCGCAGCGCCTTGTCCTCGAAATCCTTGTCGAAATAGCCGCTGACCACCGACATGCCGAAATCCGGCATCACCGTGATCACATGCAGCACCGGGTCCTCCGGCCGGCTCAGTCCAAGCGCGGCGGGCAGCGCCTTTGCCCAGGATGCTTCGGCGGACAGGTCGACGGGCAGCAATATGGTCTTGAACATGGAACTGCTCCTCAAATCGTCAAAAGGCCGGCTTGGTCTGGCGGCGGCGCTGTAGCATGATGACGACACCAAGCAGCAAGAGCGCGGGAATGTAGAAGACCTGCGCCGGCATCCGCTGGTTGGGCACCTGTACCGAGGCCAGTTCCACCGGCGTGTCGGAATAGAAATCGAAATCGGCGAGCTTCTCGGCGGTCGTCGTGCCGAACATCGGTTCGTCCATGCGCACCGTGTCGCCGTCGGGGATCAGAAGCAGGCCCGAATTGGTGACCCGTTCGGCGGCCGTTGCACCCTCCGCATACATGACCAGCGTCGTCTCGGCGGTTTCACCCGTGTTGAAATCGGGACCGCGCACCAGAAGCCGGATGCGGTCGCCTTCCGCCACATCGCCGACCACCTGTTCGAACTGTACCGGTGGCACGTCGCGATAGGGGCTCTGCACCATGTTCAGCCAGACATTGGGGACAAACAGGGTGAACGCGACCAAGAGCAGCGCCGCGCTTTCATAGATGCGCGACCGGGCGAGGAAATAGCCCTGCGTTGCCGCCGCGAACAGCAGCATGGCGAACGTCGCCGTTATGAAGACGAACACCGCCTGCAATATGCCCTCCCATGTCCCCAGATCGACGCCATAGAGGATCAGCGTCGGGTTGAAGATGAACAGGAACGGCAGCGCCACCGTGCGCAGGCTGTAGAAGAAGGCGGTGAAACCGGTCTTGATCGGATCGCCGCCCGACACGGCAGCCGCCGCGAAACTGGCAAGGCCGACCGGCGGCGTCACATCGGCCATGATGCCGAAATAGAAGACGAACAGGTGTGCCGCGATCAGCGGCACGATCAGCCCCTCCTGCGCGCCAAGCGAAACGACGACCGACGCCATCAACGACGAGACGACGATATAGTTGGCCGTGGTCGGAAGGCCCATGCCGAGGATCAGCGAGAAGATGGCGATCAGCACCAGCATGACCAGAAGGATGCCGCCCGAAAGCTGTTCGACGAGGCCCGCCAGTTCCGTCCCGATCGGCGTCTTGGTCACCGTGGCGACGATGATGCCGGCCGCCGCCGTTGCAACGCCAATGCCGATCATGTTGCGGGCGCCGGCGATCAGACCCTCGCGCAGATCGACCAAGCCGCCCATGAATTCCGACATCATCTGCCCGCCCTCGCCCCGGAACATGGTCTTGAGGGGCCGTTGCGTGACGATGATCAGCAACATCAGCGAGGTGGCGTAGAAGGCCGATTTGGCCGGGCTCTGGCGCTCGACCATCAGGAACCAGATCAGGACAACGATCGGCAGCACATAGTGCAGACCCGTCGCATACACTTCGCCCACGGTCGGCAGTTTGAATTCGCTCTCGTTCGGATCGTCGATCTCAAGATCCGGCCGGCGCGATGCAACCATGACAAGGCCAACATAGAGCGCCACCAGCACGATCATCATGATCGGCGCAGACAGATCCGGCAGGGCCGTCTCCAGCGCATCGACGCCGTAGATCAGCGCGGTGAACGCAACGCCGGCGATGATGAAGCCGGCAAGGAATTTGGCCAGCATGGCGGTCATCGACTTGGATTCGCCAAGCGCCGGCATGTCCTTTTTCAGCGCTTCCAGATGCACGATATAGACGAGCGCAATGTAGGAGATCACCGCCGGGATGAAGGCGTGCTTGATCACCTCCACATAGGGGATGCCGATAAACTCGACCATCAGGAAGGCGGCCGCGCCCATCACCGGCGGCATGATCTGCCCGTTGACGGACGAGGCGACTTCGACCGAGCCTGCCTGTTCGTTGGTGAAGCCCACACGCTTCATAAGCGGGATCGTGAAGGTGCCTGTGGTGACCACATTGGCGATCGACGATCCGGAAATCACGCCCGTCATGGCCGAGCCGACGACGGCGGCCTTGGCCGGCCCGCCGCGCAGATGGCCAAGCCCGGCAAAGGCGAGCTTGATGAAGTAATTGCCGGCGCCGGCCTTGTCGAGCAGCGAGCCGAACAGGACGAACAGGAAGACGAAGGCGGTCGAAACGCCCAGCGGAATGCCGAAGACGCCGCCCGTATCAAGCCACTGGGCGTTGATCAGCGCGGTAAAGGACAGGCCCTCATGCTCGATCAGGTCGGGGATCAGGAACCCTTGCCCGAAATAGGCATAGGCGAGGAACAGTGAACCGACCACCGTCAGCGCCGGGCCGAGCGCGCGCCGGCTGGCTTCGAGCAGCACGACGAGGCCCACCGCGCCGATGATCACCTGCATCTCGGTCGGCAGGCCCGAACGGGCGGTCAGCGCCAGTTCGTCAGAGAAGAGGAAGACGTAGAAGGCGCAGAAGCCGGCGACTGCCGCCAGCACCCAGTCAAAGATGGGAATATGGTGGCGCGGCGAGGATTTGAGCGCGGGATAGGCGAGGAATGCCAGCACCACGGCAAAGGTCAGGTGGATGGGCCGTGTCTGCGACGAGTTCAGGACCGGCAGATATTCGCCGAACCACAATTGAGGCTGCGCGATCCAGAGCTGGAACAGCGACCAGATCAGCGCGAGACCGGCGATCAGCCCGGCAACCGTTTTGTTTGTGGGGGCCCGCGCACCGCTGTCGGCACTGGCCACCAGATCCTGCAGTTCCTCGTCGGAATATTGTCTGCCTTGGCTTCCGGTCGCTTCACTCATGGCGCGCCCCTTTGAAAAGTCACCAATAAAAAAAGCAAAATCCGCGGCCGACAGGTGCCGGCCGCGGACCATTGTCACGTCACGGACGGCGTGATCACTCGATCAGGCCCGCTTCGCGGAAATAGCGCTCGGCGCCCGGATGCAGCGGCGCCGACAGGCCGTCATTGGCCATTTCCTCGGCGGTCAGGTTGGCAAACGCCGGGTGCAGGCCCTTGAACTGGTCAAGGTTCTCGAACACCGCCTTGACCACCACATAGACCGTCTCCTCGGGCACGTCGGCCGACGTGACGAAGGTGGCGCCGACGCCGAAGGTCATCGTGTCCTCGTCATTGCCGCGATACATGCCGCCCGGGATCGTCGCCGTGCGGTAATAGGGCCGCTCTTCGACAAGCCCGTTGACCGCGTCGTTGGAGACGTCAACCAGCACGCTGTCGCATGCGGTCGTCGCTTCCTGGATCGAGCCGGACGGATGACCGACCGTGTAGATCATGGCGTCGATATTGTTGTCGCACAGCGCCTGGCTCTGCTCGGCGGCCTGCAGTTCCGACGCGAGGGCGAAATCGTCCATGGTCCAGCCCATGGCCTCCATCACCACTTCCATCGTTCCGCGCTGGCCCGATCCGGGGTTGCCGACATTGACGCGCTTGCCCTGCAGGTCCTCGAAGCTTTCGATGCCCGCATCGGCCCGCGCCACCACCGTGAACGGTTCGGGGTGAACCGAGAAGACTGCGCGCAAGCCCTCGAACGCGCCCTGCTCCTCAAAGCGCGACGAACCGTTATAGGCATGGAACTGCCAGTCCGACTGGGCCACGCCGAATTCCAGTTCGCCGTTGCGGATGGCGTTGATGTTGAACACCGACCCACCGGTCGATTCCACGCCGCAGCGAATGCCGTGATCGGCGCGGTCGCGATTGACCAGCCGGCAGATCGCGCCGCCCGTGGGGTAGTAGACCCCGGTCACGCCGCCGGTACCGATGGCGATAAAACTATCCTGCGCATAGGCTGCGCCGGCTGCGAGCGCTGTCGCCGTTGCAACCAGCACGCCCATCATTGTGTTTCTCATAGCGCGAACTCCCTGTTTTTTGCCGCCATGTGCGATGGCGGTCTTCAAACAACATCGAATAATGGATGAGCCGTCAAGTCGCCCTGCACCCGTGAAACTGTTACTGAAGTTTCGCCTCCGGCTTGATTGTACCGGTGTCGGACCCGGCGAAACAGGACGGCGACCGATCCGCACATGCCGCGCGGGCAAGCGCGGCCCCGTTGGCGACGATGGACATGACCGGCACCAAAACGCCATCAGGCCGTGCGCCGGCATAGCGTTTTTTTAGTGATTGCCCGGTAGGATGGACGAGGTCTGTTGGGGGAACTCTTGATGGCGGACCTGCCGGTTGCGAATTGGCCGATGCCGGGCAACGCATGCATGCCCGCGGCCGCATCGAGCCCTGGTGCGCCATCTGCCCCGAACCGGACCAGGACTGCCGCGGACTGAAACCAAATATGGGAACCTTCGACGACATGACCGTGCGCGCATCGGCCAAGCGATTCCTCAAATACGGCACCATCCGGACGGCGCTTGAGGCCTTCGCGCTGCCCGGCATGCGTTCGCTGTTTCCGTCCGCGGCCGGTCGCGGCATGATCTTCACCCTGCATCACGTGCGCCCCGAACGGCAGGGCGACAAGTTCTCGCCCAACGCGATCTTGTCCGTCACGCCGGAGTTTCTGGAAACGAGCGTTCAGACAGCGCTAGAAAGCGGATTGACGCCGGTTCATCTCCACGATCTGCCGGCGTTGCTCGCCGATCCCGATGATGACCGCCGCTTTGTCGCATTCACGCTCGATGACGGCTATCGCAACAATGCCGAATTCGCCGCGCCGGTGTTCCGCCGGCACCGGGTTCCCTACACGATCTTCATCAATCCCGGCTTTGCCGAGCGGACGCGAACCATCTGGTGGGAAACCGCCGCCGCCATCACCCGCAAGGCCGATGCGATCGCCTTCGATTTCGGCAATGGGCCCGAGACGCTGAAAACGGAGACGACAGCCCAGAAGTTGGCGGCCTTCGAGCAGTTCGCCGCCTTCGTGCAGTCGATCGACGAGGACGAGGCGGTGGCAAGGATCGACGCGGTGGCGCGCGACCACCACCATATCGATCCCGTTGCGATCGTCGAAACCCTCGTAATGGACGAGGCGGCGCTGCGTGTGCTGGCCGAGGACCCGCTGGTCCATCTTGGCGCACACACCATGACCCATGTGAACCTGCGCCGTGTCTGCGCCGGGCGGCTGAAGGACGAGATCGAACAGTCGGCGGCGGCGGTCCAGGCCTATGCGAACCGGCGCCCGCTTTCCTTCTCCTACCCCTATGGCTGGACGACCGCTGTCGGCGAGCGCGAAACAAGGGCGGCGGCCGAAGCCGGGTTCGCCGCAGCCGTGACAACCCAGCCGGGCGTGCTCGATGCGAGGTGTCTGGACCGGCCCACCGCACTGCCGCGCGTGTCGCTCAACGGCTATTTCCAGAAGAAGCGTTACGTTTCGGCCTTGCTGTCGGGCCTGCCCTTCAAGCTGATGTCGGCGCGCGCACCGGCCCGACCGCCGGCCGCAGTTCGCCAGGATCAGTGACCGTCACGATCCCGGCCGCGCCTCCCTTCCGACCCTGCGCATGCCTGCACCGGTGGGCCGATGCCGCATGTTGCAGCCCGTTGCCGGGCGTGCGACAAATACACAGGATTGGGGGATCAAAGCCCTTGCCGCCGCATTGAAAACGGCAACAAGGGCGATACATCCCCGGTCCGTTGGGGAGGAAAATTGCGCATGCTCGAAGTGCGCGACGTGCACTTGTCGTTCGGCGGCATCAAGGCGCTGCAAGGCGTCGGCTTTGCCGCCAAGGCCGGAGAGATCACCGGCATCATCGGCCCGAACGGCGCCGGCAAGACGAGCCTGTTCAACGCCATATCCGGCTTCTACCAGCCCGACCGCGGTCAGGTTCTGTACGACGGCGACGACATCACCGGCCTGTCGCCGGACAGGCGCGCCGAACTGGGAATCGCCCGCACCTTCCAGAACATTGCCCTGTTTCGCGGCATGACGGTGCTCGACAACATCAAGCTGGGCGGCCACACCCGGCTGCGGACCGGCCTGTGGTCGGCGCTGAGCTATTTCGGCCCGGCGCGGCGTGAGGAACTCGAACTGCGCCGCGAGATCGAGGAAAAGGTGATCGACTTTCTCGAGATCGATCATATCCGCAAATATCCGATCACCATTCTGCCCTACGGCTTGCAAAAGCGGGTGGAACTCGGCCGCGCGCTCGCCATGCAGCCCAAGGTGCTGCTGCTCGACGAACCGGTGGCCGGCATGAACCGCGAGGAAACCGCCGACATGGCGCGCTTCATCCTCGACGTGCAGGAACAGTTCGGCATCACCGTCCTTCTGGTCGAACACGACATGCACATGGTGATGGACATCTGCTCGCACATCGTCGTCCTGAATTTTGGTCAACAGATCGCATCGGGCACGCCCGCCGAAGTGTCCGGCGACCCGCACGTCATCGAAGCCTATCTGGGCGCGGCGGCATAGGAGCGGGCAATGGGAGAGTTCATCCAGTTCACGCTCAACGGGCTGATGGCCGGCACCATCTATGCCCTGATCGCCGTTGGCATCGTCTCGGTCTTCAAGGCGACCAAGGTCGTCAATTTCGCCCATGGCTACATCATCATGTTCGGCGCCTATTTCTATTTCACCTTCTCTGTGATCGTGCCGGGCGCCGAATGGGCACCGGACTGGCTGCAGAGCTGGGAGCCGGCATGGATGGTGGCGATGAAGGCCGACCTGCCCATGTTCTCGCCGATGGGCGCGGTGCTGGACTGGCTGTCGAACCTGCCGCGCATCCTTCTGGGGCTGACGGGCGCAGTCATCTGCAATGCGCTTCTGGGTCTTCTGATCGAGCGAACCCTGATGCGGCCGCTGATCGGCCAGTCGACCTTTGCAATGATCATGATCACCGTCGGACTGATCTCGGTCATGTCGGGCACCAAGGGGCTGATCTGGACGGCGGATGCAGAATTCGTGCCGCACATCGCGCCCAACACGCCGATCCGCCTCAACCTCTTCGACACGCCGATCTTCCTGTTCGGCGCCGATCTGGTCAATGTCGCCGTCGCGCTTCTCCTGTTCGGCGCCATCGTCGCCATGGTCCGCTACACCAAGAGCGGTGTCGCGATTCGCGCCACCGCCGAGGATCAGTCGACGGCCTATTCTATGGGCATATCGGTGCCGCGCGTCTTTTCGCGCGCCTGGGTGCTGGCGGCGACGACGGGCGCGATCGCCGGCGCGATCCTGGCCACGCGCAACGGCGTCTCGCCCTCGCTCGGCCTGTTCGGCTTCTCGGTTCTGGCCATCGTCCTGATGGGCGGGCTCGACAGCTATGTCGGCGTCTTCATCGCGGCGCTGACGGTCGGCTTTCTCGAAGCCATGGCCCAGTGGCAGTTCGGCGGCGAGTTCGCCGAAGTCGTGCCCTATATCGCCGTCCTGATCGTCATCCTGATCCGGCCGCACGGCCTGTTCGGCCAGAAGGAGGTCGAGCGCATATGATCACCGGCGATCTCAAAGCGACCTACGCGGCCGACGAGCGCGTCCTCAACAACAGCTACAAGCAGACCTTCGTGCTGGCCATGGCGGCGCTCTGCGCGCTGATGCCGTTCATCGCCAACGATTACATCATCCTCGTCGCCTCGCAGATGGGCATCATGCTGATCGCCGTCGTCGGCGTGAATGTCGTCATCGGCTATACGGGCCTTCTGTCGCTCGGCCATGCCGCCTTCATGGCGATCGGCGCCTATTCGATCCCCATCCTGCACCGGCTGATGGAGAGCATCGGCCTGCCGGACGGCATCATGCCGTTTCTGGCCATTCCCGGCGCGATCGCCATTTCGGCGATCATCGGCATCATTGTCGGCCTGCCGTCCTTGCGCGTCAAAGGGCTCTATCTGGCGGTGGCGACGCTCAGCGCCAACTTCATCATCATCTTCCTGATCGAGCTCGAAGCATTTGCGCCATGGACCGGCGGCCTTGTCGGTCTGAACACGCCCGACCCCAACATTCTGGGCTGGCAACTGGACACGCAGCGCGAGATGTTCGCGCTGATCGCAGCGCTCGCCTTCATCACGATCCTCGCCATCCAGAACCTGTTCCGAACCCGCGTCGGCCGTGCCTTCATCGCCATTCGAGAGCGCGACTATTCAGCCGAGATCCTTGGTATATCCCTGTTCCGCTACAAGCTGATGAGCTTTGCCATTTCGGCGGCCTGTTGCGGCCTCGCCGGGGCGCTGTTCGCCTATTTCTATGCCCGCATCCTGCCCGAACAGTTCGAACTGGCGCTGTCGCTTCAACTGGTCGCCGCCTTGATTGTCGGCGGCATGGGCCGCACCATGGGGCCGGTGTTCGGCGTGATGGTCATCGTCATGGTTCCGGAAGTGTTGAAGTTCACCTTCGGAATGGTCGCAGGAGGAGCGGCCGAAGTTGTGCAGTTGCGCGCGCCGGTTCAGGAGATCATCTTCGGTCTTCTGATCATCTTTTTCTTGATGTTCGAACCTTTGGGCATCAACCAACTGGTCGACAGGGGCATCCGGGCCCTGAACCGCTGGCCGTTTGCCCGCGGCTGACCGTTCAAACCGTCTCAGGGAGGAGACCGACATGAAACAGACCCGCCGTACATTCATCGCCACCGGCGCCGCCGCGACGGCCGCGCTCGGCATGCCGACCATCCTGCGCGCCCAACCTTCCGAATATGTCATCGGCGCGTCACTGCCGCTGACCGGGCCGTTCGCCACCGCCGGCCAGCTTGTCGCGCCCGCCTTCACGCTCGCCGAAAAGCTGATCAACGACGAGGGCGGCATTGGCGGCACGCCGATCCGCT
Source organism: Phyllobacteriaceae bacterium (assembly GCA_024742765.1). GTDB lineage: Bacteria > Pseudomonadota > Alphaproteobacteria > Rhizobiales > Rhizobiaceae > Roseitalea. Next base: position 238,359 of record JANSXT010000002.1, on the reverse strand, counting down.
TCGTCACCGAGGATTCGGGCTATATCCCGCAGAACGCGCTCGCCAACTATCAGCGCGCGCTTGCCACCGAGGGCGACGCGCTTGTCGCCTATTTCGGCGATTCGACCGGCTTCATGAAGCTGGTCGCGCCGGAACTGACCGGCGACCAGGCCCGGCTGATGGGCTCGACCTCGTTCGCCTCCGAACTCGCCAACCCGGCCACCAATCCCTACCAGTACCTCGCCGGCCCGTCCTATCAGGACCAGTTCGACATCCTGTTGCAGAACATCAAGGATGCCGGCGGCTCCAACGTCGCGTTCATCTTCTCCAACACCGAGTTCGGCCGCGACCCGATCGAACACGGCAAGATGCGGGCCGAGGAACTGGGCATCGAAGTGGTGCTGGAGGAATCCACCAAGCCGCAGGGCGCCGATATCCCGACCCATGTCACCAAGCTCGCCCAGTCGGGTGCCGAATATGCCATACTTCAGGGCTATGTGACCGGCGTCTGGCCGCAACTGATCGGCGGCGCCCGCCAGTTCGGCCTGCCCACCCAGTTCATGGGCACCTTCTGGGGCATGGAAAAGCTGATCGCCGACCGCGTCACCGCCGAGGCCGGTCCCTTCCTCGACGGCTATCAGGGCGTCATGCCCTATCGCTATTTCTATGACCGCGAGGATGCGCCGCGCTACCAGCTTTTTGCCGAGGCGGCCAAGGAGATGTTCGCCGGCACGCCGCTCGAAAACTACATGTCGACCTGGACGCTGCAGACCATGTGCGCGCTCGAAATCGCCATCAAGGCGCTGCGCGACACGGTCGAGGGCGGCAACGAGCCGACACCCGACAATCTCGCCGCAGCCCTGTCGGAGATCACCGACTGGGACACGGGCGGCTTCTTCGGCGGCCCGGTGACGATGGCCGACAACAAGATCGGCACCGGTCGCGTCTATCAATATTCGACCGAGTCGGGCCTGTTCACGCCGACATCGGACTGGTTCACGGTCTGATGCCAGCACGCCCGGGCTTCGGTCCGGGCGCAGGCCGGCTGCGCGTCCATGCTCACCATCGAGAACATCGAGGTCACCTATCACCACACGCTGCAAGCCCTGCGGGGCCTGTCGCTGGAGGTGCCCGAAGGCAAGATCGTCACGCTTCTGGGCACCAACGGTGCTGGCAAGACGACGACGCTCAAGGCCGCCTCGAACCTGTTGCAGCTCGAGAACGGCCAGATCGGCGACGGCCGCATCATCTTTCGCGGCCAGTCGACGCAGGGCGTCGCGCCCGACAGGTTGGTCCAGCGCGGCATGTTCCATGTCCGCGAGGGGCGGCACATATTCACCGAGATGACGGTCGAGGACAATCTTGTCGCCGCTTCCTATGCGCTGAACGGATCGAGCCGCAAACCCGATTACGACAAGGTCTATGATTTCTTCCCGCGGCTGCATGAACGCCGCGGCCAGATTGCCGGCTATCTGTCGGGCGGCGAACAGCAGATGCTGGCCTTCGGGCGCGCCATGATCGCCCAGCCGAGCCTCATCCTGATGGACGAGCCCTCGCTTGGACTGGCGCCGAAGATCGTCGAGGAGATTTTTTCGACCATCAAGCGCCTGAACGAAGAGGATGGCGCGTCGATCCTTTTGGTCGAGCAGAATGCCGGCGTTGCGTTCTCGGTCGCCGACTATGGCTACATCATGGAAAGCGGACAGATCGTGCTGGAAGGCCCGGTCGCCAAGCTGAGGGAAGATCGCGACATTCGCAGCTTCTATCTGGGCGTCGCCGAAGAAGGCAGCGAGCGGCAGAGCTTCCGCGATGTCAAACATTACAAGCGCCGCAAGCGGTGGCTGAGCTGAGGAAAAGGCGATGCGCTACGACGTCTCCAAATTCGCCGACAAGGGCTTCCGGCCGCTGGTCGCCATCGTCTCAGAACATGCGCAATCCCACCCGGCCGGCGTCGCCATGCGCCAGAAGCGCCACGGCATCTGGAACGAACTGACCTGGGCGGGCCTTGAAAACACGATGCACGCCATGGCCGCGGCGCTGATCGATCTTGGCGTCGGCGACGGCAGCCATGTCGGCATCCTGTCTGAGAACCGCCGCGAATGGGTACTCGCGCAACTGGGCATCAACGCCGCCGGCGGAACCGTGGTCGGCATGTATCCCACCAGCCCCGCCGCCGAGATCGAGCATCTGGTCAACGCGTCCGACACCGAGATCCTCTTCATCGAGGACCAGGAACAGCTCGACAAGATCATCGAACTGCGCGGCAAGCTGCCCAAACTGCGCAAGCTCGTCATCTTCGAGCCCAAGGGCACACGGCACGAGACCGAACTCGGTCTGATCAGCTTCGACGCGCTGCTGGAAGCCGGCCATGCCTCGATCGCCGACCATGGCGCCGAAATCGACGCCCGCAAGGCTGCCATCCGGCCCGACCAGACGGCCATGATGGTCTTCACCTCCGGCTCGACAGGCCTGCCCAAGGCGGCCGAGATCAGCCACGGCAACCTTTATGTGGCAAGCACATTTGCTGCCAAAATCTTTGCGCCCTTCTCGCCGGGCACCAACATTTTGAGCTATCTGCCGCTGTGCCACATCGCCGAGCAGAACATGACGGTGATCAACGCGCTGACAGGCCAGTTCGTCATGAATTTCGGCGAGTCCCTGCGCACCATCACGCTCGATTTGCGCGATGTCGCCCCGCAGATCTTCTTCGGCGTGCCGCGCATCTGGGAGAAGATGCAGGCCGGCGTCATGGTCCAGGCCAACACATCCGGTCGGCTGCGCCGGGCGCTGACGTTGATGGCCCTTGCGTCGGCCAACAAGCGCAGCGACGTGCCGCGCGACCGGTGGTCGCTGGCCCAGCGGCTTGAAAATGCGGTCTGGGACGCGCTCGTCTACCGCCATATCCGAAGCTATCTGGGCCTCAGCCGGTGCCGCTTTGCCATCACCGCCGCCGCGCCCATATCGGTCGACCTCTTGCGCTTCCTGCGGGGCATCGGCGTCAATGTGCGCGAGATCTGGGGCATGACGGAAACCACCGGCGCCGCCAGCCTGCAGCCCGACTGGGGTGGCAGCGAAGGCCGGGTCGGCTTCTTTCTGCCCGAGGTGGAATGGCAGATCGCCGATGATGGCGAATTGCTGGTCAAGTCCGGGCTCGTCTTCAAGGGCTATTACAACAATCCCGAGGCCACCTCCGCGGCCATCACCGATGGGTGGTTGCACACGGGCGATGTGGCGCAAGCCGCGCCCGACGGCTCGATCTCCATCGTCGACCGCAAGAAGGACATCATGATCAATGCGGCAGGCAAGAATCTCGCGCCTTCGCTGATCGAGAACACGATGAAGGCTTCGCCCTTCATCAAGGAATGCATCGTCATCGCCGACCGCCGGCCCTATGCCGTCGCATTGATCCAGATCGACATGGACACGGTGCGCCTGTGGGCGGAATCGAAGGGGATTGCCTACACCACCTTCAGGTCGCTGGCCGAACATCCCGACGTCAAGATGCTGATCGACCGCGAGGTCGACAAGCAGAACCAGCTTCTGGCCCGCGTCGAACAGGTCAAGAAGGTGTGGCTTCTGCCCAAGGAACTGGACCATGACGATGGCGAGGTGACAGCGACCATGAAGGTCCGCCGCGCCAAGATCTACGATTTCTACGGCGCCGAGATCGAAGCGCTTTACGACAAAGCGCCGACGGGCTGAGGCATGGCGGGCGCAGTCCGGGGCCCCGCTCAGCCTGCCTTGCTGAGAGCCGGCTGGTCGTCTTCAAAGAAGTGGGCGTGTGCGGCGCGCAGTCCCGACAGATGATCCTTGATCTTGCCCAGGTGAAGGCGCATCGCCGCGACCGATGCGTCGGCATCGTTTTGAGAAAGGGCGCTGGCGATCGCCTCGTGCTCGGCGATCGTATATCGCGTTGCAAAACCGAGAGTGAGATAGCGAACCCGGTCCATCTGGGCCTTGTGCTGGTCGACCGCGTCCCAGGCGAACGGATAGCCAGCATGCTCGGCGATGATCTGGTGGAAGTGCTCGTCGGCGGCGTGAAACGCCTCGCGGTCGTCGGCTTGCGCGGCGTCCTTTTGCGCGGCGATGCAGTCGGCAAGTTCCGTCTTCGCACGGGCATTCCAGACGAGGGCGGCCTGCGCGATCACCGCCACCTCGATCGCTTCGCGAATGAATTGGGCGTTCAGCACCGCCCGCTCGCTGATCGGCTCGACCACCGTCGGCCGCTGCGGCCGGATCTTCAGAAACCGGTCGTCGGAAAGCTGGATGAATGCCTCGCGCACCGGCTGGCGCGAAACGTCGAAGCGCTTGGCGATCTCGGCCTCCGACAGCGTATCACCGGGCTTGATCGCCAACCGGATGATGTCGGCGCGCAGTGTCTGGTAGATCTCGTCGGCCATGGTCGGCCGGCGCCCGGCCGACCGTTTCAAAGCACCGCTCCGATCTGCCAGGGCACGAACTCGCGCCGGCCATAGCCCAGCGATTCCGATCTGGTTCGCTCGCCGCTTGCCACCGCGATCAGCCGATCGAAAATCTCCGCGCCCTTGTCCTGAAGCGAAACGCCTTCCAGCACGTCTCCGCAGCCAATATCCATGTCGTCGCCCATCGTCTGCATGAGCCTTACATTACTCGCCAGCTTCAAGGAGGGAACCGGCTGATTGCCGAATGCCGATCCCCGCCCGGTCGTAAAGGCGATCAGGGTGGCGCCCGCCGCAACCTCGCCGGTCACCGAAACCGGATCGTAGCCCGGACTGTCCATGAAGTTGAGCCCCTGGCTGGCCGGCCGCTCGGCATAGCGCATGACGCCGACCAACGGCGCCTGACCGGCCTTGGCAACGGCACCGAGCGATTTTTCCGATATCGTCGAAAGGCCGCCCTGCCGGTTGCCGGGTGAGGGATTGTTGTCGAGCCTGGCGCCGTGGCGGGCCGCATAGTCGACCCACCAGGCGACCCGCTCGCGCAGCGAGGCGGCAATCTCCGCACTGACCGCACGGCGCATCAATCCCGCTTCCGCACCCATGATCTCGGGCGTTTCGGCAAGGATGGAGGTGCCGCCGCAGGCGATCAGCATGTCCGAGGCGATGCCAAGCGCGGGGTTTGCCGTCACGCCGGACCAGCTATCGGACCCCCCGCATTGCAGCCCCAGCACCAGTTCGGAAACCGGCCGGTGGGTACGCCGCGCCCGGTTGGCCGCCGGCAACATCTCGGCCAAAGCGCCAATCCCTTTTTCGACCGTCGCCCGCGTGCCCCCCTCGCCCTGGATGGTCATTCGCCGAAACCGTTCGGACGATTTGAGATCGTATCGTTCCAGCATCGTCTCGGTTCGGAACACTTCGCACCCCAGGCCCACCATCAAGATGCCGGCAAAATTGGGATGGGCGGCATGACCCCACAATGTCCGTTCCAGTATCGCATAGCCTTCGCCGTCCGCGCGCATGCCGCAGCCCGTGCCGTGGGTCAGCGGCACGATGCCATCGACATGCGGATAATCGTCCAGAAGGCCGCGCCGCATCGCTTCATCGGCGATGAACCCCGCCACCGAGGCCGAACAGTTCACCGAAGTGAGCACCCCCAGATAGTTGCGCGTGCCCGTGCGCCCGTTCTCGCGCCTGAAGCCCATGAATGTCAGCATCGGATCGGGCGGCGATGGCAGCCTTCCCAGCCCGAGGCGCCCCGCGGTTTGCGCGGCCTCCGGCATCGGTTCGAGATTGTGGTCGTGGACCCAGTCGCCAGCCTTGATCGGCTCGCGCGCGGTGCCGATCGGCTGGCCATATTTGAGAACCGGCGCGCCGGGAGCATGGTCGCGGATCGCCAGCTTGTGGCCGGAAGGCACGGGCCGGACGATGTCGACGCCCGCTTCGCGGCTACCGGCCTGAAGACGGACGATGGCGATGCGCACCCCGTCATCGGGGTGGAGCAGCAGGCTGCGCGCCGACCCGTTCATCGCGGCAGCACCGCGCTTGACCCGGCGTCGGCCATTTTTCCGACGATCCCGACAATCCTGTCACCGAACCAGTAGGCGTCCGACAGCGTGCCGAAAACCTCCCGCATGCCGAGCACCGCCTCTGCATGACCCGCCGGATCGGCATGTTTGTCTGCAAGGGCAGCAAGCCGGTTGGCCATCGGATCGTCGACCGGACCCTGCCGGAGAAAGGCGATCCAGGCGGCGACGCCGGTCGCCAGAGCGCCCCATTCCTTACCCGCCGCATGCGCGTCGCGGATCGATCCCAGCAGGCGTTGCGGGATCTTCTGGCTGCCATCTATGGCGATCTGCGCGGTCCTGTGGCGAAGCGCCGGATTGGCGAAACGCGTCCTGAGCGCCCGGCCGTATACGGCAAGGTCCGCCGCCGGCAGATCGAGCGTCGCCGCCGCTTCATCCATCACCTGCGCGACCAGCCGCGCCAGCGCGGCATCGTGCATCGCATCGGCCACGGTCTCGTGCCCAAGAAGCTGGCCGACATAGGCCAGCGTCGAATGCGCGCCGTTGAGCATGCGCAGCTTCATCCGTTCGAACGGTGCGACATCGGCGACCAGTTCCGCGCCCGCTGCGGCGAAATCGGGCCGGCCTGCCGGAAAGACATCCTCGATGACCCACTGCGTATAGGGTTCGGTGACGACCGGCCAGGCATCGTCGAAACCGGTCAGCGCGGCGATCCCGTTCCTGTCCGCATCGCTGGTCGCCGGCACGATCCGGTCCACCATGGTCGACGGAAAGGCGATGGTACCGCCAATCCATTGCGCCAGCGCGTCATCGATCAGTGCGGCATATTGGCCGACGATCCGGCCGAGCGTCCGGCCGTTGGACGGAAGGTTGTCGCAGGACAGGACCGTGAACGGGGCGACACCGGCATTGCGGCGCCGGCGCAGCGCTTCGACCAGAAGGCCCGGTACTGTCGATGGCCGGTCCAGACGGTCGAGATCGGCGATGATCCCTGCATTCTGGGGGTCGAGATCACCGGTCGACGGATCGTGGCAATAGCCCTTTTCGGTGACCGTCAGGCTGACGATGCGCGTTGCCGGATCGGTCATCGCGGCCAGCACCGGCCCGATGTCTTCGGTCGCGACCAGCATGTCGAGGATCGATCCGACAATGCGGGCTTGTGTGGTCGCACCGTCCTTGACCGCCAGCGTGTAGAGCCCGTCCTGCGGCGCCAGTGCGTCGCGCATGTCGGGCCGCCGCAGCGACACGCCGCGAATGCCCCAAGAGCCATCCGCCGCAAGGCAGTCATCCACATAGACCGCCTGATGGGCGCGATGGAAATTGCCCACCCCCAAATGCACGATGCCCGGCGTGATACGTGCGCGGTCATAGGCAGGCCGGCGCGCATTGGCTTTGTCGAGCGTGTGATTGGTCAGGCGGATCGGTTCATCCTCCGAAAAGCGACGGCAGCCAGAGCGACAGGGCGGGTACGAATGTGACGATCAAAAGGACCGCTATGCCGGCAAGATAGAACGGCCAGATCGATCGCAAAACGTGCCCGATCGGCATGCCGGCCACCGCGCAGCCCACGAACAGGACCGAGCCGACGGGCGGCGTGCACAGGCCCAGGCCGAGATTGAGCACGAGAATGACGCCGAAATGAACCGGATCGACGCCGAACGCCACCGCCACCGGCAGGAAGATCGGGGTCGTGATCACGATCAGCGGCGACATGTCCATGAACGTGCCGAGCAACAAGAGCGCAATGTTGATCAGAAGCAGGATGACGATCGGGTTGTCGCTGACCGCCTGCATGAAGGCGATGATCTCGGCCGGCACGCGCAGATAGGCAAGCAGCCAGCCGAACGCCGCCGCGCAGCCGATGACGAGCAGGACCATGGCGGTCGTGCGCACCGCTCCAAGGGTCGCGTCGATGAAGTCCGACAGCGACATCGACCGGTACACCAGAACGGTAATCGCCAGCGCATAGACGATTGCGATGCACGAGGATTCGGTCGCCGTGAAGATGCCCGATCGGACCCCGCCGAAGATGATGCCGATCAGGATCAGCCCAGGCACGGCCGCCGCCGCGATCACCGCCAGCACCCGCCAGCCGGGAAAGGGTTCGGTCGCATAGCCGCGCCGCCTGGCAACGATCCAGGCAACCATGGCCAGTGCCAGCGCAAGCATGAGGCCCGGCACGATGCCGGCGGCGAACAGGTCGGCGATCGATATCTGGCCGCCGGCGGAGATCGAATAGATGATCATATTGTGCGACGGCGGCAGCAACAGCGCGATGATCGACGAGGTGACGGTCACATTGATGGCGTAGTCGACATCGTAGCCGCGCCTCTTCATCTGCGGGATCATTAGTCCGCCTATGGCCGACGCATCGGCGACCGCTGAGCCCGAAATGCCGCCGAACAGCGTCGAGGCGGCGATGTTGACCTGCCCCAGCCCGCCGCGAAAATGGCCGACCATGGCGCTTGCCAACGCGACCAGCCGCGACGCAATGCCGCCGCGCACCATCAGATCGCCGGCATAGATGAAAAACGGGATCGCCATCAGGGCAAAGACGGAGACACCCGAATTCAGTCTCTGGAAGACGATCAGCGGCGGCAGTCCGAGGTAGAGAACCGTGGCCAGCGACGCCGCGCCCAGGCAAATCGCCACCGGCGTGCCGATCAAAAGGAGCCCGGCGAAGGTGCCAAAGAGGATCCATAGTTCCATCAGCCCCCCTCCTCTGCGCCAGCGGCCGGCTGCAAATGGGGTGCATCGGTTTCAAGGCCCGCAGCGCGCCGGGCCAGCCGTTCCAGGCCGAAAAGAACGAACAGCACGCCGCCGGCAACGATCGGGATGAAGCCGACGCCCCGCGGCAGCCCCAGTGAGGGCAGTGTCGCGCTCCAGGTGCCGGTCATCAGGTGGGTGCCGAAAAAGGCCATTCCGGCGCCAAAGGTGACGACGACGAGGTCGGAAACGCTGCGGAAGAAAGCGCCGAGCCGCGGCGGCACCAGCGCCTGAAGCACCTCGAAACCCAGATGCGTGTTCTCGCGCACGCCGACCGCCGCGCCCAGAAAGATGAACCAGCTCATCAGGATCAGGGCCATCGGTTCGACCCAGGTCGGGCTGTCATTGAGCACATAGCGTCCGAAGACCAGCCAGGAAACCGAGGCGGTCATGGCGACCAGCCCGGTTCCCGCCAGCCACAGGGCGAGCGTGCTCAAGGCTGACAGGATGCGCGCAACGGCCGCCATGACGGTTCCCGCAAGAAAGGGTGGACGGGCCGCGCCGGCCCGCCCGCATCGGATGGATTATTCGACCGCCTGAATGCGGGACACAAGCTCCCTGAGGCTTTCGTCGGTGACGAACTGCTCGTAGACCGGTGCCATTGCGTCGATGAACGGCTGCTTGTCCACTTCGTTGATCTCGCTGCCTGCCGCTTCCACATGCGCCCGCGATTCAGCCGAGCGCGCGTCCCACAATTCGCGCATCCGGCCCACCGAGTCCCGCGCGGCCTGCCGGATCAGTTCCTGGTCCTCTGCCGACAGCTTGTCCCAGCTCTGCTTGGACATTACCAGCACTTCGGGCGACATGGAGTGCTGGCTGAGCGAATAGTATGTGGCCACCTGATAGTGGTTGGTGCTGTGATAGGACGGCCAGTTGTTCTCGGCTCCGTCGATGACGCCCGTCTGCAGGCCCGAATAGACCTCGCCGAAGGGCATCGGCGTGGCGTTGGCGCCAAGCGCATTGATCATGGCAATGAAAAGATCGGATTGCTGGACCCGGATCTTCAGGCCGTCCATGTCGGCCGGCGATGTGATCGGCTGTTTGGAATTGTAGAAGGAGCGCGCGCCCGAATCGTAATAGACCAGCCCGACAAGGTCGTGATCCTCGAAGGAATCGAGGATTTCCTGTCCGATCTCGCCATCCATCACCGTACGCATATGCTCGATGGAGCGGAAGATGAACGGCAGCGCCGGCACGCTCGTCTGGGGGATGATGTTGTTGAGCGGCGCCATGTTGATGCGGTTCATGTCGATCACGCCGAACTGCGTCTGCTCGATCGTGTCGGCCTCTTCGCCCAATTGCCGCGAGTGGAACACCTCGATCGCGATGCGACCGCCGGACCGTTCCATCAAAAGTTCGGACATGTATTCGACAGCCTCGACGGTCGGATATCCGTCCGGATGGGTGTCGGCGGACCGCAGCACGATTTCCTGGGCCATAGCCGTGCCGGCGACGAGCGTTGCGGCCGCAACACCGGCGAGCAGAGATTTGAGATATGCCATGTCAGTTCCTCCCTTGGTGGCGTCTCATGGTGAGTGATCGAGCTTGTAGGCTTTTCGCGGCAGGTCGACCGTCAGTTCGCGCGCCAGTTCGAACGCTTCGTCCTCGCGCAGCCGGTGATCGCAGACGAGCTGCGCCAGAAACGCGCAATCGACCCGGCGGGCAATGTCATGGCGCGCCGGAATGGATGGGAAGGCGCGTGTGTCGTCATTGAAGCCGACCGTGTTGTAGAAGCCCGCCGTTTCGGTGGTCGTCTCGCGGAAACGCCGCATGCCCTCCACGCTGTCGTGGAACCACCAGGCGGGGCCGAGCTTCAGCGACGGGTAGATGCCGGCAAGTGGCGCCAGTTCGCGCGCATAGCTGGTCTCGTCCAGCGTAAAGACGATGATCGACAGTCCGGGCTCCATGCCGACCGCATCGAGCATCGGGCGCAGCGCGTGGACGTAATCGATGGACGCGGGGATGTCGAAACCCTTGTCGCGGCCATATGTGGCGAACATGCCGGCATGATGATTGCGCACCGAGCCGGGGTGGATCTGCATCACCATGCCGTCCTCGACGCTCATCTTGGCCATTTCGGTCAGCATTTGCGCACGGAACAGATCCGCATCGCCCTGATCGCCGCGTCCGGACCGGATGCGGTCGAAAAGCGCTTGGGCATCGCTGTCCGAAAGGTTGGCCGTGCGCGCCGATTGCAGCCCGTGATCGGTGGCCGTCGCACCATGGTCGCGGAAGAAGGCGCGGCGCTCGCGATGGGCATCCAGATAGCCCGTCCAGCTTGCCGTGTCGCATCCGGTGAGGTCGCCGAGCCTGTCGAGCGCGGCGGCAAAATCCTCATGGTCGGGATCGATCACCGCATCGGGCCGGTAGGTGGTCACGACGCGCCCCGACCAGCCGCTTTCGGCGATCGCCCGGTGGTGGTCGAGTGGGTCGAGCGCGCTCTCGGTGGTGCTGATCACCTCGATGTTGAACCGCTCGTAAAGCGCCCGCGGACGGAAACCGTCCTGGCTGAGACAGGCTTCGATCCGGTCATAGGCATCGGTCGCCGTCTCAGCGTTCAACGGTTCGGTCAGCCCGAACAGCTTTTCGAATGTGTAGTCGAGCCACAGCCTGGTCGGTGTGCCCCGGAACAGGTGCCAGTTTTCGGCAAAGCGCCGCCAGATGGCACGCGGATCGGTCTCGACAGGTCTGCCGTCGCGCCGCGCAACGCCCAGATCGTCCAGCGACACGCCCTGGCTGACCAGCATGCGGAAGATATAGTGATCGGGCACGATCAGCAGACGCGCAGGATCGGGGAACGGCTCGTTGCGCGCATACCAGGCCGGGTCGGTATGACCGTGCGGACTGATGATCGGCAGGTCGCGCACGGTCTCGTAAAGCGCCCGCGCCAGACCGGCCTGCCTGTCCCCTTCGCCCAAAATCAGCGTGTCCGGACTAAGATTGCCCAAAGTCGCCTCTCCTTCAAGTTTAGTATGGTAGTATGGTAGTTATCTGTCAATGCCATGGTCTGCCGGCGCGCACGTCACGTCCTGCGCCCGCGATCCGGCGTCTCATGGACGGGTGCCGCGACAGACTTTGTTCAGGCAAAAGAGGCGCTCGCGCCAGCTAGCGACCATGGCAGGCGAGGGTAAGGCGACGGCGATAGTACGTACGGCACCGGCCGTTCGGCGGACCCTGTGCCGTTCAATGAACCGTGCCGAACGCATCGGGATAGGCGACCGGGCCGGCATAGCCGGCAAGGCCGCCGGGCGCCAGTTCGAGCGCCTGAAGATATGGCCCCTGAAAAGCGCATGCCACCGGCTCGGCGAGCGAGCGCTTGAAACCGAAGCGGCCGTAATAGACCGGGTCGCCCAGCACGAACGCGCTTTTCCAGCCCTCGCGCCGCGCCATTTCGAGCGCACGGCGCACCAGTTCGGTGCCGATCTGGAAATCGCGCCATTCGGGGTCGACGGCCAGCGGGCCAAGGCCAAGCGCCCCATCAGGACCGTCCAGCTTTGACAGCACGACATGCCCGACCACCATCGCATCGAGCTTGGCCACCAGATCGATGGTTCTGGTCTCGCCCTCGATCAGCGCAATGGCAAGGTCGGCCTCCGCATCGCGATCGAAGGCCCGGCGGTGGACGGCGCGAACAGCGATATGGTCTTCGGGGGCCGAGGGTCGGAAGACGGTCTTGTTGATGATCATGGTGCATCATGTAGCGAGCCCCTGTGACAATCAAGCAAAGGGCGGGGCCCGTTCTGCCAAGGCGGGCGATCAGCCGGCCTTGCCGGCAAGATGTCCAAACATCGCAACCACCTGCCGATAGGCGTCGCGCTTGAAGTCGACGATCGAGTCCGGCAGCGTTTCCATCTCGACCCATTTCCACGCATCGAACTCCGGATCATGGCCATCCGGCGGCGGATTGATGCGGATCTCGCTTTCATCGCCCGTAAAGCGGAACGCAAACCAGTGCTGCTCCTGGCCGCGATATTTTCCTTTCAGGCCGATACCGATCATGTGGTCCGGCAAATCGTAGCGCACCGTTTGCGGCCCCTGCTCGATCAGGTCGACCGAGCGCATGCCGGTTTCCTCATAAAGTTCTCGCCTTGCTGCCGGCAGCGGGTCCTCGCCCTTGTCGATGCCGCCCTGCGGCAACTGCCACAAAAGCGGCGAACCGGAATATTCCGTGTTGCCCTCTTTCATGCGCCGGCCAACCCACACAAGACCCTGCCGGTTGAGCACGAGCAGCCCCGCACATGGCCGATAGGGAAGGTCCTCGGCCGCGACGGGCCTGGTGCTGGTCGCCATCGCTCACTGTCTCCTGTTGGCAAGGGCGGCAACACCGACGATCTGAAAGCCCCGCTTCTTGGCATCGTTCGCCCAGTCTGCGACCGTGGCGATCGTCAGTTCGAGCGCGGACCCGCTGCCGGCGGCATAGCCGCGCGCCGTCGCCAGCTCTTCCAGCGCTTTCAGCCGCTTTTCGATATCGTCACGGCTTTGCGACGCGTCGATGACGATGTCGGCCTGAAGATAGGAAACTCCCGTCTGCGCGGCGGCGGACGCCAGTTCGGCGCCGCCGGCCGTTCCGTCGTTGAAAAACAGGAGCCCGCGATAGGACAGATCGCCCAGCACCGGCGCCATCGCCGTCCGGTTGCCGGCGAAACGCGCGCCCATATAGTTCATCACGCCCGTATAATTGGTCAGCCGGCCCAGCGCCCAATGCAGGTTCTCAAGATTGGTTTCCGCCGACGATGCTAGGCGCAGCGTGCGCGGTCCCGGATTGATCTCCGGATAGCCGAACGGCTCCATCGGCACCTGGACCAACAGTTCATGGCCCTTTTTGCGCGCCTCGCGCATCCAGCGCTCCAGCGAATTGCCGGTCGGCGCGAAGGCCAGCGTGATTTCGGGCGGCAGCGTCTCGATCGCCCTGTGGCTGCCGGTCTGCGACAGGCCAAGGCCGCCGATCACGATGGCGATCCGCTTACCCTGGTCGCCGGCCCAAGGCCGGGCATAGATGTCCATCGGCCGGCGGCCGGCATCGGTCCTGACAGGCAGCGGCCCGAACTCGGTGTCTTGAAGCGCCGCATCCTCGGGTAGGTGCGCGATGCGAAGCGGCTGACCGACATTGGCGGCTGCCGGATCGCGCACCGAGATGATCTTCGGGCCACCCGGCGAGACGGCGGCGCCACCATCGTCGAAGGTCGGCGGCGGCAAATCGGGCGTGCGGTCACCCCCCTGCCCGTCGCCATAGACAATCTGCACGTCGGTGTTGGTCGCCTGTCCGGCCTGCTGCGTCGCCACCGCGCCTGTCAGCGTCTGCGTGTCGGGTGCGCTGGCAACGTCCGTCTCCGGCAACGTCATCAGTGCGGTTTGAGGCGCCCGGTCGGTCGCGGCGATGACAGCGATGTTACCGGCCACCATCAACGCGACGAGCAAGGATGCGGCGACAAGGCCGAACCGGCCGCCGCGCGGCGCTGCGGACGCGCGTTCCTTCGCCTCGGATCGGGGTCTGTCGCGGCCGAGCGGCGCGTGAAGATCGGTCATAGAACGGTCCCGGTACGGGGAAAACGGGAAACGAATCAAAAAGGCCACCGACGGGCGGTGGCCTTCCAGTCTATGGTTCGCAGGCCGTTTGGCAATGGCCGGCCGGCGGCGGCGTCAGTTGGGCAGCGCCGTCGACGGATCGGCCGGAAACGCCGCATGGGCCTCTTCGCCGCGCAGCAGCGACAGGGCATATTGCAACTGGTCATCCTCTTCGGCGTCCTGAGGCACATAGGCGACCGAGCCAGAGCCACTCTCATCTTCCTCTTCGCCCTGGATATGGCCGCGAAGATCCGATTCGCCGCGGGCCAGTTCATCCTCGCGGTCGCGCAGCTCTTCGGGCAGCGTCTGGCCGACCTCGATGTCGGGCGAGATGCCCTTGCCCTGGATCGACGTCCCGGCCGGCGTGTAATAGAGCGCCGTCGTCAGGCGCAGCGCACCGGCTTCACCGAGCGGGATGATGGTCTGGACGGACCCCTTGCCGAAGGACTGGGTGCCGACCACGGTCGCGCGGCGATGGTCCTGCAGCGCGCCGGCCACGATCTCGGAGGCCGATGCCGAGCCGCCATTGATAAGGACGACGATCGGCTTGCCCTCGATCAGATCGCCGCCGCGCGCTGAAAAGCGCCGGCTGTCGCGATCGTCGCGCCCGCGCGTCGACACGATCAGACCCTTTTCGAGAAACGCGTCGGAAATGTTGATCGCCTGATCGAGAAGGCCGCCCGGATTGAGCCGCAGGTCGAGCACCAGACCCTTCATCTCGTCTTCGCCGATTTGCTCGACAAGCTGGTCGATGCCGTCGCGCAGATCGTCATAGGTCTGTTCGGTGAACGAGATGACGCGCATATAGCCGACATCGCCCTCGGCGCGGAACTTGACCGCCTGCAGCTTTATGATGTCGCGAATGATGGTGATTTCGAGCGGCGCATCGGCCCCCTCGCGCAGGATCGTCAGTTCGATCGGCGTGTTTACCGGGCCGCGCATCTTCTCGACCGCTTCCTGAAGGGTTAGCCCACGCACTTCCTCGCCGTCGATCGCCGAGATGTAGTCGCCGGCCAGAACGCCTGCTTCCTCGGCCGGCGTGCCGTACATGGGCGTAATCACCTTGACCAGTTCGTCTTCCATGGTCACTTCGATGCCAAGGCCGCCGAATTCGCCGCGCGTCTGGGTGCGCATGTCGGCGGCATCCTCGGCATTGAGGAAGGAGGAATGCGGATCGAGCGACGTCAGCATGCCGTTGATCGCGTTCTCGATCAGCTCTTTTTCCTGCGGTTCCTCGACATAGTTGGCGCGGACCCGCTCAAAAATGTCGCCAAAGATGGCAAGCTGGCGATAGGTTTCGCTGCCCGCCGCATTGGCGCTCATCATCGGCTGGCCGGCAACCAGAAGCGTCGTCGCGGCGCCGACCAGGGCACCGGCGAACAAAAGGCTCGCTCTTCTAAACATCTGCGTCATGTCCTTCCTGTGCCGGCGCGTTCCCACCATCGTGCGGGATCGACCGGTCTGCCATCTTTCCTGAACTCAACATAGAGCGTCGGACTGTCATTTTCAGTGGCTGCGGCGGTCACACCTGCGAGACGGATCGAACCCATGATTCCGACCGGCTCGCCACCGGCGACGAACTGGCCTTTCGACACTTCGATCCGGTCCATGCCTGCCAATACCATATGATACCCGTTGCCCGCGTCCAGTATCAAAAGATTACCATATGCGCGAAACGGTCCCGCATAAAGCACCCAGCCATCGGCCGGCGCGGTCACGATTGCGTTAGCGCTCGTCTGCATCGTGTCGCCGCGGGCGATGCTGCCCAGACCGTCATCGTCACCAAATGCGGTGATTGTGCGGCCCGCCACGGGCCGCTCGAGCCGGCCGTTCAATTGCGCGAAAGGCGTCGAGGGCGCGATCCGCGTCTGCCGGACCGCCAGTTCCTCGGCACGCTGCCGGCTGGCCTCGAGCCGTTCGCGGGCCGCTTCCTCGGCCTGCCGGGCCGCCTCAAGGCGCTCGCGGGCGATGCGTTCTTCGCTCTCTCGCGCTTCGCGCTCCGCGTCGAGCCGGGCCTGCCGCGCTTCCCGTTCGGCGCGCTCGGCGTCGATCCGGGCACGCTCGGCGGCGGCCCGCGCCGCCTTGATATCGGCTTCCAGCGACATGATCAGCGATTGCAGGTCCTCGGCCTGGGCGGCCAGCGCCGTCAGCCGCTCGCGCTCGGCGGCCAGCGTCTCGGCCGCCTGCTGTTCAAGGGCCCTCTTTTCCTCGACCAGAACCGTCAGCCGCGCCTGTTCCTCGGCCTGCTCGCCGCGCGCCGTTTCGAGGCGGGCGCGCTCTTCGGTGATCGTCGCGGTCACCTGGCCGAGTTCTTCAAGATCGGCCGCCAGCCGGGTGGTTTCGGTGCGCATTTCGGGAACCACCGCACCGAGCAGGATGGCGCTACGCACCGAGGACAGCGCATCGTCGGGTGTCACCAGGATCGCCGGCGGCGGGTTGAGCCCCATGCGCTGCAGCGCCGCCAGCACTTCGGCGAGGAGCGCGCGCCGCTCCCAAAGGCTGGCACGGATTTCGTCGGCGCTTTGCCGCAGGGCTTCGAGCCGGTTTTCGAGCGCGATGATGTCAAGACCCAGCTTTCGCTCGGTCTTGGCCGCGGCGATCAGCGCCGTGGTGATCGCCGCGCGATCGGTGCGGATCTGTTCGATCTCGCGGGCCAGTTCCGCCGCCCGCTCCTCGGAGACGCCGCGTTCCTGCAAAATGCGGTCCAGTTCGCCGACCGACCGGCCAAGCCGCTGCTCCATGTCGGCGGTGACCGTGTCGCTGTCAGTTTCGCCGGCCGGCTGCGCCACAGCAGATGCCGTCCAGGCGACGGCACCCAGCACAAGCAGGCTGGCGACGATGCGAACCAAAGGGCGTGCCGCAGACAGGCGACAGCTTCGAACCGATGTCTGTTGCGTCGTCACCCGGTTACGACCGCCTCGCTGATCTCGAAAAGGTGGCCATCGGGGTCGCGGAAGAAACAGCGCACCTCCGCGCCCCAATCGACCGGCGGCGTGAGGAATGAAGCGCCGCGCGCCTTGAGCGTTGCATAGGCGGCGCGGCAATCGGACACGCGGATCGTCATGGCATGGCTCACCTCGTCCGGGTTGGCTGGCGTCGCCATGACCGTGTCCGGCTTGTCGTCGGTCGGTCCGCCACCCGTGACCAGCAGCATCCAGCTCTCCAAAAAGCGCAGCACAATGGATGTGCCGCCATATTCACGTTCGATGGATGCGCCAAGAACATTGCGATAGAAGTCTCGTGCCGCATCGATGTCGCTGACAACGAGAATGTGCGTCAATGCCATGCCCGGCGCGGGAAAATCGTCGGCCATCGGTCGCCACCTCCGGGGTGAAGGGCCCGCAAATCACTGCGTCGAATCTAACCCGGTTCCGGCCGAATGGGAATCGGGCGCCTGCCTTGCATCACGGGCGATGATAGGGATGCCCGGCGAGGATCGACACGGCGCGGTAGAGCTGTTCGGCAACCAGGATGCGGGCGATCTGGTGCGGCCACGTCATCCGGCCGAGCGAAACCGTCAGGTCGGACCTTTCGAGGACGGCAGGCGCGTGGCCGTCAGGGCCGCCGATCGCAAACAGGGCGCGCTTGCGGCCATCGTCGCGCTGGCGGGCGATCCAGTCGGCAAATTCGGATGATGAAAGCGTCTGGCCGCCTTCGTCGAACGCCACCAGCGCGGTCGTCCGGTCTTCGGCCAGCGACAGGCAATGGGCGCCCTCTTCGGCCTTGCGGCGATCGGCGTCACTGGTGCGGCTTTCGGCGATCTCCGTGACGCCGGCAAATGGCAGGCCGATGGAGGGTCCAGCCTTCTCCAGCCGGTCGAGATAGCGGCCGGTCAGTTCGCGCTCAGGTCCGTTTTTCATGCGGCCGACGGCAAAAACGGTCAACTGCATGGCAGCACGGTCCGGTGCGGACGGTCGGTCAGCGCTGCCTAGTGCAGCGTGTCCGCATCCGTCTGTTTGTCTTCCGCCCACATTTTTTCAAGCGCGTAGAACTCACGCACTTCGGGACGGAAAATGTGGACGATAACATCGCCGGTATCGATCAGCACCCAGTCTGCGGCCGACAGGCCTTCGACCTTGGATGTGCCGAAACCGCTGTCCTTGAGCGCCCGCAGCAAATGATCGGCCACCGCACTGACGTGACGGTGCGACCGTCCCGACGCGATGACCATATGGTCTGCGAGGGCGGACTTGCCTTGGATGTCGAGCGAGACGACGTCCTCGGCCTTCGAATCGTCGAGACTGGCCAGGACGGTTTGCAAAATCTGCTCCGCAACGGCGCGGCCGTGTGGATCAGATGGCGAAGGCCGGCTTTCAGCCTTCTTCAGGGTCTGTGTTCTCAAGAGCTTCCTTTCAATGAACACGGAACAGGCGGGCGATTCGCTGCCCGCACCCGTAAAATAGTCACGGGCACCTGACAGTTTCAAGACAAGTTGGTTTACCGACCGTTAACCCTCGGTCCGGCCGGCCCGGATGGCCGTTGAGGAAAGCGGCGAGCGCGGGCCATGCAGGAAGGTCCATGCGGGCGGATGAAGCTGCGGCAAAAGGGCCGCATCGCCCTCGTCGATCCGCGCTTGCCAGAAGGCTTTGGCCATTACCGAAGACAGGAATGACAACGTCGAACCGGGCCGGTCAATCACCGCGATCGGGAAGGTCATGGCGATGGTCCGCCAGTCCTGCCAGTGGTGGAACGTCGCCAGATTGTCCGCGCCCATGATCCAGACGAAGCGCACGCCGGGATTGAGCGCCTTGACCAGCGCCAGCGTCTGGGCGGTGTAGTGGACATTGTAGTGGGCCTCGAAGGCTGTGACCTTGACGCGCGGATCGTCGTTCATCGCTTCGGACCAGGCGATGCGCGCCGCCAGCGACGGCAGATCGGCATTCTCCTTGAGCGGATTGCCCGGCGTGACCATCCACCAGAGCTGGTCGAGCCCGATCCGCCGCAGCGCCAGTTCGGCGACCAGCAGATGCCCGTCATGGGGCGGGTTGAACGAGCCGCCGAACAGCCCGACGCTCATCCCCGGCTCCACATGCGGCATCCGCAGGTGATGGCGGCTGACGCCGGCATGGTCGAACTTCATGGCTGTCGGGTTCCCCTCTCGTCCGGCCTTGGCCGGACAGCGGCTATGGCCGTGTCTGGCCGCTGCCGCGCACAAGGTACTTGAAGGAGGTCAGTTGCTCGACACCGACCGGCCCGCGCGCATGCATCTTACCTGTGGCGATGCCGATTTCGGCGCCCATGCCGAATTCGCCACCATCGGCGAACTGGGTCGACGCATTGTGCAGAAGGATCGCCGAATCGATCTCGGTCATGAAGCGATCGACCGCCGCCTGATCCTCGGCGATGATCGCCTCTGTGTGGTTGGACGAATAGCGGCCGATATGCTCGATCGCGCCACCAACGCCGTCGACAAGGGCAACGGAGATGATCGTGTCGAGATATTCCGTCGTCCAGTCGGCTTCGGTTGCCGGCGTCGCCTTGGGCCATGCCGCGACCACGTCGGCGTCGCCGCGCACCGAACAGCCCGCCCCATAAAGCGCATCAAGGATCGGCGCCAGCATGGTGGATGCAGCCGCACGGTCGACGAGCAGCGTTTCGGCGGCGCCGCAAATGCCGGTGCGGCGCATCTTCGAATTGACCACCAGTTCGGCGGCCATGCCGACATCGGCCGAAGCGTCCACATAGACGTGGCACAGCCCTTCGAGATGGGCAAAGACTGGCACGCGCGCATCGCACTGCACGCGCTCGACCAGGCTGCGGCCGCCGCGGGGAACGATCACGTCCACCGCACCGCCCAGGCCCTTGAGCATCTCGCCGACCGCCGCCCGGTCGGTGACCGGCACAAGCTGGATCGCATCGGCGGGCAGGTCCGCCGCCAGAAGCCCGTCGAGCAGGCAGGCATGGATGGCGCGTGACGAATTCACCGAGTCAGAGCCGCCGCGCAGGATGACCGCATTGCCCGCCTTCAGGCACAGCGCGCCGGCATCGGCGGTCACGTTGGGCCGGCTCTCATAGATCACGCCGATCACGCCGAGCGGCGTGCGCACACGCTCGATATGCAGGCCGCTCGGCTGGTTCCACTGCGCGATGATCGAGCCGACCGGATCGTCCAGCGCGGCGATCGCGCGGATGCCCTCGGCCATCGCCCTGACGCGATCGGCGTTGAGCTGGAGACGGTCCAGAAACGACCCAGCCAGGCCGGCGGCCCGGCCCGCGTCCATATCGATTGCATTGGCGGCGAGGATCGCATCCTCCGAAGCAACGATCGCATCGGCCATGGCATGGAGCGCCGCATTCTTCTGCTCGGGCGTTGCAATCGCCAATGGCGCGGACGCCGCTTTCGCCCGTGCACCCATGTCGGCCATCAGGGCCGCAATATCGATGTTGGCATTGTCCGCGCGCGTCAGCATGGCCTTGTCCTCGTCTGCACGCGGTCTTTTACATGCCGCGCCCGGCAAGGGCAATGTGGCGGTCAGCCGCCGGCGCCCATCACCAGATCGTCGCGATGCACCATGGCGGCGCGTGGCGGGTGGCCCAATATGGCCTCGATTTCCGTCGTTTTCCGCCCGGCGATCAGACGCGCTTCATGCGCATCATAGGCGGCAAGACCGCGCGCCACCTCGCCGCCGGTGTCGAGCAGGATCGCCACCGTGTCGCCGCGCGCAAAATCGCCGTCGACCCGCTTGACGCCGGCCGGCAGCAGCGATTTGCCCTTTCTGAGCGCGCTGACCGCGCCAGCGTCTATGGTGAGCGTGCCGCGCGGCTCCAGCTTTCCGGCGATCCAGCCCTTCCATGCCGAAACCGGCGCGCTTGATGCGGCGAACCATGTGGCAAGGCCGCCCTGTTCGAGCTGTCGGAGCGGATGGTCGACCGTGCCGCGCGTGATCACCATCGCCGTTCCTGCCGTCGTGGCGATGCGTGCCGCCTCGATCTTGGTGCGCATGCCGCCGCGCGCGGTTTCGGACGCCGATTCTCCGGCCATCGCCTCGATCTCGGGCGTCACCGCGGCGACATTGGCGATGTGCGTGGCATCCGGGTCGCGCGCCGGCGGCGCGGTGTAAAGCCCGTCGACATCGGAAAGCAGCACCAGCAGGTCCGCGTTCATCATCACGGCGACGCGGGCGGCCAGCCGGTCATTGTCGCCATAGCGGATCTCGCTGGTCGCCACCGTGTCGTTCTCGTTGATGACAGGAATCGCCCCGAACTTCAAAAGCGCGCCAATGGTGGCGCGGGCGTTGAGGTAGCGGCGGCGGGTCTCGGTGTCGTCGAGCGTGACGAGGACCTGCCCGGTGGTGATGGCATGGCGGCCGAGCGCGGCATTCCAGGCATGGGCGAGCGCGATCTGCCCCGTGGCCGCGGCGGCCTGGGTTTCTTCAAGCTTCAGTGGGCCGGCCGGCAGCTTGAGGATCGTCCGGCCAAGCGCAATGGCGCCGGACGAGACGACCAGCACCTCATGGCCCCGCCCGGCGAGATCGGCAAGATCGTCGGCGAGGCTGTCGAGCCATCCGGTACGCAGACCGTCCGCCCGGTCGACCAGCAGGGCCGAGCCGATCTTGACGGTGATGCGGCGGTAACGGGAGAGATCGGAGGTCATTGCCTAGCCGTCTCCGGCGAGCGGCTGCCAGGGTTTGCCGGGCTCATCGGTGTCTTGCCTGTCGGCATTCCGGGCGGTCTCGATCACCGTCATCAGCGCACGCAACAGCGCTTCGACACCGTCGCGCGTTGCCGATGACAGGCCTAGCGGCCTGGTGCCGCTGGCCTCTTCCAGCGCCGCCATCTTGTCTGCGCGCATCTCTTCGTCGGCCAGATCGATCTGTGACAGTGCGACGATCTCCGTCTTGTCGGAAAGGCCGTGGCCATAGGCGTCGAGCTCTTCGCGGACCGTCCGGTAGGCGGCCGCCACGTCGTCTTCACGCGCGGACACCAGATGCAGCAGCACGCGGGTGCGCTCCACATGGCCCAGGAACCGGTCGCCAATGCCCGCACCGGCATGGGCGCCCTCGATCAGACCGGGAATATCGGCCATCACGAACTCGCGCGCGTCGATCCGCACGACGCCGAGATTGGGATGCAGCGTGGTGAAGGGATAGTCGGCGATCTTCGGTTTGGCAGCGGTGACGGAGGCGAGAAACGTGGATTTGCCGGCATTGGGCAAGCCGATGATGCCGGCATCGGCGATCAGCTTGAGACGCAGCCAGATCCAGCGCTCCTGCCCTTCAAGGCCGGGATTGGCGCGGCGCGGCGCCTGATTGGTCGACGATTTGAAGTGCGAGTTGCCAAAGCCGCCATTGCCGCCGCGCGCGAGGCAATGGCGGTCGCCGACCTCCACAAGATCGCAGATCAGCGTCTCATTGTCCTCCTCGAACACCTGGGTGCCGGCGGGCACCTTGAGCACGATGTCGGCGCCGCCGCCACCGGTCTGGTTGCGCCCTCGGCCATGGGCGCCGGTCTTGGCCTTGAAATGCTGCTTGTAGCGATAGTCGATCAGCGTGTTCAGCCCGTCGACGGCCTCGATCCAGACATCGCCGCCGCGGCCGCCATCGCCGCCATCGGGGCCGCCGAACTCGATATATTTTTCACGCCGGAACGAGACGGCGCCGGCGCCGCCATCCCCCGATCGAATGAAAACTTTGGCCTGGTCGAGAAATTTCATCGATCTGTCACGTTGACCGCGCTAACGGTCGCCACCGTGGGCGCTTGCCGTCCATCTGATATGAAGCGCAGTCTGTAACCCAACGTCTGCGCACATGCGAGTGATAATGTCGAAAGGCTGGCCCAGATGACGGTGCGCGCGGTGACCTACAACATCCAGTATGGTTTCGGGCTCGACGATCGCTATGATCTGGGCCGCATCGTCGACGCGGTTCGCGATGCCGACATCATTTGCCTGCAGGAGGTCACACGCGGCTACATCAAGAATGATGGCGTGGACATGCCTGCGGCACTCTCGGACGCCTTTCCCGAACACTTCAGCGGCTTTCATCCGGCCGCCGATCTGGACATGGGCAGCGCGCTGGCCGACGCTCGCGCCGTCAATCGCCGCTTCCAGTTCGGCAACATGATCCTGTCGCGCTGGCCGCTCGTCACCATGCGCGGGCATCTTTTGCCGCGGACATGGCGCAAGGACACGCTCAACCTGCAGCGCGGCGCGCTCGAGGCACAGATCTTCACGCCCGCCGGCCTCATGCGTGTCTACAGCGTCCATCTCGACCATATCGATCCGCGCGAACGCATGGCGCAGGTCCGCGCGCTGAAGTCGATTGCGCTCGATTTCGCAACGACCGGCGGCGCGATCAGCGGCGGACGCTCGTTCGGTGTCCAGGAGATCGACGACCGGGGCGATTTTTTGCTGATGGGCGACTTCAACTTCGAGCCGCGCAGCGACGAATACCGGCTGATGCTCGATGGCGATGCGATCGTCGATGCCACCACCGCCGATCAGGGCTGGACCTGGCGCGCGCCCTTTGCGGCGGAAAAGACCGAACGGTCGCGGCTCGATTATGCATTCTGCAACGCCGCGCTGGCGCCGCGCATTTCGAACCTGAGCATTGATCGCGACGCCGAAGGCTCCGACCACATGCCGGTCTGGATCGAGATCAGCGCTTGAACGTGACCTTGGCGCGCGCCACGGGCAGCGGGCCCTTAAAGACATTGGCGGTGTTGACCAGCGTGCGGCCGTCCGCGCTCAGCGTCAGCGTGTCGTAGAAGCGGACCAGGTTTTCGCCCGGTCCCGGATCGAGATCGACGCGATAGTTGAAGAAGGCGCGATTGTTGATCACCGACACCAGCGTTTCGCCGACCACATCCTCCCGGGTTCCGGTGTAGGTGTTCCAGCCAACCTGCGTGAACCGCCACGTCTTGGTGTCGGTTTCGCCATCATCGTAGACAAAGTCCTCGCGCAGCGTGAGCGTGCGACCGTCCCACTTTCCGTGCAGGGTCAGGGTGAAACTGCGTTCGAAACCCGTGATAGTCGTGAATATTCCGGTTGCCGTGGTGCGCCCGGCAAAGAATTCCTCAAGCCGCAGATCACCGGCAAGGGCCGGCGACAGGGGCAAAAGAAAGACAAGCGCTGCCAGCGCGGCACGGAGAAAAAACATGATCACAATCCGGGTTCTCCGACGCTTACGCGCCGCCCGTGATGGCGGATCAGTGCGATGGTCTCAGCTAACGCCGGTCAGCCGTTGCGCGTCTTGCTGGCCAGCCAGTTTTCGCGGTTCAGGCGATAGCGTTCGATGGCGACACGGCCGGCAGCAACGGTGTCGATCTCATCAAGTCCCATCAGCTCGAACCCCTGCTTGACCAGCACCTGACGCGAGCGCGGATTGACGGTGCGCGAGCCCGCATAAATGACATTGGTGCCGGTGACGCGGAACGCCAGGTCGACGACCGCGCTGGCAGCCTCCGATGCATAGCCCTTGCCCCACCAGGCGCGCCCGATCCAGTAGCCGACCTCCAGATCCCCGCTGGGCGGCCGATTGGTGACGGCGCACATGCCAATCAGGCGGCCCGTATCGGCGATCGTCACCGCATAGACATAGCCCTCGACGCGGCCCTCATGGACGGCCTGAATATAGTTGGCCGCGTCCGCCCGCGTATAGGGATGCGGCATGCGCGCGGTCATCTCGGCGATTTCGCGGCTGTTGGCGATCACCGCCAACTCGTCCGCATCGTCATGCACCGGCATGCGCAGGACCAGTCGCTCGGTGGTCAGCACGGGCGTATTCAGCGAAAACGCCCTGCGTTCCTCGTAACGGGAATAGTCCTGCTGGTTGAGGGAATTGATCATCACCCTGGTCCGAATCAAAAAGGGAGCTGGTTATGTCCCAACTCCCCTTGCAAACGCTTTACCCCGGGTGCTGGAACGCCGGGTATCGGTCAACCCGGTCAGTCGGTGGCCGCCATCACCGATACATAGGTGCGGCCATTGGCTTTCTTGCGGAACTCGACGGCGCCCTCGGTAAGGGCGAACAGCGTGTGATCCTTGCCCATGCCGACATTGGAGCCCGGGTGCCATTTGGTCCCGCGCTGGCGCACGATGATGTTGCCGGCAATGACCGATTCACCGCCGAACTTCTTGACGCCGAGGCGTTTGGATTCCGAATCGCGGCCGTTGCGCGACGAGCCGCCAGCTTTCTTGTGTGCCATTGTCGTGTTCTCCTGCCGCGTACGGCCTTGCAGTCTTCCGTGCCGGGCATGGCCCCTTATGGGCATTTCCAGCGGGTCGATCAAGGGTGAAGCTGTTGTGCAGCGCACCCTTTGTTGATCATTGTTTTACTTGACGCGTTCTTTTGCCTGCGCCTGCCAGTCTTCGATCTGGGCTGCGCTGAACGGCATATACTCGTCGATTTTCTCGATGTCCGCCGCCGTCAGCGCGGCGATCTGGGCAAACGTCGTGATGCCCTGCTCGTTGAGCTGCTTTTCGGCGACCGGGCCGATGCCCTTGATGTCGGTCAGCTTGTCGGCATCGCCTTCCGGCGCCGCAAAAAGCGGGCCTTCGGGCGCGGCGGCCTTGGCCTCGGCCTTGGGCGCATCGTCGGCTTTTGCGTCCGCCTTGGGCGCCTTGGCTGCCGGCGCAGCATCCGCCTTGGCCGTCTCGGCCTTGGGTGCGGCCGCCTTCTTGGCCGCGGGCTTTTTCGACGGCTTGGCGCCTCCGGTGAGGATTTCGGCAATGCGCACCGTCGTCAGATATTGCCGGTGGCCCTTCTTGCGGCGCGAATTCTGACGCCGGCGCTTCTTGAAGGCGATGACCTTGCGGCCGCGCCCTTGCGTGACCACTTCGGCTGTCACCATCGCGCCATCGACCAGCGGGCTGCCGATCGTCACGTCGGCATCGCTGCCGACCATCAGAACGTCGGAGAATTCGACCATCTCGCCGGCGTCGCCGTCGAGCTTTTCGAGCGTGAGCACATCATCGGTGGCGACGCGGTATTGCTTGCCACCGGTTTTGATGACTGCGAACATCGTTTGTCCTTTCGTGTTCGGTCCGGCTCTGGCGCGCTTCTTGCGACCCGTTCCGCGCGGGGCGGATTGGAGCATCGGCACGCCGGCCGTCTTCTTGTTCAGTCTGTCCGGTTGAACCGCTGCCCGGACATTGCCTTGCGGCGAACGCCCAAACAGGTGCGGCGCGGATTGCCCCGCGCCACTGATCGCGGTCCCTATGATCGGGCGAGGCCGAAAAGTCAAGCTGGCGCGGAAAAGTTTGCGCGCTTGCGTCTTGTTTTCGCCGGGCGGCGGCGCTAGACACCGCCGCACCGTTTGCGGAGAGGTGGCTGAGTGGTTGAAAGCGCCGCACTCGAAATGCGGTATAGGGGCAACTCTATCGGGGGTTCGAATCCCTCCCTCTCCGCCATTTTCTGACTTCGCGTCGTCGCCCTTCTGGCTTCGCTCCAGCCGGGGCCTCGCAAACGCCCGGGCCGCAGTCGCGGCCTTGGACACTGCATTCAAGCATTGCCCTTCACTCTCCGCCGCTTTTGTCCGCGGGTTGCCGCCGGTCACCACCGCGCTCGCGCCGGTATCGCAAAGATCATCGCTCAGGTTCACGCGCCCTTAAGCCGATGATGCGATTATCGCAGCCATGATCTCGGAGAACCGGTTGTGACACTGGGCATTGGCGACATCGTCGCGGCGGCGGGCGTGCTGCTGGGCCTGAACTATGTGGCGCTGTTCATCGCCGCCTATCTGTTCGACCGTTCGGCCCGGCACCTTCTATGGTACCTGGCCGGCGCCGGTGCGTTCATCGGCAGCAGCGCGGCCTATGTGATGACCGAGATCGCGCCGTACCACGGTCTGTTCTTCATCCTCGACGATGTGCTCGTCTGCACCGGCTTTCTGCTGGTCTCCAAGGGCGTTTGCGCCCACGCAAGGCTGCCTGTGCCCGGTCGCATGTTCGCCATGACCGCGATTACCGGCGCCTTCGTGATAACCGCGCTTGCGCCGCTGGGCGAATTGTCGCTGGCACGGCTGACGGCCGTCAGCCTGTTCCAGGTGGCGCTGCCAATCATGGTGGTTGTCCGGCTCTACCGCCTGCCGGTGATCAGCGCCCGCACCCGGTTTCTGACCACCATGCTCAGCGCGGTCATCCTGTCGGTCCTCATCCGCCCCCTGGTCGCCGCATGGGCTGCCGGCCATGGCGCCCTGTCGCCGGCGGAGCAGGCCGAGCTTTACGGCACCTATGCGGCAACGCCGTTTGCCGCAACGCTTTTTGCCTTTGCCGGAACGATCTTCTTTCTGGCCATGAGCGACCTGGCCGCCACCTACCGGCAGGCATCGCTGACCGACAGTTTGACCGGGCTTTTCAACCGGCGCGGTTTTCTCGATGAAGGCAACAGGCTGGCGGCGCGTCCCGCCGCGCTGATCATGCTCGACATCGACAATTTCAAGGCGATCAACGACACCCATGGGCACGATCAGGGCGACCGGGTCATCGCCGGCGTCGCATCGGTGATCGCGGCCGCCGCGCCGCGCCCGCATCTGTGCGGGCGGCTGGGCGGGGAAGAGTTCGCCATTTTCGTCTCACGTGCCGAACTGCCGGTGGCGACGGCACTGGCCCAGGCAATCCGCGTTTCCATCGAAACGGACCTGCGTGACATCATGCCCGACGGGCGGCCGGTCACCGCAAGCCTGGGCGTCGCCGCGATCGGCGATGATGGTCTCGCCGGTGCGCTGATCGCCGCCGACCATGCGCTCTACGACGCCAAGGAAGCAGGGCGGAACCAGGTCCGCATCGCCGGTGAAACGGGACAGGGTCGCGCCAGCCGCGCCGGTGGGCGCCGCAGCGCCTGATGCCGGGCTTGCCCTAAAGCGGCAGCAGCGTGTCGACGATATAGAGCCAGACCGTCACCGAGACGACGGAAAGCGCGGTCGCCAGCAAGAGCGTCGACGCCGCCAGATTGACGGCACGGTCATAGAGGCTGGCGAAGATGTAGATATTGATGCCCGGCGGCATGGCGGCCAGCGCGACGGCGGCGTGGACGGCCGCGCTCGACAGACCGAACACATAATGGGACAGGACGAACGCCACCGCCGGGTGGACGATCAGCGCAAAGCCGGACGCGGTCAATGTTTCGGGCAATGCCGCCGTCAGCTTGTAGCGCGTGAGTGCGGCGCCGATGCCGACCAGCGCCACCGGGATGCCAGCCGCGGCCAGCATGTCGACAGCAGCCTGCACCGGTTCGGGCAATGTGATGCCGGTCGCATTGACCGCAAGGCCGGCAAGGATGCCCGCCATCAGCGGATTGGCGAGGATGGATTTCAGCGCATCGGTCAGCGCTTCGCGCAGCGTCCGTCCGTCGCGGCGCATCACCTCCATCGTGATCATGCCGACCGCATAGATGAGCGGCGCATGCAGCGCGATGATGCCGAACGCCATGGTCAGCGTCTCGCCGCCATAGGCGCGTTCGACGATCGGCACGCCAAGCAGGACCGAATTGGAGAATGTGCCGGCAAAACCGACGGCGACCGCCTCGCCGGGACGGCGCTTGAAGACCGCCCGCGCGACAATGATGCCGCCGACGAAACAGACCAGTGCTCCGGCATAGAAGCTGACGAGCAGCGGTGGCGAAAAGGCCTGGCCGAGTTCCAGCCCGGCCATCGCGCGGAAGAGGAGAACCGGCACGGCGATGCGAACCGCAAAGATGTTCATCGCGTCGGCGAAATCGTCCTTCAGATAGCCCGAACGAACCGTGCCGTAGCCGACCCCGATCAGGATGAAGACGGGAAGAACGGTCAGCAATATGTTGAGCATGGAACGCGGCGGCCTGGCGGGAACGATGACCGTTCAATAGGTCAAGCGCTTCCCAAAAGCGAGCCGCACGCGGCCGTCGGTCAGGTGCGCGTCGCCTCGCCGTCGACGACTGGGCCATCGTCGGCATCGGTGGAGCCGGCCGTGTCGATCTCTTCCTCGGCCAGCGCCTTGCGGGCAGCCGCCCGGTGGGCGTCGGTGATGTTGCCTTTGACGGCGGCAAACGCCGCAGTCAGAACGGCGATGTCATCGCCGAAACCGAAGGTCAGAAGGAAGTCGGGAATGGTGTCGAGCGGCAGGATGAAATAGGCCAGCGCCGCCAAAAGGATGCCGCGCACGCGCGGCGGCGTCTCGGGGTCCATCGCGCAGAAATAACCTGCGACGACCTCATCGATGAACGGGATCATCCGCGCATAGCGTTTGACCTTGGGCCAGAACTTGCTGCGCACCTTCTGTTCGCGCCGGGACTGGGTTTCCTCCGTCCCGGGCTCGAGAATCTCGCCGATCTTGACGTCGTCCATCGCACGCCCTCCTACAAATGACATGGGCGCGGGCGATGGCGGTTTCAAGCGTTCCGGTCAGCCGGCCGCCTTGTCCATCGCCTTGGCCAGATCGATGTCGAGCGCCGTCACGCCGCCCGAATCATGGGTGGTCAGCCGCACCTCGACCCGGTTGTAGACGTTGAACCATTCGGGATGATGGTCCATCTTCTCGGCGGTGAGCGCGGCGGCGGTCATGAAGGCAAACGCGTCCACGAAGGAGCCGAACTTGAACGTCCGCTTTATCGCCTCGCCACCCTCTTCGGCGGTCCAGCCCCCAAGCGTTTCGAGCGCCGTTGTCAATTCGTCGGCCGTCAGGCAGGGTTTGGGCATGGTCCGGGCTCCTTCATGCAATCCTGCATCAATTTAGGGGATCGGGCAGCCAGGGAAAGCCGGTGATGCGGGTTCTTTTCGTGTGTCTGGGCAACATTTGCCGGTCGCCGCTGGCGGAAGGCGTGTTCCGTGCCGAAGCGGCGCGCGCGGGCTTGTCGGAAGGGTTGCGGGTCGATTCGGCCGGTACCGGAAACTGGCATGCGGGCGAAGCGCCCGACGCGCGCGCCGTCGCCGTGGCCGCCCGGCACGGCATCGACATTTCCAGCCAGCGCGCCCGGCAGATCAGCCGCGGCGATTTTCACGCTTTCGACCTGATCCTGGGCATGGACCATCGGAACGTGCAGGACCTGACGCGCATTGCCGCGTTCGACAACAAGGCGACGATCGACCTGTTTCTGGGCCATGCCACCGGCGAGACCCGCGATGTCGCCGATCCCTATTACGGCAACGAAGCGGATTTCGAGGCGGCCTATCGCGACATAAAGGCCGGCGCGACGGCACTGGCCGCCGTGCTTGCCGGGAAGACATCGCGCGACAGCGGATAGCTCTCCTCGACGATGTAAGGCCCGCCGCCAACCGAATCGCGCGACGACATCAGCGTGAAGTGGTCGACCTTGAAGGAGGGCACGAAGAACCCGCCGCGCACCGACAGATAATTGGCCACCGCCTGCGGCGAGACGTTGCGCAGGCGCGCCAGCGTCACATGCGGGGTGAACTTGCGCGGATCGGGCGCAAGGCCGAGGCGCCGGCAGATGCGGGCGATCTCCGCCTGCAGGTCGATGAGATCCGGCGAGGCGGTGGGCACGGCGAACAGCGAATGCGGCTTCTTTCCGCCAAAGGCACCAAGGCCCGACAAGCCCAGCGAGAAGGGCCGCCGGTGCACCCGTTCCAGCGCATGGGCGATCTCGTCGGCCATGTGATGTTCGATGTCACCGATGAACCGCAGCGTGAGATGATAATTCTCCATGTCGATCCAGCGGGCGCCGGGCAGGCCTCCGCGGAGCATCGACATGTGGGTTGCGGCCTGGTGAGGGATTTCGAGAGCGGCGAAAAGGCGCGGCATGGCATTGTCCCCTCATTTCGAGCGGTGGGTTTTGCCATCGCGCGGACCGCAAATCACCCCCGCCTTGACCCAAGCGAATCACGCATGCGCGCGAAGCGCAAGGTGATTTTCCGATACCAATCGTTAACGTTTTCCATCAGCCTTCGCCGCGGTCGGAAAGGTATGTCCGCATCAGCGGCAGGAAGCGTTCGACCATGGCTTTGACGCCGTCGGCTGTCGGGTGAATGCCGTCCGCCTGCATCATGCCGTCGACCGTGATCGCGCCCTCGAGAAAGAACGGATAGAGGAGCACGTCATGGGCTTCGGCAAGCTCGGCGAAGATGGCATCGAACTGGCGCGCATAGTCGCCGCCCATGTTGGGCGGCGCGCGCATGCCGGCCAGAATGACGTCGATGTCGCGCGCCTGAAGCCGTTCGATCATCGCGTCCAGGTTGGCGCGCGTCAGGTCGGGCGCAATGCCGCGCAGCGCGTCATTGCCGCCCAGTTCCAGGATCACGAAATCGGTGCCGTCGGGCACCGACCAGTCGAGCCGCGCCAGACCGCCCGAGGTCGTGTCGCCGGAGACGCCGGCATTGGTGATGGTCACATCGAACCCCTCGGCCTTCAAAGCGGCTTCGAGCTGCTCGGGAAAACCGGCGTCGGCGGGAAGTTGGTAGCCGGCCATCAGGCTGTCGCCGAAGCCGACGCCGCGCACCGTCTCGGCTTGCGCCGGCAGCGTCGACACACCGAACGCAAATCCGGCGGCGGCAAAAAAGCGTAGGAATTGTTTGAACATGCCCGACCGTCTTCCCATTTACTGACGCAGTCCTCGTCGCCCCATATAGGTAGTCCTGCCCGTGTCTGAACCCGTCATCGCCCTCGACCGCGTCAATCTCACACTCGGCTCGGCGGCCAGCCAGGTTCAGGTGCTCAAAAATGTCAGCCTTTCCGTTCCCCGGGGCGAAGCGGTCGGTATTGTCGGCCCGTCCGGCTCGGGCAAGACGACGCTTTTGATGGTGCTGGCGGGGCTCGAGCGGCCCGACAGCGGCAGTGTGGAGGTGGCCGGCGCCCGGCTCGACCAGATGAGCGAAGATGCGATCGCCCGCTTTCGCGGCCGCAATATCGGCTTTGTCTTCCAGTCCTTTCACCTGATCGCCAACATGACGGCGCTCGAAAACGTCGCCGTGCCGCTGGAACTGGCCGGCGCCGACAATGCGTTCGACCGCGCCCGTGCCGAACTGGAAGCGGTTGGCCTCAAGGACCGGCTGACCCACTATCCCGGCCAGTTGTCGGGCGGCGAACAGCAGCGCGTCGCCATTGCCCGGGCGTTGGCGCCCGAACCGGCGATCCTGATCGCCGATGAACCGACGGGCAATCTCGACCAGGAGACGGGACGGCAGATCGCCGACCTGATCTTCGACACACAGAAGAAGCGCGGCACAAGCTTTGTGCTGGTCACCCATGACGCCGCGCTCGCCGAGCGCTGCGACCGGCAGGTGCGCGTCCGTTCGGGCGAAGTGTTCGCCGGCGATGCCGCCGCCAAGATGGCGGCCGAATAATGAACGCCCTGACGGAGCAGATCGCGCTTGCCTTCCGGTTTGCGCTGCGCGAGGTGCGCGGCGGCCTCTCCGGATTTTACGTCTTTCTGGCCTGCATCGCGCTGGGCACAGGGGCGATCGGCGGCGTCAGCGCGGTGGCGCAGGCCATCACCCAAGGCATCCAGTCCGAAGGGCGGTCGATCCTGGGCGGCGACATTCGCTTCGAACTGATCCACCGGACGACAACGCCCGAGGAAATGGCAACATTGCAGGCGATCGGCACGGTTGCCGAAAGCGCCAACACGCGGTCGATGGCGCGGCTCGAAGACCAGTCCGACCAGACGCTGGTCGAGATCAAGGCCGTCGATGATCTGTATCCGCTCTACGGTACCTTCGAGACCGAGCCGGCCCTGGCGCGATCCGACTATGCACTGACCGATGGCGCCTGGGGCGTGGCCGTCCAGCCGATCCTTCTCGAACGGCTTGGTCTTGCGATCGGCGACGCGGTCCTGATCGGCGATGCCCGTTTTGCCATCAAGGCGACCATCGAACTCGAACCCGATGCGCTGTCCGACGGCATCGGGCTCGCGCCGCGCATCGTCATGTCGCTCGATGCGCTCGAAGCGTCCGGCTTGATCCAGCCCGGCTCGCTGGTCGAACGGGTCTACAAGGTCCGCACCGATCCGGGCACGACCGACGCGCAACTGAGATCGGCGATCGAAGCGGCCAACGACACCCATCCGACCGCCGGCTGGTCGGTGCGCACGCGCGCCAATGCGGCGCCGGCGCTTGCCGCCAACATCGAACGGTTCGCGCAATTCCTGACGCTGGTCGGCCTGACGGCGCTCGTCACCGGCGGTGTCGGCGTCGCCAATGCCGTGCGGGCGTTTCTCGATTCCAAACGCGACGTGATCGCCACCTTCAAATGCCTTGGCGCGCCGGGACGGCTCGTCACCTTGATCTATCTTTTCCAGATCCTGATGGTCGGCGCGGTGGGCATCGCCATCGGCCTGGTGCTGGCCGCGATCGCGCCCGTCGCCGCGGCTGCAGCTTTGTCCGGCATCGTGCCGCTGCCAGCGGGCGGCGCGGGCCTTTATCCGGGCGCGCTGATGCTGGCGGTCATCTTTGCGGTGCTGACGATCTTCGTCTTCGCGCTGGTGCCGCTCGGCCACGCGCGCGACATTCCCGCCTCGAACCTCTTCCGCAACCAGACCATGGCCGAGCGCGGCCTGCCGCGCACCGCCTATGTCGTCGGCGCCGGCCTTGCGGCGCTTTTGCTGACCGGGCTCGCGGTGTGGTTTTCCGAGGAGCGCACGCTCGCCGCCGGCTTCCTTGCCGGCGTCGCTGCCGCCTTCATCGTTCTGCGCCTCGTCTCGTCCGGCATTCAGAGGCTGGCCCGCCGCATCCGCAATGTGCCGGGCACCTCGCTGCGCATGGCCGTCGGCAACATCCACCGCCCCGGCGCGCTGACGCCGTCGGTGGTGCTGGCGCTGGGCCTTGGCCTGACCCTGCTCATCGCGCTGGCCCTGATCGACACCAATCTGCGCCAGCAGATCGCCGGCGATCTGCCCGAGCGCGCGCCCAACTTCTTCTTCGTCGACATCCAGTCGGACGTGGTCGACGATTTCGCGACACTGGTCGAAACCGAAGCGGGCGATGCGGGCAAGCTGGTGCGCGTGCCGATGCTGCGCGGGCGCATCGTCGAACTGAACGGCCAGAATGTTGCCGAGATGGAACTGCCGCCCGAAGGCGCCTGGGTGCTGCGCGGCGATCGCGGCATTACCTATGCGCAGAACGTGCCGGAAAATTCGAGCCTGTCGGCGGGTGAATGGTGGGCGCCGGACCATGCCGGCGAACCGCTCGTCTCGTTCTCTGCCGAGGAGGCCGGCGAATTGGGCCTTTCGATTGGCGACACTGTCACCGTCAATGTGCTCGGCCGCAACATCACGGCCACCATCGCCAATTTCCGGCAGGTCGAGTGGGAGTCGCTGGCGATCAACTTCGTTATGGTGTTCTCGCCCAACACCTTTGCCGGCGCGCCGCACTCCTGGCTTGCGACGTTGACCATGCCCGATGCCGATTTCGAGCAGGAAGCCGGCATTCTTTCTTCGGTGACGCGCGCGTTTCCGGCGGTGACGAGCGTGCGCGTCAAGGATGCAATCGAACTGGTCAATCGCGTCGTCGGCCAGTTGGCCGCCGCTGTGCGTGCGGCCGCCGCCGTTGCGCTGATCGCGTCCGTTCTGGTTCTCGCCGGGGCGCTTGCCGCCGGCAACCGGGCGCGGGTGCATGACGCTGTGGTCCTGAAAACGCTCGGCGCAACCCGGACCACACTCATCCGCACCTTCGTGACGGAATATGCCATCCTCGGCTTTGCCACCGCGGTTTTCGCGCTGCTTGCGGGCGGCGTTGCGGCATGGTTCGTCGTAAGCCAGATCATGACCCTGCCCTGGACCTTCCGGCCCGAGATCGCCGCGGCGACGATCCTGGCAGCACTGGCCTGCACGGTCGGGTTCGGCCTTCTGGGCACCTGGCGCGTTCTCGGCCAGAAAGCAGCGCCGGTGTTGCGCAACCTTTAACGATTTGTTCATCATGCCGGGGCGGTTTTTCCGCCTTGCGCGCATTTGCCCCGCGTCTTTGCCGGTCGGAGCGACCGGAAATTCTTGTAAAAGCTGCCCTGTCGCCTCATATTACCCTCAGGCATGCTGGAGGTCCCGCCAGCGGCGCCTCGGTGCGCGCGAGATCGCGCGCGGCCGGACACCCGACGGGACGTGAAGGCTTAACGAGGACGAAATGGCTGAACTCCGTAACGTTCAATACCAGGCGGGCGCCGGCGCCCGCACCTATGATGCGAGCATCGATCAGGGCCTTCGGTCCTATATGATCCGCGTCTACAATCTGATGGCTCTGGCGATGGGCATCACCGCCCTGTTCGCCGCCGGCACCGTCATGCTTGCGACCACCAACAATCCGGCTGCCGCTGCCGCCGCGCTGCCGAACGGCACGATGCTGACGGCGCTCGGCACCGTCATCTACGGCTCGCCGCTGCGCTGGGTCATCATGCTGGCGCCGCTGGCGCTGGTCTTCTTCCTGAGCTTCCGCATCGACCGGATGCAGACCACCACGGCCCAGATCACCTTCTGGAGCTTTGCAGCGCTGATCGGCATGTCGCTGTCGTCGATCTTCCTGGTCTACACCTCGGCATCGATCGTGCAGACCTTCTTCATCACGGCAACCGCGTTCGGTGCGCTGTCGCTTTACGGCTATACCACCAAGCGTGATTTGACCGGCATGGGCTCGTTCCTGCTGATGGGCCTGGTCGGCCTGATCCTGGCGATGATCGTCAACATCTTCCTGGGTTCGGGCGCACTGCAGTTCGCGATCTCGGTGATCGGCGTTCTGATCTTCGCCGGCCTGACCGCCTATGATACGCAGAAGATCAAGGAAATGTACTATGTGGGTGACGGCGCCGCCGTTGCCGAGAAGAAGGCCATCATGGGCGCGCTGGCGCTCTATCTGGACTTCATCAACATGTTCCAGTTCCTGCTGATGTTCTTGGGCAACCGCGAATAGGCGGCCTCGGCCATCGCGACCGGATCGGGCGGCCTTCGGGCCGCCCTTTTCTTTTGCGCGCAATTCTGGTTTCTGGCGGCAGCCGAAAAGTGCCCGCCGCCATGACCGCCTCCTTCGCCCTTTCCGACACGACCGACGCCGACATTCCGGCGATCACTACCATCTATGCGGATGCGGTGCTCAACGGCACGGCGAGTTTCGAACTCGATCCGCCGGACGAGGCCGAAATGGCGCGCCGCTTCCACGCCATTCGCCATTCCGGTTATCCGCATATCTGCGCCCGTGACGCAGACGGCACGCTTCTGGGCTATGCCTATGCGGGCAGCTATCGTGCCCGACCCGCCTATCGCTGGACGGTGGAGAATTCGGTCTATGTGGCGCCGCATGCCAAGGGGCGCGGCGTCGGCAGAACGCTTCTGGCCGAGATCATCGCGCGCTGCGAGGCGCTCGGGTTCCGCCAGATGATCGCGGTGATCGGCGGGTCCGAGCATGCCGCCTCGATCGGCCTGCACGAAGCGCTTGGGTTCGTCCATGTGGGCGCACTGCCCGCGACCGGCTTCAAGCACGGGCGCTGGCTGGACTCGGTTCTGATGCAAAAGCCGCTTGGCAAGGGCCAGACCTCAACGCCGGACCCAGACACCTATCCCGGAACGCTTTATCCGCCGGTCTGAACGGGGATCAGTTCGACTGGACGAGCCTGATCTGCTTGTCGAACAGTTTGAGCAACTGCGCCAGATCGTGGCCACGCTTGAGCACCATGCCCGAAGCGTTGATCACCGCATAGGCGCCCTGTTTCCGGGCAAGCTTCGGGTTCTTCTCGATCCGGTAGAGCGGCATTTCCGATGCCCGCCGAAAGACCGCAAAGACGGCCCTGTCCTTCAGGTGCGAGATGCCATAGTCGCGCCATTCGCCGCCGGCGACCATGAAACTGTAGACCCGCAGGATCTGGTCCAGTTCGCGCCGGTCGAATTTGACTTCGTCCGGCTGGCGCTGCCGGCGCCCCTGGCTCAGTGCAACGACATTGCCTGTGGCCGCCCCCGCGCCATTGCCCCCCGCGCCCTTGCCTACTGTACCTTGGCCCGGCTGCGCGTTCTCATCATCGGAACCGTCGATGGTCCGCCTCCCGCAAATCGCGTTTCAAACACGCCATGGTTGCCCGAAACGGCGCGGCGCGCAAGCCGTGACCGGAGCCGTTAATGCATCGTAAACGGCAGGGTCACACTGTTCGTCGCGCGGTTGGCAAGCGTGATGGCCTGCCCCGTTTTCGCCGCAAGTCGAACACACCGGCGCCCGGTTTTGTCTGAATATGAACAGCCGCACGGGGGCGGCTTCAAGCCCGGCCAGACCGCCGTGCGACCAGCGGCCCATCCCGCAAACAGGATGACCGCAAGGCCGGACCGGGGCGGTGATTGGACAATCTGTTGCCCCCAGCCCCGATGCCGTCCGGGTCCGGCCTAAACCTCTCCGATCAGCTTCTGTCGAAACCCGTCAGCTTCGCCGCGCCCATGATCGGGCCCGGCGCGCCATCGATCGCCGCCTGGAGCAGCACGGCGCATCCGGTCGCCTTGTACTGGGCGATCTTGTCGCGCGGCAGGTCGATCTGCATCGCCTTGCCGTCCCACATGCCAAGGGTCTGCTGCGCCATGACGGCATTGGCATAGACCATGGTGCGCCCGGCATTTTCGCCGCGCGCGATTTCCACCTCGCTGCGGTCGCGATAATAGACGATGGTCAGCAGCATGTCGGCGCCGGCCGGCTTGCCTCCATCGCCCACACCTACCGAAAGGCGGCCGGCGTTCATGTCCACCATGACGGGCACGGTCAGCCCGTTGCCCGCCGCGTCATGGTCCCCGATCAAGGTCTGTATCCGGCTCTTGTAGCCGCCATTGAGATGCGCGCGGCCATTGACCACCGCTTGCGGCGTATAGACCGAGCGGTTGCCCAGGGTTCGCGCATAGGCGCGTTGGCGGGCCGTGTTGTCGGGGCTGGCGAGCGTGTCCTTCCAGCCCAGATAGTCCCAATAGTCGACATGATAGCCCAGCGCGAGGACGTCCGGATCGGCGGCAAAATCGGCAAGCGCCGCATCGGCCGGCGGACAGGAACTGCAGCCCTGGCTGGTGAACAGTTCGACGACGCCGGTCACCGGCGTCGCGGCGCGCACCGGGCCTGACGCCATGGCGGCAAGGCTTGCCGCCGTGCCGGCCAGAAGCGTCCGCCGGGTGATCATCTGCTTGAGTGGTTGCTGGCGCATGACCAAAGGCTACCGGGTCGGCGCCTCACCGGAAACTCACTTTCCGGTGAAACTTTGCCGCCCTGCAACCTCATTCGGCGGCCAGTGCCACCGGTGCAATCGTCGTTTGACCGGCATGATCCGCATCGATCCGCGCAGCGATCATGTCCGCCGTGGCCGCGCTCAGCGTCCAGCCCAGATGGCCGTGGCCGGTGTTGTAGTAGACACCCGGCGCGCGGCCGGCGCCGACCTTCGGCATCATGTTGGGCATCATCGGCCGCAGCCCGGCCCAGGGCGTGACATGTTCGGTGCGCATCGCCGGGAAGTGCCGCTCGCACCATTTGACGAGCGGTGCGATCCGTTCCGCACGGATGTCGCGGTCAAAGCCGGCGAACTCGGCCGTGCCTGCAACCCGGAACCGGTGGGCACCCAGACGGCTTGTGACGATCTTGGCGTCATCGTCGAGAAGGCTCATCCAGGGCGCAGCCGCACGGCTTGCCTCGTCGGCCAGATCGACCGTGATCGAATAGCCTTTGACGGGATAGACATTCACCCGGTCGCCAAGCTGCGCGGCGAGCGCACGGCTGGCCGTTCCCGCGCAGATGACGACGGCGTCGAAGCGCGCATCGTGGGCGGACCCTTTGTGATCGAAGGCGACAGCAATGCCACCGCCATCGCGCGCAAGCCGCGTGATCTCGGCTTCGTTGACGAATGTCACGCCGCGCCGAACGGCGGCGTCCGCGAGGCCCGCGGAGAATTTGTGGATATCGCCGGTTGAATCGCTCTGCGTGTAAAAGCCCCCGAAAAAGTCGCCTTTCAGCGCCGGCTCCAGCGCTGCGATCTCGGCCGGGGAGACCGCCTGCCGCATCAGCCCGCCGCGCGCCAGCAGCCGGTTGATGCTTGATGCGTGATCGAAGCCCGACCGGTCGGCATAGACATGCAGGATGCCGCGCCGTTCCAGATCGAAGTCGATGCCCGCCTCGCGCACCATTGCAAACAGGTGCTCGCGTGCGGCGATCGCCATCCGCGTCGTCGCCACCGTGTTGCGGTCATGGTGCGGGATGTTGGCGAGGAACTCGGCCATCCAGGAATATTTGTGCCATGACGGTGCAAGCGAGAACTTCAGCGGCGCATCGGCGCGCAGCATCCATTTGATGCCCTTTACGACGTTGCCCCAATGGTTCCAGACCTCGGCGTTGGACGCCGACAATTGCCCGCCATTGGCAAAGCTGGTCTCCATCGCCGCATAGCGGTTCCGGTCGAACAGCGTGACCTCATGGCCGCGCCCCAGCAGCGACCAAGCGGTGGTGACGCCGGTGATTCCGGCGCCGATGACTGCGATATGTGCCATATTCGGCTCCTGACGGTTCGGCCGGCCGCGCGCGGCGATCCGGTCCGTGCCCCATCTGTCAGGAAACCTGAGAGTTTTGCCCGTGCCGCTTCTGCGGATTACGCCGGACCATCCGGCGGGGGCTTGCTCCTTCGGTGGACACGCCTTGATGGCGCATCGCTCTCCAGATTTTCAAGGCGTCGCGCAGTCCTTTGGCCTGAGAGTTTCCGGGGCGGTTGCTCCTTCGGCGCCGGACGAACCCTGTGCAGATTGTCCGGTCTCTCCCGCGCGAAGCGGAATGGCTGCCGATACATCAAAGCATGGTCCCGTGCAACACTGGTCTATCGGTGCCGCAGCGGATAAGACACGGCAGAATTTGTGACCAAGTCGCGTTTGTCACAAATGTCACATTGAGCCCCTAGGGGAATCGCGACGCAACGAATCGGGACCAAGATCATGAAAATTGCAGTTCTGGGCGGTGACGGATTTGTCGGCTGGCCGACCGCGCTTCATCTGTCGGCCAAGGGCCATGATGTGCACATCATCGACAATCTGTCGCGCCGCTGGATCGACACGGAACTGGGCGTCCAATCACTGACGCCGATGGATTCGATCCAGGAGCGCACCCGCATCTGGCACGAGGAGACCGGCCGCCGCATCCATTTCCACCTGATCGATCTGGCCCGCGACTATGACGTTTTGAAGAACTGGCTCGCCGAACACCGGCCCGACGCGATCGTCCATTTCGCCGAACAGCGCGCCGCGCCCTATTCGATGAAAACCGACCGGCACAAGAATTATACGGTCAACAACAATGTCAACGCGACCCACAATCTGCTGAACGCCATCGTCGAGATCGGCCTTGACCCGCATCTGGTGCATCTGGGCACGATGGGCGTCTATGGCTATTCGACCATCGGCGCGGCGATCCCCGAGGGTTATCTGCCGGTCGGCATCGAGACGATGGACGGCGACACGGTCACCCAGGACATTTTGTATCCGGCCAATCCCGGCTCGATCTACCACATGACCAAGTGCCTCGATCAGCTCCTGTTCCAGTTCTATGCCAAGAACGACGGGCTCCGGATCACCGACCTGCATCAGGGCATCGTCTGGGGCACGCACACGGCCGAGACCAAGCTGCATCCGCAGCTCATCAACCGGTTCGACTATGATGGCGACTATGGCACCGTGCTGAACCGCTTCCTCATCCAGGCGGCGATCGGCCACCCGCTGACGGTGCACGGCACGGGCGGACAGACGCGCGCCTTCATTCACATCCAGGATTCGGTGCGCTGCATCGACCTGGCCCTATCGGACGCGCCGGCCAAGGGCGACAAAGTCAAGATCTTCAACCAGATGACTGAGACGCACCGGGTGCGCGATCTGGCCGAACTGATTGCGAAGATGACTGGCGCCGAGATCGCCTTCCTGCCCAACCCGCGCAAGGAAGCGGCCGAAAACGAACTGGTCGTCAGGAACGAGCAATTCCTGGCGCTCGGCCTCGAACCGATTACGTTGGCCGAAGGGCTGCTGGAAGAAGTCGTCGATGTGGCCAAGAAGTTCGCCTATCGCGTCGACCGGTCGCGCGTGCCGGCGGTCTCGGCCTGGACCAAGGACATCGCCAAGACGGTGGAGGCCGATCCGGAAGGCAAGCGCCTCAAAAGCGTGTCGTAGGGAGCGATCTGTTCTTGTCTTGTTCCTGCGCCCATGTTAGCCTGAATATGGTTGGAGCACACGATGGCCGAAGACCCTGAAAATCTGACATTGCAACTGTTGCGGCAAATCCGTGATGAGCAGCAAGCTATGCGTAGCGAGCAGCAGGCCATGCGCGACGATCTTGAGACGATCAATACTAAGCTCGATGGCAACACGCTGATCCTTAATTTTGTAGCCGGTCTCGTCAGCGATCACGAAGACAGGATCACGGCGCTGGAAGCCAAGGATACCGAGCCGGCGGAATAGCCGGACCACCATCACCGCGAACAGTCAGAAAATCCGCCATTGCCCGCGCCTCGCAACGCCTTCATCACGCTTGTCACCAATGCCGACTATGCCGGCGCGGCGATCGCGCTCGTCCGTTCGCTGGCGCTGACCGGCACCAAGGCCGACATCGTCGTCATGGCGACCCGCGGCGTGACCGCCGGCGACCTTGCCCCGCTTTCCGATCTCGGCGCCATCATCGTGCCGGTCGATCTGCTCGACACGTCGCCCGCCTTCAACGAGCGCCACGCGCGCGCGAAGCTGCATGCGGACGCGCCTTTCACAAAAGGCAACAAGCCGGCCTTTCATACCCCGCTCGACAATTTCGCCAAGCTGCGCCTGTGGCAAATGGCGCAGTACGAGTCGGTCGTCTTTCTCGATGCCGATACGCTGGTCGTGCGCAACATCGACCGGCTGTTTGGTTATCCCGAATTCTGCGCCGCGCCGAACGTCTATGAGAGCCTTGGCGATTTCCACCGGCTCAATTCGGGCGTCTTCACCGCGCGGCCCTCGCAGGAAACGTTCGAGGCGATGATGACGCGGTTGGACCAGCCGGACATCTTCTGGCGCCGCACCGACCAGACGTTTCTCGAGACGTTCTTCCCGGACTGGCACGGCCTGCCCGTGACCTTCAACATGCTGCAATATGTCTGGTTCAACCTGCCGTCCCTGTGGGACTGGAAAAGCGTGCATGTAATCCACTACCAGTATGAAAAGCCGTGGCAGGCCGACCATCCCAAACGCGCGCAGCTTCAGCCGCTGATCGATCTTTGGCAAGCCTACCGGACGGGAGACGCGATCCCCGACACCGACACGCTGGCCAATCCGGCGGCATGATGACGGTATTGAAGTGACCACCATCCTCATCTCCGGCGCCACCGGTTATGCCGGGCGCTTCATTGCCGAAGGCCTCCTGAAAGACGGCGCCGATGTCATCACCATGGGGCGGTCCTGGCCGCCGGCCGGTTTCTTCTCCGAGCCGGTCGAATGGGTCGCCGGCGATCTCGATCCAGACCATGATTTCCGCCCGGCCTTCGACGGGGTCGATGTCTTCGTCCACTGCGCGTTCGCCCATGTGCCGGGCAAATATCGCGGCGGCGAGGGCGACGATCCCGACGGTTTCCGCCGCGCCAATGTCGACGGCACGCTGGCGCTGCTAGAGGCGGCGAAACGCGCCGGCGTGTCGCGCACCGTCTTCCTGTCCTCGCGCGCGGTTTACGGACCGAAACCGGCCGGCACGGTGCTGACCGAGGACACGGTCTGCGCGCCCGACACCTTCTATGGCGAAACAAAACGCGCCGTTGAGATCGCGCTCGCCGACATGGCGTCCGACCGGTTCCTGCCGGTCATTCTTCGTGCCACCGGCATCTATGGCCCCGCCGGGCCGGGCCGGGCGCACAAATGGGCCGGCCTGTTTTCCGACTTCGAAGCGGGCGAAACGATCGCGCCGCGCATCGGCACCGAAGTGCATGGCGACGATCTCGCCAGTGCCGTGCGCCTGCTCGCCACGCTGCCCGCCGCTGATCTGGCGCGCTTCGGCCCAGCGCCGGTTTTCAATGTCTCCGACATCCTGCTCGACCGGCACGACCTGCTTGCGGCCTACGCGGAGCATACCGGCATCGCCCAAGCCCCACCGCCACGCGCCGATGCGTCGGCCTTCAATGCCATGGACACGGCGCGCCTGCGGTCGCTTGGCTGGCGGCCGCGCGGCGCGCTCGACCTGACCGGGCTGTGATCGCCCTCAGAGGTTT
The DNA here is from genome assembly GCA_024742765.1 of Phyllobacteriaceae bacterium. Taxonomy (GTDB): domain Bacteria; phylum Pseudomonadota; class Alphaproteobacteria; order Rhizobiales; family Rhizobiaceae; genus Roseitalea. Next base: position 195,052 of record JANSXT010000002.1, on the reverse strand, counting down.
TCCGCCAGAAACGCCTCGAACGCGTCCCACGCGCCGCGGTCGGCGGCAAGGTCATAATCGCCCGAGCCGAACACGGTGAAGGAATGGCGTGCCCCGCCAAACACCTGTGCCGCATGCGGCACGCCGGCGCTCTGCAACTGGTCGAGCAGCGCGGCCAGATCGGCCATGCCCGACACCGGGTCGGCCGAGCCGTGCAACAGCAGCACCGGCGCGCCGCCAAAGCAGTAGCCGGCGACGACCACGTTTTCCGTCCAGCCCTCGATGCCCGCGGCCGCCGCGTCTAACGAGCCCTGAAGCCGCGCGCGGAACGTCTCGCGATCGCCATAGAGCGCACCGGACAGCGCCCGGTACTCGTCGACCGATTGCGGGTCGGTGTCGGCGCCATAGACGTCGAGCGCGAACGCGGTGTAGCCGAGCGCGGCCAGCATGTCGGCGCGGCGCATCTCATAGCTGGTCATGCCGTCCCAGTCATGCACCAGCATCACCGAACCGCGCGGGGTCGCATTGGTGTTGCGGGCGACATAGCCTTCGAAGGTCTCGCCGGCGACCTCGTAGGTGAAGCTCTCGCCGACGATCTCGGCGGACGCGGCGGTGGCGAAAAGGCTCGCGGCGGCGGCAAGGGCAAGCGTGGTGCGGGTCATCGATCGGTCCTCCTTTTGGGGTCACCGTGAGAGCTAACGCCCGATGCTGCCCGATCAACGGCCCAGGCGATCACGATTGCGGCGGGCGGGGTCGGGTTGGCGCCTGCTTCCTCGGCGAAAGCCCGCGCGGCCGACCGCTTGCCTCATATCGAGGTGCAAGTGCCAATCCCCTCGCCCTTTGAGGCTCGCTCTGCTCGCACCTCAGGATGACGGGAATTGGCGGCGCGCCTCGAAGGGCGGGGTAGGTGGACATGGCGTTTCATCATGGCTGTGCGACCTCATCACATTAGTGCGTCATTCCGGAACTTGATTCCGGAATGACGGCGCGTGAAGTGGCGGACGCCTCGGCTCTGGATCCTCGGCTCGGAGGCCGAGGATGACGTGTGCGGGGCTGGCGCCGGGCTTTCCTTCCTTTGATCTCGGGCGCAGCCCGCAAGGCCGACTGGCCGTCGCCGACTTTTCGGCGCGCACGCGCAGCCGTCCCGCGCCAGCGAGACTGGCGTGAGCGCGAGAGAGACGAGAACAACGGGCGGTTTGAAGAGCCGCGATCCGTAGTTTGTATATGTGCGGTCGCCAAACCGCCCGTCCGGCGGGCTTGCGGTGATCGTCATGTGGGGCGCCGGCGCGAGGCTCGCGCCCTGCCGTGACCTCTGGATCAGTTCGGTCCGCCGCAGACCCGCGACATGACGAAACCATCCTCTGGCCCCGTCCGGTCCTGACCGCCGGCCGGGTCTGGCCAGGGACAGGCGCGGACGGACACCACACACCTTCATTCCGCACGCCTGCGCCCGGATCGGCTTGGCCGATCCGGAAAGCTTGCAGGCGATTCAAAAGTGGCGTTTGGAACCTTTCCGCAGCATCACAGATGCTGCGGGGCCAAACGCGCTTTGGGGGCTCATCGCCCAGGTGAGGCTACCATGTGTGACCCCGGCCCTTCGCTTGCGCTCCGGGCGTTCGTCGTTCCGAAAGCCAAATCGTTGGCTTCCGGCCGACCAAGGGTCGACCACGCCTCACCCAACCGGTCCACCGCCGCGTCCGCCGAAGGTGGTGGCCATCCGACGTTCCGATGGGCGCGGTGGAGGGAGCATGGGGGAGGGTGAAGGCGGTTGGATAAGTTTTTTTTGAGGACGGCCGCCCAACCTCCCCCCTGAGGAGAGGTCGGCGACTGGCGCGCGCAGCGCGTCAGAGCCGGGTGGGGGGAGTCGCCAACCTGCGCGCTTTTGATGTCACCCCCACGCGCTCTGGCCCGGCTTCGCTGGACCAATCGCCGTTCGCAGGCTCATCCCCTCAAGGGGGAGGCGGAGCGTTTCACCCACGTCATTCCGGACATGCGCAGCATGATCCGGAATCCAGTTGCGTGATGGCCGACGCCTCGGCTCTGGATTCCGGGTTCGGTTGCGCCGCCCCGGAATGACGGAAAAAGCGCACCTTCGACGGAACGGAATGGATCCTCGGCTCGGAGGCCGAGGATGACGGAGGGGAGATGGCCTGGGTGCTTGATTCTGCGGCCTTGCTCCAAGAGTCCAAACCAGTGCCGTCATCCCTGTGCTTGTCACAGGGATCCATTCCTGAGACCGTCGCAAGTATGCGCAAGGGCTACGTCTACTTGCTCGCATCCAAGAAAGGCGGCACGCCCTATGTGGGCGTGACATCCGATCTCGCTCAACGCGTGTGGGAGCATGAAAACGGGATCGGCTCGCAGTTCACGGCCAAGTACAGTTGCAAGCGTCTGGTCTGGTTCGAGGAACACGACCTCGTCACACGCGCCATCACACGCGAAAAGACGATCAAGAAATGGCCGCGTCAGTGGAAGATCAACGCGATCGAGGCGATTAATCCCGACTGGAACGACCTGCGGCCGTGGCTGCTGTAGCGCCTATGCCGCGCAGCTGGCGATCGCCCCACACTTCGTCATCCTCGGCCTCCGAGCCGAGGATCCATTCCAGAGACTTATCCATCCGTGACGAGGCTGAAAGCCGGTCTCGGGATGCCCGATCACAACGGATTCGCTCGGCGTTGGAGGTCACCGCCCGCTCGTAGACGCCTCAGGAATGGATCCCTGTGACAAGCACAGGGATGACGGAAGATGGGGTTGGCTTGGGAGTTCGTTCTGCGGCTTTGAAGCAAGTGCCCAAATCCGGCGCTGTCACGCTGTACTCACCGTCATCGGTTCCGATTGTGTGTGTCGCTGGCGCGGCGCTCGCGGATTGAACCGTCCCCGCGAAACCTCCGCATTGAGCACCCGTCGATAACCCCGCACGCCGTCATTCCGGGGCTTGTCCCCGGAACCCATTCCGGAGGTTTCTCCGCTGGTTATGAGGCGAAATCCGACTCGAAACACCGTTCGAAACGGATTCGCTGGGCGTGTCATGTCATCACCCACCCGTCGACGCCTCAGGAATGGATCCCTGTGACAAGCACAGGGATGACGGAAGATAAGGTTGGCTGCGGCGCCTGATTCTGCGACTTCGTGGCAAGTGACCCGACCACTTCCGTTGTTGATTTTTTACCGGAAGCCAAATGACTTGCCGACATTTCGAAAATCCGACCTATGACATCTGTACAATCTAATCTTTTATTCCGGTTACACGCTCGTAACTCGACGTAGAAAACTCTGAATTTTACACACGAAATCACAATTTGTAGAAGTTTAATCCAACAGAATTTCCGCGTAATTCCGACTTGGCAACTTTGATAAAATCTTCCCAAGCGTCTGCGACCGCTGTGGCATCTCGATTTAGCCCAGCAATCTTCAACATCACCTTTTCAAAAATCTCGTCTTCGACCCAATCATCATTGCGCGGACGCCAAGTGGCCCATCCTCGTCCATCGGAAGTGTATAGTGACCATAAATTATGAATAAATATTCTACCTAGTCGTTCAACATTATCATAACTATCCTGAATAGAATTGTTATGAAATTTAAATAAATCTGCCTCATAGTACGCCAAAAATTCCTCTAATCCCTTATAATCATCGACTCTAATGTATGTTTCCACGTTAGCATAACGAAGTTGGTAGTATGTTTTTCGATCCAATATCTCTATAAGATAATTTACCTTTGTCGCGTCCTCATCAAGCGAGTTTATGTTATATCCATAATGATTTTGCCAGTCTGCCCACTCAATGCCAATCCAAGTCATCAGCGCAGCCAAAAAGGTGATAGATTGCCCAACTCCTAAGCGATTAAAATCCAGCGGCCATTGCACCCAAACCAGTGTTGCCATCAAAGCTAAAATCGCGCCTATTCTTGTCACCTTGGTCGGATACTCGGGTATCATTTCAGGGATTATTCCTTTCAGTTTCGAAGAATCTTTCACGCTGTGCATCAGCAACTGAAACCATATCGGCTTTCGATCGAAACAATGTTGGCTTTTGATATGATGGCTCGCCGGATAAAGAGCTCAATAGTAGCATATCGAAGCTTGCACCGCGTTTCTTGCGAACACAGCAATAGTCAATGATCGTCTTAGGCTCGATGCGGCACTCTGAACAGCCGCATAAGACCGCTAACTAAAGGCGAACGAATGGAGCAGGCTTGTTCACCCAACCACAAGAAAGCCCGCCGATGTTTCCACCGGCGGGCTCGTTCAATTCAGTGCTGTTAGCGTGCCCTTACGCCGCCAGGTCCCGCAGCACATACTGCAAGATCCCGCCATTTTCGACATAGTCGAGTTCGTCGGCGGTATCGATGCGGCAGATCAGCGGCACGTCCTTTTCCGTCCCGTCCGCGTAGGTGACCTTGGCGATCACTTTCTGGCGCGGTTTGACGTCGGCCAATCCTTCAATCGTCACCGTCTCGTCGCCCTTCAGGCCGAGACCGGCCCATGAGACGCCCTCGTCGAAAGTAAACGGCACGATGCCCATGCCGACAAGGTTGGAGCGGTGGATGCGCTCGAAGGACTGGGCGATCACGGCCTTGACACCCAGCAGATTGGTGCCCTTGGCCGCCCAGTCGCGCGACGAACCGTTGCCATATTCGCCGCCGGCAAAGACGACGAGCGGCACGTTTTCCTCGCGGTAGCGCATCGCCGCGTCGTAGATTGGCAGTTCGTCCTTGGAGGGATAGTGGATCGTGTAGCCGCCCTCGCGGCCGTTTTCGCCCAGCATGTGGTTGCGGATGCGGATGTTGGCGAAGGTGCCGCGCATCATCACCTCATGGTTGCCGCGCCGCGTGCCGTACTGGTTGAAGTCGGCAACGCCCACGCCATTGTCCATCAGATAGGCGCCGGCGGGCGACTGCGCCTTGATCGAGCCGGCCGGCGAGATGTGGTCGGTGGTGATCTTGTCGCCGAAGAGGCCCAGAATGCGCGCGCCCCTGATGTCGGAGATTTCGCCCGCGCCCTTGCCCATGCCCGCGAAATAGGGCGGGTTCTGCACATAGGTGGAATTGTCGTCCCAGGCATAGGTCTTGCCCTCGGGCACGGTGACGGCACGCCAACGCTCGTCGCCCTTGAAGACGTCGGCATATTTGGCCTCGAACAGTTCGCGCGTCACATGCTCGTGGATGAAGGACTGGATCTCCTGGTTCGACGGCCAGATGTCCTTCAGGAACACATCGTTGCCGTCCTTGTCCTGGCCGATCGGGTCGGTGTCGAGATTGATGTTGACCGTGCCGGCGAGCGCATAGGCGACGACCAGCGGCGGGGAAGCCAGATAGTTGGCCTGCACGTCGGGCGAGATGCGGCCCTCGAAATTGCGGTTGCCCGAAAGGACGCCCGCGGCGATCAGGCCCTTGTCGTTGATCGTCTTGGAGATCGGGCCGGGCAGCGGGCCCGAATTGCCGATGCAGGTGGTGCAGCCAAAGCCGACCAGGTTGAAACCGATCTGGTCGAGTTCTTTTTGAAGCCCCGAATTCTCAAGGTACTCCGCCACCACCTGCGAACCGGGCGCAAGCGAGGTTTTCACCCAGGGCTTCTGGGCGATGCCGAGTTTGTTGGCGTTGCGCGCCAGAAGGCCCGCGCCGATCAGAACCGACGGGTTGGAGGTGTTGGTGCAGGAGGTGATCGCGGCGATCGCCACATCGCCATGGCCGAGATCATAGTCCTCGCCCTCGACGGCGTAGCGATTGTCGATCTGGTTTGCGTCTTTCTTGTATTCGGCTGTGAAGGCCTCGCGGAACTTCTCGCCCACGTCGCCGAGCGGCACGCGGCCCTCCGGGCGCTTGGGGCCGGCCATGGAGGGCACGACGTCGCCAAGGTCGAGTTCCAGCGTGTCGGTGAAGACCGGATCGGCGGAGCCGGTCTCGCGCAACATGCCCTGTTCCTTGGAGTAGGCTTCGACCAGGGCGATCCGCTCGGCGTCGCGGCCGGTCATGGTCAGATAGTTGAGCGTCTCGGAATCGATCGGAAAGAAGCCGCAGGTCGCGCCATATTCGGGGCACATATTGCCGATCGTCGCCGCGTCCGCGAGCGTCAGATTGTCGAGGCCGGCGCCGTAGAATTCGACGAATTTGCCGACAACGCCCTTCTGGCGGAGCATCTGCACGACGGTGAGGACGAGGTCGGTGGCGGTGACGCCTTCCTTGAGCGCGCCGGTCAGTTTGAAGCCGATCACTTCGGGCAGCAGCATCGAGATGGGCTGGCCGAGCATGGCCGCTTCCGCCTCGATGCCGCCAACGCCCCAGCCGAGCACGCCCAGGCCGTTGATCATGGTGGTGTGGCTGTCGGTGCCCACACATGTGTCCGGATAGGCGATCGTTTCGCCTTCCGCATCCTTGGTCCAGACGCACTGGCCGAGATATTCCAGATTGACCTGGTGGCAGATGCCGGTGCCGGGCGGCACGACGCGGAAATTGTCGAACGCGTTCTGGCCCCATTTGAGGAACCGGTAGCGCTCGCCATTGCGCTCATATTCCAGCTCCACATTGCGCGCGAATGCGTTCGGGTTGCCGAATTCGTCGACGATCACCGAATGGTCGATGACCAGATCGACGGGGACGAGCGGATTGATCTTTTCAGGATCGCCGCCCAGATTGACCATCGCATCGCGCATGGCGGCGAGGTCGACCACCGCCGGCACGCCGGTGAAGTCCTGCATCAGGACGCGCGCGGGGCGATAGGCGATCTCATAGCCCGCCGTGCCCTTGTCGTTCAGCCAGTTGGCGACGGCCTGGATGTCGGCCTTGGTGACCGAGCGGCTATCCTCGTTGCGCAGCAGGTTTTCCAGCAGCACCTTCATCGAAAAGGGCAGGCGTGCAATGCCGTCAAGGCCGTTCTTTTCCGCTTCGGCGAGGCTGTAATAGGTGTAGCTCTTGCCATCGACCTCGAGCGTCTTGCGGCATTTGAAACTGTCGATTGTGGACACGATCACTGACCTCCGGTTGGCCCGGCGCTTTGGCGCCCGGCACCGCCCTTGCCGACCCTTGCGGCCCCGGCGTCCGGCGGCGAATTGTTGGCGAACCGCCCTTGCCGGCAATTCGCGGTCTTATGGATTTGGAATAAATACAAATTTGTCAGGTTTAAAGACCTGCCGCGTCAAAAAGCGGCGGCGATTGCGCGCGGCGGCCATTGTGTGCCAATCAGCGCGCAAACGGGGAACGCCATGAAGCTTGTAGCGGACGGGCTCGCCGCCCGGCGCGGCAACGAGATGGTCTTCGAAGGCATCGGCTTTGCGCTGTCCGCCGGCCAGGGCATGGCGGTCACCGGGCCCAATGGCGCGGGCAAATCGACGCTGTTGCGGGTTCTGGCGGGGTTCCTGCGCCCTGCCGCCGGCCGCGCGACGATGGTCGATGCCCAGGGGGGCGTCGCCGATATCGCCGCCCATGCACATTTCCTGTCGCCGCTGAACGCGATGAAACCGGCGCTGACCGTGCGCGAGAATTTGGCCTTCTGGCGCGCCTTTGGGGAAGCGCGCGGAGCCACGCCCGAACAGGCACTCGAACGGGTCGGCCTCAGACATGCGATCGACGTGCCCTTTTCGGACCTCTCCACCGGGCAGCGCCGCCGCGCCGCCATCGCTCGCCTGTTCGTCAATCACCGGCCGGTCTGGCTTCTGGACGAGCCGACATCGGGGCTGGACGCGCGCGCCGAGGCGACCTTTGCCAGCATCGTCGCCGATCATCTCACGGGCGGCGGCATCGTCATCGCGGCAACGCATCTGCCGATCGATGTGCCGGGCATGAAGAAATTGCGCTTCACCGACGGGGGCGATCAATGATCGCGCTGATCGTCCGCGATGTGCGGCTGGGCGTCCGCGCCGGTGGCGGCGCGCTGATCGGCATCCTGTTCTATCTCGCCGTGGTCACGGTCGCGCCGTTCGCCATGGGTCCGGATCTCAATTTGCTTGCACGCATCGGCCCGGCGATCCTGTGGACCGGTGCGCTGCTCGCCTCGCTTTTGGGCCTCGAACGGCTGTTCCAGATCGACCATGAGGATGGCGCGCTCGACCTTCTGGTGATCGCCCGGCACGAGACGCCGCTGGCGCTGACGGTGTTCGCCAAATGCGTCGCCCACTGGCTGGTGACCGGATTGCCCCTCGTTCTGGTGACGCCGCTTCTGGGGCTCTTGCTGAACATGGATGCGACCGCGATCGGCGCCACCGCGCTGACCTTGCTGGTGGGCACACCGGCGATCACCTTCATCGGCGCGGCGGGCGCCGCCGTCGCCGTCTCGCTGCCGCGCGGCGGGCTTCTGGTCTCGGTGATCATCCTGCCGTTCACGATTCCGGTGCTGATCTTCGGCGTGATGGCGACGCTCGGCGCAACCGAAACCTTCGCGCCCTTCCTCCAGCCCTTCACATTCCTGGCCGCGCTGACGCTGTTCTTCGCCGTTCTCGGCCCGTTCGCAGCAGCGCTGGCGCTGAAAGGGCTGCAGGATTGAACGTCCAAAATATTGCAAAAATGGTATATTGCAGTTATGGTATGGACAGTCGAAACACTTGACCGCCGCGTCGACGACGAGCTCGAGGCGTTGCCTGTCGATATGCGGGCCAAGTTCGTCTGGATTGCCGAGTTGATCGAAGCGAAAGGCCTACCCAACGTCCGCGAGCCTTATGTCAAACCCTTGGAACGCGGGCTGTGGGAAATCCGCATGAAGGGCCGAGACGGCATCGCGCGTGCAATCTATGTCACGGTCCGGTCCAAGCGTGTTGTTGTCGTTCGCGTGTTTCGAAAGAAAACCCAGAAGACGCCGCGCAGCGAGATCCGGCTGGCGCTGGAAAGAGCGAGTGAAGTGAAATGACCAAGCTGAGCGAGTTGAAGGCCAAATGGTCCAAGGACCCGGAGTTTCGCGCCGAATATGACGCGCTGGAAGAGGAGTTCACGCTTGCTGCGGCGATGATTGAGGCGCGTATGCAGGCTTCGATGACGCAAGAACAGATCGCCAAGGCGATGGGCACCACGCAGGCAGCCATTGCGCGGCTTGAAAGCGGCCGTGTTCCGCCGTCCACCCGCACACTCCAGCGTTTCGCCGAGGCCACGGGCACCAAGCTGCGCATCCGCTTCGAAAAGGCCGACGAAACGCGCGGTTGACCGGTTTGTTCGGATGAGCGCGACGTCCCGGCGACCCAGCCGTCCACTCACATCTCCGTGTGCGGCCGATTGTCCGAGATCAATTGCACGGCCACAATTGCCGCTCTAAGAAGACGGTCATGAGTGACGCCACCGCACCCAAGCCGGGCTTCTGGACATCTTTGGCCAATCCGACGCGCTTCATGGCGCTGTCGGCGTCGGCCCTGCCATGGCTATGGGCGATCGCCGCGGTGCTGACGATCGGCGGGCTCGCATGGGCCTGGAACGCGCCGCAGGACTATCAGCAGGGCGTCACGGTCCGCATCATGTATATCCATGTGCCGGCGGCGTGGCTCGCCATGTTCGCCTATGCGGTGATGACCGCCTCAGCGCTCGGCACGCTGATCTGGCGCCATCCGCTGGCCGATGTCTCGATCCGCGCCGCAGCACCCATCGGTGCCGCCTTCACGCTGATCTGCCTGATCACCGGCTCGCTGTGGGGCCGCCCCATGTGGGGCACATGGTGGGTCTGGGACGCGCGGCTGACGTCGGTGTTCGTGCTGATGCTGATGTATCTGGGCATAATCGCCTTGCAGCGCGCGATGGACGATCCGGCCAAGGCCGCAAGGCCGGTGGCGATCCTCGTCCTTGTCGGGTCGGTCAACATTCCGATCATCAAATTCTCGGTCGACATCTGGAATACGCTGCACCAGCCAGCGTCCGTCATTCGTCTTGACGGGCCGACCATCCATCCCACCATGCTGTGGCCGCTCCTGGTGACGGCCATCGGCACCATGGTGCTGTTTACGGCGATGCATCTTCTGGCCATGCGCAACGAAATCCGCCGCCGCCGCGCCGCCGCCCTGCGGCGTGCCGGAGCGCGTGGCCCGTCCACCGCACCGGCCACCGCCGTTCTGGAGGGCTGACGCGATGCTCAGCCACACCGCCTTTGTGTTGCTCAGCTATGGCGCCGCCGCCGCAGTGCTCGGCGCCGTCTTCGTCTGGCTGTTCATCGACCGCGCGGCGACCATGGCCGAACTGGACCGGCTCGAACAGGCCGGCCTGAAACGCCGTTCCGCCGCGACGGACGGCAAGGACCGATGAGCAGCACGGACGCACAGACCCGCCGCTCCGGCATCTCATGGCCGATCATGATCGCGGTGATCGTCTTCTTCGCGCTGTCGGGTGTGTTCGCCTATATGCTGGTGCTGCCCGACCGGGTGGCGTCGACCGTGCCGTCGGCGCTGATCGGACGCGCCGCGCCGCAGACGCCGCTGCCGGCTGTCGAAGGCATGATGACCGAAGCGGGCTATGAGATGCCGGGCTTCGACCCGGCGATGCTCGACGGCAACATTTCGCTGGTCAACATCTGGGGTTCCTGGTGCGCGCCGTGCCGCGAGGAGCATCCCTGGCTGATGGAACTGGCGGAGGACCCGCGCATCCAGATCGTCGGCTTCAACTACAAGGACAAGCCGGAGAACGCGATCCGCTTCCTGCGCCAGCTCGGCAACCCCTATGATGCGGTCGGCGCCGACGGAAACGGCCGCACGGCAATCGAATGGGGCGTTTATGGTGTGCCGGAGACCTTCATCGTCGGCCCGGACGGGACAATCGCCTACAAGCATGTCGGCCCGATCAGCGAGGACATCATGACCCGCAAGATCGTGCCGGAGATCGACCGGCTGGCGGCGGAGTAATTCCGCCGCGCCCTGCCCTCATCCTGAGGTGCGAGCAAACATCCCTCGCCCTTCGAGGCTCGCATTGCTCGCACCTCAGGATGAGGGATGATTGCGAGCCTCGAAGGACGAGGTCAGGGCCTGCCGATAAGGCTGGCCTTTCCCCGCCCGCCCGCCTATATGCGGCGCAACAACAGCCGCTTTCCCGAGACAGATTATGGCCCTTCGCAACATCGCGATCATCGCGCATGTCGACCATGGCAAGACGACGCTGGTCGACGAACTCCTCAAACAGTCCGGCGTCTACCGCGACAATGAGCGTGTCGAGGAGCGCGCGCTCGATTCCGGCGACATCGAAAAGGAGCGCGGCATCACGATCCTGGCCAAGGCCACCTCGGTCACCTGGCAGGACACGCGCATCAACATTGTCGACACGCCCGGCCACGCCGATTTCGGCGGCGAGGTGGAGCGCATCCTGAACATGGTGGATGGGGCGATCGTTCTCGTCGATGCCGCCGAAGGGCCGATGCCGCAAACCAAGTTCGTCGTCGGCAAGGCATTGAAAGTCGGATTGCGCCCCATCGTCGCCGTCAACAAGATCGACCGGCCCGATGCGCGCGCCGACGAGGTGATCAACGAGGTGTTCGACCTGTTCGCCGCGCTCGATGCCGATGACGAGCAGCTCGATTTTCCCATCCTGTACGGCTCCGGCCGTGACGGCTGGATGGCCGCCGAGCCCGACAAGCCCGCCGACGCTTCGCTCGCGCCGCTGTTCGATCTGGTGCTTGATCACGTGCCCGAGCCTTCCGTCGGCGACGGCCCGTTCCGGATGATCGGCACGATCCTGGAGGCCAATCCGTTCCTGGGGCGCATCATCACCGGGCGCATCCATTCGGGCGCGGTCAAGCCGAACCAGACGATCAAGGTGATGGACGGCGCCGGCACAACGCTTGAGAGCGGCCGCGTCTCGAAGATCCTCGCCTTTCGCGGGCTCGAACGCCAGCCGATCGAGGAAGGCCGTGCCGGCGACATCGTCGCCATTGCCGGCCTGTCCAAGGGCACGGTGGCCGATACGTTCTGCGATCCGTCCGTCACAGAGCCGCTCGAAGCGCAGCCGATCGACCCGCCGACGGTGACGATGAGTTTCATCGTCAACGATTCGCCGCTCGCCGGCACCGAGGGTGACAAGGTGACCAGCCGTGTCATCCGCGACCGGCTGATGAAGGAGGCCGAGGGCAATGTGGCCCTCAAAATCGAGGATTCCGAGCAAAAGGACGCCTTTCACGTCTCCGGGCGCGGCGAATTGCAGCTTGCGGTCCTGATCGAGACCATGCGGCGCGAAGGGTTCGAACTGGCCGTCTCGCGGCCGCGCGTCGTCATGCAGACCGGCGAGGACGGCGCAACGCTCGAACCGATCGAAGAGGTCGTCATCGATGTCGACGAGGAGCATTCGGGGGCCGTCGTCCAGAAGATGAGCGAGCGCAAGGGCGAGATGATCGAGCTCAAACCGTCGGGCGGCGACCGGGTGCGGCTGGTCTTCCACGCGCCGACGCGCGGGCTGATCGGCTATCAGTCCGAGCTTCTGACCGACACCAAGGGCACGGCGATCATGAACCGGCTGTTTCATGAATATGCGCCCTATAAGGGGTCGATCGCCGGCCGCAACAATGGCGTCTTAATCGCCAACGAGCCGGGCGAAGCGGTTGCCTATGCCCTGTTCAACCTCGAAGATCGCGGTCCGATGGTCATCGATCCGGGCGTTAAGGTCTATCAGGGCATGATCGTCGGCATCCACACGCGCGACAATGATCTCGAGGTCAACGTGCTCAAGGGCAAGAAGCTGACCAATGTCCGCGCCGCCGGCAAGGACGATGCGGTCAAGCTGACGCCGCCGGTGCGGATGACGCTGGAGCGCGCCCTTTCGTGGATCCAGGACGATGAACTGGTCGAGGTGACGCCCAAATCGATTCGTCTGCGCAAGCTCTATCTCGATCCGCACGAGCGCAAGCGCTTCGAAAAGACCCGCGCCAGCGCCTGATCGCCCATCGTCCGCCGGCCGCATCAACACACTGTGAAATTGATCGGCGTGGGCGCAAAACGCTCTTGCCCGATGCGGCGCGCTGGCTCATGGTTAACAAATCATGACCGCGCTGACGATCGACATACGCCCCGCAGACCCGCGCGACGCGCCCGGGATCGCCGAGGTGCATGCCGAAGCCTGGCAGAACGCCTATGCCGGCATCATCCCGCACAAGGCGCTGCGCGGCATGATCGGCCGGCGTGATCATCGCTGGTGGCAGCGCGCCATAAGGCGCGGCACGTCGGTGATGGTGCTCGACCCGGGCGGCATGATCGCCGGCTATGTCACCTACGGGCTGAACCGGGCGCGGGCCCTGCCGCAGGATGGCGAGATTTACGAAATCTATCTGCGCCCCGAATATCAGGGCGTCGGCTTCGGCAGCCGCCTGTTCGCCGCCGCGCGCGGCCAGTTGGCCAGCCATGGCTGCAAGGGCCTTGTCGTCTGGGCGCTGGCGGAAAATCTCGGCGCGACGGGCTTTTATCGCGGCCAGGGCGGCCAGCCCGTGGCCGAAGGCGCCGAAGTGTTCGACGGCCGCAAGCTGGCCAAGATCGCCTACGTCTGGAACTGAGGCGGACGGGATTTACTCGCGCCCTTCGGAGCCGCGCGCCCTGCCGTCGGTCTCCGCCGTGCGCCGGCCGGTGACGGCAGCGAAGCCGGCTGCACAGAAGACGAGCACGGACCCGATTGTGAAGGTCGCCGACAGGCCGAAACCGATCGCGTCCGGTGATGCGCCGGTCACGTCCGCCTGCCCGACCGCCATCGCAAAGATGGCGCCCATGGCCGAAGCGCCGGTGATCAGGCCCAGATTGCGCGACAGGCTCAAAAGCGCCGATATGGTGCCACGGCGCCCGGCCGGGGCCTGCAGCATGCCCTTCGTGTTGAGCGCTGCGAGAAAGAGCTGATAGCCGGGCGTCAGTGCAAAGAGCGCCAGTGCATAGCCGATGGCGCCGAACCCGCGCGGCAACCAGGCCAGAAGGAGCGCTCCGAGGCCGACCTGGATCAGGCCGACGAGCAGCGTTCGCGACGCGCCGATCCGGTCGGTCAGGCGCCCGGCGGGCACGCCGCTCAGCGCTGCGACCGCAGGCCCGATGGCCATGACGAGGCCGACCAGCACGTCGCCGAGCCCCAGACCCAATGCCAGAAAGAACGGGCCGACAACCAGCGTCGCCATCATCACGGCCGAGACCAGGACGTTCGTGACAAGCCCGGCGATGAAGCCGGTGCCCCGGATCGCGTCCATGTCGATGATCGGATGGGCGGCGCGGCGCTCGACCCGGGCCAGCAGCACAACGCCGACACCGGCGGCGGCCAGCAAGAACGCATCGGTCGGGGCGAACCGGCCGTCGGCGGTCATGGCGAGGGCGTAGGCAGCAAGGATCAGGGCGAGGATGGTCAGCCTTTTCGGGTCAAACCGTTCCCTGACCTCACCGGCCGGAGCCGCGGACGGCAGGGCATGGCGTGCGAGCACAAAGCCGGCAACAGCCAACGGAACGAGGACCGCGAACACCGCACGCCAGCCGAAGCCGGCGACGAGCAAGCCGCCCACCGAGGGCCCCAAGGCGGTGCCGACCGCCGACACTGAGCCCAGAAGCCCCATGGCCCGCCCGGTCTTCTCGGCAGGGACGATGTCGCGAGCCGCCGACATGCTCAACGCCATCAGCCACGCGGCGCCGACGCCTTGGGCAAGCCGGCCCGCAATCAGCCAGCCGATCGAGTCCGCCAGTGCACAGGCAAGCGCGGCAGCGGCATAAAGGCCCAGTCCGGCCAGAAGGCCACGCCGGTGGCCATAGGCGTCGCCGAGGCGCCCGGCGGGCACGATCGCCACGGTGGTTGCCAGAAGATAGGCCAGCACCACCCATTGCGCGCCGGCCATCGGCGTTGCGAGGTCCTCGGACAAGGCCGGCAGCGCGATCGTTGCGATGCTGACGCCGAGTGACGCCAGAAGCATGGCCAAGGCCAGGCTGGCAAGGGCCAGCCGCTGGCGGGGTGCGGTGACGGGTTCAGAGGTCATGTCGGAGATTTCCAGTTGCGTTCGGCGGTCATGCGGCGCAACGTACGACTTCAAGTCAACTTGAGGTCAAGCATGGAAATTCTCGATATCGGCGATGTGGCGCACCGATCCGGCACTCGGCCTTCCACCCTGCGCTACTATGAAGAGATCGGCCTGATCACGCCGGTCGCCCGGCGCGGGCTGCGGCGCCAATACGGGCCGCAGGTGCTGATGCAACTGGCGCTCATTTCATTGGGAAAGACGGCCGGTTTCTCGCTCAGCGAGATTGTCAGCATGTTCGGCCAAAACGGCGCGCCGGAATTGTCGCGGCAAGCCCTTCACGAACGCGCCGACGCGCTCGACGAACAGATCCGCAATCTGACGACACTGCGCAGGGCGCTCCGCCATGTGGCCGACTGTCCGGCGCCCTCGCATATGGAGTGCCCGAAATTCCGCCGCATCGTGCGGATGGCCGCGCGGCACTGACTCTTTGCGGCTTGGAGTTCAGCCTTCCTGAGCAAGCGCCTGCTCGAAGGCGGCGGTGATGATGTCGATCAATTCGGCATGGATCGCGGCGCGCGAACGCCCCTCGCCATCGTCACAGATCGGGTCTTCGATGCCCATCTCCACGGCCATATCGGCGGCATCGGGTTTGCATTCACCGAACATGGAAAAGTGGCTGGCATCCTCGATAACCGTGAAGCTGGCGCCGGCAATGGCGTCCGCCATGGCCGATGCCCGCGCGGTCTCGGGAATGTCGCTTATCGTGCCCAAATTCACCAGCGCGACGGGAACCGAAATCCCGGACAATGTCTCCGTGGCGAAGACGTCGGCAGGAACAGGGTCGATCGCCATCGCGAACCCGATCCGGTCATCGCGATTGTCACGGCTGACCAGCGAGTTGTCGAATGCGTGCAGATCGACCCCGCTCATGCGCACCCAGTCGCACAGCGACGCGTTGCGGTCGGCGCTGTCGCAATAGCCCGCGAAACGCTCCGGATCGAAGCGCGCCCCGGCGATCGACAGGGCAGTGCCGCCACCCATGGAAAGTCCCAGCACGCCGATGGAACCGGCGTCGATCCGGCTCTGGAAAACGTCGTCTTCGGCGATGGCGTCAATGGCCGCCGAGAGATCTGCCGGCCTCAGCCAGAGCTTCATCGTTTCTTCCGCCGACCGGTCCGGGCCGGTGTTGCGGGGATGGGTGGGGGCGACGACGATGAACCCCGCTTCGGCCAATGGCGCGGCGAGCCAGCTCGCCGCCTCGGCGCGGCCGCCAAGGCCGGCGCCATGGGACAGCACGACCAGCGGAAACCGGCCGTCGGCAACCGGCGCATCCTGCATCGCGGGCGTTCCTTTGAAGAACAGGTTCTCGCCGAGCATGACGGTCTCGCCGCCCGGCAAAGCCGGATACCAGACGGTCACGTCGAGATCCGCACTCCGCTCGGGTGCGTGTGCCGCAATCCGCGCCACGCCGGCAGCATGATCCTCGGCGGCCGCCGGAAACGCGACGAGCGCGGAAATCGCAGCGGCATTTATCGCCGTCCACAGTGATCGCTGGAGTTTCATGGAGTTCCTAACAGGTTGGGCGCAAGCGGTTATCGGTGGCCTTGCGCGGTTGACGGCCTGGCGCCCTTACCACCATCCCGCACGGGTTGCGACAAGGCGGTTTGGCGACGGAGATGCTGCGTCATCCGGTCCCACCCGCATCGCGCCGGATGTGGACACAGGGCCGATCTGCGATAGGTTGCTGCCAGCCGGCCAGTAGGAGACGAGATGAGCAGCCATTCTTTCGGTTCGAGGGCCAGGTCGGCTGCCGCGATCATCGCCCTTGTCGCGGCGTTGACACTCGGCCTGAGGGTCGTGTTGAGCGTGGCCGAGACAGGCAGCATTGCCGGGGCTTTGGCCCATCTGTCGCAGTTCTTCACGATCCTGACCAACACGCTGGTGCTGGTGATGATATCGGCCGTGGCGTTGGGTGCCAGGGTCGGCCCGCGGCCGGCGCAGGCCCTGACCATCGCGATCGTCGGCGTGGGCATCATCTATCATGTCGCGCTGGCGCATCTGGTCGACTTTTCGGGGCTCAGCCTTCTGGCCGATCACGGCGTTCACACGGTTGTGCCGGCACTGACGCTTGTGTGGTGGTTTGCGTTCGCCCCCAAGGAGATGCCCGGCCCAGGGGCGATTGCCGTCTGGATCGCATGGCCGTTGGTCTATTGCGTCTACATATTGATCCGCGCCCAAGGGTCGGGCTTTTATCCCTACCCGTTCCTCAACCTGCCGGAGATCGGCGTCCAGGGTCTCGCCGTCAGCGTGCTTGTCATCAGCATCGCATTCGTGGTGATCGGGTTTGCGATGACGGCGGCCGCATCGGCGCTGCGGCGGATTTTTGCCGCAAGAACCGATCAGCCCGGCCGGTCCTGACCGATCGACCCGCACGCCCAAGGTCGTGTTGCGGCGCTGCGGGCGCGCGGCTATCAACGGACAGCGAAATCCGGAGATCCCCATGCGCATCGACGCCATTTCCATCGGCGACACGCCGCCGCAAGACATCAACGTGATCATCGAGGTGCCGCTGGGCGGCCACCCGATCAAATATGAGCTGGACAAGGAGGCCGGCACGCTGGTTGTCGACCGGTTCCTCTATACGCCAATGGCCTATCCGGGCAATTACGGTTTCGTGCCGCACACATTGTCGGACGATGGCGACCCGATCGACGTGCTCGTGTGCAACACGCGGCCGCTCATTCCGGGCTGCGTGATCAATGTGCGGCCGATCGGCGTGATGCTGATGGAGGACAATTCGGGACAGGACGAAAAGGTGATCGCCGTGCCCTCCCACGCGCTGACCAAGCGCTATGACGGCGTCAAGGACTATACCGACCTGCCCGAGATCACGCTGCAGCAGATCGAGCATTTCTTCGAGCACTACAAGGATCTCGAGCCCGGCAAATGGGTCAAGCTGGGCGGCTGGCAGAACCGGGACACCGCCGAAAAGCTGATCGTCGAGGCGATCGAGCGGGCCAAGGGCTGACGGCGGGCGAGACGGGCCGTCTTCATCGGGACAATCGACAGGACTGGCAGGAGCCGGCGCCAATCGGGCGCCCGGGTCTTGACCGGCGGTGACAGGAACGGCCAAGACGCGGCCAGCCGGATGCCGGCGCCAGACCATCCAAGCTGGAACCGATCGATGACCACAGACCGCGCCCTAATGCCCGACTATCTGCGCCTGTTCGCGCTGTTCGGCATCGTCGTCGTCAATGTCCAGTTCATGGCCTATCCGATCGAAGAGGGCTTTTTGGGCGCAACGCAGCAGGGCACGGCGGACGCGGTCGCCACATGGCTGGTCAGCGGCCTTGCGCTTTTGAAGAGCTACGGGCTTTTTTCCTTCATGTTCGGCGTCGGGCTGGCGTTCCAGATGCGCTCGGCCGAACGGCGGGGCCTTGCCTTCGGCCAGCTCTACCGCAACCGGATGATCGGCCTTGCCCTGTTCGGGCTGGTGCACGGGCTGTTGTTCTTTCCCGGCGACATTCTGGTCGCCTACGCGATCACCGGCGCCATCCTTTACCGGCTCCGCCATTGGCCGGCCGGACGCCTGATCCGGCTGGGCACGATCCTGCTGGTCGCGCAGATCGGGCTGACCATGGCGATGATGACCGCGTTTCCGGCCGCGCCGACCGAAGCGGCCCAACTGGAACGCTTCATCATGACCGAGGGGCCGATGGCGCAGGTGATGGGCTTTCGGGCGGTGATCTTCATTGTCGCCTTCATCTTCGTGCTGCTGTCGCAGGGCATGGCGGCACTTGGCTGGTTCTGTCTGGGGCTGGCGGCGGTCAAGTCGGGGCTGATCGACGCGCCGGGCCATCCCGTCTGGCAAAAGGCGCGGCGCTGGTGCCTTGGTCCCGGTGTTGTCCTGAGCCTTGCGGCGGCGGCGATCTGGCAGTGGCAGGACCCGTTGATGGGCGAATTGCTGGTGGTGCTCGTCGCACCGCTGACGACGCTCGGCTATCTCGGCCTGATCGCCGCGCTGGCCCGCCCGCCGGGTCCGTTCATGGCCAGGCTTCTGACCGCCGGCGGATCAAGCTTGACCATCTATCTTGGCCAGTCGATCCTTCTGTCGACGATTTTCGCGCCCTATGGGCTCGATCTGTGGGACGGTGTCGGCCCGGCCGCCGCCGTCTTGATCGCAATCGGCGTGACGATTGTGCTGATCGGCTTCGTCGCGCTGTGGCGGATGCGTTTCGCGCAAGGCCCGTTTGAATGGGCACTGCGGTGGATCAGCCGGCGCGGCGTTGTGGGCGCAAAGGCGTGAGCCGTCAGATGATCGCCGGGGCGAGCACGTTGCGGACGATCTGGCCGACGAAATAGATGCCGACGAAAAGCACGATCGGCGAGATATCGATGCCGCCGAGGTCCGGCAGGACCCGCCGGATCGGCCGCAACAGCGGCTCGGTCGCCTTGTAGAAAAATTCGCCCAGCATGGAGACGAAGCGGTTCGACGAATTGACGACGTTGAACGCGTAGAGCCACGAGAAGATCACCGCGCCGATCACGATCCACGTATAGATGTTGAGCGCGAACAGAAGTGTGTTGATGATCGTCAGGCCCACGCGCGTTCTCCTTCTTGCCGGGACGCCCTCACATAGGCGCACCGGACCCGAACGGCAAGCGGGCGCCCGTCTCGGGTGCGCCTCTTGTGCAACTGGATAAAAAAGCCTTTGTGCCGGCCCGCCAAAACGCCTATCGCGGCGCCATGAGCGATGATGGTGCAACCGGCGAGCCGGCTCCGGGGCGTTTCGAGGCATTCGCCTATCCGGCCTATGTGAAATATTGGACGGCGCGGTTCGCCACAACCTTCGCCACCTATGTGATCGCCGTCGCCGTGGGCTGGCAGATCTACGACCTGACGCGCGATCCGCTCGATCTGGGCATTATCGGGCTTGTGCAGTTCCTGCCCCTGCTGTTGCTGGTTCTGGTGACCGGCACGGTGGCCGACCGTTACGGCCGCCGCACGGTGATGGCCGCCTCCACGGCCCTTGCGTTTTTGTGCGCGCTGGCAATCCTTTATTCTTCCTGGCGCGGGCTGACATCGCCCATGCCGATCTTCGTCGCCCTGTTCGGCCTGGGCGTTTCCCGCGCCTTCTTTGCACCCGCTTCGCAGTCGCTGGTGGTCAATCTGGTGCCGCAGCGGGTCTTCCCCAACGCAGTGGCGTGGAATTCGTCAGCCTGGCAGGTGGCCTCCATCCTCGGCCCGGTCGCCGGCGGCCTCCTTTATGGTGTTGGCGCAAACCTGACCTATGCGGCCTCGGCGCTGATGCTGGCGGTCGCGACCGTGCTCGTCCTGTTGATCCCAAAGCCCGCCGAGCGTTCGCACATCACCAAGGTGACGTTCGATTCGCTGTTTGCGGGCCTGCGCTACATTCGCGACCAGAAGGTGGTGCTCGGCGCCATCTCGCTCGACCTTTTCGCCGTGTTCCTGGGCAGCGCGGTGGCGCTTTTGCCGATCTTTGCGCGTGACGTCCTCGATGCCGGGCCATGGGCGCTCGGCATGCTGCGCGCTGCGCCCGGCGTCGGCGCGGTGCTGATGGCGGTCTATCTGGCCACCTCGCCGGTGCGCGACCATGCGGGCCGCATCCTTCTGGTCTCGGTCGGCCTGTTCGGCGTCTTCACCATCGTCTTCGGCCTGTCGCAGCTTGCCTGGCTGTCGGTGATCGCGCTGACGTTGATCGGCGCCTTCGACATGATCAGCGTCTATATTCGCGAGACGGTCCTGCAGATCTGGACGCCCGACGAGGTGCGCGGCCGCGTCAATGCCGTCAACATCGTCTTTCTGGGCGCTTCGAACGAGTTGGGCGACATGCGCGCCGGCTTCGTCGCCGCCTGGATCGGCGCCGTGCCGGCTGTAGTGATCGGCGGCATCAGCTCGGTCGCCGTCGCCGCCGGCTGGGCGTTCCTCTTTCCGCAATTGCGCGACGTGCGCCGTCTCGACCGCCGGGAATAGGCAGGGCCCTCTCCCCGCTTGCCAGGGAAGGGAACCGCTTCTCGCCTGCTCACCTGGTCTCAGCCGTCTCCCGCTCGAAGACGATGTCGAGAAAATCGGCGAGCCATTGCCGCACCGGCGCGTCATAGTGCAGCCGGCCATCAAGATGCGCGCGACCCTCCTGCGCGCCCGGCAGCTCGAACCGGTGCGCGCCGCGCACCGCCCAGCGCTGCATCATCACCTGTGTCAGTTCGGCATGGAACTGCACGCCCCAGGCATTGTCGCCATAGCGGAAAGCCTGGTTGGGATAGGCATCGGCGGTTGCCAGATGTTCGGCGCCGGACGGCAGCGAAAACCCTTCGCGGTGGAACTGGTAGATCATCTCCGGCCAGTCCATCAGCGCCTTGCCCGCCTCGGTCGGCGCCAGCCGATACCAGCCGATCTCGACCAGCCCGTCGTCCCGGGCCGCAACCGTTCCGCCCAGATGGTTGACCAGCATCTGGGCGCCCAGACAGATGCCGAAGAATGGCTTGTTTTCCTTGAGAGGCACAGCGAGCCAGTCGGTCTCACGCTTGACATAGTCTTCGGGATCGTTGGCGCTCATCGGGCCGCCGAACATCACCGCGCCGGCATGGTGTTCGAGCGTCCCCGGCAGCGGGTCGCCGAGCGGCGGACGGCGAATGTCGAGCGCATGGCCCCGCGCTTCCAGCATCTGGCCGACGCGCCCCGGCGACGAGGTCTCCTGGTGCAGGATGACCAGAACGGGCTGCTTTTGCGTGGACTCAGCGCCCGCGGCGCCGGCCGCAGCGCCCATTGTTCCGTCAGCCTTCATCGCCGCCTTCAATGCCGAGCCGCTCCTGAACGCGCTGGCGCATCAGCACCCGGTCGCGGCCACTGACGCCCAGAAGTTCGGAAATGCGCCAGACGACATTGTCTTCAAGCTCGTGGCGCACGCCGTCGGCATAGACCATCTCCCACAGGATCTCGATGAAGCCGATCCGGTCGGTGGCGCCCATCGTGTTCATCAGGACGGAGGTGAACCGGTAAAGGTCGACCGCTTCGCCATCGGCCTCGCGCGCCGCCTTGATCAGCGTCTCGAGCGCTGTCTTGTCGAGCGCATACTCCTCGCTGAGGACGGCGGCGAACCGCTCGCGCTCCACCGGGCGCAGCACGCCGTCGGCCTGGATGACGTGGTACATCAGGGCAGCGGCGGCCAGTTGCGGGCTATCGGGTTCGGCGGCAGCAGTGCCGTCCGCACCTTCGACAAGCTCCCTGACAAAGGACCGGAACCGGTCAAGCATGATGTCGCCCCATCTGTTGTCGCGCCGCGCGGCCCGTCCGCGCCGGACAGCCCATGGCGCGTCATGAACGACCAATTTAGACCGAATCCGTCCTAAAACAACCGGAAGCGGCGGGGCTTGTCCGCCTCGCCCTCACCCTCGTCCTCGATGCCCGGATCGTCCGGAACGGGCGGTTTCACCGGCGCGTCTTCGTCCGTTTCAGGCTGGTCGGCTTTGGCCGGTGCGTCATCGGGCGTACCGGCTGCCGCGCCCGCCGCACTTGAGGGACGGTCGGCAACGCCCTTGGCCGGCGGCTCGACTGGTGTTTCGGCCTTGGCGGTCTCCGCTTCCGGCTCGACCGCCCTGCCATTGGCCGCCTTGCCGGCCGCACCCGCAGTGGCGCTGCCCGCGGCCTCGACGACGGGCGCCGGCTTTTTGGCATCTTTGGCAGCCGCGTTGTCCTGCGGGGTGGCGCCACTGTCCTCGTCCGTGTCGGCCGCTGCCTCGGCAGCCTTGGCCCGTTCCTCGCGCGCCGCCTCGACCCGTGCGGCCAGATCGACCGGCTCGCCGATCGTCTTGACCGGCGCGGCATCGCCGGCGGGCTCGGGTTGTGCGTCGACGACCGGCAGGGCTGGGACGATCGTGTCATCCGTATCGGCGGACGGGCCGGCATCGGCCGGGGTGCCCGGCACCATCGGGTCAAGATCGTTCTCGATCAAGGCGCCGGTGCGCTCGACCGGCACTTTCCACTCGAACGCGTCGATCCGGCCGGTGACCGGCGAGAAAGGCGCCCATTTTTCCGCAACGATGCCATCGGCGGTCCAGGCGGGATCGCGTGCTGCACGCACCGCGCGCGACAGCCATTCGCGCACCTTGCCCTGATCGCCGGTCTCGGCATCCTCGATGTCGGCCATCAGCATGAAGGCGCTCTCGCGCGGCTCGTTGCGCAGGACCGCGGCGACCGATTTACGCGCCTGCTCGAATTCGCCCGCTTCCAGCGCCATCTGCGCGATGATCAGCGAGGATTCGGTGGTGTTGGGCTTGATCGCCTCCAGCCGCCGCGCGCGCTTGAGCCGGTCGAGCGCCGAATCGCCGGGTCGCGCATTGACGTAAGCCAGCGCGACATCCGGATGCGGCGCCTTGCGCCAGCAGGTCTCCAGCACCTTGACCCCGCGCCGCATCTCGTTGAGGCGGAAAGCGGCTTCGGCGGCGGTGACGGCGGCGGGCGCAAAACCCGGCGCCAGCCGGTGCGCTTCGAGCGCGGCCTGCTTGGATTTGGCCGGATCGCTCTCGGCATTGTCCATGGCAAGCGCGGTCAGCAGCACGGCGCGCTTGCGGTCGGCATCCTCGCGCGCGACATGTTTGGCCGCTTTTTGCTTGTCGAGCAGGCGGATCGCGCCGTCCCAGTCGCCCGAAGCTGTCTTCAGATCGATCGCCGCCTTGCCGGCCCAGATCAGTTGCGGGCCCAGTTCTGCGGCTTTTTCCGCATAGTGCTTTTGCGCTTCGCGGTCGCCCAGACGCTGCGCTTCCATATAGAGCCCGCGCAGGCCCAGAAGCCGCAATTCGGGATCTTCGAGCATCGCCTCGAACTTCTGGCGCGCATCGGCATGCTTGCCTTCAAGCAGCGTCGTCTGCGCATCGAGAAGCTGGATCAGCGGTTCGGTCGTCTCGTTCAGAAGCCCGCCCGCCTGTTTGAGCATGCGCCGCGAGGTGGCCGGATCGCCCGAGCCGGCGGCGATGATGCCGGTCGACAGCGACTGGTAACCCCGGTCGCGCTTGCGGGCACGGAAGAAACGGTTCAGCCGCTCGGGCGAGGTGAAGACCACGCGGATCATCCACCAGGTCAACATGATCGCCGCGACGATGGAGACGACGCCGACGGCGGCGACCATCAGCGAGACGTTGATGAGCTGGTCGCCGACCGTGACCGTCACATCGCCGGGCATGTCGGCGAGCCAGGCAAAGCCGAAACCGAGCGCGAATACCAGCGCGACGAAGATGAGCACCTTGATCATGACAATGCTCCCTTACTGTGTCGCGTCGGTCTGGGGCGCGGCGGGACGCGCTGCCGACATGGCGGTGGCCAGCGCGCCGGCGACGAGCTGATCGACGCTCTGGCGTGCGCGCACCCGGTCCATGAAATCGGCCGAGGCGGCCTTGGCGGGATCGGGCAGCGTCTCCCATTCGGCCAGCGCGCCTTCCAGATTGCCGTCTTTCAGCCGGGTTTCGACGCGCGCGGCGATGGCGCCGGGCGTGTCGCCCTCCGCTTCGCCCACCGGGCGCACCTGCACCAGCGAGCGGGCGCTCGACATCAG
This sequence comes from Phyllobacteriaceae bacterium, assembly GCA_024742765.1. Taxonomy (GTDB): domain Bacteria; phylum Pseudomonadota; class Alphaproteobacteria; order Rhizobiales; family Rhizobiaceae; genus Roseitalea. The sequence continues at coordinate 170,644 of JANSXT010000002.1, read as the reverse complement.
CCGGTCGCCGAGCGAGGCGTTTTCGTCGAGCCCCTGCCCGGTGGCGACGATCCGGTTGGCAACGGCGGCGAAACCGTCCGACAGTTGCGTGACGGTCGGCACGCCGGAGGCGGCGAAATCGCGCAATTGCATGACAGTGTCGTCTTCGCCTGCGACCGAGGCATAGGCTTCAAGCTCCGTCGCAAAGGCACTGCCCCGGTCGATCGCCGATTTGAGGCCGGCGGCTGCGATGGCGCGCGCAACAACGGTGGAGTCGGCGCCGCCCTCGGCAAGCTGCGCCTGCGCGTCGGACAGCGCCGTCTCGTTCGCATCGATGCGGGCGCCGAGCGCGGCGAGCGCGGCATTGACCGTCGTTTCCACGCTCGCAACATTTTCGCGCACCGTGCCGACTTCGCCGGCGAGCGTGTCGAGATCGGTTTGCACGGCCGCGACCGTTTCGCCGAGCGCCTGCACCGCTTCATCATTGCCGGCATCGGCGCCGCCCTCGGCAAGGCCGGCCATCTGCCCGGCCATGTCCGTCACCTGCGTTTCGATCTGGTCGAGCCGGCCGGAGATGGCCTGCAGCCCGGCACCTTCGCCGGCCGCGCCCGACGACATGGCCGACCGCAAGGCGTCGACATCGGTGTTCAGCGTTTCGATGGCCGACAGGGCATTGCCGCTGTCGTTCTGAGCGCTTTGCGCGGCTTCGGCCGCCGCTTCGATCTGGGCGACCAACTCGGCGGGCACGCTTGCCTCGCCCGCTGCCGGTGCTGCAGCCAGTTCGTCAAGCCGTGCCTGCAATTGCGCGATCTCCGACTGGACCGGCGCCAGATCGACGGTTTCGGCCGGTGCCGAGCCAAACGAGGGCAGAAGACCGGTCCATTGCAGGCCGGCGCCGGCGACGAGCGCGATCAGACCGCCAATGAGGCCGCCGGCAATGGCGCCGGTGCCGCCGCGCCGCGCCGCAGGGGCTGGCGGCGGCGGTGGAGGCGTGGCCGCGCCGCGTGCGCCGGCCTTGTCCCCGGCTGTCTCCGGCTTGCCGGTTTCGCTCTTTGGGGGTTTGGCCGGCGCAGCCTCGTTAGCGGTCTTGTCGGCTGCGCTATCGGCCGCCTTAGCATCAGCGGCCTTGGCAAAGGGCGACGCGTCCTTGTCAGCTGCCGGCGTGTCCGCGCGCGGCTTTCCGGCCTGGTCCATCGCCACAGGCTCTGCGGCCGCCGTCTCGGTCGCCTTGGGTTTGGCCGGCGCCCCGGATGCCACCTTGCCAGACGCGGCAGGGTCCGGCTTGGCGGGCGCGTTGGCATCGGTGCTCTTTTCGGCCTCCAGATCGATGGTGACCGGCTTGCGTGTGCCGCCCCGCCCCGCGCCTCGCGACGGTCTTGCGCGCTGTGCCATGAACACTCTCCCCTGAACAAACGGACCAGATATGGGGCGGTTCTAGCATGGCGCCGCGGAATCAAAACCCGCCATTGGTCAAGTGCCGGCAATCAGGGCCAAAAATGTCGCCGTACCGTGTCGACCAACGCGTCGTCCCGCGGTGCCGGAGCGGCGACGATGCGGGCTTCGGAAATTCCGTCAAGGGACATACCGGCGCGCTCCGAAATCAGGAAAAGCGTCTTGTTTTCAATAAGCTGATGATAACCTTCGGTTTGAATAGCATCGGCCAGAAGCCGGGCAGACATGCCCGAATGCAGCATGATGCCGTCAAGGTCGTCATTGTGGAGCGCTTCCTTGATTTTGTCAGTCAAGTGACTGACTTTTTGGATGTCATAGGTCTCGATCAGGGTGATCTTGCGTCCGGTTTCCGACAGGCTCCGTTCCAGGTCTCCGGTCCGCACCCGGCCGCACAGATAGGCGACCGGTGCATCGTCGGGTATGGATGCACCGATCAGGCCGGCAAGCGCAGTCGCGTCGCCATCGGCTGATCGCACATCGCCCATGCCGAGCGCGCGGGCGGCCTGCGCGGTCGCATCGCCGACGGCGAACACCGGTTTGGCGCGCAGCGCGTCGATCAGCGCCGGCGGGGCGTGGGTCAGCGCCTTGGCGCTGGTGACGGCGACGGCGGCGCTCCGCGCCGCTTCGGCGATCGCATCGTCCGAAACCGGCAGATCGCGGCTCTCGGTGAACGGGCAGATGATCGCTTCGATGCCCGCTTCGGTGAGCGCGGCGGCGGTGCGCGATGCGCCCGGTTCGGGCCGGGTGACCAGAACGCGCGGACGCCGTGCCTCCACCGTCAGACCCAGCTTTCGAAAAAGCCGGCGCCGGCACGGGCCCGCAATTCATCGCCCGCGGTGCGCCCGAGCGTTTCAGGGTCGCCGGCGGTGCCACTCGATGCGATGTCATGGGAGACGGTGCCGTCCGGCGTCAGTATGGTGCCGGAAAAGTCGATCGTGCTGCCATCGATCCGGGCATGGCCGGCGATCGGCGTGCGGCACGAGCCGTCGAGCGCGGCGAGAAAGGCCCGCTCGCATCTGAGCGCGGTTTCGGTCGCCACGTGCTTGAGCGGTTCGACCAGCGCGTCGGTGCGCGTATCGCCGGCACGGCCCTCGATGCAGATCGCGCCCTGGCCCGGCGCCGGCGGAAAGACGTCCATGGCGATCAGGTCGGTGATCACATCCGCCATGCCCAGCCGCCTCAGCCCCGCATTGGCGAGCAGCGTCGCATGGGCGACGCCGTCTTCGAGCTTTTTCAGCCGCGTCTGCACATTGCCGCGAAAGCCGACCACTTCGACATCAGGCCGCGCCCGGCGCACCAGCGCCTGACGCCGGAGCGAGGAAGTGCCGACAATGGCGCCCTTCGGCAGCGCGTCCAGCGTCGGCGCGGCCTTGCCTATGAAGGCGTCGCGCGGGTCCTCGCGCTCAAGAAATGCCGTCAGCGCCAGCCCGTCGGGCAGCTTGGTCGGCATGTCCTTGGAGGAGTGCACCGCCAGATCGATGTCGCCGGACAGGAGCTGCGCCTCGATCTCCTCGGTGAAAAGGCCCTTGCCGCCGATTTCCTTCAGTTCGCGGTCCTGCACGCGGTCGCCCTTGGTGGAAATGACGACGATTTCGATCGTCTCGGCTGCCATGCCATGGGCGGCGACGAGCCGGTCGCGCACCTCATGCGCCTGCGCCAGCGCCAGCGGACTGCCGCGCGTTCCGATCCTGACCGTCCCGAACCCCTGTGCCACGGTTTGCTTGCTCCCCGATCCATGATAGGCGACCACCTCCCTAACCCGAACCTGGATCAGCGGCAATCGACCATGCCGACCGTGCTGGGCATTGAGACAAGCTGCGACGAAACCGCCGCCGCCATCGTGCGGGCCGGGGCGGACGACTCGCGTGGCGAGATCCTGTCGAACGTGATCTACAGCCAGTTCGGCGAACATGCCCGCTATGGCGGCGTCGTGCCGGAGATCGCCGCCCGCGCCCATGCCGACAAGCTCGACCGGGTGATCGAAACCGCCCTGTCCGAGGCGGGCACCGGCTGGGATGCGATCGACGCTGTCGCGGCGACCGCCGGCCCGGGCCTGATCGGCGGGCTGATCGTCGGCACGATGACCGGCAAGGCGATCGCGCTGGCGCGCGGCAAGCCGTTTCTGGCGGTCAACCATCTGGAAGGCCATGCGCTGACCCCACGGCTGACGGACGGCCAACCATTTCCCTATCTGCTACTGCTGGTCTCGGGCGGGCACACGCAGATGGTGCTGGTCCGCGATCTTGGCGCCTATGAGCGCTGGGCGACAACGATCGACGACGCGCTCGGCGAAGCCTTCGACAAGACGGCGAAACTGCTCGATCTGGGCTATCCGGGCGGGCCGGCCGTCGAAAAGATGGCGCAAAGCGGCGATCCGGACCGGTTCGCGCTGCCACGGCCGCTGAAGGGCGAGGCCCGGCCGGACTTTTCTTTCTCAGGTCTGAAGACCGCGCTGCGCAAGACCGCGACTGATCTTGGTGCGCTGTCCAACCAGGACGTGGCCGATCTGTGCGCCGGGTTCCAGAAGGCGGTGACCGAGACGCTGGAAGACCGGGTTGCCCGCAGCCTGACCCGTTACCGCGCCGAAACTGCCGATGCCTCGCCGACACTGGTCGTCGCCGGCGGTGTCGCGGCCAACAGGGCGATCCGCGCCATGCTGGAACGGCTGTGCGCCACCCATGGCTTTGCCTTTCGCGCGCCGCCGATGGCGCTATGCTCGGACAATGCGGCGATGATCGCCTGGGCCGGGCTCGAACGGTTCCGGCGCGGTGAAACCGACCCGCTCGATTTCGCGCCGCGCCCGCGCTGGCCGCTCGATGGCGAAAGCCAACCGCTGATCGGCTCGGGCCGCAAAGGCGCCAAGGCATGAGAGGCAGAGCGCGATGAGCGTGGCGGTCATCGGTGCCGGCGCATGGGGCACGGCTCTCGCGGCGGCCATGGCGCGCGACGGAAAGCGGGTCGCGCTGTGGGGGCGCGATGCGGGTGTTGTCGCCGAGATCAATGCGCAGCGCACCAACCGTTTCTATCTGGGCGATGCGGACCTGCCGGCCAACATCGCGGCGACCATTGATGCCGGCGAGGCGCTTGACGATGTCGAGACGGTCTTGCTGGCGGTGCCGGCACAGACCATGCGCTCGGTGCTGACGATGATCGTGTCGCATCTGCATCCGCACATGCTGCTCGTCTCCTGCGCCAAGGGCATCGAGCGCGGCTCGGGCGCTTTGATGACCGAAGTGATGGCACGCACCGCGCCCGCCAATGCCAACGCCGTGCTGTCGGGGCCGAGCTTTGCCGCCGATGTGGCGCGCGGCCTGCCGACTGCGGTGACGCTTGCCATGGACGACGAGGCGCGGGCGCTCGCCGCCTGCCGCACGCTCGCCCGGCCCGGACTGCGACTTTATGCGAGCGGCGATGTCGCGGGCGTTGAATATGGCGGCGCGCTCAAGAACGTTCTGGCGATCGCCGCCGGCATCGTTGCCGGGCGCGGCCTTGGCGCCAGCGCGCAGGCGGCGCTGACAACGCGCGGCTTTGCCGAAATGAGCCGGCTGGCGGTGGCTCTTGGCGGGCAAAGCGAAACGCTTGCCGGCCTGTCCGGGCTCGGCGACCTGATCCTGACCTGCGGCTCGGACCAGTCGCGCAACTTCGCCTACGGCCTGACGATCGGGCGCGGCGCGGACACGTCCGGGCTGAAGCTCGCCGAAGGTGTCGCGACCGCCGGCACCGCTGCGCGGATCGCCGGCGACCACGGCATCGAGGCGCCGATCATCGCCGCCGTCGCAGCGATCGTCGATGGCACTCTTGACGTCGACGCGGCGATCACCACCCTTTTGTCGCGGCCCATCAAATCCGAAACCGAAAAAGGCTGACCATGTCCAACTATTGGCTCTTCAAATCCGAACCCTTCAAATGGTCCTGGGATCAGCAAAAGGCGAAGGGCGATGCGGGAGAGGAATGGGACGGCATCCGCAATTATCAGGCGCGCAACAATATGCGTGAGATGAAGCTCGGCGACAAAGCCTTCTTCTACCACTCCAATGAAGGGCTGGAGATCGTCGGCATCGCCGAGATCTGCAAGGAAATCCATCCCGATTCGACCACCGACGATCCGCGCTGGGAGTGCGTGGACATCAAGGCGGTGTGCGACATGCCGACGCCCGTAACGCTCAAGGACGTCAAGGCCAACGAGAAGCTCAGCGACATGGCGCTGGTCACCTCCATGCGCCTGTCGGTTCAGCCGGTCACCAAAGATGAGTGGCTCGAAGTCTGCCGCATGGGCGGGCTCGACAAGCCGCCGCTCTGAGCTCCTAAAGGCCGGCCATGTCTCAAAAATGCCCGGATCACGGGCGACATCGGGCGCAAAAACGGATGCTGCCGTGACGGGACGATCGTTCAAACGCTGGCTTGCGCGCGTGCGCCAGGGCAAGGCCGGTATCACCGGCCTTTTCTGGCTGTCGGCGGGCGAAACCACCATTCTGCCCATGCCGGTCGAGATCGTTCTGGTCCCGATGATGCAATATGCGCGCGACCATGTCTGGCGCATGGCAACCAGCGTCACGCTCGGCGCGGTGGCCGGCGCGGTGCTCGGCTATCTCGTTGCCTATTTCTTCATGGAGGCGGCCGGCAACAGCTTTGTCGCGCTCGCCGGCTGGCAGGATGAGCAGGCCCGCTTCGCCGAACTGTTCGACCGCTACGGCTTTCTGGCCATCGTTCTGGTCGGCATGCTGCCGCCGATCCCGTTCCAGCTCGCGATCGTGTCGGCCGGGGCGACCGGCTATCCGTTCGTCCTGTTCGTTCTGGCAACGCTGATCGCGCGGGGCATCCGCTATTTCTTCCTGGCGGCAATGGTCCGCCTGTTCGGCGACCATGTCGCCACCGCCTATCAGAACAACCGTGCGCTGGCGCTGACGGTGCTGATCGCCCTGTTCTTCGGCGCGGTCGGCCTGATCGTCTTTTTCGAACGCGGCTTTGCGTAACCCGAAACGCAGACGGCCCGCCAATGGCGGTCCGTTCTTGATTTATGACGATCGAGGTCCGGTCACCCCGTCTTGTTCTGGCGGTTTTCGATCAAATCGTCGACCACGGACGGATCGGCCAGCGTCGATGTATCGCCCAGCGAGCCGAAATCGTCCTCGGCGATCTTTCTGAGGATCCGCCGCATGATCTTGCCCGACCGGGTCTTGGGCAGGCCCGGCGCGAACTGGATCTTGTCGGGCGAGGCAATCGGGCCGATCTCCTGACGCACATGCTTGACCAGGTTCTTGCGGAGATCGTCGTCGCCGTCATAGCCGCCCATCAGCGTCACATAGCAATAGATGCCCTGGCCCTTGACGTCATGCGGATAGCCGACGACCGCGGCCTCGGACACCGCGTCATGGCTGACCAGCGCCGATTCCACCTCGGCCGTACCCATCCGGTGGCCGGAGACGTTGATCACGTCATCGACGCGGCCGGTGATCCAGTAATAGCCATCCTCGTCGCGCTTGCAGCCGTCGCCGGTGAAATATTTGCCCTTGTAGGTGGAAAAATAGGTCTGGATGAAGCGCTCATGGTCGCCATAGACCGTGCGCATCTGACCCGGCCATGAATCGACGATGCACAGATTGCCCTCGGCGACGGTTTCGGTCTGTTCGGCGCCCTCATTGTCGACAAGCTGCGGCTGGATGCCGAAGAAGGGGCGCGTCGCCGAACCGGGTTTGAGCTTGGTGGCACCGGGCAGCGGCGTGATCATGATGCCGCCGGTCTCGGTCTGCCACCATGTGTCGACGATCGGGCACTTCTTCTCGCCGACGACATTGTAGTACCACTCCCACGCCTCGGGATTGATCGGCTCGCCGACCGATCCGAGCAGCCGCAGCGTCTTGCGCGAGGTGCGGTTGACGAAGGAGACGCCGGCACCCATCAGCGCGCGGATCGCGGTCGGTGCGGTGTAGAAGATGGTCACCTTGTGCTTGTCGACCACGTCCCAGAAGCGCGAGGCGTCGGGATAGGAAGGCACGCCCTCGAACATCAGCGTCGTCGCACCGTTACACAAGGGGCCATAGACGATGTAGGAATGGCCGGTCACCCAGCCGACATCGGCGGTGCACCAGTAGATGTCGCCATCCTGGCAGTCGAAGACATATTGGTGCGTCATCGAAGCGTAGACCAGATAGCCGCCGGTCGTGTGCAAAACGCCCTTGGGCTTGCCGGTCGAGCCGGATGTATAGAGGATGAAGAGCGGGTCCTCGGCCTTCATCTTGGCCGGCAGGCAGACCGGTTTCTGCTCCTTGACCGCGTCGTGATACCAGACATCGCGATCGGAAAACCATTCGACCTTGCCGGCGGTGCGGCGCACGACGAGGACGGTGTCGACCTCCACGCCCTCGCGCTCGGCCACCTCGATGGCAAGATCGACATTGTGCTTGAGCGGCACTTTCCTGCCGCCGCGCAGGCCCTCATCGGCGGTGATGACGAAACTGGACTGGCAACCGACGATGCGGTCGGCGAGCGCGTCGGGCGAAAAGCCGCCAAAGACGATCGAGTGGATCGCGCCGATCCGCGCGCAGGCCAGCATCGCATAGGCGGCTTCCGGAATCATCGGCAGATAGAGCGTCACGCGGTCGCCCTTCTTGACGCCGCGCGCCTTCATCGCATTGGCGAGCCGGCAGACCTCGTCATGCAGTTCGCGATAGGTGATCTTCTTGTCGTCGTAGGGATTGTCGCCTTCCCAGATGATCGCCACCTGGTCGCCGCGCTTTTCCAGATGCCGGTCGATGCAATTGTAGGAGACGTTGGTGACGCCGTCCTCGAACCATTTGATCGCGACCTTGCCGGTGAAGGACGTGTTCTTGACCTTGGTGTAGGGCTTGAACCAGTCGATCCGCTGGCCGTGCTTGGACCAGAAGCCTTCCGGATCGTCGACGCTCTGCTGATACCAGGTCTTGTAGGTCGCATCGTCGATCAGCGCCTTTTTCTTGACCGCCGCGGGGACCGGATACACTTCACCTGACATCGAAAACCTCCACTTGGTTCGCGGGCACGCCGCCCTCACTCCCTGATGCGCAAGACGGCTGGGCCGCCCGCGCGGGCTGGCACGGGTTTAGCGCGAAGCGTTCGGCCGCGTAAATTAGACCATGGATAGCGCAGGGCGCGCCGCAGCGGTGCCGGCTGTGCGACGTTTGGCGGAGATGAGGCTCACGCCCGGTCCAGCCCCAGCGCCGCCACGGACTCCACCAGCGCCGTTTCGAGCTGCGTGTGCGGCTCGGCACCAATCAGCGCCTCGAGACGCTGATTGTCGAGCGAATGGGGCACGTCCCACAGATAGCGCATCTTGGCGACCTCGCGCAGGACCGGGTTGAAGAGCCCGATCAGCCGGATCATCGGCCAGGGCACGCCGCCGCGCTTCAAGGGCCGGCCGATGGCGGCTTCCATCGCGGCATGGAATTGCTGGCCGGTCGCCGTATGGCCGGCAAAGTGCAGCCGCGCGAAGGGCGGCAGCGCGTCGCGCTTCTCGGCGACGCGCACGAAGGCGCGGGCAAAGTCCGGCATATAGGCAAATGCATGCGGCGCGTCCCACCGGCCCGGCCATGTGAAACGATCTTTCTTCAGGTCCTTGGCGATCATCAGGTCGAGCCAGCTTCCGTCGACCGGTCCGCCGAAATAGTCGCCGGCGCGCAGGACGATTGTCCGGACGCCCTCGGCGGACGCCGCCTCGAACATGGCTTCCAGATCGACCCGCAAGCGTCCCTTTTCCGTGTCCGCATGCATCGACGCGTCCTCGGCGGTGTTCATGCCGATCCTGGTGCCGAAATTGTAGACATTGCCGGGCAGCATGATGGTGGCGCCGGCTTCCCTGGCGGCGGCGAGGACGTTTTCGGCCATCGGCATGACCTGCTCCGTCCATTTGGCGTAGGAGGCCGGATTGAGCGCGTGCAGGATAATGTCCGCACCGGCACAGGCATCGATCATCGCCTTTTGGTCGAACGCGTCGGCCTCCACCGGTTCGACGCCTTGCGGCAGTTGGGTCAGCTTGGTGCCGCGCGCTATGCCGCGCACGGTCCATCCCGCCTCGACGAAGGCTTCGGCGGCGGCGTGTCCGATCCGTCCGGCCGCGCCGGCAATGGTGATCGTGCTCATCTGTTGTATCTCCTGAACCATGATGATGCCGCATGATCAGCCATCGTCCTTTGAATGAATAGACAAGAGGTCGGTCGTCTAATATTCATTCATGAATGGAAGGCACACGCTTCGACTGGAACCTGATCCGCAGTTTTCTTGCGGTGCTCGATGCGGGCACGCTGAGCGGCGCGGCGCGGCAATCGGGCATCTCGCAGCCGACGCTGGGCCGGCACATCGGCGAACTGGAGGCGCAGACAGGGCTTGTCCTGTTCGAGCGCGGCCGGGCGGGCATGATGCCGACCGGAGCCGCCCTGCGGATCGCCGAGGAGGCGCGGCAGATGCGCGCGAGTGCGGCAGCCTTTTCCATGGCGGCGGCCGATCAGGAAACGCGCGTCGAGGGCACGATCCGCCTCACCGCCAGCCGGGTGATGGCGACCTTCGTGCTGCCGCCGGTGCTTGGCGCACTGCGCGAAGCGGAACCGGCGCTTGCCATCGAACTTGTCGCCAGCGACAGCATCGAGAACCTTCTGGCGCGTGACGCGGACATCGCCGTGCGCATGGTGCGGCCGACCCAGAACGATCTGATCGCGCGCAAGATCAACGATTTCGTCATGGGCGCCTATGGGCATGAGGACTATCTGGCGCGCGCCGGCACGCCGCAGGTGATCGAGGACCTCCATGACCACACGATGATCGGCTATGACCGGACCGATTTGATCGAGCGCGGCATGCGCGCGCTGACGGGCGGCTATGACCGCGATGCGTTCCAGATCCGCACCGACGACCAGATCGCCTATTGGGCGATCGTCGAGGCGGGCGCGGGCATCGGTTTCGGCCCGCGCTATGTCGCGCGGCGCAACCCCGCCCTGCGGCGCGTGCTGCCGGAGCTACAGATCGCGCCGCTGCCGGTCTGGCTCGCCTCGCACCGCGAATTGCGGCACAGCGCCAAGGTGCGGCGTGTCTATGACTTTCTGGCGGAGACGCTGTCGGCGCTGCCGCTCGACCGCGACGGCAGATAGTTCAGCACCAGCGCGCTTGCCCCGACTGCCAGCACGATCACCGACCAGCCGGCGAAGACGAAGGCGAGCGAAAAGGTCTCGGCGAGCACGCCGACAAAGGCCGGCATGAACAAGAGCCCGCCATAGCCGAAGGTGGTGATCACCGCGATCGCCACCGCCGGCCGCAGGCGCGGATAGGCGCCGGCCGCCGAAAACAGGATCGGCACCATGTTGGCCATGCCGATGCCGGCGACGAAGAAGCCAAGACAGGCCACAGCAAAGCCCGGCGCCGTTCCGGCGATCGCCAGCCCCGTCGCAGATAGGGCCGCGCTGATCACGAAAACCTGCCGGTCGCCGAAACGGGCGCGCAGGCGGTCGCCGAAAAAGCGCATCGTTGCCATGGTCGCCGAAAAGGCGGCGAACGCATAACCCGAAACGATCAGCGGCGCGCCCAGTTCATCGCGCAGATAAAGCGCGCTCCAGTCGATCACCGTGCCTTCGGGGGCAAAGGCGAGAAGCGTCAATATGCCGAGCCCGTAAATGCCGGCATCGCGCGGAAGGCCGCCGCGGCGCGGGGCGTTGTCCGGCCCCGCCGTCTCGTCGTCAGCGCCGAAATCATCGGGCCGGTAATGGCGCCAGGCCCAGAGCGCCACCGCAAGGCTGATCGCGCCGACCGCCAGCGCATGGCCCATCTCGCCGAGCGTGACGATCATCGCGCCGCCGGTCAGCCCGCCCGCCATGCCGCCCAGCGACCAGAAGCCGTGAAACGAGGACATGGCCGGCCGGCCGGCGGCCTTTTCGACGCCGATGCCGTTGGCATTCATCGCATTGTCCATCGCGCCCAGGAACGTGCCGAGCCACAAAAGCGCCAGCGCGGCGGCGGGCACGGATGGGGCCAGCGTCAAAAGGACGAGCGACGGCGCCAGCAGCACCGAGGTCCAGCGGACGACCGCGACCGAACCAAGCCGCGTTACCATCCAGGCGCCGCCGATCAGTGCGATCACCGCGCCGATGCCGAACAGGATGATCAGCCGGCCGAGCACGATTTCCGAAATGCCGAGCCGCTCGACGAGGACGGGGATCTTCGTTGCCCAATGGCCCACCATGAAGCCATTGACGAAGAAGGCCGCGAACACGGCCAGCCGCGCCAGCTTCAGGCGCCGAGCCTCGGGCGGCATGCCGCCGGCGGTGGTTTGTACGGTGGACATGACGGCTCCAGACAGAACGGTCTTCCATAGATCGTATTCGGCGCGGCTCAAAACGGTTTGAGCGCGAACCCATCAGAAACCGTAAAGCCGCGCCGGATTGTCGACGAGGATGCGGTGGCGCGTTGCCTCGTCGGTGACGACCCTGAGAAACGCGTTCAGCAGATCGCCCGCGTCGGGCATCTGCGCATCGGCCAGCATCAGATGCGGCCAGTCGCTGCCCCACAGGCACCGTTCGGGATTGGCGTCGATCAGCGCGGCGACGAGCGCGTCGGTTGCCTCATAGGGCGCGCCGGTCAACCGGTAGAGCCCCGACAGCTTCACCCAGGCCTTGCCGTCAGCGAGCAGCCCAAGAAGGCGCTTGAAGCCCGGCTCTTCCGGACCTGCCGCCACATCGGGCCAGCCGACATGATCGAAGACGACATCGACCGGCATGGCCCGCACGCCGTCATCGAGTTCGGCCATATGCTTGTGCGCGTTCATCAGCATCTGCACATGCAGGCCGCGCGCCTTGAGCCGGTCGGCCATGGCGGTGACGCCGGCCCAGCTCAGGACGCCGCCATGCACATAGTTGAGCCGCACGCCGCACAGGCCGGCTTCGGCAAGTGCGTCGAGGTCCGCGTCGGTGGCCGCATCGGTGACGAGCCCGATGCCGCGCGCACGGCCGCGGCCGAGCCGCGCGACAGCCGCCGCAGTCACGCTGTTGTCGGCGCCGTAGAAGATCGAGTGGACGATGACGACACGCTCCAGGCCGAGCGCCTGCATGTGTTGCTCGTAGAGCGCGACCCAGCCCTCGAAATCGAGGCCGGGCGCGGGGTCTTCCACGCGGCCCTCCCACAGGGCAAATTCGCCCGGTGCGGCGACCATGTGAATATGCGCGTCGCAGGCGCCCGGCGGCAATGGCCAGTCCGGGCTTTGGGGTACGGCGACGGGCATCTCGGCGTGGGGCTTCATGGCTGGTCCGGTGCGAACGTGACTGATATCGGCTGTCCGCATAGCGCGTTTGCGCGGTGACGCACAGGTGCCGGCCGTCATGTTTGCGCTGCACAATGCGAAGCGCTAAAGAATGGCTGCGCCTTTTCACCCTTGTCCGGGAATTCCTGCCTTGACCATCACCAAACTGCTCGTCGCCAACCGCTCCGAGATCGCCATCCGCGTGTTCCGCGCCGCCAACGAACTGGGCATGACCACCGTTGCGATATGGGCCGAGGAGGACAAGCTGGCGCTGCACCGGTTCAAGGCCGACGAGAGCTATCAGGTGGGACGTGGCGGCCATCTGGACAAGGATATGGGCCCGATCGAGAGCTACCTCTCCATCGATGAAGTGATCCGTGTCGCCAAACAGTCGGGCGCCGATGCGATCCATCCCGGCTATGGGCTCCTGTCGGAAAGCCCCGAATTCGTCGATGCGTGCGATGAAGCGGGCATTATCTTCATCGGGCCGCGCGCCGACACGATGCGCGCGCTCGGCAACAAGGTCTCGGCCCGAAACCTCGCCGTCGAGGCCGGCGTGCCCGTGGTGCCGGCGACCGAGCCGCTGCCCGACGACATGGACACGGTGCGGGCCATGGCCGCCGAGATCGGCTATCCGGTGATGCTGAAAGCCTCCTGGGGCGGCGGCGGTCGCGGCATGCGCGCCATCCGCTCCGAGGACGATCTGGAACGCGAAGTGACCGAGGCAAAGCGCGAGGCGATGGCCGCCTTCGGCAAGGACGAGGTTTATCTCGAAAAGCTGGTCGAACGGGCGCGCCATGTGGAGGTGCAGATCCTCGGCGACACGCATGGCAATGTGGTGCACCTTTACGAGCGCGACTGCTCGATCCAGCGCCGCAACCAGAAAGTGGTCGAGCGGGCGCCGGCGCCTTACCTCGATAATGACCAGCGCGCGGAGCTCGCCGAACATGCGATGAAGATCGCGCGAGCGACCGACTATGTCGGCGCAGGCACGGTCGAATTCCTGATGGATGCCGATACGGGCGCCTTCTATTTCATCGAAGTCAATCCGCGCATCCAGGTCGAGCATACGGTGACCGAGGAAGTCACCGGCATCGACATCGTCAAGGCGCAGATCAAGATCCTCGAAGGCGAGACGATCGGCGATCCGGCTTCAGGCGTGCCGGCGCAGGCGGATATCGAACTGAACGGCCACGCGCTGCAGTGCCGGATCACCACCGAAGACCCTGAGCAGAACTTCATTCCCGACTATGGCCGGATCACCGCCTATCGCGGCGCGACCGGCTTCGGCATCCGGCTCGATGGCGGTACCGCCTATTCGGGCGCGGTGATCACCCGCTTCTACGATCCGCTGCTTGAGAAAGTCACCGCGTGGGCGCCGACGCCGGAAGAAGCGATCCAGCGCATGGACCGCGCCTTGCGCGAATTCCGCATTCGCGGCGTCGCCACAAATCTGACCTTCCTCGAAGCGATCATCGGCCACGAGGATTTCAAGGCCAATCGCTACACGACCAAATTCATCGACACGACGCCGGAACTGTTCGCGGCGGTCAAGCGTCAGGACCGGGCGACCAAGCTTCTGACCTATCTGGCCGACGTGACCGTCAACGGCCATCCCGAGACCAAGGACCGGCCCAAGCCGCCCGCCCATGCGGCGCCACCCGAGCCGCCCTTTGTCGGCGGGCCGGTGCCCGATGGCGGCACCAAGCGCATGCTCGACGAGATGGGTCCGGCGAAGTTCGGCCAATGGCTGCGCGAGCACGATCCGGTGATGATCACCGACACGACCATGCGCGACGGCCATCAGAGCCTTCTGGCGACGCGCATGCGCACCTATGATATGGCGCAGATCGCCGGCACCTATGCGCGCGCGCTGCCCAATCTCCTCTCGCTGGAATGCTGGGGCGGAGCGACCTTCGACGTCTCCATGCGGTTTCTGACCGAGGATCCGTGGGAGCGCCTTTCGGTGATCCGCGAGGCAGCGCCCAACATCCTTTTGCAGATGCTGCTGCGCGGCGCCAACGGCGTCGGCTACACCAACTATCCCGACAATGTGGTCAAGCACTTCGTCAGGCAGGCGGCAAGCGGTGGCATCGACCTGTTCCGCGTCTTCGATTGCCTGAACTGGGTGCCGAACATGCGCGTCGCCATGGACGCGGTCGCCGCCGAGAACAAGATTTGCGAGGCGGCGATCTGCTACACCGGCGACATCCTCAATTCGGCGCGTCCGAAATATGACCTCAAATATTATGTCGGCATGCTCAAGGAGCTGGAAGCGGCCGGCGCGCACATGATCGCGGTCAAGGACATGGCGGGGCTACTCAAGCCGGCCGCCGCATCCGTCCTGTTCAAGACACTGCGCGAGGAAACCGATCTGGCGCTGCATTTCCACACGCACGACACGTCCGGCATCGCGGCGGCGACCATCCTTGCGGCCATCGATGCGGGCGTCGATGCGGTCGATGGGTCGATGGACGCGCTGTCGGGCCTGACGGCACAGCCCTGCCTTGGCTCCATCGCCGAGGCGCTGACCGGCACCAAGCGCGATCCGGGCCTCGATCCAGAGTGGATCCGGCGCATTTCCTTCTATTGGGAGGCCGTGCGCGCCCAGTACGCCGCCTTTGAGAGCGATTTGAAGGGGCCGGCCTCGGAGGTCTATCTGCATGAGATGCCCGGCGGCCAGTTCACCAATCTGAAGGAGCAGGCCCGTTCGCTCGGCCTCGATACGCGCTGGCACGAGGTCGCCCGTGCCTATCACGACGTCAACATGATGTTCGGCGACATCGTCAAGGTGACGCCGTCTTCCAAGGTGGTCGGCGACATGGCGCTGATGATGGTCAGCCAGGACCTGACGGTCGCTGAGGTGGAAAACCCGAAAAAGGACATCGCTTTTCCGGATTCGGTCGTTTCGATGATGCGCGGCGATCTGGGTCAGCCGCCGGGCGGCTGGCCTGAAGGCATCCAGAAAAAGGTGCTCAAGGGCGAGGAACCCTACACCGACGTTCCGGGCTCGCTGCTGCCGCCGGAGGACCTTGATGCACGCCGCGCCGAGATCGAAGAAAAGCTCGGCCGCGAACTGAACGAATATGAGTTCGCCGCTTACCTGATGTATCCCAAAGTGTTCACCGATTTTGCCCTGGCGCAGGAAAAATACGGGCCGGTCAGCGCGCTGCCGACGCCGAACTATTTCTACGGTCTGCCGGCAGCCGAGGAGATTTTCGTCGACATCGAAAAGGGCAAGACGCTGGTCATCCGCTGCCTTGCCATTGGCGAGCCGGACGAAAAGGGCATGGTGACGGTCTTCTTCGAACTGAATGGCCAGCCGCGAAGGGTGAAAGTGCCCGATCGGGTGCATGGCGCCGAGGCGTCCGCTGCCCGCCGCAAGGCCGAGGACGGCAATGAGGCCCATGTCGGCGCGCCGATGCCGGGCGTCGTCTCGACCGTCTCGGTGGCCGGCGGCCAGGAAGTCAAGAAGGGCGACGTTCTGGTCTCGATCGAGGCGATGAAGATGGAGACCGCTCTGCACGCCGAGCGCGACGGCACGGTGTCCGACGTCCTCGTCAAGGCCGGCGACCAGATCGACGCCAAGGACCTGCTGGTGATCTACGCAGCGGGCTGATGCCGGATGCACGGAGCGGCCGGACGGACCAAACCGCCCGGTCGGGTTTTCGCAATCATGGGACATGCAATCAAATGACCAACGACACCACACGCGACATCGTGCTGATCGCGCTGTTTGCCGCCATCATGGCCGTCCTCGGCGTCTTTCCGCCGATCACGCTGCCGCTCGTCGGCGTGCCGATCACGGCCCAGTCGCTCGGCGTCATGCTGGCCGGCGGCATATTGGGTGCGCGGCGCGGCGCGCTTGCGATGATATTGTTCCTCGCGCTGGTCGCGGTCGGCCTGCCGCTCCTGTCCGGCGGCCGGGGTGGCTTTGCCGTGTTCCTGGGGCCGAGCGGCGGTTTTCTGGTCGGCTGGATCGTCGCCGCTTTCGTCGTCGGGCTGACCATCGAACGGCTCTGGTCGCGGCTTGGCCATGTCAACGCGTTCATCGCCTGCGTCTTCGGCGGCATCATCGTTCTTTATGCGATCGGCATTCCCTGGATAGCGTTCGCCGCCGAGATTTCGATCGCCCAGGCCTTTGTCGGCTCGATGCCGTTTATTCCCGGCGATCTGATCAAGGCGGTGATCGCGTCAGCGGTGATCGTCACCGTGGCCCGGTCCTATCCGATCATCGCATCGCCTTAGGCAGGCACAACCGATTGGCGGCAAGGCAAATCTCGTGATCCGGCTTGACGGCGTGAGCGTCCGCAAGGGCGACACGCTCATCCTCGATACGATCTCCGTCGACCTGGCAGAACGGCGGATCGGCATTATCGGGCCGAACGGATCGGGCAAGAGCACCTTCGCGCGCCTGCTCAACGGGCTTGAATGGCCGACCAGGGGAAGCGTTCGCGTCGATGGCGCACCAACCGATCGCGTGTCGGCGCTGGGCAAGGTTGGGTTCGTCTTCCAGAACCCGGACAACCAGATCGTCATGCCGATGGTCGATGAGGATCTCGCCTTCGGCCTTCGAAAATCCGGCCTGTCCAGGTCGGAGATCGGCGAACGCGTCGAGGCCCATCTCGAGCGGTTCGGCCTCACCCATCTGAACGAACGCCGCACGCATGAACTCAGCGGCGGCGAAAAACAGCTCATCGCGCTGATCGGCGTTCTGGTGATGGAGCCGGCGATCATCGTGCTCGACGAGCCGACAACATTGCTCGACCTGCGCAACCGGCGCATACTGGTTGCGCTCCTGGACCAGCTCGACCAGACGCTGATCATTGTGAGCCACGATCTGGAGCTGATGGCCTCGATGGACCGGCTGATCTGGATCGACGAGGGACGGATCAGGGGCGATGGCGATGCGGGCGACATTGTGCGCGCCTATCGGGAGGCGATAGCGGCCGAACCATGCTGACAAGCGATTACGTCCCCGGCGACAGCATCGTTCATCGCGCCCGGCCGCTGATCAAGGTCGGATTGCTGTTTCTGGTCTGCACATGGCTGTTCGTGCAGGAGGGATGGCCGTCGTCGACGATCGCCGGCCTCATCTTGGCCGCGCTGTTTGCCATCGCGCGCATCCCGCCGACCATAATTGTTGCGGCAATCCGGCCGGCCCTGTGGGTGCTGGGCCTGATCTTCGTCGCCCAGCTTTTCCTCGCCGACTGGCGGTTTGCCGGCTTCGTCGTATTGCGCTTTGCGGTGATGATCCTCGCCGCCTCGATTCTGACGCTGACGACCCGCACGAGCGATCTTGTGGACGCCATCGAGCGCGCGCTAAGCCGCGTCCTACCGGCGCGGTCGGCCGAAGCGATCAGCCTGGCCCTGTCGCTGTGCCTGCGCTTCATCCCAAGGGTCCGCGGCATCTTCGAGGAGGTCAAGAACGCGCAAAGGGCGCGCGGGCTGGGAACAAGCTGGCGGGCGCTGGTGACGCCGACCATCGTCCGGGCACTCAAGTCGGCCGACGAGATTTCCCGTGCCATCACGGCGCGGTCGCCCGAAACGCCGGCGGGCCGCCATGTCCGCTGATCGGGCGATGGACGCGAGCGGGTTTGCCGATCTGGTCCGCAGGCGGCGCTCGGTGCGCGCCTTTCTCGACAGGGATGTCAGCCGGGCGCAGATCGAAGCCATTCTCGATATTGCCCGGCATGCGCCGAGCGGCGGCAACATGCAGCCCTGGCAGGTCCATGTGCTCGGCCGGCGGACCATCGGCGATCTGCGCGATGCGATCTTCGCGACGGTCACCGAGCGCGGGCACGAGGAAGCGGGCGATTACCGCTATTATCCGGTAGAACCACTCGCGCCCTACACCGACCGCATCCGGCAGGCGGGCCATGACCTTTATGCGGCGCTCGGGATCGGCCGGCGGGATGTTGCCGCGCGGCGCGCGCAGAAGCTGAAGAATTTCGATTTCTTCGGCGCACCGGCCGGGCTTCTGGTGACCATCGATGCGCGGCTGGAGCGCGGAAGCTGGATCGATATCGGCCTGTTCCTCAATGCGCTGTCGCTGGCCATTGTCAGCGAGGGGCTGAGCTGCTGCCTGCAGGCCAGCTTTTCAAGCCATGGCGATGCGGTGCGCAAGGTTCTTGGCCTTGAGAGCGATGCGTTGGTCGTCTGCGGTGTCGCCATTGGCCATGCCGATGAAAGCCATCCGGTCAACCGGCAGCCGCTCCGCCGCCAGACGGTTGCCGAATTTGCACGGTTCCACCCATGATCGAAATCCGCGGCCATCATCTGCTCTGCGCCGTCACCTTCACGGGGCGGGGCTATTCGCGTCGGTTCGAGCGTGATTTCCGGCGCGTCGTCGCGCGCATGAACGACAATGAAGAGATGGTCATCGTCGCCGGACCCGATGCGATCTGCGCCTCGGTGAAGGATTGCGCGGACAGCCATTGCCATGAGGACCGGATCGTCGCCCGCGACCGGGCCGCGCTGGCCGAGATATCGGCGCTGACGGGCCGCACGCTCGATGTCGGGTCGCGGTTGATGCCGCACGATCTGTTCACCGCGCGGCATCGCACAGCGTTCGCCGAGGGGACGATCCGCACCGCCTGCGCCGACTGCCAATGGTCGGACCTGTGCGACACAATCGCCGCCGACGGCTTCCAGGCGACGTTGCTGGACCGGCGGTGAAAGGATCGGCGGTCATGGCCTCGCGCATCGCAGCCTCGATCCTTGAAAATCTGCACGCGCGCGCCGACGCGCCGGTCCTGCATTTCGGCACTACAACGATCAGCGCCGGCGATCTGGCGCACAGGATCGAACGGATGGCGTATGGCCTGAAATCGCTGGACCGGCATGGGCGCATCGGCATCGCGATGGAGACGGCGCCGGACACGCTGGCGCTGTTCATCGCTTCGCTGATGGTCGCGCGCGAAACCTTCGTGCTCGATCCTGCCTGGCCGGAGGCGACGATCGCCCATGTCGCTGCCAGCACCGGGCTCGATGTCATCATCGCCGAGACGGCCGGCAATCCGGTTGGAGCGGTGCGTGCCGAAACGCTCGCGTCCATGGGCGCCGACCCGCATCTCCCCCATTCTCTGGACGAGGATGCCGCCGAGCCGCTCTTCACCCTCTTCACCTCGGGCTCGACTGGCATGCCCAAGGGCTGCCGGCGAAGCGAGACATCGTGGCTCAAAAGTTTCGAGGCCGACCGCGACCTTGCCGACATTGAGGGGCGGGACCTGGTGCTGGTTCCGGGCAATCTGGCGCATTCGCTGTTTCTCTATGCGGCGGTGCGCGGCCTGTGGGCGGGTTGCGCCATCGCGCTCTTTGCCCGCTTTCGTCCCGATCGCGTGCTGGCGCTTGCCGACCGGTTCGGCGATTGCGTCCTGTTTGCGGTGCCGACCCAGTTGATCGCGCTGTGCGCGGCGGCCGAGCGCCCGCATCCAGGTGTCAGGCGTGTGCTGCTGACGGGCTCCAAACTGCCCGCCGCCATCGCCGCCGAGGCGCGGCACAGTTTTCCCGAGGTGGCCCTTGTCGAATTCTACGGCACGACCGAACTGAGCTATGTCGCCGCACGGCATGTCGATGCCGGCGATCCGCCCTCACTGGTCGGCGCGCCGCTCGCCGGCGTCGATGTGACCGTCATCGACGATGCCGCTGCGCCATGCCTGCCCGGCGTTCGCGGCCGCGTTCTTGTCCGGAGCGGCATGGCGTTCGACGGCTATGTCCGCGACGGGGCGTTCGAGGCGGCGGATGCGACGATCGGCGTCGGCGATGCGGGCTGGCTGGATGAAGCGGGCCGGTTGCATCTCGACGGCCGGATCGACCGCATGTTCCAGTCGAGCGGGCGCAACATCGTGCCCGAAACCATCGAGGCGGCGCTTGCGGTGGTGAAGGACATCGAGGCGGCGGCCGTGTTCGGCATAGCAGACCCGGTGCGCGAGCATCGCATCGTGGCGGTGCTCAAGGCGCCGGTCACGTCCGGCCGGTCGGCGATCATTGGCGGCCTGAAAGAGAGCCTGCCGCCCTATGCGATCCCCGGACATTTCTTCGAATGCGGCGACTGGCCGCTGACCGTTTCGGGCAAGCCCGATCTGGTCACGCTGCGCGCGCGGCTTGAGGACGGTGAACTGGAGCCGCTGCGATGAGCGGCGCGGTGTGGATGGTCGGTGCCCGCCGGACGCCGGTCGCCCCGCGCGGCGGCGCGTTCGCCGGGCTCGACGCGCATGCGATCGGCGCAGCGCCGGTAACGGCCCTTGTCGACGACCTCGCCCTTCCGGCCGAGGCCGTCGGCAGCGTCATCCTCGGAAACGGGGTCTATGGCGGCGGCAATCCGGCCCGGCTGTCGGCGCTCGCTGCCGGCCTGCCAGAAACCGTTCCGGCGATGACCATCGATACGCAATGCTGCGGCGGACTGGACGCGATCCATCTCGCCCACAGCCTGGTCGCCTCGGGCGCGCATGAACTGGTTCTTGCCGGCGGCGTTGAATCCTATAGCGCCGCACCGCGCCGCTTTCGCCGTTCGGCGGCGGGCGAAGCCGATGTCGAATATCAGCGGCCGCCCTTTTCGCCCTTTCCAGAGCGCGATCCGGACATGCTGGACGCTGCGGCGCTTCTTGCGCAACAGATGGGCATCACCCGGGCCGAACAGGAAGCGTTCGCCTGCCAGAGCCATGCCGATGCGCTGGCCGCGCGCGACAGGCTCGCCGGCGAATGCGTGCCGCTCGGCGGTCTCACCCATGACGCGTTCACCCGTCCGATCGGACCCAAATTGTGCGCGCGTCTGCCGGTTCTGGCGGGCGATGCGGCGCACGGGCTGACCACGGCGACCACGGCGGTCGAAGCCGATGGCGCTGCGGTCTGCGCGATCGTCTCGGACGGGTTTCTCGCCACGCATCCGCACCTGAAACCGCGCGCGATCCGGATCGTCGGCGGCGTGTCTATGGGGGACGACCCGGCGATGCCGGCTTTGGCGCCGGTGGCCGCCATCCGCGAGACGCTGGCGCGCTTTTCCTTGGCGATGGATGCGTTCGATGTGTGCGAACTGATGGAGGCATTCGCCGTGCAGGCCATCGCCTGCATGCGGCTCGCCGGTTTTGCGCCGGAGCGGACCAACCTTGGCGGCGGCGCGCTCGCGCGGGGTCATCCGGTCGGCGCATCTGGGGCGATCAACGCCGTGCGGCTCTACCATGAGATGCTGGCGCGGCCCGACGCTGAAAAGGGTCTTGCCGCGATCGCCGGCGCAGGCGGGCTCGCCGCGACACTGGTGCTGGCACGGTAAGGTGAGACCCGCATCGTGCCGGAGGCGGTCCGGCTTGCACGACCATCGGCTTTGCGCCGGCAAACGCCACTTGACGGGAAATTTGCGCGCGTAAAGACGATATGCTCCATTGCGAACATATTCGACGGCAGACGGGGCTCTCATGACGGACAGCAAGAAGATCAGGAACATGGAGCAGTTCGCGGCGATCAGCGGCCTGTCGCGGCCGACGGTCTCCAAATTCTTCCATGATCCGGAGAGCGTGCGGCCGTCGACGCGCCAACGCATCGAGGAAGCGCTCGAACGCCACCAGTACCGGCCCAACATCTACGCGATCAACCAGAACCGGCAACTGACCAAGACCATCGGCATCGTCGTGCCCTACCTCGCCGATCCTTATTTCGCGGAGATCGCCCGGACCCTGGAGACGCGCTGCATCGAGGCCGGCTTCTCGCCATCCCTGTTCAGTTCGCACGGCAAGCGCGAACTGGAAAACGGCATTCTGGACGGCTTGCGATCCATGAAGCCCGCCGGCGTGCTCCTGGCGCCGCTGGGCCGCGCGTCCGACCGGCGCGTCATCGAGGATTTCTGCAACGATGTCCCCACGGTCCTGTTCGACAGCAACATTGAGCAGGTCGGTGATGCCTTCATCGGTTCGGACAACCGGCAATTCACGGCAATCATGGTCGACTATCTGTGCCGCACCGGCGCCCCGCCCTCCTTTTTCGAGATGAAGACCCCGCCCAACCCCAATGCCAAGCGCCGTCGCCTCGGCTACATCGCCGCGATGGAGCGTCTGGGTCACCAGCCCGATGTGCATTCGGTCGATGGCGACGGCTGGGCGCTGGAGGAAATCGGCCTCGTCGAAGGGCGCAAGCTTCTGGAGGCGGGCCTATTGGAGACCAGCGCCGTCCTGTGCAGCAATGACCGGCTCGCCATCGGTTTCCTGTCCGCCTGCTTCGATCTGGGCATGAAGGTGGGGCTGGCGCCCGATGCGGCCATACGCGTTGCCGGCATGGACGGCCATCCCTTCTCCAAATTCACCTCGCCGCCGCTGACCACCGTCGCCCACGATTATGAGGCGGTGGCCGATAGGGCCTTCAAAACGCTGTCAGCCTTCATCGGCGATCAGGCGCCGGCCGGCGGCCGCGTGGAAGCCCTGTTCGAAGGCCGGTTGCTGATGCGCGCTTCCGCCTAATATTTACGCGCGTAAAATTTTTATTGACCGCGCGCTGGCTTTATGGTTAGCTCGCCTCCACATCCAAACCCAGGGAGGAGAACGGATGCTATCCAGCAAAATGCTTGGGCTCACGACCGCCATTGCGCTCGTGGCCACGTCCGGCGCATTGGCCGAGACGCTCACCATCGCCACCGTGAACAATGGCGACATGATCCGCATGCAGGGTCTGACCGACGATTTCACGTCCAAGACGGGCATCGACGTCGAATGGGTGACGCTTGAGGAAAACGTCCTGCGTCAGCGCGTGACCACCGACATCACCACCAAGGGCGGCCAGTTCGACATCATGACGATCGGCATGTACGAGACGCCGATCTGGGGCGCCAATGACTGGCTGGTGCCGCTGGACGACCTTTCCGCAGACTATGATGTCGACGACATCCTGCCGGCCATGCGCGGCGGCCTGTCGGTGGAAGGCACGCTCTATGCTGCGCCCTTCTACGGCGAAAGCTCCATGATCATGTATCGCACCGACCTGATGGAAGCGGCCGGCATGGAAATGCCCGACGCGCCGACATGGGATTTCGTTGCCGAGGCAGCGCGCGCCATGACCGACAAGGACAATGAAATCTATGGCATCTGCCTGCGCGGCAAGGCCGGCTGGGGCGAGAACATGGCGTTCCTGACGGCGACCTCGAACGCGTTCGGCGCCCGCTGGTTCGACGAGAACTGGAACCCGCAATTCGATTCCCCGCAGTGGAAGGAAACGCTGGAGTTCTACGTCAATCTGATGAACGACGCCGGACCGCCCGGTGCCGCCAACAACGGCTTCAACGAAAACCTGGCGCTGTTCCAGCAGGGCAAATGCGGCATGTGGATCGATGCCACGGTGGCCGCGTCCTTCGTGACCAACCCCGACGATTCGACCGTTGCCGACAGCGTCGGCTTTGCGCTGGCGCCGGATACGGGCCTTGGCAAGCGGGGCAACTGGCTCTGGGCATGGGCGCTGGCCATCCCCGCCGGCACCCAGCAGGAAAGCGAAGCCAAACAGTTCATCGAATGGGCGACCTCCAAAGACTATATCGAACTGGTCGCCGAGAATGAGGGCTGGGCCAACGTGCCGCCGGGTGCGCGCACATCGCTCTATGAGAACCCCAACTACAAGGACATTCCGTTCGCGCAGATGACCTTGCAGTCGATCCTGTCGGCGGACCCGACCAATCCGACCGTCGATCCGGTCCCCTATGTCGGTGTCCAGTTCGCCGCCATTCCCGAATTCGCGGGCATGGCCACGCAGGTCGGCCAGGAGTTCTCGGCCGCACTTGCAGGCCAGCAGTCGGTGGACGAGGCGCTTGCCAAGGCGCAGGCCATCGCGACCGAGGAAATGGAAGCCGCCGGCTACCTCTGAGTTCCTCCCGGGCAGGGGTCGGCATGTTGACATTGTCGGCCGGCCCCGCCCTCCCATGACGGGCTGCGCATTCAAGCGCGATCCGGCATAAAACCGCCATACACCGTCGATTGGCGACATCGCAGCGCGGGCGCTGCGGTAACGCGGGAGATCACCCAAATGGCAACGCAGCATTCACGATCAGCCGCACGGCTCATGATGACCCCGGCCGTCATCCTGCTTCTTGGCTGGATGCTCGTGCCGCTGGTGATGACGCTTTACTTCTCATTTCTGGACTACCGCCCGTTGCGCGGCGCCTTCGATTGTTGCGTTGGCTTTGACAATTACGTCCGCTTCTTCACCTCGTCGAGCTTCTGGCCAAGCGTGCTGACGACGCTGCAAATGGTCGGCGGCGTTTTGGCGATCACCGTCATTGGCGGCATTTTCCTCGCCATGCTGCTCGACCAGCCGATCTGGGGTCAGGGCGTGGTGCGCATCCTCGTCATCGCCCCGTTCTTCGTCATGCCCACGGTTTCCGCGCTGGTGTGGAAGAACATGTTCATGAACCCGGTGAACGGGCTGTTCGCCTATCTGTGGAAATTTTTCGGACTGACGCCGATCGACTGGCTGAGCGAACTGCCGCTGTTTTCGATCATTTTCATCGTCAGTTGGCAGTGGCTGCCCTTTGCAACGCTGATCCTTTTGACCGCCATCCAGTCACTGGACGGCGAGCAGCTGGAAGCCGCCGAGATGGATGGCGCAGGCGTGGTCAACCGCTTTGTCTACATCGTGCTGCCGCATCTGGCGCGGGCGATCACGGTGGTGATCCTGATCCAGACCATCTTCCTTCTGTCGATCTTCGCCGAAGTCTTCGTGACGACCGGCGGCTCGTTCGGCACACGCACGCTGACATACCTGATCTATCAGCGGGTGATCGAGAGCCAGAATATCGGGCTCGGCTCGGCAGGCGGCATCTTTGCGGTGATCCTTGCCAACATCATTGCGATCTTCCTGATGAAGATCGTCGGCCGGAACCTGGACAGATAGGAGGAGACAACCCATGGCACGCGCAGTCTCCACCCGCAAAAGAGCGATCTACACGGTCATCGCATGGACCATCGGCCTTCTGATCTTCTTTCCGATCCTGTGGATCTTCCTGACCAGCTTCAAGACCGAGGCCGACGCGATCGCCGATCCGCCCCTGTTCTTCTTCTTCGACTGGACGACGGAGAATTACGGGATCGTGCAGGAGCGCTCCAACTATCTGCGCTTCCTCTACAATTCGATCATCATTTCGGTTGGCTCCACGATCCTGGGCCTTTTGATCGCCGTGCCCGCGGCCTGGTCGATGGCCTTCGTGCCGGGCAAGCGGACCAAAGACATCCTTCTCTGGATGCTGTCGACCAAGATGCTGCCGGCCGTCGGCGTTCTCTATCCGATCGTGCTGATCGCCCGGTCTTTGAATATCTATGACACTTACGTGCTGCTGATCGGCGTTCTGACCCTGATCAACCTGCCGATCATCGTCTGGATGCTCTACACCTATTTCAAGGAAATCCCGGTCGACATCCTCGAGGCGGCACGGATGGATGGCGCATCGCTGAGAAACGAGATCCTCTACGTTCTGACGCCGATGGCCCTTCCCGGCATCGCATCGACCATGCTGCTCAACATCATCCTGGCATGGAACGAGGCGTTCTGGACGCTGACGCTGACCACCGTTGATGCCGCACCGCTGACCGCCTTCATCGCCAGCTATTCCAGCCCCGAGGGTCTGTTTTACGCCAAGCTCTCGGCGGCCTCGACCATGGCCATCGCGCCGATCCTGGTCATGGGCTGGTTCAGCCAGAAACAACTCGTCCGCGGCCTGACGTTCGGCGCGGTGAAGTAAGGACGGAAACGATGGGACAGATAACACTCGAAAAAGTGACCAAGTCTTTCAGCGACGTGCAGGTCATCCCCCCGCTCGACCTGACCATCGAGGATGGCGAATTCGCAGTCTTCGTCGGCCCGTCGGGCTGCGGCAAGTCGACATTGCTCCGTCTGATCGCCGGCCTTGAAGACACCAGTTCCGGCCATATCCGGATCGACGGCAAGGATGCGACCGACCTGCCGCCGGCCAAGCGCGGGCTGGCGATGGTGTTCCAGTCCTATGCGCTCTACCCGCATATGAGCGTGCGCAAGAACATCGCCTTTCCGATGAAGATGGCCGGCATTGCCCAGGACGAGCAGGAGCGCCGCATCCAGCAGGCAGCGGCCGCGCTCAACCTGACCGACTATCTTGACCGCCGGCCGGGCCAGCTCTCCGGCGGCCAGCGCCAACGTGTCGCGATCGGCCGCGCCATCGTGCGCGAACCGGACGCATTTTTGTTCGACGAGCCGCTTTCCAACCTCGATGCGGCCCTGCGCGTCGGCATGCGCCTTGAGATCAGCGAACTGCATTCGCGCCTGAAGACGACGATGATCTATGTCACCCACGACCAGGTGGAAGCCATGACCATGGCCGACAAGATCGTGGTCCTCAGAGCCGGCCATATCGAACAGGTGGGCTCGCCGCTCGACCTATATCGCACCCCGCGCAACCTGTTCGTTGCCGGCTTCATCGGTTCGCCGAAGATGAACTTCATCGAGGGCGAGATGGCCGGCCGCCACGGCGCGCACACGATCGGCGTACGCCCCGAACATATCGATGTCGCCGAAGGCAAGGGCGAATGGTCCGGCGTGGTCGGCGTTGCCGAACATCTGGGCTCGGACACATTCTTCCATATCCATCAGACCGGGCTTGCCGAGACGATCACCGTGCGGGCGCCGGGCGAAGTCAGTTTCCGGCATGGCGACACGATCCACCTGACGCCGCGCCCCGACCAGATCCACCGGTTCGATGACAAGGGACTACGGCTGGAATGACGCGCCTTGAAGGGAAGACCGCGCTGATCACCGGGGCGGCGCGCGGCATCGGCCGGGCTTTCGCGCAGGCCTATGTCCGCGAAGGCGCGCGCGTCGCCATCGCCGACATCGACATGGACGGCGCGCGCCGGACCGCCGCCGAGATCGGTGATGGCGCGCTTGCCGTTGCGATGGATGTCACCGACCAGGACAGCATCGAGACGGCCGTCGCCAAGACCACCGCTTCCTTTGGCCAGATCGACATACTGGTCAACAATGCCGCCATCTTCACCGCCGCGCCGATCGTCGAGATCGAACGCAGCGATTTCGATCGCGCGTTTTCCGTCAATGTGGCCGGCACGCTCTTCACCCTGCAGGCAGTGGCCCGGCACATGATCGAGAACGGCGTCCGGGGCAAGATCATCAACATGGCGAGCCAGGCCGGCCGCCGGGGTGAGCCGCTGGTCGCCGTCTATTGCGCCACCAAGGCCGCCATCATCTCGCTGACCCAGTCGGCCGGGCTAAACCTCATCGGACATGGCATCAATGTGAACGCGATCTCGCCCGGTG
This sequence comes from Phyllobacteriaceae bacterium, assembly GCA_024742765.1. GTDB lineage: Bacteria > Pseudomonadota > Alphaproteobacteria > Rhizobiales > Rhizobiaceae > Roseitalea. The sequence continues at coordinate 142,686 of JANSXT010000002.1, read as the reverse complement.
TCGTCGATGGCGAGCATTGGGACGGGGTCGACGCCCTTATCGCCAAATATGAAGACAAGGCGCCCGGCCGGAAGAAAAAGGAAGTCGGCGATGCCGTGCCCTATGGGCGCATGGGAACGGCGGACGACCTGACCGGCATGGCGGTTTTCCTCGCCACCAGCGAGGCCGACTATATCGTCGCCCAGACCTACAATGTGGATGGCGGGCAATGGATGAGCTGACCCCGCTTCGTGATGACACGCTCGGGCGTATGCCCGCATCCGTGCGCACGCCCGGCTACGATCGCGCCAGGCTGACGGCGGGCATCGTGCATATCGGGCTGGGCAATTTCCATCGCGCCCACCAGGGCTGGTATCTGCACCGGTTGATGGATATGGGCCGGGCGCATGACTGGGCGATCGTCGGCGCCGGGGTCCGCCCGCACGATGCCGTCCAGCGCCGAAGGCTTCTGGCGCAGGACTGCCTGACGACGCTGATCGAACTGGACCCGTCCGGCACCGGTGCGGAGATCATAGGGTCCATGATCGATTTCCTGCCCGTCGAAGAAGGCAACGGTTCGCTGATCGCGCGCATGGCCGAACCGGACATCCGCATTGTCTCGCTGACCGTGACCGAGGGTGGCTATTTCATCGATCCGGCCACCGGCGGCTTCGACGCGGCCCATCCCGACATCGTCCACGATATCGCCAACCCGCAAACGCCGCGCACCGCGTTCGGCGCGATGGTCGCCGCGCTGAAGCTTCGGCGCGCGCGCGGCATCGGCCCGTTCACCGGTCTTTGCTGCGACAATCTGCAGGCCAACGGCACGATCCTGCGCCGCACGATCGTCGCGCTGGCGCAGGCATCGGACCCGGCGCTCGCGGACTGGATCGATACCGAGGGCGCCTTCCCCAACTCGATGGTCGATTGCATCGTCCCGGCAACCGGGCCGAAGGAACTGGCCCTGGTTCGCCGGTTCGGCATCGACGACGCCGCCCCCGTAACCCATGAGAAGTTTCGCCAATGGGTGATCGAGGACCGGTTCTGCGCCGGACGTCCCGACTGGGACGCGGTCGGCGCCAGCTTCTCCGACCGCGTCCACGACCATGAGACGATGAAGCTGCGCATCCTCAATGGAGGCCACCAGATCATCGCCATTCCCGCCGACCTCATGGGCATCGACACGATAGCCGGCGCCATGGCCCATCAGGGCATCCGCCGGCTTTTTCGCGACACGATCGGCGACGAGGTCGCGCCGAACCTGCCGCCGGTCCCGGACATGACGCCCGGCGCCTATCTCGATCTCATCGACCGGCGGTTTTCCAATCCGGAGATCGTCGACACCACGCGGCGCGTCGCCTTCGACGGTTCCAGCCGCCAGCCGGGCTTCATCGTGCCGTCGATCCGCGACGCGCTGGCGAACGGTCAACCCTTTGACGGGCTGGCGCTGACCAGCGCGCTGTGGATGCGCTACTGTCTTGGCCATCGCGACGACGGCTCGGTGATCGAGCCCAACGATCCGCATTGGGACGCGCTGAGCCGTATCGCGCGCGCGGCCCGGTCCGATCCGCTCGCCTGGCTGCGCCAACGCCAATATTATGGCGATCTGGCTTCACATGGGGCATTTGCAGCCCGGTTCGCCCATTGGGCAACGCAGATCGCCGACCGCGGCGTGGCGGCGGCCATCGCAGCTTTCGGCGACCGCCCGCTTCACCCCATTCCCAGGGCCGCCGCCACGCCCAAAAGGACCAGGACGACGCCCATCTGAAATGTGAACTCTATGGCGGGCATCGGTGTCCAGGCGGGTCACGCATTGGCCGGCGATCGGCACAAGAAAGAGTCCGATTCAGCGGTTCGTGATCGTCACCAAGCCCAGTTCCGGCTCGACCAGGAGGCGGTCGCCGGTGCGGATCAGTGCTGTCACGTCACCGTCATCGAACCGGTCGCACATGGCCAGATTCGCCAAAGCCGCGCCCTGCGCCAATATGGTGTTGGCCGCATTGAACAGGATGGCCTTGGGTGCCATTGCCCGCGATGCCATCTCGTGCAGCATCCAGGCCGAGGCGACACCGCCCTTGGCGGTGTTCATCACGAGGATTTTGTCAACATAGGACCGGCCGGACAGCTTGTGCTGGGGCCTGGAAAAAACGCCGCGAACACGGTCGAGATCGTATCGGGCCGAGAAATTGTCGGCGGCGACCAGCGCCTCGCCTTCGACGGCAGCACCAATCCCGAAATGGCAACGCAGTTTCAACGCCATCAGACGATCTCCCCCTTTTCGGCCGAAGCGATGCACTCTTCCATCGAGGCGAGCGCAGGCGTGTAGCCATAGCCGCCCAAAATGTTCACGATCTTGGTTGAGTTCGACAGAAGGCGCCGCCAGCCGTTGGCCTCGCCGATCTCGCGCGCATATTGCTGGTAGAAGCAGGTGCCCTGCAGGACCTTGCCGCCAAAATCCTCGATCGCCCGGTTGTAGCCCATGCGCCGCGCGTCGGCGTAGACGCTGGGCGGCGTGCAAACCAGCATCGCGGTTTCTGGATGAATGGTGCGGCCCTGGCAAAGCTCGGCCACCTGCCGCATTTCGACCAGCGACAGTTGCGGCGCAGCGAAGACCACGACATCGACCTTTTCGCCGCGCGCCCCGAACGGAGCGCGCAGCGCCTCCAGATCGCTCGCCGCAACGGTCTCGGCGGTCAGCCGGTTTCCATCGACATCGGCCAGCGTCTCGCATTCAGGCGTGACGCCAACAATGTGGAACAGCGGCGTCGAGCCATAGCTCGCCATCGCCGCGCCCATATGCTTGATTTCGTCCGAAGTCGGTACGCGCTCGATTCCCTCGATGACCGGTATGTCCCAGTAGGACCCGGCCTTCCGTCCGATCACCGCGCCCAGCACGCCCCAGTCGGTCAGCCCTTGCGGCTGGCTTTGCACGAAAAAGCGCCTTGTGGCGCGGCGGTGCTCGTCCAGATGCAGGCCATAGCGCGGCGTGCGGCCGGTCAGCCCCGCGGCCAATGCCGACGGCCCGCCTTCGAAATTGGACCGGGCGCCGCAAACGCTGTTGCTGTAGATGACGACGCCCGTGTCGCCATAGGCGACATGATCGCCCAGCACGGGCGGCATGATCGTCTGGTAGTTGATGCAGGTGTCGGTCATCATGATGCCGAGCTTCTCGCAGGCGGCGACGAAGCGGCGCTCGAGGTTCGCCATGGCTTCGGTCTGACCGAGCGGATCATAGTAGTTAAGGTCCACACCGCGCGGATCGGTGATCATCGGCACCCGGACACGCGCCTGCTCGTGTGGCAACGCCGCAAAGCGCTCCACGAAGGAAACGCCGGCCTCGCCGAGCGACTCCGGATCGGCCATCATATGCGCCTGGCTGACCTCCACCATGTCGGCTGCATCGAACATCCGGCCGACCTGGAGTTGATGGCCGATCGCCCATTGGCGCGCCGGGCCCATCTCCCCGGCCAGCATGGCTTCTTCGGCCGGGCTGAGCGTCATGCCGAGATCAGGTTTGGTTATCGTGTTCATGAACCCCTCAATCAGTTAAATCCGGGCGCCGGCGGGAGTCCGGCGCCCGGATGCCCCTAGCCAATGGTTGGCCACATGAGCCAGGCTGGGAGTGTTCCGGCGCCCGCTGTCTCAGGACCCGTCGATGTGGTCGGCCTTGATCTGCTTGAAGGCCTCCAATTCGCCCTTGACCTGGGCTTCGAAATCGGCCGCCGGGATCCACGTTGGCGCAAAGCCGAAGCCTTGGCCGAACTCGGCGAAATGGTCCGATTTGGCCGCCTGTTCGAGGATCTGCTCGAGCCGCGCGATCACTTCGTCCGGCGTGTCCTTGGGCGCAAAAACGCCGCGCGTGACACCCACTTCGACATCGATGCCGACATCCTGCAGTGTCGGCTTGCCGCGCGCTTCCTCCCAGGTCAGCGCGCCGAGGGAACCGCCGGCGCCCAGCACATTGATGACCCCGCCTTTCGCGTCACCCAGCATGACCGGCGCGTGGATCACGCCGGCATCGACCTGGTTGCCCAGGATCGCCTTTTTCAGATCGGCACCGCCCGAATAGGGCACCAGCGTGATGTCATAACCGGTAACGCCCTTGATCGAGGCGGCCATGATCATCTGGGCGCCGGCCGAACCGGCAACCCCGAGGGTCACACCGCCGGACTGCTGGGCCGCCTCGAGAAAATCGTTCAGATCGGAATAGCCGCGATCGGCATGGCTGATGACCCAGGTCGGCGAGAAGAAGAAGCCGCCGACGAAGCGCATATCATCGAGCGTGTAGGGCAGGTCGTCCTTGAACGTCAGCGGCGCGGCGACATCGGTCGACCCGTTCATCAAGATGGTATAGCCGTCCGGCTTGGCCTTGAGCATCTGCAAGGTGCCGGAAACCGTACCGGCGCCGGATATGTTGTCGATGATCAGGCTCTCTCCGGCCGCTTCTTCGAAGGCCGGCTGCAGGCCGCGACCGATTGCATCGGTGCCGCCGCCCGGCTTCCAGGGGATGATCATCCGGATGGTCTGTTCGGGGAACTCGGCGGCCGCCATGCCGGACGCCCCGAAAAGGGCTGCGGCTGCGACGAAGGCTCCGAAAATTCTGTGTCTACGCATGTTGTTTCCTCCCAAGTCTAGTCGCCAATCGGTTGATCGTTGCGTACGGCTTCGGGTTCTGCGCCGCGTACCTGCCGGTACACCTCCCAGGCCAGCAGAACGACGATGACCGAAACCAGTGCGATACGGGGCCATGTGGCGACGAACGTGCCCCAATCGTCGCCCGACAGAACCAGCGCCAGGCGAATATTCTCTTCGATGATCGGACCAAGAATGATGCCCAGCACCACGGTGACGACCGGAAATCTCGCCTTCTCCATCAGGAACCCGACGACGCCCAGGACGATCGCGACATAGACGGGGAATGTCGAACCCATCGTGGCGAATGCGCCCAGGCAGGCCAGGACGAGGACCATCGGGAACAGCCAGGACCGGTCCTGTTGCAGCATGTAGATGAACACGCGGATCGCCAGCCAGGCGATCAGGAACATCAGGATCGTCGAGATCAAAAGCCCGGCCAGCATGCCGTAGACCAATTCGCTCGATGTCTGCATCAAGAGGACGCCCGGCTCAATGCCATGCAGGATGAAGGCGCCCAGGATCACCGCCGTGGAGCCGTCGCCCGGGATTCCCAGCGTCAGCATGGGCACCATGGTGCCGCCGGTGGTCGCGTTGTTGGCCGCCTCCGGCGCGACGATGCCGTCCGGTTCGCCCTTGCCGAAATTCTCGGGGTTCTTGGATTGACCCCTGATCGACGCATAGGCCACCCAGGTGGCCCCCTCCGCCCCGACGCCTGGAATGGCACCGACGCCGGTGCCGAAAAAGGCGCCGGTCAGCATGGCCCGCCAGCGTGCGGCCATGTCCCGAAAGGTCGGCAGTGCCATATTGACCTTGTCGGTGATCAAAACTTCCTTGCGGCCGATCAGCTTGACGTCGCTCAGCACCACGGCAATGCCGAAAAAGCCGGTCAGCGCGGCGGCGAACGGGACACCGCTCAGAAGGTCGATATTGCCGAATGTCAGCCTTTCACTGGCATCGATCTTGTCGAGCCCGACCGTCGATATCAGCAGTCCCAGAAAGACACCGATCAAGCCGCGCAGCATCGATCCGCGCACAAATGCCGAGACCATGAACAGGCCCATGACGCCGACGAGAGCGATGTCCGCATTCGATGACTTGACGGCAACGGTCGACAGAAGCGGAATGAAGATGATCGCCAGCAGCCAGCCGAAGACGCCCCCGGCCGTCGAGCCCACCGTCGCATAGCCAAGCGCCAGCCCGGCCTGGCCGCGTTCCGCCATCGGAAACCCGTCAAGTGCCGTGCAGGCGGCGCCTGGCGTGCCCGGCGTACGCAGAAGCACCGCGGCGAAAGAACCCCCCAGCTTGGTGCCCACATAGACACCGATCATCACCAGAAGCGCCGGCAATGCGTTCATCGTATAGGTGAGCGGCAACAGGACGACGATCGCCATGGGCGAACTCAGACCCGGCAACGCTCCCGCAAACAGGCCGAGCATCGTTCCGACCAGGATCATCAGGAAGTTGGTCGGCTCCATCGCCGTCGCAAAACCCGCAACCAGATCCGCCATCATGCCGCCGCTTCTTTCATGGGTTAAGCGCCAACTGCAGCAGCCCGACGAACAGGCCATAGAAACAGGCCGACGCCGCTGCGGCGACGATGATGATCGGAACAGGCTTGCGGCGCCCGAACAGCACAAATCCAGCGGCCAGGAAGATAAATGTCAGAAGCCCGAAATGGACTTTCTTGAGCAGGAACGCATAGGCGATCAGCAAGACGATGATCGCCAGCGCAATCGCCGTTTCGCGGCTCCAGACGCTCTTGAACAGGTTCACGAAAGCGGCCGCGGCGTTCCCCTGTTCCACCAGCCGTCGCGCCGCCGCCATCGCAAACAGCGCGCCCAACACACCCAGGCCGATGGCAAGGAAGTTTGGAAAGGTCGTCGCCCGCATCGATGATTGCGCACCAAAGGCAAAGGCATCGCCGGTCGCCGCATTCAGATTGAGATATGCAACCACGGCCACCGCCACAAAGGCACAGCCGGCGACAAACTCGACCACCGCATCAGACAATGCGGCCTCCGATCGCGGAAACGGGGGCACGGCCGTTCGCGGCCTTGCGTGAATGGATCAAAATATCCTCCCTGTCGGCAGTCAATCACGGACCGACGAAAGCACTATACATATAATCCTCTATAGGTCTATATTGAATTGAAATTTTTGGAGAGCCGTCCATGCCTTCGCCCCGCAACCATGCCGATACGCACCTTCCCCCGTCCGCGCAGGGCGCCCGCAGGCTTCAAGCCACCGATCTGATCGCCGCCCGCTTTGTTCTGCTCGCGCGCGATCGCGGTCCGCGCTATCTGGTCCTGCACCGGACCATCACCAAGCTGGTGCATGCCGGCGAACTGCGGCCGGGCGAGCAATTGCCGTCCGATGATGAGTTGGCGCGCACGCTTTCCCTGAGTGTCGGCACGATCCAGAAGACGATGGCGCTGCTGCATCAGGATGCGCTGGTCGAACGGCGCCAGGGGGCGGGCACGTTCGTGACCGACCCGTCAGCGAACATGGCTGACGTCTGGCATTTCCGTTTCCTGGACGATGCCGGCGAATTTCTGCCCCTGAGAGCCGAGGCGCAGTTCCGCAACCTGATCGAAAATCCCGGCGCCTGGTCCTTCTACATGGAGCAGACGCGACACTTTCTCGCCGTCCGGCGCTTCATCGAGGTTGGCGACGAGTTCAGTTTTTTCAGCGACTTTTATTTCGATGGCGACAGGTTCGGTGAGCTTGCAAACGAGCCGCTGCAATCGTTCAGCCGCCTGGTTCTGCGCAATCTGCTGATGACACACTTTTCGGTGCGCGCCAAGCCAATCCGCCAACTTCTCGCCCACCGGCCCATGACGGCCGATGAGTGCGTTGTCCTGGGGCTTCCGCGGGGCACGACCGCCATGCAGCTTGAAACGTTCGGCGCCGATCCCGACGGCGTGCCGGTCTATTACCAGAAAGTCATCATCCCGCCCAACGGACGCAAACTCGTGCTCGACGAACAGTGAACACCGCCCGCCTTTTGTCCGGACCGTTTCTCACGCTGTTCCCGGGGGCCTAGAGCGTTTCCAGCAAAGGTTGGTTCGTTTGAGCGCCGGCCAAAGATGAACCGATCCAACCGCCCTCCAATGCCTTTGCGCCCGGCTTTCACGATCTGTTGTCGCCACCCCATCCAGAAACCGACTTGATCACGAGAAACTCCTCAAGCCCGAACACGCCTCCTTCGCGCGCAAGGCCGGAATGGCCGACCCCACCAAACGGAGACCCGGCCGCGCGCGGTTGACCGTTCATTTCGACCATGCCGGACCGAAGCCGCCGCGCCATCCTGTTCCGGCGCGCGCCATCGGCGCTTTGAACATAATTGGTCAGGCCGTAGGGCGTATCGTTGGCGATGCTCAGCGCTTCCTCTTCATCGTCGAAGGGCATGATGGACAAGACCGGTCCGAAAATCTCTTCGCGCGCGATCGTCATGTCGCTGGTGACATCGGCAAAGACGGTCGGCTGGACGAAGAAGCCGCGATTGAAGCCCGCCGGTCGTCCCGATCCGCCGGCAACGAGGCGCGCGCCTTCGGCGACGCCCTCCTCGATATAGGACTGGATGCGTTCGTACTGGCGTGCAGAGACGACGGGCCCCATGTGCCCGCCCTCCTGATTGGAGGGGCCGACCGCGAGGCTTTCCGCGGCCTCGCGGGCCTGCTCAACAGCTTCGTCATAGACCGCACGCTGGACGAGCATCCGCGTGGGGGCGTTGCAATTCTGTCCGCTGTTGATGAAGCAGGTCTTCACACCCCGCGCGACGGCGTCGGCGTCGGCGTCCGGGAAGATGAGGTTGGCGCCCTTGCCGCCCAGTTCGAGCCCGACGCGCTTGAACGTGTCGGCCGCCCGCTTGACGATTGCGGCGCCGGCGCGGGTGGAACCGGTAAAGGAGATCATGGCTACATCGGGATGCTCGACCAGCCGGGTGCCGGCGGTCATGCCATCGCCATGGACCAGATTGAACACACCGGCGGGGATCTTCGCCGCATCGACGATCTCGGCGAGAAGCGCCGACGAGAACGGCGCATATTCGGACGGTTTGAGGACCATCGTGCAGCCGACCAGAAGGGCGGGGACGACCTTGAGCGCGATTTGGCTCATCGGCCAGTTCCACGGCGTGACCATGCCCACGACGCCGATCGGCTCCATCAGAATGCGGTCGTGCGGTGCGTGCGGGCTCAGCATCCGTTCAAAGGAAAAGCTCTCGATCGCCGCCAGATAAGTGTCGATATGCCGGAGCGCCGCAGGCGCCTGTCTTTGTCGTGCAAGATCGATCGGCGCGCCCATCTCCCGTGAGATCGCCTGCGCCATGTCTTCGAGGCGTGCCTCATAGGCATGCCGCAACCGTTCGACCGCCGCGACGCGGTCGGCAAGGTCGCTGAAGGCCCAGCCCGGAAAAGCCGATGATGCGGCCGCAACCGCCGCGTCCACATCGCCGACTGTGCCGAGCGCGACGGTGCCGATTTGCTCCTCGGTCGACGGATCGATCAGCGCATGTCGGTCGCCTGATGCGGATTTCACCCATTGCCCATCGATATAGAATTCGCTCAGCTCTTGCACCGCTAACCCCCGTCATCTGTCTGTCTGTGAGATCGCCGATGATCAGGCAACGTCTTCCATCTGGGCGACTTCCGGCACCGGCGCGGCATCGAAGAAGTGCAGGCTGCCGCGCTGCGGCCTGAGGTGGATCGTTTCGCCCGGCTGGACGGCGGTGCGTCCACGGATCAAAACGCGCACCACGTCGCCGGCCAGGCGCGCCATGACAAGGGTCTCCGAGCCGGTCGGCTCCACGACGGAAACGGTCGCCGGCCACCCCTTTTCGGCAAGATCGAAATGCTCGGCGCGCACGCCCACGGTCGCCCGTTGCCGGCCCTTTGGGTCGGCCTCGGGCAGGGCGAGCCGCGTGCCGTCGCCCATGACAAGGCCGGTGCCGCCGACAAGGTCGCCCTCGAAAAAATTCATCGGCGGCGATCCGATGAAGGCGGCAACGAAGAGCGTTGCGGGATTGTCATAGAGTTCCAGCGGCGGTCCCGCCTGCTCGATGACGCCCGAATTCATCACCACCACGCGATCGGCCAGCGTCATCGCCTCGATCTGATCATGGGTCACGTAGATCGTGGTCGTCTTCAGGCGCTGATGGAGTTCCTTGATCTCCGAGCGCATCTGCACGCGAAGCTTGGCATCGAGATTGGAGAGCGGCTCATCGAAGAGAAAAACGTTGGGGTCGCGCACGATCGCCCGGCCCATCGCCACGCGTTGACGCTGTCCGCCGGAAAGCGCCCTGGGTTTACGGTCGAGCAATTCCTCCAGGCCGAGAATGCGTGCTGCTTCGGTGACGCGCACGTTGATCTCGTCGCGCGACACCCTTCGCTGGCGCAGGGCAAACCCCATATTGTCGCGCACATTCTTGTGCGGATAGAGCGCATAGTTCTGGAAGACCATCGCGATATCGCGATCTTTGGGCGCCACATCATTGACAATCCGGTCGCCTATCAGAATGTGCCCTGATGTGATCTCCTCCAATCCGGCGATCATGCGCAAAAGCGTGGACTTGCCACAGCCCGACGGGCCGACCAGGGCAACGAACTCGCCTTCCTCAATGTCGATCGACACGCCGTGGAGAACCTCCACGGAGCCATAGGACTTGCGTGCATTGCGAATCTGGACGGTGCCCATCTTTTATCCTCCCAACGTGACGGCCGGTCAGCCCTCGGCCGCCGATACGGTGTCGGGCGCACCGGGGCCGTTGGCCTCGGATCGTTCGCGGATCATCTCGATCAGGAAATCGCCCGTGTTCTTTTCATGTTGTTTGACCATGTCGGCGGCGCCGGCGAAGTTCGCTGCGCGCAACATGTCGCGGATGCGTTTGTGTTCTTCCAGGGCTTCGTTCAGGCGCAACTGATTGGGCGCGATGCCGTGACGCTGGGCCGACATCAACCCGTGCATGTTCTCCAACAGCCGACGGCACCATGGAGACTGCGGATTGTCACACAAGAGCAGATGAAAATCATAGTTGGTTTCCAGGACGCGCCGATAGTCCCTTGCCTCGAGCGCCGCGCCATAGTCGGAAATGTTCTTGTCGATCTCGGCCAGCCGCGCCTTGGTGAAGTTCGGCGCCCCCAGTTCGATGGCAAGACCGCAGATCGACCCGCGCAACGCACTGATCTCCCTGATCTGTTCGATCCGCAGCCCCTGCACGACGGCGCCGATATGGCTCTGCACATTCAGCCACCCTTCCGAGGCAAGACTGCGGATCGCCTCGCGTATCGGCGTCTCGCTGATGCCCAGGGCGTTGGAGACCTCACGCGTCGTGATCCTGTCTCCAGGTCCGACGGCACCGCCCAGAATCATCGATTGAATGTGCCGGCGCGCCATTTCGGTTTTGGTGATGAACGGTTCTGGCTTTTCCATGGGTGTGATCCGATTGTGCGGTTGGGAAGCGGTCGGGCGACCTATCCCTTGGTCGCTCCGTCCGCCAAGCCCTTAATCAGCCACTTTTGGACCAGAAGCGCAAAGATGACGACCGGGACCACCGTGATCGTTCCGACGGCGGTCAGCGCGGCCCAGTTGGCGCCATTGACCGTATCGCCGGCGATGCCGGCAATGGCGACGGGTATCGTCGAGGCGTTCCGGTTGGTCAGGACCAGCGCGAACAAAAGCTCTTCCCACGCCAGGATCATGCTGAAGATCAGCGTCGAAAGAAGGCCCGGCAGCGATATCGGCAGGATGATCTTGAAGAAGGCGCCGTAGCGCGAACAACCGTCGATCATCGCCGATTCTTCCAATTCCCTGGGCAGCGAAAGGAAGAAGCTGCGCATCAGCCACATCACATAAGGAACCAGGAAGGTCGAATAGGCCAGGATCAGGGTGATGTGCTGGTCGGTCAGTCCCAAGTTCCGGGCGACCAGGAACATCGGCACCGCGAGCGCTATCGGCGGAACACCGCGCGACAAAAGGATCAGCGCGCCGAATGTCGCCGCGCCCCTGATTTGGATGCGGGCGAGCGCGTAGCCGGCCATCGTTCCCACGATAATGGAGAAAAGGGCAGACAGCGTTGCCACGACCACGGTGTTGATCAGGCGCGGAAGGATATCGGCGCGTGTCATATATTCGGCATAGGCCGCGATGGTGGGTTCGAACCAAAAGGTCGGCGGGCTGGTGAAGATGTCGACCTGCTGTTTGAACGATGTCAGGACCATCCAATAGACTGGAAACAGGAAGATGATGCTGACCATCACGCCGCCCACAATGCGGAGCGTTTGGCCGATCGGACGGCGTTTGCGTGCCTGGCTCATGGCTATGCTCAATACCGGTCCTCCAGTGCTCGGGTGCCGCGCAGGAACAGCGCTGTCAGGACCATGGTCAGGACAAGCACGATGACCGCCATGGCGGCCGACTCGGCAAAACGCAGGGACCGGAACGCCTCCTCGTAGATGAAAAGGTTGATCACATTTGTTGCCTTGCCCGGTCCGCCATAGGTCGAGGCAAGGACGATATCGAACATCTTGACCGCGCCGAGCCAGCGGATGACGAAGGTCGCCGCGATCACCGGAACCAGCAGCGGTATCGCAACCGACCAGAGCGTCGACCACCAGTTGGCGCCATCGATCTTCGCGGCTTCGAACACGTCCTTTGGCAGCGCCAGAAGCGCGGCGGTGGCGATCAGCACGATGAAGGGCGTCCAGCGCCAGGTATCGATGATGATGATGGTAGCCATGGCCAGCGCGGGATCGCCGAACCAGTCGAGCGGCCCGATCCCGATGAAGCCGAGCCAGTGGTTGACGATACCCCACAGGGGATCAAGCATCATCCGCCAGATGCCGCCGGCGACCACCGGTGCAACGACCATCGGAATGATGAACAAAGCGCGGATGAAGCCGCGTCCGGCCCATTCGGCATTGATGAGGAACGCGATGCCGAACCCGAGCGCCACCTGCAAAGGCAGCGCAATGACGAGGTAAATCAGCGTGACCCAAAGCGAATCCCAGAACCGGTAGTCCGCCATCACCTCCCGGTAATTGTCCAGGCCCACCCATGCGCCGGCGCTGAAGGTGGCGATGTCGAAACGGGTCAGGCTGATCTCGATCGTGTAGAAGATCGGATAGGCGAGAAGCAGGATCATCAGCACGATCGATGGCGCCATGAACGACCAGCGGGTGATCAGATCCTTCAGACGGCCCCTGCGTCTTTCGCCCCGGCCGGCCAGCCCGGTCATGTCGGTTGCTGTCATGGTTCGTTCTCCCCTACCCGGCATCGCGGTAGATCGGGCCGCGGGCGCGAACCGGATCGAGCAGCGACCAGTCGCCCTGTTCGACGGTGTAGCCCTCGGGGAATGGTGGGCGCGGCTCCACGCCGAGGGAGGCGAGCACGCGGGCGTCGCGATAGTAGCAGCGCGCAACCACGGATTCGATGACGGCCGCCAGCGCCGGGTGTGCGTCCCTGAAGCGCGCGATGGCTTGCGCCTGCCGGACCGGATCGGCTTGCGTGAGGCGTCCGCCCGCCAGGCCGTCGATGACGACAAGCGCCTCGCGCACCGCCGAAGCATCCCGGTCCATCGAACCGGCAATGTCGGCAAATATGGCCGGATCGTCCGCGCCCGGAACGCCGTGGCGCGGCGATGCCGGGATCAAGTGTCCGGCAAGGCAGCGCAGCGTGTCCAACTCGGCGTCAGCTATGATTTTGGTTTCGCTCATCTCGGTCTCAATCGAACAGGTCATAGATGCGGTTCTTGATCTGGCCGGCGATGTAGAGGGCCAGCGCCTGGATCGTCGACGTCGGATTAACGCCGCCGGATGTGACGAAGATGCTGCCATCGACGATGAACAGGTTCTTCACATCGTGACTGCGGCCCCATGCGTTGACCACGGATCGATCCGGGTCGGTGCCCATGCGCGCGGTCCCCAACAGATGCCATCCGGCATAGGGGAGCGGTGACTTCACGGTGATGTCCCGCGCGCCTGCCGCCTTCAGGATGTCGGTGCCGCGTGCGATGGAATGGTCGAGCATCTTTCTGGTGTTGTCCGACAGACGATAGGTGATCCTGGGTGCCGGGACGCCGTCCTGATCGGTCAGGTCGGGGTCAAGCGTGACGCGATTGGACTCTTCGGGCAGGTCCTCGCAGATCGAGGCCATCCCGGCGCTGTGTTCGAACAGGCGTCGGAACGCATCATGATGTCCTTCGCCCCATGGCAGAAGTCCGTCCGCCATGCCGTTGATGGCGGTCCGCGCCGGACCCATCCCGCGGGAGAACTGAAAGCAATAGCCGCGCACAAAGTCGCGTGCAGGGTCGGTTTCGTAAAACTCCATGCTCCAGGCGCAGATCGGCGGCCCCCGATGGCCATCAAGCGGATCGTCGAAATGGCCACGGATTTGCGCATAGGGGTGAAGCATCAGGTTCTTGCCCACAAGTCCGCTGGAGTTGGCCAAGCCGTTCGGAAACCGGCCCGATGCTGAGTTGAGCAGGATGCGGGGCGTTCCCACGCCGTTGCAGGCCATGATCACGATCTCGCAGGGCTGAAAACGTTCCTGACCATCTTCATCGACATAGTGGACGCCGGTCGCCATGTCCCGATCACCGGTCTCGATGCGGCTGACGCGGCACCGGGTGCGCAGCTCGATCCGTGACCGGATGGCTTGGGGCCAGTAGGTGACGTCGGTGCTCGCCTTGGCGCCCTGAGCGCAGCCAGAGCCGCACTGGCCCAGATTGATGCAGGGCGCGCGCCCTTCATATTCGCGGGTCGCGATTGCGGCGTCGGACGGCCACCAGTGCCAGCCCAGGGCGTTCATCGCGCGGCCGATCCTTTCGCCGCTCCGCCCGAGCGGAATGGGCGGCATCACCGCCTCCTTGTCCGGATAGGCCGGATCCCCGGCCAGCGCGGCAATGCCCATCATCCGGTCGTTGAGCGCATAGAACGGCTCAAGGGTGCGGTAGTCCAGCGGCCAGTCGTCGGCAACGCCGTCGAGACTGCGCACGCGAAAATCGGAGGGATGCAGGCGCGGGAAATGCGCTGCGTAGAACACTGTGCCACCGCCCACGCCATTGAAGTTGGCGATCTTGATCGGCGAGTCGTCGTCATTGACCGGGTAGTCCTCGGGCAGGGCGCGACGGTTCGGACTGATGGCGTAGTCGCCCAACGTTTGTGCTTCCCAGTCCATACCCGCGCTGGGAAACCGGGCAGGATTGGGCCAACCGCCCTGTTCGAGGCAGACGATGCGCATGCGTGTTTCGGCCAATGCCCAAGCGACAGCAGCACCGGAAGCGCCGGCTCCGATGATGACCACATCGACGGGATCGTTCCTGGCGGCCAAGTGTGCCTCCCAAATACCGGTGCAGCGCGATCAGAGCGCAAGGCGCGGCGTGGCCGTGCGCCTAGTCATGCCCACATCGGGTCGCGGCGGGTATTGCGCCAGTGCCTCTTCGATCGGCTCGGTCCCCCAGCCGGGGCGATCTGGCACCACCAGATGGCCGTTCTCGATCTGCGGCTCATGCGTGAAAATCTCGCTATCCCAGGCAATGCGGTCGATGTCGGTTTCCATGATCCGCATATTGGGCACCACGGCGCTGAAATGCGCATTCATCATCGTACACAAATGGCCATAAAAATTGTGGCTGGCGACATTGACGTCGTGCGCTTCGGCCGCGGCGGCGATCTTGAGCGATTGCCAGACGCCATTCCATGGCGTGTCGATGATGGCGACATCGACAGCCTGTTCCCGGAAAAAAGGCAGGAACTGCTGCAGGCCGATCAGGGTCTCGCATGAGGAGATCGGATGACGGCTTTGCGAGCGGATATAGGCCAAGGCCTTGGGATCGAGCGTGTCGATTTCGACCCAGAAGAGGTCGAGGTCCTCAACTTCGCGCAAGATGCTGACGAAGCCTTCGGTCCGGGCGTTGAAATTCAGATCGAGCAGGATGTCCATGTCGGGACCGGCTTCCTCACGCATGATCTGCAAATGCTTGCGCAGGTCTTTTCGCGTACGGCGCTCGACGTTCCGAGCCGGTTCATGCGGACGGCTGAAGCCCGGAGACCAGCCCTCGACCCGCCCGGCATCGTCGTAATGGAAGATGTTGGTCTTGAGCGCCGAGAAACCACGGTCACCCACTTCGCGGGCGATCTGCCGGACGCCGCTTTCATCCACAATGCCCGGCGAAAAGTGCTCCGTGCGGGTTCGGTATGAAACGCAGTGCGACCAGTAGACCCGGATCGTGTCGCGGACCTTGCCGCCAAGAAGGACATGACAGGGCACGTCCAGCGCCTTTGCCTTGACATCGAGCAGCGCGTTTTCGATTGCGCCAAGAGCCTGGCCGACCACGCCGCCCGAACCGGGCCTTGTAACATTGCGCAGATCCTCGCGCACATGCTCATGCAGGTGGGCGCTTTGTCCGATGAGGCGATGCAACAGTTCGTTGATGACGGCTGAAACGCCCGGCGATCCGAAGTTCTCGTCATACTCGCTCCAGCCGACGATCCCGTCCTCGGTGGTAATCTTGAGAAAGTGATAGTTGCGCCACGAATTGCTGCAGGACAGAGTTTTGACGTCGCTGACGATGGCTTTGGTCGGCATGGGAATTCCGTTCAGTGATGGGCGCGGCAGGCGCCCCGATATGGCTTGAAGGGGTGACGTTCGGGGTCGTGCCGGCGGGCCGGAACGGCTGGGCTGAGCAACGCTTTCGGCCAGCGCGGGAGCCGGACGCAGGCGCCCGCATCCGGCTCCCGATCCCGGGGGCTAGCGCAGGGCGCGTTCGACCTTCTCGGCGGCGATCCCCAGCGCTTCTTCCGCTTCGACTTGGCCGGCCAAGCCGCGTGCGACCTCGTCTGCAAGGATCTGTTGGGCAGCATCGGAACGCGGGCTGCGGATGCGCCACATGCCACCCTCCCCGGCCACGGCATAGGCATGCTTGAGGGTCTCATAAACCGGAGCCAGCCACGGCTCGGCGGGTTCGCTCTCAAGCGTGGACAGGCGCGCCGGGAACGAGCCGACCAGCGCGGCGTTGATTGCCTCACCTTCCCTTGACGTCAACCATTGCAAAAAGGCCCACGAGGCTTCCTGCCGGTCGGTCTTGCTGCTGATGCCGGCGATCCAGATCCCGCGATGCGTGCCGGCATTTTCGGTGCCGACCGGCAGCACCTGAATGCCGACTTCGTCCGGTGTCAGGGTTGTCGATGCGGAATCCACCGCCGTCGCCTTGTAGATGCTGCCCCAGTTGAACAGATTGGCGACCAATCCCTGGCGGAATGCCTGAAGGGATTCCGAGAACCCATGGCCAAGGCCGCCGGGCGGAGCATAGTCGAGCAGCCGCTTGTGCGTTTCCAGCGATACCGCGCCGGTCTCGTTGGCAAAGGCGGGCTTGCCCTCTTCGTCGAGCAGATTGCCGCCATTGGCGTTGAGGATCGACTGCCAGATCGTCGGCGTCAGGGAATCGCGGACGAAATAGGTGCTGATCGCCCATACATCGTCCTGTCCGTCGCCGTCGGTGTCGCGAACCAGTGCTTCGGCATCGGCAAAGAACTCGTCCCAGGTCTGCTCCGGCGTCGGCTCATCAAGGCCGGCCTGCTCATAAAGCGTCCGGTTGTAAAAGCGCAAAAGCACGTTGGAACGAACCGGAACCGCATACTGCACGCCCTGCCATTCGCCGGCCGCAAGAGGGGCAGCACTGAAATCGTCCCAATCATAGCCGTCGTCCGTGATCGCCGCGATGTCCTCGCCCTTCAGATCGATCAGCGCGCCGACCTCGGCCATCTGCGGCACCCACGGATCGTCGATCAGATAGGCGTCATATTCGGGATCGGGAGAGGTGGCATCGAGCATCATCTTGGCCAGCATGTCCGGGTAGGGCACGCCGTCGAACACGACCTCGATGTGCGGATACACCTTGTTGAATTCCGGAACGAGCGTGGTCTGCCACGTGTTGGCGAAAGCCTCGTTGGCAATGATCCGGACCGTGACTGGGTCTTCGGCCGTGCCTAGGCCCTCGTCGGCCTGCGCCGTCGACCCCGTTGCGGACATCATCACGACGGCGGCCGTCATTGCGGCGAGCCGCTTCCTGTTCAAAGCCATAACACCAATTTCCGAACTCATAGCTTCTTCCTCCCATAAGCCAAAATGGTCATTGAATATATTCTATAGAATATGGGATAGGTCAAGCCGGAATGTGAATTTGGCGGCAAAATGATAGCCGCTCAGAGCTGGATTCACGGCGGCGACATGGCTGTGAGCGCCCAAAAAGCCCGCCAAGGTGGTGGTAAATGCCGTCACTGACGCGCGTTTGGTTGCGCGGCCAGGACTTGCCCGAGCAGCCTGCATATTTTCAAGGATGCGTGCGCCAAGCGTCGTGCTGCGAATGGCTCAGCGCAAAACCGAAAACCGCCCTGCTCCTGGTCGGGGTTCAGCCCCTCTCGCTCCGCAAAGGTTCGGCAAAGCGCATGCTGGTCCTCAACAGACCGATCGTTCTGGAGATCCGTCGAAAACCGCGAGCGGGTGGCAGCGCGTTGCATCGATCAGCCACGAAAGATGGAAGTCCTTTTAAGCAATTGTGCCCACAATTTCGCTGTCAGGTGGCATGACTTGGTCACATTCGGTGCTTAAGAGCGCCGGCGAAAGCGGCTCAGGGGCTCGTCGATTCGATGCAGATTGCGTACCGGCAGAAAGGGCATTTCGGGACATGGTTTTCCATGTTCGCGGTTATGATGTTGCTGCTGTCGGGTGGTGTATTTGCCCATGCGGGCTCAATGACGACATCGGCGGTCGACTGTCACTCGGGTTCGGAGCCATTGGCGGCTCACGCCGCCGAAAGTCAAAAGACCGACGGCTGTCAATCCAGCGCACCGTCTCATTCGATGCATTGCGGCGCTCATATCCTTATGGAGCCGACTTTTGCAGTGTCGTCGGACACCAAAGCCGATGACAAGCGGACTGATTGGCCCGTTGTGCCTTTGATTGACCGGTCCAACGCGCTGGATCCGCCTCCGCCTAAATATCCTTCTTCCCTGGTCTGACCAGCGATCCCGGCGACTGCTCGCATCGCCGGGCTCGGTCCATAATGCGCTCATTGCGATTGTTGCACCTTCGTCGGCCCGATGCCGATGACGGGACAACACGCAGCGCTTGAGCAAGGAAGAAACGAGGATATCAAGCATGAAGACATCCATTGCGGCGCTGGCGGCTATGCTGCTTGCGGCAACACCGGCCATGGCCCATTCCGAAATGAACATGACGAAACCCGCGGACGGCGCGACGCTCAAAGCCGTTCCCGAAACGATTGAGCTGACGTTCACGGCACCCGCGCGTGTGATGAAAGTCGGGATGGTTCACACCAACGGAACGGCCAGTCACACCATGACCGTCGATGTACCAACCTTCGGGATGGTCGATGAGATCAGCCTGACCCCCGATTTTATGGGCGTTGGCCGATATGACGTGAACTGGCGTGCGCTTGGCAAGGATGGCCACGTGATGACCGGTTCCTTCTCCTTTAGCGTCGAGGGAGAATGAACCTTGAGCGATGTTTTGACGACGTGGAGCTTGCTTGCCGCGTCCAGCAAGCTGACCATCTATGTCGCGAGCTTTCTGGCCGTCGGCACACTCTTGTTCCGACTTGGCTTGCCCCGCGCCGGCGATGAAGTGGCGGACGCGTTGCGGCCCCTGGCGATCATCGCCACACTGGTCGCGATAGCGGCGACACTGTTCCGGGTATCGGTGCAAGCCGGCCGGCTGATGGATGACTGGGCCGGCATGATCAATCCCGACATCATCCTGATCAGTCTGGAAGGGCCGCTGGGGCAATCGACCTATGTTCGCCTGGGTGGGCTGGCCCTGGTTCTGCTCGCGGCACTGTTCAGGCCGGTGCGGGCGCCGGCAACGCTGTTCGGCGCCATCATGGTGGCCGCCTCGTTTGCCCTGACCGGTCACGCAACGCGAGAGCCGCAATGGCTTCTTGCCGGACTGATCACATTTCATCTGTTGGCTGTGGCCTACTGGTTCGGAGCGTTGGCGCCGCTGTATCGTCTGACCTTGTTCGATGGTGGCGCATCCCACGCCGCGGAGATTGCCGACCGTTTCGGCCGGCAGGCAAGCGTCATCGTCCCCATGCTGATCCTGGCAGGCGGCGCTTTTGCCTATGTTCTGCTCGGCGGTATCGAGCCGCTTTGGGCGTCAGTCTATGGGCGGGTTTTGATGGGCAAGCTGCTGCTCGTATCCATCGTGCTCGGTATTGCCGCGCTCAACAAATGGCGTTTCGTACCGGCTTTGGCGGTCGATGCGGACCTGGCGGCACTGCGGTTCCGACGATCTTTGCGCTATGAGACGGGGGTATTTTTGTTGATCTTTGCGGCAACCGCTTTCCTGACCACATCCTTCACAGTTCCAGTTTCCTGAGGTTTAAGATGCACATCACACGCCGACATTTTTTGGGTGGCGCCGGTCTTGCGGCGCTCGCCACGCAGTTTCCATCACGCGCCCTGGCCCGCCAGGACGGCTTTACCGATCTGGTTGCCGGTCCCTCCCGGCAAGCTCTTTTCCAGCCCGACGGGCCAGCATCCGATTTGTGGACGTATAACGGCTCGGCGCCCGGGCCAGAGATACGGGTGCGGCGCGGCGAGCGGGTACGGGTTCGTCTGACCAACAGGTTGGAAGAGCCAACATCCCTGCACTGGCATGGCATTCGCATCGAAAACGCGATGGATGGCGTTGCCGGGCTGACACAGGAGCCGATCGAACCCGGCGAGAGCTTTGACTATGAGTTTGTCGCGCCCGATGCCGGCACCTATTGGTATCACGCACACAACAAGAGCTGGAACCAGGTCGCGCGCGGCCTTTACGGACCGCTGATCGTCGACGAAGACACATCGCCATTCGATCGGGACCATGACCTGACGCTCGTCATTGACGATTGGCGCCTGGCTGGCGAAGGCACGCTGGATGTTGCCAGCCTTGGCTCGCTGATGGACTGGAGCCATGATGGGCGCCTGGGCAATTGGCTGACCGTCAATGGCCGGGCCATGCCGGTCCAGACCTTGAATGCGGGTGAAGCCTACAGGCTGCGCCTGATCAATGCGTCCAATGCGCGAATCTTCGAGATCGATCCGAACCGTTTTGATGCACAGGTGATGGCCTATGACGGTCAGGCTCTGCCTAAACCGGTGCGCTTGTCCTATGCACCGCTCACGATCGGTCCGTCGCAACGCGTGGATCTGTTGATCGTCCCCGATGCCGGCTCGGATTTCAAGATCGAGGAACTGTCGGGCGATACGCCGTTTGCATTCGCTGGCTTTGAGATCACAGGTGTGCCGAAGGGCCAGCCGAATTTGCCCTCTTTGCCCCCAAACGACCTGCCCGAACCCGATCTGGCTGGCGCAAGCACGGTTCGCGTCGAGATGACGGGCGGTGCGATGGGCAATATCGGCCGCGTCACCTACAACGGCAAAGTGCTCGAAGGTTCCGACTTTCGCGACACCGGTCAGGTCTGGGCGTTCAATGGCAACGCCAATCTTCCCGAAGCGCCCCTCTACTCGGCAAAACGGGGCGAAACGATCATCATCGAGACGGTCAACAATACGGCCTTTGCCCATGCCATGCATGTTCACGGCCATCATTTCCGCGTCATCGAACGCTCGGGCAGTGAAGTCGATGACGGCCAGCCCTGGCGGGACACGTCCCTGATCGGGCCGCAACAGACAACCAGGATCGCCTTTGTTGCCGACAATCCCGGCAAGTGGCTCTATCACTGCCACATGCTCGAACACGCTGCGGGCGGCATGAACACATGGTTTGAGGTGACCTGAGCCAGCGGTCACCGCACGCCACAATCAAGACAGGGGTGACGACGGCAGGCGATGTGCCGCCGTCTCGCCTATTGTCCGCGTTCAGCCGGCCTGGGCAGGTTTGGATGGAAAGCCGGCCTCGCTCAGGACCGAACGCAGCTCTGGATGTCGGTCTGATCAATATCGGCGACCGGCTGGCTGGCCGAAAAAATAGCCAGACTTTCCACGGCGGCTGAACCGGTAAAGACGCGGTTTGCCGCCATCGAGTTAACGATGTCATGAAACGAGACCATCTCGTGAAGAAGCCAAATCTGGAAAATCAAAATGGATTGGTCTAGAACGTCGACATGAAGTGCGTACTCAGCATGATCGTGATGCTGGCGCTGGTGGTGGCGATGGCCGTCCCCGGCGCGACGCTTGATAGTGCTCCCGGCTACGATACGGCCGGCGCGGGTCATACGCAGGTCGCCGAAACCACCATGGCGGACATGCTCGCTGATTGCTGTGCGATCGAAGATGGCAAGATGCATCACGCCACAGGTGGATGCGCCATGGATTGCGGCAATGCGGTGCCATCGATCGGCATGCCGCTCGGCGCAACAGATGCCAATCTGATGATCGCCCGCTCAGCCGCTGTTCCGGGCGGGATTGCCGTTACCCAGTTCCGACCTCCGATTGCTGCCTGATTTCTCCTAGCCGGCACCTGTGAAGGTGCCTTCGCGAAATCAGCCAATCGAGGTCTCTCATGATCACAAAGCGCACAATTGTGCTCGGCATTGCCGCCAGCGCTATTCTTCCCGGCTTGCAAGCCCGGGCCCATACATCACGGCTCGACCCGAAATACCTGCCGCAAAATATCCCTATGTCCGGCTATGCGCCGGGCACAATCATCGTCGATCCGCGCGCCCATTTTCTCTATCTGCAGCAAAGCGGCAGGCAGGCACGGCGCTATGGCGTGGGCGTTGGCCGCGCGGGTCTGGCTTTCAAGGGCACGGCCGTGATCGGCCGCAAGGCCGAATGGCCCCGCTGGACACCGACCCAGAACATGATCCGGCGTGAGCCGCAGAAATACGCCCGCTATGCCGGCGGTGTCCCCGGCGGGCCCAACAACCCGCTCGGCGCACGGGCGCTTTATCTCTACCGCAACGGCCGGGACACGCTCTACCGGATCCATGGCACCAACCAGCCGCAATCGATTGGGCAATCGGTGTCCAATGGCTGCATTCGCATGATCAACGATCATGTGGTCGATCTCTACGGGCGCGTGCCAGTGGGCGCGAAGGTGGTGGTGCTATGAAGACGCCCTACAACCCCCACCGCCGCTCGGTTCCGGCAATTTCGGCCAGCAAACACGCAGACAAGCAAACCGACCACTCGGTTTCCCATTGGCTGATGATGGCCTGTTGCGTGGCGATGTTCCCTGGCGTCGGGCTGATCATTCTGGCCGCCCCTGAAGGCCAATCCCTCACGCAAGTGCTCTGGGCCGCCTCGCCGCTGCTGGCGTGTCTCGGCATGCATCTGGTGATGCACAAAGTGATCGGCATGAGCTGCCATTCCAACACATCGAAAAAGGACACCGAACAATGAAAAGAACTGCGATAGGCATCGTCTTTGCGACGGCGATCGCCACCTTTGGCTCCGCAAATGCCCAAGAGGCCGATCCGGACAAATCCGTCCTCGTTTTCAAGACACCGTGGTGCGGCTGCTGCCAGGTCTGGGCCGAAAAGATGGTCGAGGCGGGATATACGGTTGAAACGCGCGACATGGACGATCTGTCGCTCATCAAAAAGCAAGGCGGCGTGACCGACGAACTGGCCGGCTGTCACACCTCGGCCATCGGCGGCGAACGCAAATATGTCCTCGAAGGCCACGTCCCGATCGAAGCGATAGAAAAGCTGATGTCGGAGAAACCCGACATTCGGGGTTTGGCCGTGCCAGGGATGCCGCAGGGCTCTCTGGGCATGGGTTTCGACCGCAACGCCCAATACAATGTCTATGCCTATTTGGACCAGAGTGGCGAACAGCCGGCGGTCTTCCTGCGGATGGGTCGATGATCCGAACCCTGGACCATCAATCCTCGCCGGCCGGATCTTCGGCATGAAGCCGTGGGTCTGGCTTGGGGCAGGCGGAATTGCGGTTGCGGTGCTGGTCACCGTGGCCGCGATCCGCCTGACAGGGGGCGGGGCGGATCCGGGCGGAACCGAGCTCCTTCGCCCGGATCATGCGCCTACATTGGCATTGGGCGAACAGCTCTATCAGGCCAATTGCGCGTCTTGCCATGGCGTCGACCTGGAAGGCGAGGTTGCCGACTGGCGCTCGCCCAAGCCAGACGGCCTGTTGCCGGCGCCGCCGCATGACGAGACCGGCCACACCTGGCACCACCCCGACCAAGTGCTGTTCGCCATCACCAAGCTGGGCGTTGCGCGCGCCGCAAACCTCGAGAACTACGTATCGGCCATGCCCGCCTATCAAGGCGTCCTGACCGACGACGAGATCATCGCCATTCTCAGCTACATCAAGAGCACCTGGCCCGAGGATGTGCGCAAGCGCCATGACGAACTCAACCGCATCTCCGCGAAGGAGCCCCGCTCGTGAGTGCTGGCCAAAACGGAATGAACAGCGATCACACGCGTTCGAGCAAAGTCCGAATTGGCCACGGCCATGCCGGACACCTGCCGTCCAGTGGCCGGGCACTGACCATCTCGGCCTGGCTGACCGGCATCTACTTCGTCATTGAACTGATCGTTGGATTGTGGACCGGTTCGGTGGCGGTGATCTCCGACGCCTTCCATACCTTCTCGGCCGTCGGCGGCGTGTTGGTCGCAATCGTTGCGTCCCGGATCGCCCGGCGACCCGCCGACCTGCGGCGAACATTCGGCTGGTATCGCGCCGAAATCATCGGCGCGCTGGTCAATGGCGCCTTCTTGTTGGTGATGGCGTTGATCGTCATCGTCATGGGGTTCATGCGCCTCGGTGCCCCGATCCATCTGGCGACAACACCGATGCTGCTGGTCGCCGCCGGCGGCATCGTGACCGAAGTGATCGCGCTTTATCTGCTCTACCGCCAGCAGGGCCGGGATCTGAACGTCCGGGGCGCTTATTGGCATATCATCCAGACCTTCGTCGGCAGCCTGATCATCATTGTCGCGGCACTGGTCATCCGGTTCACCGGCTTCCTCGCCATCGATCCGCTGCTCGGCATCGCGTTTGGCTTCGTGCTGCTGTGGGCGAGCTGGGGCATTCTGCGTGATGCTGTCCACCTCTTGATGGATGGCACGCCCGACGATGTTTCGTTGTCCCAAATCATCAAGGCGCTCGAAGCCTTGGATGGTGTCTCGGATGTGCACCATGTGCATGGGTGGGCGTTGACCAGCGGCCGCTTTGTGTTCTCGGCACACATGCGCACCGTGCCCGAATGGCGAGGGGATACGGGCGAACTGCTGAAGACCGCCAACGGAATGCTGCGCGAACGCTTCGGCTTTTTCTTCGTGACGCTTCAGATCGAGTCCGTGTGTCTCGATGAAGCCGGTTCGGACGCCATCGACGTCACCAAGCATAGCGGCCATCGGGCAATGGAGCAGCCCGATGGCTGAACGGGGTCACACGCAAACCGCAATTGCTCAGTGCGGGTTTGATGACACGCAATCAGCGATGAAAGGAGGCCGGAATGATGGGTAATGGGATGATGGATGGCGCCTGGGGCATGGGCGGTATGGGCCTGATCGGTCTTCTGGTGCTCGTGTTTCTCGTGCTCGGCATCGCCGCCTTCGTCAAGTATCTGATGCGATGAGTACCGAAGTTCACACGACCCCGCGCGATCGCTCCTTGTGGGCCGTGCCGGGAAACCGGACAGGGCGTCTTGTGGCAGATGATCAGCCGCCGTTGCGGCTGAGGCACTTGAGGCGTTGGCCGGTTCGCAGCTGCGAGAAACGGGCGTTCAAGCATTGTGCAGCCAAGATCCGTTTTGCCACAGCTGGCGAACACCGCCCAATACGCAAGGCGCTTTCGTTGCGTCTTTCAGGGACTGAAGGGAAGCAAAGTTTGCTCGGCTTTCGTTCAACGGGCGTTGGAACATCGAGAGAGCAGCAATGCCGATGCGGCGGTGGTTGCGCCGAAAGCGCATGTGCCGGTCCAGCCCCAGGCCGCATAGGCAGCGCCCCCCATGCCAGCACCGACGGCGCCGCCGGCGAGCATGGTTGCCATGAAAACGGTATTCAGACGGCTGCGGGCCGTCGGGTCGAGCGCATAGACGCGCGCCTGGTTGGCGACCTGCGAGGACTGAACAGCAAGGTCCATCACGACGATGCCGATGATCAGGCCGATGAGTGAGCCTTGCCAGAGCCCGAAGATGAGGAACGCAAGCACCACGAGGCCTGCTCCAATCGAAACGACCACGCCGGGCCCGCGCCGGTCCGCGAACCCGCCAGCAACCGGCGCGGCGAGTGCACCGACGACACCCACAAGCGCCAGAAGGCCGACAGCCGTTCCTCCGAGTTGATAGCGCGGCTCCGCCAGCAGCAATGCGAGGTTCGACCAAAAGCCGATGAAAGCAGCGAAGATCAGGAACTGCACGGCAACTGCCTGCCGAAGAACACGATGGGTCCGAACCAGCGTCCATAGGGAGCCAATAAGGCGCGGATAGCTCAGGTCGGTTGTCGGCGGCACGCGGGGCAGCCAGAGCGCCAGCGCCACGCCGATCGCGATCATCAAGACGGCCGCGAACCAGAACACGAACGGCCAACCCCAAATGTCCGAGATCATGCCGCTGACCACGCGCGCAAGCAGGATGCCGACGAGTATACCGCCTGTCACTTTGCCGAGAACGCGGCCGCGCTCAGCCGGCGGGGCCAGATGCACGGCGAGTGGTACGATCTGCTGCGCGACCGTGGCGAACAGGCCGACCGCGAGGCTGGCCGCCGCAAGCCATAGAAAGCCCGGTGACACTGCCGCGCCGATCAACGCGATCACCAAAGTGCCGATGGTTATCAGGATGAGAGACTTGCGTTCAACCCGATCCCCAAGCGGGGCAAGGAACAGCACCCCGAGCGCGTTGCCTGCCTGGGTCAGCACGGGCACGATGGCGACGACCCCGGCTGCCAGTCCAAACTCCGCCGTGAGATGGCCGAGGAACGCCTGATTGTAGTAGCTGTTGGCGACGGCCGCCCCTGCTCCGACCGCCAAAAGGCGGACGAGGGCAGCCGACAGATGTTCGGATCGGGCAAAGTTGGTCCGCATACGGCTTAGACATGCATGCCGGTCCGTCCCACACAAAGCATATCTCTTGCCGAATGATTTAGTTCAACTAAACTTCCCGCAATGACGTCCTTCGTTTCCTTCAGCGCGCTGCGCACGTTCGTCGAAGTTGGCAGGCAAGGCAGCATCAAGCGCGCTGCGCAGGAACTGAACGTGACGCCCGGGGCCGTGAGCCAGCAGGTCAAGGCGCTCGAAAAACGCTTTGGCGTCCAGCTTCTTGAGCGCGGAAACCGAGAGGTGAAGCTGTCGCCGCCTGGCCTGCGCTTGTTTGGCAAGATCGCGCCGGGTTTCGAGCAGATTGACGATGCCGTGCAGCTCTTCAGGGATCGGAAGCCAGGACCGCAATCCCTCATCGTCAGCACGACACCCTCCCTGGCCGCATGTTGGCTCACCCCCCGCCTCGGCCGTTTCGCCGCGCGGCATCCGAAAATCGAAGTGAGGATCGAAACGTCCGCGCAGCTTGCCGACATCGCGGGCGGCACAGTGGATGTGGCGATCCGGTACGGCTCCGGCGACTATCCCGGCCTCAGCGCCGCCATTCTCTTCGCGCCCATGCTCTTGCCCGTCGCCAGCCCATCGCTCTTGGTCGATGGTCCCATCACCAATCCGGCCGATTGCCTCCGTTATCCGCTTCTCCAGGACCGCGACCGGGCTGACTGGTCGACTTGGCTTGAAGCGCATGGGATCAAGCCGGACCGCAACGCAACGAAAGGGCCGAGCTACGCCGACGACGCCTTGCTGATCGAGGGCGTTGTTGCTGGCCAGGGGCTTGCCATCGTGCGCGATATCTATGCAGCCCGCGCTCTCGATGCCGGGCGGATCATGCGCGCCATAGATGCGCCCGTTCCAACCACGGCGGAGTATTTCGTCGTTGTGCATCCGGACAGGATGACCGTCCCGAAGATCGCGGCATTCCGACAATGGATCATGCAGGAGGCAGGTGTCGCTTAAACGTCCCTTTTTGCGGCCGTTTGCCGCCGGTGCCCAAGTTGTTCATTTTGCACTTGCTGAACTGACGTGACCCCTTGAGCGCAGCCATCTTGAGTGGAAGGTTGTCGAGTTCAAGGGAGCCCAGTGATGGGCCTGAAACGCCTGCCGGCCGACGCACAGCCCGACAAGGCGATCCTGAAAGAGGCCGCGTCGGGAAACTGATAGAGCCCGTCCGCAAACGCCAGTCCATCGAGCATGCGTGTGCAGAGCT
Source organism: Phyllobacteriaceae bacterium (assembly GCA_024742765.1). GTDB lineage: Bacteria > Pseudomonadota > Alphaproteobacteria > Rhizobiales > Rhizobiaceae > Roseitalea. Next base: position 114,840 of record JANSXT010000002.1, on the reverse strand, counting down.
CGGCGTCTCACAGCGTCGGGCTTACCGGGTGGTGGGGCAGAACCGGTCGCCGCAATGGCGCAAGCCGCAGCGGGTTGCCGATGAAAATGCTCTCGCCGCGGCGATCATCGAGCCGGCCAGCAAGTATGTGAGCAGCCTTGTCTGACTGGTCCAGTTTGATTGTTGGTGCATGACCGGCCCTGCGCCACCGGGATGATGGTTTCGGTTGCTGGCGGTCTGTATGCTGCGGCGCTTCCGCGGTCGGCTGGTTGGCCGCCGCCGCCCGGATAGAGAGGATCGGCTGACAAGCGGATCCGACTATTGGATGCCGCGATGATTTCGGCTTCGACCGCATGAACCGCTGGGCTCCGATGACAAATGGGGATCATCCAGATCTCCTCTCATCGTCTGCGAGCACGAGACTTGGCGAAGGAGCTTTTTCTTCTCGATCGTCCTTGGAGCGTTGAGTTTGTTGGCCCGCCGCAGCCATCAGCTGAGGCAATCGGGTGTCCCATTCTTTTTCGATCCGATGTCGAGCGGCGTCCTTTACAGGACCATAACCACGAACCTCGGCGCCAAGATCCAGGATTGCCACCGCCGCGTCGGTCGTTTCTTCAGTCACCACGTCAGCAACGGTTTCAATAATGCCCTCGAAGCGATGGATGAATGCCCGTTCAGCGCGACGTTCGGGGGCGTAGCCAAATGGGTCAAAAGGTGTGCCCCGCAAGAATTTGAGGTGCTGCAAGCCATGAAGCGTTACACGCATCCAAGCACCGAAAGCCCGCTTTTTCGGACGTCCCGCAGCGTCTCTCCCAGGCAAAAGCGGCGGGGCCAAATGGTACTGCTGCTTGCGGATCTTGCCATACTGCGCCTCAATTTGAGAGCGCAAACGCGAGGTACTGATAAGCCGCGCGACCTCATACTCATCCTTATAGGCCATCAGGCGGAACAGGCCATGTGCCGCCGACCGCAGGAGCCGCTCTTTTGCGGGTTCGTTCAGTGTGATGCGCTCAAGACGCTTGAGTGCCCGCATGTAACGCGCTGCGTAGGCCTCATTCTGATAGGCGACCAGCCGTCTGACACGATCATCAATCAGACCGGTCAGCGTTGTTTCGCCCAAATGTTCTGCGAGTCCCGCTTCGGTGCATACGGCTTCCGGGTCCACTGCAAATCGCCGTCCGATCCGAAACGCAGCGATATTGAACGTGACCGAATTTCCGAGTTCATCGATCGCCGACTCTACGTTTTCAGGGGACAGTGGAAGTATGCCCGTCTGAACCGCATAGCCCATCAGAATTGCATTGGCGGCGATCGCGTTGCCCAGAAGTGATGTGGCCACCTGTACCGCGGGCACGCGGTGCAGTTTTTGGACCGCAATTCGATGCGACAGGGCGGCGTCAACGTCTGCCACCGGCAATTGATAGTCGCTGTCGAGCACAAAATCGGCAGAGGGTGCCACCAGTGCTTCTATGCAACCAACGGTCTGTTGGCCGCACAGCCGCAAAACGTCCGCGCTGGCTGCGACGATGGCATCCGCACCAACAACGAGGTCGGCGCCACCTGGGGCAATGCGCATAGCGACCACTTTGCCGCCTTGGGGTGACATACGAATCTGGCTCACCACGGGGCCGCCCTTTTGCGCCAGTCCGATCATGTCGAGCACGTTGATGTCTCGCCCGGCAAGCTTGGCCGCGCGGCCGATCATCGCGCCAAGCGAGACAACGCCACTGCCACCAACTCCGGCGATAACCATATCATGCGAGCGGGTCGGGTCCGGCGCCGGCGGCGGCGGGAGGTCCGCAACCGGCGCCATGTTCTGTCCCGGTTTCACAGGCTCTCCGCATTCGACCGTTATGAAGCTGGGGCAGAAGCCTTTGAGGCAAGAATAGTCGGAATTGCAACTCGATTGGTCGATCGCCCGCTTCGTTCCTAAGGGCGTTTCTAGCGGTTTGATGGCGACACAGTTCGATTGAATGCCACAATCGCCGCATCCTTCGCAGACTTCGGGATCGATAAAGACACGCTTGACAGGAGTGGGAAGCTCCCCGCGTTTGCGTTTTCTGCGCAGTTCTGTCGCACAGCCCTGATCATAAACGATCACCGTCAGCCCAGACGTGTCCCGGAACCTGCGCTGCACCTCGTCGAGGCGATCCCGATGGAGCAACTGCGTGCGGTTGGGAAGCTTGATGTTGCGATAACGCGCCGTGTCGTCGGTCACGACCGCGACCGCGCGAGCGCCTTCTGCCCAGACTTGTTCAACTATGCGGGGGACGTCGAGGCCACCTTCATTGGCCTGGCCGCCAGTCATTGCGACAGCATCATTAAAGAGGATTTTGTAGGTAATGTTGGCCTTGGCGGCCACGGCAGCACGGATTGCTAGAATGCCGGAGTGATTGTAGGTTCCATCTCCTAAATTGGCGAATATGTGAGATGAATTGACAAACGGAGCCTGTCCAAGCCAGCCGGCACCCTCGCCGCCCATTTGGGTATAGAATCCGGTTTCGCGGTCCATCCATTGCGCCATGAAATGACAGCCGATTCCCGCCAATGCCCGACTGCCTTCGGGCACCCGGGTCGATGTGGAATGCGGACAGCCAGCACAGAAATACGGCGTGCGGTTTGCGACGCTGGTTTGTGTCGGACCGGCCAACTGAGCCTCAATTTCACGCGCTATCGCCTCCCCGCTGCCATCTGGAAGATCGCAGCGGCGCGCAATGGCGGCGGCGATTGAAAGGCTGTTCAGGTCGCCGGTTTCGGGGAAAAGCACGTGGTCTGTCCGATCTCGCCGCCCCTCAACGGTCGGGCGTGCGTCGGCAGGCACGTTGTAGAGAGCGGCGCGGACTTGGTCCTCGAGGATGGCGGCCTTTTCTTCGATCACGAGGATCGCGTCGAGTCCAATTGCGAAATCACGGATCGCAGTTTCGTCGAGCGGCCAAATCAGCCCGGCCTTGAAAAGACTCAGCGGTGGTTCATGACCCGTGCGCTTTGCAATTTCGCCCAGTGCCTGCCGTGTATCGAGCCAAGATTTGCCCGCTGTCACAACACCCAGTTTGGGTGCGGTGCCATGCTCTTCGATACGATTGAGGCCGTTGGCGCGTGCGAAAGCCACAGCCGCCGGAAGGCGGAAATTGATCAGCCTCTTCTCCTGATCGGCAGGCGCATCAGGCCATCGGATGGAAAGTCCATCGAGCGGCATGTCCACGTCGGTGGGCAGCGTGAATTCTACGCGATTTGGGTCCAAGATCGCCGGCGCCGACGCATCCATGGTGTCGATAAGGCATTTCAGTCCGACCCAAACACCGGCATAGCGGGACATCTCGACGCCTGCCAAGCCGAAGTCGATAACTTCCTGTACGGTTGCGGGGAAAAGCAGCGGCATACCAACATGGCGAGCAATAAACTCGCTGTAGTTGGGCAATGTGGACGATTTGCACGTGTGATCGTCACCCAACAGCGCCAATACACCGCCAAACCTTGCCGTGCCTGCGTGGTTGGCATGGCGCAATGCGTCAGTGGACCGATCTACCCCAGGGGCCTTGGCGTACCAATAACCCGTGACCCCTTCAAAATCGGTGGGATCGGACAGTCCAACTTGTTGACTGCCCCACACAGCGGTCGCGGCCAGCTCCTCGTTTAGACCGGGCTGGAAAACGATCTCGCCCGGAGGCAGATCGCGGATGCGGCGAGAAATGGTGCGGTCGAAGCCTGAAAGCGGCGAACCTCGGTAGCCGCTGACGAACGCGCCGGTCTTGAGACCTTTGGCACGATCGCGCGCGATCTGCAGAACAGAAATCTCTGCTGCAGCCTCGACGCCGTTCAGGTAGCGGACTTGCTTGGTCTCCGGCTCGACTGGCTGGTCATGCCGCATGGAACATGCTCGGTCTCCGTGTTGAGATCAGTTTGACTATTCAAAGTCGATGGGGGCGTCTTGGAGAAAAGTTGACGTGATGCGACGTCACATTGTCAGCCGGCAGAGACCGCCATCCACCAAGAGGTTTTGTCCGGTGATGAACGCGGCCTGTCGGCTGCATAGAAAAACGCAGGCTGCGGCAAATTCTTCGGGCGTGCCGCCTCGCTTCATTGGCACGTCTGCAATCAGCGCATCGGCCGTATCGCCAAGTTCAGCAATCCGCTCGGTCAGAATGGGGCCTGGCAAGACACAGTTGAGTGTGACACCGCGTGCCGCAACTTTGCGAGCGACACCGGCAACATAACCCGTGAGGGCCAAGCGCGGCGCCGTGGACAGATCAAGGTCAGGTACGGGAACACGAACCGACATCGATGTGATATTGACCACCCGTCCGTGCCCACGTGCCGCCATCTTCGGTACAATGGATCGGATCAGTGCTTCTGCCGCCAGGAAGTTGGTGGCCAACGCCTTCTGCCAATCCTCGTTTGTCAATGAATCATAACTTTGCGATGGGGGTCCTCCGGCGTTGGTAATGAGGATGTCGGGTGCGGTGCAGGAGGCGATCGCGGCCTCACGGCCCTCAATGGTAGAAAGATCAGCAATGACGGTAGCTGGTCGGCGTCCGGTCTGTGTCTCGATGGTTTCGGCTGCCTCGGTCAAAGCTGCTCCGGATCGCGCAACAAGAGTTACAGTGGCCCCCTCGCGCGCCAGTTCCAAGGCACAGGCATATCCGAGACCGCGCGAGGCCCCGCATACCAGCGCTTTCATGTCCGTCAGGTGAAGATCCATATCGAACCCGTCGATTGACTAGGGCATTGGCGCAGGACCGCCCTCATAGCCCTCCACAACCACGAGATCAGCGTCGGCAGCATCGATGCGGTGCGCACGGGCGCGCTGGTATTCGTCAGAGTGCCAGCAAGCCAAAGCCGTTTCGTAGTCGGGAAACTCCACGACAACCTTGCGGTTGCGGCTGGTGCCCTCAAGCGTGTCTGCGCGCCCGGCTCGAACGATGAAACGGCCCGAGTATTTTTTGAATGCCTCGCCATTGGCGAGTATGTAGTTCTTATAAGCGTCGGGATCGTGGATATCGACCTGTGCGATCCAGTAGGCTTTGGCCATCATCTCCTCCGTTCTCTTCGATCTCCACAATCAATCGTCGAGATCGGCTCAAGTCTTGGAGATTCCTGAACCGGCTCAATCAACTTTCACCAATACGGTCTGTGGCAGCCTCGCCATGTCTTGTTCAGGCGATTGAGTGGAGACGGATCGATGTTGACGCCGGAACAGGAAGAGATGGGACTGGCCGCGCGGACTTTCGCCCAGCGCGAATTGGCGCCTGGAGCAGCGGAAGCCGATCGCACCAGTGTTTTCCAGATTGACCTGATGTGCCGCCTGGGCACAATGGGGTTCATGGGCATAATCGTCGACGCCGACAATGGTGGCGTCGGCGCCGACTACGTTTCGCTAACCCGGATTATTGCCGAGATCGCCGAGGCCGATGGTGCCTTCTCGACTGCTCTCTTGGTTCACAACGTGCTCGTTTGCAAGGCGATCGAGCGGCATGGAAACATGTCGCAAAAACAGCAATTTCTTGTTCCACTGGCCAAGGGCGAAAAGCTTGGTTGCTTCTGTTTGACCGAGCCGGGAGCCGGTTCCGACGCAGCGTCGATTTCAACGCGAGCTGTGCGCGATGGGGACAGCTATGTGCTGAATGGCAGCAAGCAGTTCATCACGTCAGGCAAGAGTGCCGATATCGCCATTGTATTTGCAGTCACCGATCCGGAGGCAGGCAAGAGAGGAATTTCCGCCTTCGTTGTGCCGACCGACACGCCTGGCTACAACATCATCCGGCTCGAGGAGACGATGGGACAGCGCGCGTCGGACCACTGCCAGATCGCGCTTGATGAGTGCCGTGTGCCAGCGGCCAACCTGCTGGCTGGTGAAGGAGACGGGCTGCGTATCGCATTGTCAGAACTGGAAGCCGGCCGGATTGCCGTCGCCGCTCAGGCCCTTGGTATGGCGAAAGCGGCTCACGCAAGAGCGTTGCGCTACGCCCGGGACCGCACCGCATTTGGAAAGGCAATCATCGATCATCAAGCCGTGTCCTTCCGGCTCGCGGATATGGCGACTGCAATCCATGCGGCGGATTTGATGGTCTGGCGTGCAGCATCGTTGAAGGATGCGGGACAGCCTTGCCTGCAAGAGGCCTCGATGGCCAAGCTGTTTGCCTCTGAAATGGCCGAGACAGTTTGTCGGCATGCGATCCAAACTCTGGGAGGGTATGGCTACCTTGCCGATTTTGAGGTCGAACGGATCTACCGCGACGTGCGGGTGTGTTCGATCTACGAGGGCACGTCCGATATCCAACGCATTGTCATCGCGCGTAACCTGACAGACGATGTCTAGGGTCAGGACCCTAGGTTGCGTGCGATGACGTTGGCGCACCCCATTGCAAGCGGCACTTCAAGCCTGTCGCGTTTCAGCCACGATTGCTGGTGCGACCATAGACGAACCGTTGAAATGGCAATTCGGCAACCTGGAACCAGAAGTTGGACTCTTCCTGAAAAGGTTTCCATTGATCATAAATTCGACGAAACCAATCATTGCGTTCGGCGGTCTCATTGAACAGTGCTTGGGCTTCGTCGTAGCAGGAATCCATGATCTCCTGAGAGAACCAGCGCAACTTCGCCCCGGAAGCGATCAAGCGTTTGATGGCGGCGGGGTTGAGGGCATCATAGCGCGCCTGGGTCCACATATCCGCATCCACAGCCGCCGCCGCTATCGCGGTACGAAAAAAATCCGGCAACCCGTTCCATGCATCTAGATTGACAAACAGATGAATGGTCGTGCTGCCTTCCCACCAGCCTGGCGCATAGTAATATGGCGCTGCGGTTGCCAATCCCAGCTTTTCGTCATCATACGGGCCGACCCACTCTGCGGCGTCGATGGTACCGCGCTCCAATGCAGGGTAAACGTCTCCAGCTGCAATTTGCTGCGGTACCGCGCCGACCCGTGCCAGAACCTGTCCAGCAAAGCCGCCAACTCGAAGTTTCAGCCCTTTGAGATCGTCAACGGTGTTTATCTCTTTGCGGAACCATCCGCCCATCTGCGCGCCCGTACTGCCGAGCGGCAAACCGTAGACGCCATATTCCTTGTAGAACTCGTTGCACAATTCGATCCCGCCACCCTGATACAGCCAAGCGTTCTGCTGCCGGGTATTCAGGCCGAATGGAAGCGAAGTACCAAAAGCAAATGCCTCGTTCTTGCCGACGAAATAGTAACTGCCCGTATGGGCCATTTCGACAGTACCGTCCGTGGTCGCGTCAAGGGCTTGAAGTCCTCCGACCAGTTCTCCGGGCGCAAAGACGTCAATGCGCATGCGGCCTTCGGTGAGCTCAAAGACCCGCCGTTGAAATCGTTCCGACGTGCCGAAAATGGTGTCAAGAGTTCGCGGAAAGCTCGATGTCATCCGCCAAACAAAATCGGGCGCAGACTGCGCAACAGCTGGCGCTGCCAACGTGCCAGCAGCGCTCATCGCAAAGGTTCGGCCAAGATGCCGGCGTGTGATGCGCTTCATTGTTCCTCCCAATCTGGCGGCCTTTAAAACGCCACCACAACCTCGTGCCCCATTCCACAAGGCCGATGAACGATCCTCAGGACTGCGACGCGGGGAGTATTGGAGAATTTTGAAGTCTCAGGTTTCAGTGCGTGTAGACGGAATCCGCCGGGCGCCAAGCCAGTGCATATTGCATGGGTGTGATGGCAAAAGTCCGTTTGAACTGATTGGTCATTGCGGCTTGATCATAAAAGCCGGAAGCGAAACTTGCTTCGGCAATCGAGACGCCGCGCCGTAACATGCGGCACGCGTTGCGAAGTCGGATCTGCACCAGATAACTGTGGGGCGTAAGACCGGTACAACGCTTGTAAAGTGTGATGAGCTGGAACGGGGTCAGGTCGACTGCCGCGCCAAGATCGTCAAGCAACAGTTTGTCACCATAGTTATCCTCCATGATAGCGATTGCCTTTTTTAGGAGGGCATGATCGGCGCGCAGGCGATCCCGGCTAGTCCGCTTATCGCTGTGGCGCTCGAACAAGGCGCAAAATGAGTCAAGAAAGCTCTCGCGCAACTTGCCGGCGTCGCTCTTGGATCCAAGCAGCCGGTGCATTCTGAGAAACGCGCGACACAATTGCCGGTCTGCAAATCCGTTGGAATTGAACCGTGGAATCCGGTCCAGCTCAAGACACTCGGCGATCAGGTCGGTTGCTGATTTTGATACGTATAGCGAACGATACCGCCACCGATCGCTGGTGCCGAGCCAACCTTCATGCGGTTCGTCCGGATTGAAGACCATCAGCAATTGATCGCTGACTTCAAATTCGTCGCCGCGGCTACGAATAACGGACCCCCCGACCTCCGTCACAGCGATCACGTATGAATCGTGCGTATGAGGGCGGAAGTTCATGGTCTTGAAGTCAGCATGCAGCAGGCTGACCCCGGGCGTCGCCCGGCTGGACCAGTAGTGGGTTTGATTTGGGGAGCCATCTCGCGCCATGCCGCGAAGCGTATCGCTTCCTTCAAAGCCTGTATTGGAAAAAATTGGGTGGCACCGTCCCGCCGAACAGGCTGACCCGAACAATTTCAACCAATACGTCGCCGAAACCATGCGGCACGATTTCGTGACGGTGGATTTCCGATCCGCCGGTTTCGGTCGCATGGGGAGCCCAAAAAACAAATGTTCAGTCGATCAAGCTTCGCCGATCATGAGCAGGTCGTCTACGCAACCGACAAGGCCACCGGCTTGCGCTGCATCATCGCGGTACACAGCACGCGACTGGGACCGGCCATAGGTGGTTGTCGCATTCGAGAATATGCCGGCGAAACCGAAGCGCTGGATGATGTGCTGCGGCTGTCGCGTGGCATGACCATGAAAGCCGCCGTCGCACACGCCCCATTTGGCGGCGGCAAGATGGTTGTCATGTTGCAGCCGGGCCAAGAAAAGACGCCAGCCTTGATGCAATCGGTCGGTCGCGCCATCGAACGACTGGGCGGGCGATACATCACCGGCGAAGATGTCGGCTCGACCGTAACCGACATGACGGAAATCCGGCGCGAGACGCGCCACGTCCTCGGTCTGTCCCAAGAGCAGGGCGGCAGCGGCGATCCCTCTCCAAGCACCGCGCTGGGTTGCTTTGCCGGCATAAGTGCGGCGATCGAATTCCGCTATCCTGGACAGGATATGCACGGCGTAACCGTCGCCGTACAGGGGCTAGGCAATGTCGGTTGGCGATTGTGCCAGTTGCTTCATGAAGCTGGCGCGCAATTGACGGTCTCCGACTTGCTGTCAGATCGCGTGCAACGCGCTGTCAGGCTGTGGGACGCCGAGCCGGCAGACGCATCGCAAATACATGCGGTCAACGCTGACATCTTCGCACCTTGCGCTTTGGGTGCCGTCCTGAACACAGAAACAATCCCCCAGCTCAAGGCTGGCATCATTGCTGGCGGCGCCAACAACCAATTGGCCGTTGAGCATCGGGATGGCCCCGCATTGATGCAACGCGGCGTCCTCTATGCGCCTGACTATGTGATCAACAGCGGGGGCATGATCCAGCTTGCCGCCGAGTTCATGCCCAACGGACAATCCGATGTAGAGCGCCGTGTGCTCGGCATCGGCGATACGCTGACGGCCATTTTCGAGCATGCCGAGCGCGAAGGCATTCCCTGCAACGCAGCCGCCGACCAAATCGCATTGGCGAGACTGGATGCCGGGCCTGTCGAACCGGCCGACCGGGTAGCCGCAAAGAGCGCGGCGCAATGACAGCGGCCACGCTCGATTGTCTGGACCGACTGGTCGGTTTCGACACGATCTCCTGCCAGTCGAACACGTCGCTGATCGACTGGGTGGCGGAGCGCTTGACCGGACGCGGCGCGCGACTGACCCGAACCGCCAAGGCCGACGGCTGTGAAGCTGTTCAAAAGGAAAGTCTGATCGCCTCCATCGGGCCCGATATGCCCGGCGGATTGATGTTGTCGGCCCACACCGATGTTGTGCCGGTCAAGGGGCAGGCATGGTCATCGGACCCGTTTCGTCTGCGGCACGACGGCGATCGTGTCTACGGTCGCGGAACGACCGATATGAAGGGGTTTCTTGCCTGCTGCCTATCCGCAATGGACTCGGTTGATCCGTCAAAACTGACCCGGCCGATCCATCTTGCTTTGTCCTATGACGAGGAGTTGGGCTGCGCGGGAACCGACGATCTTGTGGCAGTCCTCAAGCATGCGATCCCGGCGCCCGCCTTGGCCGTCGTCGGTGAGCCGACGATGATGCGGATCGTGTCGGCGCACAAGGGCGCGCGTGTGTACGATACCGAGTTTTTGGGTCACTCGGCCCATTCCAGCCAGGCGCATATGGGCGTCAGCAGCAATGTTCACGCGGCACATTTTGTCGCGCACCTGGACGCAATCTTCGCAAACCTTCGAAAGCTTCATACGACGATTGAAGGCTTGGAACCGGCTCATACCACGTTCAACGTTGGCATTTTCCGAGGCGGCCGAGCGCTCAACATTATTCCCGATCGCACTCAATTGGTTTGGGAGTTCCGACACATCCCCGAACTCGATCCCGATCAGGTAGAGGCCGAGATTCTCGGCTGGCTTGAACACGAAGCAAAGCCGCTAATGAAAGCAAGTTGGCAGGGTGCCGACATCCGAACGCGATGTTCAGCGAGCGTTCCGGCGCTCGACCCCGCCACAAACCGAGCAGCGCGCGACGTGCTGCTGTCACACACGTCATGTGACGGCGATGACGCGGTTTCGTTCGGTACAGAAGCCGGCTTCTTTCAGCACATGGGTATTCCCACCGTGGTCTGCGGACCGGGCTCCATCACCATCGCTCACAAGCCGGACGAGTGGATCGCGATTGATCAGCTTGCCCGAGCCGAACGGATGCTTAGCGGCTTGATTGAGTGGGCATCAGGTTAAGAAACAGGGAGATTCCGAAATGTTGAATGTCAAAAGACGGCGGCGGTCATTGCATCAGGTTTCGATCGGGGTGCTTTGCGCAACAGGGCTGACAACCGCGGCACACGCGGCTGAACTTCGTTTTGCCTTTCAGGGAACGCTTGGCGCGCTGGATCCGTACACGCTCAATGAGACGTTCACGTTGGGGATGCTGGGCAACGTCTACGAAGGTCTTACGCGGCGTGACAAAGATCTCACGATCATACCCGGGTTGGCAGAGCGTTGGGAGCAACCCGATCCGCTGACCTGGCGATTTCACCTAAGAGAGGGCGTCACCTTCGCCAATGGAAACGCTTTCACGGCCGATGATGTCCTTTTTTCGGCAGAGCGGGTCCGCGCGGAGTCGTCCAATCTTGCAGGACGCATACCGCCAGATGCCGAATTCGTGAAACTGGACGATCTGACAGTTGAGGTACGCCTTCAATCGCCAAACCCGATTTTGCACTATGAATGGGACACTTGGTACATCATGGACAAGGAATGGTCTGAAGCCAACGACATGATGGAACCGGTCTCGGCCAAGGATACCAATCCCCGTCCCGCCGCATTCACCGCTGTCGGAACCGGCGCTTTTTCAATTGAAAGCCACGAGCCTGGCGTCAGAACGGTGTTCGTGCCGAATCCATCCTGGTGGAACGATCCCGAACACAATCTGGAACGCGTCACTTACACACCCATTGCTGCCGATGGCACCCGCGTCGCTGCACTGCTTTCAGGTGACATCGACCTGATCGATCCCGTCCCCGTGCAGGACATTCCGCGGATCGAGAACAATCCCGAAACCGATATCCTCTCAGCTCCCGAACTTCGCGTGATCTATTTTGGCTTCAACCAAATGGACGACGTGTTGACAACGTCGAATGTCGAGAATGCCAATCCATTCAAAGACCCCCGGGTGCGGCAGGCCTTTTATCAAGCAATCGACGTTGAGGCGATCAAAACCCGTGTCATGCGGAACCTCTCGACCCCGGTGCCACTGCTGATTGCAAACGAATTGTTTTCGAGATCCGGCGAATTCGAACGCTGGCCATATGACCCCGATGCAGCCAAGGCATTGCTCGCAGAGGCGGGCTATCCGGAAGGCTTCACCGTAGGACTGGACTGCCCAACCGACCGATATGTCAATGACGAGGCCATCTGCCAGGCCACGGTTGCGATGTTGGCCCGGGTCGGAATCCAAGTGAACCTGAATGCGCAGACCAAAGCTCTATGGGCAGCCAAAATCCTGGCGCCAGGCGGCTTTGACACCGACTTCTATCTGCTGGGTTGGACTCCCGGTTCGCTGGACTCCTGGAATGTCCTGTCCAACCTTGCCACTTGTCGTGATGAGACCGGCAAGGGTGGGCCGTTCAATGTGGGCGGTTACTGCAATCCCCGCGTCGATGAGTTGGCTGCCGCCATTGTCAGCGAGACCGATGCCGCCAAACGCGACGAAATGATCGCCGAGGCATTTCGGACCATGCACGATGAAACGGCGTATCTGCCACTCCACCAGCAAAATCTCGTGTGGGGCAAGCGGGCCAATGTGGAGATCACTCAGAGAGCGGACAATCAAGTCCTGTTTTACTGGGCGCGTGTCAACTGAAGCGTTGCGCCGGGCGCAGCGTGTCAGCTCGGCGTCCGCAAGCGGGATAACTCATGGTTTCGTTCATCTTCTCGCGGCTGATGCAGGCCATTGCGACCATGCTGGTCGTCACTCTGATCGCCTTCGTACTGTTTCGCTACGTCGGCGATCCGGTGAACCAGATGGTCGGGATCGAGACGTCACTGGAGCAGCGCGAAACGCTCCGTGAACAGTTGGGTCTGAACGACAGTATGTCAGTTCAATATTTGCGCTTTGTCGTCCGGGCGCTCCATTTGGACTTTGGTGTTTCCTACCAGCAAAAGGAAGCTGTGTCGGCCATGATCGCTCAGCGTCTGCCTGCGACGCTGGAGCTGACACTCGTGTCGGTGATCTTTGCGATCGGGTTCGGTGTCCCACTGGGCGTCTTGTCGGGACTTCATCCCCGCAGCCTGGCGTCTCGCGCATTCATGGTCCTCAGCCTGATCGGCGTATCGCTGCCAACCTTTCTGATCGGTATTTTGCTGATCTTCGTTTTCTCCGTTCAACTGGGTTGGCTGCCCTCCTTCGGCCGGGGTGAAACGGTACTGATTGGAGGATGGAGTACAGGTTTTTTGACAAGCTCGGGACTCCAATCCCTCATTCTCCCATCGATCACCCTCGGGCTGTTTCAGATGACGCTCATTATGAGGCTGGTGCGCAGCGAGATCATGGAAGTGCTGCCGACCGACTATATCAAGTTCGCCCGTGCCCGAGGGCTTAGCGATCGGGTCATTCATTTTGGCCATGCGCTGCGCAACACGATGATCCCGGTGATCACCGTGACGGGACTTCAGATCGGCTCGATCATCGCCTTCTCAATCATCACCGAGACCGTGTTCCAGTGGCCGGGCATGGGCCTGCTGTTCCTGCAGGCCGTCCAGAACGTCGATATTCCGGTGATGGCAGCATACCTGATGCTGATTGCGTTTCTTTTTGTGACCATCAACCTGGCCGTTGATCTGCTCTATGTAACCGTCGATCCGAGAATTCGCCTTGCTGGGACGCCGGCATGAGCGAGGCGTCGGCAGATTTCTGGAAACGGGTCGCGGACAGCGATCTGTTGTATTCGTTTCGACGATCGCCTGGAGCGATCATCGCTGCGGTCGTAACTCTGGGGCTCGGTCTGGCGGCGCTTTTGGCGCCGTGGATTGCACCGCATGATCCATTCGATCCGGCCGGATTGTCCATATTGGACAACTTTTTGCCGCCGGCTTGGGAAGAAGGTGGCGATGCGCGGTTTCTGCTTGGAACGGATGATCAGGGGCGCGACCTGCTTTCGGCCATGCTCTACGGCCTCCGCATCTCCCTTGCCGTCGGATTCGCAAGCGTCATCCTGGCCATGATTGTCGGAGTTTGGCTTGGATTGATCGCTGGGTATGTCGGTGGGTTCGCGGATGTGATCATTATGCGCGTGGCCGATGTCCAAATGACGTTTCCGGCCATCTTGATTGCCCTGCTGCTGGCCGGCATTTTTCGCGGCACAGCAGGCCCCGGCAGCTCCGATTCCGCAACGATGATGCTGTTGATCATTTCGATCAGCCTGTCATTCTGGGTCCAGTATGCTCGAACCGTCCGAGGCTCAGTTCTTGTTCAAGCGAGCAAAGAGTATGTGGAAGCCGCACGCCTAATCGGCGTTTCGTCCATCGGCATCATGGTCCGGCACATATTGCCCAACGTGCTTGCGCCGGTCCTGGTGATCGCGACAATCAATTTGGCTCTGGCGATCATCATTGAGGCGACACTGAGTTTCCTCGGTGTTGGTGTTCCCTCCGGTCGGCCTTCGCTTGGCACGCTCATCCGCATCGGAAATGACTATCTGTTCTCCGGTGAATGGTGGATCACGCTCTTTCCAGGGGTGCTGTTGGGTGTGCTCGCCTTGTCGGTGAACCTGTTCGGCGACTGGTTGCGCGACGCGCTCAATCCGAAACTCGCATGACAGATCTGCTCAGCGTTTCCGATCTGACGATCGATATTTCAACCCGGCGCGGCGAACTGCGGGCCATCGACGGCGTTTCATTCGGTATTGGCCGGGGCGAGGTGTTGGGGGTGGTCGGCGAATCCGGTGCTGGCAAGTCCATGCTTGGCAATGCCGTCATCGGCCTGCTGCCGGCACGGGCGCGCATCGCAGGTGGTCAGGTGTGGCTGGACGGGGACCGGATCGATGCGCTTCCCCGCGCCGACCTTCAGCACCTGCGTGGGGCGCGAATCGGGATGATCTTTCAGGACCCGCAGACCAGTTTGAACCCACTTTACCGTATCGGTGACCAGATCACTCAAACCATTCGAACACACCGGCCGATGTCACAGACCGAGGCGCTCGACGAGGCGCGACGTCTATTGACCGAGGTTGGCATTTCCGCGTCCTCGGAACGGCTGGCGGCCTATCCGCACCAGTTCTCAGGCGGGATGCGTCAGCGGGTCGTGATCGCTCTGGCGCTGGCCGGCAACCCTGAGCTGGTTATTGCCGATGAACCAACAACCGCATTGGATGTGTCGGTACAGGCTCAAATCATAAAGCTTCTAAAACGGTTATGCCAGGAACGCGGTGTGGCCGTCATGCTGATCACCCATGATATGGGTGTGATCGCCGAGACCGCAGACCGCGTTTGCGTGCTGTATGCCGGACGTGTCGCGGAGATCGGCGCCGTCGACGACGTTCTCGCCCGGCCGCGCCACCCCTATACGCAGGGCTTGATGGCGGCCAATCCCACACTGACCGGTCCCCTGGATGATGGGCTCCGTCAAATTCCAGGTTCCATGCCGACGATCGCAGCACGGCCGAAAGGGTGCGCATTTCATCCGCGCTGCTCGGAGGCGCTTGCCTTATGTCGAGATCGTCGGCCGCCGCTCATCACCGCGCAAAAGGTCGAATGCAGTTGCTTCTTGTACCATCAAGACAGCCAAGCTCTGAAGGCCACATGATGAACGTGTCGGCGACCGGACTAAACCCAATTGTTCCCATCGAGGCGTCGTTGGTTCAAGCCAAGGATTTGGAGCGTGATTTCGCGGTCCACGTGCCCTTCTTACGGCGCTTGATGCCCGGCTTTGAGCAGCCGGTGATCAGGGCCGTCCGTGGCGTTACGCTGGCGATACCAAAAGGTCGGACCTATGCGCTGGTTGGTGAATCCGGATCGGGCAAGTCGACGCTGGCGAGAATGATTGTCGGGCTTACCCCACCTTCCAAAGGCGAGGTCTTTATTGGCGGGCACAACATTTGGGATCCGGTCTCGGCGGATGAACAGCGCAAGCTGAGACGCCGTATCCAGATGATTTTCCAAGACCCGTTGGCCAGCCTTAACCCGCTTTGGCGTGTTTCGGCCATAGTGAGCGAACCGATGCGTGTGTTTGGCTTGATGCCGGATGGAGGCGCGCGAGCCGCTCGGGTGGCAGAACTGTTGGAACTGGTGGGCCTGTCGACGACGGACGGTCGAAAGTTCCCGCACGAGTTCTCCGGTGGTCAACGTCAGCGGATAGCGATTGCCCGCGCACTGGCATCGGATCCCGAGTTTATCGTTTGCGACGAGCCAACATCGGCGCTCGATGTTTCGGTACAGGCGCAGGTATTGAACCTGCTGAAGCGGTTGCAGAAGGATTTGTCCCTGACGTACCTGTTCATCAGCCACGATTTGGCCGTTGTCCGGCACATGGCTGATCGTATCGGTGTGCTTTATCTCGGCGAACTAGTCGAAGAGCGCGATTCGGTGGCATTCTTCGAAACGCCGGAACACCCCTATTCGCAGATGCTGCTTTCTGCGGTGCCGAACGCGACGGCCAACTCCCCGAGCAAAGGCGAGCCTGTGGGTGAGATTCCAGACGCCGCATCGCCGCCGCCCGGCTGCGCCTTTCATCCCCGGTGTCCTGTCGCGCGTGAGATTTGTAGCCGCCTGCACCCAAAAGCCTCCCAAGTCCCGACGGGCCACGCAAGCTGTCATCTCCTGTAATGAAAATTCGGCCTGCAAGAAAACTATGAAGAGGACAGTTCATGGACGCGGTCATTGTTGGATGGGGTCACACACCTTTTGGCCAGTTTCCGGACAAGTCACTTGAAGACCTGATCCTTTCGGCTGCCGTTGAAGCCATTGGCCATGCTGGACTGACCCCGGCAGACATCGATGCAGTTTGGTTGGGCCACTACAATGGCGGACTGGTCCCTGATGCTTTCGCTTCCTCCCTGGTGCTTGGCCTCGACCATGGCCTGCACTTCAAACCAGCCACACGCGCCGAAAACGCCTGCGCATCAGGGTCCGCGGCAGTTTATGCGGCGCGATCCGCGATCAGAGCCGGTGAAGCCCGCTATGTTTTGGTTATCGGGGCAGAAAAGATGTCCGGCCTGGACACACCCGGCGTCACGAAAGCACTGGCCGGCGCTTCTTATCAGCGCGAGGAAGCCGGTATCAGCTTTCCGCAGCTATTTGCCCGGTTTGCGCAAGCGTATTTTGGGGCGTTTGGCGACCAGTCTGAGGCGCTCGCGAGGATCGCCGCCAAAAACCATCTTCATGCACTGTCAAATCCACTCGCACAGATGCGCAAAGATGTCGGACCGGAGTTTTGCAACACAATATCGGACAAGAACCCTGAGATCGCAGCACCGCTTCGATTGACGGATTGCTCACTGATCTCAGACGGTGCGGCCGCGCTGGTTCTGGCTGCCGACGATGTAGCCGGCGCCTTTGAACGTTCGGTGCGATTCCGGTCCGCCGTTCAGATCAACGACATCATGCCCATATCCCGACGCGATCTGACCGCACTCGCCGGAGCCGCTCGCGCATTTCAAACCGCCTATCGGTCGGCTGGGATCGGCGTTGAAGACATCGATGTCGCCGAGGTGCACGATTGCTTCACCATCGCGGAATTGCTGATTTATGAGGCGATGGGGCTGGCGGCCAGAGGGCGAGGGGCAGAATGTGTTTTCGAAGGAAAGGTCATGGCCGCAGGAAGCTTGCCGGTGAACCCATCGGGCGGATTGAAGGCAAAGGGACACCCTGTCGGCGCGACGGGCGTTTCGATGCATGTCATGGCCGCGCGTCAAGTCACGGAAACAGCCGGTGAGATGCAGGTTCCCGGTGCAGAACTGGCCTGCGTTTTCAACATGGGCGGGGCCGGGGTCGCAAACTATTGTTCAATCCTCGAGCGTGCCAGTTGAGCCAGGGCGGCGCGCAGGATGAAGGGCAAGATGTCAGCCAAATTTTCCGAATAGAGAGCGTTCTACATGCAGATTGAGGGCAAGACTGTTGTTGTAACCGGGGCGGGGTCAGGGCTCGGAGCAGCTACGGCACGTATGGTCATCGAGGCTGGGGGCAGTGCCCTGCTTGTCGATATGAACGATGCCGCGGTGCGCAGTGTTGCTGAATCCCTCGGCGGCGCCGTTCAATATGTCCAGGGCGATGTTGCCAACGAGGCCGATGGCCTTGCGGCCGTGCAAGCCGGCTTGCAGGCGTTCGGACGCATCGACGCGTTGGTGAACTGTGCCGGCATTGCGCCAGCAGAACGCATATTGGGCCGGACTGAACCACACGCATTGGACAGCTTCTCGCGTGTGATTTCAGTCAACCTTATTGGCACATTCAACATGATGCGCCTGGTTGCCCGAGTAATCTCCGAACAAAGTCCCGATGAAGACGGCGAACGCGGCGTTATCGTGAATACAGCCTCGATCGCCGCGCAGGATGGTCAGATCGGACAAGTCGCCTATGCTGCGTCCAAAGGTGGTGTCGCGTCACTGACATTGCCCGCTGCACGCGAATTGGCTCGACACGGTATCCGTGTTGTCACGATCGCGCCTGGTCTTTTCTTGACGCCCTTGGTCGCTGACTTGCCTCAGGACGTAAAAACGTCGCTGGGCAGTTCAGTGCCGTTTCCGCCTCGACTAGGCGATCCTGCCGAATACGCAGCCATGGTGCGCCACATCCTGGAGAACAAAATGCTGAACGGAGAAGTAATCCGTCTCGACGGCGCATTGCGGATGGCGCCTCGGTGATCCTGAAGTCGACACGTCGATTGGGGAAAGTGGCACTTTGAAATGGCTGGTGTATTGGCAGGTCTAAGGATTGTTGAGTTTGCAGGACTGGGCCCTGCTCCGTTCGCTGCAATGATGTTGGCTGATCACGGAGCAGAGGTTCTTCGGATTTGCCCGCCACGTCCCCGTCGCGGGATTCCAAGCATAGACACAAGGTCTGATTTGCTGGCTCGCGGACGCCGATCCATTGCTGTCGATCTTCGTCAATCCGAAGGCTGTCGTCTTGCGCTTGATCTCATTGCCCAGGCCGATGGGGTGATCGAGGGGTTTCGCCCGGGCGTGATGGAACGGTTGGGTTTGTCGCCGACGGAGTGTTTGTCACGCAATCCGAGCCTGACCTATGGGCGCATGACCGGTTGGGGGCAATCAGGTCCAATGGCCCATGCGGCCGGTCACGACATAAACTACATTGCCCTTACCGGTGTGCTCAATGCCATCGGGCCGCGCAGCCATCCGGTTGCACCACTGAACCTGTTGGGCGATTTCGGCGGTGGTGGGATGCTCCTCGCATTTGGCATGATCGCGTCTATTCTGAACGCTCAAAAGACCGGTCAAGGCCAGGTGGTCGACGCCGCGATGACCGATGGGACGGCCATATTGGCAACACTCATCCATGGATTTCGGACCGCTGGTGCTTGGAGCGAGCACCGCCACAGCAATCTTCTTGATGGTGGTGCCTATTTTTATGGAACATACCGATGTGCCGACGGCAAATATGTCGCCGTTGGTGCGATCGAACCCCAGTTTCACGCCATCCTGCTTGATGGTTTGGATTTGAGTCCCGATGATTTCGACCAAACAGACCAGGATCGTTGGCCAGATATGCGTCGCCGCATCGCCGATCGGTTCTTGGAAAAAGACTGCCAGCATTGGATCGGAGTTTTTGAAGGTACCGATGCATGTGTGACCCCGATCCTTAGCTTTGACGAAGCATTGGGCCACCATCATAATCAGGAGCGAGAGACATTCGTTGCTGTGGACGGATGCGTTCAACCGGCACCGGCTCCCAGATTTTCTGAAACTCCGGCGCCTGCTGTCACACCTCCAGAGCTTCCAGATGCGGCTGGTCTGGATGTGCTGGATCAATGGTGCATACCAAGAGACCGCAGCCAGGCCTTGGTATCTGATGGCGTCATCGGCTTTTGGAAATGAGCTGGCGGACGGCAAGACGTTGGTGTGTGAAGCAATAGTTGCCTCTGCCGCCTACCAAGCATTGTGTCGAGGCGGGTTGGCCGGGTATGCCCTCCGACGGACATGGTAACAATTGGTAGGGGCCAGTCATCCCGAAGCGCTATATGTCGACGCTCAAGCCATCATATGCGCACTCGTGGGACACGGTATTGGCGCGTGACAGCATGTCATCGTTCATGTGCGTCAGGATCAGGCGTTTGGGTGAGATGACAGGCAGCTTGGATTCCAGCGTCGCCAGGTCCATGTGCAATGGCACTTTCTTTTCGAAGAAGTATGCCTCGGCGATCAGCAAGTCGGCATCTCGGCCGATCTCGATCAGCTCATCCACCCACTCCGTGTCGCCTGTATAGGCAAGGATCTTGTCATCGACATTGATGCGGTAGGCATGGAACGGTCCTTCTGCATGCCCATGCCGGACCCGCGCCGTCGTGATGGTCAAACCGTTAATCACGGACAACCGTCCCGGAACAAGTTCCTGCAAATTCAGATCGAACTTGGGAACCGTGCAGGACGAACCTGGAAAGGTGGCCTCCATGACCCGCGCAAACCATTCTTCAAGCCCTTCGGGTCCCAAAATGGTGAGTGGTTCTCGACGCTTGGAGAAGAACTGTGCGTCGAGCATCAAGTAGGGAAGTCCACCGAAGTGATCTCCGTGGAAATGAGTAATCAGGATCGTGTCGATCTCGTTCGGATCGAAATCTAGCGATTTAAGCGCGATCATCGAGGAGGCGCCACAATCGATCAGGAAGCAGCCGTTGGCGCTTCTGACGTGGAAGCAGGTGTTGAACCGGCCCCCGCTGCCAAAGGCATCTCCACACCCGACGAACGTGACCTGCATCGCAAATGCTCCGACAACTACGCTTCGCGCCGACTCTACTCGAACTGCGACCTCCTTCCATCCCGATTGGTTCGGCCGTTTGGGCTTTGGTGAAGCCCACGCTGAACGTCAATCAAAGACAGGTCCTGAATTCCGGTCTGGATCGCTGGCGGTCCAAGGACAACGGCATCTCACGCCAAGAGCATGAAGAACTTTGTAGACAAGAATTGCTCGGAATTGGTTTCACCGTGGGGACATGGCGCCAAAATGCAAAAAGCCTGCCGAAAGGGCGGGCTGATAAATCGTTTAATATCAATGGCTTATTTGGTTGAGGGGACAGGATTTGAACCTGCGACCTTCAGGTTAAGAGTCGCTTCTGAGGCCATTTCTGGCAGTGGCGCACAATGGCTGTGCGTTCATTAACTAGCTGATTCTCTTGTGTTATTGTCAGCTTCTGATTTCTGACGATTGATCCCGATTTCGTTCACGGTGGCGACATGGTGGCGACACGGGATGCCCCGTGTGGAGTCGCTAATGCCATCGTTGCGCATCACCAAGCGTACCATCGACAAGCTCGAAACACGCGATCGCATCTATACGGTCTATGACCGCGACCTGGCCGGCTTCGGCGTTCGTGTTTCGCCGACCGGCCACAAGTCGTTCATCATCGAGTACCGGCCTGGAAGCGGCGGCCGGCGTATCGCCAAGAAGCGGCTGTCGATCGGTCGCGTTGGAACGGTCACCTGCGAGCAAGCCCGCGATGTTGCACGAACCAAGCTCGCGGAGGTCCGCCTCGGCAACGATCCCAGCATTGAACGTGATGCCGATCGCAAAATGCCGACCTTCAAGGAAATGGCGCAGCGCTATCTCCACGATGAAGCGCCCCGCCGTTTGAAGCCAGCAACGATCAGGAACTACGAGATCAACATCCGCCGCCATGCCAACCCTATCATCGGCTCTTTGAAGATCAGCGAAATCGTGCGCGTCGATGTCGCCGCTATGCACAATGCGATCGGCGGCAAGTCTAAGGTCATGGCGAACCGAACCTTGGAGACGGTATCGGCCGTATTCCGCCACGCCCAAGAGGCGGGGCTGATCCCTGAAGACTTCAATCCGACAAGAGGCGTTCGATCGTTCAAGGAGCCAAGACGCGAACGTTATCTGTCCGTCGACGAGTTCATGCGGCTCGGCGAAGCGCTGCGTCTAGCAGAAACCGATGGCATTCCCTGGGCCAATCTTACCAAAGAGAAACAGTCCAAACACGCTCCAAAACCAGAAAACCAAACGACCGTCTTCTCGACCGCGGCCATCGATGCAATCCGTATGTTGATCTTCACCGGATGTCGCCTACGGGAGATCTTGCATCTAACCTGGAAAGAGGTGGATCTGGAGCGAGGACTTCTGTTCCTCGCCGATAGCAAGACCGGGGCAAGGGCCGTTGTGCTGAACCGGCAGGCGCATGACATACTCCAGCGCCAAGCTCGGAACGGCCCATTCGTGTTTCCGAGCGACCAACGCGAGATCGATCCCGATGAATGTTTGATCCAGAAGCCCCTGGCTGATCTCAACAAGCCATGGCGGGCTGTGCGCCGACATGCCGGTATCGAAGATGTCCGCCTACACGATCTCCGCCACAGCTTTGCATCAGTCGGTGCAAGTGCCGGCATGGGGTTGCCAATCGTCGGAGCCCTGCTCGGTCATAAGCAGGCGGCCACAACCGAACGATATGCACATCTCGACGCAAGCCCACTGCGCGCCGCATCCGATCAGATCGCTGATCAAATTGCCCAAGCTATGGGTTGAAACGGTCCAGAGTTGTTGAACTGCATCGCATTAGGGTCGCAACCAGCCCCGCAGTAGCAACGCCAAAATCGTTATGAACGGCGGATCACCACTCCGCTATCGGCCCTCGGGTAACGATAACTGAGAATTATGGTCCGCAACCAAGTTACCATTTGCGGTGCTGGGATATCAGGCCTTTTGATGGCCGCCGAGCTGTCGAAGTCAATCCGCGTTGTGGTCTTAGAGAAATCTGAGCAGGCGAATTGTTCGAATAAGTTCTGGCTGACTTCCAAGGAGGCGTTGGACGCAAATGCTGAGTTTAGGCATTGCGTGGACTCCCACTGGAACGAGATGGATTTCGTCGCGTTTGATCGTTCCCGCTTCACTACCAGGGGCAATTATGTCCTCTGGGATACAAAAGCGCTGGAGCAGCATTTGATTGATGCGATAGCGGCGAATGGATCGGCTGTTCTTCACGGTCGGCGTTTTTATTCGTACCAAGTTGAGGAAAACGAAATCCATGCTTTCGCGAACCGAGAGAAGTTCACATCAGACCTACTGATTGACTGTATGGGGTTTTCCTCTCCCCTCGTGAGCTCCTCGAATGCGGTTAGCGTGCTCGGCTACCACCACCTCTATGGGAAAACAATGCAGCTGCAGAAGCGAATAGCGCCCGTGGCAGTCGACAATGTCATTGTGTCCGGGTCCCCATCATATTTAGAGATATTCCCTAAGCGCGACGGCTCTGCGAACGTCGTTCTAATCACTTCCGCCAAGCAGGCGCACACTTCGGAGACGCTGAAGAACGACTTCGAATTCATTGTGAACGAGAGCCACTACGCGGACTTCTTTTCCAAGCATGAAAATAGTCAGCCTCTTTTGGGTGTCGTACCGATTGGAGTGGTCAAAAGAAGGGCGTTGGATCGCGTACTGTTTTACGGCGAGGCGGGACAATCTCACCCGGCAGGTAGTTGCACTTGCCTAAACAGGCTTCTTTTGGGCTATAAGCGCGCGGCCGCGAATGTGTTGAGGTGTATTTCAGATGGCACTCTTGGAGGTCGGGACCTTGCAGAAACAGTTCCCAGAATGAGCCGCTTTGCGGAGAGATTTCATCAGAATCTGTTCAGGCAATTTAGTACTCTGACGTCGCATCAGGGAACATCCTTCATCGAACTCATGCACTGCCTGGATCAAAAATCGCTAGACGATCTAATTTTTGGGGAGATACGCCCGTCGCATTTTGTGCAGATCGATAATTTCCGCAAAATCATCAAGGCGAAGAATACCATGTGGATTCGGCCTCTCTTGCGGACAATGTTCAGTTAGCTCGCACCCACCAGATTTCCGAAAAATCCGCTGATTTGCCCATCATTAATCCAGACGAACTGCAAAATAACGATGATTATGAGCGCGATAGATGGAGTGTCCTTTAACGTGATGAGTGGAAGGACCTTGTTGTTTTGAATAATCTTTTCCTTCAATTCGAGCGCCAGTTTTCGCACTTCAATTATTCTCACTTCAGTTCCGCTAGTGTCAGCATCTTCAATAATAGGTCGCGTCAGGGTATCAATTTCGTCGACCTTTCTTTTGATGCTCGCCAGGTAGATTTTGCGAAGCACTAGTTTCATGTAGAAGCTCGCAAAAAGCGCTAATGGCAGAAAGAGAACGATCGGATAGAGGAGGAGATTTCTCACAGACGAGTAGTCACCACCTGGCGCAAGAAAGAGGTTCACAACGGATCCGATCCACGGATGTGGTGGCGTGAAGGTGAAGTTCGCCGTCAATGTTCCCCTGAAGGCGAAGTACAAGGCAACAATCGCCGTGAGAAACAATATCGAGAGATAGAAATGAAAGTTCTCTAGCTCGACTATGTTCACGTTGTCCTGGAGGTCAACCTGATCGACATTTTCTTCCAGCGTATGAAAAATTCTTAGCGCATAGAGCCCATAGGCCAGCATCAAACCTCCGGCGTAGAACATTGCTGACGACGCCAGCCACAAATAGTACTTGGGGAAGCCAGTCATTGGATAGCCACACATATAAAGCACGGCCATTCCAACAAGGAACACAGGCGCCGCAATGACTTGCTTGTTTCTGAACGAATAGAGCTGCTCAAGTTCAGTTGACAGCTGCAACTTCAGGTCGTCGTGAGCGTCGAGAACGCCCATGATTAAACTGTGAAACTGCTGCTTGTGAGTGCTGACGGCAAAATGCAGTGCTCCATAGCCTGAAGCCGCCACGAGCAAACCATCCCAGTGGTAGATGTAAGACTTGAGAAATTCGCTGACCTGATTTGCGTTCAGGATCAGGGTTGTCACAACACCTAACAAACACACCAGACTGCTAACGGCGAACCAGACCGCGTACGCTCTCAGCAATCGAAACAGCATGATAATTCTCAGTTATCGTTACGCTGGCGTTCGCCGGCAATCTCTACGTTGAAAATGTGTCTAGCTAGTCCGACCGCACCCGGCCTGCTCCTCCCCAGCTCAATAACCTTATCGCTTAAACGGCCGCTGCTAAAGTTCTTTCTCCAAACTGACCGAAGTTGGTCAAGTAGCTGGCGCGATTGAGAAATCTGGCGCCTCTGCGTGGAAATAGGGGGAAGGAACCCAAAGTTGAAAATCTTGATTACAGAGTATCTCTCATACTGCAAAGAACAGCTTGGCCTAAACGAGCACTCGTTAAGAGCTTATGCGCAAGACCTGCGAGCTTTTGGCGCCTACGCCGCGTTGAGACAAGTCACATCGTTGCCCAAGAAAACGGACATTATTTCATATCAAAAACACCTGCGAGAAGAACGCGAAGCGAGCCCGGCGACAATCCGGCGTCGCATGGTGACACTCAAGTCATACTTTCGATGGCTTGAAGAGACTGACGCATCGGTGACCTCCCCCTTTCGCGATCTCCGGCTTGAGCTGAAAATCCCAAAGACCCTTCCAAGACCGGTGGATCGGCCGACACTGGCTCAACTCTTTCGCGCCACGCCTTCGACCCTTGACAGTTGTCCGATGGACCGGATCGCCTATGAGCAACGCTTTTCGAGTGAACAAGTCACAGGGCTTGTCGTGCGCCTCCTCGTTGTCACAGGTCTGCGAGTCGGTGAGATCACCAGTCTCGATGTCGGTGATGTCTCCGGCGCAGCAAGCCGGATCAGAGTACGAGGAAAGGGAAACCGCGAGCGAACTGTCTATGTCACCAACGACAAGTTGCTTCTTGATTTTCAAACCTACTGGGATTGGCGGTATCGAGTGGCAGGTGCTGCATCGTGTCTGTTTATCAACTCGCTTGGAAGAAGATTGACCGCGCCCGCCTTTCGAAAACGCCTGAGAACGGTTTCGAAAAAACTGGTGGTCGAGCCTCACCTGACACCGCATCGTTTCCGGCACTCCGCCGCGACCCTGCTTATTGAAGAGGGGGTCGACATTCGCCTGGTTCAGCGTCTTCTCGGACATGCGAGCATTGCGACAACAGAACTCTACACAAAGGTATCCGACAACTCCCTAGTCGCAGCAATTGAGCGAGCCGATACGCTTTCACAGGTAGACCACTAGCCCCCAATCAGGTCGTGTTTGTCGATAGCCCACGGGTCTCCACTACTGACCAAAGTTTCTATTCAATCTTTGGTCAGTAGCCGTCTCGTCGGGTTGAGACGCAACCCGAGCAAGCAGTTTGGAGCGCAGATCTGTGTTTCAAGTTGGAGCCGTCATGTCCGAAATGTGCTACATTTTTCGGACTCACCTCGACCGCCCCGTACGACCAATTGGCCCTGAATTGCATATTCGCGTTTTACTCTCACTACTCATGTAAAGGAGAATGCGCCCATGGCATTCTGATCCATCCATATTGCTGACTTTCATCTCGACTTCCCACTGTTCGACTCCACACCGCGCTCACTGGCGCCGCGAAACGGATGCCTACGGAACTGATCGGGGGCGCTACTCGGCAGGCTTTGGTGACGATCGTCGACTTGTGTATCGATGAACAGGTGGATGCATTGATCATCGCTGGCGACCTCTATGAAGACGGCCACACATCGAAGAAAACCACCCGGTTGCCGAATACGAGGACCTTGCTGCGACAAGGCAGTCTGTAGCCAACTCCAACGAGACAAATTCGGCTTCACGGATATCCTGGGTGTTGGTCCGACGTTCCCTTAAGCTCTTGTCGCGGCCGTTGGCACCGGAAGCCGTTTTGGCAAAATGCCATTCAGTCAGCAGGTTCCGTCATCTTCAGAATATCATTGAGGTTTGGGGTTATCTGCTCCAGCGTTTGCGTCGCCTCTTCCTGATATTTTAGTAACAGGCTGATTGTCAGACGCTCGGCAGCCAAGACCTCGCTCATTGTACTGCGGTTGATCTTTAGTTCACCGCAGAAGGCATGCATGGCGTCCAAATACTCGACCGCCGCCGCCGCAACGCGGGCATAATCGCGCCTGAGCGAATGCATCGCATCGTGCAGATCGGACATCTCCGTGGACCAGTCCAGGTCAGAAGCAACGAGCACGGGCCGGTGCAACTGCCATCGATCTGACGAGATTTGGTACCGGTTCACCTTCAGATCAGCCAAAGACACAATGGTAGTCCGGGTCCGCGCAATTGTCCGGGCAATAGCGTTGCAGGCTTGGGTGACGCGTTGGCGCTGAAGCGGGTCCTGTACCAGGCCAGAGTTGTCCAACGCGTCAATCACCTCGTTGTAGAGATTAGTCTGCTTCTCCAATGCGTCTGGACGAAGGTTCGCGGATGGAAACAGCATCGCCAGGATTTCGATCTTTGGATTGCGTACCGAGCCGGCGACGGTTTGAACCGCGCTGGCCAGGCTGGAAGCATTGCCCTTGAGGTCTGCAACGACTTCGGCGTTCGATCGCATCTCCGCTAACACATCGGCCCGCGCAATGGCGAACTCTCGCTGCTCGAGCACGTCCGAGACGAACCAGGCGAGGACGCCCGCCAGAATAGCCAGAGATAGGCTTGTCGCCATGGCCAGACGCCTGGTGGTCGCCCATTTGCGCATTGTCTTCACGGCAAACGTGACTTCAGTTGCTACCGGGCCTCTTGGCCTCAGAACTGATACCGGTGACAAGTACGCGGGAAGTGCCGTCAGATCCACAGGAGAGACCTCCACAGCCAATACCCGACCTTCCGGTGCCGGCCATCTCTTTTCGGCCAGGCCTAGCTCAGCATGGGTGTACCGCCCCTCATCCAGGAACGCAGCGGACAGCAGAAAGACGACTGCATCGGAAGACTCCATCGCTGCTTCGATGCGTGTATTGAAATCACTACCGGCCGGCAGGTCCGATTCATCAAGGAAAACTTTGAAGTTCTGGTTCCTCAGGGCAACCGCAATCCCCCGCGCAATCTCTCGGTCGCTGCTCGCGAAAGAGATAAACACCCGACCGCGCGACCGGTGCCGCGAGATCCAGGTTAATATCGCTTTACGCATGCGGGTCCACATGGTGGCCTCTCTGCAGTGAAGGAAAGTCTTTGTGTTTCATTCGATCAGGGTGCAGGGATGTTGACTCGGTGTTTGGGGGATTAGGCCACTCGAGAGTGCATTCGCCAAGAACGTGCAAAGCCGCGCTGTGATAGCGTCGGCGGACAGATCCAATACGCCATGTTCTCGTGGCGAGGCGTAGGCGATCCGCGTGCTACGTGCGGTCGCGGACCAAGGCAGCACGATGGCAGGCGTGTTCTCTGGTGACCGAGGCGCAATCGAAAGCGCCCAAGCTTCAAACTGGTATGCAGCGCCGATTTCATCACCCGTGCGCGCATTCCAGCGACGTACGAGCATTGGCGAAGAGAGGGAACGCCCAACCACTGTTGTGCCGTCAAAGGCTAAGGTTGGGATCATGCGCCCGGGCGAAGTGTCCAGATTGCTCTTCAACGCCCAACAGATGCCCTCCCGATGCCAGACTGATAGTAGACCATCCCATGTCCCCAATACGACCGTGTCTCCATCAGGGGCGAAGGCAGCGGATACAATCGCGTTCCCCGGGCCTAATGGGTCGGGCCGCGCTAGGCACTCCGAGGGTGTCTCGTAGCGCGTGGCTGGGCGAAACTCCGCACCGTCAAACTTTACGAACAGTATCGTGCGGCCAGTAGGATCTGCGACGACGGCAGTGTGCCCTTGATTTTGGTTCATATTGGGCACTGAAAACAATGTTTCCGTCCCGTCCAATCCCAGGGATGCGACAACAGGATCCGAGCCGAAGTTGAAAAAACCCGGTGGAACAGAGGGCAAAGCAAAAACGCCGTTCTGGAACCCCTCAATGCGCCCGATCCGCCATGCCACGTCTTGTCGGAAGGTTTCGTTGCCCGACAAATCGAACCCAAGAACTGTCGCGTCCTGTTTACGGTTCAGCGCAACGTAAACCGTCTCACCAAAGGCCGAGATCGCGGCAACTTGGCCATCTTTGGGCTTTAGTCGGCTGGACAGCGAGATGGTCACAGGGCCATCCCAACGGTTCCAGGCGATATCTCCTGCTGCCGAGGCGAAAAGCACGCCCTCCGGGCGCCCAGCGAACGCGAAGGGTCGATCGGAAGGCTCGAAGATACGCACCGTCTCCATGGGACGCGAGGTGGCGATCATCAGCCCGTATTGCGGATGCTCTGCAAGAGGCAACGAGGCAAGAGCTCCGTTCTCCGCTCCCACGAAGAACCCTATTCTACCTGCAACAAGCAAACGGTTAGTCCTAGGATCATGGGCCAAGGCGGTCACCGTGCCCGGGACCACCTTGTCGATTTCGCCCGCAAGCATGGTCCTTCCGCCTGGGCCGATCTGAAACAACGTGACCCTGCCATCCTGTGTGCCGACGGCAAAGCCTTCCTGTGGGCGCGTTACGGCCGTGATAGTGCTAGTGTTTGGGACGTTGAAGTTCTGCTGCTGCGCAAGCGCGGCATCTACCGCCACTACCGATTGAGGCGTGCGGATCACGATTTGTCGCGCCCCGCGCAGAACGGTGCCGCCCATCGGCTGAGCAGGTAACGACATGGTTCGCGCGGAGCAGTCGGCAAGATTCTGGATCACCAACTTGTCTTTGGAACCCGAACGACCCGCATAAACGATCTCATCTCGACTTAGAAAACCGACCCAAGCAACATGCAAGTCCGGGTCGCAGGACAGTTCCTGCTGAATTCCATCGTTAGACACCAGCGACACGTGGGCAGTCGTAGCGTTGATCACCGCAAATCCGCCGCCCGGCCTGCTTGTGCTGACGCGCCCACCAGTGGCGATGCGCTGAGTGCCGTCTGGGTCTACTCTGGCGGCGCTTCGCAGACCGACCGTGATAAACCCGCCGGGAACAGGCAAGAGGGACTGACCAAAAAGAACACCGATCGTTTGTTCTTCCCATGTCTCTCGCGGTCGCAGATCATGCGGTGCGACTGCGCGGACCCGATTGCCCTCCAGCATATAAGCAACGCCGTCGCGGACTGTGAGGTCGCGGATATCATGGTAGATTTGTGGCGCATAAGCTAACCCGTCCGGTACACCGCTCTCAATGCGCGAGGCCGCCGCCAGAACGCCTGAAGTGGGGTCTAGATCCAGCGCGCGGACGACCCGGTCAAGCGCGTCGAGCAGATAGCCATCCGACTGAAAAGTCCCCGAAGCCGCCACCAACGCATCGGAGGCAAGCGCCTCGGCTCGGGCGCGCGTTGCGGCGTTGATCGCGTTATAGGCCGCAATAACAGCAGCGATCGAAATCAACGCCAACACCACGATGGACGCTTTAATGATCCTCAGGCGCCGGGTTTCGATACGATCCCCGGTAAAGCGAGCGGCCACCGCGTCCGCGACTTCCTTCGCTGGGATACGCTCGGGGCCAGTATCCGCGGCGGCATCGCGGATCCGCAGCACGGAGTCGACCACCGTTCCCCCGGGCGTGCAACCTTGCCTCACACTTAGCCAACCGGACAACCGACCCGGCACCGGCGCCTGCAAAGAGCGCTCGAGAGACTGGCCCACATCTACAAAGATCGGCTCACGCCCCGTCGCGGCGTATTCCTCAACCTCTTGCAACACCCATTGGGACTGATCCAACGCATGCGATCGCGCGATCACCACAAGCAGCCGAGATCGGCGCACTCGGACTTTCGTCAACAGGCTGAGATTCTGACCGGCTAGGAAATCCCGTGTATCCAAATGGGTCGTGTAGGTCTGACGCAGCGCCTTATCCATCGTTGACGCATACAGTAGGCCATCGTTGTGAGCGTAGGAAATGAAGATGTCATATGAAAACAGAAACTCAGAAATCCGCTTGGGAAGGCTGGCAATTGCCGAAATCCAACTGAACTGCACTAGACTGTCCTCCACAGCATACGCCAACCTTGGACATTAGGCCGCCGAAATCTTCCAGTCGAAATGTCTTCACTTTAAGATGTTTGGCGGTGCATCGACAATTGCAAAGGTAACCAAACCGGACTCAAGATTGTTGGGCGCTGAAGCCTTGGCTAAAACTGCCAAGCGAGGTGTCCTACTATTATTCACAGCTTAGGCTTAGGGAAGTGGACTTGCCTCGGATAAGTGGAGAGCACCTACTGAGACAGGCGCTGTTCCATAGGTCGAGTAAACAAAACCACGCCGGAGTCCCGGCGTGGAGCGGTGCGGCTGGCACTGACGAGCGGACGGACACGCAAGGAAGTAGCCGACGATCTCGATATCGGCCCGTCAACATTGACGAGACGGATCGGGCAATGTCGTGGGGAGGAAGCTCCGACGGATATTGATGGCGACCTGCAGGGCGAGTTGCGCCGGCTTCGCGAGGAGAACGCATCTCTCAAGCTGCTCCGGCTTCATCTGCCGATGGCCGGGGAAGGCATGCTGAGGATCCTCGGCAAACTGCCGGATTCATTTGCGCAGCACGTTCTCGTGGAGATCCAGTTCGCGAGCCGCCCCGATCCTTCACCAGTCTCACTGCCTCAAGCTTGAACTCGCGGCTGAACTTCCTTCTCCGAACTCCAACTCTCCAGTTCCGGTAGACATCTTATCTCGGTGTCCACGAAACCGGCAGCAGGCCACGGCGATTGAGCGCACTGATACACAATCCCAAGTCGATCGGTGGTTTGTGTGTCGCAGCGCCAGCTGTCGACCTGAACCAGATGAGTTGAGAAAGCGCCAGATCCGGCGCTCTGAGGAGGAGTGAGTTTCACACCCTCCTCAAAATAACGTCCCCGAAAAGGCCATGCTTGTGATCCTGACAACGCGGGAAGAGGTCGGTTTTGGCTCACCACGGAGTGGTCCGGCATCAAACAGCTTCACTGGCCGCTGCATGGCAACATGCTGGTTTGGGCCGAGCCACCAACATGCTACGCGATTACTTGATTTTCCAGCCGTAGAATGACCGCTCTCTATCGTCAACGATCTACCGTGAACGAAACGGGTACAACGCATTGAATAATTTGTGCGCGAGTGTTATATGAACCGATAAACGGGCTCATGGGTTTCCAATGCCGAATCGACGTCACGTCTTTATCAGTCACCACCATGCGGACGACGCGGCCGTAACCGGCCTTACGCGTCTGTTGGCGCGATCAGGCTACGAGATCCGCAACAGTTCTATTCGCGCAAAGCCAGCAAACCAACGCCGCTTGGATGAGGGACGGGTTCCCGAACGTACACTTAAGCGGCTGTTGCGGATGAAGATGTCATGGGCATCGACTGTTGTCGTGCTCATCGGCAAGGACACTCATCAGCGACCGTGGGTCAATTGGGAAATCAGCAAGGCAAATGAGTTAGGTAAAAGGATAGTCGGCGTCTACGAGCGCGGTGGAACTGAGAACGATATTCCAGCTGCCTTTGCGGATTATGGCGATGCCCTCGTTGGTTGGAATTCCGCCAATGTTATTGATGCCATCGATGGGAAATGCGATCCCTTCGAAAAGCCTGACGGTTCGGAGCGGCCAGCAGGCGAACACTTTCCGCGGAGCGGCTGCGCCGCCTGATGGCAAGCGTATATATTTACGCGGTCAGCTACGATCTTGGGTTTGCACCAAATCCTTTCGGCGGGTTGTGCACCCTCGCGTGCTGTAAGCCCAAGATTCGCGCAAATGCTCAGCCCGAGGATTGGATCGTGGGCATGACCGGGGTAAAAACGAAACCGCCATTGCGCTGCGTCTTCGCTATGGTTGTCTCGGGAGAGACTACTTTTGACCAGTATTGGCTTAACCCTGTGTATCGATCGCGGCGGCCCGTCCGCAACGGTACCCCTAAGAAATATGTCGGAGACAACATTTATCATCGAGAATCTGTCACATCGCCGCGGGTCCAGGAAGACTCTGTCCACAGCAGACAGGATGGCACGCAATGCCCACTCAATACCGCCCACGATACGCGAATCAACAGAGTGCTCCTGTCAGATCGATTCATCTATTTCGGTTCCTCAGCCCCGCCCATGCCTCAGGCGATCCGCGAGGCAATTGGCTACATAAAGAATCCTAGAGATTATCGCCGTTTCAATACCATCGAGGCTAAACCGCTGCTCGATTGGCTCAAGCCACAACTCGCGGCACATCGTAACAAGATCCTCGCCCCGCCCATTGATTTTGCCTCGAGCTCGAGGCGCTATTCGCCTACGCTTCAACGCATGACCTGATTGGGCCATGCTCATTTTCAGTGGGCGGAATCGGCACTCGTTTTTCGGTCTCAGCCACAGATTTAATCAGTCTCTGTAATTTCATAGTTCTGACTTGCCAACATAAACCAGCGTGCCATCTGCAGAAATTGTAATTCAAGTGATGCATCTAAATTCGTGAGCATTCTCACCAATGTGGAGACAATTGCTCTTTACTTTGCAGAACTCCGACTTAACCTCTGATTCGGTAGGGTTGCGATTCTTCAAGCTTTTCGCTCCGAGCGACACACTCCAAGTATCATGCGGGAACAGTCATGCCTGCATACAGGAACATCAGCTTTGCTGTAATTGGCAGTGTGCGGGAGTTACTGCGCGATGGCGCAAACGTTGTGGTCAAAGACGCGCTGACCAAAGAACTGATCGCCAGAAACACCACGCTTGAGAAACCGTTGGAACGCTACCTGTTTGTGCCTCATCGCCATCATGACATCGCCGCGCAATTTGCCGAAACTATGTGGGTAATGGCCGGCCGCAATGACATTGATTGGCTACGAAAGTACCTGCCTCGGGCACCGAATTTTTCCGATGATGGCCGCACCTGGCGGGGCGGATACGGTCCACGACTGCGGCAATGGGCCGGGATCGACCAGATCGATGCTGTACGGAAAATCTTGCGGTCCGATCGGGCGAGCCGCCAAGCGGTGATGATACTATTCGATCCTGCCCTCGATTTTCAGCCATCTAAGGACATTCCTTGCAATAATTGGCTTAGTTGGATCATTCGGGACAATCAGCTTCACATGTTAGCCGCTCTGCGTAGCAACGACGTTTGGTGGGGGTTTTCGGGGGCAAATGCATTCGAGTGGAGCATCCTGCACGAGATGCTGGCCTTCTGGGTGGAAGCGGACGTCGGTCCGGCCGACTACCTTGCCACGTCCTTCCATCTTTATGAGGAGTATTTCGAACGCGGCGAACGCGCACTAGCCGCGTTCCACGGTCTAACACCATACGACTTTGGCGTGCAGAGCTCAGCGTTCTCCACGCCATGGCAATCGTTCCCGGACAAACTTCAATTGTGGTTTGACCTCGAGCGCCAGATATCGGCACAGCCGGATGCCCCCTTGGGTAGCTTTGGACAAGTTGGCGATCCCCTGCTCGACAGTGGTCTGACTATTGTCCACGTGGCTCAAGCCCACGAAGTGTGGGGAGAGGAGCGCTTAGCGCGTGAATTGGCTATCCTCCCTGCCCGTGACTACGTCGCTGCTCTGTACGAAAAATACATCCGGATCTTTCCTGGTCTCCAAGCGACCATTCAGCACAAGCCCATTTCGGACTTTTTTGCCGCGCAGTCCGGCAGAAGTATCGACCTCCTCGCTGCCTTCAATGTCGGCGTCAAGAAACTGCACGCCGACAAGGACCGGGCGTATGGACGTGCGTGGAAAAAGCGAGGGGAACTAGTTAGCATCCAACCCAACATTGCTCGCAAGGTGGACCGGCTGGACACCTTCATCGCGACAGGGCGCGGCCTTGCCGGCGAATCGGCGTTGGATACGGCTGTGGATCTGGTGGTCTATGTCGAGAAGTACCGGCTCTTTCTCGCGGAGAGCCTGCCTCCAGGCACGCTACTACCTGCCTGCGCGCCGCTTCCGCTAAGCGATTACGAGGAAAATTTCGACAATCTGTTCGATCAGCTGGATCTGACACCCGGCGGCCGTCCGTTGGTCGAGGTTGTCGCGGATATAAATTCGGCCTTCGACGCCTGTTGGCGTGAGGCCGAGAGTGGCGCCACAGTGGCGAGAAAGCTAGAGCTGGCCGACGCTCTTTCACGCTACGCAGCTGAACTCCTCGCGCAACTTGTCCAAGGCGATAGAATGACCATCGTCCAGTTTCTCCAGTCCGGATAATCTGTATGAGCCCCGAAGACCTTGGGAAACTGAAGCTAAAGCTGCACGAGGCGATCACCGGGCGTCCTCCCGGTGCACGGGTGGCAATTGCGGGCTGGTCGCCGACAGCCATCGAGGTCGCCGCAGATCCGGTATTCGCTTCTGGCGGCGCCGAGTTGGTCGGCATCTTTGCAGCGGAGGCCGGCGGAAAAACTCTTCCGTTGGTGGACCTGGCCAGCCACACTCCCGACATCGTTGTAATCGCCGAAGATGCTGGAAAGGAACCCATCCTGGAGGAGATTGCAGGTAGACTGCCAGCAACCACGAAAATTGTGATAGGCGGTTTTTCGCACTTCGATTTTCGCGACGATGCGTTTGACAAGATTAAGCGAGATCTCTTCATTCCGTCGTTCGCCAACGGCTATCGTCATTGCCTAATCCACATCTATCAGTGCCTTCTGAACGCCCATCGTCGTGGCGTCACGGGTTGCGTCGCAGAATTCGGCATGTTCAAGGGCGGAACCACCATGCTTATTTCTCGCTTTGTCGAAGCGATCGGAGCAGACTGGAAGGTCTACGGCTTCGACACTTTTAACGGCTTTCCTGATAAGCGCAGCCCGCTTGATATGTACGCTCACCCCGACTGCGTTTTTCTCGATGTCGAAATGGTCCGCGCGGTATTCGCCGGCCGCAATGTGGAGGTGGTGGCCGGTGACGTAGTTGAAACCGTCACGCGCCTCAAGGGGGAACAACTTGTGCTTTCTTTCGTGGATACCGATAATTTTACGTCGGCGGAGGCAATCATCCGTGTCATAGCTGACCGCACCCAAATAGGTGGCGCGATCATCTTCGACCACTGGACTGGACACGATCGCCACATTGATACGATCGGAGAGCGAATTGCTGCCAAACGGTTAGCTGCGGACTCGCGATACTTCAACCTTCACGGCACCGGTGTATTCATGAGGCAGACATGAACCAAGCCCCCGCGCACTTTGTTCGACGCTCCCCCCCGCAGATTCGGGAAGGAGTATATGAGCTCTACTGGACTTTCGCTTCGCGGCGGCAGGCCGCGTTCGAGGCCAGATTGGACGGCCGGAGCCAACCGTGGACGACCGATCCGATCCTGCAGGTCTATAAATTCTGCAACGTGTTCCGTGCTGCTGACCGTGTGTCACAGTTCATGATCAGGGATGTGGCCTACGGCCGGCATGCCGAAACTACCGATCTCGACAGAGTGTTCCAGATCACTGCCTTCCGGACGTTCAGCAACATCGCGACCTGGAAATGCGTCATCGACGAACTCGGCGGTGCGCCGCGCCTCGACCACCTGAGATCGGGGGAGTTCGAACGGGCGCTTGACCGGGCAAAGGCCCAAAACGGGGGACTATATACCGGCGCGTTCATACTCTGCGCGAACAAAGCGTTCGGGTTTGACGAGAAGCATCGCAACCACGTCGCACTGTTCAAGCACATGTTCCTCGAAAACGCCTGCGCAGAGCGGGCGCTACAAGCGCCGTCACTCGAAGCAGTGGTGGAGCTGCTGGAAAGTTTCCCGCTGATAGGACCTTTTATGGCCTATCAGACGGCGATCGATCTAAATTATTCAGAACTGCTCGATTTCAGCGAGAACGACTATACCCAAGCGGGTCCCGGAGCCCTGCGTGGACTGAAAAAGGCTTTTGTGGATCTTGGCGATTTCAGTCCAGCAGACACGATCCTGTGGATGGTGGATCGTCAAGAGGAGGAATTTCGACGCTTGGAGTTACCTTTTAACGGCCTTTTCGGACGGGCGCTCCATGGGATCGACTGCCAGGGCCTGTTTTGTGAGCTTGATAAGTACTGCCGTGAGGCAGTCCCTGGATTGGCAAGCGCGCGAAGCAGGATCAAAGCGAAATATTCGGGCGCAGAAGGAGACATAGAGCTGTTCTTCCCTCCAAAGTGGCAGCTCGGATCGCTAGGTGTCCTACCAGCATCCCTGCAGGCCGTGAGCGAGCCGGACGGCAAACGAAAACAGCGAGGAATATCTAAGCCTGCCAAAACGCGTCGAGAAGAATGGGCCTTGGCAGATCTATTCGCGTAGGCACCCTAACGACCGCTCTCAATGTGATGCTCCGCGTTTGTCTCCGAGGCGCCTGATCACAGGCGACACCTCCGCATCGCCAGCTTTGAGATAGGGGCCTCACACCTGTCGAGGTAGCAGATTTGTGGCTAGCCTTCTGAACCAAGCCGACACCGACGTTGGCTGGCCTCCAAGACCCAGTATCGAAGGCACGAACAGCCCGTCGACCACATGAACGCCAAGTTGGCGGTAGGCCTCGAACTGAGCCTCGTCAAAAGATTGATCCAGCGTCGATTGGTTTGGAAAGTCAGGATTAGCGGCTCGGTAGGTCCGGATAAATTCCGACTCGTTGCCAGTCACTGAGGACTTAAAGACCAGGAGCAAGCCGTCGGGCTGCCCAGGGTACTTGATCTGACACATAAGGGTGTGGGCGGCCGTTTGACCTGTTTCGAGGTCGGATCGCAGGTCCTCCAGTCGTGGCATAAGCTGGATGCCAAAGTCGATCTGAGCGTGGCGCACGACAGTCATCAGCGTAGCGAAACTGTCGTTGTCGTCAGCACTCGCATCGCAGGCGACAATGAACTTGCAACGCCGACGAAGTAGTTCGTAGATCCCGGAGTTGTCCACGTGTGCGCCGTCGGAAAGCAGCAGCCAATCGCTTTTCTCATCCATACCGAATGAAAACATCTCTTTGAGCAGATTGAGAAATCCGGGCCGAAGGTTCTTCTGTTCAACGCCTGGCTTTCGCACCCACAAACCTAGGCGCAAGTTCAGGAAAGCCATCAAACCGGTCATGGACGGGATAGACATCAAGGACATGTGTGGCGAGACGGCCGCACCGGAAGTAGCGATTGCGGTCGCTAGGTCAATGTTGCCGTCGCTAGTCCTCCATTCCGTCGTCGGGCGATAGGCAGTGGACGGAGCGCCGGTCCAGTACTTCGATAGAAGAAAGAAATCGCCTTTGCGTTCCCGGAGCACCGGGGATCTGCTGGTCGACAGATTCACCGTCGCATTGATCAAGTGATAGGGTGCTTTGCCGGGCGAGGGCTGGCTAGCGTTTGTGGTGCAGGTGTTTAGGTTCTCCAATGCCACGAAACTGTCAGACTGGTCGGAGATTGCGACGAAACTGCGCGCCAGGCGGTTGCGGTACAACCGTCCAGGACCGGTCAGGTTTACGTTGAGCGCAAATACCGCGATAAGGCCGAGAATGACTGCCAAACCTGCAAGTACTGCGAATCCCCACCACTCCGGCGGCAACTGCTTTGTGAACTCCGGCAGAAAACCCAGTTCCTTTGGCACATTCGCGAGATCCCAAATTGCGAAAGAAAAGACCAGGCCGATTACCGGGACCGCAATACTGGCTAGGACAAGCGTGGCACGCAGCAGCACCATTTCAGCGAATTTGCGGTCAACCAGTCCCACGATCCGAGCAACGGTTGGGAGGCTGGCGGCAACGACCGCCAGTGCAACCGCGCCGAGTGCGGCGCCTTCCTCCAGGAGATAGCGATAGAACGTGTAGAGCGGAGGAATCAAGCTAACCGCTAGGAGGACGGTCGCAATCCCTGCCGAGACCGAGAATCGGCGGATTGCCCTCGTGCGATTTCTGGCGTGGCCGATTGCGTAGAATAGGAAGCCGACGGCAATGGCGATCAACGCGACCAGACTCAGGATGGGCTGCGCATGGATCCAAGCCGCCTCCGTCAGGAAGACAACAAGCACGACGAGGCAGAGAATCGCCGCTGGCGCGACCCAATTTAGTGCCATCCCGGCAACGAGGCTACAGATCATGCTCCATTTTTCGGCAAAGCCCGACGGCGCGAGGTATTTGACCTTTGCGCGTAGTCCGCGGATCGCGTCGGTGTCTGGCCCGTTGCGATTTCTCAAGGAGGCGGTGGGATCCGAGGGGTTCGCGGCCATCTGGCGAGAAATGAAGGCCCCGGTGTAACCGCCGCCTGAAACAGTCGACACAATGTCCACGTCCTGAAGCAACCCATGATCAGCCAAGGCCTGGCAGGCTCCCAGGCAGAAGCTAGCCGACCGGATGCCCCCGCCCGACAAGGCCAACCCGACGGCATTCGAAATTTGGGTGTTGCTCTTTCCCCGACGCGCCGCGATCTCGGAGGCTTCGCTCTGATTGATCTTTTCGCGGGTGAGATCGTCGACCAGGTGGTTTGCGGGGATACCGTAGGGAAGGTCTGTAAAGACTTGGTCCAGCACTGCGGGTTCGATGGCAGGTGGTGTCTCATGATCGATAAAATCGCTGTCGTACGCCATCCGGTGAAGCGTATTGGCGAATTCCCGAAGCCGCACCCGCAGATGCGCTAGGTCGCTTCGAAACTCCGACGCTCCATCACGCATCTTCAACTCGCCGGCGATGGATCGCGGGTGCCACTTAGCCGTGACTGGACGTAAGACGAGGTTGAGCATGTCAGAAGTCTAGCGCGCGAATTCTTCGCAGCCGGGGTTCTTTTTGATGGCTGCGCGGGCGTGACCGAAGAGTTCAACCAGACTTTCCAGCGCGCGCGTCTCGTCACCGTCCTGGTACGCCAGCGGCTGGATAGAGATTCGCGTGCGCAATTCGGCGAGAAATTCATGTGCCGCCTTGGCGTCTGGGCTCAGCTCGCGGTCGTCATCTTCACACATTGATTCAGATCTTCTCCGCCCGAACGCGCGCCAGACCGACAAGAAGCAGGCCAATCACCTCGCCCAAATGACGCGCACCAAAGAGGCGGAGGTTTTCATCGTCGCTCAACCTGTTGATCTCGGAGAGACCCTCCACGCCGAAACGCGCGAAGATCTCCGGGCTGACCGCATCGCCCGCCACCGGATCGAACGCGGCGAGTGCGTCCCGGACCGCCGGGTCCGGCCGGAATGCGGGCATGTCGACGATTTCCCTACTGACGATTGCGTTCACGACTTGCTCGCTGGCGCCACCGAACAACGAGGTGACATAGAGCGGACGGCGGAATTCAAGGGAAAGGGCGGCTTCTTCGGCCACACCGGCGAAACGCCCCGCAGATCCGCTCGACTTGCCACCAAAGCACAGTCGCGCGTCACACATCTCGGTCATTTGGCGTCGCATCAAAGTCAGAGCACCGGCACGCGCAGCCCTATCTTCGGTGTCGACAGCATCTCGACCAAGACGTCTGAGTGTCTCTTCATCCGCTTCAACGATCTGCAGAACCTTATCGTATTGCGCAAGATCATCTTTTGAGACTTTCGTTCTGTCCGGCCAAGCGATGTAATTGGTGACCAAGGGTCCATCGTATTCGCCGATTGGCGCGACGGGCTTGTAGCTGATGGCGAAGTCCAGAATCTCCTCCATGACCCCGTGGCTGCGCCAGTCGTGGCCGAAGACCAACCGCCCTCCCTGGGCAAGGACCGCCTGGGAGACCTGGCGAATGGCTCGGTTAAGCTCGCGCGAAGTCAGGCCGTAGCCGCGCTCCGCAACGGTTTCGGAGGCAGACACGCCAAGACGTAGACCGCTGAACGGACGCTCTTGTGTCATCATGGTGCACCTCCTGATAGCGCGGTGGCGGCGAGCGTCTGGGGCGTGGTCAGTTCCGATCCCGCGGACAGCGACTCTACGAATGCCTGAGCAGCATCGTTGTCGGCGGCGGTCAGCGGCGGGTCTGGATATACGATCGAAATCGGAGCGCCCGGCCCCAGTCGACCCAAAAGGAACTGCAAGCTGCTCATCGACGGCTGTCGGATCAGGATTTCGTAGCGTTTGCCCAAGACGTCCTTGGCCACCAGTTCTTCGGCGATGCGCACGTGCAGCCGGCTGCGCAGAGACTCTCGAAGCGCCATGAAGATGATGCGGTATTGGTTGCCGTCTGGCACCCAGACGGTAGGCGCCCGCTCAAACACTGCCTTGGCTGGGGGAACGATCAGCGCGTGTCGAAGGTCCACGACCATGTAGGGCGAAGTATGCTCTTCCGCCCACCGCATTTCCTGCAGGCACCATGGGCGGCTTTCGAACTTACCGGACCGCAAGATGATTAGAACGGAGTTTTCCACGCCTTCTTGTAGCACTTCTCGGAAGTCCAATCCCGGCGTGATGTCCTTAGCGTCGTAAAAGGATGCGAACCCCGGCAGAGATTCGATCAGGACGGAGAGCGATTTCGCTAGGGACACGCCGTCCAGCTTGGCGTGGCTTACGAAGAGCTTCAGCTTTGGCTTCAGCTTGGTGCTGCCGCTGCTGACTACTTCGATGGATTGGCGTAGGGCGATCAGGGCGGCAACAGTGGATTGAACTGAATACTCGCCCAACTGTTCCTGCGAGAGCGCCTGGATCGGTGAAAGGGTAGGTACTTCTGTTGCCAGACTGTGACGGGATCCGTCCAGATCGATGATCAGGATCGCATGCGGCTTGCCGGTTGTTTTCTGCCCGAAATCGTTGAGCCAAGCTACCAATTTCGGGTTGTCGGCCAACACTGAGCGTCGCAGTAAGATCACAGCGACTGTGTGCAGCGCTCCGCGCAGCATTCGGCCCACTGTTTCGCGCGGCGCCTCGGTGAACTGCCAAATAGGTACTCCGGTATCATCGGCCCCTGCGAGATAACCTGTTCCGCCGCCCTGAAAGGCAGTGATCATTGCATCGATGAAAGGCTCAGCGCGATCGCAGCTTGGCGAGGAAAACAGAATGATTTGAAGTGGCGTTGTTAACAAAGAGTTTCGCTGCCTTATCTTTGAATATTACAAACGTAGATCAAATAGGCCAGTTTCAGCAAAGCCTCTTTCGATCAGTGTATCGAGTCATCCTGAGGATGGGCGCGGGATATGCCCGCTGACGGTGGTTGATACCTTATCACGCCATTTGCTGGTGCGATGCCAGATTCAGCAATGGGTTGAAGACGTCGTCGAGAATCTCATACAGATATCTGGACAAATCGGTTACCCGGAGACGGTCCATGTCGACCAGGGCTCGGAGTTCATCTCCCGCGATCTTGACCTGTGGGCATACCAGAAAGGCGGCGTGCTCGACTTCTCTCGGCTAGGTAAACCGACCGACAACGCGTTCATTGAGAGCTCTAACGGAAAGTTCCGGGGCCGAAGGCCTCAATACGCACTGGTTCATGAGCCTCGACGACGCCCGCAAAAAAACTGGAGAAATGGCGCAGAGACTATAACGAAGTACGCCCACACAGCACTATCGGCAACAAACCGCCGATAGTGCGGATATATGGCTCGGTTGCAGCATCACCGCCCTGAGCCATAACCCCGAAAAATCTCCAGCCGCGTGGTCCAAACACCGGTAGCAGCTCAAAGCGTGAACAGACTCTCCACTTGAACGGCCGGATTAGGAGGTTGGGTCAGTCTCAGAGTAAACCGGAAATACAGAGTGACCAGCTTGAAACGTGCGACAACTGCTTTGTCCGGCTATAGGAGCAGACATGCCGTTTGCTTCGCTCCCATCGAAAGCAACTAGGACTCATGAAGCACTGCCAGACAGAGCCCGACTGATCCCTTCGGCCATCTCAGCTACCGTGCCACCCAAAGTGTCATTATCAGCGGTGTATCCCAGTATTCCCGCGAGTAACGGTGCCTTTTCCAGAATATCCGCGTCATCAACGTTGTATCGGAGAACAAAAAGCCTCAGCTCTTTCCTGCGCCGCTTATCCATCAAGAAAGCACGCTCCTCAGCGGCCCATTCCGATCTTAAGTAATCGGGGGTCACCACTAGTACAGCACTGTTGGCGCCAAGCATGGCCCGCTCAACCTGACCGCTAATGCCGAAGCCCTTTTCGAAGTCCTGATCGAAGCGGACCTTGATTCCATGACCCTTCAAATGGTCCACTACAGACTTTACTAAATCAATATCTTTCCGACTGTAAGAAATAAACGTAGAATCATACTCTCGAGTAGATTTCTCTCGTGTCCTATCTTTGATCTTTGAAGCCATCCTACTCAGGTAAACCACCGCACTACGGGGGTAGGAGTGAAAATTCTGCATCAACTCGGTGAACTTCGCATACGCTTCCCCAATTTTTTCCTCTCTCTCTTCCTCACCATGCATGTGGATGGGCAGGTAGATTTCGACCAAGAGCGTTTCAGGTTTCGACGATACCAGACTCTCCGTCGCTTCCTTATGAAATTCTATAAGGTAATTGCGCGCTTTCGTTTTGAAATCTGCAAGCTTCGTGGGGACGAGCGAACTCTGCGTGAAAAGATAATTCACTAGCGAGTAATACCAAGCATAGCAACGATACAGCTCAGGACAGAAATCATCATTCGGTAATTCAAAAACCTGTCCAAAGATCTCCTGAAGCAGTAAGAAATCGTCTTGGAGTTTATCTTCCTCGTCAAAATTCTCAAAGAACACATACTGAGAGTAGCGCATCAAGATTTCTGACAATGAGAAATCTGCACCCAGTTCCAACTCCGACCATGAAGTGAGGTCATTTTTTCCACTCACGTCAAACATGTCACGCATGGCTTTGGATGCACCAGCAAACTCTCCTTGAATGAAGAAACTGGAGGCTAACCGAATGCCTACCAAGGGGTCCAAAAACACTTCGCTGCGCTCGTCGGCTGCGGTATCTTCTTTCTCTGTTAAGGTTCGGGCGATTCGGTCGAACGTCTCTATCCGCTCATAGATCTTCGAAGCCAACTTAACGGAGCCTTCTTCGTCATACATCGAGGCACGAAACGCCGCTTCTCCGACCAAGTCAATCAAATCGATCTCGTCGCGCAGCCGCTGCGCGGTTTCCGGGTTGACACGCTTTCTGGAGGTTGAAAGCGCCATGTAAGCCAACAAAAGATAAAAGAGCCGGCGGCGGCCCCACGACTCGGTATCAAATGGCGCCGTGGGTTTCTCTCCTCCGGTCTGATCAATAGAAACGACCTGGTCATAGAGGCTGATGATACTGTCCAGAAAAGCTGTTCCATCGTCCAAATCGCCAGCCATATCCTTCCCAGACTTCAAAAACAGTCCCTCAACAGCGCGAAATTGCGCCACCAGATCCTTGCGATCGTCAGGAAAATAGCGAAAGCGTACTGGATTTATGTCTTTACTCGAGCCAGCGTAGGCCGTCTCCGGAGTTTCATGAGTCGCCGAAACATTTCGCACAAGTGAACGCAGTCTGTCCACGTTGTAGTATGCAAACTTGAGCCCAGTAAATGTACCACGCAAAACCTCCATTGCTTTTGCTCTCTCATCTGTATTCAATGGGAGGGAAGAGCTCTTGTAGACATACTTGTGCTCTTCTTGCGCCCATAGATGATCAGTGATTGTTCTAACTTGGCATTCAACAGGCACTTTACGTATTTGATCAAGCTGTTCATCCGTGAATGAACCATGAAGATCGATAAGATAATCCCCCTCTGCTCGATCCCGAACGCGTTCTCCTTCACTGGCACCTCGGCGTCCGCGGGCAAGCTGTCGCAAAAGATAGTCGTCAATCTTGGATTCGAACTTCACATAGAAATGTAGCGATTCATAATTTGACGCCTTTGATTTTTTCTCCAATTCGCTTTCAGAAACCCAAGATCGTTTCACGCCCTTTATAATATCCATTAGCTGATCATGTATATCTCTTGACAGAGTGTAATCACGAAATCGTGCAGAGTAAAACTCTAGCCCCTCCGGTTGAATAACTATACTTTCGACTTGTAGTATGTATTCAAATACCCGTTTTTGAATTTCCTCATGAAGGCAGATAATCCTGACTCCGACCAAATCCTTTAAAACGTCAAATATGTATATAGGTTTACTTCCAAATTCGGACTGCCGCGCAAC
This sequence comes from Phyllobacteriaceae bacterium, assembly GCA_024742765.1. GTDB lineage: Bacteria > Pseudomonadota > Alphaproteobacteria > Rhizobiales > Rhizobiaceae > Roseitalea. The sequence goes on along the minus strand of JANSXT010000002.1, from coordinate 70,271 downwards.
AAGCTCTTTTTGAAGTTTGGAGTACGCCGATGAAGTTGATTTCTGGCGAACCTCAAAAAGGACTTCCCCCTTTAACTGAAATCGACGAATTATAGATAGTATTTCGAGACGAATACGCGTTTCTATGAATTCCAGAATGTTTTTGAAAGATCGATTCTCATAGATCTCTCTAAACTGATCGTCCGTCATATCATAGTATTCTTGAATAGTGTACTTCATACTAGGGCTATCACTCCCTCATGACGCGTTGAGCGGTCGATGCTATGCTATCGAATCTATAAATGCTCGATCTGGAATGGCAAGGCGGATCATCTTCTGCCTAGGGTTAGGACCCATTGATTCGGTTGAAATGGCCGGAGTGAGTTGTTGCGGTTGCTAGGAGCAATCCCGCAGGAAGTCTTACGACTTTCAAGGGATTGCAACGACGCAGTCCGCTCAAAAGTGCCCGATCCGAAGGAGCTCCGATCTGGCGGCGCCCTACAGCGTCAAAGCCCTCGACCGGGGGAACAACCCCCCCCCGCTCTGCCCATTTTTCCTTGTATGGCTTGCCAAATCGGACGCCATTTCAATCATGTTAATGAGTCCTGACCCTAGTTCGGCGCCTACTCACGCATGCGAGCATTGCAACAACTGAACTCTATGCGAGGTGTCGGGAGATTCGTTGGCCGCGCCTATGGCGCGCGGACATGCTGTTTCAAGTCGGTCGGTGAGGGGTTTTGGGATATTTGACAGTTTTGTCGGCACACCAATAGACCCTCAGCAGCGCCGTTTGGTGGAGCCAATGCTCTTCGTCCTTCACAGTAACTTGTTCGACTTGCGCTTGTCGGCACCAGTTTGCAGTGCTGGACGGTTTCTTCGCGCATCTGAGCCACCTTTTGAACTCGGTCAGGTATGGTCGACTTGCTAGGCCATCGGGCTGTTCAGTCCATAGGCGGGTTTGTAGATGACGTTGCCGTGGTAGTCGCGACTATAGAAATTGGCGTCTTACCTTTGATGGGGGGCGCTTTGGTCCAAGCGTACCGGACTTTCCAATTGGTCGAATAGGGCATGCGTCCTCCTTGTGGGTTAGGCCGTGTTGAGACGAGGGCGAATGTGGGAGCCCGACGGGGTAGCCCGGACATCACCCCCCCCCAAGTGATCATGGATTTCACCTGTTCGGTATGCGAGATCAGACCGACCGACTGCATGTCATTTGTGAGGTCTTGGAGCGTCTCGAGCGCCGGGTTCGGCGTGTCCTCGTCGAGCGTGCCGGACTCGATGGACTTGATCACGTCCGTGCGGGCGGCGTCGATTCCAGAGGTACGCTCTCCCAGATATCCAGAGATGCCGGCCTTATCGCTGCCAGTTACAAACCGGAACGCACCATCCGAGATCAATGTGGGCTGGGCGTGCAGCGGCCGGAGGGAAGCGGGATACACAACTGATCGACGAGCAAGACGATCGAGTGGGGCGCCATGGAGTGAAACTTGATCGCTGCGTCGATGTCCGACGTACTGTCACCCGCCCGGGCAAACCTCGCAAAAAAAGCGTTGTCCATGTCTCGAAGTGCCCCAACACTGCGGGATCGCTTCGGTCGAGGCTGTATGCGGTTTCCGCTCCCATAACTCACCCAGTTCCCTTGACGGGCACCAACTCGAGCACAGGTAGGTCCCGCAGAAACTGCAAATCAAACATCTAGAACAAGAATTTTGGCGGCAAATCGCTGCGTCAGTTCATTTCAGGGTTATCTCGAAACCGCCTTCTTGGCATCGATACCAATGCCGCCGCTCCTCCTCATTCTCATCGCTTGCCGCCAAGGTACGAGCGTGAACTCCTTGCCCTTTTGAACGATTGCAAAGCGTCCCGACGCAAGGCGGATCGATCCCGCTGACCTCGCGCTCTTCCAATCGAAATCCGTCTCCTCCCGAAACGATCGCCCAAATTCCTTTCCGAGACGCTTGCCAGCCAAGGCGACGTCATTTCTGGTCAAGGTTTCCAGCAGCCGACGCTTGGCGACCAACTGACCTCCCCGTTGGGACATGTGGCCGTTATCGACAAGCCAGCCTTGCCGCTGCCGCAACGCGCTTGTCACCTCGGCGCCGAACCCCTGATCCACCGGATTCATTGGTCGGTCAGCGAGCAACCGCCGGTCCAACCACGTCGCTCCAACGGCCGTAGGCAGTTGTTCGAGAGGCGCGTGGGATTCGACGTACAGGCGCGCGTGATTTCGGTACGGTGATTCGACACTTGCGCTTTGGCCGCACAATGTCACGAGCAAGCCCGTGCGCAGCGGACCGCTCGGATTCAGTCGACCCACTTCGGCATAGTGCAATTTGCCGTCGACTCCATCGATGATCACGAACTGCGCCCGGCTCATTTCATCGCTCAAACCCAGGCTGACGACCTTCCCGGTGATGCGCGCACTCTGGTCGTCCGCCTTGAAGATGTTGAACAGACGCCCGTCGCGTTCGATGTTCGCTTCTTTCAGGCAACGTTGCATCGTCTTGATGATGTCATTGCGCTGACCGTGTTCACGCAGAACGATTTCGGCTCGGTCGGCGATCCGCCAGACGCCAGCCTTCAGTTCGCTCGCCAGACCCATGCGTTCAAGTTTGCGCAGCCGACCCATGCGCAATGCGCGAAACCGGGCGTCGTCTTCACGCTGCGCGCCCGCAATCGACAGGATCCCGCCGTTCGCATCGCGCAACAGCGCGTGATCAATCCGTGTGAACCGTTCCGCATCCACCTCGCACGCCAGCTTACGCTGTAGTTCGTCTGCCGTCTCCGGGCCGAGCTCCAGCGTCACAAGATCGCTAGAACGAGTCCGGAAACCGTGCGCCATGTAGTCGCGCGCGATGACAAGATCGCCGCCGCAATCATCCCGGCCTCGGATGACGATATGGGTGTGCGGATGACCGGTATTGAAATGATCGACCGCCACCCAATCGAGCTTCGTGCCCAGATCGGTTTCGACCTGAGCCATCAGGTCACGGATGAAGGGTTTCAGGTCGCCGAGTTGAGCACCGTCTTCCGGCGCGACGATCAGCCGGAACTGATGCCGATCCTCCTTGGCCGGCTCCAGAGACTCGCGCGCGTCGACGTGGTCGCTGTCGGGACCGTAAAGCTCTCCACGCTCGCTCTCGCGCGTGACCCCGTCACGCTTGATGTATTTGAGGTGGGCACGGGCGGCGCCCAAGTCACCGTTCCGAAACCGAACGATCCGCGCCTTGACGATGACGCGTCGCCGGCCGGGCTGGAACGCGTGCATGCTGGCGCTGGACGCATAGCCGCGACCGTTGCGGCTGCCCGTCCAGGACGAGCCGCGTGATAATCCGGGCGAGCTACGGCTGATGGCGCGCACCACTCGGCCAAGATAGCGGCGCGGCTTGGCAGCCGATGTGGACCGCATACGGCCCAGCCTAGGTGTGAACTCATCCTTGGCCATCGGTCGCGGCGTCTCCGGTTGTTGGGAAACCGAGACATGGGATGGCCACGGAAGGTCGAAAAGACGGTGTCAGAAACATCGCAGTAGACCAGACGCTTGGGTCGCAAGTGGCACCATCGGAGTGGCATTGGCACCAAAAAGATGCCATCGCATCAATGGCTTCAGTCGATCCCGTGTCAGTGCTTTTATCTTGCCCTCCACCAACCCGTCTCCCCATCAGCCCAAGTCCATATCCAGCCATCACCGCGCGGACGAACTGAACGTCCAAAGCGGCAGCGCTGCACCGATAACTCGGTTCGATTGCGTGACCCCGAAATACCGGCCGTCGAAGCTTCTGGGGTGATCGGTGAGCAGGAACACCTCGTCCCCTGTGAGTACGCGGCAGCCGCTCCAAACCGGCATCCGACGACCCAACCCATCGCTCCATCGGGCTCGCGCCACCGGCTCGCCATTCACCGAAACCGCCTGCCCAAACCGACAGACGCGATCGCCTTTCAGCGCGGCGACACGCTTCAGGGCGGGTGTGTCGGCGGGCAGAATGCGGCGGTCGGCGGCGAACGCGCCGGCATTTTTGGGCAGCCTAACCAGCACCAGATTGCCGCGTTGCGCGGAGCGGTTTCGGACCCAATAGAGGCCGACCGGCAGGCTGTCCGACGCGTTCCAGATCAGCTTTGTCGGCGCGATATCCGCCGCCGATACCCCGACCAACAGCGCGCCCAACGCCGTCCAGTTGCCCAGCGCATGGGCGCTCAGTCGGCGTTTTCGGCGCTCACTCATCGGGCTGTTCAGATGTCGATTGACGGCTTGACCGGTCCGACCAGGCATCCAGATCGGCCTGCGCATAGAACACACGGAAGCCGTGTTTACGGTAGACCGGCCCATTGCCATAGATCCGCATCTTGGCGAGCGTGTTGGGTTTGAGGCCGAGATATTGGGCGGCCTGTTTGCTGTCGAGATAGACCGGCCGGGCCGGCTTTTCGGGATCGTCGGTCATCGCGTTTCCTTCCGCTTCGTGCCGTGCGACGGCATGTGCGGACGAACGATGGCCGTGGATGTCGATGATCGGGAGTGACGAATTCCGGCTGCGCCCAATCGTCACCAGCGACGCTCAGAGCAGCTTGCGGTAGCCGCCGCGCATCAGTTTCAGACCGGCATTGCGGGCACGCCAGACCTGTTTCTTGAGCGCCTCGTCACCGCTTGCCGACCATGTCAGCCGCGTCATGCCGAGCACCCGGAACACCTTGGCGGTGTCCTGCAGCGAGCCGCCGAGAAGCGTGCAATCGAGCGCGACAAGGCCGCGTTTGCGCAAGGTTTGATCGCGTGGCCGGGGCGATTTTCGTGCCGTTTGCGCGGTGTTTCGGCGCGCTGCGTTCAGTGCCTGCAAGGCTTTGACGCGCTCGGACAGCGCCGCGAATCCGTCGATACGGAACCGCAATCGGACCGGTACAAGAACGATATTGGTCCCTTCGATCACCAGATTGAGCGTACCATCGGCAACACGAACCAGAGCGATTTGACCGGCGAAGCCGTCGAGGGTCGCGGCGATGAAGCTGCGCTTATCTAGATGAATATCAGCCAGTTCGTCGTCCTCGGTCACGCGTCGTGCCGTGGCCTCGACGCGCAGTTTCGGCGACCGTTTCGCCCAAAAGACCGGCGCATCGCGCGCGCTCTTCGACGGATCGGCGAGGCAGATCAGGCCCCATTTGGCAGCCTTGTGCTGACATCCACGAAGCCGATGAATGCGCGTGCCGGAGACGTGGGTCATGGTCTTCGAAAGCCGCGCGCGGCTGGCCACATAGTCGCGTCGGTAAGTCGGATCGCGCCGCAGATGTTCCCAGGCCCAGTCGCTGTCGTCGAACGTATCCGTGCGCGCATAGTCGGCCGCGCGTGCGCGAAAGAAACTCTCGAAATCGCGGCGTTGGGACACCGGCGCGGCTCCAGCTCGATGCCCCCAGAGCCTCTTCTTGAAAGTCGAACAAAGCATAGAATCGCCGATATATCCAACAAGACTGTTCCAATTCTTGGTCGATAAGCCTCCGCACTTTTCGGTGCGAAGGCGTTTGTTGGAATGAGCGGCAATCAGTCACGCGGGTTCCAGATCAGGGCGAAGACGCTGTCGTCATCCTGTCCGGCGGCTCGGCCGAGATTGGCGTAGAGCTTGCGCGGGCCGAACTCCGGTGCGGCGATCGAGACCGAAACGTATTCGTTGCCGGAGGTCTCGGCGGTGCGGATCCAGGCGGCGCCGACTTCGATGCCTTCGGCGAAGACGCGGTAGTCCGGATGGTTCTCGGCGCTCTTGTCGCCATTGGGGACGAGAATGATTTCGGCGCGAATGGTGAGCGTCTTCAGTTCGCCCTTGTAGCGTCCGTCCTCGAGCTTGGTGACATATCCGATTGCGGCCATGGGTCTGTTCCTTTCCTGTTTGCGGCGGGAGACCGTCTCCCTGCCTGACGGCGAACGGATCAGACCTGACGGACGGGCGGGCGCAGCCGCAGGCCCGCAACAGCCGTGAAGGATCGTGGCGGCGCGGATTTTTGAGAGGCGCAGCCGGGCGCGAGGAAGCCCGCCGAACCCCGGCCGTGAGCCGGGGAAGGCGGGCGGGGAAAAATCCGCAGACGACGCGATTGCGCCCGACCGTCAAAGGTCCCGTCTCGCCACGGGAAGGCAGGGAACGGGCGTGTTCCGATGCAACGGAAAGGCAGGGACCGATGCCGCAACGGACACCGGCCCGTGTGGTGAGGGCGTTATGCGTCCGGGGCGAACAGGGACGCGACCCGGCCCCAATCGCAGCCGATGCTCGTCGTCTCCACCGGTACATCGGTATGGCCGGAGAACGGGAAGGCCAGCCAATTCGGCGTCCAGTCATCGCGTTTGGCGCGCCCGTTTTCGCCGCGCAGAACATCCGCGATGATGCGCTTCTGGGTCTTGCCGGTCTCGCCCGCATTGGCCTCGGCAACGGTCTTGCCCGCCACATCGGCCAGCACCGCATTGATGGTCGTCTTGTCCTTGATCAGGTCGAGAAACACATCGTCCGCCTCCCAGCGGCCTTTCGCTGTCGTGCCAAAATGGACGCCGAGCGCTTCGACCAAGCACGATCCCGACTGCAAGGTTTCGGCCATCGCGACGGTCAGGATGCGCAACACATCGTCGTCGGACAGGTCCAAAAGCCTCGCGAAGACGCTGGCCGTACGATAGTCGTCACCATTGTGCCGGACCAGTTCCGCGCGGTCCTCATCCATGCCCAGAAGCGCGAGTATGGCCTTACGTTCGGCATCGAAAGCGGCCTGCGCGGGGCTGGCCATCACCGAGGCTTCGATCTCCGGCTTCGGGGCGCGCTGATCGTCCGGCCGGATCGACCAGAGCGCCGATCCGGCGATCATGTGGGCGACGGTCAGACGCAGCGCGATGCCGGGTTGGGCCAAAAGATCGGCGCGGACCAGTGCGTGGCGATGCAGTTCCAGATAACGCTGCATTGCCTTGGTGATCTCCGGCTTGGCAGGCGCATCAGATGATCCGGCACCGTTTTCGCCTTTGGCCGCGCACTCCCTTGAACGTGCCTCCTTGTGCGTCAGCCAGCCCTCGTGGAAGGTTACGTCGCCACGATGGCCGACAGTGACGAACACCTTGCCGCCCTTCTTCTTGGGCGTCTTCTCATGGTCCCATTCGGCGAAATACGCGCCGCGTTCCAGCGCGATCACATCGGTCCAGCCGGACGCTTTCAACGCGTCGGCCTTCTCGGTCACAGCCTGCATCTGCAACGTCCAGAACTGATCCGGGTCGCCGAAATACTCCTCCTCGCGGAACAGATCAGTCACAATAGCACCGGTGTAGAGCGCGCGGTCGAACAGGGCCTGCGCACAGCCGATCTGCTCGCCGCCCAATAGCCAGCGCTTGAGCTGATGGCCGGTCGGCACAGGGGCTTCCGCGTCCTTCCAAAGCGCCATCCACTCGGTTTGCTGCGCCTTGGTGGCGAGCGTCAGATGGCGCAGCGTAATCACGTCGATCCGGTCGTCCTTGAACAGGCGGCGGATGGCGGGCAGCAGATTGGCAAGAGCAAGCGACCGTTTCACATGCTGCTCGGTGATCGCAAAGATCGCGGCGATGTCCGCGACGGTTCGGCCTTTCTTTACGAGACGCGCGAAGGCTTCATACTCCGCCATCGGGTCCATATCGGCGCGAGCGACGTTTTCCAGAAGCGAGGCTTCCAGCGCCGCCGCATCGTCGTCCGGCTGCATGATGGCGCACGGGAGAACGGGCGTATCGTCCGGGCTGTCGTCTGCGATCTTTTGGGCGGCATGGTAGCGCCTGCGGCCCGCGACGATCTCAAAGCCGTCGCCGTTGGGCCGCACCAATAGCGGCTGGAGGATGCCGCGTTCGCGGATCGACGGCAGGATGTCGTCGATAGCAGGCGGCTTGCGCCCGTGCCGGACATTGACGGCGGCAAGCTTCAACTGGTCGATGGGGATATGTTGCAGGTCCATGATGGTCTCCTTTGCTGTGGTCGGGTGAGAAGGGTCGGGCGACGGTCAGCCGCCCGAAGAAAGCCAGTCCATTAGGTCGGTCTGGTTGCGTGCGACCGGATCGAACAGGCCGATATCGCAGGGCTTCTGCATGGCAGCGGGATTGCGTTTCGGTGTCATCGGCTGCGCCGCCAGCACGGACAGGCGGTCAGCCAGTGTGATGGGCGCAACGCCGGGCACGAGATGTTGCTCGCCCGCCTCGGTGGCTTCGGTCGCGATCATTTTGGTGGAGGGACGGGCCACGCTCATGCCACGGCCTCCGCATGACCGGTGACGTTGGCGCTCGAACCGTCAGCAATCGCCAACAGGAAATACGCCGCCTTGCTGGCTTGGCTTGCGGCCTTGAAGACCGCCCGCTTGTCTTCTTTCAGGACATCCAGCCATGCGCCGAGATAGTCGGCGTGCCGCACTGTCGGCTTGATCGACAAGGTGGCGCAGACAAAGGCCGCGCAGAGTTCGGCGACCAGTTCCTCGCGGGCATAGGTCTTGGTCTTGCCGCGCCCGCTCTGGTCCCGGTCCAACCTTGAAGCGTGCCCGGTCCAGTGTCCCAGCTCATGAAACAGCGTCCGGTAGTAATCGATGGGCACGCGAAAGGCCGGTTGCGGCGGCACCTGCACAAAATCCTGCTCAGGAGCATAGAAGGCGCGATCCCCGCCGATGCGGATGTCCGCGCCGGTCGCTGTTGCAAGGCGTTCGGCCTCTGGCTCGACTTCGATGATGGGCAACGGCGATACCTGCCGCGTGACACGATCCGGTAGGCCGTCGCATTGCGCGGCATTGAACACGCGATAGCGTTTGAGGAATGGCACGGCGACGGCTTCACGGTCTTCCACTCTCGCCTGTTCGCGCTCTTGGTCGGGAATGAAACGGTCGGCATAGACGATGACCGTGCCGCGTTCGCCCTTGCGCACCGTGCCGCCCAAGGCCTTGGCCTGCCGAAAGGTCAGCCAGAGCTGACCGGGAAAGCCGCGCTCGATGACCGCACCCCATAGGAGCAGGATGTTGATGCCGGAGTAAGATTTGCCGGACACCGCATTCCTCGGAAGGCCGACCGCGCAGGTAGCGTGGGCCGTGTCCCATGGCTGAACCCACGACAGCCGCCCCGCTTCCATCTCGGCAATGATCCCGTCGGTCACCTCCTGATAGAGATCGCCGCGCACCGTCTTCGGGCGGGCTGCGCCTGCCTTCGATCCGCGTGAACGCTGCCGCTTGTCAGTCGACATGACCGGCCCTCCATGATCAGGTCCGCCGCCATGCGCACCCCGGTAAGCGGGGTGGGCGGCGACCACGAGGGCGTGGCCCGCGCGAAGCGCAGGGCCGCATCCGCTCGGCTCATTGAATCGGAGGCACCAAGAGCAAGCGGGCCGGAAGGAGGTACGACTGGAGGACCCGGCCAAGGCCGGGTTGAGGGACGGCCGCGCGGGCCTAAACCCGAGAGCCGCCCACACCGCGCAACCGGGTGCAGCAAACAAAGAGAAAAGCCGCTGACGTCAGTCAGCGACCACCGGGCAAGCGGAGCGCGCAGGCGCAAGGGATGGATGCCGGACGGCCGAAACCGGATGCGACCCAGGAGCAGGCCGGGTTCGGTTCACGACAGCCCGGTCCGCCGTCAGGCGGATGCGCCAGCCGTCCCCAATGAATAACTCTGGGCTTTCGTTAAAAACTGGACCGACTCGTCTCTCTAAGCCAGTTCAGCAGCACCGGCCGATGCACGCGCGCAGTACGCGATAGCTTATCGGCAATCTCAACCGCCTGCCCGAACCAAACAGCAGTGGGTCTGAAAGTCACTCTTTCTTAACTGGTTCATTTGGCCTTCCATAGGGCAAGACAACCGGTCTCGGCTCGTTGGCCGAAACGGCGCCAGCTTTCGAAGCGTTGATGATCGATGGCAAGGGGCCTGTCGGTGCTGTGTGCCTGGCTCACCTTCCCATCGGCAAGCGGGTCGTTGACCCAGACCTTGGCGGTGTCGATGTCGGTGACGGCTGTCCAATGAGTGATGTTCCGGCCCTCGAAGTCGATGTTGACCATGACAATGGGCACGGCACCGTCCCGCAGATATGTTGCGAGTTCCTCGAGTGGAGGTGTGTCGATTGTGACCGCGATGCCGCGTTCGCTGGCCTCTTGCCGGTCGCGCTTCTGGAGGATCGCCATGGTCTCGCGCTCAGCTGCGTCTTTGGCGCGGTCGCCCGCAAAAACGCCATCATGGCTCATCCAGACCCTGGCGCCGAAAGCGCGTCGATGTGCGGCTAGCGCAAGGCCGAGCGGCCCGCAGCCGCCGTGAATGGTAGTTGCCTCACGCCAAAGCTCGAACTCCAGCGCCTCGGAAACTTCAAGCATAGGGTCAAGAGCCCGCATTGCCATGATCAAGCTGGCCGGACCGCAGGTGAAGCGCCGCGCCTGGCCGACATAGGGGACCGAAACGCTCGGTATGCCGGTCGTGTCTTTCCAGTTTGCCGCCGGCTTCTCGGGTCTGTTTGTCATTTCAGTTTCGGATCCAACCGATCGCGCAAGCGGTCCCCGAGAATGCTGACGGCAAGCGCCGTCAAAACGATGACGAGCCCGGGCAGAACCGCGATCCACCAAGCTGACAGAAGGTATTCGCGGCCAAATGCCAGCATGTTGCCAAGGCTCGACATAGGCGGCTGGATGCCGAGGCCCAAAAAGCTGAGCGCACTCTCGACAAGGATGATCTCGGGAAAGTTGAGCGTCGCGTTGACGATCAGCGCGCTTGCGACATTGGGCAGAATGTGCCGGCGATAGATATGGATGGCGGGCGCGTCATAGGCGCGGGCGGCGGTGACGTAGCCGCGCTCGCGCGCCGACAGCGCAAGGCCGCGTGCGATCCGGGCATAGCGCTCCCAGCCGTAGATGCCGACGATGGCGATGAAGAGTGTGAGCGACGTGCCGAACAGCGCAATCAGCATCAGCGCAATGATCATGAACGGAAGGGCCGCCTGCACATCGACGAGCAGCATGACCAGGTCATCGACCAATCCACCGACCTGTGCGGCAAGAAAGCCCAGCGCAGTCCCGATCACTGCGCCTATCAGCGTGCCGACGATTGCGACGAGAATGCTGATGCGGATCGAGTGGACAAGCCGCGTGAACATGTCGCGGCCCAGATCGTCGGTGCCAAGTGGATGTGCCCAGGACCCGCCAAGCAAGACGGGCGGTTCCATGCGCGCGCGCAGATCGATGGCCGTGAGGTCATAGGGTGAGAGCAAGTCCGCGAAAAGCGCCAGGAAGACACATAGGGCCAGCCAAGCGGCTGCGCCGATCTGGGCAATAGTCCAGCGATGCGGCGATCCGGTTGCCACTAATGCATCGGGCGCGGGCGCGGCCGCGATCTGGTGGTCGGTTTCAGGCTGCATGGCGTCTCCGTCCGATGCGCGGATCGAGCCAGCCGTAGAGAATGTCGATCACCAGGTTGGTGACGACCATGGTTGCGCCCGACAACAGCACGATGACCTGGACCACCGGAATGTCGCGATTGGCAACCGAATTGACCAGAAGGTTGCCGATGCCGGGCCAGGCGAACACGGATTCGACGATGATTGAGCCGCTGATCATACCGCCGACCATAAAGCCGACGACGGTGACCACTGGAATGGCCGCGTTCGGCAGAGCGTGGTGGACCAGCAACCGCCAGGGCGCGATCCGGCGCGACCGGGCAGCGACCATGTAGCGGCTGCCTAGCACTTCGAGCAGTGCCGAGCGGGTGAAGCGGGCTATGATTGCAGCGGCTGACGTGCCCAACGTGATCGCTGGCAGCACCAGATGGCGCAGCGTTTCACCACCCGCCGTCGGAAACAGCGGCCATTGGATCGACAGGAGCAGCATCAGGAGGATGGCGAGGAAGAAGTTGGGGATGCAATAGCCCAGAACGGCGAACGTCATGGCAATCGTGTCGCCGGTACCCCCGTGTCGGATCGCGGCATAGGCGCCCAGCGGCAAGCCGATGGCAAGCGCCAGCAACAAGGCGGTGCCGGAGAGCAAGAGCGTTGCGGACACATGCCCCATGACCAGATCCAGCGCGTCACGCGCGTGCAGGAACGACATACCGAACTCTCCGCGCACTATGTTGGCAAGATAGAGCCCGTACTGGGCGGCAATGGACCGGTCGAGCCCCAGCCTTTCGGAAAAGCCGCGGATCATCTCATCAGTCGCATCGGGTCCGAGCAGAACCGTGACCGGATCGCCGGCCATCTGCAGCACCATGAACGTTAGCGTGGCGATAACCAGCAGCGTCAGCAGCGCCCGCCCGATTTTCAGGGCGACGAAGGTGACGTAGCGGGTGATCATCGGAAGACCAGCTCCTCGACACCGGTCACAACATGTTGCTCGTTCCTGCCCTTGGGAACGGCGCTCAGCAAACGCCTCGTGTACGGATGTTCCGGACGTGCAATGACGTGCTCTGTCCGACCCTGCTCGACGACTTGACCGCGATAAAGGACCACCAGTCGGTCACACAGCGTGGAGACCGCACGTAAGTCATGGCTGACGAAAAGGCAGGACAGGCCCTCCCTCTCGATCAGATCGCGCAAGAGGGTGAGGATCTGCGCCTGCACCGTCATGTCGAGCGCCGAGACCGCCTCGTCTGCAACGAGGAGCCTTGGCCGCAGCATCAAGGCCCGAGCGATAACCACGCGCTGCGCCTGCCCACCGCTGATCTGGTGTGGCAGGCGTGAGGCGATGCCGACCGGCAAACCAACCGCCTCAAGCCGTTCCATCGCCTGGTTTCTTGCGTCCACGCGGCTTGCCAGTCCCTGCACGGTGAGGGGTTCAGCGACTTGATCAAGGATGCGCAAGGACGGGTTGAGAGCGTCGTGTGGATCCTGGAAGATTGGCTGAACCGCTTGGCGATAGGCCCGCCGCGGCCAGTCATCGATCGGCTTGCCGTCAACGAGCACTTGGCCCGAACTCGGTGTCTCGAAACCGAGCGCAAGTCTCGCCAGGGTTGATTTGCCGCTGCCGGATTCGCCGATCAGGCCGACGCATTTGCCGGGCGCGATTTCGAATCCGATATTGGTTACCGTCAGCGGCGCCGGGCGTCCAATCAGTGTAGCCAGGCGCCCTTGGGGGTACCTGAAGGTGACACCTTTGAACGCTAGAGACGCGCCCTGCGGCATATTTGCGGGTTCGTTCCCTACCGTGTCAGGAGCGATGGACCGTTGGGCACCGCCAAGCTTTGGCAGAGCGGCGACAAGCCGTCGTGTAAAGGGGTGTTGAGGTGCCGTCAGGACCTGCCCTGCTTTTCCGGTTTCCACAAGGCGGCCATCATGAAGTACGCCGATGCGGTCAGCCCGCTCCAGAGCCACGCTCAGATCGTGCGTGACCATCAGAACCGTCATGGTTCGTTGCCGGCGTAAGTCCTCCAGCAGATCGAGGATCTGACGCTGCGTGGTAACATCCAGGGACGAGGTAGGCTCGTCGGCAATCAGCAATCGGGGGTCCGTTGCAAGTGCCAGCGCAATCATGACGCGTTGGTTCATCCCGCCCGATAGTTGATGCGGGTAGGCGTGCATCAGCCGCTCGGGACCGTCGAGACCGACATCACTGAGTGCGTCGAGAGCTGCTGTCCGGGCCTGACGTTTTGCGAGTCCGCGATGCATCCGAACTGTCTCGACAAGCTGGAACCCGATCGTCCTGACTGGGTTCAGGCACTGGCTCGGGTTCTGGAAGATGATCGCGGTCGAAGACCTGGATGGGGCGCATTGCGGGGCGGCGAGAAGGTCAACTCCGTCCAGCAACGCTGTGCCCTGAACGCGCATCCGCGCCGGCAAAATGCCGGCCAGCGCCGAGCAGGTCATGCTCTTGCCGCTGCCGCTTTCACCGATCAGGGCAAGAAGCTCTCCGTGAGGGACATTCAAGCTCACATCCTGGACGATGTGTTTGTCACCATGATCGTCCGGCAGAAAGACCGAAAGGCCGTTCAGCCGTAGATGGGCATCTTTCATAACGTGCAGCGCACGTTCCCCTTGTCTCCGATGACCGGGCCCGGCGATGATGGGTTGGGGCGAGGCTGACATGGGCATTCCATCCTGCGCGATGAAACCGCCCCGACCGCGTGTGCGGGCCGGGGCGATGCCGGTTCGAGAGGGCAGCTTAGCTGAAGGAAATCGCGCCTGGGCGGAAATCGAGCAAGGCCGTCTGGGTCGGCTCCCAAATGATGTCGGCACGCTTGCCGAAGAACTCACCCAGCGAATGCAGGACGGTTCCCGGCGGGTCCTCGTTGCACCAGATATCGAGCATACGCTGAAACGCATCGCGACGCTCCTGCTGATCCGTCGAGGAGACAAGCGTTTTGCCAAGCTGGTTGAACTCTTCGTTCGACCAATAGCCGCGTGATTGGAACGCTCCAGTTTCGCCCCAACGCGTCCAAAGCGAAGCTAGGGGGTCGGGATAGTAGGTTCCGTCGGACGAGTTGTTGAAGCCACGACCGACCGGATCGAGCACCTGACCCCAGTTCTCCTTGACCTGGATCTCGATGTTGAGGCCCACGGCCCGCCACATTTCGACGAGCACCTGCGTGGTCGCAAGCTCGGCTGTGTAGAACGAACCGACGGTCCGGAAAGGGATCAGCTCGCCACTATAGCCGGCCTCCTGCAACAGTTGCCGCGCGCGGTCGGGGTCATAGGCCGGGATCGCCCGGGAGGCGTCGTAAAGCGGCCCGTAGCCGGGGTTCTGGTGGCAGCGGGGAATGCTGATACGGTTGGACCACAAGGATTCGACAATCAGTTCGCGATCGATAGCAAGGTTCATCGCCTGCCGGACCCGTGGGTCGGCCAGAACCGGATGGTTGACGTCATAGGCGAGCGTCCGGAAGTGCATGTTGTCACCACCGACGACGTCGAAACCGGCGTTGGCCTCTATGGTCTCGATCTGGTCCGGAGAGACCGTGGTGATGATGTCGAAATCGCCAGCGCGAAGGCCTGCGATCCGCGCCGAAAGCTCCGACACCATCTGGAATCGGATCGATTGCAGCGGTGGCATGCCGCCCCAATAGTCGTCATGCGCTTCCAGCAGGATGAAGTCATTCTCGCGCATGTCGACAACTTTGTAGGGACCTGCGGCAATAGGGTTACGTGCCCAGGTCTCAAAGTCGTCCGCCGCTTCGTAAGCCGCGCGGCTTATGATGCCGGTGCCAACCCCTGCCCAACGACGCTGGAAAATCGGATCCGGTGCGCTTGTGGTGATCCGGACCGTGTAGTCATCGACCACTTCAACGTCCGAGATCAGCGCCAGCGACTGTTGGCCGACGCCGTAGCCCGGCGCGTCCTCGTTGCGCATCCGCTCGGAGCCGAAAGTGAACGCGACATCCTCGGCGCGCATTTCGCTCCCGTCATGGAACAGAACGCCCCGGCGCAACGTCATCAGATGCGTGGTATCGTCGACCTGTTCAATGCGCTCGGCAAGCGCCGGCACCGGCTCACCGCCGGCGTCGTAGTCGATACGCAAAGGTTTGTCGTAGATGCTTTCCAGCACACGAAATGCGGTCAATGCGATGGCGCGCGGATGCAGTGGGTCCATCTCCGTGCGGATCTCCTGCATCGCCACCGTTATCGACGGACGCTCTTGCGCCAACGCCGGTCCCATTTTCATTATCAGCGGCAAAGCCGCACCGGCGCCAAGCACGCCGCGTCTTGTGATGAACCCTGAAGCCATTTTCGTGTCCCTGTTTGGCGACCGCCCGGGATGCGGCCGTAACCATCTGGAGGCACCGCATAAACGTCTAAGATTGAGCTCTGCGATGAGATACCTAGGTATCTATCGGCGTCGTAACCGTGAATTGTCTCACGGATGTGACAGCTTCCGGATTCCTTCCATGTCACGGGTGAAGAGCGATTCTTCCGCACGTTCACGTCTCGAACGGAATGCCTGCGGTCGGTGTTTTTCGACTTGTCGAGCCCAAATTACCTAGGTAACAGCTTAAGAGCGCATTTGTTCTCATCGGTAATGCACAGAGTGGGCCTGTCTTGAAGTTCGTCATCGTCGTGTTTGACGGTTTGCGTCCGGGCAGCGTTACGCCCGGCACGATGCCGAACCTCAACCATTTCCAATCAATTGGCACGAGCCTGAACCGGCATTTCTCGGTGTTTCCATCCGAAACGCGGGTGGCTTCGGCGAGCCTGGCGACCGGAAGCCACGGAGCTGGTCACGGCATCGTCGGCAATCGCTTCTGGTCCAACCACGACAGCGCGATGATCGACGGCAGCGATCTTCAGCAATTGAAGACGATGGGCAGGCGGCATGGCGGGTCGGCGATGACGGCACGAAGCCTGGCGGAGGTTCTGGCCAAAAACGGGCACTCGATGATGTCTTTCGGATTTCAGTCGGCCGGGTCCTGGGGGATCTCTCATTGGGGCAGTTGGCAGCGCAACGAACTGGCCTACTGGGCGCCCAATCCAAGCCGTTATTCCGACCACTCGGACGTGGTCCGGATGATCGAAAGCCACGGCTGCGTCGATCACCATGCGCCGGCGACGGCAGCGGTTAGCACGCTTGTCGACGCCTTTCTTGAGACAGCGCAGAATAACACGCTTCCGGCAGTCACGCTGATCTGGATCGCCGAACCGGACATTTCGCAGCACGCGTTCGGTCTCAATGCACCCGAAACAGCTGCGATGCTGCGCCATGTCGATGCCCAGTTTGCTCGTCTTCTGGATTGGTGGGAGAGCAACAAGTCCCACGCGGTGCAGCTTTTGGCCCTTTCCGATCACGGTCACACGACAATTGGCAAGAAGGTATCAGTGGCTGATACGTTGCGGATGGGCGGCTTGCACGTGGGAAGCACTTTCGATGATGAATCAGATGTCGTACTGACCGCACAGCGTGTCGCCCATATCTGGGTTCGCCGCAGCGATCTTGCGATCGCGCGCGATGCACTCGCCATATTGTCCGAGCAGCCTTGGTTCGGCGGCGCTTTTTCGCGACATGAACATGGCGATCGGGGTGTCGTGCCGGGCACCCTCTCCTATCAGTGCGTCATGGCGGATCATGTGAGGGCCGCAGACCTGTCAGTTCTTCTTGGTGAAAGCGGCCAAAAAGGCGAGCAACCGGGCGGTATCTCCGTCTATTGCGATGGTCCTTATCCAGTGGGTGTGGGCATGCACGGTGGCCTGAGCAAACCAGAAATCAGCGCCCTCGCGGTGCTTGGCGGCGCGATGTTCGGATCCGGCATGCAGGTCAGCAGCCCAACGTCACTCGTCGATATCGCGCCCACGATCGCGCATGGGTTAGGCATTGACGGCTGGAAGCCGGCCCATGGGCGCGTCCTTCACGAGGCGCTCGCAGCAAATGGCGATGCCCGGCCGGAAGACGTGTGCAACTGTGATATCAGTCTGTCGACAGGGCATCGACAATTCACCGTCCACAGGACAGGGTTCGGTGGGTCAACCTATCTCTCCGGCGTTACAATGGGCAAACATAGCGATAGCGCGGGCGCTGAAAGCAGACATGGCCAGTGAGTGCCTTTGATGCAAAGGGAGGCGGAATGCCAAGCACCAAACGATGGGAAATCGTTCAAACCGCCATACTCAACGACATCAAGAAGGCGCGGCTTACCGCCGGACAGAAGCTGCCCAATGACAATCAGCTTGCCGAGCGGTTCGGCGTTAACCGGCACACAGTACGCCATGCGATCAAGGCGATGGAGACGAAAGGAGTGCTGCGGGTGGTGCACGGACGGGGGACGTTCGTTGTCAACGAAGCGACTCGTTATCTGTTGTCGCCGAAGACGCGGTTGACGGAAAACCTGCTTGCGCAAGGCCTCGTAGCGCGGCGCGACGTGCTGGACAGCGCCATCTTCGAGGCAGGCGAAAAGTTTGCGGGTCTGTTTGACATCGATGTGTCGGCCCAAGTGCTGCGCGTAGACACGCTCAGCTATCACAATGACATCCCGCGCACGATCGCCCACAACTACTTCCCGATGAGCCGAACACCCGATCTTCTCGATGCGTTCTCCGGCACCAACTCGATTACCGATGCGCTGAAGCGGGTAGGCATCAATGACTATCGGCGATGCTGGACGCGCGTTGACGGCCGACTGCCGACCCAGGCCGAAGCGGACCTGCTGCAAATGTCGCGGGCCCAGCCTGTGTTCGAAACGCAAAGCCTCGACGCAGTAGACGAAACGCCAATCAAGTATGGCGAGAACATTCTTTGCTGCGAGCGCATAACGCTGGAGATCGATTTCAGCGCCGTGGGCCGGGACAAGCTTGCCGAAACTGTGCGCTACTGACTCACTGCAGAGACCGGCGCAAGGTGGCCAAAGTTCCATCAATCCGCTGACGTCAGCCATTAACGTCGGGCAAGCGGAGCGCGCAGGCGTAAGGGAGCGAGGAGCGGTCCAGCTAGCCGGACGGCCGAAACCGGATGCGACCCAGGTGCAGGCCGGGTTCGGTTCACGACAGCCCGGTTCGCCGTCAGGCGGATGTGCCCCGATTGGTTTCGGCGGTTTGCTGTTGCCACAGCGTGGCCAAAGCGTCGCGCAAGTCGCGATCCTCTGCTTTGGCCATCCATTCGTAGAGCAGGCTGCGAAGCGAGATCGGCGGCACGCCATACTGGTTCAGTCGATCAAGCGTCGCCTGGCGGTTTGTGTGATCGAGGGCCGGCGAGAGATCCATGATCAGGTGCGCATTGAAGCCGATCAACAGCGCTTCCAGCGCTGCCGAGGACACCACATCGTCCAGCCAGAAACCGCAGACGAACAATTGCTCGCGCATCTCGTCGCGCATCGCGGCCAGGAGCGCCTCATTGCTGATCACAGTCCGATCGGTGGAAACCTCATGGACACGCGACGCGTTGCGTTCACACGGCGTGGATAGCCAGTGCTCGCGGCCGACTGCCGAATCGGAGATGGCGAAGTACCGCGGCACGCGCGCCAAATCCGCGGCTTCAGTCAGCCGCCGGTAAGCCTCCCTCACTCTACGCTGGTGACCGGTCTTGAGCAGACCAAAGCGCGCCGGAACGGGATCGATCAGCAGGATCTGCGATATGCCGGGATCCGCCAATATGCTCATCGACCCCTCCTCGTTGTCTGGCGACTCCGTTCCCGCCTCATACCCTAACCGGAACTGCGCCTCTGCCCGTCATCAAGGGAACATTGACGCCCAGTGTTTTGGTTAGCCAGTTGACGCCTCAATCCAGACTCTCTGTCGCGTACGATGAGCTTCAACCCCTGCACCAATCCATCACTATGCGTCCCCCTGATTGGGGCCGGATCGGGGCTTCGCGACGGTTTCGATTGCGCCGCAGCCAAACTCGTTATGACCGTAGCCATTTCGCAAGTTCCGATGAAAGCCGAGCCGCCTGCTCGTAATGAATGAAATGGCCACAGCGTTCCATGACCATAAGCTGCGCCCCTTCGATCCCTGACGCTATCTCCTGTGACAGATGTGGCGGGCATATCTGATCGTCGGCGCCGCAAAGGACCCAGGTGGGGCATTGAATATTGGCAAGGGTTGAACGGCTGTCGATGCGGATCTGGACAGCGTTCAGGCGGTTCAGGATCGCCTGCTTGCCGGCTGCCCGAGCCGTCAATACTCGGACATCTGAGAAGAACGGGTCGGCCGCCAGCCCAAGACGCACACCGCCGGTTGCCCCGGCGACGAGTTCTTCAAACCGGCCCTCTTCGACAAGGCGGCGGTCAACGTCTCGCGCGGCCGCCTCATTCGGACCAGGACCACGGGCACTGGTCGAGATCAGTGCGAGGCGTTCGACCCTGTCCGGAGCCTGGCGCATGATCTCGAATGCAACATAGCCACCCATGGAGTATCCAGCGAGACTGAACTTCGGTGGCGCAACGTCCAAGATGGCGGAGGCAATTGCTGGAATCGTCTTCTCGGCATCGCCGGCACGGGTGACGTCAATATCCGCCTGATCGGCAAGAGCGACGATCTGTGGAATCCAACCAACCCAAGAGTTGTGCAGGCCGGGTATGGCCAAAACCTTTGCCTTGCTGGAACCCCGCTTCATTGGAACCGGCACGTTAGGAGAGGACCCGCAGTTCTTTGGGGTAAGGTGTGAGGTATTCGAACCCGTCGTCCGTCACAACGACCGAATCACCTACGCGGGCGCCAAAGTCACCCGGAACCGTAATGCCGCCATCGATCACCAGCGTCATGCCGGATTTGAGCCGTGTTTTGTTGCCAGCCTTGAGTTCGGGAGCCTCGAGAATGGAGCAGCCCGTTCCTCGGCCGGTGCGATAGGTGGGGGAGAACCCAGCATCCTGATACACTGCATCGGCGGCGAAGTGCACCTCCTCGGCCGTCACCCCAGGGCGTATCGTCTCGAGCGCCGCCATTTGCGCGGCGATGCATACTTCATAGGTTCGCGCCCTTTCATCGGTGACCGACTCGCAAAAAAACTCCCTATCGAAACCAAGCCAATAACCCCGGAAGACCGTAATGCCGCAAAAGCACAGATAAACCGGATCGCCACAACAAATGCACCGCGTCGTCGGGCGCCTGTGAACCATACAAGTGTCCGTGCCCGATTGCATGATTTGCAGGTTATGTATCATCGGCGAGTCAAAACCGTTGTGTCCTTCAGAATCGAGGATCTCGGCGGCTTTGCGGCTGCCTGCCGCCATGGCTGCAAGAGACACCTCAAATTCAGGGATGCCGCGCGCAATGACAGCTTCCGCGGCAGCGGCCATGGCAACAGCGACGGAACCTGCGTGACGCATGATCTGGATCTCGTCTGCGCTCTTGATCAGGCGCATTTGAGCGAGATGGGCAGACAGATCGAGGAGATGAAGATCCGGGAATTCAACCGTAAGGAACCGGCTGACCAACGCCGGCATCTGATAGATGTCTGCCGCAATTCTCGTGCGATCGGCCTGACCCAAGATTTTGCCGAGAGGCTTGCGCCATTCGTTTTCCACGCCGTCGACCCAGCCGTGGATTCGTCCAACGCGACTTAGGCCCTGACACATCTCCAATTCCATCAAGGGCGTGATGATTTCCGGCTCGCCGGATACGGGAACCCAAAGCATGTTTGGACGACCGCAAGAGACAAAACTCGCGTAACCCCAATAGCCAGACAAATAGAAGATAGAGTCGGGATCACAAACCAGCGCACCGACCAATCGATCATCCTTTAGGCGCTGCTGGAGCTCCAGTACTCTTGTCTCGTGGGCTGTCATTTCGACCTGAATTCCTTCGTCTGGCGCCACCCCTTTGATGGCAGTTTTGTGTCGATCAGGTTTGGGTAATGCCGCGCATTCTGTCGCTGCGTCGCCGAAGCCATTCCATGGTCAGCATCAGCACGATCGAGAGCAGAATGAGCAACGTTGCCGCCGCAATGATTGTCGGGCTGATATGCTCTCGAATGCCGCTCCACATGCGGCGGGGACTGGTGTGTTGCTCGGCGTTGGCGAGGAACAGAACAATGACGATCTCATCCCAGGACGCGGCAAAAGCGAACAGCCCGCCCGAAGCAACGCCCGGAAAGATGATGGGCAGGGTGACTTTCCGGAATACGCGCATGGGACCAGCCCCCATGATGCTGCCGGCACGCACCAGGTTCTCGTCAAAGCCGGCAAGGGCCGCGGAAACGGTAATCACGACGAAGGGAACACCGATTGCTGTGTGGGCCAGGATAATTCCCGCAAGCGATCCGATGAGGCCGATCTGGGCGTAGAAGTAGAACATTCCGATAGCCGTCACCACGATCGGCACGATCATCGGAGAAATCAGGAATGCGTAAATCGCGTTCTTGAAAGGAAAGTCGGCCCGGTTCAGACCCAGTGCAGCAAGTGTTCCAAGTGCCGTCGCAAGCACGGTCGAACAGATGGCTATGACGACGCTGTTCACCATCGAACGCTGCCAGAGCAGCGACAGCGGACCGTCACCGAATATCTCGGCATACCAACGCAGCGAGTACCCCTCCATCGGGTAGGTGAAAAAGGGATCCTGATTGAAGGACAGTGGAATGATCACAAGGATCGGCGCGACCAGAAAAAAGAAGGTCAGTCCACAAAAGATGCGCAAACCGTAGAACCAGATTCTGTCGCCCGCTGTCGCATAGGGAGGAAGGGTCATGAGCCCGTCCCCAGACTGCGAACGCCGACAAGCCGGCTGTAAAAGGCGAAGAAGACGCCCACGCAGAGCATCAGCATGAGGCTGAGCGCTGCCGCCAGCCCCCAATTGACTGTGGAGTTGGCGCTGAAGGCGATGAAGTAGCTCAGCATCTGGTCTCCAGGTCCGCCGACCAGCGCGGGCGTGATGTAAAAGCCCAACGTGATGATGAAGACCAGGAGACTGCCGGCGCCCACGCCAGCGATGGTCTGTGGCGCATAAACTTTGAGGAAACTGCGAACGGGACGCGCGCCCAACGACGCCGCTGCTTTCAGGTGGAAGGGCGAAATCCCCTTCATGACGGAGTAGATCGGCAGAACCATGAACGGCAGAAGGATATGTACCATAGCGATGTACACGCCCAATCTGTTTCGGATCAGTTGGAGCGGCTCTTCCCAGAGCCCGAGCCAGATACCGGCATCGTTAACGACGCCCTGGTTCTGCAGCAGGACCAGCCAGGCCGTCGTGCGAACGAGCAGCGAAGTCCAAAACGGCAGCAAAAGCAGAAGCAGGAGAATGTTGCTGTACTTGGCCGGCAGCGTCGCAAGCAGATAGGCCATCGGATAGCCGATGATCACACAGATCAGCGTAACCGACATGCTGATCCAAAGGGTCCGCATCAGAACGGTCAGATAAAGCGACGTTTCGGGCGGCTTGCGAACGATCTCGCCGTCGGCGTCGAACTGCCTGTCGACTGTCGTCAGCAAGTACTCCAACGTAAACCGGGGAGACGCCTGCTTCATCGCGGTCCAGTAGCGGCGCTCGCTCCATCTGGTGTCGATTTCCACCAGTGCCTGCAACAGATCGGACTGATCGGGGGACGGCAATCGCCGAGCGGTTTTCAGCAGAAGACTGCGATAGCCACTGATGCTAAAGTTGAGCCGCTTGGCCACCCTGGCAAGCGTTTGGTTCTCCGAGGCGGCGGCAACATCGCGCACAAATGATTCGACCACGCGCTCAGGCGGCATTCCTTGCCCGTCCCAAGTCTCCAATTCCTCAGTCAAGCCAGGCATGATTTGCGTCATCTCGCCGTTCTTGACCCCTTGAAAGAGCACTTGGGCGATCGGGATCGCAAACGTGATCAACAAGAAGAGGATCAGTGGCACGGTCAGGCCAAATGCTCGGATCTTGCGGGACCGCTCCGCGCGCCTCAACTGATCGGCGAGAGCCACGCGCCCCTCGCTCCCGTGATGCGGATAGGTCTGATCGACGGCGGTCATTTATGTGTACCGAGGCTTCCCGAATAGAATGGCGCGCAAAAGGACTGGGGTGCGAGGGCTGCTCGCACCCCAGTCAGGCGGTTATTGTGCAACCCACACGTTGAATCGCTCGACAAGTGCCTCGCGATTGTCGGCCCAGAACTGCGTGTCCGTTTTGAACCAGCGCTCGGTGTTCGCCGGTGCGGTCGGAAGATGTGGCAGGATGTCGGGATCGACGAACTCGACAGCGGCCTTCCGAAGCGGACCGTATGAGACGTATTGTGTCTGTTCGCCCATGCGCTCGGGATCGGATGCGAACTGAATGAATTCGTGGGCAAGATCGACTTGCGGATGGCCGCTTGGGATCACCCAGAAATCGAAATCCATGGCCTGAGAGTCCCAGACGATCTCGAAGTTCTTTCCGTCCTGCGTTATTGCAGTGAAGATGCGGCCGTTGGCGGCTGAGGTCATGACGACCTCTCCATCGGCAAGAAGTTGCGGCGCCTGGGCACTTGCTTCGTACCAGATCACATGCGGCTTGAGTTCATCGAGCTTCGCAAATGCCCGATTGAGACCCTCTTCCGTGCCGAGAACGTCATACACCTCGTTGGGAGACACGCCGTCTGCGATCAAAGCATATTCAAGGTTCCATTTGGGCTGCTTGCGCAAACCACGCATTCCTGGAAACGCCTCAACGTCCCAAAAGTCGGCCCAGTTCTGCGGACCGTCTCCGGTGATTTGGTCCTTGTCGTAGGCAAAGATGAATGACCAGCTGATGTTGCCGACGCCGCATTCGTGGGCCGCTCCTGCGAGAAAATCATCCGGGCCGAAGCCGAGCTTCCCATAGTCGATCTTTTCCCAAAGACCTTCATCGCAGCCGGCGACCAATTGGCTCGATTCAGCATCAATCACATGCGTCTGATAGTTGCCTGTCTCCACCATGGCGCGCACTTTTGCGAGGTCGCCATTCCATTCATCTTCGAGGACCGTGTGGCCAGTGGCTTCGGCAAAGGGTTCGAAGAACGCTTTTCGTTGGCTTTCGCTGTAGGAGCCGCCCCATGACGTCACGGTCAGCTTCTCTTCGGCCTGGGCTCCAATTGAGCTACCCAGACACAGTGCCGCGGCGCACACGGCCATTGTTAGCGGTTGGATGTGTTTGGCTGGCATGTCTTAATCTCCCTTCGGGTTTGGATTTCTGTGGTCAATTGGTGGTGGTTTGCTGAATGGTTGGGACATCGAGTGCCCGACATTCAGCACTGCGCCAGCCGATCGTGCATGTCTGGCCGACTTCCAGACTGCCGGGCGTGTGACTACGGGGGACTTTGACGATGAAGTCGTCGTTTCCGAAAACCTCGACGCGCAGTCTGATGTGATCGCCGTGGTAGATCCGCTCCTTGATCTCGGCGGAGAACCGGTTCTCGACACGATCATCGGCAGGGTTGACGAGAACTGCTTCTGGGCGGAGGGAAACGCTTGTCCTCGAGCCGATCTCGCCGATGTTGATCGGCAGCGCATCAATGGTGGCACCACCATCCACCTCGACCTTGCATAACGCTCCGTTGATGTAACGAACCGTTCCCGAAAACCGGTTGTTCTCACCGATGAACTCGGCAACGAAAGCGTTCTCCGGTTTTTCATAAAGGTCTTCGGGCGGGGCGATTTGCCGGATCTTGCCGTCATTGAAAACAGCGATCCGATCGGACATCGTGAGTGCTTCGCCCTGGTCATGGGTGACATAGATGATCGTCACGCCAATCGATTCATGAAGGTGCCGTAACTCCAACTGCATCTGCTCGCGCAGTTGCTTGTCCAGTGCGCCGAGCGGCTCGTCCATGAGTACGAGCGTAGGCTCGTAGACCAACGCCCTTGCGACTGCGACACGCTGCTGTTGCCCGCCGGAGAGTTGCATTGGACGCCGGTCGCCAAGGCCACCGAGCTTGACCATGTCCAAGGATTTTTCGATCCGCTGACCGACTTCGCTTCTTGCAATGCCACGGGCTTCGAGAGGAAAGGCCAAGTTCTCCGCAACGGTCATGTGCGGAAACAGCGCGTAATTCTGGAAGACCATGCCGATGTTGCGTTCGTAAGGCGACACGGTTCGAAGGGATTGCCCGCGCAAATGGATGTCACCACTCGTGGGAACTTCAAAGCCCGCGAGCATCATCAGGCAAGTTGTTTTGCCGGAGCCGGACGGCCCAAGAAGGGTCAGAAACTCGCCTTCGCGGATATCAAGCGAGAGTTGATCAACCACCAACGACACGCCGTCGTACGTCTTGCTTACGTCCTCAAACCGAACCGCTACGTCACTCGAACCCATCAAGATCCTCGGCCCCTCCCAAAACGCGTACCACTTGGCGATATCGCCGATCTCACCATCTGCCTAGCCAATCTGTATACACCTGTCAAGCTGACGTACGTTGGGTGCCAAGCCGATTGAATCGCACAAGCTGCAAGAGACATATATATTCATATTTTTCAGTTATTTAAGTTGACGCGCGAGAGGTCTTCGCCAACCAAATGACCCGCTCCAACCAATCATGGCCCCGCCATACCAGAGCGATGCAAGTAGCAGAAGTGATTTTAAATTATTGTTTTAACACAGAAAAATTTTCTTTTTGGCATTGTGTATACAGCTATTGCCAACCTTTCGAAAGTTGGCTATCCAATGATGACCGATGAAACACGGTCAGGCCGGTTTTTTGCCGATATGCGGATCGAGTTTCCCGGCGCAGACACTTGAATCGGCTTCGAGTTCGCAAGTGGGTACGTCAGATGTATGCAGATAGGTGGTCTTAATGTCGGGTCAGACGGAACTTACCCATACCAAGCGGCAAAGATCGGTTCGAAAACAGGGCGGAAGCCTGTCGAAATCGATCTACGAGGAGATCCGCGAGAGAATCTGCCTCCTTCGATACCCGCCCGGAGACGTGCTTCGTGAAGCGGAGCTGGCGGAAGAATTCGGCGTGAGCCGCACACCCATTCGGCAGGTGTTTCAGAAGCTGGAAATCGATGGGTTGGTCGAGACCAGGAATGGCGTCGGCACTATCGTAACGGGCTTCGATTTCGTTCAGATGAAAGACGTGTACGAACTCCGGCTGAAGCTCGCCGAACTTATCGCGCAACTCTCACCGAAGCCGTGTTCAGATTTCCACCGTTCGGGCATGGAACAGCTGCTGAACAGGGCGGCGCAGCTCAAGGGGTCGAGAGACACCGGGGAGTTTTGGCGCATAAACCACGAGCGGCAGAAGATCATCGCATCGCTGATCGGCAACACGGCCCTGCGCGACATGTATGACCAGTTCTACTACCAGACTGGGCGCGTCTGGTTCCAAATGGTCGACGTCATGTGGGACGATCAGGTGGAGGCATTGTGTGCGGAGCTCCGAGACCTGATCCGTGCAATGGAGTTGGGCGACACACAGGCGGTGGCCTACGTCGAACGCAACCATCTGAGCTTCTACATGGGGCTTATCGGGCGCTTCATCAGCGGTGAACTGCCAAAGGCCGATTCGAGCGGCTCGAACTGGTTTGTGGACGCTCGGGAGTAGCCCAAAACATGCTTGCGCCCGGTGACAGCCGCTCCCCACAAAAAACCGGCGGATGGCTACATCCCGATCCTTTCGAAACTCGCAACAGCATTGCTGAAACCGCCGATGTCGTCGTCATCGGAGGCGGCATAGTGGGCGTGAGCGCGGCGTTGGCGCTGGCTCAAAGGGGCGTATCGACCGTCTTGTGTGAGAAGGGGGTTCTCGGAGGCGAACAGTCGGGCCGCAACTGGGGTTGGGTTCGGAAGATGGGCCGTGACCCGCGGGAGTTGCCCTTGATGATCGAGAGCGAGCATGTTTGGCAAAACGTCAGTCGCACACCGGACGTCGATACCGGCTACCGCCGAAAAGGTATCGTGTACCTGTGCAAGTCGGGCAATGAACTGGAAAACCGGCAGCGTTGGCTGAACTCCGTGTCGGACTATGGTCTCGATTCCCGGTTTCTCGCGCGCGGCGAGCTTGAGGGCGTCATGCCCGGTTTAAATGGGTCCTGGGCCGGGGCGCTCTACACGGAGAGCGACGGGCGCGCCGAGCCGCAAAAAGCAACAACAGCGCTGGCAAAATTGGCACAGCGGGCTGGCGCTGCCATCATAACCAACTGCGCGGTTCGCGGGCTTGAGCACTCGGCTGGCAAGCTGTCGGCCGTCATCACCGAGCATGGGCCGATTCGTTGCTCTGCGGCTGTGTTGGCCGGGGGAGCTTGGAGCGGCCTGTTCTGCCGAAGCCTCGATGTTCGACTGCCGCAATTGACGGTGCGCGCGTCCGTCACACGCGTCGATGGCGTCCAAGGCGCGCCGACCAGTGCTGCTTGGGGACATGGCTTTGCGTTTCGCCAAAGAACCGATGGTGGATACACGGTCGCAAACGGCTTGGAGAATCATGCCGACATTGTTCCGGACAGCTTTCGTTATCTACCGGACTTTCTTCCAATCCTGAAGATCGAGTGGGGGCACGTGAAGCTGCGGTTTGGTCGCAGGTTCTTCAACGAACTGTTTCGTAGCAGCCGGTGGAGCCTCAGTGACATCACGCCGTTCGAGCGCCTGCGCATCCTCAACCCGGAGCCCAGCCGGTCGAGCCTTTCCAGGGCACTCGAGCACCTCAAGGCGGCGTTCCCCGCATTCGAATCGGCAAATGAGACCAACCGTTGGGCCGGGCTGATCGACGCCACGCCGGACGCGCTGCCGGTCATCTCACCGGTCCATCAGTGCCCCGGCCTCTTTGTTGCAACGGGGTTTTCGGGTCACGGGTTCGGTATCGGCCCCGGTGCAGGTCAACTGATGGCAGATCTGGTCACCAATCAAAAACCCGTCGTCGATCCAACGCCATTTCGGTTGGCCCGGTTCAGCGACGGCACGAGACCGCAGCCGACAACGGGGCTGTGAGGAGTTGTCTATGAAAAAACTGATCAACGATCCTGCAGACTATGTGACCCAGTCGCTAGAGGGAATGATTGCCGCCTATCCGGATGTTCATCGGTTGGCTGAACGGTCGAGGCGTGTCGTCGAACGCTCCGTCGCCAAGCAAGCCGGAAAGGTCGGTGTGGCAAGCGGTGGCGGCTTTGGCCACCTGCCATTGTTTGCCGGCTATGTCGGAAAGGGATTGCTCGATAGTTGTGCCGTCGGTGACGTCTTTGCCGGTCCGGCCGCTGACGACGTTGCCGCAGCACTAAGTGCCGCCGATTTCGGCGCGGGTGTTCTATCCGTCATCGGCAACTATGGCGGCGACCGCATGACGTTTGAGATGCAAACGGAGTTGGCTCGAGCCTCGCAAAAAGACGCGGAAATTGTGATCGTAAACGACGATGTGGCGAGCGCGAGCGCAAACCAGGCGGGCAAGCGACGTGGGGTCGCGGGCATTGTTCTGGCCTTCAAGATCGCCGGCGCGGCGGCTGAAGCCGGCCATCCATTGGCCGAAGTCAAACGCCTGACACAAGGCGCCATCGACAACATGCGCTCGATTGGCGTCGCACTTGACGCCTGTGTGCTGCCGCACACCGGTTGCCCAAGTTTCGACCTGCCCGAGAACATGATCGAGATGGGAATGGGTATTCACGGCGAGCAGGGTGTCTGGCGCGGCGATATGCGCTCCGCAGATGATCTGGCGAAGGAAATGCTGCAACGCCTGACCGATGACATGCCGCTATCGAGCGGCGATGAGGTGACGATTTTGTGCAACAGCCTCGGCGCGACCCCCCTTGATGAGTTGTTCATCATCTACCGTCGCGTTTCACAGCTCCTGACTGAGATGAACCTAACGATCGTCATGCCACGCGTCGGGCACTATGCGACGTCGATGGAGATGTCCGGTGCATCGGTCACCGTCATGAGACTGGACAAAGAGCGCAGAGAACTTCTCGGAGCACCGGCCTTCTGCCCCGCTTGGGGATGCAAGTGATGCCGGCGGCGATGTCTGTGACCAAGCTGGCTGAGACGGTCGGCCGAATTTGCGCTCAGATGCAATTGCGGACTGATGAGCTGAACGCTCTTGACGCAGAACTTGGAGACGGCGATCTGGGATCGACACTCTCCGCCGTGTCGTGCGCAGCAATCCCGATGCTGGATCGAAAATACCCGGATATCGGTTCGTTTCTGAACGAACTTGCCAGGACATTGGCTGCAACGTCGGGATCGAGCTTCAGCGCGCTGGTCATGTTCGGTCTTCTCAAAACCGCGAGCCATATGACGGGCAAGCCGGTCCTTGAGCAGGAATCCATCCCGTTTCTGATTGACGAAGCCGTCGCCGAAATGAGTGTTCGCGGCGGCGCCGAACTTGGCGACAAGACAGTTTTGGATGGATTGGCAGCCATTGCGGAAGCTCTGCGCAACGCCGACGAAGGTTCCGATCCTGCCGTGGTCAGCAGGGCAGCGATGGGGGAGGCTCTATCAGTCTATCGTCAGAGCCCATCGCGAATGGGACGCGCCCGTATTGCGGGCGACCGGAGTGTCGGCAACGATGATCCGGGCATGAAGGCGCTTGCATTGGCTTTGGAAGCGATTTGAGCGGTAGCCGCAGTCCGTTTTCCGTCCGTCTCCTCCCTGGGCGGACTACGCCCGGCGGTGTCCATCAGGAGACCGCCGGGCTGTTCAGTGCACCTTGGCGGCCACGCGTGGTCTTTTTTGGTAGCGTTCAGTACTGTTACCAATCCATGAGCAAACAGCGCTTGGTCGCCAATTGACTTTTTGGTGCTGAACCCCTGAAACATAAGCGCCTACTCGCGGCGACCTTAGCGTGGGGTGATGGGCCAAAATCGACCTCTGCCTCGCAACAGACCGTAACACTTTGTGATGAATTGGACCCTCTTACCGGCTAGTTGATTCCCATACCGCTGGAAGGAACTAGCTGCATAAGATTAAACAAACTGATCTCCGCGTTCACTTGAACGAATCCTCCCTCCTTTGTCTCCTGACGCCGAATTCGAACACTCGAACCCGGCTCGGAGACCATGCAACCCACCACGCTTCTGATCGGCCAGGCGGCCGTCGTGACCGGAACGATCACCGGAACATTGTGGGCGTCGACCCAGTGGGCGGCGCACCGGCTGGGTTATCAGACCGGTCTGGGCGAACCGTTCGCGTCGTTCCTCGGCACACCGGTCTACGCGCCGTGGCGGCTGTTCGAATGGTGGTACGCCTATGAGAGCTACGCGCCGGAGGTCTTCCGCGATGCGGGTATGCTGGCGGCTGGTGGCGGTGTGCTGGGAACGGCGACGGCAGTCGTCGGTTCGCTGTGGCGAGCGCGGCAGTCCAAGACCGTCACGACCTACGGCTCGGCGCAATGGGCGGGCGACCGCGATGTCACCCGATCGGGCCTGCTCGGCGACGCGGGCGTGTTTTTGGGACGCACGGACAAGAGCTATCTGCGCCATGACGGGCCGGAGCATGTGCTGGCCTTCGCGCCGACCCGATCGGGCAAGGGCGTGGGGCTTGTCGTCCCGACGCTTCTGAGCTGGACCGGCTCGGCGGTCGTCCACGACATCAAGGGCGAGAACTGGCAGATCACGGCGGGCTGGCGGTCGCGCTTTTCTCATTGCCTGCTGTTCAACCCGACAGATCCGCGCTCGGCGAAGTACAATCCGCTGCTGGAGGTCCGCAAGGGCCCGCATGAGATGCGCGATGTTCAGAACATCGCCGATATTCTCGTCGATCCGGAAGGCGCGCTCGAGAAGCGCAATCACTGGGAGAAGACCGGCCATTCACTGCTGACCGGGGCGATCCTGCATGTGCTCTATGCGGAAGAGGACAAGTCGCTGTCGCATGTGGCGACGTTTCTGGCAAACCCCAGGCGCACGATCGAAGCAACGCTGCGGGTCATGCTGACGACCAATCATCTGGGCACGCGCGAGGAGCCGAGGGTCCATCCCGAGATCGCCTCGATCGCCCGCGAGATGCTCAACAAGTCCGAGAACGAACTTTCGGGCGTCGTCTCGACAGCGATGTCGTTCCTTGAGATCTATCGCGATCCGATCATCGCCGAGACCACATCACAGTGCGACTGGCGCATCGCCGATCTGAAGCACGCGGACCGGCCGGTTTCGCTCTATCTGGTCGTGCCGCCGTCCGACATCTCGCGGACCAAGCCGCTGATCCGGCTGATCCTCAACCAGATCGGCCGGCGCCTGACCGAGACGTTGCCCTCGGCGAAGGGCGATGGTGTGCACGATCATCCACTGCTGATGATGCTGGACGAGTTTCCGGCGCTGGGCCGGCTCGACTTTTTCGAGACGGCGATGGCCTTCATGGCCGGCTACGGCATCCGCGCCTTCCTGATCG
This sequence comes from Phyllobacteriaceae bacterium, assembly GCA_024742765.1. Taxonomy (GTDB): domain Bacteria; phylum Pseudomonadota; class Alphaproteobacteria; order Rhizobiales; family Rhizobiaceae; genus Roseitalea. Next base: position 38,733 of record JANSXT010000002.1, on the reverse strand, counting down.
CCCAATCGCTCAACCAGATCGACAAGGCCTACGGGCCGAACAATGCGATCCTCGACAACGCCCATGTCCGTGTCGCCTTTGCCACCAATGACGACCGGACGGCCAAGCGTATTTCCGATGCTTTGGGAACGGCGACCGAACTGCGCTCGCAGAAGAACTATGCCGGCCATCGCCTGGCGCCCTGGCTCGCCCATGTGATGGTCTCGCGCCAGGAGACGGCGCGGCCGCTTCTGACGCCGGGCGAGGTCATGCAGCTCGCCGACACGGACGCGCTGGTGATGCTCGCCGGCCACAAACCGATCCGGGCCAAAAAACTGCGCTACTATGAGGATGCCAACTTCACCACACGCTGCCTGCCGGCGCCACTGCTCGATCATGACGGCGCCTATCCGGACGCACCAACGGCGCGCACCGATGACTGGCAGCGCACACGCAAACGCGTCAGCCGCAAGCTGCAACATCAGGTGATCGCCGATCATCTGGCCGAGACTGCCGGCGACGAAGGCGGTCTCAAGCGTGAGCCGCAGCTCTTCGATCACGACCGGACGCCTCCTGAACCGAACCCGGCCGCCGATATCGCGCTTCTGGACGACGATTTCGGGGGCGGAACGGACAAGGCCGATGCGCTGAGCCGGTCGAAGGACCAGGCCCGCGCGCAGACCCGTGTGGTCCAGCGTGCCCACGCCATCAATAGCCCAAGCGAAAGCGCGGGCGGTCGCAAGCCCGACCTGATGCCGGAGTTCTGAGCCGATGAAGCCGCGCATCAATGTCTATCTCGAGGATCCTATCGCCGACCAGCTGGCGCTGATCGCCAAGCGCCCCGGCGCCAACAAGTCGGCGATCGTCAATGCGGCGCTGGATCGATTCTTCAATCCCGAACCGGACACTCAGACCGCGGCGCTGATCCGGCGTCTCGACCGGATGAGCAAATCCCTTGACCGGCTCGACCGCAACACCGGCATCGGCGTCGAGACGCTGGCGCTGTTCATCCGCTATTTCCTGACAGTGACGCCGCCCTTGCCGGCAAACGATCAGGCTGCGGCCCACGCGCTCGGCCGCGAGCGCTTCAAGATGTTCGTCGCACAGGTCGGACGCAGGCTTGCCCAGGACGGCAATCTGCTCAGCGAGGTGCTGGAGACGATCGCCGACACCAAGCCAGATCTCTTTGCAGCCGACAGTTTCACAATGGATCGCTAGCAGGACCGCGCACCGTCAGCGCCACCAGAATTATCCGCCAAACCCGATCCCACCGAAGACAAGGATCTGCCGCCGCTGCGTCCGGTCATTTTCGAGGATGACGACGAGGTCGATGCCGACTGGTTCGGTGTAGAGGACGATGATCTCTTCGAAGAGGAGGCCGGCCATGAGCGATGATCATCCGCTGGTCGCCGAGGCCCGTGCCCGGCGCCGCCAAATGCTGCTGACCGCCTTCGGTCCGCTCATCGAAGCCGCGCTTGAGGACCCGTCGGTCACCGACATTCTCGCCAATCCCGACGGCCGGCTCTGGATCGACCGCGCCGATGACGGGCGCGGCCCGACCGGCCATGCGATCAGCGCCGCCGAGGCCGAACGGATCATCCGGCTGGTTGCCAGCCATCAGCGTGGCGAGGTCCATGACGCGGCACCGATCGTCTCCGCCGAACTGCCGGAATCAGGCGAACGCTTCGAGGGCCTGCTGCCACCGGTGGCGCCCGCGCCCTGTTTTGCCATCCGCAAGCCGGCGGACGTGATCTACACCCTGTCGGACTATGTGACAGCCCAGATCATGGGTCCGATCCAGGCCAGGGTGCTGTCCGAAGCCGTCGTTGACCGCAAGAACATCGTCGTGGTCGGCGGGACGGGTTCCGGCAAGACCACCCTGGTCAACGCGTTGCTGGCCGAGGTTGCGCCGACCGGCGACCGCATCGTCATCCTCGAAGACACGCGCGAACTGCAATGCGCCGCCGACGACGTCGTCGCGCTCAGGACGAAGCCCGGCGTCGCAAGCCTCGCCGATCTCGTTCGTTCCACGCTCCGCCTGCGGCCGGACCGGATCGTCGTCGGTGAGGTGCGCGGTCCCGAGGCCCTCGACATGCTCAAGGCCTGGAACACCGGTCATCCCGGCGGGATCACAACGGTGCATGCCAATTCCGATCGCGGCGGGCTTTATCGGCTCGAACAGCTTGTTCAAGAGGCGGTGCTGACCGTGCCGCGCCGGCTGATCGCCGAAGCCATCGACGTGCTCGTTTTCATCGAAGGCCGCGGCGCCGCCCGCAAGGTGCGCACCGTCTCCGCCGTCATAGGGCTCGATTCCGGTCAGGACTACCGGCTCGAACCGCTTGCTCCCGTCCATCTCAACACCGTCTGAAGAGGGTTTCGCATCGTGACCGATCTGCACCGTACATCCCGACCCAAGCCTTGGCGCACCGCGCTCACGACCGCCGCCGAAGCCGTCACCTTTTCGGTTCTGTTCGCCGTGCCGGTCCATGCGGCGGGCTCCGGCATGCCTTGGGAGGGGCCGTTGCAGCAGATCCTGGAATCCATCGAAGGCCCGGTCGCCAAGATCTTCGCGGTCATCATTATCATCATCACCGGGCTTAGCCTGGCCTTCGGCGACATGTCGGGCGGCTTCCGCCGGCTGATCCAGATCGTCTTCGGCCTGTCGATCGCTTTCGCCGCGACCAGCTTCTTCCTGTCGTTCTTTTCGTTCGCCGGCGGCGCGGTGATCGCCTGAGGAGCTTTTCGATGATCGACAGCAAGACCAATATCCCGGGCTACGAGGTGCCTCTGCACCGCTCGCTGACCGAACCGGTGCTGATCGCCGGCGCGCCGCGCGCGGTGACCATTTTGAACGGCACGCTCGCCGCATCAATCGGGCTCGGTCTGCGCCTGTGGCTCGCCGGCATCGTCCTCTGGATCGTCCTGCATGCGATCGCGGTCTGGGCGACGCGCAAGGATCCGGCTTTCGTCGAGGTGCTGGCGCGCCACATCCGCCACCGGCCCGATCTGGGGGTGTGACGCAATGCTGAACCTTGCCGAATACCGTCAAAAGCCAGACCGCCTCGCCGACTATCTGCCCTGGGCGGCTTTGGTCGCGCCGGGTGTCATCCTCAACAAGGACGGTTCGTTCCAGCGCACGATCCGCTATCGCGGTCCCGACCTTGAAAGCGCAACCGAGGCCGAACTGGTTGCAGTCTCGGCCCGGCTCAACAATGTGCTGCGGCGGTTCGGCTCGGGCTGGGCGCTCTTCTTCGAGGCCGCGCGCATGCCCAGCGCACCCTATGAAGAAGTCCCTTTCCCCGATCCGGCGTCATGGCTGCTCGATCAGGAGCGCAAATGGGATCTGGAAGCGGAAGGGGCGCATTTCGAGAGCCGGTATCATGTGACCTTTGCCTGGCTGCCGCCCGAGGACCGCACCCACAAAAGCGAGGGCATGCTGTTCGAGACGACCGACGCAACGAAGAAGTCCGTCGATGTCCGCGATCATCTGAAGAGCTTCATCACCGAGACCGACCGGGCGATCGATCTGCTGACGGCCATTCTGCCCTTCGCTGAACCGCTCGACGACGAACCGACGCTGGCCTTTCTGCATCGGGTAATCTCGCACTCCGATCATCGGGTCGCGGTGCCCGACATCCCCATGCATCTCGATGCGGTGCTGCCGGACACGCCCTTTATCGGTGGGCTCGAACCGATGCTCGGCGACCGGCATCTGCGCACGTTGACCGTGCTCGGTTTCCCCAACGCGACCGTTCCCGGCATTTTCGACGAACTCAACGATCTCGGCTTCGCCTATCGCTGGACAACCCGCTGGATCGGCCTCGACAAGACGCTTGCGACCCGTGAACTGGGCAAGCTGCGCCGGCAATGGTTCGCCAAGCGCAAATCGATCGGCGCCATCCTGCGAGAAGTGATGTTCAACCAGGAATCAGCGCTCGTCGATACCGATGCCGACAACAAGGCGATGGACGCCGACGAAGCGCTGCAGGAACTGGGCGCCGACGATGTCGCCTTCGGCCATGTCACCATTGCCATCACGGTCGACGACCGGGACCCGGCCGTCGCCGACCGCAAGCGGCGCGCCGTCGAACGCGTGATCAACGGGCGTGGTTTCGTCACCATCGCCGAGAGCCTGAACGCGGTCGATGCCTGGCTCGGCACCCTGCCGGGCCATCTCTATGCCAATGTCCGCCAGCCGATCGTTCATACGCTGAATCTGGCCCATCTGATGCCGGTTTCGGCGGTCTGGGCCGGCGCGCAAAAGAACCATCATCTCGATGCGCCGGCACTGGTCACCGCCAGGACACGCGGCGCGACACCGTTCCGGCTTGATCTGCATGTCGGCGATGTCGGCCATGCCCTGATCGTCGGACCGACCGGCGCCGGCAAGTCGGTGCTGCTGTCGCTGCTGGCGCTTCAGTTCCGCCGCTACCGGCAGTCGCAAGTCTTCGTCTTCGACAAGGGGAAGTCGGCCCGCGCCGCGATCCTTGCCATGGGCGGCACAAGCTTCGATCTGGCGCTGGATGGCGGTCTTGCATTCCAGCCGCTGGCCCACACGGACCGCGGCGCAGAACAGGCCTTTGCGCTTGAATGGCTGACAGGTCTGCTCGCCCATGAAGGCATCGAGGTGACGCCTCCGGTCAAGGACGCGCTCTGGACGGCAATCAAGAGCCTGGGATCGGCGCCTAAAGGCGAACGCACGCTGACTGGCCTGTCCCTGCTGCTGCAGTCCAATCCCCTGCGCCAGGCGCTGCAGCCCTACACGCTTGAGGGTCCGTTCGGGCGGCTGCTCGATGCCGCGCGCGACAATCTCGAACTGGGCGATGTGGTGCATTTCGAGATGGAAGAGCTGATGCATCACAAGGGCCTCGTTGCCCCGGTGCTCACCTATCTGTTCCACCAGCTCGAAGCGAAGTTCGATGGACGGGCAACCCTGCTGATCCTCGACGAAGCCTGGCTGTTCCTCGACGATCCGCTGTTTGCCGCCCGAATCCGCGAATGGCTGAAGACACTGCGCAAGAAGAATGTCGCCGTGGTCTTTGCCACTCAGTCGCTCGCAGATATCGAGAACTCGGCCATCGCGCCGGCCCTCATCGAAAGCTGCCCGAGCCGCATCTTCCTGCCCAACGACCGGGCGATCGAACCGCAATCGCGGGCCATCTATGAGCGCTTCGGGCTGAACGATCGCCAGATCGACCTGATCGCGCGGGCGTTTCCCAAACGCGACTATTACTATCAGTCCCAACGCGGCAATCGTCTGTTCGAACTCGGCCTCGGCCCGGTCGGCCTGGCGCTGTGCGCGACATCCGCGCCCGCCGATCAGAAGCGGATCGACCGGATCCGCACGGACATGGTGGCCAATCCTGAAGGCCCCGGCTTCGCGGCACGCTGGTTCCGCGCCAAGGGTCTCGACTGGGCGGCCGATCTACTCGACGGCTGGCCTGGCCCGTACCGCCTGCCGGACGATGTGCCCGCTGCCGACCGAGACCTCGACCGGATGATCGGCGCGCATCTCGGCCGCCTCGGCGATCTCACTGCCCAGATCGACGACATCGCCGCGCAACTGAATGCCGACACGACGAATCCCGTTCCGTCCATAACCCTTGATGCGAAGGAGACCCGCCCATGACCGCTCGTCTGCAAAACCTCAAACGCACCGTGTCCGTCGCCGCGCTCGGACTCGGCCTGATCCTGTCTTCCGTGCCCGATGCCTCGGCCTGGCGCACCGTATTCGATCCGTGGAACTATCGGCAGAACATATTGACCGCGGTGCGTTCGCTCGCCGAGATCAACCAACAGATCGATCAGCTGCGCAATGAGACCCAAATGCTGTTGCGTATGGATCTCGACCTCGAAGGCCTCACCGGCACGGTCGCACCGGAGCTGATGGAGACGCTGGGCGCGATTCAAACGCTGATGGAAGAAGCCGACGCGATCCGCATGCAGGTCGCCGAGACAGACCAGGCCATGCGCGATCTGTTTCCCGACAGTTTCGACGCGGCGCTGACCGGAGACGATGTGGTCCGAGACGCGAAAGCCCGCTGGGAGGAGACGCTCGCCGCTCACAAGCGCGCAGCCAGCCTGCAGGCGCAGATCAGCGAGACCATTGCCACCGACAGTGATCTGCTTTCCACCTTGCTCGACCGATCCCGGTCCGCGTCCGGGAACCTTTCCGTCAACCAGGCCGGCAACGAGCTGACCGGCCTGTCGGTCAAGCAAAGCTTGCAGCTCCAGCAGATGATGGCCGCGCAATACCGCGCCGAGACCTTCGAGCGCGCCCGCCGCATGGCCGCCGAGGAAGAGGCCCGCGTCCGGTTCCAGTCCTTCATGGGCAGTGCCGACGGCGCCTACAGCCCCGGCGGCTGACATCAAGCGGCGGGCCAACAGTCGGCCCGCCGGCAACCAGAACGAATGAACCCACCAACGCGGCGGCGGTGCCGTCCGCGGACGGACCCGGCTTGCCCGCAATTGGGAAGAACGCATGGACGATCTGAACGTCATCGACCGCTTCACCGAGACCTTCTCGACCTATATCGAGTCGGGCTTCGGCCTGTTGTCGGGCGATGTTGCCTTCCTGGTCTCGATCCTGGTCGCCATCGACATCGTGTTGGCGGGTCTGTTCTGGGCCCTGATGGGCGAACAGAACGTCATTGCCCAGTTCCTGCGCAAGGTGCTCTATGTCGGCTTCTTCGCGCTGCTTCTGAACAATTTCCAGGCATTGGCCGATATCGTGTTCCGCAGCTTCGCCGGCCTCGGACTGAGGGCCGGCGGCGCCCCGTTCGGCCCCGATCAGCTCATGCGGCCGGGTTTCGTCGCCGAAACCGGCTTTGCCGCCTCCTGGCCACTGCTCGAAGCTGCAGGCGAGCTGATCGGCTTCACGACCTTCTTTGAGAACTTCGTCACCATCATCGTCTTGCTGATGGCCTGGGCGATCGTGCTGCTCGCCTTCTTCGTCCTTTCCGTCCAGCTGTTCATCACCATCATCGAGTTCAAGCTGACGACGCTGGCCGGCTTCGTCCTGGTGCCCTTTGCCCTCTTCGGCAAGACGGCGTTCCTCGCCGAACGCGTCCTCGGCAACGTCATCACCGCCGGGATCAAGCTGATGGTGCTGGCGATCGTCGTCGGCATCGGTTCGACCCTCTTCGGTGACATTGCCGTCCCGCCCACCGGCGACATCGATCTGCGTCATGCGGCCTCGGTGATCCTTGCCGCCATCGCGGTCTTCGGTCTGGCTGTCTTCGTGCCCGGCATCGCCGCGGGACTCGTCTCCGGAGCGCCGCAACTGGGCGCCGGCGCCGCCGCGGGCACCGCGATCGGTGTAGCGGGTGCGGGGCTCGCCACCGGCATGGCCGCACGCGGTGCCGCGGGTATGGCGACTGGGACGGCGGGCAGTGCCGTCCGTGCTGGAGCCTCCCTCGCAGGACGGACATCGGCCGGGTTCGAAAGCCGTGGGGTGGCCGGCGTATCCAGGGCCACCATCGGCGCGGCCGCCAGCGGGGCAGCGTCCCGCATGACCGCGCCGGCCCGCGATGCCTTCCGGTCCGGACAGGCCGAAGGTTTTCGAGCGACTCAATCAAGCGGTGGTGGTTTTGGACGCGGCGCCGGCACCGTGTCCGCCAATTCGTCCGAACCGCCTGCCTGGGCCCGGCAGATGCACCGCCGCCAGCAGATGCGCGAGGCCGGACAGGTCGCGGTTCACAGCCTGCGCGACGGCGACCGCGGTGGCCATGGCGAAGGCCCGCGCCTCGATCCCGACCGATGATCCCAAAGGAGCACTGACACGATGCGTTTCCGACGCCCCCGCAACCGTTATGGCGAGACACCCGAACCGGTCACGCCCCATCAGAAAGCCGCCCAGGTCTGGGACATGCGCATGGGCGACGCGCTGGCCCGTGCCAGAAACTGGCGATTGATGGCCTTCGGCTCGCTCGGCTTGTCTCTGCTGCTCGCCGGCGGCGTCATCTGGCAGGCCGGTAAGTCGCGCATCACACCCTATGTCGTCGAACTGGAAGCCGAAGGCAGCGCCCGCGCCGTTCGACCGGCCGTCCAGGACTATCGGCCGAGCGATGCGCAGATCGCCTTCCATCTGGCGCTTCTGATCGAACGCGTGCGGTCGCTCGCCATCGATCCGGTGGTCGTCCGCAAGAACTGGCTGTCGGCCTACGACTATGTCACGGCACGCGCCGCCAACACGCTGAACACCTTTGCCCGCGACAATGATCCGTTCGAACGCATCGGCAGCGAGACCGTCGCTGTCGAGGTCACCAGCGTCGTGCGTGCATCCGACACCAGCTTCCAGATCCGCTGGCTCGAACGGCGCTATCTGAACGGCGCACTTGGCGGCACGGAGCGCTGGACCGCATTGGCCACGGTCGCGATCGAACCGCCGCGCGACGCCGAGACGCTCAGAAAAAATCCGCTCGGCATCTTTGTGACCGATCTCAACTGGTCCCGCGACCTCGACACCGCGCCCGGTCGGCCATCCGGTCCGCCGCGTTCCGATCCGGCATCGGGCCCCAACCGCACGATTCCCACCCCGCCCTCCGGAGACACCCCATGATGTTTGATCGATCTCGCCCGCGCGTCGGACCCAGCCTGCTTGTTCTGACAATGGCACTGTCGCTGTCGGCCTGCGCCACCAAGCCCAAAGTCCCCGAGATCACCTATGACGATCTCGACTTCGACACGGCGGTCTACCAGCCGGAAGCCGAACCGCCGGTCAAGCTGGTCACGGTCCCCAAACCGCTGCCATTGCCCGGCCAGCTCAAGCCGATGCCGGCAAGGGGCGAGACAGCCGCCAAGGACACGCGGCCGCCCGAACGCCGTGTCATCGACGCCAATGAAGCCGCCAAGATCCAGCCGACCAAGGACGGCTACATCAACGCCATCCAGAACTATCCTTACGTCCAGGGCGCCCTCTATCAGCTCTATACGGCCGTCAATCAGGTCTCCGATATCGCGCTCGAACCAGGCGAGAAGCTGGTCTCGGTCTCCGCCGGCGACACGGTGCGCTGGGTGGTCGGCGACACGATCAGCGGCGACGGTGCCCAGGCGCGCGTCCATATCCTCGTCAAACCGATCGCGCCGGACCTGACCACCAATCTCGTCATCGCCACCGACCGGCGGACCTATCATCTGGAGATGCGCTCGACGGAAGACACCTATATGGCCTCGGTCTCCTGGGTCTATCCGCATTCCGACCTGATTGCCCTGCGCAAGCGCAACCAGGCCGCCACCGAACAGGCACGGCTGACAATCGACACCGGCCTCCGGCTCGACCGGCTGCGTTTCCGCTACCGGATCGAGGGCGACGCGCCCTGGAAGCCGGTGCGCGCCTTTGATGACGGCGCCAAGGTCTACATCCAATTCCCGTCCGGCTTGCGCCAGGGCGAGGCGCCGCCGCTCTTCGTCGTCGGCGATCGCGGCGAACCGGCGCTCGTCAACTACCGGGTGCAGGGCAACTATTATGTGGTCGACCGGCTCTTCGCTGCCGCCGAGCTTCGGCTTGGCGCCGATCCACAACGCATCGTCCGGATTGTCCGCACCGATGCCACTTGGCGATCCCCGCGCACCCTGCACACGGCATGGCATGGCCTGAGGCAATCCGATGACCGGTGAGCCCGACGACAAGGTCGATCCCGAACGGCTGGCGCTGCGCGCCCGGCCGCGGCCCGTTACCCGCATCAACCGCAGGGTGCTCTATGCCGGCAGTGCGCTGGCGCTCGCCGTGATCGCCGGCGCCGTGCTGTTTGCACTCGACCCACCGCAATGGCGAGATCGACAGCCGACCGAACTTCTGCGGACCGGCGGGTCCCCGACGCCTGACGGGCTGGCGCGGCTTCCCTCCACCTATGACGGCATTCCGCAATTGGGTCCGCCCAATCGCGGCGATCTCGGCCGTGCGATCACGCAAGCCGAACGGGAACTCGGCATCACGCCCGAGCCGCGTCGGCCCTTGCCGTCCTATCGGCCCGATCCCGAAGAGGAGTTCCAGCGGTCCGAACGCATCCGACTGGCGCGGATGGCAGCGCAGGCGCAGGAGTCCGACCTGTTCTTCGCCATACGCACGCGGCAAGCCAATGCGCTGGCATCGGAGGCGGCAGCGCCGGCGGTCGAGCAGGCCGATCAGACAGATAGGCCTTCGGGACAGGGGCAAGCGGACGACGCAGCCATGTTGGCAGCGCTGGATGCGCTGACGCCGTCCGGACCGAGCTTGAGTCCGTCCGCGCCTGATCCGGGCGGGCAACGAGGCAAGCAGGCCTTCCTCGATGCCGGCCCGGACGAGGCAATCTACAATCCCCATACGGAACAGACACCGGTCTCGCCCTATCAGCTCATGGCCGGCACCATCATTCCCGCCAGCCTCGTCACCGGCCTCAATTCCGATCTGCCGGGCATGGTCATCGCGCAGGTCACGGAGAATGTCTTCGATACGGTAAGCGGCCGGCACCTGCTGATCCCGCAAGGCACGCGGTTGATCGGCCGCTACGACAGCGTCGTCGCCTTCGGCCAGGAACGTGCGCTCGTCGTCTGGCAGCGCCTTATCCGCCCCGACGGTTCATCCATCGTCATTGACAATCTCCCGGCCACCGACACTCAAGGCTATGCCGGTCTGGCCGACAGGGTCGATATCCACACCTGGCAGTTGCTGCGCGGCATCGCGCTCTCGACCCTGCTCGGTGTTAGCACGGAACTGTCGCTCGGAGATGATGAAAGCGATCTCGTCGCGGCCATTCGGGAGAGCACCCAGGAGAATGTCGATCGCGCGGGTCAGCGCATCGTCGAACGCAACCTCGACATCCCGCCCACCATCACCGTGCGGCCCGGCTGGCCGCTGCGTGTCATCGTCAATCGCGACATCATTCTGTCGCCGTACCAGTCGGCAGGTGATCGGTCATGAGCCCGCTCAAACTGCCGAAGCTGCCCGATCGCGAGACCACCAAACTGAGCTTCGCGGCGAGTGCCGATCTGAAGCGGCAATTGGACGCCTACGCCGCGCTCTACACAAAGGAGTACGGCCGGAAGGAAGCGTTGGCCGATCTGATCCCGTACATGCTGGAGGCGTTCCTGGCATCGGACCGGGAGTTCCAGAAAGCGTTGCGCGTTCACCGGGATCAGCATGACACCAACAGGCCGATCGCCGCTTCAAAGAGCAGCATTCAATCCGGCTGAGAGACCTTCGGTTCGAGCAGTTCGTGGGGCTCAATCTCGAGAACCGCAGCAACTTTTGCGACGACGTCGATGCTCGCCGCATAGACGCATCGTTCGAGCGAGCTGATATAGGTTCTGTCCAAGCCGGCCTGATGCGCCAGCTCTTCCTGCGACAGACCGCGCTGAAGCCGGTGTTTCCGCAAATTGTCCGCAAACAGCGTCCTGATCTCCATACTGAGGAGACGACGCCGTTGTAGTGTATTTAACCACGGAGTATTCTCTACACACTGTCGCTCGAAGAGTGGCTGTTGGAGAATGCTTGATGAGCAGGTTTCGCGAACGCGCCCCGACGGTCGAACAGATCACCGACTATGATCGGAGGTGTTTCAAGCTCTACATCATGCTGATTGACGCTGACGACGCGGGCGTCCCTTGGGATGACAGCTACCGGCACCTGTTCGAGGAACACGTCGGCGCAGATCGGCGACTGGCGGAGGGCCGTCATCGATCGCATCTTGATCGCGCACGTTGGATGGTAGCAGCCGGCTACCGGCAACTTCTCTGAGACAGTACGAACATCGCTTCCGTCGCGAGGCTTGAATGAGTTCCACAGTGTTTCACGCCTGGAATGGGCATATAGATCTGTGGACAAACTGGCCAAGAATTCGATTCACCGTGGCGACGTGGTGGCGACATGGCGCCCAAACGAAAAAGGGCCAGCCGAAAACGCGGGCTGGAATGTCATTAAATGTCAACGGCTTGCTTGTGCTTGAGGGCGCGCAACCAACGGCTTTGCTCCCGATTGTCGCCGCGCTCTAAACGAGCGCGTCTCCGTAAAATGGTCGCCAGACGGCGATCCATCGTCGGCAAAAAATTGGGTTGCATGGGTTACCAAGAGCGAAGATGACCGCGACATCTGCAGACAACTCGCCGGCGGTCCGGCACGAAGGGTCGGGCAAATGAAACCTGCAGGCTAGTTGCCGCTCAACGGTTTACACCGTCGCACTCTGATCGATCAGTCTTCGAACATGCCGCGCGGTGTTCTCGATCGCGGCTTCGACTTCGGACCGTTTGTCCTGAAACCGCGTCGAGGGAACGGGCACCGAGATCGAGTGGAGGTCACCGGACCAGTCTGCAAAGGCAAAGCCGATCGCCGATATCCCCGGCGTGTGTTCATCAAGATCATAGGCCAGCCCGGTATGTCTGACCTCTTCAAGTCCGGCCATGAACGCCTCAATGTCGCCATCAATATTCCGGCGGCTCCACTCCTCCAGGACAAGCGCCCGTGCACGATCCGCGTCAAGCGCCGCCAGACAGGAGCGGCCATTGGCGGTCGTTGTCAGCGGAAAGACCTCGCCGACCGATGAGACCGTACGCAGGCGATGGGTTCCCGGCACCTGGTCGAGGAAGATCATGGTCGCCCCCCGCATGACCGAAAGGTCGGCGGTTTCGCCGGTCGACTGCGCAAGTTCGCTCAGGAAAAGGCGGCATTGTTCGACAATGTTGAAACGGGCGGCCTCGGCGAGCGAGCCAAGCTCGGGGCCGAGCCGCAATCCGCCACCTTTCGGATCGCTGATCACCAGCCTCTCCGAGGCAAGCGCCCCGGCAATGCGCTGCACCGTGGAGCGAGGCAGGCCCACACGCTCGGAGATCTGGCCCAGACTCAGGCCGGACGAATCGTCCTTCAGCGTGCGCAGGATCGCGGCCGCGCGGGCGATAACCTGGATCCCGGACCGGTCACTTCTTGCAGCTTTTTCAAACATGTCATCTCCCCGGTCGATTGCGCCCCGACATTCCGGCCTGGCGGATTTGGATAATCTATATGTTTCACAATGCGATACAATGCAACTGTAATATGAGACGCCTATTGACCACATTACGGTTTATGCGTATTGCTATGCAGGACAGAAGGAGGAGCTCTCTGACAATTTGAATGTAAGGAAACGCCGCTGCGCCGGCGAATGCGGGAGCATGTCCAATGGTTGAAATTCGCGGCATCGAATTCCAGGCCAACACCGACAATGAGATGGGAATCGAGTTCTACAATCTGTCCCATCGCTTCGGATTCCAGAACCCGAACTGGCCCTACTTCCAGGACACGAAGATCGAACGCATCCACTACATGGCCAAGTCCGGCGTGCTGAGCCAGCGCATCACCACAACGATGCACGCCACGACCCATATCGATGCGCCCGCGCACGTTGTGCAGGGAACGCCCTTCATCGATGAGGTTCCGTTGCCGCATTTTTTTGGAACCGGCATCGTCGTCTCACTGCCCAAGAAGAAGTGGGAGCCGATCACGGGCGAGGATCTTGAGAAAGCCTGCGGCCACGCAATTCGCAAGGGCGACGTGCTGATCGTCAATACGGGCTGGCACCATGACTATGAAGACGGCGACTATTTTGCCTATTGTCCCGGGTTCGTGCCGTCCGCGGGCGAATGGATGGTCGACAAAGGCATCAAGGTCGTAGGCCATGACACACAGGCCAACGACCACCCGCTGGCCACCGCCATTGGCCCGCAGCGCAACGGGCCGCTGCTTCCGCATCTGGCCGATGAGTATAAGCAATGGTCCGGCGGAAACGACTGGAAAGACGATTTTCCCGAATGGGAGCCGGTCCATAACATTCTGTTCAAGAACGGAATTCTGGGCATCGAGAATGTAGGCGGTGATCTTGACGCCGTGACCGGCAAGCGTTGCACCTTCGCCTTCTTCCCGTGGAACTGGGACCGGGGCGACGGCTGCATCATCCGTCTCGTGGCGATGATCGACAAGGGCCAGAACTACCGCATCGAGGCCGGCGAGGAATTCTGATCGCTCGCAGCCGGTCCGCCGACACCAAGGAGCCAAACCGTGCACGTCAAACGCTTCCAGGACGCACAGCCCTATGACGCCCCCAACCATTCGGGGGTGGTCGGCCTGCGCTTGCAGGGCTTTGAGGAGAACGGGCCGAAGAACCAGTGGGTGGGCCTTTCGCAGTTTCTGCCGGGCGGCGGAGCCGGCCCGGATTCGACCCCGTTCGAGAAGGTCTATGTCGTGCTGGACGGCGAGATGACCGTAATCGTCGATGGCATGGAAACGACGCTGAAAAGGTTCGACAGCTGCACGATTCCGCCCGGTGAAATCCGCACGATCGAAAATCGCCGCAACGAGGTCTGCACGATGCTCGTTGTCATTCCCTATCCGCCGGAAACGCAGACATGAACGCGATCACCAACCCACTTTCCATGTTCGATGTCGACGGCAAGGTGGCGTTGATCTCCGGCGCCTCCGGCGCTTTCGGAATGGTCGCCGCACGTGCCTTGGCTGGTGCCGGCTGCAAGCTGGTTCTCGTCGCGGGCAACCAGGCCGCGCTCGATGAGATCGCCGGTGAGTGCCGCTCCCTTGGCGCCGATGTGACCGCGATAAACACGCGCCCGGTTGACGAGCAGACATGCAACGAACTCATCACCTCGTGCGTGACAGCTTACGGAAAGCTGGACATCCTCGTCGTCGCATCCGGCATGAACAAGGTTGCGCCGATCGACGAAATGGAGCCTGCCACCTTTCAGTCGGTCATGGACGCCAACGTAACGCAAAGCTGGCTGCTTGCCCGTGCGGCCGCCACCCGGATGAAGGCGCAGGGAGAGGGCGGCAAGATCGTGCTCGTTTCCTCAGCCCGAGGGCTGCTCGGCCACCCGGCCGGATACACGGCCTATTGCGCGTCCAAGGCGGCTGTCGACGGGATCACCAGGGCGCTTGGCTGCGAACTCGGCCCGACGGGCATCACGGTCAACGCGATCGCGCCGACCGTCTTCCGCTCGCCGCTGACGGCCTGGATGTTCGAGGATACCGACGAGGCAAAGAAAGTGCGGGCCGGCTTTCTGGCGCGCGTCCCCAAGGGGCGCCTTGGAGAACCCGAGGATCTTGTCGGCCCGTTGCTGTTCCTCGCGTCCAAAGCATCCGATTTCTACACTGGCCACATTCTTTATGCCGATGGCGGCTACACGGCGGGATGAGACGGATGGGCATGGCACGCAACACAGCCGTTGTCGGAGCAGGACTGATGGGCCATGGCATCGCGCTGGTCATGGCGCGAGCCGGCCATGCGGTGGCTGTTACCGACCCCGTCGCCGACGCGCTCGCCGCCCTTCCCGATCGGGTCGCCGAGAGCCTTGCCACCCTGGGCGTTGAGGCCAGCGAGGTCAGCGCCACGCTGCGGCGCATCACGACAAGGCCGGAGTTGGCCGATGCGGTAGGCGACGCGGACTTCGTGTTCGAGGCGGCTCCCGAGAAACTGCCGCTCAAAAAATCGATCTTCGTCGAGATCGAAAAACACGCTTCAGACACTTGCATCGTCGCCTCCAACACATCGGTCATGCCGATCACCGAGATCGTATCGGGCATGGCGCTGAGGGGACGTGCCATCGGCACCCATTGGTGGAACCCGCCGCACATGATCCCGTTGGTCGAGGTCATCCGGACGGGCTGGACGGACGAAGCAGTCATCAAGGCCATGATCACGCTGCTAAGCGATGCGGGGAAAACGCCGGTTCGCGTTGAAAAGGATGTGCCGGGGTTTATCGGCAACCGCATGCAGCATGCGCTTTGGCGCGAGGCGATCAGCCTGGTTGAAAACGGCATCTGCGACGCCGAAGCGGTCGATACCGTGGTCAAATCCTGTTTCGGGCGCCGGCTCGCCGTTCTGGGTCCGCTGGAGAATGCCGACCTCGTCGGAACCGATTTGACGCTCGACATTCACGACACCGTGCTGGCGGACCTTGAGGATCGGGGGGCGCCGTCGCCTTATCTCAGACAGCTCGTTGCGGACGGCAAGCTCGGCATGAAGTCGGGCGAGGGTTTTCGGCGCTGGACCGTGGAGGAGGCGCAGGCCGTTCGCACCCGCGTCAGCCGGCATCTGACGCGCCTGGAGGAAATTCTGCAAGACTGACATTCAACATCGGCCGTCGAGGCCGGCAAGGGAGGAAGACATGATCATCAAAAATTCAACGCGTCGCGGCTTTCTGGCGGGATCGGCCGCGTTTCTCGCCGCACCGGCGATTTTGCGCACCACGCGGGCGTATGCCCAAAATCCGGTGCTCAAGGTCGGTCATGTCAGCCCGCGCACCGGTCCATTGGCCGGGTTCGCCGAAGCCGATGAGTTCGTCTTGGGTGCCATTCAGGAAGCGTTCTCCGCGGGGCTGGAAAACAACGGCAAGAGCTGGAACGTCGAGATCATTTCCAAGGACAGTCAGTCCAACCCCAACCGCGCCGCGGAGGTCGCCGCCGACCTGATCCTGGGCGACGAAGTCGACATCATAGTCGCGGCGTCGACGCCCGACACGGTCAATCCGGTGGCCGACCAGGCCGAGGTCAACGAAGTGTCCTGCATCACCACCGATTGCCCCTGGCAGCCCTATTTCTTTGGCCGGAACGGCGTTCCCGGTGAAGGGTTCGAGAGCACCTATCATTTCTTCTGGGGCCTGGAGGACGTTATCGCCGCGTTCCTCGACATGTGGGGCCAAAGCGGTGTCGCCAAGACCGTTGGCGACCTGTTCCCCAACGACGCCGACGGCAATGCCTGGGGCGACCCGGAGAACGGTCTGCCGAAACCGCTTGCGGCCGCCGGCTATGAGTTGACCGATCCGGGCCGCTACCAGCCGTTGTCAGACGATTTCTCCAACCAGATCGCCGCCTTCAAGGAGGCCGGATGCGAGATCGTGACGGGCAACATGATCCCGCCCGACTTTGCGACCTTCTGGGCGCAGTCCGCACAGCAGGGGTTCAACCCCAGGATCGTCACCATCGGCAAGGCGCTGCTGTTCCCCTCGGTGATCAACGCGCTCGGCGACCGGGGCGATGGGCTGAGTTCGGAAGTGTGGTGGTCGCCCAACCATCCATTCACGTCATCGCTGACCGGCGCGAGCGCCAAGGACCTGGCGGAAGGCTATAGCGCGGCGACCAATCGGCCCTGGACGCAGCCCATCGGCTTCAAGCATGCATTGTTCGAGGTCGTCGCCGACGTCATCAAGCGCGCCGCAGACCTCGAAGACCCGGCAGCGGTCATCCAGGCCATTGCCGCAACCGACCTTGATACCATCGTCGGCGCGGTGAACTGGGCAAACGGCCCGATCAACAATGTCACCAAGACGCCGCTGGTTGCCGGTCAATGGCAAAAGGAGGGAGATGCATTCGATCTGAAGATCGTGGCGAATTCAGCCGCACCGGACATCCCGCTCACCGGTGAACTGAAACTCCTCTAACACAATGACGAGAAGGCGCCGGCGGCCAGCCGGTGCCTCCGCCCGGACACACTGTTCATGCCAGCCGTTCTGAAACTCGACAATCTGGCGAAATCCTTCGGCGCGATAACGGTCGCCGAGAGGTTGAGCTATGAGGTCGGCCAAGGGGAAGCGCTGGGGGTCATCGGGCCAAACGGTGCCGGCAAGACCTCAATGTTCAATCTCATTACCGGCACGCTTTCGGCGGATGCCGGGCGCATCCAGTTCAACGGACGCGATGTCACCCGATTAAGTGCAGCGCGCCGCTCCCGCGCGGGCATGGCGCGCAGCTTCCAGGTGCCGCAGCCCTTCACCCACATGACGGTGTTCGAAAACGCCATGGTCGCCGCGACCCAGTCCGCCGGACTGCGCGGCCGTGACGCCGAACGGTTCTGCCTGGACGTGCTGGACAGAACCGGGCTTTTTGGCAAAGCCAATATCGCAGCCGGCCGTCTGACGCTTCTGGAACGCAAGCGCCTGGAGCTGACACGTGCTCTATGCGCCAAACCAAGCCTGCTGCTGCTTGACGAAATCGCTGGCGGGCTGACCGAAGCCGAATGCGTGTCTCTGGTGCAAACGATCAAGGACATTCGCGGTTCCGGCGTCTCCATCATCTGGATCGAGCATGTGGTGCACGCCTTGCTGGCGGTCGTCGATCGGCTGATCGTGATCGACTTCGGCAAGAAGATCGCCGAGGGCGACCCTCGCCAGATCATGGAAAGCGCAGAGGTTCAGCAAATCTATCTGGGGATCGAGGCCGATGCATGAGCCGATCCTTCAAATCGTCGGGCTGAGCGCCCACTATGGCGACTTCCAGGCGCTCTACGATATCGACATGACCGTCGCCGAAGGCGAGGTTCTGGCGATCATCGGCGCCAATGGTGCCGGCAAGACAACGCTGATGTGGTCGATTGCGGGATTGATGCGCAACGGCGCCGACCAAGTCCGGTATCGCGGCGAGGCCATCGGCGGGTTGCGGGCCGATCAGGTCGCCGAACGGGGGATCGCGCTGGTGCCCGAAGGGCGTCAGCTCTTCCCGTCGCTGTCGGTCGAGGAGAACCTGATCATCGGCGGCCAGGTTGGCCGCGACGGGCCATGGTCGCTGCGCAGGGTTTTCGAGCTGTTTCCCATTTTGCAGGAGCGCCGAAAACAGGCGTCGACGTCGCTGTCTGGCGGCCAGCAGCAAATGGTGGCGATCGGCCGCGCGCTGATGGCCAATCCGGATCTGATCCTGTTCGACGAGATCAGCCTCGGGCTGGCGCCGGTCATCATCCGTGACATCTATCAAGCACTGCCCGGCATTGTCGGCGGCGGCATGAGCGCGATCATCGTCGAGCAGGATATCACCAAAGCGCTGTCGGTCTCCTCGCGCATCTATTGCCTGCAGGAAGGGCGCGTGTCGCTTGAAGGCGCGTCGGACACCGTGTCGCGCGAAGAAATCAGCCGCGCATATTTCGGGATCGAATGACGATGGAGTGGGTCAACGCCATTGTACAAGGCACTTTGCTTGGCGGGCTTTACGCCCTGTTCGCCGCTGGACTGTCGCTGATTTTCGGCGTGATGCGTCTGGTCAACATCGCCCATGGCGACCTTATCGTGCTGGCAGCCTATCTGGGTCTGACGACGACAATCATGCTCGGCATGCACCCGCTCGCCGCACTGTTGATCGTGGTGCCGCTGATGGCGGCCGCCGGCTATGGGCTTCAGCGCGGCGTGCTGAACCAGACCTTGGGCGATGATATCCTGCCCCCGCTTCTGGTTACTTTCGGCCTTTCGGTGATCATCCAGAACGCGCTCTTGGAGGCCTATTCCGCCGATCCCCAGAAGATGGACGCGGGCGTTTTGGAAACCGCCAGCATCTCGCTTGGCGGATTGACGCTCGGCGTGTTGCCGCTTTTGACCTTTGCCGTAGCGGTTGCCATCATCGCGGGACTGCAATGGACCTTTTATCACACAGCACTGGGCCGTGCGTTTCGCGCGGTGTCCGACAATCAGGACATCGCGCAATTGATGGGGCTGAACCGGCGCCATGTGTTCGGCCTGGCAATGGCCTTGTCGCTGGCGGTCACCGCCGTGGCCGGCGTGCTCCTGGGCGTGCGGACAAGCTTTGACCCTTCGATCGGCGGCGGGCGGCTGATCTTCGGGTTTGAGGCCGTCATCATTGGCGGGCTGGGCAACATCTGGGGCACGCTCGCCGGCGGGGTTATCCTGGGCGTTGCGCAAACCGTTGGCGCCAAGATCGATCCGGGGTGGCAGATTCTGGCCGGTCACATCGCGTTTCTCGTCATTCTGGCCGTCCGCCCGAACGGTCTGTTCCCGAGGATGACCTGATGAACGCAACGCAAAGCCACGTCACCCGGACGACAAGCACGGCGCGCGCCGCGATGCTCTTCGGCGCCATCGCGACAGCAATCCTGATCGCTGCGCCCTGGTGGGCGGGACGCGCCGACATGCGCCTGATGAGCGAACTGTTCCTCTATATGGCCCTGGCAAGTCTCTGGAATCTGATGGCCGGCTATGCCGGGCTCGTTTCCGTCGGCCAGCAGGCCTATGTCGGCTTCGGCGGATATATGCTGTTTGCGCTGACGATTTTCGGCGGGCTGCACCCGATGGCCGCGATAGCGTTGACGCCTGTGCTCGGTGCTTTGGTATCCGTCCCCGTCGCCATCCTGATCTTCCGTCTTCGGGGCGCCTATTTCGCGATCGGCACCTGGGTCATCGCCGAAGTGTTCCGTCTTGTGTTCGCGCAGGTCTTGGCACTGGGCGGCGGATCGGGCTCTTCTCTGCCGGTCGGCATCGTCAGGTCTCTTGCAGACTCGCGTTCCGGCCGGGAGGCGTTGAGCTATTGGCTGGCGCTCGGTGCCGCGTTGCTGGTGATCGCGGTCATCTATCTGTTTCTGCGGTCGCGCAAGGGCCTCGCCTTGACCGCGATCCGTGACAACGAGCTGGCGGCGGGTTCGCTGGGCATCGACATCTGGCGAACGAAGTTTGTGGTCTATGTGGTCGTCAGCGCGCTGACCGCGATGATTGGCGCCCTGATCTTTCTGCAAAAGCTGCGCATCTCGCCCGATGCGGCATTCTCGGTCAACGACTGGACGGCTTTCGTCATCTTCATCGTCGTGATCGGCGGCATCGGAACGATCGAAGGGCCGATCATCGGCACGCTGGTCTTCTTCCTGCTCCGCGAAACGCTCGCCGATCTGGGCACGATCTATCTGATGGTGCTGGGTCTGGTGGCGATCATCGTCATGCTGAAGGCGCCCAAGGGGCTATGGGGCCTGGTCCGCGAACGTTTCGGTCTCGAACTCTTTCCGCTTGGCTACCGCGTGGAGCCGGCAACCGGCAAAAAGGAAGACTGACGATGGCGCGTCCAAAAACGATCATCACCTGCGCGATCACCGGGGCAATCCACACGCCGACAATGTCCGATGCCCTGCCCTATACGGCCGATGACATTGCAAGCCAGGCCATCGCGGCCGCCGAAGCCGGTGCGTCGGTCTTGCATCTTCATGCACGCAATCCCGGCGACGGCTCCGTCTCCATCGACCCGGACACGTTCGCCGCATTTTTGCCGCGCATCAAACAGGCCACAAATGCGGTGGTGAACATCTCCACCGGCGGTAGTCTCAAAAACACCATCGAGGAGCGGATCGCGCCGGCCCTGCGGTTTTCGCCCGAAATGTGCTCGATGAACATGGGCTCCATGAACTTCTCCTTCCATCCACTGGCCAAACGGCACACGGAATGGAAGTTCGATTGGGAAAAGGATTACGTTTCTAATTCCGATACTTACATATTTCGCAACACCTTTGCCGACATTGAGCGCGCGGCGACCCAACTGGCGCCGCACGGCATCAAGTTCGAGCACGAATGCTACGATGTCGGACATCTCTACAATCTCAAATTCTGCATGGATATCGGCCTGTTCAAGGCACCGATCTTCATCCAGTTCATCTTCGGCATTCTCGGCGGCATCGGCCCGGACATCGACAATCTGATCTTCATGAAGCGCGCCGCAGACCGGCTGTTAGGCGACGATTACCGATGGTCGGTCCTCGGCGCCGGCGCCGCGCAAATGCCGTTCGCCACGACCGCCAGCCAGATGGGCGGCAACGTGCGGGTCGGGCTGGAGGACAGCCTGTTCATCTCGCGGGCCAAACTGGCCGAAAGCAACGCGCAGCAGGTGATGAAAATCCGCCGCATCGTCGAGGAACTGGGCAGCGAAATCGCCTCGCCCGACGAAGCCCGCGAGTTGCTCGCGCTTAAAGGCGGCGACCGCGTTGCCTTCTAGCAACCTTTGTCAGCCGGTCGACGAAACTTCAGGCACCAAACTGTTCAAGATGCGTTGCTTCGAGATGGGGAAACCCCACTAACACATCGGGCAGCGAGACTGTTTGGCTGCAGGCGCGGGCATTCGCCTTGAGGCGCCATAACGCCCGAAGTCTCTGCAGACAGCGTCACCCAAGTTCCGACACGAAGGGCTGAACGGATGCCAGCCACTCCTGGGGCGCGTCCTGCGGAATCCAGTGCGAGGCGTTTTCGACGCTGACGAGGGATGCATCGGGTATGTCCTGCGCAAGCCGCTCGCCATCTGCGATCGGCTGCCATGGATCGTCAACGCCCCAGACCAGCAAGGTTTCCGCCGCGATGTCCTTGTGGCGATCCATGAGCATGGTCGTATGGCTCGTGTTCAGGCCCGAAGCGTTGCGAATCAGGCTGATCCTGCCTTCATCCGTGACATAGGGCGCCACGATACCGTCGACGAACTCGGCGGTCATACGGTCCTTGCGCGAGAGCCCGTCCTTGAAACCGCCGACCAGGAATTCCCGGGTTTCATCGTTCGACTTTTTCGCCCAGGCCGGATGGCCAAGGCTGATCATGTCGTCGATGGGCCAACTGTCATAGGCGACGATGTTTGACAGGACCAGCCGGTCAACCCGCTCCGCGTTTTCGACCGCCATGATGAGCGCGACACCGCCGCCCGTGTCGTGGCCAATGAGCGTCGCACGGTCCAGGCCCAACGCATCCATCAGGGAAAGGATCATCGCCCGCTGCGCCACAAGCGACCGGTCGAGCAAATCGCGCTTGTCGGAATTGCCATGCCCGATGAAATCGGGCGCGATGACGCGGTTGGTTTCCGCCAATCGGTCGATGACCTCATGATAGAGGTAGGACCAAGTGGGGATGCCGTGCATCAGGATCAGCGGCGGCCCCTTGCCAAGATCGGTGTAGGCAATGCGTACCGGCACATGGGCGATGCCGTTGAGTGTGACGTGCCTCTGCCGAGCGGAAAAATCGGAATGGTGCATCTGCCCTGTCCCCGTCTGTGCCGGATATCGGTCGAGCCTTGGCGCGGCGGCCCTCAAGCCTCCGAAAAGGCATCCTTGAACCGGGTTCTGAGTTCCTGTTTTTGCACCTTACCCATCGCGTTGCGAGGCAAACCGTCGACGAAAAAGAAGCGCTTGGGCTGCTTGAACCGCGCAAGGCTGGACTGGGCCAGTGCACGAAGTTCGTCTTCGTTGGCCGTATCGCCGTCTCGTGAGGCGATCACCGCAACCACGCCTTCGCCGAAGTCCGGATGAGGCACGCCGATAACAGCCGATTCGAGAACGCGGTCGTGTGCATCCAGAACCGTCTCGACCTCCTTGGGATAGATGTTGAACCCACCGGAGATAATCAGATCCTTCTCCCTGCCCGAGATCGTCAGATATCCGTCCGGATCGATGCTGCCCAGATCGCCCGTGATGAAGAACCCGTTGTCCCTGAATTCCGACCGGGTTTTTTCCGGCATGCGCCAATAGCCCTCAAAAACGTTCGGCCCGCGCACCTCGATCGAGCCGATCTCGCCGGACGGCAGCGGGTCGCCGGTCGCCGGATCGGCAACGGTCACCTCGACCCCCGGCAGCGGAAAGCCGACCGTTCCGGCGCGGCGCTCGCCATTATAGGGGTTGGAGGTGATCATGTTGGTCTCCGTCATCCCGTACCGCTCCAGGATGCGATGGCCGGTTCTCTCCTCGAACTGCTGGTGCGTCTCGGCAAGCAACGGGGCACTGCCGGATACGAATAGCCGCATATGCGCAACGCGGTCGCGGGTCAGACGGGGTTCGGCCAGCAGACGCGTATAAAAGGTCGGCACGCCCATCATCATCGACACGTCGGGCAACAGTTCGATCATCGCGGCGGCATCGAACGCCGGCAGGAAAACCATCGATGATCCGGCCGCCATCGTTGTGTTGCAGGCGACAAACAGGCCATGGGTGTGAAAGATGGGAAGCGCGTGCAGGAGCCTGTCGCTTTCGGCAATCGCCCAACTGTCGACCAGCGCGCGCGTGTTGGACAAGAGATTGGCATGGGTCAGCATGGCACCCTTCGACCGTCCGGTCGTGCCCGACGTATAGAGAATGGCCGCAAGCTCCTGGGCACCGCGCGCGATCGTGTCGAAATGCGCCGATTGTTCATCGGCAAGCGCCACGAGCGAACCGGTGCCCGGGTCCGCGCCCATCGTTTCGATCCGCAACGAAGCAAATGTGTCCTGGATGGGCGAGCGCACCTCCGAGCCGGGGTCACACACAAACAGCGCCGGTTCGGCGTCGCTGAGAAAATAGGCAACCTCCTTAGCGACATAAGCGGTGTTGAGAGGCAGAAACACGGCACCGGCGCGAATGACGCCGATGTAAAGAAGCAGCATGTCCAGCGACTTCGCCACCTGAACCGCGACCCTGTCGCCGGGCTCCACCCCCAGCGCGACCAGTGCATTGGCATAACGCGCGGACTGGTCCAGCACGTCCTGATATGTCAGCGACTGTCCTGTCTTGGGGTTGTCGGCGAACGGCCGGGCAGGTTTGACCTCGCCCAATAAACCCTCAAACAATATGTTGTGACCGGCCAACGCCTTCTCCCCTTGCTTGGCTTTGTGTCCGCACGAGCGACCGAACCTGGCGCGACACCGCCACCTTCTTGTTGCGCACATAGGCCTCGTGGTTTCCCTCGATCCGACCTGGATCATAAAGATAGTTGACCATCAGACCGGCCGCCTTCGCGAGACCGTTTTCGGAGATGTCGCCGCGCCAGTTGATTGCCTTGAGTTCGGCACCGTTTCGCAGGTGAAACCGTGCGACCGGATCGAGCGGGAACCCGTCATCCCTTTTGGCCTGGACCAGATAGCGGAAGGCCGCGTCCAGAAGCATCGGCTTTGCATCCGTCTTGTCCTGCCAATCCGGTTCGGCGAGAAACGCCTCGGCGGGATCACCGCTTTCGCGCAGCCATCTGACGAAGCCGGGCATGGGAGACAGCGTCACGAACTCGTTCAGGTGCGGCACGTCGCGCCGGAGTTCGGCGACAACCTGCTTGATGAGAAACGCTCCGAACGAGATTTCGCGCAGGCCCCGCTGACAGTTCGAGATAGAATAAAAAACGGCCGTCCGGGCGGCATCCGGGCTCAGAACATCGCGGTCTTTGCGCAAGATATCCTGGATCGATGCCGGTCGTTGCGTTGCCAGCGCCACCTCAACGAACACCAGAGGTTCATTGTGCATCGCCGGATGGAAGAAGGCAAAACACTTGCGGTCATCGGGCTCAAGGCGCAACCGCAACTGATCCCAGTCGCCGATCTCGTGCACCGCCTCATAGTCGATGATCTTTTCCAAGATGTTGGCCGGCGTGAACCAGTCGATCGGCCGCAGGACGAGAAACCCCCGATTGAACCAAGAGCGCAGAAGATGGCGCAGATCATTGTCGACGCGCTTGAGGTCGGGATGATCGCGGGTCATGGTCAACAGATGCGCCCGCATCCGGACGAGCCGCTCCGTGCCGCCGGGTGCTAAATTCAGCAGCCGAAAAATCTCCTGCCGGTCGGGTTCGACACAGGCAATGAGGTTCTTGAGATTGGGCGGCGTATCGTCGGCAGCAAGCGCCTCCAGCGCGGCCCGGGCGCGTTCAGCATCGACATCGCATTCCCGTGCCAGCACCGTAAAGAACGCCAGCCTGCCCTCTGCGTCGAGGCCATCGAACCGGTCGAGAATATGGGCGGCGAGCGCCATGCCGGAGGCTTCGCCCCGCGATTGGAGCAGCGCCTTGAGGAGCGCGCTCAGGCTTTGATCCGCAAACCCGTCGCCGGACCGGCTTTCGATCAACCGCGTGCCGCGATCGATGATCGATTGGAGCATGGCGTTGAGCGTCGTCATGAGAACGCCCGATCGCAGACAGGGGCGATCACGCTGCGGCCGAAGGTCAGCAACGACCGGTCGGAAAAGGGTGATGAGGAAAAGAGCAAACCCCTCGGAAGCACATCGTCGCAGGCCGGATTGGGCACGGACAATATCGGCCCGCCCAGCACGGTCCAAGGCTGGATGAGCCGTGGATCGCCGGTCCATTCAAGACCGAGCGGCGCGGGCGCAGGCGTGGCCGGCCAAAGGAAGATGGCGTCCTTGGGAACATGCTGGCGGAAAGCGTTGCACAGCGACTTGCAGTCGCGGCGCATGGCCAGACAGGCATCGTCGCCGATCTGCGCGCCCTGCGACAAGAGTTCCGTCAGCTTCGGCCCCAGAAGCGCTGCCTCCTCATCGAACGTTCGGGCATGGCTGCGCGCCGCTTCATAGGCGACCAGATCGGATTGCAGGGCGTTGAGACGCCCCATGTCGATGGGCGAGGCACCGCGCTTGATCGAGATTCCGTTGTCCTCCAACTGCCGAAGGAAGTCATCGAAGTATCGCGCGTCGTCGGGCTCCAGATTGTCCAGAAGTGCGTCATCGATCACATGAACCGTTGCGTGATCAAGCGCATTTGTCAGCATTGCCAATCGGTCGCCGGACAAAGCCTCGACACCGCGCGCGACCACCTCGACCGAGCCGGCGAAAAGGCCCAGCGTGTCGAAACTCGGCGCAAAGGGAACCACGCCATCCATCGGCCAGAGACCCGGCGTGGGCTTGAAGGCGGTCACACCGCAATATGCGGCGGGCCGGTTGACCGATGCGACCGTTTGCGTTCCGATCGCGAAGGGAACATGGCCGGCTGCGACCGCAGCCGCCGAGCCGCTACTGGACCCGCCCGGTGTATGGCCAAGGCTCCGTGGATTGGCCGTCAGTGCGGGATCGAAACAGGCAAACTCGGTCGTATGGGTCTTTCCGAGCGGTATGGCGCCCGCAGTCTTTAGGGCACGCACGATCCAGGCGTCCGCCGTTTCCGGCGGTCGGCCGATCCGGGCCTTGGAACCGCACAAGGTCCGATGGCCGGCCATGTCGATGATGTCCTTGACCCCGACCGGAACGCCCTGGAGACCGCCCAGACGAAGCCCCGTCTTAATGTCTGCGGCGCAGGCTTCGGCATGTGCGATGGCTTCGGCTTCGAACACGACCCGCCACGCGCGGATGTCGGCATCGGTTTTCCGGATGTTCGCAAGGCACGTTTCCACGAGGACCACTGGGTCTGGCAAGGGATCGACCATGTTCGAAACCGGCACGGACCTGTCCGGCCCGTCCGTTTCCAGCAGCGGCAGCGCCTGAGGCGGAACGATGGTCATGGCGATGTGGGTACCGTTGCGATCTTCACCTCGATCGGGGTCGGATTGTACGCGTTGCAGGGATTGTTCATTTGCGGGCAGTTCGACAGCACGCAGATCACATCCATCTCCGCCCGCAGATCGATGTAGGTTCCGGGACGCGACAGACCATCGACGATGGCAAAGCTGCCATCGGCCAAAACCGGAACACGCATGAAAAAGTTCAGATTGCTGACCATATCCGCCTTGCCCATGTCATAGCGCGAAAGCTCCGAGAGAAAATTCTCGCGGCAGGCGTGCTGGTGTCGGGTCTCGGCGCCGTAGCGCACTGAATTGGATTCCTTGCTGCAACATCCGGCCGATGTGTCATGATCGTTCAATGTGTCCGCGATCACGGTCAGCATCGGACGATCCTCGTTGGACATCAGCACCGTTCCGCGCCGGACATAGATGTTGCGCTGTGTGCGGACCGTTGTCTGCGCGCAGTATCGCTCGCCGCGTGCGCTCGCCGCATAAAACAATGTGTCGACCGCCTGCGAGCCGAACAGATCGATGATGCGTAGCGTCTCGCCGCGATGAATAACACCGGACCATGGCGCCCGCGCGGGCACCCGCCAGGCAAAGCGCCATTGCGGTTCCGCGCGCGCATCGCGTGTTTGGGAGTGCTGCACCACCTCAGGCCATCTCCTTGTTGTCGAATGCCCGCCTTTGTTCAACGGTCGGAAATGCATCGCGCTCCTGATAGGCCGACGCTGGCGCCGACGAGACGATCAACTCCACCTCGCACGGCTCCAAGCCCTGCGCCTCGGCAAGAGGATGGACCGTGTTGGAGAGAACCACATGCACATTCTCCAGCGCCTCGAGACAAACATGGGTGCCGGGCCGGATACGGTTAGCCTCGTATCTTATGGTCCCGTCATCGCCGACGGAGACCGCCGCGAAGAACACGATGCACGAGCCCAGATCGGCGCGCTTGAGTCCGAGCTTGGCCGCCGCTGACCGCATGTGATCGCGCGCATTGGGTCGCCAGTTGCCGCGTCCCGAAGCTGCAGCGGCCGAAGCGCGCGTGCTGCCACCGACGAGCATGTCATGATGGCCGCAACTGTCCTCTGCCATCACGGCCAGCATGCGACCCATGTCGGAAAACAGCGCGCTGCCCCGCCCGATCGCCGTCGACCCCTGTATCTTCATCGTATCGGCGACATTGAGCCGCTCGGATGTATTGGCGGCCCGCCATATGAACCCTCCGACGCCATGCGCGCCGTGGGTGTTGCGGATGGTCAGCCGCTCTCCTCTTGCAAGATTGACCAGCCGATAGTCTGCCGCCTTCAGCATGGTTGCTTTGGCTGCCTGATCCGTCATGGCTTTGGTTCCTTCTGGTCAATCAACGCACGCTGCGGTCGCAAACGGCCGTTCCAGCCATACGCTCAATTGACCACCGCATCCCAATCCGGGCATGTCTGCTCTTCCAGAGGCACCAGAAAATCACCGGCGTTCTCTGCAGTGATCAGCGATCCCGAAAGCAGGATCTCGGCAGGAACATCCAAACCGTTCGCCGCACGGTCGACAGCTTCAATGGCAAGGCAGGACATTTTGAAGCCGCTGAATTCGGCGGTCGCGGCCATCCGGCCATCGCGCACCGCTTCGACCGCCTCGGAAATGCCGTCAACGCCAACGACCTGGGCTTCGATCCCCGCCGCCTCGATCGCCTCCAGCGCACCAAGCGCCATCGCATCGATGCTGGCCAGCACGCCGTCAATGTCCGGCGTCGACTGGATCAGGTTCTCCATCACCTGAAGCGCCTGCAGGCGCTGGAAATTGGCCGGCTGGGACGTGATCACTTCGATGCTTGGGAATGCGGAGAGACCCGAGCGGAAGCCGTTGACCCGGTCCTCATTGACCTTGGAGCCCTTGACGCCCTCGATGATGACAACGCGGCCCTCGCCGCCCAAACGGTCCGCCAGCGCCTTGGCGGCAACCTCTCCAAGAACGACATCGTCGAAGCCGACAAATGTCAGATAGCTGCCAGAAGCCGCCCTGTCGGCAACGTTGACGATGGGAATTCCGGCATTGGCAACCCGCTCGACGACCGGCGCCAACGCATCGGGATCGATGGGCACGAACAAGATGGCGTCGGGGTTGCGCAGCGACGCATCTTCCAGTTGCGATATCTGCTCGGTCAGATTGTTGGGTTTCGTGGGCACATATTGCACCGTCGACCAACCCTTGGCGGCCGCCGCCATCTCTGCCCCGACGCGAATGTCATTGAAGAAGGGATCGACCTGGTTCTTCGTGAAGACGGCAATCTCCTGCGCGGCGAGCGGCAGCGCGAGGAACTGGGACAGGGCCAGAACGGCGCATGTCCGAATGCTGTTTTTGAATGTCATCATGAGGTCTTTCCTTCCAATGGGTTCAGGCAGGTTCGATTGCGTGGTCCTCTAGTTCAGCAGATTGATCATCACCGACTTTGTCTGTGTGTGGGCGAGCAGCGATTCAAAGCACTTGTCGCGACCACTGCCGGACTGCTTGAAACCACCGAACGGCGCGGTGGCGTCGAACTGGTCGAACGAGTTGATCCAGACGGTGCCGGCCTCGATGTCCTGGGCAAAGCGCATCGCCTTGGTCACGTCCCCGGTCCAGACCGACGCGGCCAGGCCATAGTCGCTGTCATTGGCGATGGTCATCGCTTCCTCGAAGCCGTCTACGGCGATGACCGACGCGATCGGCCCGAAGATCTCTTCCCGAGCGATCCGCATCGACGGCGTCACCTCGGTGAATATGGTCGGCGCGAAATAGGCGCCGGCACTCAGCTCCGAGGCCAGATCGCTCTGGAACGTCAGCTTTGCGCCGTCTTGCTTACCGGCTTCAAAGAAGGTTCCGACCCGGTCGCAGTGGGCATGCGTCACCAGCGGACCCGTCGTCGTGCCCGGATCCAGCGGATCGCCGGGAACAAGACTGGCTCGCGCATGACGCACCATGCGTTCGACAAGGTCGTCGGCAATGCTTCGGTCGACAAGAATGCGCGACCCCGAATTGCAAACCTCACCCTGATTGGCGAAGACGCCGTTGACGGCATATTCGGCCGCCACGTCCAGATCATGCAGGTCGGGCAGGAAGATTTGCGGCGACTTGCCGCCGCATTCTGACGCGACACGCTTCATGTTGGACTGGCCGGAATAGACATGCATCAGCTTGCCCACTTCCGTCGAACCGGTGAAATTGATCTTGTCGACATCCATGTGCAATGCCAGCGGTTTTCCCGCTTCCTCGCCATGCCCTTGCACCACGTTGAACACGCCGGGCGGACCGCCGGCCTCGACAAACAGCTTGGCCAGCAGCGTCGCGGTCATCGGCGCTTCTTCGGCCGGCTTGAGGACGACGGTGTTGCCCGCCGCAAGGGCCGGCGCGATCTTCCAGGCGATCGTCAACAAGACAAAGTTCCATGGCGCAATACACGCCACCACGCCCAGGGGTTGACGCAGGATCATATGCATCATGTCCGATGGCGTGTTGGTCACTGCGCCTTCCATCTTGTCGATGGCTTCGGCGAAGTAGCGGAACGTCAGCAAGGTGTCGGGGATATCGGCATTGAGCATGTCACTGATCGGTTTGCCCATGTCGAGCGTTTCCAGAACGGCGAACTCGGCGGCGTGAGCGGCAATGCGGTCGGTGAACCGGTACAGCACGTCCATCCGGTCTCGCGGGGCCATTTTCGACCAGACGCCCGACCGGAAGGCGCGCCGCGCCGAGGCGACGGCCCTTTCCACATCGCTGGCATTACTGCGCGGCGCCAAGACCAGAACTTCGCCCGTGCTGGGGTTGATGCTCTCGAACCTGTCGCCGGAGCGCGCCTCGCACACCTCGCCGTCAATGAAGTTGCGTGCGTCGCGATCGACGCTTTCCGACAGCGACACCCAGTCGGCGTGCTTGAAGTCCATTGCAGAGGCAAGGCCCGATTGTATGGGAGCTACAGTGTTCATCGCGTCAGCCTCGCTTTATCGGCCTGTTGTCATGATCAGAAAGCGGCTCCCCTGCCGGGCAGCCGCAGAGCACGGTCGCGCTCACGCCGGTTGCGTGGCGGAGACCGAGACGTTGAGGGGCGTCGGATTGGCGACATTGTCACCCACCGGGCAGCGCGATTCGACACGGCGACGCCATTCTTCCAGCGTGTCGTCGTCGGCGTCGGTTTCGACGCGAAGCACCGCATTGAGCGATTCAAAGCCTGCCCGTTTGTCGGTCGGCAGGCCCATGCACCTGGCAAAATCGACATGGCCGTCGACATCGATCTGCAACGACCTGATGGTGATCTTCAGTTCGCGCGCCACCCAGTGGCACATATAGTTGAGGCAACCTGCCTGGGCGGCGAGAAGGTATTCGACCGGATTGGGGCCCTCGTCCCTGCCGCCCTGGGACTGGGGCTCATCCACCTGCAGCTTGAACTGGCGGGCGGTGACCAGGCAGCGCGCCATGGTCTCGCTTTGCAGGTGAACCCGCGCGTGAAGTTCTGTGTCCGACATTGTTGTGTCCTCGGAAGTGATGGGGTTCAGTTGCCGACCTTCTCGTCCCAAGTCGGGCAGGTCGGGTTTCTCAGGCCATCGAGCGTCGCTTCGGCATTGGCCTGATCGATGAGAACCGTGGGCAGGATGATGTCCTCGGGAACCTCCTGGCCGTCCTTGGAACGGTCATAGGCATCGAAGGCGAGGCACGACATCGAAAAGCCGGAGAACTCGGCCGTCGCCAGCATGCGACCGTCACGGACCGCTTCGACCGCCTCCTCGATCCCGTCGATGCTCGCAACGATTATGCCTTCGCGCCCGGCGCCCTCGATCGCATCGAGCGCACCCATTCCCATCGTATCGACAATGGTCAGCACGCCATCGATCTGCGGGTTCGCCTGAAGCAGGTTCTCCATCACATTCAGCGCCTGCAGCCGGTTGAAGTTGGCCGGCTGGGAGGCGAGAACCTCGATGTCGGGAAACTTGGCGAGGCCGGCCTTGTAGCCTTTCAGGCGCTCTTCATTGGTGTGGTTGCCCTTGATGCCATCAATGATGATGACCTTGCCGGAACCGCCCAGCTCTTCGGCCATCCTGGTCGCGACGATCTCACCGAGAGCGAAATTGTCGTAGCCGACATAGGTGATGAAGTCGCCCTTGTAGGATTTGTCGGCGATGTTGGCGATCGGGATGCCAGCCTGGTTGACCTTGTCGATGGCCGGCACCAGCGCATCGGGGTCGATGGCCACGAAGATCATCAGTTCGGGCTCCCGGCCAACAGCACCTTCCACCTGTGCAATCTGCTCGACGATATTGTTCGGCTTCGTCGGCACATACTGGATGGTCGCCATCCCCCGCTCCTCGGCGCTGAAGTCAGCGCCGTCGCGGATCGTCTGGAAGAACGGATCCGTGTTGTTGGATGTAAAGACGGCAACTTCGCCCTCGGCCGCGTAAGCGGCGCTTGTCATCAGAGCTGCAGCAGCCAGTGCCAATCCACGAAACATCTTCATCACTATCCTCCTTGGGTGTTTGCTCAGGGTCATTTCTTGCGTTGGTGCTTTTTCGAGACGGCTTCGAGCGCAAGGGCGAGCAGGACGACCAGCCCCGCTGCCATCGGTTGCAAGTTCGAATCGATCGCCAGAAGGTTCATGCCGTTGAGAACGGCGGTCAGGATCAGGGCCCCCGACAGAGTGCCAATCGCCGATCCACGTCCACCGTAAAGCGAAGCGCCCCCGATCAGCACCACCGCGATCACGGGCAGCAGCAGGGGCTCACCCACACCGGCATCGGCCGAGTTGACCCGCGCCAGATAGACGATGCCAGCAAAGCCAGCGGTCAGGCCGCTAAGCACGTAGACGAGAATCAATCGCCGGCGTACCGGGATGCCGGAAAGGCGGGCGGCTGTGGCGTTGGAGCCGATGGCATACAACTCGTGCCCGATCGTCGAGCGGCGCAGGAAGACGGTCAGAAAAATCAGTATGATCGTCATCAAAATGACGGGCACCGGTATGCCCAGCCAGAAGCCGCTTCCCAGCGCGCGCATTTCGGGCGGAAAGCCGTAGATGACGGAGCCGGACATATAGAAGAAGGCCAGCCCCTGACAGACCCACAGGGTCGCGAACGTGGCCAGGAACGGGGGCAGTTTCAAAAAGGCAACCAGAAGACTGTTGACGAAGCCGATCGCGGCGCCGGTGGCCAGTCCCGTCGCGATCGCCAGCGGTACCGAATTCGTCGCCTTGTAGACGCCCGCCGTCAGGCAGGCCGACAAGGCCAGGTTAGCACCGACCGACAGATCGATGCCGCCAACGATGAGAACCAGCGTCAAGCCGGCGGCCAGCAGGAACATCAGGCTGGCCTGCCGCAACAGGTTGACCAGATTGGTCTGCGTCAGAAACGTGTCGGTGGCAATCGTCAGGAAGAGACCGACGACGAACAGGACGGCGAGACGCAGGAAGATGGATTCGATCTCGCTGCCGCGCAGCTTGTCGATGGCGCTGTGCCAGTCGCGACCGGACCGTGTTGCCTCGCTCATGTGAGCCTCCAACCATTGGCCCGAAGCTTGTCGAGAAGCAGCGTTCCGATCACCAAAAGGCCGATGGCAACTGCTTGGACAGAGGAACTGACGGCCATCAGATTGAGACCGTTGCGCAGGACGCCGATGGCGATGACGCCCAGGACGGTGCCGAACAGCCAGCCCTTGCCGCGGTCAAACGACGTGCCGCCAAGGATGACCGCGGCGATGGCGTCGAACTCCATGCCGATCGCAACGGTGGGATGCGCCGAAAAGGTGCGTGTCGTCAGCAATGTGGCCGCGATGCCCGCATAAAGGCCAGCAAAGACATAGACACCCGTGTGCCACAGATTGACCGGTATGCCTGCCAGTTCGAGCCCGTGCCGATTGCCGCCGATCGCGAACACATAGGTGCCGAAACGCGTGTGATAGAGGATGAGATGGGCCAGCGCGTACAGCGAAATCGCGATCAGGACGGTGTACGGGATGGCGGCCAGCGATCCGGTTTGCAGCGCGAGTATCTGATCGCCAAGGCCCGTTACGATGCTGGCATTGGTCAGGATCAGCGCCAGCCCGTGCGCGACACCCATTGTGCCAAGCGTGACGACGAAAGACGGCATCTGGAAATAGGCGACGCAAACGCCGTTGAACGCACCGAACGCCGCACCCACGGCACAGGCGATCAGGATGGCGACGAACAGCCCACCGCCATCGGCGAGATAAAGCGCCATCGCAACGCCGCAAAGGCTGACGACCGCGCCCATCGAAATATCCAGCCCCTCGGTCAGGATCACGTAGGTCATCGGGACCGCCACCATCAAAAGAATGGAGGTCTGGACCATGATGTTGGTGAGGTTGCTGGCGCCAAGAAACGCGTCGTTCGAAAAAGCGAAAAGCGGCACCAGCGCGATCGTGATGAAGGCCGCGCCGGGCATGTTCAAAAGGCGCGTGCCGATTGATGCGGGCGGTTTTGCGACAAGCTCAGTCATGATGCATCGCCAACCGCAAAATGGCATCTTCGGTCAGATCGGCATCCGCCAGTTCGCCGGCGACTTCACCCTCGCGCAGAACGTAGACGCGGTCGCAGCAGCCAACCAGTTCGGGAAGTTCGGAACTGATCATCAAAACCGAATTGCCGCGCTCGACCAACGCGATCATCAGGTCGACGATCTCCGCCTTGGCACCGATGTCGATGCCGCGCGTCGGCTCATCGAAGATGAACAGCCGCGCATCGGCATTCAGCCACTTGCCAATCACCGTCTTTTGCTGGTTGCCGCCGCTGAGCAGTCCGACCCGCTTTTCGCCATGCGGCGTCGCCACCCTCAGTTTGGCGATCGAGTCGCGCGAGATCGAGCGGGCACGGGACGGCCGGAACAGACGCTTGGGAAACACTTTCCAAAAACTTGCGTGAAGAAGGTTCTGGCTGATGGTCTGCTCGAGACAAAGGCCCTGTTCCTTGCGGTCTTCGGGGACCAGCGCGATGCCGCTCTTCACACGCTCGGGCGTGTCGCCGGTGAGCGGCGCGCCCATCCAGTCGATGCGGCCAGCCAGAACCGGATCGACGCCGAAGATCGCACGCGCGACCTCGGTGCGGCCTGACCCCACAAGGCCGGCCAGCCCGACGATCTCCCCGGCCCGGATCGACATGGTGATGCCGGCCAGTCCGGTTCCGGTCCAGACGTCCTCAAGCTCAAGAACAGCATCGCCGACGGGGCGGTCCGCACGACCCTCCTTTGACGGTTGCGCGACCGGCCGGCCCACCATGGCCACGATAATTTCGTCGGTCGATATCTCCGACGGCGTGGCGGAGAGAACTCGCTTGCCATCCCTGAGAACGGTGATGCGGTCGGCCAGCCGCCCGATCTCGTTCATCCTGTGTGAAATGTAGACGATTGCGGTCCCCTTGGCCCGCAAACGGTCAATCATTGCGAACAGCGCATCGGCTTCCCGGTCCGACAGCGAGGCGGTCGGTTCGTCAAGGATCAGGACGCGTGCATTTTGCGACAGTGCCTTGGCGATCTCGACGACCTGCTGATGCGCCACCTTCAGACTGTCGGCCTTGGCCCCGACATCGCAATCGAGCCCGATATCGTGCAGTATGGCCGCCGCATCGTCAGCCATCTTCCTGTGATCGACCATGAACGGCACGCCGGTCATCGGCTCACGACCCAAAAAGACGTTCTGGGCAATGCTCAGATGCGGCACCAGCGACAGTTCCTGATGGATGGCCGCGATCCCGAGCGTTTGGGCATCGGCTGGCGTATTGATCGACACGGGCGTCCCGTCGACACGAATTTCGCCGCTGTCGCAGGTAATCGCCCCGACGATTGCCTTGATCAGGCTCGACTTGCCGGCGCCGTTTTCGCCCATGATGGCGTGCACTTCACCCGCATGGAGGTCGAGATCGACATTCTGCAGAGCCTGCACGCCGGGGTACGTTTTGCAAATGCCCTTAACGCTCAGAACGCAAGGGGCCGGCGAGACTTGTGCTGGACGCACGCCCTGCAAGGAAACGTCAGCATTGACACGGCCGCCGCCGTCCGGATCAAGCCGCTCCGCAAGATTACCCATGGCTTGACGCCATGAAGGGAGAGGCAATTGATGCGTCAATGCTCAGGGGACGACGCGCATCCACTTGTCGGAAGAGGAAAAAACCAAACAAGACTGCCCCTCCCCTGGAATGATCGATGTTTCTGGCTGACATCGCACTTTGTAAATCTGCCAGCTCATCCTTGGCATTGTTGCTGGAATTTTATCACGAACAAGCGCATAATGAATGAAACTGACTAACGACGATCGTTACAATCATGCTGCGAAACATTGAGGATCTGACCCGGTTCGTCGCCATCGGCACCCATGAAACGCTGGTGGCGGCCGGCGAGGCGTGCGGCGCTACGCCCATGCAGATGAGCCGCTGTCTGGCACGGCTTGAAGAACAGCTCGGCGTGACCCTGGTGATCCGCACGACGCGGAGTTCGCAGCTCACATCCGAAGGGCAAATGTTCCTGCGGCAATGTTCGCGAATCTTGCTGGAAGTCAGCGAAACCGAGGCGTTGATGTCGCGGAGCAACGAGCCGTCCGGCGATCTTCGCGTCTCAGTGCCCGCAACGTTCGGCTATTTGCATGTCTCACCATATCTCGCCGAGTTCATGCAGAGATATCCCGCGATCAACCTGATCATGGATTATTCGGACGTTCCGGTGAACATCGTCCAGGACAGTTTCGATCTGGCGATCCGGTTTGCCGATCTGCCCAGTTCAACACTCGTCGCCCGGCGGATCGGCACCAGCCGGCTGGTTCTCGCCTGCGCGCCGCAATATCTGGAGGCACGGCCCGAGCCACACCAACCCAACGACCTGACAAAGCATGATTGCCTTTTGCTCGCCAATCCCAAGGCGCAGGACACATTCACGCTCAGGGACCGGGACAATCACCGCCATGTCGTGCGGGTGAATGCGCGTCTTTCGGCCAATACCCGTCAGGGGCTCTACGAGACCGTTATGCGCGGTGGCGGGGTCGGCCTTTTTCCGCTGTGGCAGATCAGGGACGATCTGGCGAAGGGGCGGCTTGTGCGCGTGCTGGACGATTACGAGACCGATGAGATCGGCGTCTATATCGTGTTTCCCCGCACCCCCGTCATCCCGCCCCGTGTCCGGGCCTTCGCCGATTTCATCTCTGGACGACTGTCAAGCTTCTTCCGAAACTGAGCCAAGTTCGCGACTGCAAGTCCTGAGAGGAGAACGACCCGGCTCGGTGATCGATCAAGTGCAAGCCGCCGAGTTTCCCTCCACTCTCCGCGGCATTCGTCCTCTACCCAATCGTCAGGACGTTTTGCCTGTGGCTGTGCTCGCGCATTCCGTGGTGCCGGAACAATGGTTCATACGATCGGGCAATCCGAACCGATTTCAGATTTGCTGCGGGCCATGTGAGATCTGGCCTGCCGCCAGGAAACTGGACCGTTTTTGATTGGAGTTTTCCGCTGTAATTTCCTGACTGGATGAAAGACGGGGCTCAGGTCAGATGGTCTGGAAAGAAGAAACTGTCGGCCCCGTGCTCTCGGTGGTTCGTCGCAAGGACTACGCCGAGGCTGTCGAATTGATCCACTCGCACGACTACGCGAACGGCGTTGCAATTTTCACCCGTGACGGTGATGCGGCCCGTACGTTCGCCCACGACATTGAAGTCGGCATGGTGGGCGTAAACGTCCCGATCCCGGTACCTATGGCGTTCCATTCCTTCGGCGGCTGGAAACAGTCCCTCTATGGTGACCACCACATGCACGGACCGGAGGGCGTTCGGTTCTATACCCGGCTAAAGACAATCACCACGCGTTGGCCCTCCGGTGTCCGGAGCGACCCGGAATTTGTCATGCCGACAATGGGATGAGAAACCCATTCGGCGCGGCGATCACACCGCGCCGAATTGTATATGCCAGAAGGAAATTGCTTCCGAATGGCTGAGAACTCGCTTCACGGTGGCGACTTAGTGGCGACTTTTCTTTGAAGCGCAAAACGCCCGCCGAAATGGCGGGCTAGAATATCATTCAATATCAGTGATTTATTTGGTTGCGGGGGCAGGATTTGAACCTGCGACCTTCAGGTTATGAGCCTGACGAGCTACCGGGCTGCTCCACCCCGCGTCAAAGATGTATTGGACCCGTAGGGTCCGCTTGCTACTCGCATCAGCCAACACCACCACAGGCGTCGACCGGAGACGGCAGCGCCTCCGTGCGGAGAAAGGCATGGAGGCAAAGAAAAACATCGGAATCGAGAAGCTGTTTGCGCTTGGCAGACCTGGCAGCGACCTACTCTCCCGCGTCTTAAGACGAAGTACCATCGGCGCTGGGGCGTTTCACGGCCGTGTTCGGAATGGGAACGGGTGCAGCCGCCCCGCAATAACCACCAGGTCGGCCAAACGCAAAACAGATGAGAAGCTGGCGTTATCTTTGCTCACGGGCAAAGCCCGCAAGGCCAAATGGCCGTCACGCATTTTTGCGCGCCCCGTCCGGAGGATAGCGGCAAAGCCGCGCTCATCCGTGAGGACAAGACCATGGACATGAGCAATGAGAACGAATCAAGCCGATCGAGCTATTAGTACTGGTAAGCTTCATGCGTTGCCGCACTTCCACACCCAGCCTATCAACGTGGTCGTCTTCCACGACTCTCAGGGAATACTCGTTTTTTGGCTGGTTTCCCGCTTAGATGCCTTCAGCGGTTATCCATTCCACACATAGCTACCCTGCAATGCCCTTGGCAGGACAACAGGTCCACCAGCGGTGTGTCCATCCCGGTCCTCTCGTACTAGGGACAGATCCAATCAATATTCCTACACCCACGGCAGAT